>NZ_CP013022.1:0-1200000 GCF_001653955.1 Francisella persica ATCC VR-331
CACGCTATTGTCCTTCTATCGAGGATAAAGTGGTTAGATTTGCTGACAAAGGAAGACATCAAATATTTGTTGAACCAGATGGTTTAAATAGTATCGAGCTGTATCCAAATGGTTTATCAACTAGCTTACCTTTTGAGGTTCAATGTAACTATATTCAATCGATTAAAGGTTTTGAGAAAGCTTTTATAATGCGCCCAGGTTATGCGATTGAATATGATTTCTTTGATCCAAGAGATCTAAAGCCAACATTAGAAACAAAACATATCAAAAATCTCTATTTTGCTGGACAAATTAATGGTACTACTGGCTATGAAGAAGCTGGTGCTCAAGGTTTAGTAGCTGGCATTAATGCCGCTATTAGCTTAGATAGTGACAAATCATGGTACCCAACTCGTGCAAACAGTTATATCGGAGTGTTAATTGATGATCTTATTACTAAAGGTACAAAAGAACCATATAGAATGTTTACCTCTCGTGCGGAATATAGACTGATTCTACGTGAAGATAACGCTGATTTACGCCTTTCTGATAAAGCTTGTGAACTAGGACTTTTGAACAAAGAAAATCAACAATACTTCATCAATAAGAAAAATGCTATTAATGAAAATATAGCAATTATGAAAAACACTTGGATAGGTCCACAAACACAGAAAGCTCGTGATTTAGAGAAATTCTTAGATAAGAAAATGACACGTGAAAGTACCTTATTCGACTTACTCAAAAGACCAGAAATAGATTACAGCAAATTACAACAAATATCTGAGCTAAATCTAAACTTAAAAGATGAGGATGTAATAGAACAAATAGAAATTTCAGCAAAATACTCTGGCTACATAGAACGTCAACATAAAGATATTGCAAGATTAGCAACCTTTGAGCAAAAAGCTATTCCTAAAGATTTTAATTACTCTCAAGTTAAAGGTCTATCTAATGAAGTTCTACAGAAATTGACTGAACAAAAGCCTACGACATTAGGAGAGGCATCACGTATCCCAGGTATAACTCCTGCAGCTATATCATTATTGACTATATATATGAAAAAAACTGGTTTTATAAAATAGGAAAAGATATGAAAAGAGATTACTTCAAAATAATTATATTAACATGCTTAGTTACTATGCTTTTTTCCTGTGCTACCAGACAGAAATATATAGATCAACAAAAAGCATGGATTGGCAAAAGTATTGATGCTTATATCCAAGAATTTCGTATGCCACAAAATGTAATCCAAGTATCTCCAGACTCAAATATTGAAACATATGTTTATATTCGTAAAGCTGTTAATCCAAACACTCCAGCCTATGCCGGCAACCCTATTAATAGTCTTGTAATGGCAAATAGAAACCCACGCTTTGTCCAATTTGGTGCGCTAATGTGTACAACTTGGGTATCGATAGATAAAAATACTAAGATTATTAAAAATATAACTTTCCGCGGTAATTACTGCGCAACTAGTAAATAAATAGAGAACACAATGAACATCAAACAAACTTCAGCACCTCTAGTTACAGGTCTTGTTTCTGCATCAATTTGTTTTAGCTTTGGCTTCTTTGCAAATGTTTTTAAATACAATGGGCTTGAATTCTTTTATGCTTACATAGCTTTTCTTATATTACTGTGTTATCCAATGAATATAGCTGCGATATATTTTCAAAAATCTTTCCCTGATTTAAACTCACACAATAAGCTAGTCAATAAAATTACTAGAAGCTCTAAGTTTAGGCCTGTTAGTGTTTTATTAACTGGTTGTATGGTAATTTTAATAGCTTTGATAATATTTGACATAGCAACTTATGTTTTAGATTTTTTTGACAACATACCAGCTATTGATCGCTTAAGTGATGAGAGTCTCAAATTTAATAATAACATACCCATATATGTCTCACTACTTGTAGTATTTATTGTAATCCTTTTAATGTTTATTTTAGCTGATAAAAGAAAGCTGAATTTAAATGAAACTCTAAAAACTACAGTCCATGTATCTTTGTATTTAGTTACTATTTTAATGCTAATAGTAATATATTCACCGCAAGGAATGTTAGGTATTAAAGACTTTCTTTTAGACTTAAATCACCAAAAAAATAGTCAATTGCCTCAAATGTTTGCTTTAGCACTAACATATGCAATCTTAAGTAACTTTATATCAATAGCATTCTATAAAAATATAATAAATATTGGTGATGATAATTATAGTAAGCTTAAAACTAGTGCTTTTAAGAGTATTTTTTATAATATAATTTTCTCATTTATCATTTGCGCTACTATATATGCTATTTTAGGTAATTATAGAAGCTATTTACAACCGACTGAAGGCCTAAAAATCACAATTGTTTTCAAAATCGTTAAACTCAATTCGCCGATATATTATTTACTTCTTGAAGTAATATTTACAACTCTTAATTTAGTTGTTTTTATTGCGGCATTAAAATACATCTTCGAAATTGGTTCTAAACTTTATACAAAGCTCATAGTTTTACTTATACCATTTATTATAACTATTACATTTATAGAATCTGGTATAGCTAATATAGACTTCTCTAAAATGTTTGGACTACATTTAGTGATTATTTTTATATTTTTATTTGATGTATTGATAGTTGGTTGGATTTATGATGCTCAAAAACTTAGCTATGAAATACTCAAAAACACAAACACTCGACTTTCACCTCTATTTAATATTATGCTGAGAATAATGATACCTTTTATCTGCATTATTGTTACAATTGGTTATATATTCTGAGCAATGCCTGTAATGTGGCAATTTATCTCTGATTTGGCATGTACGATTATATATATTGTCAAGGGAAGTATTTTTTAGCAATGTCATTTAACAAGAGAAAGTTTTAAAATGTTTTTTAATAAAAAAAATAACCAAGACGAGTTAAAAAAGCTTGCAGCTATTGAAGCTGCTAAAAGTATTACCTCAGAGATCACACTAGGTGTAGGTACTGGAAGTACAGTAGCATTTTTTATAGAAGAACTTGTAAACTATAGAAATAAAATCAAAAATGTAGTATCAAGTTCAGAGGATTCTACTAGCAAACTTAATGCACTAGGTTTTGATGTAATTGACCTTAACTACGCTGGGGAAATTGATTTATATGTTGATGGTGCTGATGAGTGTAATAATCACAAAGAACTTATCAAGGGTGGTGGTGGTGCTCTAACACGTGAAAAAATTTGTGTCGCTGCTGCTAAGAAGTTTATCTGTATCATTGATGAGTCAAAAAAAGTTAATACTCTAGGTAACTTCCCTCTTCCTATAGAAGTTATACCTATGGCACGAAGCTATGTTGCTCGTCAAATAGTAAATCTTGGTAGTCAACCAGTATATAGAGAACAAACAATCACAGATAATGGTAATGTTATCTTAGATGTTTACAATCTAAAAATTGATAACCCTCTGAAATTAGAAACTGAGCTAAATCAAATTACAGGTGTTGTAACAAATGGTATTTTTGCTCTTAAGCCAGCTGATATAGTAATTATGGCAAAGCAAAACGGTGAGATTGAAAGATTTTAAGTATAAACTTATATTTCAGTAACCTATAAACCTTATCTACTTTTTTCTATTACCATACAATAAAATATAATAAAAATGACTCCAAAAGGAAAAGCTCAAAACCTTATCTATATAGTCCAAATTGTAGGATAAAATAACCGAATATCGCCATAACCAATGCTAAAAATAGAGTCCATCTAACAATGCTTGGTGCATCCATCACTATTACCTTTAACATAACTAGGTACAAATTCCAAGGTAATGTTGCTAATAATGCTTGCCATATTCTTGTATTTAGAAACACTAATAACAAAAGGCCTAGCAACAACTATATCATTAAGCCCTTCATAGATATTATTCATACCTTCTTGAGATGCTTTAGCATCATGTTTGACTTAATCAAGTTTTACAAGGATACTAGCTACTCGCTCATATTTTGATAGTTGGCTCGTTAAAGTAATATTTATCATAGATAAAAAACTGTAACTAATAAATAACTAAACATATAAATATAACAAGTATTTTCCAAATAAAATCAGATGCTAACTTCTCAATATGGTTAAAAAAATTTTAACATACTAAAGAATTAAGATTTAACTTAAATTATAAAATTATATCACAACATTAAATAGCTAACTTTAAAAGCTAATATCATTCATTTTGTTAAGTTTTATAAAGATTATTTTTATAAAAATAGGAACCAAAGCCATTACTACTAAAAAAGCCAAAGCTAAGATAAACTTAGTATCAATAAAGTTTTCTTTACTTCCTTGAATTATAGCCTCTTTAAAGTGTACTCCAAACCAGACATAAATAAATGTCACAGGTATGATGCCAATTAAAGTAGTAAAAAAGAAAATACTATTTTTAACCTTTAATATACCTGCTAATATATTTGGTACAAAAAAAGGTATTGGCAATAGTCTTACGACAAAAAGTGTAGTTATAGGGTAATTTTCTACTAAAGATTTAAATTTAGAGACAATTTTATATTTTGGATTAGTAGATGTTTCATCCCAATTATATTTTATAAATAAAAAAGTTAGCATTGCTCCTACGGCAGCTGCAAGTAGACAAACTATAAAACCCAAAGCCAATCCAAATAAAAGACCTGCTAGTATCTTTAAAAAAGGTTTTATAGGAGCAGAAAAAAACACAGCTAAAATATAAATACAAACATAGCTAGAACAAGCTAAAATAATATGCTTATCAACATAAGCACTCGCCTTAATATACGCAAGGTTAATCTTATCTAGATCAAAATATTTATAACCATTGAAGACTAAAAACAATAGAACTCCAAAACTCAAAAAGAATATTAAAAATAGTCTTTTAATAAGTAAGGGGTTTAGGTGCTTCACTTAAATTTTAAAAAATTTATTTTAGACAATACAATAATTAAGCTAAAGCAGCTTTTGCTTTTTTTACAACAGCAGCAAAAGCATCTTTGTTATATACTGCTAATTCAGCTAGTGCTTTTCTGTCCAGCTCAACACCAGCTTTGTTTAAACAATTGATTAGCTGGCTATAGCTGATATCGTATTGTCTAGCAGCAGCATTAATACGGACTATCCATAAAGATCTAAATGTTCTTTTCTTAACTTTACGGTCTCTATAAGCGTATTGACTTGATTTAATCACAGCTTGCTTAGCTACTCTATATACTCTAGAACGAGCACCATAATAACCTTTAGCTTGATTTAAAACCTTCTTATGACGTGCACGTGCTGCTACGCCTCTTTTTACTCTTGACATAATTTAATACCCCACTTTAAAAATTGATAAACAAACCTACGCGTAAGGCATTTGTTGAACTAAGCTAGCAGTATTAACTTTAGCTACTTGGCTCATACCTCTTAAATGACGCTTCCTCTTAGTTGTCATTTTAGTGTTAATATGAGCACGGTTTGCACAACGGTGTTTGAAACCACCATTACCAGTCTTTTTAAAGCGCTTAGCAGCACCACTTTTAGTTTTTAACTTTGGCATATTTAAATACTCCGCATTTTGTATTAGTTGTTATAAAAAAATTTATTTACTACTTTTTCTTTGGTCCTAAAACCATGATCATTTGGCGACCTTCCAGTTTAGGTTGGTGTTCTACCACACCGTGTTCAGCAGCATCATTTGCCATACGCTGAAGCATTTCCATACCTAGCTCTTTATGTGACATTTCTCTACCCCTGAATCTCAATGTGACTTTTACCTTATCACCTTTTTCAAGGAATTTTATCAGGTTGCGTAGTTTTACCTGATAATCTCCTACATCAGTCACAGGTCTAAGCTTTACTTCTTTTACCTGTGTCTGTTTTTGGTTCTTTCTAGCTTGTGCTTTTTTCTTACCTTGTTCAAATAAGTACTTACCATAGTCCATCAAACGGCAAACAGGTGGATTAGCATTTGTTACCATTTCAACCAAATCAACACCAGCCTCTTCAGCCAATGCTAAAGCCTCATTGATAGATACAACACCTTTTTGTTGACCATCAATACCAACTAGACGCACCTCTTTTGCTTTAATTTGCTCATTTATAGGTGCTTTTTTATCCATTTTAATAATCTTTTCCTCCGCAGAAATTATTATTCTTTAGCTTGTATTTGCTTATTTAAAAAAGCACAAAAATCACTTACAGACATCAGCCCTAGACCTTCACCATTATGCTTTCTTATTGTGATAATCTTTTGCTGTTGTTCATTTTTACCAATGATAACAAGGTATGGTACACGCAAAAGAGTATGCTCACGTATTTTAAACCCAATTTTCTCATTTCTCAAGTCTAATTTAGCACGAACACCACTTTTTTCAAGTGTTGTAAATACTTCTTGGCAGTAGTCATCTTGATTATTACTAATCCCCATCACAGCTACTTGCACTGGCGCTAACCACAATGGTAAATTTCCAGCATAGTGCTCAATAAGCATACCGATAAATCTCTCCAAAGAACCAACTATTGCTCTGTGCAGTATAACTGGTACCTGTCTCTCGCCATTTTTATCGATATATGTAGCACCTAGTCTTTGTGGCATTGAGAAATCTAGCTGTATAGTACCACACTGCCAATTTCTACCAATTGCATCTTTGAGATGGAACTCGATTTTAGGACCATAAAACGCACCCTCACCTGGAAGTAGTTCATAGCTAACATTATTTGCATCAAGAGCATTTTTGAGCATCTGTTCAGATTTATTCCAAGTTTCATCATCTCCTATCCTGTTTTCAGGTCTAAGCGCAATCTTGACAGCAAAATCATTAAAACCAAAATCTTTATATACTTCAAAACTCTGTTGTACCATCAAAATCACTTCTTCTTCAACCTGTTCCGGTGTACAGAAAATATGCCCATCATCTTGAGTAAAACTTCTCACTCTTAGTAGGCCATGCAACGATCCAGATGGTTCATTTCTATGTACTATACCGAACTCAGCCATTCTTATAGGTAGATCTCTATAGCTATGCAGCTTTGTGTTATAGACCTGTACACAAGTAGGACAGTTCATCGGTCTAATAGCAAAATCTCTGTTCTCAGATTTTGTTGCAAACATATTATCAGCATACTTAGATGAGTGACCAGACTTTTGCCATAAGCTAAAATCTGCAATAAGTGGGGTTCTAATCTCACTACAACCATATTTATTATTAGAAGCACGCATATAGTCTTCTACTTGGCGCCAGATCCTTACGCCATTATCATGCCAAAATGCTACACCTGGTGAGTCTTCTTGGAAATGAAATAAATTGAGAACTTTACCAATTTTTCTATGATCGCGTTTTTCAGCTTCTTCGAGCATATTCAAATACTGCTCCAAGTCTTCTTTAGTTGCCCAGCATGTACCATAGATTCTAGTCAGCATCTCATTATCATAATTGCCTCGCCAGTAAGCACCTGCCAACTTTGTCAGTTTGAATGCTTTTAGTAGGGAAGTATTTGGAATATGAGGACCTATACATAAGTCACTAAAATCACCTTGTGTATATATTTTTACTTGCTCATCAGCTATACTATCAATGATTTCTACCTTATAGTTCTCGCCTTGAGTCTTAAAAAATGCAATTGCTTCAGTTTTAGGAACTACTTTATAACTAACAGGTATAGACTTTTTTGCTAGTTCTTTCATTTTCTTTTCTATAAGAAGCAATTCTACTTCGCCTATCGTCACTTTGAAAGAAAAATCGTAATAAAAGCCATTATTAACTACTGGACCTATTGTTACTTCAGTACTTGGATATAATTCTTTGACAGCATGAGCTAATAGATGAGCACAAGAATGCCTTAGAGTTTCAAGACCTTCTGGATCTTGTATTGTTATCAATCTTAATTCACAATCATTATTAATTTTATCTTTTGCATCTTTGAGCTGATTATCAATATATGCAGCTACTGTAGTCTTAGCTAAGCTTGGAGATATTGATTTAGCAACATCTAAAGAGTTAACACCCTTTTCAAACCCTCTTATCGAACCATCAGGAAATCTAATATTTATCATTTGTAGTATACTTAATTTTTATATTTGTTAATGAAATTCACATACAACATATATTATATTGTATGGCTATAATTATGTAAATTATTTATCAAAAATGTTGAAATATTTACAAGCAAATGAATCTGAGACCAACTTTTTATAAAAATCTTAATATAAATATCAAAATTAAAATAAATCATTATAGATGATATGAAAAGTATCAAAATATCAATATATTTCCCTTGAGAATAATAATATTAATTTAAATATTAATTAATAAGTTTTATTATTTTGCTAAAATCCTGTACTTAGCTTAAAAACCACCTTTCAACAACTATTTTAGACATAAAGCAAAGCTATTTTTACCATTTAAATTCTTAAATAGAATTTGGTAGGATTAAATCTATAGATAGTTGATTTACTAGCTTTGTTTTTTAAACAATATAGATAAGGAGTCTTATCACATGAAGCTAAATAAAATTACATTACTAACTAGCTTAGTATTATTATAGTTAGCTTAGAAGCATATTTACATGGCTATGTCGAAAACCATGCTTCTCGTGTATTAACTATGTAAATAAGGTAAAAATAAAGATTGTGTTCAAGAGCTCAATATGAGCCTCAATCAATAGAGCAAGCCAGTGAGCTATTTAATTTAGGTGCTCTAGATATATAATATATTGGAAGCGCAGATGTAGCTGGCTTTAAACCTTTGATGAGCAAGAACAAAGTCGTTGGGCAAAAACTGTTGTTCAACCTGGACAACCTTTAAAGATTAAATGGAAATTCACAGCCAATAATAAATCTAAGCATTTCAAATTCTATATAACTAAGCCTAACTGTGACCATGATAAACTACTAACTTGGATAGCTTTGAAGAAAAACCTCTAAATTGTTTTGATCCTCAGCTAACTTGAGTAGCACCCAACTAACCACCTAATATATAGTCTAACATTTACATGTAAAATGCCAAATAGGTCATGTTATCAAATCATTATGGCTAAATGGGATGTTGATGACATTAGGATGAGTTTCTATAACTTACTAGACTTAGATTTTACAACTAGCAAGCTAGCTGGAACTATAATTCTACCTGATGGTTCTAGCATTAATAAGAATGGTTCACAACAGTCTAAAACGCTAACATATAATCCTACTAAATCATATCCATACCAGGAACTGAAATAATCTTTGAAGGCAAAGTTTATCAAAATAAATGGTATGTAAACCTAGGTCAAAAGCCTAGCACTAAACAATGAAGACCTTTGGTGTTTGTAAGAGATCACCAATAGCAAAATAATCCTTCTGATAGATTCCTAGTGAAAAAATTCACGATAAATACACTAAACATTAAAGAAGGTAATAAGATAACACTACAAGTATTCAAAGGTGGAACTATAACAGATTACCCATTACTTACAGTTCCTAAAGCAATCCGTACAAATTAATTTGTTCTTAGAACTTACTAAAAAAATTAATAAAATTAGCACCAAGCATCTTAATAACCAGATTATTGTTGGTGTTAAAGATAGTAATAATGCAGTATAATCCATAATTGCAATACTGTATATATATTTCAAACAGCAGATTAAAACATATGATGAGATTAGCCTTACTATCATCAGGCTAGCTAAAACCTAAAAAAATGAGCTTCATTTGACGGATTTCAAAGATCAGTACAGTATTAGTCCTGATGACAATCTTTATATAAACGCAAAAATGTCTCATAGCTCTGCAACTGCTAATGTAACAGTAGTTCTAAAAGATCAAAATAGTAATCAAGTTTATAGAAAAGCAGATATTCAGATTTTACTTATGGATACTTATGATCTAGCTTTAGAAATTGATAATATCAAAGCTGAAAACTATAAAATTACTATCTCAAGTAAGCTTGCTGGAGCAGAAGCTTAGCAGAATGATATCAACATTAAAGTTTTAAGTTCAGAGATAGCTAATGATAATCCTCTACCAACAAACCAAGATGTTAATGTTAGTATTGAGTCAAATACGTCTTACTATCAACTCAACACAAATGATTCTATAATTGCTATAGCATGGACTAGTAGTCTTGATAAGACTAATTTAGATAACTATCAAATAACGATTATTTCTTGGAATAAAACTCGCCAAGCTAGTGGTAACGATAGTTCTGCTTATGTAAAATTCCACTTCCTAAAAATAACCAAACAAGTGTTACATACTTGGTTAACATGATTTAAATATTGTTACTTTCCATATCAAATATGGCACTACAATAATTAATTATTAAGTCTATCAAAATAATCATTATATAATACATGCGTAATAGCCAAAGCGTTATTATTATAAAGTACTTTATAGACATTAATTTTAGCAATACATTTAATAGTATTCTTTATTACATATAATTCTAAGTAATATTTACAAAAATCTACAGATACCTTGGTATGTGTTTCATACTCTATACCTTTCTTTAGGTTATATATCTTACAGTAGTTAAGACATGACTCTACAGCAAAACTAGATAATGATAAAAAATAAAATACAAGTTAAAACTCTAGCTAACATAATTTTGATAGTCTTGAGGACTTATTAGGCTCTTAAGCTCCTTTAGATTAGCTATTTCAATTTCAAATATCCAGCCCTTACCATAGCAACATTGGTTTATAAGTTTTGGATTATCTAATAATTCTTTATTTACTTTTGCAACTTTTCCAGATAACGGTGTGTAAATATCAGATGCGGTTTTTACTGATTCTATGACACAAATCTCATCGTCTTTGGCATATTCTTGACCAATTTTAGGTAGATCAACATAGACAATTTCACCAAATTCATCTTGAGAATAATCATCTATACCAACTCTTGCAATATTGCCTTTAACCTCAACCCATAGGTTAGAATCTGTATATAAATAATTTTGATTTATTTCAATCATAATTCCTCTTCGATAAAACTCTATCTTATATTTTAAGCTAATAGGTGATAATAACATAAAAATCTTTTAAAATTAATTTTAAAAAATAAAAGTTCATGGTGTAAATGATGAGTCTAGAAAACAAAAACATAATTATAACAGCTGGTGGAACAGGTGGTCATATATACCCAGCACTGGCTGTAGCTGAATTACTCAAGCAAAATAAAGCCAATGTAACTTGGGTTGGTACTCCTAATAGTATGGAGGCTACAATAGTTCCTAACTATTTTAATATCCAGTATATTAAATCATCAGGTGTTCGGAGAAAAGGAATTATAAAAAAGATTACTTTTCCACTAAAGCTTGCTTACAATACCTTAAAATCTCGTACTCTATTAAAAAAACTTAAGGCAGATCTGGTCATTGGTTTTGGTGGTTATGTTTCTGGGCCGATATGTCTAGCAGCTGCACAAATAAACATCCCAATAATCATCCATGAGCAAAATGCAAAAATTGGCCTCACAAATCGTATATTAGCTAAACTTGCAACAACGATATGTTTAGCTTTTGAGATCGAAAATCTCAACAGTCATTTTAGTGTTAAACAATTAGCAAGAACAAAAATTGTCGGTAATCCAGTTCGTAAAGATATCGTTGCGCTTAATGATCAAACAAAAAAATATACTGACTCATCAACATTAAAGATATTAGTTCTAGGTGGTAGCCAAGGCGCTAAAGCAATAAATGAAATCATTCCCAAATTAATTCAAAAAGCAAACGAGCAAGACATAAATATAAAAATCTGGCATCAAACTGGTAAACTATCATTCCAAGCAACTAAAGATGCTTATAAAGATATACCACAAAACCATATCAAAGATATAGCTGCTTTTATAGATGATATGGCTACAGCATATAATTGGGCTGATTTGGTAATTTGTCGAGCTGGTGCACTGACTGTATCAGAATGTGTTATTGCTGGGCTACCAGCTATATTTATACCATTACCATCAGCAGTTGATAATCATCAGTTTTTTAATGCTCAAAATATAGTGAATAACAATGCTGGCTTTTGTTTAATACAACAACAGATGACTTTAGAAAATTTACTTGCTATAATAAAGCCTCTTAATCAAGATAAATCTAAGCTTGAGCAAATGTCACAAATGGCGAAAAAAACATTGATAAAAAACTCAAGTGAACAAATATTAGATTGTGCAAAAGAAATTTTAAACAAAAAGTAAAGGATCCGAAATGAACTTTGATATGTCAAAGCTAATGCAACAAGCACAGAAAATGCAAGAACAAATGAAAAAAGCTCAACAAGAGCGTGAAAATATGCAGGTGATTGGTGAGTCTGGTGCTGGTCTTGTTACGGTAACAATGACAGGTAAATATGATGTTAAATCTGTCAGTATCGATAATTCGCTTATGTCTGAAGATAAAGAGGTACTTGAAGATTTAATTGCTGCGGCTGTCAATAGCGCTGTAAAAAAAGTAGAAGAAAATTCAGTAGCATCTACAGATATCCATAAGATGGCAAAAGAAGCAGGTATCGACTTACCTAGTGGCATCAACTTTCCTTTTAAATAATGACTAGTAAAATTTTTTCTCCAAAAATTACTGCTGTAATAGAATCTTTACGCAAGCTTCCAACTATAGGTAAAAAATCATCTCAAAGACTTGCTCTCTACCTGCTAGACAAATCACCAGAAACAGCTGTTGTTATTGCTAATTCTCTTTTGGATGCTAGTGCAAATATCAAAAAATGTAAATATTGCCAAGCACTTACTGAAAATGATATTTGTAATATCTGTAGTAACACTAATCGAGATGACACCAAACTATGTATAATAGAAAGTATGCTTGATATGATCGCTATTGAAGAAGCTGGAATATACAGAGGTAAGTATTTTATTCTAAATGGTAGAATTTCTCCATTAGATGGTATAGGTCCGAGTGAATTAAAGCTAAACATTTTAGAACAAATTATAGCCGGTAGAGAAATTGATGAGGTAATTCTTGCAATTAGTCCTACTGTAGAAGGTGAAACAACCGCTCACTTTATTTCACAAATGATTGCTAAAGATGTAATGATCTCTCGCATAGGTTTTGGTGTACCATTTGGTGGTGAACTAGAATATTTAGATCAGCAAACTTTGCTACATGCCTTTAATGCAAGAACTAATATTTAATAATAATTTACTTATTAAGTATTCTTTCGATATTTAAACAAACATCTAAATTTCTTACTAAACGGATTAGTAAATATAATTTTCTCCTATTTCTAACTACCACTACGCAAGCAAGTTTGGCTTGTTTATTATCTACAGACATCATATCAAAACTTCTAATATCCACACCCTCTCGTGCTAAAGTTGCTGTGATCTTCGCTATCGAACCAGGAATATTTTTGAGTGTAACTGCAAGCCTAGCTTTAAAACTAGGATCATCATCACTATTTGTAAACCAATCAGCTTTAATCTCTTTAGTCTGACCGTCTTTAAGTTTTGTATATAATTCATTACAACTTTTTCTATGAATCTCGACATTGCTTTGCTCGTTGACAATTCCAATTATTTCATCATTTGGCAGAGGTAAACAACAATCAGCAATACGAGGATCATCACCATATCTGATTTGTAGCTTTGATAATGATGATTTTTTATAAGCATTGCGCATGTCATCAAAATGCTTAACAATAAAATCAATAAAGTTATTTGGATCAATAAGACCTAAACCAGTATCTAAATAAAAGCGATTTATTGTATCTATTCCTTCATAATTGAATAATGCTCCATCAATAATTTCACTTGGAACTTCTCTTAGTTCAACACCTAGAAGTCTAAGCTCACCTTCAACTATATCCTTACCGCGAATATAATCAATATTACGATATTGCTGTTTCAAAAAATCTTTGATAGCTGATTTAGCTCTATTAGTCTCGACAAATTTCAACCATGCTGGATTAGGGTCGGCAATCGCTGAAGTAATAATCTCAACATTATCACCTTGCTTTAACCTATAGTTAAGTGGAACAATCTTGCGGTTTACTTTAGCTGAGATACATTTATTACCAATATCGGTATGTATGTAATAAGCAAAATCAATACAAGTTGAATTTACAGGCAGCTCGACAATCTCACCTTGAGGAGTAAATACGAATACATCATTATTAAAAATATCTGTTTTGACATTTTCTAAAAACTCTACTGAACTAGCAGTATATACATTGATATCAGAAATCTTCTTAAGCCATCTTTGTAATGCTTTATCAGTTTTCTCACCGATTTTATAACTCCAATGAGCTGCAATACCATATTCAGCTTGACGATCCATTTTCTCTGTTTTTATTTGAATTTCTAAAGGTATATTGTATGGTCCTAAGACAACCGTATGTAATGAACGATAGCCATTTGCTTTTGGAGTTGCAATATAATCTTTAAATTTTTGCGGTATTGGCTTATACAATTCATGAACTCTACCTAATGTAACATAACAATCTATTCTATTAGGGACAATAATCTTATAAGCATACATATCCATAATTTCATCAAAAGATATACCTTTTTTACGCATCTTGTTATATATACTATACAAAGTTTTCTTACGTGCTTTGATATCTTCTAATGAGACTAAATCATCAAGCTTTTCAGCTAATGCCTCTTTTACCTCATAAAAGACCTTTTCTTTATTTTTTTCTACTTTTTTTACTTTTTCTTCTAAAATATGATACCGATAAGGATGCATACCCTCAAATGCTAGAGTTTCTAACTGCTCTTTAAGAGTATTGATACCTAATCTATGAGCAAGAGGTGCAAACACATCTAAAGTTTCCCTAGAGATTCGACGCTTTTTCTCAGGTTTTAATGGCGCTAATGTACGCATATTATGAAGCCTATCAGCTAGCTTGATAAATATTACACGGACATCTTTTGTCACAGACAGTAGCATTTTACGGAAATTTTCTGCTTGTTGTTCTGCTATATTTTTATGCCTTATCTGGGTAAGTTTAGTCACTCCCTCAACAAGTTGGGCAACTTTTTCACCAAAAAGATTGATAATATCCTCAGCGGTATATTCAGTATCCTCAACAACATCATGCAATAAAGCTGCAATAATTGTATCAACATCCATCCTAAGCTGAGCAAGTATACATGCTACAGCAATAGGATGGGTAAAATAAGGCTCTCCAGAACTTCTAACCTGGGTTTCGTGAGCATCCGCACCAAATATAAATGCTCGAGCAATCTTTAACCTTTCTGCTTCAGGAAGGTATTTAGAAATTAATTGATTAAGGTCATAAAAACAAAACATATTTAACAAAATATTTTACAATACTTAATTAAATGATAAATTGAATCATATATCAAAGCAATTTATAACTACTTTGTTTTGAAAGAAATTAGATATTTCCTTGAAATAATTGCCATAAACACTACCAAACTAATATCAACAACAAGTAAGATAGCTGCTAGTATAGTATTATATTTTTTCTGTGCAAAAACAGCGCCATGACCAGGTGGCGTTACACTGCTAGGATTATGAATCATACCATATTTTTTAATTATACTTGAGTTTATATCTCTGACATTAATAACTGATACTCCTTCTTTTAAGAAATCCACAGCCACAGAATTAACTGTTTTATATTCTGGAGGTAAACTCTTAGTCACTCCAGTAGGAAAACTAGGTAACTTTATAATACTCTCTTCAGCATTACTAGTACTAGGTTTTTTAGATTTTTTATTATCCTTAATATCTAGATCTGATGATTTAATTTGTGGCTGTTTTAGCCCGATAGAAGCCATGTTACCACCAACATTTATATAAGCTTTAATTTTATCATCGGCACCAGTGGCATCTTTGTACATTTTTATACGTGTTGCAATAGATGTATTTGTTGCATCCTCGTATGGAATATTAATGACTTTATAACCATTCCTTTTTATTGCATCATTAAGTTTTAAGATAGCTACTGGAGTCATTCCATAACCATTATCATGAGGACCACCTAAAGTAATACCTAAGATATCATAATCAAATATACCTTTCTCGACAAGATTATGATATATATCAGGCCAAGTAAAGCCCGGTCTATTTGCACCAAATTGTGAAGCCCCAGCAGAAAATATAATTAATGGCTTAAGTTTCAAAGTCTTAATAGCTGCCAACATCGCTATATCTAAAGCTGGATACGACCCAGTTGCTTGCACAGCCACTGTATCACCTTCTTTAAGATCAAGTTCACTTAACCATTCAATAAATATCGCTGCCATATTTGGATTAACCGAAGATCTCTTTGCATAAAGATCACCGGAATCTGTAGTTATCTCAGTCATTGACAGACCAATCAACCCAGTACAAGAAATATCCCCCATTGTCTTACACAGATAACCTTTTGACATAAAAAAGCGTTGTGTCAACGCAAATGCATTATCAGCTAATTCGGCAGCTGCAAGCTTTTGTGTATAACCTTTCGTTTCAACAACTAGATTCTTCTCAACTATATATAAAGATATAATCATAAATGCGCTTAAAAACACTATTATATAGCGCGATAAAAATTTACGGTGCCAGTACATAGTTTTCATATTATATTCCTACTATCTCAGGTCCAATTAAAACTATTAGTAACAAACGTATAATGATAGAAGCTATTAATAAAGATCCTATTGTTTCTATAAGTCCTTGTCTATCTATAGATAAAGTTATAAGTCCAGGGATAATATAACCAATTACCCGAACTTGATTTGAGTAAAAACTAGTAGTCAAATATTGTGAAAAAAGCATATTACACACAGTACCTAATATAAATGATAAAAGTACTGTAATAGCAATTCTTCGTCTACCATAAATAATCATAAATTTAGACATAAATCTGACTATACCAAATATGATTATTGATATGATAATAGTTACTATGACTCTATCAGGAGCTCCCATCTCTAAAGCAAAATATCCTGGCACAACCATACCACCTGTAGATAATCCTAGTAGTGATACAAAAACTAGACCAACTATAAGACCAATTCCTATAGATAGCGTTAATGGATCCATATTTTCTCCTGTTTAATCTTAAAACTATAAATTTTGCTTCCTTTTATGGCTAGTATTACAAAAATCAACTAATTCCATACCAATATCTTTAATATTACCAACACCAACGAGGATATAAGACTCCGCTGGATTTGACTCAACTATTTTCTCAAGTATTTGTATAGGTGTCATCTCTTCACAAACTATAACTTTAGTCATTGGCTTATTTAGCGATTTTGCATATTTTTTATAAAATGAAGTAAAAACTTCTGTACCAGTACCTATTAGAACAATTAAATCTTGTTTTTGCCAGCCTAAGGCTGCTTCTGCCATTTGTTTTGAGCGATCTTCTCTATCATCTCTACAATTTACAACTAGTACTTTTTTATCACAGCCTGAATATTTATCATAAAGCTTATACCAAAGCATTTTTGTTGATACAGGATCATTAGCGGCAAAAGCATTAGCAAAATTTATTTCAGCATTTTTAATATTAAAATTATACTCTGTCATCGCACCTGGGTCTGGAGTTGATTCCCACATTCCCTTAAGAGCGATCTCTCTAGGTATACCTAAATCATCTGTTACTTTTAATGCTAGAGCAACATTTATCTTAAATTCTGAATAAACAAATTTATTTATTTCTTCATCAGATATTTTCTCAGCATCTTGTGCCGTAGCTGCTATTAGTTCTGTACCACGGTCTTTACAAGCATATTCAAAAAAATCTAAATGGATATCTTCTGCAGTAAAATATTTAGCCTTAACAGGAACAGTAGCTGCTAATGCTTTTGCGACATCTCTTTCTGTAGGACCCATAATATCTAAATGATCAGGGCGGGCATTTGTCAAAACTCCATGTGTCGCTTTAACAAGCTTTAGCTCACATAGCGATTGCAAAAGTGGCTGCAAAGCCATACATTCAATAACGATAGCATCAGCTTTTGCTCTTCTTGCCTTAAACATAATTTTAACTTGCTCAGTAATATTACTAAAGCCTATCCTAAATACAGGTGTCTCTGAACCATCAACATCAATATATCTAGCTAAAGTCCCAGTAGTTTTAGCTATAGTTCTATAGCCACCAGCTCTGACACCAGCTGCTATAAGCCTAGCAACACTTGACTTACCTCGAGTACCATTTACATGAATTCTAATTGGAATACTTTTAATACTGATATTATGTACTATGTTTTCTATTATTAGATACACGCATAAAACAGCAAATACTCCTACAATTAACCAAAAATCCAAAGTAGTCACCTTTTATGTAACAAGTTACATTATATAATTATATCACTGAGAATATAATATACAAAGTCATTAAATTTAATCTAATTAAATATCAGTAAATCTTGTCTCAGGTATGTAATAAAGTACTGGTATCATAATAATAGAAGCTACTACTAAAAGCCATGCTGGCGCTAGCATATTACCTGATGTAACCACTAATGAAGTAGCTATAAATGGTATAGTTCCACCAAAAAATGAGTTACCTATATTATAACTTAGCCCATTGCCACTATAACGATATTTAGTATCAAATAGCTCAGGTGCAGCTGCTCCATACGCTCCCCATATAGCCATCAATGGAACACTTAAAATAAACATAGCCAACAATAAGTAAATGACTCCAACATCCATTAACATAAAACTAGGATATGCAAATATTAAATATACCCAAATCGAGAACTTCATCAAAGGTTTTCTACCTAAATAATCGCTCAATAAACCCCATAATGGCGCTGAAAAAGAAAAAATTAAACTAAATATCGTGACTACTGCCAAAGAAAAAAACTCTGAATAATGCAGCTCAACAAAATGATTACTTAAGTAAGAAAGTACCAAATAATACGCAATATTGGCATAAGCTGATAAGGCTATTGCTAGAAATAACGGCTTAGTCTGCGTTTTAAACATCTCTCTTACTGGTTTAACAGAAATATCTCCTTGTGCCTCCAACTCTTCAAAAGAATAACTCTCTGGCATAATTAAGCGCATTACTAAAGCCATTAATGCTAATACTAAACCAATAATATAACCTATTCGCCAAGCCCATAAATCAAGAATTTCTCGGCTAAACAATCCAAACAATAACATTGCAACTAGTGAAGCTAAGAAAACACCTGTTCCAGATGACATAGTAGCAAAACTAGCAATAAAACCACGACGGGTTGGCTTAGTTGATTCAATCATAAAAACCATTACCCCACCATAGGAGCCACCAATAGAGAATCCCTGTAGTAACCGCATTATCACTAATATGATTGGCGCCAAAATTCCAATACTACTATAAGTTGGTAATATAGCTATCACCAACATAGGTAATATTATCATAATTATAGATATTACTAAAGCTTTTTTACGACCAAATCGATCACCAAAGCTGCCCATAACCACACTACCTATAGGCCCCATGAAAAACCCTGCAGCAAAAACCCCAAAAGTTATAAGAATTGCGGTATATTTAATAAAGTCAGGGAAAAATATACTTGCTATCACAGGAGTTAAATATGCAAAAAGCATAAAATCATACCACTCAACAATAGTACTTGCCGAGGCAAAAAAAATATGTCTTTTGGAAAAGCGTTTCATTTATTTAAAAGAAATTGATTATTATAAGAACTATACTTTATATATAAAAAAGCAACTTTGCAAATAATTAGATTATCAATTGACTTAGATAATCAGTTTTATGTTTTTTTTTTGAAAAACTACTAAATGATTTATTTACCCAAAATTGAAAACTTTAAAATTATCAGTGGTGCGGACGGGGAGATTCGAACTCCCACGGTTGCCCGCTGGAACCTAAATCCAGTGCGTCTACCAATTTCGCCACGTCCGCAATAACTGGGGTGATTGATGGGACTTGAACCCACGACAACCGGAATCACAATCCGGGGCTCTACCAACTGAGCTACAACCACCATTACAAATCGCTACGTCATTGTAATGGCGCGTCCGGCAGGATTCGAACCTGCTACCCTCGGCTTAGAAGGCCGATGCTCTGTCCAGATAAGCTACGGACGCACAAAAATGGTCGGAGCAGAGGGATTTGAACCCCCGACCCTCTGGTCCCAAACCAGATGCGCTACCAAACTGCGCCATGCTCCGATAGTTTTAAAATTAATGGTGGCCAGAGACAGAATCGAACTGCCGACACGAGGATTTTCAGTCCTCTGCTCTACCGACTGAGCTATCTGGCCAGTGAGAGGTATTATACATATACAGGAATATTTAAGTCAATACTTTTATTAAGTTTTTTCTTGGTAAAAAGTTTTTATCTGCTCACCATCAGCATAGGCATATAATGTTTGAGCTACAGAAGTAGATCCTGAACATATATTTCCATACTTATCAATAGCTATGAGTCCAACATAATCACCCAAACTATCACTTTCTGCTATAGATTTATCTACAGCAATTGATAGGGGCATTCCATCTTTTACTCGAGTAGCAATCTTTGCAGCAACTGCTTGATTAATTACATGTTCTCCTATTCCTGTACAAGATATCCCCATACACCCATTAGCAAAATTACCTGCAACTGTAGGACTATCCCCTACTCTTCCAGAATATTCAAATCCAACACCACCTGTTGAGGTTACTGCACAAATTTTTCCTTTTGAGTCTAAAGTTACTACACCTATCGTTCCTGTATAGTCTTTTTTGAGCTGTAGATACTCTTGATACCTTTTTTCTGTCATTGGGTTATAAGTTGGCAAACCCATCACATCATGAGCAAATGTTGTAGCTTGATCACCAGCTAATATACTATGATATTGTTGCATTAGTCTATTTGCTACTTCTATTGGATTTTTAATATTTTGGATATTAATTACACCAGCAAACTTTTGTTTTTGACTATCGATGATAGAAGCTGACATTCTGATTTGCCCATCTTGCTGAACGCGCGAGCCAGTACCTGCATTAAATATGTCATCATCCTCTAGAAGTTTAGCGGCAAAAATTGCTACATCGTTAGCATCATCTACTTCTTTTAGGTAGTTATATGCTTTTTCAACAATCGGTAAAAGATGCCTGTGATAATCTTCAAAAGAAGTATTTTTATCTTCTCTAGCACCACAACCACCGTGAATTATAATTTTTTGCATAATATTTCCATTTATGTATTTAGTTACATCAGACAAATTATATCCAAATTATTATTAAGCTCATACAATTAAAGTAACTAGGTTAAATCAAAAATACAAACAAATTAATATAAATTAGAGTAACATATTTATAGATAGTAAAACTAAACAGTTATATGAAGATATAACTATATTCTAAAATTGATAATGACAAATAAAAAGAAAAATATAGCTAGATATTAGAACTCTACTAGGCAAGTATTTAGATCAAATTTTTGACTTTCTAATAAAATATGCATACGAATATCAACTAAGCTAATTGGTGCATTGTTACGCGCGTTATGTAGTGATGAGTATTTAAGGTGAGAGAAATCTATAATTGTCACCATACCTGAGCCAACAACCTCTATAACATTTTCAGCATTCAGTAAAGCTGAAGTATCTTCATCAATACCTACACCAACCATATACGGATTGTATGAAAGTGCGGCTAAAAGCCTACCTAGTTTATTTCTTTGAGAGAAATGCTGGTCTACTAGAAGTTTATTTGTTAAACCTAAACCAGGAGCTAGATTAACCATGTTACATCTAGGCATAAGGCCTGCTTGACCACCTGCGATCATAAAACCAGATATAAACGCTGCACCTGCTGAAGTCCCTGCTACATTGACACCCTTTGCATTTAACCTACGAATAAGCTGTGCCACCAAGAGTAGTCGAAAGTAAAAGTTGGTTACCTCCAGTCATAAAAATACCTGTACAATGGAAAAGTATATCTTGATATTCTTTATTAATAGTAGCATCAAGACGCGTTTCTATTTTTAGGTTATGTACTTCTTTGACTCCCATTTTTGTAAATATATCAACATAAATACCTCCTGTATCTGGAAGTTTTGATGCTGTTGGAATAATAGCAATTTTTGCTTCACCACCACCCGATAATTGGACAAATTTCTCTAGAACCGTAGGGCTTGCGAACTTATCTTCACCACCGCCAATCGGTATTATATACCCACGCTGGTCTTTTTTTACTGGCTTAGAAGGTATCTTTAAAATCTCCTTTATAATAAAAAAAATATATGCTAATAGCATTTTGCTAAAAAAATACTAATTAATTGAAAACTTTTAGATAAAAAAGGTTTATTTTAGGGTATAAATTTGTATGCATCTAATATTAATTTACGCTCTTGAGAATTGATGATATGCTATCACATAATTATTTATATTAAACTAACTAAAATGAAAAATCTTAAAGCTCTAACAATTGGTGGTGCAACTCTTGATACTATTATCGAGTATGAAGAAATGTTCACCATGAGTATGCAAAAGAAAGATACCATCCAATCTTTTATGCTTCTTGAAGAAGGAGCTAAGATTGAAGTGACAGATCAAAAATCTTTTTCTGGTGGTGGGGCTACTAATGCTGCTGTTTCATTCAAAAAACAAGGCATAGATGTCAGCTTTTTTGGGAAGATTGGTAAAGATATTGCAGGAGAACAAATCACTCAAGAACTAAAAAATCATGGTATAGATATCTCTAACATTCGCTATTCTAGTAAATATGGTACTGCCACCTCATATGTAGTGCCTACCCTAAGTGGTGATAGAACAATTTTTGCTTATCGCGGCGCTAACAAAGATATTCTAAAAGATGATTTACCATCACAAGCAATTATAGCAAGTGATTTTATATATATCACATCATTGAGTAAATCATCTGCAGCAAGGTTACCCGAAATAGTTAAACTAGCAGCAGATAATAACACCAAAGTTGCTATCAATCCTGGCTCTAGTCAGCTAAGCGTTGGTGAAAGTTTTATAAAAGACTCAATGTTCGGTATTGATATTCTTGTACTAAACTTCCAAGAAGCACAAAAATTGATGTTATCACTACTATCATCTGATGATAAAGATATTGTTGAATCGCCTCTTAGTGAAGAAAAAAGTGATTTTTTAAACTCCACTTTTAGACTTAAAGATTTCTTTAAAATCTGTCTAGATCTAGGTGTAAGAATAATAGTAGTTACAGATGGCGCTAATGGTGTCTGTGCTGCAACTAAATATAAAATATACCATAGTGAATCACTACGTGTTAAAAATGTCATAAATACACTCGGTGCCGGTGATGCATTTAGCTCAACTTTCTGTGCAAATATTTACAAAGGAAATAGTATCGGAAATTCTATAAAGTTTGCTCTAATCAATGCAAGTCATGTAATCCAATATTCTGATGCAAAATCAGGGCTACAAACATCAGAAAGCCTTGAGAAAATAAAATCAAAAATGAATTGCGGTTTAGATAAAAAAGTAACGGTTATTTCCTGGTAGCTATATATACCCTCAAAAAATGACTCGACATCTGCAACATAATAATCTATCTCTTGATTGTCATAAAAATTAGCCTCTGATTTATGATCATCTGCATGGACTAATACTGTTTGCATACCTAAATGCTTTGCTGATATTAAATTATGTGATGAATCTTCAAAGAAGATAGTTTTTTCAAAATTAATATCAAATTTATCTCTACCTATTTCAAAATATTTGGTCTTTGGTTTAGAAACTAAGGCTGTATCTTGTATTGTTAAGATACCATCAAAACTTTTATCTAAACCAAGTTGATTAAGTACTCTATTAGCATGGAAATTAGAAGCATTAGTAAAAATATAAGTACGATTATTTTTTCTTAAATCATTGATATAATTATTTAGTTTTTTATTCGGCATAAAGTGACTAATCTCAATATCATTGACATAGTTTAGAAACTCTTTAGGCTCAATTATGATAACGTATCATTCCAAGCATAGTTGAACCAAACTCATAATATAGCTCATCACGGATTGCATTTGCTTTCTCTGTATCTGAGATATTTAGTTTTAATTTAATATACTCACTCATTCTAGCCATTTGGCTACCAAATAAACCATTTTGTAAGAATAAAGTGTGTTATCAAGATCAAAGATGTAGGTTTTCATTTTTTTAATACTTTTTATAAGCAAAATACCCTACCAAAGATTTAAGTAATTTCATATATAAAGCCTCTCTCAAAAAAAAACCTGCTACCTCAGCAAAAGCAGTCTTATCTCATTTAATATGCTCAACATGTATTCTACATTAGATTTTCTTGAATGTTGTAGCATTTTATAGATACATCTCTCATTAATCTAAGCCAAAGATCATAATCTTCACTAGCTTTACCATCCATATAACAATTATATTTCAAAATGGTTTCTTTTTTTATACATTACAAGATGGATGAGAGATTATACACTTATAATATATTCTTCCTAATACTTCCATTGCTTTCTGGGAAAGTCTTATATCTATTATTTTCCCATGACTATTAATATGTTCTAAATTAGTTCCAACAACATCATAACCATACTTTGTAATATAATCCATTTGTTTCACAAATCTAACTTTATATGCAATATCATCAGCATCCACGTACATCCTAGCTATATACTCACCATTTGCTAAAAAAAAAAAAGCTTCGTTTAGAGAGTAAATTAATACCACTATTCTCTCTAGATATAATCCTAATTCGACTATCAGTTTCCTCATATTTTTTTTTGATTATAGCCAAACTATTATCAGTTGAACCATCATTTACAATGATAAACTCAAAGTCTTTAAATGATTATTGTAAAATACTTTCAATAGCTTGAGCTATATATTTCTCAGCATTATATACTGACATAATCACTGATATCTTTACATTATTCATATTCTTATCCATGATTTAGGGCCATATATCATCTTGCTTAATTTTAGTATAATTAAACCTACTTACTAAGGAGCTATAACAATTTTTTTACTATTTTGTTAAGCCAAGCTCCCCACCAACTAAATGAGCTATTAGCGATAATATTGTGTTTACACAGGCTCATTCAATGCATATCTCTAAAGCTTTGTTTCTATATATTCCAATCTACAATTTGGAAATCCTCAATATCTAATAAATCTTTTGCATAGGCAAAATCGTTTGTGAATAATAAAAACTTTGGTTTTTTGACTCTACTATTAATATAACTAATAGCATGGTAATATTTTCTTGTGCAAATCTCTCCAAAGAGATACTTATTTTTAGGATTCGATATATAATCTCCTTCCATAATATGTATAGCTACACAATTTTCTTATAACAAGTTTTCTTCAACACTAGATATTAAAAGCCTACCTTTAGTTTGCTCAATATAACTAATATAATATATATGTTTGAAAATGCCCATCAACATAAAGATCTGTTATGTGTTTAGCAAAAATTTATTTTCTATTTTGAAAAATAAAGATGACTTTGACTTATATTTTAAAATTCTAGTTAATGGTGCTATATTCTCTTCAATACCAAATACACTATTTAACCCATAACCATTATGTATAATATGAGTTCCAAAACCTGATAAATCTAGCTCAAGCTCTATATTCTTTACTAAAGATAAATACTTGTAAAAGACATATTGGAACATTTGGTTGCCAAGACCACCAATCAATTGACATATAATAACTTTATCTTTTCTTAGCATGTATATGATATCTAATACAAGCTGATGATTGATATTTTTTTAGAAAGGGAAAAGTCAATCAAAACTTTTGGAACTAGTACAGCACTATAAAAATCTTTCATTAAGTGATCCTTAGTAAGTTTTAATCCTCTAATATTTTCTTGGACTAAAAATGTAAAAAAATCTCTATTAGAAATTATTTCAAATCCATTCTTTTCTAAGAGATGAATAATACCATTCCTTAGAAAAACCTAAATAATAATACGGCTGAAAATGTGGTAGGCTTGCAAAAGAAGCTGTTAAAAACAGATCTACCCTATCTTTAAAAGTCTAGAAAACTTAGTTATAGCTTTATCTGGATATGGTATATGCTCCAACACTTACGTACATAAAATAACATCGAAGTGATTATGTTCATTAATATCCCAAATATTTCCAGTATATATACGATAACTCTCCATATTCCCAAGACTCAATCTGAAGCCCTTCACTCGAAGTACTGGACTCATACTTTCCAAAATCTTGACCATAATATTTCAGGTGACTACAATATTTCTATATCTTTGGATCACGCACCCAGCATCAAGTAAGGTACTGTTCTCTTTAATCTATTGCAGTTTATTTTACCCATTTATGCCGATTATACTTATTATGAATAGGAAGTTTTTTTATTCTTATTTAATATACCTAACCCTACTTTTTTATAAGCTAAATAATTAATACATCTAAAGTTTTCGAGTTTATAGCAGTATTTTTCTCAATCTTGACTATACCATTATACAAACTTTGATATATATCTCATAATCATCACTTAATAAATCCCAATAGTCTTTTTAAAAATTCTCAATACTTGGCTCATAGAACTCAAACTGAATACATCTAATAGCTTTATTTTCTAGTAATTTTTTAGCTCCCAATAAAATATTATACTCATGCCCATGAACATCCATAAAAGTCAATTTGCTTAATATTATTCTCTAAACAAAAATATCGATAGTCGTTACATTTATTTCTTCAGAACACTTACTGTCCTTCATCAAGATGCTAGTACTTCCTAGAGTTTCATAATCATAGAAAATATTTACTTTTTCTTTTTTACCTCCTAACACCTAATTTATAAAAAATGATTTTCTTTATTTGAAATTTTTTTTGTCAATTTACTATAAGCTAATTTTAATGGTTCAAACATGTAAAGCTTATAATCTAAATCTTTATATTCATTTATTAAATATTTAGACCAAATCCACAATATTTGCCCCTACATTAAAAATTACTTGTGGATTTAATATTTTAACTTTTTTGATAAAATAAAGTTCTCTACTATAGCTAGTAATACACTAGCTACACCAAAATTCATTCCAAAATATGACAAAAAATTGAATTTCTTCCAAAATTGACAAAATATTTTGTTTCTTATTACTCTTGATACAAATTGCTTAATCATTTATCGCCTTTTACTACTTACAATATGCAAAGTTATTTTTAGAAAAATAACATAATGTAACCTCTCACCAAATATCGTATAAAAACATAGCCCTAGAAATATTATATAAATTAAACAGTATCCAGTTATATGATACTTTCTGTTGCGTCTCTGATTTCATTTTCCACTGTTCTTTAAATGAGATACTTAGGATTATTACCAACACCTCCCAAATGAAATCTGGCAATAAATATATCAACATATTGACAACAATAGTGCTCTAAAAGTTACTTTTATAAAACCATTGATAATTTTAATATAATTTTGCACCTCTTGTACTTTTCTATAGCATTTTCATTTTTATGAGCATCAGAATATGATAAATAACTCACTACCTATAAGCAAGCTTATTTTTTTAAAAAAAAGCTTTGATTGTTTGTTGTGTACGCCAAGGACGATTGTATACAAATAGTACTATAGGTGCTAATTTATGCATCTTATTTGAGCTAATCTTTTTTAAATATATCTCTTGTGTGAACTTTATATCCTACATCAAGTAGATTTTTATTAGTGATAATTAAATCACAAAGACTTTTAAAAGTCTGTAAACTAATATACTTTAACAAAATTATTATCAACAGTTTTTAATATTGGCTCATACACTATCACTTTAACATTAGATTTAACTAACTTTTCAATAATATCAAATACTGCATATTTGGCTTTCTACCTATATCTGGTGTGTAATAAAATCTTTGCATGTTTGATTAGACTGTACAATTGCACTAATCAAATTATTGGGAATGTTTAAATAATTTGCTTTAAACTGCTTAGTACCTTTAGGTAAACAACCTCCATAGCCAAAACTAGGATTATTATAATAATCTCCTATTCTAGGATCTAGACATACACCTTTGATAATATCTTGAGTATTTAAATTACGTAATTCGGTATAGGTGTCAAGCTCATTTAAATATGCCGCTCGCGTTGCTAAGTAAGTATTAGCAAAAAGCTTCACAGCTTCTGCTTCTGTAGAGTCCATTGTGCCATTTTTTAACAAGTTTGCAAAACCTCTGACAACCTCTGATTTTTCTCTGATAATAATTCTACTAGGATAGAGATTATCGTATAATGCCTTTCCTTATCTTAGAAACTCTGGTGAAAATATAATATTATCCACCCACAACACCTGCTTTAAAGATTTTGTAAAGCTTAGGTGAACTGTTGATTTTAATAACAATCGTTGAACTTGGGGATATTTTTAAGCAATCTTTGATAATAGCTTTTAGAATGGAAACATCAAAAGTACCTATAGTATAATCATAATCTGCCGGATAGACATTAGCAATATACTCAGCATTTTCATAGACTATGTACTTGTCAATAGTTGTAAAATATAGTTTAGTTGTTTTTCCGACGAAAACTTTTGTATAAGTTCATCCTTAATTGGCGATATTTTGCTAAGTAAATTAACTCTAATATCATCTATATCTACAAAAGCAAACCTCATTATTTTGCGCCAATAAAATACTATTGCTTAAACCTACATAACCTAAGCTTACTATTGTTATTTTCATGTGTACCTTTCTTTATAAAATTTTTACATATTTAAAATACTGTATTTACTGATTTTGCATATACTAAATAATCCTTAACATACAAAAACTTTAATATATCATTATCAAAAATATTTGTTAGATTACTTTTTAGAATCTCAATCAATATAACTTTTGGTCTACATTTTTAAAAATCATGAGATTTAATCACAATAAAATCCAAACCTTCAACATCAATAGACAAAAAATCTATTTTTTGATGTTCAGATAAATTGTTATTAAAAACTTCTGCCAAGGTTAATGTTTGAATGTCTTTTGTAAATTTTATAAAATAATTACCTTGACCATCTCTTTCTTCTGATATATATCTTGAAAAAACATTTAATGCCAGTTCATTTAAAGCATAATAAGTTATAGTCTGTATTTTATACGAAATTGGTTTTTCTATATTTATATCACTTGGGCGAATTTTATTAAATAATTTCATACTACTATGCATTGCATCTATGTTTATCCCTATACAATCTTTTTTATAAAAAAATAGGTATTAGAAAACCTCTTAGGATAATGAGCCCCAACATCTATATAAAAAAAGCCTTCTTGTTGGTATTCAAAAATCCTATTTAAAGTCAAATCAACCATCTTGAAAATAAGATTTGGTAGCATATTCATCTAAATAAGTATTTTTAAAATACCTTAATTTATCTTTTACTGCCTTAGGTAATACAGTTTTAATAACTTTTTAAAAAACATTTAATATCCTTAAAATCAAAAAACTTTTTAATAAACTAAAAAAGTTCTTTATAGTCTTTTGCCCAAAACCAAGACTAAAATATGCAGCTATAAAGTATGATATTAGAAGTGGCTAGTGCAGCTCCTTGAATTCCATATGTCATAAATAATAGTTAAGCAAAATATTAATAACACTCCCAAAAGTATTTATCACATAAAATATTTACAAATTCTCAGTTAAAAGCCATCTACTACTAGCAACCCAAAGTGATACAAACACCACAGCCCAAATATGAATCATAATCACACTACCTGCTTGATTATATGTTGCCCATATAACAAACTAACCTCCCAATTACTTAAAAATGTCATAGTAATTCAATAGCTATAGCCATCCATACCATCAAATTTACATTGATAATAGTAGGAAAAAGAGATGATGATATAATTGCTGGCACGAAATACCAAACTGTAATTATCTTCACAGCTGCAGCAAACTGTCAAACCTCCCCTGCTCCAAGCATATGATTTATCATAACCTGATATATATTCATATATATAGATACTGCCAAACCACTTAAAGATCAAAGACCAGCTATTATCTTAATAATTATTTTGCAACAGCAAACTTAAAGCGCCATTTTCTGATATTGCCAAACTTTTTAGATTGATAAAAATATATCAATCCTGGTGATAAAGTAAAGCTATATAAAACGGCAACTACAGCAAAATAGATTAACTTAGCTCTCTATAATAGTATAAATATTATTTTTGTAGTTGATGATATAAAGATATTAAATTCGCTAGCGCTACAAATTTACTTTTTACTTGACTCTGAAAATAAAAATCTATGATATTAAACTCTGCATCATAGTATAAATAGCTACTACTAAAATTATACTTTTTGTATAAAAACTCTCATCTGAAAGATAAAGAGTCCATAATAGAATCTCCAAAATACAAAAAACCCAAGCAACTTCAAACCCAAAATGCTTCCCAGAATAGTATTTGATTTATTTGAATCTTTTACTAATTCTCTGACAACTAAACTATATAGTCATAGAATTGTAAGCACACTAAAAAGTGCCACAAAACTGCTAGCATAATTTAAAACACCAAATTCTTTTGGCCCTATGTATCTAGCAACCCATATCCATACTAGTAGAGATGCTAGCATTCTTCATACATTCCCAATAAATAACCATCCAGTATTTAAGAAATATTTTTTAAATCCTTACAATTAGTTTCAAATTAAGAGTCATAAAACTTTCTTAACTCTCTAATACACTTTATCTAGTCTGTAGTCTTGTATATTGATTTTAGTTGTATACTTTTGAATAGTGTTTACCTCTTAAACTATTAGGTCTTTAAGCCTATCAACATCTCCAACCTCAAACAAATACTCTTCTGCAACTAAGTCTCTATTACCACTACAATCTGAAGCGAAGACAGGTAATCCCACAGCCAAAGCTTCAAGTATATTTAGAGGCAATCCTTCTCTCTGAGATGATAAAACATACAAATCTGTAATATTTAACCATTCGTTTATATTATTTTGATATCCTAGCAATCTTACTCTTTTATCTAAATTATCATCTTTGATAAATTTAATATAATTGTAATATTCTTTGCCTTGACCAATTAATAATAATTTTAGTTTTTTATTTTTAATTTGTTGTACTGCTTTTATTAAATCCTCTTGTCTTTTGTTCTTGACTAGTTTAGCAACATATATGATTATAAAATCATTTGCTTGAAAACCCAGTTTGGCTCTAAGTTATAGTTTTTTCATAAGCTGATAATGGTTTAAACTTACCAAGGTTAGTTCCAACACCGTTTACCAACTTAGTATTTTTTGCTCTAAATTTATCTTTAGCTATATTATAATCTTCTTGATTAATAGTTAATAAATATATATTTTGATAGATATTTTTCTATTGGATAGAAAATTAACCAACTTTTAAGTGATGCTCACTTATAAAAATGAAAACCATGAGCTGTATATATTAGTTTATATTTTTGCTTAATATTTTTTATTGCTAGTCTTTTCAAAACACTTGGAACTGGTGTATGACAATGCACAACATTATATTTTTCTTTGATTATAAGCTCTTTTAAGTGTCTATACGCTTTGAAATTTTTAAGAGATAATGGTGACCTATTAACTTATATTTTATGTATTTATAACAAAAAGGTATCTGGCACTGAAATATTTCTTCATAATCATTTTTAGCACACACATGAACTTCATAACCAATATATTTAAGCATTTGAAAAGTTGGTATGTGAAATTGCATAATATGTGTTTTAACAACGCTTGTAACAATCAGAATTTTTTTTGACATTAAATATTATTCTCTTTTGCATAGTTTTGCCACCTAAGCATATCATAACAAATATCATCTATAGTCTTTTGTGTCTCAAAGCCTAATTCTCTTTTAGCTTTAGCAACATCTGCAAAACTAGCTGCAATATCACCAGCTCTTCTAGCTACTATCTGATATGGAACCTCTTTGCCTAGGGCTTTTTCATAAGTTTTGATAATCTCTAATACGGAGTAACTATTTCCAGAACCAAGATTATAAGCTCGCCAAGCAGGGTTATCTCGCGATAATTTTTCTAATGCTAATATGTGCCCTATTGATAAGTCTACCACATGTATATAGTCTCTCACTCCAGTACCATCTCTAGTCTCATAATCACCACCAAAGATACTCAGTTTAGCTAACTTGCCAGCACCTACTTGCGCTACATAAGGCATGAGATTATTAGGTATACCTTGTGGATCCTCACCTATCATACCACTGCTATGAGCTCCTACAGGATTGAAATATCTAAGACAAGTGATATTGAAGTTATTATTAGCATTTTGCAAGTCTCGCAAAATATCTTCTAACATTAGCTTAGTTGCACCATAAGGGTTAGTTGTACTTAGAGGCATATCCTCTGTAAACGGTGGTTGATTATTCATTCCATATACAGTTGCTGATGAACTAAAGACCAAGTTATAAACTTTATACTCTTGCATTAGCTCAAGTAAATTTAACGTGCCTTGGATATTATTATGGTAGTATTCTAGTGGCTTCTCAACACTCTCACCTACAGATTTAAAGCCAGCAAAGTGAATCACTGCATAGATATCATGTTCTTGAAAAACTTTTGCTAGCTTAGCTTTATCTAAAAGATCTAGCTGGTAAAAATCAAAATATTTATTTGTGATTCTTTTAACTCTATCTACTACAGATGGTTTACTATTTGAAAGATTATCAACTACCACAACTTGATAATCTCTATCAAGAAGTTCTACCACTGCATGACTACCTATATAGCCTGTACCACCTGTTACCAATATTTTTTTATTCATAATATACACTCTATATAGTTTTTATCTTTTCTTTCTACAAAATTTGATTGAGATTGTTGTTTAGTTTTTATAAACAGTTGCAAAATTTTCATAGTAATAACTCTCACACTTTCTATAACAATAAGTAAATTAAATACAAAACTCCATCTTCTGATATAGACAAGATCAAGTTTTAACTTATTCTCTGGTAGAATTGCATAACTTGTCAAAACTTGCGCATAACCAATGATTCCCACCTTAACTTTTTTCTGTAAGAAAACTCAGGAATTTCTTGACTAAACTTATTTATCAGCTCTTGGCGCTCTGGCCTTGGTCCTACTATAGACATATCACCTTTTAAAACGTTGAAAACTGCGGTAACTCATCTAACCATATCAGGCGAATTATTTTACCAACTTTTGTAATTCTAGTATCATTACCAATAGCCCAAACTGCACCAGTTTGTGATTCAGCATTTACTTTCATACTCCAGAATTTTATTAGATTAAATCTTTTTCCATTTCTAGTAACCCTCTCTTGAATAAAAAATGGTGAACTTCTATCTTCTAAATAAATCGCCACAGCTGTTAGTAACATGATTGGTAATGTTAAGATAATAACTACTAAACCAAAAAAGATATCAAAAATTCTTTTAATAATTTTTGTTTTTTTTACACTCATAGCTAAGCTATCACCAAGAGGAACTAGGATTGCACCCCAAATTGATATTTCATACTTTCTTGGGATGAGAACTACTTCAAGGTTATATTTGCTTAGAATTGATAAGTCATTATCATCTAATAGCTTCAATGCCTTATCTGAGATAAATGCTTTTCTATAACTATATGCCACATCAGCTAGGCTAAAACCATCGATATCTTTACTTAAATATCCAGCAATTATTTCTCTAGGTAGCTTGGTAGTCTCTGCCTTCGCACAAAGCCACTCTTGTTCTTGATCTAAACCAATAATTAGGATTTTGCTATAGATAGTATTTCTTATCAACCACCTAAAAATATTTCGTGATACAGATAACATTAACAGTTGCAGTAAAAAGCCCAAAATGATTAAGCTACGCGGAAATGAGAACCTCCTTAGAAAGAGTGCTAGCGATGTTATGAAAATTGCAATAGCTAATCCACATAATAAATTTTTTAGGACATTTCTTGATTTAGATACTTTTTCACCATTAGTATATTCAGAAATAAGAAAAATTAATAAAGATGTTACTGCTATAAAAACCGCCATGAAGTCAAAACTATTAAAATTACTAGCATTATAATTTAATAGATGTAAAGGTATAGAGTAACTCAGTAATACAAGTATTACAGATATCACTAGCGCTATTGTTTTGATGATGATCGCTAAATTAAATTTTATTAAGCTCATCTCTCATCTTATCAATAGCTTGCTTATAGCTATGAGAATTAAAAATAGCTGAACCGACAACAAAGGCATTTACCCCACATGCTGCTATTTCAGCTATATTTTGAGGATTCACCCCACCATCTATCTCTAGCAAAATATCTCTAGCTGTAGATTTAATCCATTGCGAGACTTCTTTAGCTTTATCAAGCATAGCCGGAATAAATTTTTGTCCCCCAAAACCAGGGTTTACTGACATTATCAATACTCTATTAATATTTTTCTCAACATACTTCAAGCAATCTATTCCAGTAGCAGGATTTAAGGCAAGTCCAGCTTGAATACTAAAAGATTTAATTAGCTGTAAGCTTCTATCAACATGCTCACTTGCTTCAGGATGAAAAACTATACTAGTTGCTCCAGCTTTAGCAAAATCCTCAATCAAAGTATCTACTGGTTTAACCATGAGGTGAACATCCATACCAGCAGTTATACCAAAGTTCCTTAGAGCTTTAAGTACCATAGGTCCAAATGTCAAATTAGGTACATAGTGGTTGTCCATAACATCAAAATGAATGTTATTAGCGCCAGCTGCTAAAACTGCTTTAACATCATTGCCTAACCTAGCAAGATCTGCAGAGAGTATAGAAGGATTTATCTGAATATGTTTCATAATAGCTAGTTTAAATATTATTATATATACTTGAAAATTCTATCATATTGAAAGTAAAATTTGGTTATATAAAATTTATGTTTGTAGATATTAGTTAAAAAGATTTGTTAGCAAGTTTAGAAAGCTTTATTATTTGGAGATTAAAATGACTAAACATATTAAAAATGCTGTAGAAACATTTCGTTTAGAAATAGAAACGTTAGAAAAATTAAAAAACTCTATTGATGAGAATTTCGAAAAAGCATGTGAAATCATTTTAAAAAATAGTCGTAATAAAGGTCGAGTAATAATAACAGGTATGGGAAAATCAGGTCATATCGGTAAAAAAATGGCTGCAACACTTGCTAGTACTGGCACACCTGCTTTCTTTGTACATCCAGGTGAAGCTGGACATGGCGATTTTGGTATGATTACCAAAAGTGATGTATTAATAGCTATTTCCAACTCTGGAACCTCATCAGAAATCATGGGATTAATGCCGATGCTAAAATACCTTGATATTCCAATAATTGCTATGACTAGTAATCCAAAATCTATGCTTGCTAAAAATAGTGATGTTACTCTTAATCTAAATGTTGATAAAGAAGCATGCCCACTTAACCTTGCTCCTACATCAAGCACTACAGCAACTTTAGTATTAGGTGATGCTTTAGCGATTGCATTACTTAAGGCAAAAAACTTTTCAGCAAAAGACTTTGCTTTCTCACACCCTAATGGTGCCTTAGGTAAAAAACTAGTTTTAAAAGTTGAAAATATTATGCGTAAAGGTAATGAGATACCAATAGTTAAGCCGACAGATAATATCCGTAAAGCAATATTAGAAATCAGTGATAAAGGCGTTGGAAGTACCTTAGTTGTTGAAAATAGCAAAATTTTAGGTATTTTCACCGATGGCGACCTAAGAAGAATGTTTGAAGCTGAGAGTTTCAATTCTCAGAGAGCTATCTGTGAAGTCATGACAAAAAAACCTAAAACCATCTCTAAAGAAGAAATGGCTGTAACCGCCCTCGAAAAAATGGAAAAATATGAAATTACAAGTTTAGCTGTAATAGATGAAGATCATAATATACTAGGCATAATAACTATGCATGATCTTGTCAAAATTGGGCTTAGATAGAGAAATTTGATTTATTTCTGTTTGATAAAATTTTTTTAAAACCAACGATCTACGCTTACATATCTACACCATAATAAAATATAATATAAATCTCAAAATGATCAGCATAAAAATGCGTTACATTAATTATTTATAAATCTTCTAAACGAGAGCCAGATTAACCAAACTTAAGATAGGTCCACCACCAGCATCTATTAATCTAGAGCCCAATAACTGCAAAGTAAAACTCAAGCACTGTGGTGAAGTTTTAGCAATACTACGTGAAACACCTATAGTAAGCATAGATACAAGAACCAAATTTTAAAATATTTTTATTCATATAATGACCTTTTATCTCTTTGATAGGCCATATCAAAGATTATTATAAATAAAAAAAACTAATAATATTTAATAATATAAGAAATTATGATACATGATCATAGTAAAGATTAAATTTAGTAGTGGTTTTGTTTGAAAAGATAGAACTAAAGAACATTACCTATAGACACACAATGATAGCCAGCATCCACATGGACGACTTCTCCTGTTATACCAGTTGCCATATCTGAGCATAAAAACGCTACGGTATTACCAACTTCCATAATATCAACATTTTTCTTAAGTGGAGAAACCATAGCATTATAATCAAGCATCTTCTTAAAGTTTGAGATGCCAGAAGCTGCAAGAGTTTTGATAGGGCCTGCTGATACAGCGTTCACTTTAATACCATCTTCACCTAAAGCTAAAGCAGTATATCTAACTGTGGCTTCTAAAGATGCTTTAGCAATGCCCATAGTATTATAACTTGGCATAGCTTTTTCTGCACCAATATAGGTAAGTGCTACCATAGAAGCATTGCGATTTTTCATCATACTACGACCTTCTTTAGCTAATGCCGCAAAAGAATACGCACTGATATCATGAGCAATATTAAAACCTTCACGAGTTACACAATCAATAAAATTGCCTTCTAACTGGTCACGCGGTGCAAAAGCTATAGAATGAACTATGCCATCTAGACCATCCCAAACTTTACCAAGCTCTACAAATAAATCCTTAATCTCTTGATCAGAAGTTACATCACAAGGCAAAACTGCTGCTGGATTAAATTCTGCACACAATTTTTCTACTCTATCTTTGAACTGGCCAACATAAGTAAAAGTAAGCTCAGCTCCTTCTCTATGCATAGCTTTTGCGATACCATAAGCAATTGACTTATTACTTAAAAGCCCTGTAATTAATATTTTTTTTCCTACTAGAAAACCCATTAAACTCTCCTTTGCAAATGTTTTTTAAAAAAATTAATCTAAATACTAGAATTCACTCAACTTGATTATGCAGTACAAATAATATTTCAAAGTAGTATATTATAATTATAATTAATAATAAAATAAAACACTAGACTAATTTGATGAGAGAAATAATTTATGAATAGTAAAAATAAAAAAATAGTTCCTACAAATAATGGCGAAGTAAACTTTGATCGAGCTAAAGAAACTTGGAATATTATGAAAATAACATCCGAACTTGTAGAAGGATATGAACGCCTAGATAAACTTACTCCTGCTATAAGCATATTTGGATCAGCTAGACTAAAAGAGAATAATAGATATTACTTAGAAGCTGTTAAAATAGCAGAAAAACTATCTAACCATGGTTTTACAATAATTACAGGTGGTGGCCCAGGCATTATGGAAGCAAGTAATAAAGGAGCTTCTTTGGGTTGCTCCTATAGTGTAGGATTAAATATAACTCTACCACATGAACAAACTCCTAATAAATACCAAGATATTAGCCTACTTTATAGATATTTTTTTACTCGAAAAGCAATGTTCATTAAGCATTCTATGGCTTATATAGTAATGCCTGGAGGTTTTGGCACCATGGATGAACTTTTTGATACTGCAACTCTTGTTCAAACTAAAAAAAAAGCATATATGCCAATTATTCTTTTTAGTAAAGATTTCTGGGGAGGGTTAGTAGATTGGATAAAAACAACAATGATAGAAAATGGTGTTATAGATAAAAATGATCTTAAAATTTTACACCTTGTTGATACTATTGAAGAGGTTATTGAGATTATTCGAAACTACTATCAAAATTCTTATCATGCTAAAGAACACGCAAAAATAATTTTTTAAAGGTTTATACATGGATATCAACACTATATCAGCAACATTAATAAACAACTCTTTACCTATAATCGTAATTTTTAATGTTTTGATTCACATTTTCTGTGGACTAGGACTAGCCAAAGATATACCCAAAGTTTTAGAAAGAAGGCTTACAACTATTTTGTTACCAAAAAATATTTGGATTTTAGTTGGTTTAGTATTTGGTATCTGGGGGTTGCTAATATATTGGCTACTGCATCACTCAACTTTCTCACGAGGGTAAAGCTAACTCACCAAAAACTTCTTTTCTTAGATTATCAATATCTTTGCGGATAATCTCTTCGACAATTTCCTTGGTAAGAGTATGATCGATATTTTTGATACAACCTACATTACCCCATTTACTCTCAAAAAATTGATTATCAACGATTTGATCATTCTCTGCTAAGGTAATCCGAATAGACTCATGAAACTTACCTAGTTTACCATTCATTAATAATAAAAAATATGCTCCAAGCATTTTCCTAATCTTGACCTTACCAAGTACACGCATAGTTTTATGATGAATAAAAAATGGTGTAATCAAGTGAAGCTTCTGATATAGTACCTCATCTATTAATGATGAAATTCCAGCAGACATTGATATCGCATAAATTAGATCATAGTTATCTGCACTAATCTTGTATTTATTGATAATCAGCTTTAATTTTCTTCTTACAAAAATAGGGCGTCCCAAGGCTACTGTAGTTACCTTAACTTTTATACCATCAACATCAACATGCTCAACGCTATCACTCTTACTGTAATAGCCTCTTATAATTAATATATTTAATCTGTCTTTATTCATTAAGCTTTTTCATAAATGTCTAAAACAGTCCCATTGAATACTCATAATCACTCCAGTTATATGTCAATTCTAGAACTGTATGGTTAGATATATCTACATAACCTAGAAAGGCTAAAGTATACTTATACTCTATATTATCAGTTTTTTACTGCACTGTCATTACTAGCACACTTGTATAAAAATCTACAGACTTATCTAAGTCTTTTACAAGCAACATTACATTAGCAAAGCGTATCCAAACTCCTTATCAAAAATTTATTTGTTATTGATAAACTATTTTGCTATATTATAGCAGATTTTTAATCCCCTGTTCGTAACTATCCAGGGTTAACAAAACTATAGGAAAGCAAATGACTAATTTTCAACTTTTAATATTATTCACGTTTATTGATTTCTTAATTCTATTTTTATCTTTCAAGCTTTTTGGTAAAAAAGGAATTCATGTATTTATTGTTGTAAGTATAATAGCTGCAAATATCCAAGTTAATAAAGGTGTTGCTTATGATATCGCTGGATTTCATATTATTGCAACACTTGGTAATGTTATGTTTGGAGGTATTTTTATCGCCAATGATTTACTCAACGAAAAATATGGTCGACAAGAGTCGCGTAAAGCTATATTAAAGTCAATTTTCTTTGGGATATCATTTATGTTTTTAATGTTTATCTCTACATTATTTACTAGTTTAGATGATCCTTTCTATAATGATGCTAATAAAGCACTTAATTTATTTTTCTCTATCAATGGCATAGCTTTAAAAGCTGTGACTATTAGTAATATAGTATATCTGATATCTCAACTTTTTGATGTACTTATTTACTCGAAAATAAAAAGCTATAGTTCTGATATAAAATGGCTATGGTTTAGAAATACTGGCTCAACTTTAATATCACAAATACTTGATACAACTTTTATTACTTATGGGTTTGGATTTGCTGGAATTTTACCACTGGATTACGCTGTTGAAATAGTAATCTCAACTTTAGTAATAAAATATACCTTTGCTTTGATAACTGCACCTCTGTTTTACATTTTAGTATTTACAAAGCCTTATAAAGAAAGTTGATATAAAATTATTATTTAGCTTTAACTTAATAGATAAACTGTTACATCTTTTTGATAACTCTCTCCTATATCCTGATATGAATAGCTAAATAATTTCTGTCACAAGTCCAACACCTTTACAATATATCTCAAAGTCTTTGGTAACCTAGAACCACTACCAAACTCTTTTTTCAACGCTGCGTTCCTTTATTATTCATACGAACAAAATCCTTGTATACAATAACTTCTGTGATTACTTTTGTAAATACTGTCGAACCTTAAAAATCATACTGCTCATTAGAAACATTAGTTTTCTCAAACTTATCTAATATAATCTGTTTATGCAAAAATAAGCTTAGTATCATATGTAAATTGTGGTTTTATCTTTATTATAACCCTTGATAATAAGCTCACATTTTTTTACGAATTTATTAGGATCATTTGCATCTGAGATAACATAAGTATTAATATAGTACCAATATTTGTAGAGATATAATCACTACCATTAATACGTATTATATTTAGCATATGATGCAGACAATGCTAATAATAGCTATAACTAGAAGTTTTTTCATTTTTATTCTCCTTTAGTCAATTAATCATCTAAATGATGTAATGCTTTAAATTAAGCCTAGTTCAACTAGAGCATAATAAACGCCATCATTATAATTTGTTTTAGCGATTAAATTGGCTTTTTCTTTTAGTTGTGGTGAAGCATTTTCCATTGCAATGGCAACATCAACTCTATCAAACATCTCTAGATCATTATTACCATCACCAAAAGCATAAGTCTCATAGTTTTCTAAGCCTAGATACTCAACTACCTTATCAATACCATTAGCCTTTGTATGCCCAGCTAAATAACAATCAACATAACCATGCTCATTATGTGGAGCTGTGATATAATCATCGCCGAGTGTATGCTGTAAGGCAACAACATCGACATTTCTACCTAAAACCAAAGCATTATAGATTGTAACATTATATAGATTGTGTGTCGTAATAATTTTATCTTTATTGACAATAACAGTATTATAAAAATATTCAAGATCCTCTGATTCAAGGTTATTTACATAGGCATACTTACCCTCAAAGAGCCAGTCATGATTGTGTTTCTCACAGAATTCTAAAACACTATCTATAGCACTTTGGGGGAAAAGTTTCTCATAAACAAGTTTATCGCCGACTCTTACAACTGAGCCATTAGCAGTAATAAAGCCGTCCATAGGTAACTCAAGAACCGCTAATGGAATAAAGCCTTGCGTCCTACCAGTAGCTATGAAAGTTTTATAACCTCGTTTTCTGAGATTTTTTATTGCTTGAATATTTTTCTCTGAAACAAAAAGTTTCCCTTTATTTTCATATACTAAAGTACCATCGATATCAAAAAAGAATGCTTTATTTTTCATTTTTCTCCTTAATAATCTAAAATATTTGCTATTCCCATATACATGGGAACCTATCAATTTATAGTTAATATTCAAAAGATATGTAAATCTATAGAAATTATATTTTTAATAAATAAACATTGCATCACCATAGCTGAAAAACCTATATTTTTTTGCTATTGCATGATGATATGCTTGCATAATTTTGTGTTTATCGGCAAAAGCACTTATAAGTATAATCAAAGTAGACTTTGGTAAATGAAAGTTTGTAATCACCGCATCTATAACATTAAACTTTTTTCCAGGATATAAGAAAATATCTGTCTCCCCCTGATAAGTTTCAATCTGACCATTTTGTCCTGCTGTCTCAAGTGAGCGTACAGAAGTTGTGCCTATAGCTATGACTCTACCACCATTTGCTTTTGTTTGTCGAATTTTTTGACACACATCTGCTGGTACAGATATTACCTCAGCATGCATTTTATGACTCTCAATATCATCAACTTTGACAGGTTTGAAAGTTCCAGAACCAACATGTAGAGTTATATAAGCAATACCAACACCCTTAGCTTTTATCTGCCGCATTAGCTGTTGTGAGAAATGCAAACCAGCTGTAGGCGCTGCAACTGAACCTAAATCTTTAGCATATACAGTCTGATAACGCTCAGCATCAAACTCTTCATCTTCGCGCTTCATATATGGTGGTAATGGAATATGACCAAACTCTTCCATCAGCTGATAAATATCTTTGTCGCCTTGTAGCTCAAGTAGATACATAACACCATCTTTGTCTAAAACTTTTGCTAATGTATCCTCAATATATATTTCACTGCCAATAGCTGGTGAACGGTTAGCTTTGATATGTGTTTCAAAGACTTTTGGTGTTTTGATCCTTTCTATAAGGTATTCAAGCTTTGCTCCAGTAGTTTTGCTACCATACAAACGAGCCAACATTACTTTACTATTATTAAAAATAAGTAAATCTTTTGGCGTTATAAAATCAATAAAATCAGTAAATTTATGATCAGCTATTTCACCTGTTTGCTTATTTAACTTTAGTAACCTACTAGCATCACGATTTTTTAATGGGTATCTAGCGATCAATTCTTCTGGTAATTTATAATTAAAATCATCTGTTTTCATCAACAACCTTATACTAATAAAAACTAATATTTTTAGTGTCTCTTAAATTTACTTTTATTTCTTTTATATGACTCATAGTCATTAAGAATTTTTTTAACAAATCTTTATCTGATAAGTCATTTAAAACTTACTATAAGTAAGAGAACTTCTATTTTTTAAAAAGTCAAACAAAAACTAGCATATTAAAAACATTTACTAAGTAATTCACCCTCATCATTTTCAGGATCAAAATTTTCATCTATCATAGTATTCATTTGGATAATTTGGTCTGCAAGTAGCTTACTTGTGAGAATATTCATCTTGAGTAAATCAACATAGTAACTTTCTTATCTTTTATTAAACTTTGTTACTATTGTATCTATATTTTTAATAATCTCTTCTAAACCATCTTGATTATAAAACTCTAAAAATACTTTCTTTTTACATCTAATATTTCGTTTTCCATATTGCTTCATTTTCTCTTGAGCTTACAAGACTTGCTTTACCATTAAACTTTTTAAAATACTATTCTTATCAACAAATTCTAGTCCAGCTCTACGCGCTTTTTTGAGATATTGATTATCACTAGCAAAGACTTCTTTAAATACATTCATCAAAGCTAGCATCTTAGTATTATCAAACATACGCTCACGCTGATATTTATCTAATGTTGAAATATGTCCAATTAAACGCCCTTTTGCAAAAGCATCACTCAAAACTCGAGTTAGTGCAATAGCATCCTTAAAACCTATATTTACTCCCTGCCCTGCTAATGGATGAATTGTATGTGCTGCATCACCTACTAATACCACATTGTTTTGCATATAACTCTTAGCATGACGCTCTATTAACTCAAAACTAAACCTTTTTGATAGTAAGCTAAGACTACCAAAACTATTATCAATTGCCTTAGTAAGTTCTATCTCAAACTTCTCATCTAGTAAACTCATAAGAAAATTAGCATAATCAGTCTTTACAGACCAAACTATTGAAGCTTTGTTTGCATCTACTAATGGTAAAAACGCTAGTACACCTTTATCATAAAAACGCTGATATGCTGTTTGCTGATGGTCTTTTTCAAGCTTAAGTGTTGCAACAATAGCAGTATGTTTATACGGTTTAACTTTAGTTTCAAAATTAAAATAATTACGAATAAAAGAGTTAGCACCATCTGCACCAATTACTAAACTTGTTTCAATGATTTTATCAGCTAAAAATATTTTTTCAGTATTAACATTTCTTTGGATTTTATGTATTTTTTGATTAGCAAAAATCTCAATACCTGTAGCACTGACCTTCTCTATTAGAGCGGCAATTATTATATCATTTTCAACAATACATCCTAAGCTATGCTCGGCTATTTCTTCGGCGGTAATATTGATACTTTCACTAGGAATATCATCCCATACGCGCATTTGATAATATGGTGATATACGCTTATTTTTAATACTATACCAGACACCTAATTGTTGCAAAAAACTTTTTGAGGTATGGTTTATAGCACTAACTCTAGTTTCGACTCTATCAGCTCTTAAAGGCTTATTATTAATCTTTTTTGCTTCAATAAGCGCAACCAACAAACCATTTTGGTGCAATGCTAAAGCAAGGCTTAAGCCTACCATACCACCACCGACAATCACAGCATCTTTTTGAACATTTCTAACACTCATCCTCAACCACCTTTCTCATTAGAGTTGAGCCTTTGCTAAGCTTACCCATCATCACTCTTGATAGAACTTTTTTAGCTAACTTGCTTCTTTGTAACAGATGTAAACCAGCATTTCTACTTGCAACTAACTTAGCATCATTAGATACAAACCATTTTACAAAACCATTAGTGATAAAAATTGTTCTATCATGATCTGGTTTTCTAACTTTGGCAAACTCTACTAAAACAGCTTCAATTGAGTTCTGTGAAAAATCACTCTCTGCAAGCAAATCATACAAAAAACCAATATCTCGTATACTTAGATTCATTCCTTGACCAGATACTGGATGCAAAAAATGTAATGCATTACCAAAAAAAAGCACATTGTCTTTATGTACTTGCTCAGCTTGGACAAGATATAAAGGAAAAACCTCGGGTTTTGAAGTAAGTCTAATTTCTCCTAATCTGTAGCCAAAGCGATCTTGGATTAGCTGCTCAAACTCTTTATTATCTAAGGCTAACTTTGCTTGTGATTTATCTCTATCAATAGTCCAAATACAGCCCATAGCAGTTTTTGCCTTAGGTAACATTGCTAATATCCCATCGGTCATAAATCTTTCAAAAGCTGTATTATCATTATAAAGGTCAGTTTGAATATCAAAAACAAGTGCATCTTGTTGATAATCAGTTGCCTTGACTGCGACATTTAGCATTTTTCTTAAACTTGAGTTTGCGCCATCACAAGCGATTATTAGCTGTGCTTCTATAGTTTTAGTCTCTCCTTGCTGCTTGACTACTAAAGAATACTTATAATCGTGTTTATTTAAACTAACAACTTTTGTTTCAAAAGATTTAACAATATTTGGATTATCAGCAACACTTTGTAAGGCAACTGTCAGAAGCTCTTGCATTGGCACAGTAGCTCCTAGAAATGGCAAATTTTCATCTTTAGCAAATATCTCAGCTCTGCCATAACTACCTTTATCTGAGATATGAACTTTTTTAATAGTTTGAGGTTTACTTGTAACCTTATCCCACAAACCAAGAGTATTTAAAAAAGCTATTGATGAATAAGACACCGCAATACTTCTATTATCATTTTTTACTTGTAACTGATCTTTTTCAATATGAATAATTTTACATCCAGTCTTGGCTAGAGCTAGAGAAGTAAATAAACCAACTATTCCGCCTCCGACAATTGCCACATCATATTTAGTATTCATGTTGATACCTAATTTTTTCACTATCAATAAGTAAAACTGCTACTTTTGTATACTCAACCAACTCAATAAAATCTTTTGCACAACCTTCATCTTCACCTAAAGCTTCATAGTCCATATATGAGATTTTCATCAGATCACTAATTGCTTCCTTGATTTCTTGATATTTTAAATTCTCAAAATCCAAACCAAATAAACCTACTCCTGATAGAAACCATCTTATCCAAGATGTAAGAGCTTCAGCTCGATAACTTAACGGCTTATTATCTGCTGGAATAAATAAATCAAAGCTTAGACCTTTTTCATCGAATTGAGATTTGGTGTAATAATAAAGTTTTTTCATAGTTTTCAAAGCTGAACTAGCAATCAAATCACCATCTTCAATTGGCTTGGTCATTAGAGAATCTGACCAAGCTGTAAATTTAACTTCAGCACCAAAACTAAATAAGGCACAAAGTAAACCATGGGCTTCAGAAGCTGAGCTTATAGCCTGCATTACTTTAAGTGCTTCTGCTACATCTTCAAAACTAGGTTTTTCTTTTTTCATAGAAATCATAATTTTATTTTATTTATCTCGTTAAATATTTTACTGTATCTAGATAATTAGTTATAGGTATTTTTTGAAATATTCTGCTCAAAGCAAAGTTAAAAGCAGCTAATAGTTAGCAACAGTCAAATACTTAATCAGCAAAAGAAAAGCATTTAACTCCAAATTCAATAAATATATCTACAAACTTTTAGTATAAAATTATCCAAAGAGTATTTAGCGTGATTTATAATAAGTTTGTAATCAAGAGTTTAGTTGTCTGGGTTATTAGTAATTTAGTTACAATCTTGTATCGACACTACTTAGAAAAGTGAGCCTTAGTGTTTTGACTAGAGATCAAGCTTTGATGCTCTAGCGTTGACAAAGGAGCCCAACGTTTAAGCTATGGCACCCACCTTGATACCATAGGGATCAAGGATATTGGACTAAAACGTGAATCTGGACAGCTAATTTTTTTCATACTTGCAGTCATGGATAAAAATCAAATACGTAGGCAGCTTTTAAATATTAGAAATTCTCTTACAAACAAAACCTATCTTAGCGAGCAAATCAGTTCTAAACTGATAAGTTACATACAAGTAAATTTTACTAATCCCAAGATAGCTAGTTTTGTATCGCTAAAAAATGAAATAGATACTCAAACTATTAACAGTCATTTTGAAAATATCTATTTACCTATAATTCATCCATTTACAAAACATGGACTCTGGTTTGCTAAAGACTCTAAAAGTTATTACTTAAATAAATATAAAATCAAAGAACCTCTATACTCTGTTAAAGATATAGTTACAGCTTGGGAACTTGATATTATTATAGTACCGATTGTTGGTTTTACTAGTGATAAATTTAGAATGGGTATGGGTGGAGGTTTTTATGACTATAGCTTAAGCTTTAAAAAAACTCATAAATACCCTTTAACTATAGGTATAGCCTTTGATGAACAGCAAAATAATGCTATTATCATAGATATACATGATATTAAGCTTGATTTAATTATTACACCTACGAGGATATTATAACTATGGATAGTACTACTGTAGCAGATCAAATCAAAACTCAAATATTATCCAAAGTTGAACCTCAAGCTATAATTGAAGTAATTGATGAAACACATAAGCATGTAAAACATAAAAGCTATACTCAAGGCAAGTATTATTTCGTGCTTAATATAAACTCTCAAAAACTCAGCACAATAACAAAAATCCAGTCACACAAGCAAATATTTAAAGCTGTTGAAGATTTAATGCCATATATTCATGCTTTATCAATAAAGATCAAACCGGAGTAAGATACAATGTTTGATTTTATTATACATTTTAATGAGTATATAAATTATTTTATTGACCTTTTAGGTGTGTGGTTTTATATTTTATTATTCTTTATCGTTTTTTGTGAAACTGGAATTGTTTTAGGTATATTTTTCCCGGGTGACTCATTACTTTTTACAATTGGTATAACAGCCGCTGCTACAAGTATCAATATTCATTTAGCAGTTTTAGCGATATGCTTAGGTGCTATAATCGGTGACTCGTGCAACTATATCACTGGTAAATTTATTGGCGAAAAACTCTTTAGTAATAATGCACGAATTCTCAAGAAAGTTTATTTGATTAGAACAAAAGAATTTTTAGAACAACATGGCACAAAAGCGATAATTTTCTCACGTTTTATTGCCTTTGTTAGAACCATTACTCCTTTTGTAGCAGGTGTAAGCAGAATGAATTATGCTAAATTTGTCACATTAGGAACAATATCTGCAATTATATGGTCTTTTTCTATAACCTATACTGTATACTTCTTTAGTAATAACAAATTTGTTAAACAAAATCTAAGCCTTTTAATCGCTATGGTAGTAATTGTTGTAATTATTCAAATGCTACTTAAAAGTATTATCAATAAAATAAAAGCAAAAAGAACTTAACCTTTAGAAATTATTTTTTTATAATCTAACGACAAAACATTCAAAAGCATAACTCATGGATACAATCTCGGCGCTATTAAATATAGTCTTGCATCTAGATCAATTTATTAGCACTTATATAAATATACTAGGTGACTGGACTTACTTACTGCTTTTTTTAGTCATTTTTTGTGAAACTGGAATTGTAATAACTCCTTTTTTACCAGGTGATTCATTACTTTTTGCCATAGGTCTTACTGGAGCTGCGACAACTCTTAATGTTCACCTAGTAACGCCAATATTAGTATCAGCTGCAGTTTGTGGAGATTCTTGTAACTATTTCTTAGGTCGTATGATTGGTAAAAAAATCTTTAAAGATGATGCAAAAATTCTTAAGACTGCGTATCTTTTAAAAGCTCAAGAATTCTTTAACAAGTACGGTCCAACAGCTATTATACTTGCTAGGTTTACACCACTTGTACGTACATTTATGCCTTTTACAGCTGGTATGGCACTAATGAAATATACTAAATTTGTGGCAATAGGTATTATCGGTGCATTTATCTGGGTTTATTCTATTGTGTATTTGGCATTTTTCTTTAGTAATAATGCTTTTGTTAAAAAATATTTTGGCTTATTTATCATTTTTATTGTTGTTGTTTCTTTGATACCACCGACAATATCTTTTATCAAAGTTTTGAAAAACAAACTACTTGATCGTCAATAAAAACAGCAAGACTATTGATTTAATATTACAAAAGCATTGAGTACTTCAACAAGCCCACTAACTCATTTGCCAAAATGTAACTTTTAAAACTAAGAAAACAACGAATTCGATAAGCACAGTTAACTTATTGTAAAATTTTTATTGCTTAAATCAACAATTTCTCAGCCATTAGTTAGTAAGATTTAGTTTGTTACTTAACAAGTTTTATTTAAATAATTCTTAAGTCTAAAATCTACTTTTTAAGGTTTAAATAATCTACAAGAAGTTTCCTACTTTTTAACTGCTTACCAGCTAAAACATAATCAATACATACTCGAGTAACTCTAGAAATTGCTTTTAGATCATCATTTGACCACAAGCTTAGCGGTTGATTTATTTTCTTAAGACTTCTGCCAGAGATACTATTGATAGCTGAGCTAAGATCTTTTCTAAACCCATTAGGAAGTATAGTGTAGCTACAATTATTTTGTATTGATATCCCATTAATATCATTATCAACATAAATGCCATGACCAAGACTATTTAATAACTCAAGCTCAAACATTCTTAATAAGTATCTATAATTAGCTTCATCGATATTTCTTAAAATAAAATCATATTTATCAAAGAGAATATCTTCTTCATGAGAATAATTTAAAAGTAAATATATAAGCTCATTAATATACTGCAGTGACAATAAGTTTATATATGATTTTTGGTAAAATGACTCAATAAACTCAATATTATAAATTTTACCTAGACCATCGGCCTTTTTAGCAAGGCTAATTTGTCCTTTTAGTTTAACTAGTGGCTGATATAAATTAGCGTTTTTTTTATTAATTGTTATTAATACCGAGAGCTTGCCGAACTCACGCGTAAATACGCTCACAAGTAGTGAATTTTCTCTATATTTGCGCTGATGTAATATATAAAAGTCATATAGATGCTGCATTTACTTTCTCAATAAGCTGAATTATTTGTAGTCCATCTCTATACCTAACTTGTGGTAAATCAAAATCTGCTATTAGCTTTTCTAAAGAAATTTGGCTCAGATTTTGTTTATTTTGCAAACTAATCTGAAGCCACTTAAGCATAGCTAAGCTATACGCATCACCATAAATCCTATATGATACTCTTTTATCACAAATATAAATCTCGACTGTTGAAAAATTATCGCTAATACTATATTTAGCCTGCTCTGCTAAGATAATACTATCTTCAAACTTAACTTGTGTTAAAAGCTGCTTTACTAATTCATTATACATTTACTTCTCCTTGTGGGGATAAAGCTCGCAAAAGTTGTACTTTTTCTTTTAGCAAATTAGCTGCTTGGATAACTTGTACTTGAGTTGTTTGTAGCCCAAAAGATATTCTAAGCGTTGATTCTGCTTCAACTGCTGTCAAACCTATAGCACTTAAGACGTGTGAAGGCTCAACTGCATGGGAATTACATGCCGAGCCCATTGACATACAAACCCCATCAACTAGCGCTAATAATGTTTCACCCTTTACTCCTAAAAATGTAATACTTAAAATACCTGGATAACTATTTTCAAGATCTGTATTAATTCTTATATTAGCCAATTTATGAATAATCCCTAAAAACATCTGCTGCATTTTTGACACATATTCAAAGTTCTGCTCTTTTTTAACAAACATCTCTTTGGCAGCTGTAGCTAGTGCAAATATCTGATAAGTTGCCAGTGTTCCTGCACGTAAATTAAACTCTTGAGTCCCACCATGTATTTGCTTTATAAGCTTAACTTTGGGTCGTTTTGATCTTAGATACAGAAAACCAACACCCTTTGGTGCATACAACTTATGTCCAGACACTGATAACAAATCAATATTCATCGCTTTGACATCTATATCAACTTTACCATAACCTTGGGCAGCATCAACATGCAGTAATACTCCATTTTGCTTGGTTATTTTACCAATTTCCATAAGATTATTTTGTGTCCCAAGCTCATTATTTACAACCATTAAGCTTACAAGTATTGTTTGTGGTGTGATAGATTTTTTAAGCTGCTTCAAATCAACTTCACCAAACTGATTGACATCAAGGTATGTAACTTCAAAACCCTGTGTCTCTAAAAACTTACAAACATCCAATACTGCCTTATGCTCAGCTTTTGAGGTTATTATATGTCTACCTTTATTTTTATAAGCGTATGCCACTCCTTTTATCGCAAGATTATTTGACTCAGTTGCTCCTGAAGTGAAAATAATCTCTCTTGGTAACACTGCTAAAGTTTGAGCAATTTCAGCCCTTGCCTGCTCAATTTTATTACTAACAATTTCTGCTTGCTGATATGTTGATGACCCAGAATTAAAAAAATCACCATCACTAGCTATTGAATTTAACATAGATTTTTTTACAATTTGACTAAGTGGAGTTGTCGCAGCATAATCCAAGTAAATAAGATTCATTAGAAATTAATAGTTCTTTTATTTAATAGCTAATATTGCTATTATATCAAATAATTGTGTACATAGTACTTTAACAAAATCGCAACAAAATTAAGCAACTGACTAGAGATGGTAAATCTTGTCAATTTCTTAGAGAAATTAGCTTAAAAATCTCGCGATTTATTAAGAAAGACCTTAACGGTCAAAAGCGAGTTGACTCGTTAAACAGTCAGCTATGATTTATATTTATTGAAGGAATTAATAACAAATGAAGAGAATACTAATAAACAGTAAAAGTGGTGAAGAAACAAGAATTGCCACATTAGATAATGGCAAACTAATAGATCTAGATATTGAGAATATTGATAGAGAACAAAAGAAAGCAAATATTTACAAAGGCTACATTTCAAGAATTGAGCCAAGCTTAAATGCTATATTTGTTAACTATGGTGAAGAAAAAAATGGTTTTTTACCGTTTAAAGAAGTATCAGAATATTATCTAAAAGATGTTCCAAATGGCGATAATATCGCGCCTTTGCTTTTAGAAGGACAAGAACTCATCGTTCAAATAGATAAAGAAGAGCGTGGCGATAAAGGTGCGGCATTGACTACATTTATAACCCTAGCTGGCTCCTATATGGTGTTACTACCAAACAATTCTGATGCTGGTGGTATTTCTCGTCGTGTCGAAGGCGAAGATAGAGAAAGATTAAAAAAATATCTAAAGGAATTAAATATCCCAAAAAATATGAGTGTAATAGCAAGAACCGCCTGCGTTGAATGCTCTTTTGAAGAATTAAAACATGATTTTTGTACTCTAGTTGAATTATGGGAATCTATTTCTCAAGCTTACCATAGAATCAAAAAACCCGCACTATTACATAAAGAAAGTGACATTATTGTAAGAACAATTAGAGATCATTTAAAAGAAGATGTAAAAGAAATTATTGTTGATTCTAAAGAATGCTTTGAAGATGTCAAAAGACAACTTAGTTTACTTAGACAAAGCTTTGATATAAATAAAGTAAAACTATACAACGAAGAATTACCATTATTTGCTCAGTTTGGAATTGATCAACAAATAGAAAATGCCTATAGAAGAGAAATTCGCCTACCATCTGGCGGTTCTATCGTAATAGATACTACAGAAGCACTTGTAGCAATAGATGTAAACTCATCTCGTGCTAACAAAGCTGAAGATGTAGAAACTACAGCGTTTAAAACTAACTTAGAGGCTGCAGAAGAAGTCGCTCGTCAACTTAGAATCAGAGACTTAGGTGGTCTTGTTATAGTTGACTTTATTGATATGTCTTTCTACCCAAATCGAAAACAAGTTGAAGAAAAACTAATGGAAGCACTACAACAAGATAGAGCGCGTATCCAAATGTCACGCATTTCTAAACTTGGACTAGTTGAGATATCAAGACAACGCTTAAGTTCTTCAATTAACGAAAGCGTAATGCAAAAATGTCCACGTTGTGAAGGTCATGGTTTTATCAAAACTACTCAAGCTACAGCACTTACCATCCTGCGTAAAATCAGAGCAGAAGCTATCAAAGAAGATACTAACGAAATTCGTGTCCAAGTTCCTGTAGATATTGCTGCGTATATTTTAAATGAGAAAAGAGACAGTATAGTTGAGATCGAGAGAATTTCTCAAGTTAAGGTTATGATTATCCCTAACTTTAATATGGAGTCACCAAAGTTTCAAATGCAGAGAATCTGGGGTACTAGCTATAAATCAAATCGCACTAGTTCAGAATTAATAGAAGATGTTTATAATATTGAAATTCCTAAAGCTGGCAAAAAAAAAGTTGCTGCTGTGGATTTTAATAAAGCCATGGAAAATCTAACTACTAGCAGTACTCAAGAGCAAAAGCCACAAACTGACACTCAAATAAGTAAAGCTATACAAAATGATAAAAAACAAGATGCTGTAAATCAACAAGCTAAGAAAAAAGGCTTCTTTGCTAAGCTATTTAGTAGTATATTTGCAACTGATTCTAAAGCTGCTAAACAAGCTAATAATCTAGCTCAAAAACAACAAAACAAAGGACAAAACTTCCAAAAGCAGCAACAAAATAAGTCGCAAAAAGATAATAACCAGCGCAATGAGCGTAATAATAACAATAATAAAAATGAGCGTAATAAAAATAGAAATAATAAAGTAGCAAAACCACAAACAGCTCAGGAAAATAAGCTACAAAAAGATAATAACCAGCTTAATTATAACAACGGTCACAATACCAATAATAGTAATGATAAAAATGAGCGTAATAAAAATAAATCAAACAATGATAAGTTTGATAAAAAATCAAATAACCACAACAATAGAAGCAATAATCTCAATCTAAACAATGCTGAAGAAGTTATTGATATTACAAAACTTAAGTATCAAAATCAAACAGCTGTTACAAAAACTGAGAGTGTCAAAAAGGTGATTTCTAAAAATCCTGACGAGTTTATCTCTGTAATGGTTAAAGATGTCTTAGAGAACTATGATAGTCTAAAGGATGATGGCGCTACAAAGATAGCTACCAAAGAGAAAATTAAAACTAACAAATACTTAAAGTTTGATACTGTATCTGTAGATAGTGAAATAGCTCTGCTTAACCAAATAGCTAAATCAAATCAAACTGTTGAAGTTGAGCAATTCTCAGCTGTAGCAGTTGAAGAATCTTTAAGTGTTGTTGATAAATTTGATGATACAACAATACCAGATGTTATAGTAGAGCAAGAAAAGCCAGAAAAAGTAATTAAAGAAACTAATCGAGCTAATGAAACTAAACCTAAAAAAGAAAAGCAAACTACTACAAAAAATAATAAAAAAGAAAAACCAGCTGAAAAAGAAACTAAACAAAATCAAGCTAAGCCCGAATACATAAACTATTCACCTGCGATTGATTTTAAATCTCAAGCACTAATATAGAATAAGGTTTTACAATGCTACAATATCCTCATATCGATCCAGTTGCATTGCAACTTGGCCCTATAAAGATCCATTGGTATGGTTTGATGTATCTATTTGGTATCTTTGCTGGTTGGTACTTAACTAGATATAGAGCAAAAGTTAAACCGTGGGCTCCTATCAAACCACAACAAGTTGGCGATTTGACATTTTATGTGGCACTAGGTGTCATTCTTGGTGGTAGGATTGGCTATATTATCTTCTACAATCTTCCTTATTATTTCCATAACCCAGCACAAATGTTTTTCTTATGGGATGGTGGGATGTCATTCCATGGTGGATTTATTGGTGTACTTATAGCATTCGCAATATTTGCACGTAAGATTGGTGCAAATTCCTTTGATTTAGGCGAGTTTGTTGCACCAGTTGTACCAATTGGCTTAGGCGCTGGTAGGATAGGTAACTTTATCAATGGTGAACTTTGGGGTAGGGTTACAGACTCACCAATAGGCATGGTTTTTCCAACTGGTGGACCACTACCAAGGTATCCATCACAGCTATTTGAGTTTTTCTTTGAGGGAGTTGTACTATTTACTATTCTATGGCTTGTTACTATCAAGCAAAAACCGCGTTATCTTGTGCTTGGGCTTTTCATGCTTTTATATGGTTGCACTAGGTTTATCTGTGAATTTTTTAGGCAGCCAGATCCACAATATGGCTATATATTTTTCAATTGGATGACTATGGGGCAAATACTATCAATTCCAATGGTACTACTAGGAGCTGTAATCCTAATTGCAGTATTTATCAAAACAAGGAAACAATAAATGCAAGAATATCTAAATTTCCTTAAATATATTAAAGAAAACGGTGTTTTAAAGAGTGATAGAACTGGCACTGGGACAAGAAGCATTTTTGGCTATCAGATGCGTTTTGATCTTCAAAAAGGCTTTCCGCTAGTAACTACAAAAAAAATTCATATTCCTAGTGTTGTCTATGAGCTATTATGGTTTTTAAGTGGTAGTACAAATATTAAATACCTTAATGATAACAAGATTAGAATTTGGAATGAATGGGCAACAGCAGATGGCGAACTTGGTCCTATCTATGGCAAACAATGGCGGGATTTTAATGGTCAAGGTATAGATCAAATTGCTAAAATAATTGAAATGCTAAAAACAAACCCAAACTCACGTAGAATTATAGTTTCAGCTTGGAACCCATGTGTTGTACCATCAGAAAAAATCTCTCCACAAGAAAATGTTGCAAAAGGTAATTCAGCCCTGCCACCTTGTCATGCCATGTTTCAATTCTATGTCGCGGATAATAAACTATCATGTATGCTTACACAAAGAAGTGCTGATGCTTTTCTTGGAGTTCCATTTAATATTGCCAGCTATTCACTACTAACGCATATGGTTGCACAGCAATGTAATCTTAATGTTGGCAAGTTCATCTGGTCAGGTGGTGATTGTCATATATACAACAACCACATTGGGCAAGTTAATGAACAGCTTAATCGTGAACCCTTAAATCTACCAATATTAAAGATTTTAAGAAAACCAAACTCTATCTTTGATTATAAATACGAAGATTTTGAGTTTGAAAACTATAACTATCACCATGCTATCAGAGCAAAAATATCTGTATAAGGATATCAAAATGAGCCATCTATCTCTTAATAAAAAGAAAATTCCCATTCTTCTCTTAGAAAATATCCACCCAAATGCTGTTGAATCGTTTAAAATTGCAGGATACGAAAATATCGAATTACCAAATACAGCTCTTGAAGGGCAAGAACTAATAGATAAACTTAAAGATTTTAAAATTGTCGGCTTACGCTCACGTACACAACTTACAAAAGAAGTTCTTGAGCAATCTAAGCATCTTATAGCTATTGGTTGTTTTTGTATCGGTACTAACCAAGTAGATATTAAAACCGCACAGAGTTTAGGTATACCAGTTTTTAATGTTCCATTTTCAAACACTCGCAGTGTTGCTGAGCTTGTCTTAGCAGAAGCTATTTTGCTAATACGTAATGTAATCGACAAGAATGCTAAAGCCCATAGAGGAGAATGGCTTAAATCAGCTGATAATGCTAATGAAGTAAAAGGCAAGACTTTAGGAATTGTCGGTTACGGTCATATTGGTATGCAGCTTGGAGTTCTAGCAGAGAATATTGGTTTAAATGTGATATTTTATGATATTGAAGAGAAACTACCTTTAGGTAATGCCTGTCAAGTTGACAGCTTAGTAACACTACTACAACAATCAGATGTCATTTCTCTACATGTGCCACAACTGCCAAGCACTGCAAATATGATATCAACCAAAGAATTTGCGCTTATGAAGCAAAATTCAGTTCTTATAAATGCTTCAAAAGGTAATGTAATAGACATCGATGCTTTGGTTAATGCCATAAAAAGTGCTAAGCTTAAAGGCGCAGCAATTGATGTTTTTCATAAAGAGCCATCATCAAAAGGTGAGATTTTTGAAAGTCCTTTAAGAGGCCTTGATAATGTCTTTCTGACACCACATATAGGTGGTAGCACTATAGAGGCACAAGAAAATATTGCTACTGAAGTAAGTGCTAAATTAATCAAGTATTCAGACAATGGTTCAACATTAAACGCGATAAACTTCCCTAAGTTATCTCTACCTAGTCATAAAGAAACACATCGAATCTTACATATTCATCAAAATATCCCTTGTATCATCAATGAACTCAATAGAATTTTAGCGTCTAAAAATATCAATGTTGAGGGTCAATATCTAAGAACGTTAGAAAATATTGGTTATGTTGTTATGGATATTAAATCAAGCTCAGATCAGGCTAAAGATATTATTGATGAATTTAAAAAAGTTAAAGCTACAATAAAGGCTCGCTATTTAGTATAAATGTCTATAAGTAAAACTCTTGTTTTAAATGAAATAAAAAAACTCTCTCCATCTCATATCATTATTGGTTATAGTGGCGGCATTGACTCAAGTGTTTTACTAAATATCAGCAAAGACTTATATATTCCAATCATTGCAATTTATATTAATCATAATCTTCATCGTGACTCATTAAAATGGCAAATTCATTGCCAAAAAACTTGTGAAAGATATAATCTACAATTTATTAGTCACTCGTTAGGTAAAGCTCCTAAAGGAGAAAATTTTGAGGCTTGGGCAAGTAAACAAAGAATGGATTTTTTTCAAAAAATAATGCAGCAATACCCTAAACCATTACTTTTACTAGGTCACCACCAAGATGACCAAGCTGAGACATTTTTGATTCAAGCAATACGAGGCTCTGGATTAGCCGGCTTAGCTGGTATACCGTATTATAAAAAACTACATCATGGAAACGTATTACGCCCATTACTAAACTATAACAAGATTGAAATTGAAGAGTTTACCAAACTAAATAATATCGTACATATATATGATGATAGTAACGAGGATATAAAATACCGCAGGAATCTAATTCGTAATAAAATAATCCCAATACTACAACAAGTAAATCCAAATATTAGTCAAACCATCTCTCGTAGTGCAAATATTTGTGCAGAAAGTAATAATGTTTTGCAGAAACTACTCGCAGAAAAATTACAATCAATATCTCAAAATACTACGATAATAATTAGTGAGTTAATAAAATTAGACGATGATATTCAAAAAAGTCTGCTGCATCTTTGGTTTAAACAAAACACACAGCAAAGTCTTAAAAGCAAGCAAACAAAAGAATTACATCTAGCTGTCAATAATCACTCAACAGGTTGGAAAATCCACATAAGTAACAACTGTCAAATTCATATACAATATAATCAGCTTATGATAAAGCATACAGCAACTGCTAAGGATGTAAGCAAAGAAGCTATCATAAGTTGGCTTAATGAAAACCTTAACAAACAAATTGATCTAACTGAGATAGTAATCCGTGATAGAAAACCTGATGACAAATGCAAATATTATGGCAGAAACAAGACTAATAAACTTAAAAAACTCTTTCAAGAACTACAAATTCCCGCCACTGAAAGATCAAAAGCAAGAATAATTTTAAAAGATCAGCAAATAATTGCCGTGTATCCTTTTTTTGTTTGTGAGTAAGTTTTTTACCTACTTTAATTTCTTTATGACCAAAGTAACAATATACCATAGTTATAATTGTCACTGCCAAGATAGCCATGATATTGGTAAATAACCCTTAAAATAATTATACCTGTTTGACTAGATCAAAATTATTAGGATTACCTTGAAAAGCTGCTAAATCAGCAGCCTTAGCGCCAATAAATTCAGCGACATTTCCTGTAAAAGCATATATGATACAGCTAAGAAACCTGTATCTTTTAATCTCCGAAAGTGCAATAGAATCTATAAATAATTCTGACACACCTAAAAAACTAAAGCAATGATGACAAGTAAAGCTGATGTTGTCACATCTATGCTTACATTTTTACTATAAAGAATTAAAACAAAACATAGTAACTGAAATGCTAAAACCAAATTAGAACTTGATCATTATACCAAAATCATCATAAAGTGATTTTACTCTCTTCCAAATCCATACAATAATTAGATGACAAACAAGATTGAAAGTGAATTCATTGAAGTAAAAGTACTCGCATGAATATCAATTCCCCATAAGTATATATCGACATTTTTATGTATAAAAATTTCTACTTACGTGTATAATTGCTAATCAAATACCCAAAAAACTATACCAAAAATATAAAAAGGCAATAGTGCAACGTGTAGTAGCATCTGTTTTGATAAAAATGACCATAAAAACTATTGCAGTAATACATGTAACTACTACTAATAGATAACCATCAAAAATATATTCTAAAGTCAAGTAGCTTAGAATCAATATTAACTAAATATTCTAAAAACTACAACTAAGTTTTGTAGCTATTTAGGTAAAGTTTTTTTGTGGAAAAATATCTGAAATTAGAACCTAGCATAAATACAGCTAAACCACATAGCATAGGTGCAAATATTCCACCAAAACTCACCTAAGTATATATAAATGTGAAAGCTGAATATTTGTTTGGATCATCAGAATTATATTGCTTCCCTAACAAAACAATATACATTTCATTTTGAAAAACCATAATCACAGACTATAAATGCCATGCCAAGATATAACTTACTATCGCCACCAAAGCCAGGGATAATATGACCAACAACATAAGTACTGCACCATAAATCACCGTTTTCTTATAACCTAATACTCTATCTGCAATAATCCCACCAACTTTAGGTTACAAATATATCAAATTATATAGCTTCTTATGCTATAGTATAAGATGTAGTATCATCGAGTTTAAGTTGATCTACCATATGTAATATCAAAAGAGCTATCATACACCATAGAAGCTAAAATATTCTCACATATATCACAATAATGTACCATAAAGCTTTATGATGTTTTTTTGATGATAATTTTGTTGCATTGATTAACTAGTAAAATTAACAATAAATAGATTATAGATAAACAAGCATCTTAGTAAAATCTTAGTAAAAGTTATATGTGGCTTTTATAAATTTAGCCCTAATTATTTAATAATACCAATGTTATTAAATATCAATAGTATCTAGTTATTCAAACCATGTTAGTATAGGAGTAGCTAATACTACTAACACTAAAGGATAGAATTTGAAACCTTTAGCAAAAAAGTTTTTTGTATGTTTGTACTCCTTTATTGATGCTATTTTTACAGTCACTAGCATGCACCACGATCTACATTGGTTTAAAATACAACACCGTTTCCGGTAGAACTATGGAATGAGAATTCACCTGGAACTGACAACTCATTTTATATGCTTAAGGGAAGTAATCATTATTTTAACTGCGCTAGGTAATTTAATTAGCTACTCTTCTAAATACTCAATAATCGCTACTGGACTTGTAAATGCTAATAAAGAATTTTTAGTTTATGGACAAAATGATCAAGACCTTAGGCCTTAGTATTAGTGCAAACTATATACCAGACTTTTCCAAATATCAAAAAGCAGCAAATACAGATAAAAAATATGTTTCTATAAACTGAAATTAGTATATTACTACTAAGAGAGTATGCCAATGTAGAACAAGTTAAAGTCTGGTCAGATAAAAGTACTATGATTAATAGTGTTACTCCACGATTACACTTTAATCACTGACAAATATGGTGGGCTAGTGCTAGGAATACATAAAAGGAAAAGTAAGATTATATGATGTCAATTCAAATGTCAAAGTAATGACCAATGCCATAACTTATGATTGGCATCTTAATAAAATTGAGTAAATTACTTAAATTTAAGTAACCAAACAACAACTAGAGTAAAAATAAGTGATACCATTGATCCATCACAAGGCAAAGATACCCAAGATATAAACTCACTCTGTCAAGGCAATGTCTTATTTAGGCTTACCTGAAAACTACTCACCACCATCAAGATTTATCAAAACTACAATATTGGATATTATGCTAACAATAAAGGTGATAATAATGAAAATCTCGTTACTAAAGTTACTCATATCCTTAATAATGTTTATAATATCTAAGGCAACAGTTACTAAAAAACTTGGAAATCAGACATTGATCATACTGCATTTAACTATAATAAAAGATCTTAACAACAATAAACTTTATATCAAAAGCTATAATCCACCTAATAATGCTGTATAAATTGATTTAAATACACTAGACACAAATAACTCTAAGCAGTTTGCTATTAATATAGACAAATTACCTTACCCAAATAAATAATATATCAACTAATCTTATCAAGTAGCTAAGCTCTTTTTCTAGCTAAAAGACTATCATAAACTTGCTGAATTCCTTCAGCTTCATTTTGAATCTTATATTTAGTAGTTACCAAATCATAACCATTTTGAGCTATTTTGCACCTTAGTTGACTATCAGAAATTAGAATATCTAATTTATCTGAAATTTGCTGGCTTGATTTAGGTTCGACTAAATAAGCATTTTCATTATCTACGATGATCTCTGGCCAAGCACCTGCTTTAGTTGCAATTACAGCACATTTTGAAGCCATTGCTTCAAGAGCTGGTAAGCCAAAACCCTCTTTATGACTAGCACAAACAACAATATCTAAAGCTCTATACCAGTTAGGTATCTCATTACTATCAGCTATAAAACCAGTAAAAATTATCTGCTTGTCTAAGCCAGCCTGTTTGACCTTTCGCTCTAGATCTTTTTTAAAATCTAAATCTCTCTGTGTTGCCTCACCAATAACTACAGCAGTCCAATCAGGATATTTTTTTAAGGTTGCTATAGTTGCTTCAATAAACTCTTGAGTTCCTTTAGATTTTCTAATTCTACCGAATATCCCTATGCCATGTTTGCCAGGCATTTTTTTCTCTTGCCATTGTTGTTGCCTAACTTCAGCTGGATAAAAAACTTGTGTATTTACTCCATGAGGCACTATATATGGTTTTTTCTCTAGGTACCCTGAAGATATCTCAGATGGACATATAACTGCTGCCATTCTATTTATATAAAACTTTGTAAGCTTCTTATGATTACGTTGTGCCACAGATGTGAAAACTAGTATTATCTTATATCTGAAAAGATATTTTAATATTATGCCAACAAGCATATCTATATTTCTGCGTGCATGCCAAATACGCCATTTATCACGCCAACATTTAAATAAGAAATCTCTAAATCTAATTTTCTTAATGTCTTTAGAGTCAATATTAAAGCCCATGCCAACAATATTTACTAATTTAGCTTGTACTGGAATGACAGCTAACATACTTGCATTAATTCCAGAAAATCTACACCCTAGTGATAATGCTATAACTTCAACATCCTTGATATTTTTAGTTTCCACAGTTTGTTTATATTAGAAGATTTTATTACACTTATACTAAAACAAACTTATAATATTTACAAGCTAACCAAAACTTGTAGCTAAAATCACAATAATTTCAACCAAAGTAGTTATATTAAATATTCTCTATTTTAGATGCTATAATACTTAGCATATCACTTGCTTAGATATATTATTTTTTTATGATAGCTTTTAAAAAACTTAAAAATTTGTTTAGTTACAAAAAACCAATAATCAAAGAGAATACTTTTTTACTTTGGGAACCTTGTTCTCATAGTCATGCAGAAACCGTCCCTGGCTTTACAAAATATTTGCTTGATTTAGGCTATCATGTTTCAATACTTATCAATCATAAAAGATATAAAGAAGGTCTTTTTTGTAGATTTGATAACCAAAATATTTCCTATAATAAACTATCTAAAAAACAGATTCGTAAATATTTTAAAAAAGACTCACTTGAAAATGTCGAAGGTGTTTTGATAACAACTGTTGGTAAGCTATATGATGGTAAAAATTTAAATCAGGCATATGAATTTTTTCATGAGCAAGCTAATAAGAATAAACTCTTTTTTATCGAGCATGAGATTGATAGTTATATTGATAATAATTCTAACCCACGCAATGATATTATTACCTTAAGGGCTATGGATTACAAAAATGCTACCACAGTTCCAGTTAATCCTCATTATTTTGGAAAAGTTAAATTAAATTATAAAAATGAGCTTACAAAATTTATAACCATCGGTGCTTTATCAGAAAAGAGAAAAAGTACCAAATTACTCATAAATGCTGCAAAAGAACTTTTAGATAACGATATTACAAACTTCAAAATCACAGTCATTGGTAAAGGAAATATAAAATATTTGCCAGCTCAGTTACAAAGTTTTTTTGACATCAAGGGACGCCTAGACTTCAATCAAATGTATGATCAAATTGAAAAAGCTGATTTTATTCTCTCTGCTTATGAAGATAATCCTGAGCATAGAAAATACATCACATCTAAAACTAGCGGTACTTTTCAACTTGTTTATGGTTTTTTAAAGCCAATCATTATTAGAGAAAATTTTGCGGCTATAAATGGGTTTAATCCAACTAATGCTATTTTATATTTACAAGATTCTCAATACAGTGATGCGATGATAAGAGCAATAAATATGTCAGCCAAAGAATATAGACAAATTCAACTAAATCTAGAACAATATACTAATAAATTATACTTAAATTCAAAAATTAACTTACAAAAATTAATCAAAGGATATATTACAAATGAATAAAATACCTATAGTTTTTACTTTTGATAAAAGAATCATTTTAGGTGCTGCTGTAGCTATCAAAAGCTTAATTGATAATGCTAAACAAACTACATTTTATGATATTTATGTTTATCACCCAGATATTGCATATAAAACTATTAAATACTTTGAAGAAATGTTATCTAATACTAATCATAGTATTAGTTTCTACCATATCCATAAATACAGATTTAAAGATGCTCCTATTAATAAGGGCGGTAGTTGGACCGAGATAGTATATTATAGGCTTCTAATACCTGAACTATTACCACAATATGATAAAGCAATATATATTGATGTAGATGTTTTGTTTAAAAAAGATTTAAGTGAGGTTTTCAACATTGACATATCTGGATATGAATGTGCTGCTGTACCTGTAGAACTAAACAGTAATAAAATGATTTGTCATAAATACTTCCCTGAAAATAAAAATAAATATATCTATATTTCAAGCTTTTTAGTTATGAATCTAAAGTTAATGCGAGAAGAAAAAACCGTACAAAAATTTCTAGAAGTTATAAGTTCTTTTAACAAAAGACTAAAGTTTTTTGACTTAGATACATTAAATATTGCTTGTGATAGATTTTATGATTTACCTTTCTCATATGGAACTTTTCAGAGTATTTTCTATAAACATGATGTTACAAAGGCTGGAGAATATCCATTTTTAATGGATATTTATAGTATCGAAGAACTTGAAAAAGCTAAGAAAGAAACTGTATTTATCCATTATGTAGGCAAACCTGGTAAACCATGGCGAATGAAAAAACCGTATATAGATTATAAAGAATATATTAATAAAATCCCTAAAAAACTCAAGAAGTATACTTTTAGAGATATAAGAAAAAAACTTCTAAGTAAATACTAAGTAATAGTACAAAATTCTGTTATTTTCTTTCATAACCAATAACTTTCTTAAAAATTCTTTCAGCTAACATGGGTTTTAAAATACTATAAATTAACGCCCTTATTCGAGCTTTTTTAGTTTGCTTAGAAATATATAAATAATCTATGATATATAGCTCTTTTTTCTTTAAAAAATATTTTGATTTTAATCTAGGTTTATCGTTTTTAATATAACATTTATCATTAAACCAACATATTGGATAACTTTTAGCTAAATCAAAACATCCATAAAGTTCCTTACGATATCCAGGATAAGAATTTAAACTAAATTGCTTACCCATAGAATCCATAATAGCATGGTTATTAAGAATTAGTATTTCAAAGACAAATTCATTTATTCGATACTTTCCTGGCTGAATATCTGACAAATCAGGCCTGTTTAGACAGATATTAACTGCCCTACCAAGCAAATTGGGACCTGTTGGACTTAGAGGATCATTACCATAGTAACTATTGCGTGAGTTTTCAACTATCATTTCAATAGCTTTTTTAAAAAATGGGTGTTTTGCCTTTGAGCATAAAAATGCTTGAAATATATAGCCATCAAATTCAAAATCCTTTAAATATCTATCTTTTACAGATATAAAATCAACATCTTCCGATAGAATATTAGATATTGGCTGTAACGGAACATTCTTAACATCTGAATAAACTCCACCATATATATAAAGTATACAATACCTAAATAAATCGGCTTTATAAGCCTTAGGATATATATTGTTGTATGCTTCAACTACATCTTTATCAAAATTTGCCTTGAGGAACTCTAGTACTTGCTGATCATCATATAAATGCAACTCCCAGTCAGAGTTATTTTTTATCCATAACTGAATATTATTATACATATCATCACTAAGTTGATGAGAATGCCAAGTCATAAATATCTTTTTAGGTATATTATATTGTTTATCTATAGCCACATTACTCTGCGGTAAATAACATTTAAAATATTTCATAGTGACTATCTTTTTTTTGTTCAATCTTTGATAAAAATATTGCTAATAACGTAAAAAACATACTTACTTCATATTGTGTTGATAGATAATAACCTGTCAATGATGCTATAAAATAGCCTAATATAAAAACTCTTACACCAAATCTATCTTGAAGAGGAAGATTTTTAGTAATATAAAATAAACTTATAAAAAACATTAATAAACACAATGCTGAAAATATGCCTCCTCTAAAAGTATAATTTATAAACTCATTATGAGGCTCTATAGGTTGATTTTTAAGAACCATAGGATTAGCTTGCAGTTGCTGATTATTTTCTATTAGGTTTTGGGTACAATAATTTAAATCTGGTGTATTTCCAGTAAAAGAACAACCCCATATAAAAACATTAGGATATTTTTTAAATATTTCTATAGAAGAAATATAATAAATCATTCTTAAACCTGTTGACTGCTGTTCTAAGTTTTTTCTTTCTATTTTAGAGTAACCATTTGATTCAAAAATTCTGACAATGCTTTTAGTAAATTCAGATGTTTTATCATGAAATATTTGACTTTTTTTATATGCAAAACTAAAAATAAAAGTCAAAGCTAATAAAGATAGAAAAGTCATTATCAGCATTTTTTTTATACTTAATGCATTAGTATTAGTTTGAATGCTGTAATTTTTTATAAATACAAAAGCATAATAAACTAACACAAAAACCTCGATAATATAGCCAACTTTACTAGTATTGATAAATAAGTCTGTAAAAATCACTAATAAAACCGATAATAAAAAAATTAGCTTATTTCTTATTTTACTAGATTTTAGAGCTAAATTTAGAAAACAGACAGAAACAAAAGGAAAAGTAAAAGCAATTACTCCTTGTACATCAGGTCCATGGCCAAAAGTACCATATACACCTATTAAATCTATATTTGAGCTATATAAAAATTTTATAAAACACAATAAAGAAAATAATACTGTTACCGTTAAATACGACCATAATAAATAGTCTGCGAGTTTTTTATTTTGTGATAAAAAATAACCAAGTGAATAAGTATAAATTACAATAATAATAGGATTAGTATAAGCTACTAATTCCTTAAGGATAATAGATTTATCATAAATAGTATAACCATATAAATATGCAGCATTAATAACCACCCCAGCAGCTAATAAAAATAATAAAGGCATATAGCGTTGAAATTTAGACTTATCAAAAGAAAAATCACGATTAACAAAAAAGAGAATTATTATTGTAATAAATGCTATTGATATTAATGCTCTAGCAAATAGGAAAACACTTGCAAAGATAACAATACCTGCTATTAAAACTATTTTAGGAAATATATTTTGCTTCATACTTACATAACCATATTTACTTATTTGATATTACTACACTCTTTTAGCAATCTAAAAATCTCTTTAAATGACTTAATTGTAGTATTTTTTTCTACTTCCTTATAATGATTTCTAATTAGTTGTCTTAAATTTTGAATATCTAAATCTGGAAATTCTTGTATCAATATATCTAATGTATCATGCATTTTAAATGGATCTAAAAGATTATTACGAATATTTTCTAAACGCTTAAACATTAGATTTGCTTGTTTGTCTTTATTGACAAGCACATCATAAGCCTTATGAATCTCATCAAGATTATCTGTTTTACGTAAAAGTTTACCAATAAACTGTGTTTGTCTTTTTAAAGCTATCTTTTGTAAGCTTTTAGCAGTGATAATACTATTTTTAAGATTATAATCGATTGGTAATTTCTCTAACTGTTTTTTACTTAGCTCAGTCAAAGAGCTACCGAAATCTGTTATCTCTAATGCATCTTTTTTAAAAGATGTCTTACTCTTTACGGCTTTATAATGAGAATTTTCTCTTTCTAAACGATCTATTTCATCAAGATCAATAACTTTACCCATAGCTTTTATTTTTCAATTTGTTTATATAATATATAAGTTATAATTTTAAACATTAAATTTATTTTATCCATCTAAAAAATATCAGGAGACTACTAAATATGTTTAGCTTTGAAAAAAATAGCCTAAAAAATACCGATAAAGAGATTTTTGACGCTATACAACTTGAAGTTAAAAGACAGCATGAACATGTTGAGCTTATAGCATCAGAAAACTATGCAAGTCCTGCGGTAATGGAGGCACAAGGATCACAACTTACAAACAAATACGCCGAGGGTTATCATGGTAAAAGGTATTATGGTGGTTGTGAATTTGTTGATATCGCTGAGAAACTTGCTATAGAGAGAGCACAGAAACTATTTGGCGTTGATTATGCTAATGTTCAACCACACTCGGGTTCTCAAGCAAATGCTGCTGTTTATAATGCTGTCTTAAAACCAGGTGATACTGTTCTTGGTATGGATTTAGGTGCAGGTGGGCACCTAACACATGGTAGTAAAGTTAATTTCTCTGGAAAAATTTATAACTCTATTCAATACGGCTTAGATGAAAATGGCGATATAGACTACGAGCAAGTAGCACAATTAGCTAAAGAATATAAACCAAAAATGATAATAGCAGGCTTCTCAGCATTTTCTGGCATAATTAACTGGCAAAAGTTTAGAGAAATAGCTAATTCTTTAGATACCGTACTAATGGCAGATATAGCTCATGTGGCAGGGCTAGTGGCAGCTGGAGTATACCCTAACCCATTCCCATATGTTGATGTTGCAACTACAACTACACATAAAACATTAAGAGGACCTAGAGGTGGTTTAATACTTTGTAATAATAATCCAGAACTTACAAAAAAATTCCAATCAGCTATTTTCCCTGGCATTCAAGGAGGTCCTTTGATGCATGTAATTGCAGCTAAGGCAGTTGCTTTTAAGGAAGCATTAGATCCTAGTTTCGTTTGTTATCAAAACCAAGTACTCGAAAATGCTAAAGCTATGGAAAAAGTTTTAAAAGAGCGCGGCATCAATATAATCTCTGGCGGAACTAGTAATCATCTACTTTTGCTTGATATTACAAATACAGGTTTCTCTGGTAAAGAAGCTGAAGCAGCTCTAGGCAGAGCAAACATCACTGTTAATAAAAACTCTATTCCAAATGACCCTCGCTCTCCTTTAGTTACTAGTGGTCTAAGAATTGGAAGCCCCGCTATAACAACAAGAGGCTTTAAAAAGAATGAATGTGAATTAGTCGCTAACTTATTAGCAGATGTAGTGTTTAACTGTGGTAATGAACAAATAGAACACCAAACAGCAGCTAAAATTTTAAATCTTTGTAATAAATTCCCTGTTTATAAATAAACTCAAATCATATAAATTATTAATTTAATTTTTACTCCATAATTCTTAATTGATATTCACAACTCTAGTTTTTTTAAATTTAATATTAAACTTAAAACCTTTTATTTATAACAATATATAACCTATAATTAAAATTTTAAATAAAAAAATTCATTTATTTCAAAAAAATAAATAAATAAATATTGACACAAAATATAATTATAAGTATAATTTGCCTAAACTTTAGAAAAAGTTAATAATAACATTTTAATAAAGTAAGGAGAACCAAAATGAAAAAGACATTAACTATAGCGCTTTTAGGAACTATCGCAGCAACTTCTGCTTACGCTAATAATTTAAATGCAAAAATCGTAAGTGAATCTGTTACTAAGTATTCTAATAATGCTGAGACTGCTGCTAATACTAATGTAGATTCAACAATTCATGCTGTTAAAAGTATAGCTGATATTGGTGATATACAAGCAAATGGAGCAAAATTAGCAAAAGGTTTAGTATTAACTAGTAGTGGTCAGGTTAAAATTCCTAATACTGTTAAGCCTAAAGATATGTATATGACAGATGAAACTGCGGCCGCTAAAGGTATTGCTAAATATAACGCTGAAAAAGATGATATTAACGCTAATATCGAAAGATTGACAGAAAAAAGAAATAATGTTTCTGGAATAGGTAAGGCAATTAAACAATTAAACTATGATCGTAAAATCGCTCAGAAAAAAGAAGAATTGAAAGCTATCGATATTAAAATAGATATCTTAAAGGGCATTGAGGATGGTAGTAAAGCATATGCTGAAGAAAAAATTGCTCAATTTAATAATGTTAAAAATATAACTATAAATGGTCCTAAAGCATACTTTAATGATATTGCTAAACCAATATCATCACATTTAAATGCAGCATGGGACTCTGCTACTAGCCTTAATTATATGGGTTATAGAAGTAATATTGATATGTTCTGGAGTGCAAAAATAGCTCTTTTGAATGGTCAATACTACGTCAATAGTAAAGATGCAGCTACAGCTATTGAATTTAATGATATCAAAAATTACTTAACTATCCAAGCTATCAAGTCTATTCGAAGTAGCGATACAACAAAAGCTATTGCACTATATGCTGATGCTACAACACTTGCTTATGTAGTAACTACTCTAAATGACTTAGAAAGTGGTATTCAGAAGAAGATAGCTACTTCACCAAGAATAACAGCACAATCGATCTGTGAAGCTAACCTACTTAATATCAAAGCTAATACCAAAGTTAGTGCAGCTAGAAACGTTATTAGTGGACTATCAGACCCAAAAAATGTGAAAGCTATACTTACACAATTATTAGATAGGTTTAGTATAGGTGATATTACAGTTTATGATCTATATAAGTTAGGTAACATATGGGCAATCAATGCTGCTGTAAACGCAATCAGTGCTGCAATAGGTTCTGAAGGGTTGATATATGTGAAAGATCGTACTTTAATGTTAAGACCTGCAAGTGCTGTAGCTGATATTGTTGCTAATGCTATTACTGAGGATAGTGTTTACAAACAAGTAAGTGATGCTGATAGCATTCTATTTGGTAATAATGCTTGTAACTTTATAGCAGCTAAAAATAGTAGCAATCCTATAGCTCAAGCTATGGTTGCAGCTTCTAAACAAATAGCTGAGAAACTATCTAAAGGTGAAGTTGTCTCCCCTGCTTTCGAAGAGAAAGTATATGTAGCTTTAGAAGCAACTATTTTTGAAAACTTAAACAAGGTTTTACCTAAATAAATAATAAACTTAAATTATAATTTCTAAAATATATAAGCTGCCTTGTGTAGTTTTTTTATATCTAAACAATTTGTCTATTATTATATTTGTAAGCAATACCATATATCAAGGTCAGTTTTTTGATAAAAATTGTTAGAAAACTGAAGTACAAAATTAGGAGATAGTTAAACTATTTTAACCACAAAACCCCACCTAATATTTATTATCAACATAATGTTGATAATAAATTAGACTTTGAATCATATTATTCTTAATTTGCCAAATAGTAACTTAGTTAATCTATAACTTGTTTAGAAACACTTGCTAAGCCATTATTAATCTGAATTGATACTGGTGTAAGTTGCAAAACTTTGTAAAAAGTATCCTCTCTTTTGGATATGATTTTTTAGGATCGAATAGTTCGCATGTGGATATCAAGTCTTTATAATATATACCAGCATACTGATACTTCGCCAGTATTTGAACTCTACCAACACTCTCATTCTCTAGAGTCTGGTCCAGTATTTTCACAACAATATTAAGATAATTCTTATGCTAAAAATCATAGTTCCTAATTTGTATGTTGGTGTGATATCTATATTATTTAGTTTTATAGTATAAATCTGACTGACTTTCTACCTATTTTTTTAAAACAAAACAAGTAGTTAAAGAATCTTTTTGAGTTAAATCTTGAGTTATTATTACTATTATTATTTTAATTTCAGAACAAAAAGCAAACTGCTCACCTCAATGTTAATTATTTAGTTTTGAGTAGTAGAATGAAAGAGATTTTTTTGATCAAAATATTTATAAGCCTCACTGTTATTTCTCCACTTATCAAACTAAAATGGCTTGCAAGCTTGTGTGTCCTTAAGATTAGGTTTGTAACTACTCCCACTCCATAAGAGCCTCCACCACCATTTGAAATCAAAAAAACTTGATTTTGGCATTCATTTGCGGTGCTACTTGCATCTACAATAACCACTTCACTTTGCATAACATTAGTAAATGAATGTTAGATGATTGACATTTCAACAAAAAATTTATTGAATTTCACAGATAATAAATTTTAAATTGGAGTTAACCTATAACCAACCAAGCCACCTTTGATACCAGCTTTGCTCTTCTGTGCCATCTGGACGAAGGTTTTTAAGGAATTTATTTTTAGGATAGTTTTTCTTAAGTACACGAATATTTGCTTTAGCCTGATCATACAAACCAAGTTTATTATATGATCTAATAGTTAAAACTAATGCATCCTCTGTTGATGTACTTTGTGGATAACTTCTTATCACCTGAGAAGCTCTGTCTATTGCAGCATTATAAGCACCTCTTTTGAAATAAAAATGAGCTATATCATCATAATGCCTTGCGATAGTATTATTTATAAATACCATCCTACGTTTAGCATCCGGGACAAAACTACCATTAGGATCTAATTGAATAGCTTTTTCAAAATTAGTATATGCATCTTGATATCCGGTAGGATCATGATAGTTCATATCATATGGCGCATAAGTCTGTAACATTCCTCTACCATCTTCAAAGCCTACAACACCTATCATATAGTAAACATACCCTTTATATATACTATATGGGTACATCTTAATAAACTGTTGTCCTAATGCAAGCGCCATAGTTGATTCATCATCCATGTAATAAACATATATCAAATCAACCATACCCTTCTCTGCTAATGGCGTAAACGGATACTGTGCTAACAAAGACTTATACGATCTAATCGCATCAAAATACTTTTCATTCTGCATTTGCTCATGAGCCTTAGCATAAATAAATCTAGCAGTATAACTTGTGTAAACTTGTGGCAACTCACTATCCTTCTTAGGTCCACATGAACTTAGTAGCAGCAAAATAAATGTAGTTACTACTAAATATAAAAACCTTTCCATTTTATTAACTATCCTTAGAATTTTCTTATATAATTCTATGTGAAATTAATATTTTATACATAAAACTACTTAATATTAAGCACATAACATGGCACATAATACACTATCTAATAGATTTCATCAAAATATTATAATGCATTCCAAAGATGCTGGAAAAAGAATTGATATCGCAATAAATGAACAATTTGAACAGTTTTCTCGCGCTCAAATACAAAAATGGCTAAAAGAAGGCTCGATCACAGTTAATGGTCAAACTACCAAATCAAAATATATTGTTTTAGGTGATGAGAAAGTTGAAATTAATGTCAAACTACTACCGACTAATGAATGGATTGCCCAAGATATTAAACTTAATATAATTTATGAGGATGATAATATTATTGTCATTGATAAGCCAGTTAACATGGTAGTACATCCTGGTGCCGGAAATCCTACCGGAACAGTATCTAATGCTTTACTACATCGCTATAAAGATCAGAATAAACTGCCACGAGCTGGTATAGTTCATCGTCTAGATAAAAATACTTCAGGATTAATGGTTGCGGCCAAAAGTAGTATTGCTTATAACAATCTTGTCCAACAGCTTGCTGAGAGAAAAGTCTCGCGTAAATATCTTGCAATAGTTGAAGGTGAAATATATCAACAAGGTACCATCAATCAACCGATTGGCAGAGATCCTATTAATCGCACAAAAATGGCTATCAACCATAGAGGTAAACAAGCCATTACACATTATACTCCTATCGAAGTCTATGATGGATTTACACTTATTGAATGTCAACTTGAAACAGGAAGAACTCATCAGATTAGAATTCATATGAAAAGTATCAAACATCCACTAGTTGGTGACCAAACATATAACAAGTCTTCAACAAAACTAGAAAAATTAGCTATAATAGCACCAACTAGACAAGCTTTGCACGCATATAAGCTCTCTTTTATCCATCCAACAACTGCAAAGATGGTTAAATTTAAAAGCAAACTTCCTGAAGATATATTAAATTTAAAAGTGCAGCTAAAGCAAACAGTTGAAATGTTCCAGGATTTTGAAGAAGATTATTATGACTACTATGAGTATTGTTAATAAGAGATTTTTGTTAAAATATTTTTTATAGTATTATCCATATCAGCAGCTATTTTATTTCAAATGAAGATACAAAACATGCTAAAGCAAATTATTTTTTAGAATCTAGAGCCACTAAGATAGTAAAAACCTGATTTTTCTGAAATTAAAAATTTCAAAGCAAGAAAAGACGCTCTTACAAATATATGTTAACAGCAATTAAGGTTGGAATAAAGAGATATGCTTACAACAGCAATAAATTAAAAAGCTTTAAAATGCCTTGACAAAATAAAAAACTTAGATCTTATCTTGAATACTATAAAATTAAAACAAATCGCAGCATAACTAAAGAATTAGATTACCTCAGTATAAAAGTAGGTACGATCTCAACAAGCTTCGTACTCACTCAGGCGGCGCTAGAAAGTGGTTGGTGAACTTCAAGATTTGCTAAAGATTATAAATAACTATTTTGGGCTACACTGTTTTTATGAAGGATGTGGTGTCAAAGTACAAGCTTATGATATTTACCTTGAAATATTTAATAACGCCACTAAAAGTGTTCTAGGCGATTATCATAGACTTAATACATGTTCAAAGTTTGTAGGTTTTAGGATAGCTATGGATAAAATAATTAACCATCAATTACCACAAAAAAACTCTACTTGATACTCTAGAGAATTATTCTGAACTTGATGGTCGTAAGGCAATGATGATTCAATTAAATACTGCTAATATTAAACTACAAGTTGGTATTAAAGCTATTTTTCTTGTATATTAATTATTAGGTTAGTTGTTATGTAAAAAAAATAAATGAAAATAAATATCGATCAAAACACTATTTATTTTGCAGGTTTGTTAACTCTCAAACGAATTAACCCCAAGCTATTTGAGAAAAAAATTTTTCGAGCTAAAGCTACTATAAAGCAAATTGATATCACAAAGATTGAAACTATTGATACAGCTGGAGCTTACTTTATTCTTAAAATTCTTAAAGATCTAGGACTTACTAAAAAAGATTTAGTTTTTAATGGCAAGGATAAAAATCTTATTGATCTTGTTGCAAATAACTATCCAACTAAAATTGATAAAGAATACTCACACAAATCTAATATAGTTTTTACTAGCATTTACACCCTTGGTAAAAGTACGAATAATCTTCTTCTAGAAGTTAAAACAAGTATTATTTTCCTAGGAGCTATTTTTTTAGGTTATCTAACTCTTATTCGTAATCCGTATAAATCTTTCTTTTCTATAGTGCTAAATATTGCTTATGACTCAACCATTAAAGCCTTAAGTATAGTAATGTTGTTGTCATTAATTATCGGGCTTGTTTTAACATACTTGCCACTTAACTTAATGATGCAGTACGGTACACAGATATTTGTTGTAGATATGTTAGGTATATCTTCATTTAGAGAATTTGCTCCTTTATTTACAGCAATTATTATTGCTGGTAGGAGTGGCTCCGCATTTACCTCAGAAATTGGTATTATGAAAGTCAATGAAGAAATAGATGCTTTACAAACTATTGGTGAAGATCCAATACAACGCCTAGTATTACCAAGGATAACTGCTTTGATAATAAGCTTACCCGTACTAACTGTAATTGCGATGATTGCAAACATTATCGGCGGTATTATTATTGCAGATATAATCGCATGGATCACACCTTTACAGTTTATCCAAAGACTGTTTTCAAATGTTAATGTTAACCATTTTTATATTGGTTTACTTAAAACACCTTTTTTTGCTCTAGTTATAGCTGGAATAGGTTGTCATCAGGGTTTAGCAGTTAGAAGAGATTCACAAAGTGTTGGTAAAGCAACAACTACTAGTGTAGTCTACTCGATATTTTTAATAATTGTTGTTGATGCTATTTTTGCAGTATCATTAAATGGTGTTGCTTAGGGAGAAATCAAACCAATGAGTCAGAGTTTAATTCAAGTAAGAAACCTAAGTACAAAGCTTGGTAAAGAATGGATTCATAAAGATCTAAACCTTGATATACCTTTTGAGAAAATAAGCTGTATCATCGGTACTAGTGGTTGTGGTAAAACTACATTAATGCGTGAAATTCTTATGCTCCAACCAATTTACTCCGGTAAAATTTTCTTGCTTGACCAAGAGATATCAAAACTTGCTTATAACCCAATCAATCGTAAAGAAATATCAAGTAAAATGAGTATGATGTTTCAACATTGTGCACTTTTTTCTTCTTTAACTAATCTACAAAACGTCATCTTTCCTCTTAGGCAACATACAAAACTACCTATAGAAATACTTACTGACATAGCAATTATAAAATTAAAAATGGTGGGGCTTAAAGAAGAAGCATTTAATAAATACCCTTCTGAGATAAGTGGCGGAATGTTAAAGAGAGTAGCTCTAGCAAGAACAATAGTTTTAGATCCTAAAGTTGTCTTTTTAGATGAGCCTAATGCTGGCTTAGACCCATATTCTGCCAGAGCTATAGATGATCTTATTTTGTATCTAAAAGAAGAGCTTAAAATGTCAGTAGTAATGATTACTCATGATCTCAATACTATTTGGCATATTGTTGACGATATAATATATATGGATGAAAAGAGAATAATGCTTCATGATACTGTTGAGTTTGTATCCCAACAAACGCAGTATGAAAGTATAAGAAAATTTTTTGACTCACATAATGATGGTAAGTATTAGGAGCTTCATAATGAACGAAAATAGTATAAAAAATCTAATCGCCGGCCTATTTGTGATTTTTATGGTATTTGTAATGATATTTATAGGCTTCTTTTTATCTGGAGGCTTTAAAGATCAAGATACTACAACATTTGTGACAAATTTCAAAAGTATTTCAGGACTTAATGTTGGCTCAGATGTTTCTTACAAAGGTTTTAGTATTGGTAAAGTATCTGATATATCGATAAATAAAAATAATCCTAAGCTTGTTAGTGTTTACATGAATATAAATAGTCAAATACCAATATATAAACAAACTGTAGCAACATTACAAAGTATTGGAATTACAGGTCAGTCAAAAGTTGAGCTTTCTTTAGATATTGATGAAGAAAATACTAGTCTAGATCTACTACCTAACAAAAAAGGACAAATTCCCGAGATTAAATCAAAACCATCACAGCTTGAAAGTATCTTGAATAGAGTTGGTGCAATAGCTAGCTCACTTGAGAAGATTTCTGGCAAACTTAACAAAATGATGTCTCCTGAAAATTTAGAAAGATTTAATGAGTTTAGTGATAATGTAAACATACTTTTATATGACCTAAGTAACTCATCAAGTTACTTTAATAAAACTCTGATGAATCTAAATGAGACTATGACTGAAAGTCAAGAAACCATTACTAGACTTAATGATGTCATCAGAATACTTGAGTATGATCCTTCAACTATTGTCAGAGGCATAGACCATGAGGAATAAAACCATGAAAAAATACTTATTATTAATTATATTATTTTTACCTTTGCAATCATTTGCTTTTTCGTTTTTTGGTGCCCCCGTAAAAGTACCAGAACAAAAAGAATATGTTATCTATAGTAAAAAAATAGAATCAAAACCATTACCAGATACTAAAAATGCTAATATTAGTACGACTTTACTAGTATATAATATCCAAACTCAAACCTCGACATCAACGCAAATGTTTTACCTAAAAGGTAATCGTCTTTATACATTTAAAAATAGCTATTGGGCGATGCCGGTATCAAAAATGCTTACTGTAGCAACTTTTGAATATATCCTAGATCATAATATAGTTAATAATCTTGCTTTCCAAGATATTAATATTCGTCAAGATTTTACTCTGTCAGGAACAACTACTTATGGACCAATATTAGATTTAGATGATAAACAGTTTTACTTTTATATAACCTTCTATCTAAAAAATGAAAAGACAGGTTTTACAAAAATAACAACAATCAAATATCATCAAAAAATACCAGATGATAAAGTAGATGCAACCTTATATGCTCAGATGACTAATACTGCATTGATAAATATATTCTCGCAATTAAAGCCTTGGCTAATCAAAAATCTGAAAATCCAAAAACATAAAAATAAAGAAATCCAAGCTAAATATAAAAATACTAACAATTTCCTCAAACCTTTATTAGCTAAGCAATAAAGCTAGATGCTAAACCTATCAATCCACCAAACACCCCACCCCATACTACTAACCATCCTAGATGCTCGTATATAATTTTTTGAATTATTTCTTTAACCATTTGTGGAGTTAGCTCAACTAAACGACTATCTATAAGTCTCTCAATCTTTTCTGCCTCTTGTTGAGAAATACTATTTGTGTCGATATCTATTGATGATAGTAGCTCAATTATTTTTGAATCTATTTTTTTAGTAAATGGTTCTCTTAATTCTTCTAAAGCCCCTATGCCGCCAAGAAATATTTCAATCATTGAGCCATATTTACTACTCATAAACATATCAATAAAACTATCAAAGATCTTATTATAATCAATTTTAGCTGCAATATTATCAGATAGATACCTTTTAATATCATCACTCTTAAGAAAATTGTTTAAGTTCTGCTGCGAAAAAAATTGCTCCATAATCATTTTTTTTATAGCTCGCTTAAAGCTTTCAAATTTGTTAGGAATAATGCCTGAGCCGTAGAGAAATGGAATTTTCTCAAAGAGCATATATATTGCTATCCAGTTAGTCAATGCTCCTGACAAAGCATAAAAACCAATATTTTTGATATGTTTTTCAGCAAAATACCAGCCAAGTATTGATAGTATTACAGCAACCAAATTAGTTACAAAACTTTTATTTAAAACACACATAAATTTTTCCTACCTTTAAATAATTAAGAATTTATAATAACAGATAAGTATTTTATCAAATTTTAACTTTATGAGAACTATTCGAGGTTTTTTAGCTAATATTTCGACAAAGACTACAATCTTAAGTATTTCAGGAGAATACTACAATTATTTCAAAAATGTATTACGCTTAAAAAAATCCGATATTATTGAATTATTCAATGATTATGATGGCTTACAATATAAGACTAAAATTATCACGATTGACAATAAAAATATAACCCTTGAAGTAATAGATAAAAAGCATATCAACAATGAAAATAACTATATTACAAACATTTATCAAGCTATTATTAAAAACGAAAATTTTGAGCTTGTAATTCAAAAGGCTACCGAACTAGGAGTAAATAATATATATCCTATTATTACTGAGTTTACAAATCATAAGTTTGATAAAAATGGTTTTGATAAAAAGTTAGAACGCTGGCATAAAATTGCCATAGTAGCTAGTGAGCAATGTGGACGTGTTTTTATCCCTAAAATTCATACTCCTATCGATATTAATGATATACAAATACCTCAAAATGATTCAAATATAGTGTTATGTCCATATACTCAGACAAAAAAAGATTTTGAGCAACAAGTTAAATCTAGTACAGATTTTAATATCTTTATTGGTCCAGAAGGTGGCTTTAGTAATAAAGAGATGATTAAATTTCATAGCAACAATTTTTATACAATTAATTTAGGTAAAAGAATTCTCAAAGCTGAAACTGCACCAATAAACATATTATCAATTATAAACTTTCTTAAATAGCTAAGTATTTCGGTAAATAATTATTGCAAAAGATTGTTCTCAGTGCTCTAGTGACTCTTTTAGTCTTCTTAATATTACGAGAAAATGCCAATGCAAAAAAATTATCGCGCCTTTATGTGGATTGTCTGAGATATAGAATTCTGAGAAAGATTTGGCTTTTATGGCTTTCAGGCAATTATTGCTCTGTATTTTACCCAAAGCTATTTTATTGGAGCTATAGTACTTGATTTATCTTACTTGGGTTCATCTTTACAGATAAACAAATCATTTATTATATTTTTGCAGGAATTATTATAGGCAAGGCTATATTCAAAGCAAGTCCATTCTTCTTTGATTTGAAAGATGTTTATAAAGGTGATGGGCATTTAAATAGTACTAGGGCCTTATACTACCTTGCTATTAATGGAGACTAATCTCATATGGCATTGATACCTATGGTATCACTATATATACTCATGCTTTTATACTCTGTGGTATTGGCTTATTTATCGGTATAGCAGGATTTATATTATTTTATATAAATAGAAGGTCTGGATACAGAAGTTGGTAAACATACTGTAAACAAAACACCTGCAAAATATATCCTTGCTTGAAGCATTACAGCATTTTTAATAATAGCGAATATTCTTCCTAATAAAACTCAGTGTATATAATTAACAGCTGTGTCGTAACTATTGCTACACTATATTTCTTATAGTAGCTTTTTTAAACCTTAAGTCATATAAAGGAAATATGATGTTAGTATGTACTTATTGTTGAGTCAATAAATTTCTACTCTTTATACTTTTAAATACCAACTACACTAACTTTCTTTGCCCAGCACAATGTCGAGCTTTCTGTATTTGGTTGGCATATTCCTGCTACACAATATCGGTTTTAAAATCCTTTAGGGATTTTAATATATTTTCACATATTCTGGCAGCATTATACAAAAAAGTTAATTAGTACACGCTACCAAATTCTATATCAAAATAGCATTAATGTTTGTCTAATATGCAACTTTATATTCTACGAAATACTTCGCAACAAACGCTATAGTTTCAGGTAACTGGCTAATTATACCTTACGCAAGCTCTACTTTAGGTGAGCTAATAATATCATGACTTGGGCAATGGTTTCTGAACTGCTTAGAACACATATATGGCGTAGTTGATTATGTCACTATTGGCATTTTAATTACAACAATTTATTATGGTGATTTTGACTCCTATATATAATAAGTAATATAAATAGAATTATAAGTTATTGATGATCATAAAGCAGATATTGATAACTTACATACCATCCTGAGAACTAAAAAATATAATTTTATGGTTTCCTACCATATATACTTGTAAATCTATTTCAATAGTTTGTTTTTTTGCTAGAATTACTTCTAGTAATTAACAACCTTATTTAACATGAGTACATTTTCTAACAAAACATGGTTAGCTAATTATCCTGATTATACTCCTGAGAATATTGCAGAAAACCATGATACAGTTTTAGATCTATATGAAAAAGCGATTATACAATTTCCCTATAGAGAAGCTGTATCATGTCACGATGTAAATCTAACTTTTCTTGAACTTGATAAGATAGCTACTAAAATTGCTAGCTTTCTGCAAAATAAACTTAGAATTAACAAAGGTGATAGAGTAGCGATCGTACTACCTAACTGCTTACAATTTACTGTTAGTTTATTTGCCTGTGTTAAAATTGGTGCTGTATTTGTCAACACTAACCCTCTTTATACTGTAGATGAGATTGAGGCAATATTCAATAACTGTAATGTCAAAACTGCAATTGTTATGGATATGTTTGCTCATCATATGCAAAAAGCCCGTTTAAATATCGACTCTTTAGAGAATGTAATTGTTACAAATATTGCTGATTTATATCCATTCCCTAAAAAACAGATTATTGGTTTTGTCTCCAAATATCTAATTGAAAATAAACCCAAATATACAAAAAGTAATTTTATCCAGTTTAGTAAAGCCATCAAAGCCGATGCAAATTTATATAAAAAACCAGTTTTGACAAAACATGATATCTTATGCTTACAGTATTCAAGTGGGACGACAGGTAAGCCTAAAGGAGTAATACTAACGCATAATAATATTGCATCAAATATCCAACAAGTTTGGGCATGGATCAAGCATGACATAAATATGTCTGATCAAGTAATCATAACAGCCCTACCTCTTTACCACATATTCTCACTTAGTGCTAATTTACTTTGCTTCTTTTTTGCTGGTGCAAAAAATGTCTTAATTCCAAACGCTAAGGATATTAAGAATCTCATTAAGACTATGTCAAAAAATGAGTTCACTATTTTTAACGGTCTTAATACTCTTTATATGACAATGCTTGAACATCCTGATTTCGAAAAAATAAACAAAACAAAATATCAGTATTCTTTAAGTGGTGGTATGCCAATTTCGCGTAAAATATATTTACAATGGCTAGACAGAACAGGAGTAGAGCTAAAAGAAGGATATGGTATGACTGAAATGTCACCTGCAATTGCTTTAAATAAGTTTAATGAGTCTGAGGATGATTATTTTGGTACTTGTGGCTACCCTATTCCAAGTACACAACTTAGTATTCGCGATATTCACACTCATCAAGAGATAAATGAATGTTTTAAAGAAGGTGAAATCTGGCTTAAAGGTCCCCAAAAGTGTCAAGGTTTCTGGAATGATAAAGAAAATAATGGACTCTACTTTACTGCAGATGGTTGGCTAAAGACTGGTGATATCGGCTATGTAGACAAAAAAGGCCGCTTAACTATATCCGATAGAATCAAAAATATGATTATTGTCTCAGGTTTTAATGTTTATCCAAGGGAAATTGAGATATGTATCCTTAAATTAGATTATGTAAGAGAGGTTGCTGTCACTGGAGTTAACTCAAAAACATCTGGTGAAAGAGCTATAGCTTTTATTTTATTGGAAAAAGGCTCTAATGCAACTGAGGAGGATATTATCAAATACTGCAAAGATAAATTAGCGAGTTATAAAGTTCCTAAATCGTGTATATTTGTAGAAAATTTACCAAAAAATAATACTGGTAAAATAGATTTTAAGAAACTAAAAAATCAATTCTTATAAATATTTTTCAGATGCGCCCTTTCACTAGAAAAATACTGTTTTGGTGTCTTACCAAATGCTTTACTAAACAAATATCTTTTGCTAACATATCTAAACCACTTGCAAGTTGTGACTGTTATAACCAATGTGAAAAACTAATCCCTGTTTCGGATAAAAAAGCTCTTCGCAATGTCCGTGGCGACATAGCTGTAAATTATGCTCACTCCTCTAAACTTTTATTTATCGAATAGTTATCAGTAATTGCATTAGCGACTTTAGTAACTCTATCAGTCTTTGGCATCGGTAAATGTAATACTTCTTCTGGAGCAAGCATAATCTCATTACATATAATATCGGCAATATGCTCTTGATCTAAACTTAGATTGTCGTGATTGCCCCATTCTATTGCTCTTAGTGCAAGTGCTCTTAACACCTCGCTCATTGGTATGACTCTTGAGCTCTTGGGAAAATCTTGACACATAGTTGTGAGTATGAAAATCACCAATCCTTCTACAATACCACTTATATGAATTTTATACGATATATTTGGTGGTATCCACCCAGCTCTATTTGATAGCAGCACCCACGAGCCATTAGGAGTACTTACATGAAAAGACCTGATCTATACAAAATATTTTACCATGACAATGGCGATGCCGATCTGACTTTTGGTTATTTATTCTATTTTCACTATCAGGTGTATTTCCGCCTTTTATTGCAATTATTGCTTCCATCAAGTCGATCACTAAAATATTTAATCTCTTACTCAGTTATATTTTGTCCACTTTTCACTATTTATTGTCCATATAATGCTATAATACATAGCTAAAATTGTGCAATAATTTTATGCAAAAATAAACCTATAAAGTAGTTTTCCTATTTACTGCACAAAGCAATGTAGTATGTTAATAATATTTGAACCACAAGAAGTTTTAAAACTTATGCAAACTAGTAATACAACAACCTTTGGCTTTTGGAGCCAAAAAAGAACGATTGTGGCATTAGCAATAAGCTTACTGGCACTTGCTGAGATTGTTGATTTGACAATTGTAGCTATTGCAATACCACAGATTATGGGTGCTATCGGTGCTAATGTTGAAACTATTGCTGATATAACTACAGTATATATTGTCACTGCAGCAATCTTTATACTACTTTCGGGATTAATTATTGAAAAATATGGTATAAAAAAAGTTGCCTTAGTTTCATCCGTAATTTTTGGTGTATCGTCGATAATGTGCGGCCTTTCAACATCTTTAACTGAAATGATTATTTTTAGGGCTTTTCAAGGTATGGGAGGAGCTTTCTTACCATCTGTAGCACAGACATACATATCTACTAGTTTCAAAAACGAAGAGTATAATAAAGTGATGACTATATATAGTATGGTCATCGTTATGGGGCCAATTATTGGACCAGTACTTGGTGGAGCAATTTCTGAGAATATGTCTTGGGCATGGATTTTCTATGTCAACGTGCCTCTTTGTATCGTAGCTTTTATAATTATTTCTTTTATGATGGAAGCAACACGCATAAAAAAAATCAAAATTGATTATATCAGCTTTGGTTTTATGGCTATCGGTGTTGGCTGTTTAGAGCTTTTTATAGATAACGGTAATACCAATGGCTGGTTTTCATCAATTAAAATGATTATAATGTTAGCAATATCTCTAGTTTCACTTAGTTTTTTTATTTGGAGAGGTTTAATTTACTCTTCGGTAGTTAAGTTTAAAATATTTAAAAATTTTAACTTTGCATTAGCTTGCTTTTTATGTTTTATGTTCGTACTACTATTCTCTGCTGCTATGGCATATTTACCCACGATGTTGCAGCAAGTATATGACTATCCTGTTGATCTAGCAGGATATATAACTGCTCCTAGAGGTGTTGCTGCTATTATTGGTGCAATTCTAACACAATCTATTTTAGTAAAAAAACTAGGGGTAAGGAAAACTATTAGTCTTGGAATAATTACTTTTGGAGTGTCTTGTTTAATGCAGGCAGGCTTCTCTCCTACTGCTAATGAATTTGATATTATACTTACAACTGCTATTCAGGGATTAGGAATGATGATGTTTTTTGTTCCATTTATGAGCGTACTAGTAATTGGTATAGCTGATGAAGATATGGGCGATATGTCTGGATCATTTAACTTTTTTAGAAATTTTGGCAGTTCTGTTGGTACCACTTTTGTAGCAACATTTATCTCAAGAAACCAACAGACTACTTATCTGGAATTATCACAAAATATATCATCACTAAATAATAACTTTCAAACTTGGAGTAATAGTTTGCAAATGTCTGATTTGGCTGCAGTAGCTATTGCAAAACAACAAGTGTTACACCAAAGTAGCTTATTAAGCTATATTAACTCTTTTTATGTAGTGGGTATACTCAGCCTAATATTGGCTATAGTACCATTTTTATTAAAGGAACCACCTAAAGATGCTCCTGTTGCAGCGACGCATTAAATGATTATAGGGTATAAAATGTCAGAAGAAAAAATACAACAAACTCAACAACCAGAAGAAATAAAAAAAGGCTCAAGATTTTCACCTAAGAAAATCATCATTGGCTGTAGTATTATCACGATATCAGTATTAGGAATTTATGGCTATTACAAATATAACAAAATCTTTCCTAGTACCGATAATGCTTATGTTAATGCTGATGTGATTAGTATTTCACCTAAAGTTGGTGGCTATATAGAAAAAGTCTATATTCAAAACAACCAATTTGTACACAAAGGTGATAAGCTTGTGCAAATTGATCCTAAATATTATCAGCTACAGGTAGCTCAAGCAAACTCAAAAATCATTCAAGCTAAGGGACAATTAGAGATAGCTAAAGAGCAGGTAAATGTAGCTAAATCTAACCTTACTAAAGCTCAGTCATCTTTAGACATTGCAACAATCATGGCAAACAGATACATCAAACTTTATAAAGATGATGCTGGCTCTCTACAAGATGCGCAAAAATACATAAACCAAAAAGTCCAAGCTCAGAAAGCAAAAGATGAAGCTTACTCATCACTTAAGCAAGCTTTGTTACAGGTTGAAATCGCTAAAGCACAAATTGGTGCAGCTAAACTGAGTTATGATAACGCTAACCTAAATTTAGGTTATACAACATTGACAGCTCCTGATGATGGTTATGTATCTAACCTAAAACCTTACAAAGGACAATTAGTATCTTCAGGACAAGCATTATTTGGCTTTATTGATAATAAAAAATGGTGGATAGATGCTAATTTTAAAGAAACAGATCTTGATAGAATCAAGCCTGGACAACAAGTTAAAATTGAGCTAGATATGTATAGTCATACTTACACTGGTAAAGTTGATAGTATCAGCTATGCTACTGGGTCAGTTTTCTCATTACTACCACCTGAAAATGCTACCGGAAACTGGGTAAAAGTCACTCAACGTTTCCCAGTAAAAATAATCCTAAACAATGATCATAAATACCCACTAAGAGTTGGAGCAAGTGCAACAGTAAAAGTAGATACTTATAGGTCAACATAATGATAAGAAATAAAATATTCCCTTTAGCGTTAATATCCGCAACCTTCTTAACATCTAGTTGTAGCTTCTTTAGTCCTGAGTATGAAAGACCTAAAGTCAAAACTCCAGCATTGTGGAATGACCAAGATAAAAATATCGAAGTTACGAAAAACTGGGATCTTACAAAAGTTGCGTGGTGGAGAGAGTTTAATGATCCAATATTAAATAATCTAATAACTACAGCATTAAAGGATAATAACAAATTACAAGTTTCTATTGGTAATATCTTACAAGCTAATGCTGAAATAAATAAAGCTAATTATGGCTGGTTACCCACAGCAAGTGTTGGTGGTGGTGGTTTTGTGGCACAAGCATTCGATGTAAATTCTAGCTCAAATATTCCTCAACTTAATAATATTGGAACTCAATCTACCGCAGGATCTTTAGTTGGTATTATACCTAGCTATACAATCAACATTGCTAGGCAATTTAAACTAGGTGAAATTTCACGTCTTAGTAAAAAAATGCAAACTAATCTTAAAGATATCACAAGACTTTCAATCATAAGCCAAGTTATTGCTGCATATTTTTCACTGATTACAGCAAAGGAACAGTTGAAATTACAAACACTAATGGTCAATCAAATGCAGTTACTAGTGTACTATGCTCAAAATCAGCATAAGTTAGGGGCAAATTCGCCAGTGCTAGAGGAAGTTATTCGTCAGCAACTTGAAGTACAAAAAGGCAAAGTAGCTATGATCAAAAATGACATAGTTCATTTCCAAAATACCATTAAAGTCTTGATTGGAAGAAACCCTGGTAAAATTGTCACAAGCAGAACTTTAAATGAAATTAATGCTAATATAAAAGTACCGGTAAATATACCTTCTCAAGTTTTAGAGAATCGACCAGATATTGCTATTGCTGAGTATAAGCTAGAAACAGCAAATGCTAATATTGGCTTAGCTAGATCACAATTTTTTCCAAGCATTGACCTTACTGGAACTTTCGGAAATGCCACACTTGCACTTGGAGAACTTGCTACGATGAATGCTTGGGTTTGGGCTGCTGAAGCTGTTGCTGCTGTACCAATATTTAATTTAAGTATTCTAGCTGATAGTGACAAGGCTAAGGCGCAGTTTTATCAAGCATATTATGACTATATTAATACCCTACAACAAGCCTTCCAAGATGTTGATGATAGCCTTTCTGAAAGAGCTGCTAATTCAAAAAATCTCAAAAAACAAACTATATCCTTAGAGTCAACTCAAAGACAAGAGAAAATATTCTTTAAAAAGTACAGTTCTGGAGCTATAAGTAAAGCACAATATACAGGTATTACCTTGAATGTTCTATACCAACAAATGCAAGTTAATCAAGCTAAATTGAAATCTCTTATTAGTATAGTTAACTTATACCAATCTTTAGGCAGTGGTTATAATGTTGATAACTACTCTGACCCTCATTATGATAACCCAGCTTTTGATAAATAGTTTCAAACAATTAATCTTCTTTAGTAAAAAGCTCTAAAAATTACTCTAAAATAAGCTATATCATTATGATAAAATAAGCTAACTAAGATTGGTTTAAATTCATAATAATTCTATTAAATAAGGTCCAAAATGAAAATAGTTAAAGATTTCAACATCAAAGAATATTCACAAAAGTTAATTGATTGGCTAAGTGATACTTGTATGAATTACCCTGCTGAAGGATTTGTCATTGGTCTTAGCGGTGGTATAGATTCGGCAGTTGCAGCTTCTTTAGCTGTCAAAACTGGATTATCAACTACAGCTTTAATATTACCATCAAAAAACAATCAACACCAAGATATACAAGATGCTCTAGAACTTGCAGATAAAATTAATATTGAACATCATACTATTACAATTCAAACAGTATACGAAACTTTTCTTGCGTCAATAAAAAAAATTACAAATACCGAACGTGATAGACAACTTGTCATTAAAGGAAATGCTCAAGCTCGTTTGAGGATGATGTATTTATATGCCTATGCTCAACAATATAATAGAGTGGTTATTGGTACTGATAATGCTTGTGAATGGTATATGGGATATTTTACAAAGTTTGGTGATGGTGCTGCTGATATTCTTCCACTAGTTAATCTCAAAAAATCTCACGTTTTTGAATTAGGTAAATACTTAGGTGTTCCTAAAAATATACTTGATAAAGCTCCATCTGCTGGGCTATGGCAAGGACAAACTGATGAAGATGAAATGGGCGTAACTTATCAAGAAATTGATGATTTCTTAGATGGTAAGCAAGTTTCAGCGAAAGCTCTAGAAAGAATAAATTTCTGGCATAATCGTAGTCATCATAAGAGAAAACTAGCTTTAATTCCTAATTTCTAAATATATTTAACTAATTTTCTTCTGCAAAACGAAACATAGATATTATTAGTATATTATTATTTTTTTGCAGTAAAATAATCAAAAACCACCTATTAGAATTTAAAAATGAAAAAATTACTCTCAGTATTACCTATATTTTCAACCACTTACTTCTTGTGCTTATATTGAAGGTTATAATAAGACACAAGAAAAGCTATATATCAATACGTCATACCAAAGATGTAAACTTTAATGAAAAAGGAGAATTACCAAAAGATATAAAAAATCATACGATGTTGAAGTTTCTAGATCAACACTAGAAAATTGTGATGTAATCGACTATGGTGACATTAAAATCAAACGCTAAAGTATGAATAAGATATTTATTGGTGATTCACGTGACTGGGATATTATTAGAATAGACTGTAGTCAATGTATAGGCAATGGAAAAAATGGTGAAAAACATGATTTAGAAATTAAAGTATTTTCTAATGAGAAAACTTATCATACAAAAATATAAGTAGAACATGGATAAGAATTAAACAAGTAATTTTGGTTTTGATTAAGGTTTTACGATAGAAAAGCTAAAGTAACCTCTAGTTAAAGAATTATAAGTAGGAAGGAATATTCGTATTCTAGAAAGAAAATGTCTTAGTAATTTCAGCAATTCTTTGTCCAATAATGCTGTCATTCTATATCTAAAAGGTGGAGTAATATCAGAAGTATCATTCTCAGATTGAGCCATAACACTAAGACAGGAGCTGATTCTATTAGCAACATCTTCTTTACCAGCAGAACCTTCAGGTGATTGATTGCTCTGCTTGACCAACCCAAATCATCCCATACTGTACAGCAAAAAATACTAACTACAGCAAAAAAATTAACTTATCACCATTAGACTATGAGAGTTTGTAAAGCCAACAGTAATTTTATTTGTCCACTTTTACTCGTACCATTTTCTATAGCTTTTCTCCATGAACTCTTTTAACCCTGTGGCAACAGAACCTATATCAGTTCGAATCCCAAATAAGCATCATAATCATCAAGGACATTAATAATATCTTTTAATGTTTAAATATCAAATAATGCTGATTCAACATCAGCTATGCTATCTATTACCTCTTTAAATATCTTTAGCTAAACTTTGTATGTCCATAACTGCTATAAATAAACTATTGCTGATCTTTTCATAATTATCTACTATTTTACTTTTTTGCAACATCTACTAGTATAACTTCATAATCCTCTATAAACTCTATAATTATCTCATTTTCATTAACCACCTCCTCCATTGCATCTTAAATTTTAGCGATATTTGACCTTATTTTTATTTAACCAGACACTACTATGGTATAAAGTTGTCTGATAATTTTGATAGCTTAAATTTTTGCTAAACTTACCAGCATATACATCAAAAGCTTGATTTTTTATCATCAATGTTTCACTACCAGAATATTGGTTAAATTAGCTTATAATTTATCTCATTACTTTAATATCTAGGTTGAGTATTTTTGTATTGGCTCAACCTATATTTGATAAAACAAAAGTTCTTATCCCATTCCCTACACATTACGTTGAATATTACCAGGTGTAATTTTGCCATAGTTTCCATATGAGTCTCTATATTATAAAACCACCTTAGTAACATAAGTTATTATTTCCATATTTCTATGTGGATAGGTAACAAATTCCATAGTGAGGAATTACAATGTCATAATTTATCACTCTCAAATGCCCAAAACCTATTCTCTCTGGATCATAATCACCCTCAAAACTAAAATGATGCTTAGTATCTAAACAATAAAATAAACTTATACATAAATCATCGTATTTTATAGTTTTTATCATAAACTTTTCTTAGAAGTCAGTTTCATAAGCTAATGATATCGAATATTATTTTTGAGATAATTAACAAAAATATATAAATATAGTATGCCTAAAAAATTATAAAAGATTTAGAAGACAATCTATTTATCCAATATATAATAGCTCATCAAATCGCATAACCTTAGAAGTAGCTACCAAAACTGAAACGGTGTGCCGAAATGATGCTTCAAGGTTGTTTAGATGGCTTAGATATAGCAAAATTACCAATATTTGAAGTTAATAAAAACTTAATTCACCTATTGCCTGATGCAAAAAATCCCCAAGAAAATCTTCTATGTAATTAAGCTCAAAGGATAAATACAGATTAAAGAAAGTTAGGTTATCAAGCGATTACATAGAGAAAAATTTACCAAAAATTGAATTATAAAAGATTATCTTACTGTGTAAATATTACTCAAAAAATTTCTTAGCGTAGTCCTTAACGTTATCAAACCATGTTTTACTCTTTGGAGCATGTTTACTTTGATAATCTTCGCCTAAGCTATCAGCAAATTTTTCCAATAATTCCTTTTGCTCAGCATTTAAGTTTACCGGTGTCTCTACTACAACCTTACATAATAAGTCACCTCTTCTATGCCCTCTCAAAGATTTCATACCTTTTTCACGTATACGAAAAACTTTGCCTGTTTGAGTTTCAGGAACAACCTTTAAGCTAACTTCGCCATCAAGTGTTGGAACTTTGATATCACCACCTAGACAAGCTTTGGTAAAGCTAATCGGCATTTCACAATAAAGATTAATGTCTCTTCTTCCAAAAATCTTATGGTCTTTAATGATGACTTGAACATACAGATCACCGTTCATAGCGCCATTCAAACCAGAATCGCCCTCGCCTTGAAGCCTGATTCTATCACCATTGTCAACACCCTCTGGTATTTTAACTTTAAGAGTCTTTTGCTTCTTGACTTTACCGTTACCATAACAAGCATCACAAAGATCAGTAATACTATAGCCAGTACCATTACATACCGGACACGTTTGTTCAAAAGTGAAGAAACCTTGTTGTCTACGGATATTCCCCTGACCATGACAAGCATGGCAAGTAGTTTTGGTTCTAGATTTAGAACCTGTACCATCACAACTATCACACGACTCCATCCTAGGTATAGATATATCTTTCTCAACACCAAAGAAAGCTTCTTCTAAAGTTATTTCTAAAGTGTACTCTAAATCGCTACCTCGAGATGCTCTAGACCTAGCAGAACCACGCGAAGCTCCTCCACCAAAGAAAGTATCAAAAATATCTTCAAAACCACCAAATCCAGCAGCTCTAGCACCTGCTTGTTGATTTATCCCAGCATGGCCGAATTGATCATATCGAGCTCTTTTACCATCATCACTTAATATTTCATAGGCTTCAGATATTTCTTTAAATTTTATCTCTGCCTCTTTATCACCAGGATTACGATCTGGATGATATCTCATCGCAAGCTTTCTATAAGCTCTTTTGATTTCAACACCTGAGGCAGTTTTTGATACATTTAGAATTTCATAATAGCACTTCTGTTGCATTTTACTTAACCTAAAAAATTTAGACAGACCATTATAACAAAAAGAAAAGTGTGGATAAACCACACTTTATTGATTATTTAAATATTATTTATTTTTTGTCGTCTTCAACATCCTCAAAGTCAGCATCAACAACATCTTCATCTTTCTTAGGTTCTTCAGCTTTAGCACCAGCAGCTTGAGCTTGCTCAGTATAAGCTTTCTGAGCTATAGGTGCAAATGCTTCTTCTAGAGCTTTAGTTTTAGCTTCAATTGCTTGTTTATCATCACCTTTAGTTGCAGCTTCAAGCTCTTTACAAGCTTCTTCGATCTTATCTTTTTCTTCTGATGTTACTTTATCACCTAGCTCTTGAATTGCTTTTCTTGAGCTATGAATTAGATTATCAGCAGTATTTCTAGCAGCTACAAGATCATGGAACTTCTTATCTGCTTCAGCGTTAGACTCAGCATCTTGTACCATTTTTTCGATATCTTCTTCAGATAAACCACTTGAAGATTTAATTACTATATTTTGCTCTTTACCAGTAGCTTTATCTTTTGCAGATACATTTAATATACCGTTAGCATCTATATCAAAAGTTACTTCAATTTGTGGCGTACCACGTGGTGCTGGCGGAATATCTGCTAAATCGAATCTACCTAGAGATTTGTTTGCAGATGCCATCTCACGCTCACCTTGAAGGACATGAATTGTTACTGCAGACTGATTATCTTCAGCTGTAGAGAAAACTTGTGACTTTTTAGTAGGGATAGTCGTATTTCTCTCGATAAGCTTAGTCATCACTCCACCCATAGTCTCAATACCTAGAGAAAGTGGAGTTACATCTAGTAAAAGTACATCTTTAACATCACCAGCTAATACACCACCTTGGATGGCCGCACCAACTGCTACAGCTTCATCAGGATTGACATCTTTACGCGGCTCCTTACCAAAGAACTCTTTTACTTTCTCTTGTACTAGAGGCATACGAGTTTGCCCACCTACTAGTAATACTTCTGTAATATCAGACTTACTTAAACCAGCATCTTCTAAAGCTTTCTTACAAGGCTCCAGAGATCTCATTACTAAATCAGAAACTAAAGATTCAAATTTAGCTCTAGTTACTTTGATATTTAAGTGCTTAGGTCCTGTTGCATCAGCTGTAATATATGGTAGATTAACATCAGTTTGTTGTGCTGATGATAATTCTACTTTTGCTTTTTCAGCAGCTTCTCTAACTCTTTGTAAAGCTAGTTTGTCATTATGCAGATCTATACCTTGTTCTTTTTTGAACTCATCGATTAGATAATTCATCAAAGCTAAGTCAAAATCTTCACCACCTAAGAAAGTATCACCATTTGTTGATAATACTTCTATCTGGTTGTCGCCATCGACATCAGCAATTTCAATAATTGAGATATCAAAAGTACCACCCCCTAAATCATATACAGCTACAGTTTGCTCACCTTTTTTAGAGTCAACACCATAAGCTAAAGCTGCCGCTGTAGGCTCATTAATGATTCTTTTAACATCAAGACCTGCAATTTTACCAGCGTCTTTTGTTGCTTGTCTTTGGCTATCGTTAAAGTATGCAGGCACTGTAATTACAGCCTCTGTAACCTTCTCACCTAAATAATCTTCTGCTGTTTTTTTCATTTTTCTTAAAACTTCAGCTGAAACTTGTGGAGGAGCCATTTTTTTGCCATCTTTAGTAGCAACCCAAGCATCACCATTATCAGCTTTAACTACCGCATAAGGTACTTTCTTTTTAATATCTTCTTGTACAGCTTTGTCATCATACTTACGACCTATAAGTCTCTTGATAGCAAAGAATGTGTTATCAGGGTTTGTCACTGCTTGTCTTTTAGCAGCTTGACCTACTAATATTTCACCATTATCAGTATATGCAACTACTGAAGGAGTTGTTCTATGTCCTTCAGCATTTTCAATAACTTTAGCAGTCTTGCCATCCATAATAGCAAGACAAGAGTTAGTAGTTCCTAAATCTATACCTATTATTTTTCCCATTTGATTCTCCTGTTTTTATTTTGTAATTTTTTTAAAATTACAAACCCATCTAGCTATTAGATGGGCATACTTATAATCTTTTCAAGTGTTTTTTTAATTTTTTACTACGACAACTTTTGCAGCTCTAACAACACGACCATTTAACATATAACCCTTTTGAAACACATCAAAGATAGTATTATCTTCAAATTCAGGATTAGGAATCATCGCCATAGCTTCATGTAGATTAGGATCAAATTTTTCACCCTTTGGATCTAGCTCTTCTACACCATTTTTCTTGAGTACATCAACTAACATTTTTGCTGTTAACTCAATACCATCTTTCATTGCAATAGCTTCTTCAAGTTTAACCTCATGCTTTAATGCTTGTTCAATACTATCAATTACAGGTAAAAGTTCTTTGGCAAACTTCTCTATGCCAAATTTACGGGCATTAAATACATCTCTCTCAGCTCTTTTACGAATGTTTTCCATTTCAGCATTTGCTCTTAAAACTTCATCTCTAAATCTATCACAACTCTCTTCTAGTTCTTTTATAGTATCCTTTGCTCTTTCTAATTGTTCTTCTACAGATAATTCTTCTATAGCTCCATTAGCGCATTCTTGCTCAGTTTCTACTTGTGCTTCTGTTTCAACCTCAAGACCTTTATCTTCTACCTTACTTTTTTCTTGTTTACTCATAAAACAACCTTTTATTTTAGTTCTGTTAATACTACAATTTGCTATATGCTTTATAGATAGTGGTTAACTCTATACTTTCAAGAAATTATTGGTATTTTTTTTATATGTACATTAAAAAAGTAAAAGAAACCTTAAAAAAAATAATTATTGTAGTTAGTTTTATACTTATAACTGGGTGTAATAATCTTACTGCTCAGCGCTACTTAACAAAAAAATACTCAAAAAATATAGATTATAAAAAATCGAGCTTTGAAGATTTAAGAAACTGGGATAGTTCTGATCAACTTGAATCTTTTAGAACTTTTAAAAGATCATGTAAAAAGATATTAGAGGAAAATAAACACGAATATTCAAACTGGATAAATACCTGCCATAAGGTAGTAAATACAGATTTAAACAATAACCAACAAGCTAAAATATTTTTTGAGCAGAATTTCACTCCATATCAAATAATATACAAAGGGAAAGATACTGGTTTATTTACAGGCTATTATGAGCCTTCGATGAAAGGTAGTTTAGTTAAAACTTTACAATATACTGTACCTATATATCGTACTCCTGATAATTTAGTTAAAAAACCTAAAGGCGATGGCGGCTTTTCTTTTGGGATGTATCAAAATGGTAAATTTGTTCCTTATTATTCACGTGAAGAAATATCAAATGGTGATCTACTTCCGACAAAAGATGTTTTAGCATGGGTAGAATCAAAAGTTGACCGGACATTTTTACAAATTCAGGGCTCTGGTCGCATCCAAACTGATAGTGGTGACATTCTTATAGGTTATGATAGCCAAAATGGCCATGAGTATAAACCTATCGGTAGATATTTACTTGATCATGGTTATATGAATGCTGAGCAAATATCTATGCAAGCTATAAAAGCATGGCTTGATGACAATAAAGATAAGATCGATGATGTTTTAAATTATGATCCTTCTTTTGTATTTTTTAGATATATTGATAGTAAAAATGTTGTAGGCGCTCAAGAAGTTGAGCTAACACCTGGATATTCTCTTGCCGTTGATAATAAATACTACCTTTATGGTGTACCTTTATGGTTAGAGACAGATTACTTTACTAATAATCACCATGATACTAAGCCTCTTGATAGGCTAATGATAGCTCAAGATACAGGTGGAGCTATAAAAGGTGCAATTAGGGGTGATATATTTTGGGGACATGGTAAACAAGCAGAATTTAACGCCGGTCTAATGAATAACCGCGGCAAACTATGGATACTTTTACCAAATGACTGATACAAAATATTTTGACACTATTATAATTGGTGCTGGAATCTCTGGTATCTCTTTAGCCCAACGATTAACTGATGCGACAATAAAAAACTGTATCTTTGAGGCTAATAAGGTCGGTGGTTGTATTGACTCAATTTCATACAATGATTTTTGGTTTGAGATGGGAGCTCACACAATATATAACTCTTACAATGAAACTATAAAATATATTCGCAATAACTCTCTTGAAAAAGATATCCAATCAAGAAAAAAAGCACCATTCTTATTTGTTCAACCAAATAATAAAATTCAAAGTATTTTTACAAATATTAATCCGTTTACAGCAGCTCTTAGTTTTTTGAGAAATAGAAAAGCCTCAAAAGAAGATAAGACTGTTAGTGAATATGCTACAAAGCTATTTGGTAAAAGAAATTATAATCAAACTTTGAAGTATTGTTTTGATGCTGTATTATCTCAAAATAGTGAGAACTTCCCAATGGAATATTTATTTAAAAAATATGATAGAGATACGACATTGCCGCGAAGTTTTACTCTAAAGAATGGTTTAGCTGAGCTTTTTAAAAAACATAACCAAAATGTTATAAAAGAAACTGTTATAAGTGTAACAAAACCGCTAAAATGGTATATACACACAAACCATGCTAAATATACTTGTGAAAATCTCTGTTTTGCAACACCATGGGATGTGACCGAATCTTTATTAGAAAAGATATTACCAAACTTAACAAAACATCAATACAGGCCTACAATATTGAAACTAATAAGTGTAGGAATTGTTACTAGTAAAACAAGTTTAAAACATATTAAGAATTTAGCCGGCTTAATTGGTAAACAACAATTCTTTTATTCTGCAGTTTCACGAGATGTTGTCGATAATCGAAACTATAGAGCAGTTGTTTTTCATTGTCGTAATTATTTTTCTGAAAATGAGTTATTAGCTAAAATCACAAAACTGTTAAATATAAAAAAAGAAGAGATTCTGTATACATATATCAAAAATAACACTCTGCCATGCTATCACCGCAATCATAGCCAATTTCTAGAAGATCTAGATAAAGAGTTACAAAAAAACCCTGATCTCTTTATAAGTGGTAACTTTTTTGACAGATTAGCAATTGAGAACTGTATTCAAAGGTCAAATAATCAAGCAGATAAAATTATTCAAAATAAAAAGCCTTAATGATTTGATTATTTCGCGCGAAAAATGTATCATGTAGTCTGCAAAATCTTAAAGTCAAACAAGCTAAAACCAGCTTGCGAATCAAGAATTTTTTGCAAAAACTGAGTAATTGACAACAATAAATAAAGGAAAAAAGATGAAAACGTTTACTGCAAAACCATCAAATACCAAAATAGAATGGCTTTTGATTGATGCTACAGATAAAACTTTAGGTCGTCTAGCTACTGAAGTAGCAATGATCCTAAGAGGAAAAAACAAGCCAGAATATACTCCTCACATGGATACTGGTGATTATGTTGTTATCGTAAATGCTGAAAAAATAGCTATAACTGGTAACAAAAGAAAAGCTAAAACTTATTACCATCATACTGGTTATATTGGCGGTATCAAATCAGTATCTTTCGAGAAGCTAATAACAACTCATCCAGAAAGAGCTATTGAAAAAGCTGTTAGAGGGATGCTTCCTAGAACTCCACTAGGTCGCACTATGTTTAAAAAGTTAAAAGTTTATGCAGGTGAAACTCACCCACATACAGCTCAACAACCTAAAGCTCACAATATTTAATAAAGGATGGTAAAAATGTCAGAATATAATTATGGTACAGGTCGTCGCAAAAGTTCTGTAGCTCGCGTATTTATGAAAAAAGGTACTGGTCAGTTTGTTGTTAATGGTCTTCCATTAGAGCAATACCTATGTCGTGAAACAGACTGCATGGTTGTAAAGCAACCTTTAGAACTAACTAACAACACTGATAACTTTGATTTCAAAGTAACAGTTAAAGGTGGCGGAACTACTGGTCAAGCTGGTGCTATCCGCCTTGGTGTCACTAGAGCTTTAATTGAGCATGATGAAACTCTTAAATCAGCTCTTCGTGAAGCAGGTTTTGTTACTCGTGACCCACGTAAAGTTGAGCGTAAAAAATTTGGTCTTAGAAAAGCTCGTAGAAGAAGACAGTTCTCTAAGCGTTAATCTATATATAACCTTTCTATTATTCTTTTTATTTTACTAGGAGGATACAATCTTGCTTTTATACACAAAAAAAGATGATATCTATAGTGATATAGTCCGCATGGTCCTTCTTATTAAAGGAGCTAATGCGAAAATTGTAGATGTTTCTAAAGAAGAAAATTCAAAATATCTAGAGGAGCTAAATATCATCACACCCAATGGCAATATCCCTACGCTTAGTACTGATGATTTTGCTGTATATAGACTTAGTGTGATTATAGAAGCTATAGAAGATTTATATCCGTTTCCTCCAATGTTTCCGGTATTTCCAAAACAGCGTGCTAATGCAAGAATATTGTTAGAATATGTTAATAAAACATTTCTACAAAACATTATCAAGTTGGAAAACCATAATTTGGATAAAAAACAAGCCGTCGAAATAAAAATGATGATGCAAAGGGATATCATTAGCACTTACAAAACAATAGTTAGCGAAAGAGAAATAAACGCAGAAAGTAATCCTGATGCGCAAAATATAAATGTATTGACTCTGATAATAACTTTTGTTTTTTATTATTTAATTAAGCTAAAGATCTCGATACCAACAAAAGATAAGAATATTATCAAAGAGATTAAAGAACTACTTAGTGAACCTAACTTTATAAAAACCATCAAAGCAAAAGGAGTTTAGTATGTCTATGCTTAGAGCATATGTAGTTAAAGCTACATACAACTGGCTAGTTGATCATGGATTTACACCTTATGTTTTAGTTGATACTGAATATGAAGGTGTTATAGTACCTGCAAACTATATTGATGAGGATAAAAAAATACTTTTAGATTTATCTCCTCAAGCAATACAGAATTTAGCTATAGATGATAACCATATTAGTTTTGACGCAACATTTGATAGTGAGCCAATATCTATAAACATTCCTATTGAAGCTGTCTTAGAAGTATTTTCTAAAGAAACAGAACAAGGAATGTATGCCCGTGAATTTGGTTATGGCATTAATATTAATGAAGGTGAAGATGACGAAACTGCTAATCCTAGCAAAATATGTCAGACAAATTTAGGAAATGTTCTTTCGCTAGATTAATTTCACAAATAAATACCTGCAAAAATCACCGCATAAAACGCTATTTTTTTTAGATTTTGCAGCAAATATCTTATGACCGCGTACCAAAGGATATATTTAAAGACAGTAAGAATTGTTATATTAGTTCAATCAATATTTTCAATTGACGAAGTATCAGTTTGATAAATCAAATATGCCAAGTATAAAAATAATAGTAATGATTAAAAAGTAAAGCTTAATTTATTAATTTTAACTATTATCGAAAGACCATCTTTTATAGTGAATAATAGTATTAAACCACACGTTACATCACTTATTAGCCAGCGATTATAGCTAGGGGAAAGTCACTCCAAATAAATCGCAGCAGAATTATATAAAATTAGTACCAAGACCATGCTATTAGCAAACATAACGCTACTAATAGACCAAATGCAGTATTATAGCGCTGAGAAAAAAACTCTAAAACATAGATAGAAGAGTAAAATAATGGACCAATTTTTAAAATCATCCCTAAAGATAATACCGAAAAATCATAAATAACATATAGATTGATGTTTAATTCTGACATCACTAATGTCGCTGTCAGAGCCAAAATTTCTAAGCTTTTGCCAGTGGCATAACAATCTCCCTAATTTCAAAGTAGTAACTGTATCGGCTTATAGCTTTTTATATGAATATAAAATACATTATATTTTTCTATATTTTCTAAATTTTTGGTTGGATAGCCCTTAGCAAAGCCATACCATGGATATATAATCTATCATGCTCAAGATATATTCTATCTCTATGCACCTTTGCTAATATCGAAGCTGCTAACATTTCTATAACTTTTGAGTCACCTTTATATAACTTTTGAGTCACCTTTACTATAGCTTCTGAATTATAATCCCTTTTTGTAATTTATTACCGTCAACTAGAACTTTATCAAATTGCCTTTTAAAATTATCTGCAACTTGATACATAGCTTGCAGTGTTCTCATCAATTTGCTGTGGACTAATTTCTAATATCGGTATACGCCTTTGCTTGAGTGATTATTTGCTGATATAGATATTTACGTTTTTTCTCAATTACTTTTTTGAGTCGGCAAGACCATATATTTTACATTTGGATCTAAATAACACCATCAGCGACTACAGGTCATGATAATGGTCCACACCCTACTTCATCTATACCTAGTATAATCATACTACCTATCCTAATTTATCTAATGATGTTAAAAAACCTCTCAAAATCTTCACTTCTTGACTCTCAAGCCCAGATATTTGAAAAAGTCTTCGTATTTTGTCCATAACATGTCCTGGCTTATCTTTATCTAAAAACCCCGCCTTTATCATACTATCTTCAAAGTGCTGATATAGACCTTGTAGCTCTTTGACAGAAGCTTCTTTATGCAAATGATTATATTCGTGAACTTCTTTTAAATTGCTCATCTCTCAACTGCTTGCTTATAAATTTCATAGTCATTTGAAGGTACATAAGCATGGACATTACTCATCAAAAGTTCTTCATTTAGCAATCCTGTTCTCTCACGCCCAAATAATATTGCAATCTTTTGGTTAGACTTTTGCATTTTAGCAAGGATACTTGTCGCAACTTTAGCGATAGGCTCTATAGGCAAAGATACTCTGCGTACTCTGGCACTTGTACCAACAATATAATCAATATCCTCAAGAGCATCTGCTAGGCTAGTTACTATAGTAGCGTTTTTACTACCTCAGTAGCATGACAAGGTAGTGCTATTGCTTCATTATCAATATCGTTTTTTTAGGATTTACAAGCCATAAGTTTGTCAGCCCCATATTTAACATCGCTCTAGCAGTAGAGCCAACATTACCACTATGAGATGGCTCAATTAGAACTATACGTATATTATTAAATAAGATTATTCATTACTAGTATTAATAATTAAATTATACAAATCTTCGGAATTTTCTGCTTGTTGAAAATACTGCTGTGTTTTATCTTCTTTTAGATATAAAGCTAATTGTTTTAACAGCTCCATATGAATTGTAGATATATTATCAGGAAAAAAAACACCTACTGCTATTTTTATATCATCATTGACAGTATTATCATAATAACTATTTTTTAATGTAACGATAATTAACCTAGTAGTCATAAGATTCTCAACTCGACAATGAGGAATATAAATATTTTTACCAATATAAGTATTACCTATTCTTTCGCGCTTATAAATATTTCTAAGCACAAGATCTTCACTTACATCAGGGTAAGTATCTGCAATTCTATTTGCAAAAAACTCAATTAAGCGTTTTTTAGACTCAATATTCAAATTTAATATGATATTTTTTTTATCAATAATAGCTTCTAAATTCATAGGTAAAAATGATAGATTTGCGTAAAGAAGAAATGCTTATTCTCCGTTATTACATCTCATTTTATCTTTGTGTTTTTTTAGCTGACGCGCTAACTTATCTTCAAGCATATCTATAGCTGCATATAAATCCTTGTCTTCTGCTTTTGCAACAAATTCACTGCCAGGAACTGTAACTATAGCTTCTGCTACTTGTTGATCTTTCCCAACATCTAATATAACTTTAGTTGAAGTAATATTATCAAAATAGTGTCCAACTTTACCTACTTTTTCATTAACATAGATTTTAATTGAATCAGTAATTTCCACATGTCTACCAGTAATTTGAATATTCATATAAACCTCCGAATTTGAATACCAACAAGCTCATATAATTTTATAGAGCTCTATTTAAATAACGACCTAAGTGATATACTTGTAATCATATTATACAAGCTAAATAACATAAAGCAAAAGTAATGAACAATAATGTAAAACAAATTTTAACTTCACTAACTCTTATCACAATTGCAGTACTATCATTTATCCTTTTTGCCCCTTTATTTGTTTTTTTAATAATCTTTCTGATGATTTCTTCGTTTTTTATACGTAGAAAAATAATTAAAGAAAATCTGGAATTTTTTAGACAATATAAAAGCAAAAAAGGTAGAATTCTTGATCAAGAAGATGATGTTAATTTTGATAATTCAAATTTAAAGTTAAGATAAATATGTATACAAAGGATACTATAGTTGCAGTAGCAACTCCTCAAGGTAATGGTGGTATAGGTATAGTTCGCATATCAGGGATAGATGCTTTAGCGATAGCTAAGAAACTTACTAAAAAACAGCTAAAGCTTCGTTATGCAACATTCTGTAATATTTATAATGATAGTGAAATGATAGACCATGGTATCGCAATATTCTTTAATGCGCCTTTTTCATATACAGGTGAAGATGTTGTAGAAATACAGGCTCATGGTAATCCATTTATATTGAATTTGATTATCAAAGCAGCTCTTAACTGTGGTGCTAGGATGGCAAAGGCTGGTGAGTTTACTGAAAGAGCATTTCTCAATAACAAAGTTGATCTAGCTCAAGCAGAAGCTATTGCTGATATTATTAATGCATCATCAGAAATAGCAGCTAAATCTGCAGCTAAATCACTTCAAGGAGATTTTTCTAAAGAAATAAACAATCTTTTAGAAAAACTTATCTACTTAAGAATGTATGTAGAGGCATCTATTGATTTTCCAGAGGAAGAAATAAACTTTTTAAAAGATCAGAAAATTCACACTAGTCTAGAAGAAATACACAAAATTACTTTAGCGGTAAAAAATAGCTGTAAACAAGGTGTTATCCTTGCTGAAGGAATTACATTAATATTAGTTGGAAAACCAAATGCAGGTAAGTCAAGCCTATTAAATGCTCTTGCAGGCAAAGAATCAGCAATTGTAACATCAATCGCAGGTACAACTAGAGATATTGTCAAAGAACATGTTCAAATCAATGGCGTCCCTATGCATATAATTGATACTGCAGGACTACGCAACAGTGATGATATCATTGAAAGTGAAGGGATTAAAAGAGCTATCAAGAAAATTCAAGAAGCTGATCAAGTACTATTTGTAACTGATGACTATACAAGTAGCCAGGTTAAATTTAGTGATATAAAACAAGTAATTCCTGAATTTTATGATCAAATTCCTAAAGATATTGATATTACATATGTACATAACAAGATAGATCTTCTTAAAGAAATACCACAAAACCATGACAATCATATATATATATCAGCTGAAAATAACATTGGCATTGAAAAATTAAAACAACATATTCTAAATAAAGTTGGCTATACAAATCAGAATGAAAGTATTTATACCGCACGTGAAAGACACGTTACAGCGATAAACAATGCTTTTGAACATATTAAGCTTGCCAAAGAACAATTAGAACTTGATAATGGTGAACTTTTAGCTGAAGAGTTATTAATTGTCCAAGAGTATCTTAATTCGATTACTGGTGAGTTTAGTTCAGATGATTTATTAGGAGAAATATTCTCAAGCTTTTGTATTGGTAAGTAGCTTATCTATTATGATATTTACTAGCAATAGCTATTCTATTCTCTAATTCTTTTCTCTTAATACATTACTGTGATTGAGACTTTTCATAATTATAGATATATCACTATCAATACCATTAGATCTAAATCCAAACTCAGTTAAAGAAGCATAAGACATAGATTAATGGTTATGACTAAGCAAATTAGCAGTTTTAAAATAAATTAATTACCTTTATTTTTACACAATTATCTCATCAGTAATTATTCTTTTAAAATATATTTGTTCTTATGTATGTTATAAACTTTTTAAATACCTTTCTCATAGCAGTTAGTTACTTGTTGTTGTTTAGATTTTTATTATTGCATTCAATTTAATTGGTTAAAAGAATATTTCCTTAGTAAGGATTTTTTGAAAACTATTATATAAATATTACAAATTATTTAAAATAATTTGTCTTGTCAATATACATCAACAAACTCCTGCTCTAAATTACTACGTACACCAGTAGCACGTATCAAGTAGAAACTTATTTTACCTAAATAATATCTACTTAAAACTGGTTCTATATTAAAAATATTTAGTTGCTAAGTTAATAGCATTATTAAGAAATAAATAGCATTAATATTTCTCAACTAGAATTATCTTGTTTTCTGAGAAACCAACCAAAATATTCTGACACTTATCTTTATCTATAAAGCCCACAAAACTATGGTTTTTCCAATTCCTTTATCGTCTGAGGAATTCCCTTTTCTTGAATATACTTTTTATAAGCATAAAACTTATTCTTAGCTCTAATCAGAGTTTTTATATTACAATTATGAGCTGTCGTCGGTTTTCTTGTCGTAATTTGCTGTATTACCTTTTATTAAATTAACAGTTACTAGTGTATAATTAAATATTAGCTGCACATGAGGGGTAGCGTGCATAAAATGTATCAAGCTTAGGAGCAAGAATATTATCAAAAAATAGTTTTGGTACTCCCACTCTTAAAATACCATTAACTTGTTTAAAATTATTAACCCATTTTTGAAATACCATAACAGTTTGTTCTTTGATATAACTAAAGTTGTAGTGACTCACCTTCGCTATCATTTCGATAAAACCTCTTGAATGCCTATTTAGTAGCTTAATATAATATTAATAGATTCCTCTAAACTTTGAACTATACGTGAAACTGTACTCTGAGAAACATTTAACCGTTTTGCTAACTCAGTAAATGTTGCTATATTAATACGCTTAGCGAAAAATATCATCAAAATTCATAGACAACCTCCATTTACGTATAATAGTTATGCATTTTTTGCTACAGACAAATTAATACTACTATATACTAACAGTGTAAATTAAATGACTAAATTAAAATTATTTAATTTAAAGTAAAATATTAAAAATAATAATCTCAAGAATTTTATTAGCTAGCAGTATTTTTACTGTAGTATCTCCTACTTTTGCTTGCTCAGTATTTAACTATAGCTTTGATGGTGATTTAGGTGTTTACACTACTAGAACCATGGATCTATTTTAGATTTAACCAAGCTTGACTATTATATCCAAGAGGTACGAAAGAAATAGGTAGTTTTAAAAATAACTCTTTAAAATTGACCAAAAATATGGTTATGCATCTATAATTAGATAAATTTAGCATCTAACTGGTGAAGGCCTTAATGAAAAAGATTTAACTGCGTACTTTATCTTGGTACACTATTAAACCAAAGAGAGACATAACTAAGCCTGAAGTAAATAGACTATATTGGTTCAGATATATATAGGTAATTTTGCTACTGTTAATAAAGTTCTCAATAACCTTGATAATTATAAAATATACAACCCTCCGCTAAAAAATTAATGGTGAAGAGAGTAACATTTCTATTACATTATATAGTTGAAGATGAAACAGTAGACAGCCTGCGTACTAATAGAGTATATAAATGGCAAATTAACTGTGCATTGCAATGTTAAAGCAATCAGTAATGAATCAAGAAGTTACGATCAAAAACAAAAAATTCTTAAACAAGCTAAAAAACTTGGTTTTATAATATTGATAAACTACCTGGTGGAGCAAATTATGCCTATAGATTTGTCAGAACAACTTTTATAAGTAAAAACTTTCCAGAGGCAAAATCTATGTATCAAACTGTTAATTATATGTTTGCCAGTGCTAACTCAGTTTCCGTACCATTTATAAAATGGCTATAGGAATAAAAGTCTAAATAATCCAAGATTAGAAGATAAATGGCCAACACAATGTAAATCAGTAACATCATTATCACAAAATAAATTATATGTAGTAGATACTCTAAATAGAGTTATGTCGGCTTAAATGAAGCAAACCTAGACAAATGTCAAACTGTTAGAACGATCATCGCTAATGAATGATAGCTTAACTGTAGATATCACTAATGATATGATCCATTAAAAGATATAGAGTAAATTAAAACTAGGAAAAATCCAATGAGAAAAATAATATTAATATAATAACTACAGTAATTGCTTCTTAAGCAGCAATAATACACCAAGCTTCTTCTTACTCGATGGCTATTTATCATACTGTTAATAAATAAACTCTTAAATCAATTTCTATAGCAAACATTTTGTTAAAATACTCTAAGTTTTAAAAGAAACAGACTAAGCTAATGCTATCTCTAATAGGAAAAACTCCTATAATAAAACTTAAAAACATAATAAACAATCATAATCTTTATGCTAAATGTGAATGGTTAAACCCTACTGGTAGTATCAAAGACCGTGTTGCAAAATATATTTTAGAAGATTTTATTATCAATAAAAAAATATCATCGAAACAAGCTGTTGTCGAAGCTAGTTCTGGTAACATGGGTACCTCTCTTGCTGCGATCGGTAAATTATATGGCCATCCAGTATATATAACTTGCCCTGCCAAAACTGGGCAAATTAAAAGAATAATGATAAGAAGTTTTGGTGCTAATTTGACTATTTGTAAAGATACTGCTGATTATAAGGATAAAGATTTTTATGTCAATAAAGCTAAACAAATAGCTAAAGATATAAACGGTATATTAATTAACCAGTATGATAATCAACTAAATACTGAATGCCATTACAAAACTACAGGGCAAGAAATAGTTAACTATTTTCTAAATCAGTTATTTAATATTGATTATTTTATAACTGTTGGTGGATCTGGTGGTACAATTACCGGATGCGCAAAAAGGATAAAAGAGATCTATCCTCAAACTAAGGTCATTATGCCAGACCCTAAAGGTTCAGTTTACTATGATATTTTTCATCATGGAGCTCCAATTCAAGAAAACATCCACAGCTATAAAGTAGAAGGTCCAGGTAATCCAGTTTTTTGCAATTCAATGAATCTTTCATATATTGACGAAATAATACAATTTACTGATGACCAAGCGATACAAGGATGTCATGATTTAGCTAATGAGCAAGGTATTTATGCTGGACATAGCAGCGGTGCTAACTATTTTGTTGCCAAAAAGCTAATTGAAAAATTACCACAACATCAAAGTTATAACATCCTCATAATGGTATTAGATAGTGGTATGAAATATGCTTTTGAATAACATAATGAAAATTATATATACAATATTTATATTTACTGCTATTATTTAATTTCAATTGTTAAATGTAGGAGTAAATAAATATGCCAGGCATATTAGTAAGTTTTGTGTTACTTTTCATTTCAATATTAACTGCTTGGTTTAATAGACGTTGGGGAGTCATCACATTCAGCATTTTCCTAATTGTATCTGGACTTGTATTTTTACATCACATGACAAATCACTTATCTATCTACTTATAATCATAAAATAACTGCTTATGCAAAAGTTTATTGAAAATGACCTAATTAAAGCTCTAAGTGCTATAGAATTAATGGGAATAACGGTAACTATAATTGCTGCTTTCTATTTACAGTTTGCAATGGATGAACTTCCTTGTCCCTTATGCTTATTACAGCGATTAGGGCTATTAGCAATTGGATTTGGTTTTTTACTTAACATTCGTTTTAATATACGTCCTAGCCATTATGCATTATCACTACTAGCCGCAGTATTTACATCTTTTGTTTCTCTTAGACAAATTGCCTTACATGTTACAGATCCAGTTGGATTCGGTTCAAGAATTTTAGGTATGCATACGTACAGCTGGGTATTTGTAACCTCAATGATCGCTATAATTTATATTGCTATAGTTATGTCATACCCTAGACAATATGAATTACGTGCACCACCTCAAGAAATATCACAAGCAAAAAACAACATTATATGCATTTTTACTAAAGTTATATTTATAATTTTTCTTTTAGTTGTCTTTGCCAATGTAGCTTCCACATTCTTTGAGTGTGGTTTACATGAGTGTTCAGATAATCCTACTACTTATCTTTATAAATAACTACACAATTTTTCTTTTCTACTATCATAAGTAGTATTAGTATCTTATTGATTTGTATTCATAATTTAAGTATACTGATATCATTTCTTACTATATCAGATATAATCACTTTACCTTTAGTTAACTATTGTTTTCAGAGTAGGGTTTTCAACTTTTTTCTATCCATACGCATTTAACACAGCATTTAATTAACTTTATATGCTATTAATATGCTTCTATAGCACACCAAAATCCAACTCCACCAACTCACGAACTGACTTAACGAATTTTGTTTGAGTTACAACTAAAGTAGCATATTTTCCTTCTATATTTTTTTAAATTATAGAGAATTAAGATATATACTAAAAATTTAAATTATACTTTTACCATAAAAGATTTATTGATCTATTAACTTTAATCATATCCAATATCTTTTTATCACTTATATATCTTTGATTTTTTATTAGATTTACTTATATCTAACCTAGTATAATCTAAAAGATAGTTTAAGCAGTAGCACTATTATTTTTAGTGCTCCCTTAAATAACTAAATTTATGTTAATTTTGATGATAAAAAAGTAGATTAAACTCATACAAACACTATAAATTAAATTAAGTTATCAATAACAAGAAGTACACCTTGAACTATTTAAAAATTAATACCAATAAACAAGTCTGAGTTAGTTACTATTTTCATAAGTTAAAATATTAATTTATTAAAATATTCAATAACTACATAACAAAAAAATAATAAATTCAAATATCAAAGCATTATAGAATTAAAAGAGTTGTATAGAAAATAATTTATATTACAGTAGAAACAACAAGTCCCATATTTTTATGAGGCATTGTATTTGAGCTTATCACGATAAGTCTTTGGATAAACTAAGAAGATGGCGACTACCTACTTTCACCTGGGCAATGCCAGACTATCATTGGCGTTTTGTAGTTTCACTTCTGAGTTCGGAATGGGATCAGGTGGTTCCTACAAGCTATCATCGCCAAAACTGTGTTTTGGGATTATAAAGATATTTAACAATTCAGTATAGAAATAGACTTAAGTCTCTCGGATCATTAGTACTGGTAAGCTTCATACATTGCTATACTTCCACACCCAGCCTATCAACGTCGTAGTCTCCAACGTTCCTTACTGATTTACATCAGAGAGATCTAATCTTGAAGGAGGCTTCACGCTTAGATGCTTTCAGCGTTTATCCCGTCCGAACGTAGCTACCCGGCAATGCTTCTGGCGAAACAACCGGAACACCAGTGGTTCGTTCACTCCGGTCCTCTCGTACTAGGAGTAACTCTTCTCAAATCTCTAACGCCCACGGCAGATAGGGACCGAACTGTCTCACGACGTTCTGAACCCAGCTCGCGTACCACTTTAAATGGCGAACAGCCATACCCTTGGGACCTGCTTCAGCCCCAGGATGTGATGAGCCGACATCGAGGTGCCAAACTCCTCCGTCGATATGAACTCTTGGGAGGAATCAGCCTGTTATCCCCGGAGTACCTTTTATCCGTTGAGCGATGGCCCTTCCATTCGGGACCACCGGATCACTAAGACCTACTTTCGTACCTGCTCGAGCCGTCACTCTCGCAGTCAAGCGCACTTTTGCCTTTATACTCTTGGCACGATTTCCGACCGTACCGAGTGCACCTTCGTACTCCTCCGTTACTCTTTAGGAGGAGACCGTCCCAGTCAAACTACCCACCATACACTGTCCTCGAATTTCTCCTGAGTTAGAACTTCAGATATTCAAGGGTGGTATTTCAAGGACGACTCCACAGCTACTGGCGTAGCTGCTTCATAGTCTCCCACCTATCCTACACATAAATATTCAAAGTCCAGTGTAAAGCTGTAGTAAAGGTTCACGGGGTCTTTCCGTCTAACCGCGGGTACACTGCATCTTCACAGCGATTTCAATTTCACTGAGTCTCTGGTGGAGACAGTGTGGCCATCGTTACGCCATTCGTGCAGGTCGGAACTTACCCGACAAGGAATTTCGCTACCTTAGGACCGTTATAGTTACGGCCGCCGTTTACTGGGGCTTCGATCCAGAGCTTCGCTTGTGCTAACCCCTTCAATTAACCTTCCAGCACCGGGCAGGCGTCACACCCTATACTTCATCTTACGATTTCGCAGAGTGCTGTGTTTTTGATAAACAGTCGCAGCCACCTGGTATCTGCAGCCCCCAACAGCTCAAAGAGCAAGTCTTATCACCATCAAGGGCACACCTTCTTCCAAAGTTACGGTGTCATTTTGCCTAGTTCCTTCACCAGAGTTATCTCATAGCCTTAGTATTCTCTACCTACCCACCAGTGTCGGTTTACAGTACGGTCGCTTATACAATTATACTTAGAAGCTTTTCCTGGAAGCATGGTATCAATAGCTTCGTCAAACAAGTTTGACTTCGTCTCGTATCTCAGATTAACAAGATGCCGGATTTGCCTAGCACCTCTACCTACATACTTTCACCTGGACAACCATCCGCCAGGCCTACCTAACCTTCTCCGTCCCTCCTTCGTTCATAATAAGCGGCACAGGAATATTAACCTGTTTCCCATCGACTTCACTCTTCAGCTACGCCTTAGGGGCCGGCTTACCCTACGTTGATTAACATTGCGTAGGAATCCTTGGGTTTTCGGCCAATAAGAATCTCACTTATTTTACGTTACTCATGTCAGCATTCGCACTTCTGATACCTCCAGCAAACTTCTCAGTTCACCTTCATCGGCTTACAGAACGCTCCCCTACCAATATACTAAATATATTCCGCAACTTCGGTGCATAGCTTAGCCCCGTTAAATCTTACGTGCAGGCCGACTCGACCAGTGAGCTATTACGCTTTCTTTAAAGGGTGGCTGCTTCTAAGCCAACCTCCTGGCTGTCTGGGCCTTCCCACTTCGTTTCCCACTTAGCTATGACTTAGGGACCTTAGTTGGCGGTCTGGGCTGTTTCCCTTTCCACTACGGACCTTAGCACCCGCAGTGTGTCTCCCGTGATTGAACTTCATCGTATTCTGAGTTTGCATCGAGTCAGTAAGGTCGTAAAACCCCCATTGTCGAAACAGTGCTTTACCCCAATGAGTTATACACGAGGCACTACCTAAATAGTTTTCGGGGAGAACCAGCTATCTCCGTGCTTGATTAGCCTTTCACTCCGATCCACAGCTCATCCCATACTTTTGCAACAGTATTGGGTTCGGTCCTCCAGTTAGTACTACCTAACCTTCAACCTGGCCATGGATAGATCGCGCCGGTTTCGGGTCTACTCCTAGCGACTAATCGCCCTATTAAAACTCGCTTTCGCTACGGATCCCTTATTCAGTTATCCTCGCCACTAAAAGTAACTCGCTGACCCATTATACAAAAGGTACGCAGTCACATGACTAAATCATGCTCCTACTGCTTGTATGCAAGCGGTTTCAGATTCTATTTCACTCCCTTTATAAGGGTTCTTTTCACCTTTCCCTCACGGTACTAGTTCACTATCGGTCATTCAGTAGTATTTAGCCTTGGAGGATGGTCCCCCCATATTCAGACAAGGTTTCACGTGCCCCGCCATACTTGTTCGTATGCTTAGTTCCACTGTCATTATTTCGTATACGGGACTATCACCCTCTATCGTCAAGCTTCCCAACTTGTTCTACTATAATTACAGCTAAATCATACCAGGCTCCTCCCACTTCGCTCGCCACTACTACGGGAATCTCAATTGATTTCTCTTCCTAAGGGTACTTAGATGTTTCAGTTCCCCTCGTTCGCTCTACACCCTATTCGAGTGAGTGACTAGATTATTCTCTAGCCAGGTTTCCCCATTCGGAAATCTCCGGATCATAGCTCATTTACCAGCTAACCGAAGCTTATCGCAGATTATCACGTCCTTCATCGCCTCTGAATGCCAAGGCATCCACCGCTTGCACTTATTTTCTTAAGTCTATTTCTATACTAAATTGTTAAATATCTCTATTTTCATGTAAATAAAATATTGGTGGAGCCAAGCGGGATCGAACCGCTGACCCCCTGCGTGCAAAGCAGGTGCTCTCCCAGCTGAGCTATGGCCCCAACAAAACATAAATTGGTGGGTCTGAGTAGACTTGAACTACCGACCTCACCCTTATCAGGGGTGCGCTCTAACCAACTGAGCTACAGACCCGTATTTTATTCACACTAAAATACATTACCTACAAACACTATGCTAAATCACTTGATCAACAATTAAAGCTTATTTACTTATTTTTTTTCGTATTTCCGTTAAGGAGGTGATCCAGCCGCAGGTTCCCCTACGGCTACCTTGTTACGACTTCACCCCAGTCATGAATCACTCCGTGGTAAACGCCCATTCGTTAAGCTATCTACTTCTGGAGCAACCCACTCCCATGGTGTGACGGGCGGTGTGTACAAGACCCGGGAACGTATTCACCGCAGTATTCTGACCTGCGATTACTAGCGATTCCGACTTCATGCAGTCGAGTTGCAGACTGCAATCCGGACTAAGAGTACCTTTTTGAGTTTCGCTCCAGATCGCTCCTTCGCAGCCCTCTGTAATACCCATTGTAGCACGTGTGTAGCCCTGGTCGTAAGGGCCATGATGACTTGACGTCGTCCCCACCTTCCTCCGCCTTGTCAGCGGCAGTCTCAATAGAGTACCCAACTTAATGATGGTAACTATCAATAGGGGTTGCGCTCGTTGCGGGACTTAACCCAACATTTCACAACACGAGCTGACGACAGCCGTGCAGCACCTGTCACTGCGTTCCCGAAGGCACCAATCTATCTCTAGAAAGTTCGCAGGATGTCAAGACCAGGTAAGGTTCTTCGCGTTGCATCGAATTAAACCACATGCTCCACCGCTTGTGCGGGTCCCCGTCAATTCCTTTGAGTTTTAGCCTTGCGGCCGTAGTCCCCAGGCGGAGTACTTATCACGTTAGCTGCGCCACTAGAGCCTTTACACCGACTCCAACAGCTAGTACTCATCGTTTACAGCGTGGACTACCAGGGTATCTAATCCTGTTTGATCCCCACGCTTTCGTCCCTCAGTGTCAGTATCGGTCCAGAATGTTGCCTTCGCCATTGGTGTTCCTTCTGATCTCTACGCATTTCACCGCTACACCAGAAATTCCCCATTCCTCTACCGTACTCTAGTTTGCCAGTATCAAATGCAGTTCCAAGGTTGAGCCCTGGGCTTTCACATCTGACTTAACAAACCACCTACAGACCCTTTACGCCCAGTAATTCCGATTAACGCTTGCACCCCCCGTATTACCGCGGCTGCTGGCACGGAGTTAGCCGGTGCTTATTCTTTGGGTAACGTCATTCCTAAAGGCTATTAACCTCAAGGCTTTCCTCCCCAACTAAAGTGCTTTACAACCCTAAGGCCTTCTTCACACACATGGCATTGCTGGATCAGGGTTTCCCCCATTGTCCAATATTCCCCACTGCTGCCTCCCGTAGGAGTTTGGGCCGTGTCTCAGTCCCAATGTGGCTGATCATCCTCTCAAATCAGCTATGGATCGTGGCCTTGGTAGGCCCTTACCCCACCAACTAGCTAATCCAACGCAGGCTCATCCATCTGCGACAGCTCGAAAGCTACCTTTAATCCACAGATACTATGCGGTATTAACAGTCGTTTCCAACTGGTATCCCCCTCAGATGGGCAGATTCCTACGCGTTACTCACCCGTCCGCCACTCGTCAGCAACTAGCAAGCTAGTCCTGCTACCGTTCGACTTGCATGTGTTAAGCATGCCACCAGCGTTCAATCTGAGCCAGGATCAAACTCTTCAGTTTAAATCAAATTCTTACTCTAACTACTGATACTCAAATTCTTTAACAAAGTGTTTGTATATAATATACCTCTTAAATATCACTAGAAATTTTTGCCTCTCAACCGCTAACATCACCCGCCAGCCGTGTGAAGACATATAATACACATCACCTCACTACAACGCAAGGGCTTTTTCAATTTTTTTTAACTTTTTCACTTCTTTTTTTTACAATAAACATCTCAATAACCTCAGTATAAATACAAAAATTAAGTTTTGGTTAAATAGTGTTAATATTTAAAATGGTTACTAGCAGTTTAGCCACTTTAATATTACTAGACACTTTATCTATCATATTATACTATTTATATATTTTACTTTTGAAAGGAGGAGTGGAGATACAGTAACCTGCTATCGCATTATATCAAAATAATTTAGACTTATTTGTAAGAAATTAGAAGATTGAGCAATGAACAATCACAAAATGTTAACTCCTGAAGCTATTAGCTAATTTAAGCAGATGTTTGGAATAAGACTTCCGTTGAAAATAGAAGTCATCTACTGAAACAAATTTAGCAAAACATAAAATATATGCTAATGAACTTGCTAAATCAATAAGATACAAAGATGAAAAATAATCTTATGAAGGAAGATTTATACTTAAATCTGATCTCTAAAGTTGGTAACAGTTGCTCCTCTGACTAATGCACTTATTGCCTACATAGGCCATATAGATCACTTAAAGAAAGAAGGTGAGCCACTTAAACCTGTTAGTATAAGTAGGTAAAAGGTAATCTCTACGATATCTAGTTTTACCTAAAAAAGCTAAAGATAAATCATTTATGCAACGCGTAAAGATTTATATTTGTAAAAGGAAGACCTAAACAAGTAAGCCAAATAATAAAAACCCTTAGGGATGATAGTGGTCTTAGGAGCTGGTAATTATATCTCTTCTTCTGAAATGATTAAAGTATTGTTCCTAGAACACTGTATTGTTGTACATAAACCTCATCACTTTAATGAAGAGACCAAGCAAATTTGGATTATTTTTTAAAGCCTCTAATTGAGACTGGAGTTATCAGCCTTTATCCTATTAACCAAGTCCAAGAATTAATTAAAGATACACTTTTGTCTAAAATTTATTTTACAAGGAGTTCTGAAACAGCTAAAGATATCACATTTTGTAACACAAAACTTTTAGGTATATTAGGAAAATTCATCATTGATTAAGATACTAAAAAACTCATAAAAATGATTTAGAGAATGCTGTAATTAATATGAACTATGGAGTAATAGCAATAAATACTATGCCTCATTTTATTTCCTTAAACCCTTATTAAACATGTGGTGGCATGATTCCGATAAAACTTTGGTTTCTGGACATGGCAACTTTGGTAACTTGTTATGTTATAAAAATATTGAGAAGCCAATAATATCTTATGATATCATGTCTCCTGAACACATGATGAATACGACTATATCTGAATGTATGATATATCTGGAAATATTACTGCTTATTCAAGTATACCCAACATGGAGAAATCTATTTAAACTAATTTATGGAGCTCTTAAAAGGAAACTTTAAAATAAAGATTTCTGAATAAATTAATTTACTTACCATTTTAAGTGGTGGGTGCTGAGGGGTTCGAACCCACGACCCTCGCCTTGTAAGGGCGATGCTCTCCCAGCTGAGCTAAGCACCCATTTGAAAATCGTAAAATGGCGGAGAGGAAGAGATTCGAACTCTCGATAGGGTTTAATGCCTATACTCCCTTAGCAGGGGAGCGCCTTCAGCCACTCGGCCACCTCTCCTAAACTAGGCAAAGTACCATTGTAATATAATATAGGTAAAGTGTCAAGAGAACATTACCCTATTTATTTCATTATGTCTGCAATTTTATTAGTATTAATACTTAATTTAGCTAAACAAAATAGTCAAAAAACTTTATAATATCAAAATCACATAACTTTAGATTATATTAAGTAACTCAAATGCGAAAGATACTCGTTACTAGTGCTCTGCCATACGCTAATGGCGACTTACATTTAGGCCATATACTCGGCTATATACAATCGGACATCTGGGTTAGATTTCAAAAACTACAGGGGAATCAATGTATTTTTGTTTGTGGTAGTGACACTCATGGTACACCAATAATGCTCAAAGCTAAAAATCTTGGCATTACTCCAGAAGAACTAGTTGCAAAATACTCTAATAATCACCAACAAGATTTTACTGATTTTGAAATTAATTTCGATAACTATCACTCTACTCATAACGTTTTAAATAAAGAGATTATAGAAGATATATATAATAAGCTTAACAATAAAAATCTTATCTCAAAAAAAACAATAGCTCAAGCTTATGACCCTGAAGCAAAGATGTTTTTGCCAGATAGATTTGTCAAGGGGACTTGTCCAAAATGTAAAGCTGAAGATCAGTATGGTGATAGCTGTGAAGTCTGCAGTGCAACTTATGATCCTACAGAGCTTATTGATCCAAGATCTGTAATTTCTGGTCAAGCTCCGATACAAAAAAACTCTGAACATTACTTCTTTGATTTACCAGCTCTAGAAAAAGATATAAAAAATTGGATAGACTCTAATACTTTACTACAACCTGAAGTAGCGAATAAATTAGCTGAATGGTTCGAACATAATTTACAAAGCTGGGATATATCACGCGATGCTCCATACTTTGGTTTTGCAATACCTAATACTAATGAGCAAAAATTTTTCTATGTCTGGTTAGACGCTCCTATGGGTTATATTGCAAGCTTTAGAGATTATTGTAATAACAACAATGTTGATTTTGATCAATTTTGGGGTGATAACAATAATAGTGAACTTTATCATTTTATTGGTAAAGATATAATCTATTTCCATGCGCTATTTTGGCCATCTATTTTGGCTTCTACAGGGTATAAAACGCCTACTAGTGTGTTTGCAAATGGTTTTCTAACCATTAATGGTAAAAAAATGTCTAAATCACGTGGCACATTTATTAAAGCTAGAACTTACCTAAATAATTTAGAACCAAGTTACCTTAGATATTACTTTGCATCTAGACTAACATCTCGTATAGATGATATAGATTTAAACTTAGAAGAGTTTGTTGCAAAATCAAATTCTGATATTATTGGCAAGGTAGTCAATATTGCTAGTCGCTGCGCAGGTTTTATATATAAGAAATTTGATGGCATTCTATCAGATGAAATTTTTGACAAAGAGTTAGAACATGAATTTGCCAAAAATCATGACACCATTACACAAGCTTTTGAAAAAAGAGAATTTGCAACTGCAGTAAGAATGATAATGTCACTTGCTGACAAGGCAAATCATTTTATTGATTACCATAAACCATGGCAATTAGCAAAAGAACAAAATCAAGAACAAAAGGTACATCAAGTTTGCTCACAAGGCATAAATATGTTTAAGGTTTTAGCTGCCTACCTTAAACCTATCATCCCTACTATTGTTGCTAATGCAGAAATTTTTTTAAATACGGAATTAACAAATTGGAGTGATGCATCAAAGTTTTTAATAAATCATAAAATAAATAAATTTAAGCCTCTTGCAATTCGTGTAGAAAAAGAAAAAGTCTATAAAATTTTAGAGGAAACAGAGAAAATGCTAAAAAAACAGTAAATTCCACAATAAAAACAAACTCATAAACCAGATATCGCTGCAGAATGTAGTTTTGATAATCTTATGAAAGTAGATTTACGCATTGTAAATGTAGTTGAAGCGACAGATGTTGAAGGAGCAAGCAGATAAACTACTTAGGCTAATATTTGGGACCTATGTGGTGTTACAAAACAAATTTTCGCTGGTATAAAGTCTGCTTACAAACCTGAAGATTAAATTGGCAAGCACACTGTAATGGTAGCTAACCTAGTGCCTAGAAAGATGAAGTTTGGTATCTCTGAAGGAATGGTTTTAGCCGCAGGTGATGGTAAAGGTATATATACTTAAACCTCATCTGGTGCTCAAGCAGGTATGCGTGTAAAGTAAGACAATTACTAAAAAACTTACTACAATATATCGATAATTTTATTGCTATTCTTTCTAGCATTATTAAACTATCTTGATCGCTTTATCTGAATATCTCTAATACTGAGATTGCAGTAGCATTTAACTATTAGTTCTATTGAAATTGATATATTACTTTCAGCGTTTATGTGGTCATATGCTTTAGCTATCCTACCAGCTGGATACCTAGTCGGCCTGGTTGGTATAAATAAAGTGATGTTAATAAGTATGATTACATGGTCATTAGCATGTGTGCTTGTTGACTTGTTAGTAAGTTTATATTCAATTCTCATTTAAAGGCTATTATTAGATGTTGCTGAGGCACCTTTTTTATAGTTGCTACTAAAATGATTCAAAACTACACTTCCCAACTCTTCACAACGCTAGCTTATATCATCTATAGTAGCACTTGATCTGAGGATGGCTAATATTCTAGTCCTATATTAGTAAGGGCGCGGAATGTTTATTAACTTGGAACGATTGGCTTGTTTGTTGCCGTTATATAGTGGTTTATATATAAAAACAACGTATAGAAACAAACATAATTTATAGAATAATCCAAAAAGTATCAATAACAAATACCCTTTTTTTAAAAAAAATAATCCTTTTATGTATTGGCAATCTTCGTTCTTCTTATGCTTACTTGCTATTTCTGACTTGGCTACCTTTTTATTTCATAAAGTTAAAATAAGCTTATCCGAAATGAGTATAGCCACCTTAGTATCATTTATCTCTACTCTATCATTGCTTCAGTAATGATTGGTGGTATAATTTCAGACTTAATGGATTTAAAAAAGATTTTCTACAATTACCTCACGCTTAACTCCGATCATAATAGGTTGTCTCATAGCTTCTGTATCAATATTAGCAATACCTTTTATGATAATATTTTTCATAATTGTATGTGTAATTGGCATTACTATTTTCTGTCTTGGATTAAGAATTTCACCAACATGGGCTCTTGTGACAAATATCTCACCTCCACAGCTTTAGGCACCATTGATGGTGCTCAAAATTTTGCCAATTTTATAGGTGATGGCTTAGTTCCATTAATCACTGGAGTCACTCTTGATGTCATAAATAATAATTTTCTTATAGTATTTGTTTTTAGAATAAAATATATTCCTTTTAAAAACCTAAAGATCTATTTCACCAGCTCCCTGTCTTAGAATTTGATATGGTAATTCTAATAACTCTACAACAGTTGTTGGCTCATAGCCACAGTAGTCTGATTCAACTACAGCATCTAGATAATTCATTATTTGATTATCAACCTCAGCACAGTCTGTGACAACATACTGATAACCAGGTATTATAAAGCTACTGATAACTAACGGTTCACCAATTTCTGCAGATATTGCTTTTGGTACATAATGCTCACTAAATCTAATACCAACCGTATTTTTAGATTTAGTAACTAGTAATGATGATACCTTTTTTTGTCGCATTTAAAATAAAAGTATGTGGACCAGGTGTATACCTTTTTAATAATCTATAGGTATTATTATCAACTTTTGCATATTCTGATATCTCAGATAAATCTTTACAACAAAGCGTAAAGTTATGACTACTATCCAAATTTCTTATTTTGATAATTTTGTCTATACCGTTCTTTGATTTCATCCGACAAGCTAAAGCATACCCTGAATCAGTTGGTATAGCTATAACACCATCATTATCTAAAATATTAGCAAGCTCTTTTAGTTTAGAAAGATTATTACCATAACTATATAATTCGATTAACCTCTTCATAATTTCTACAACAACCGTTATACTTACTAAAATCAGTATACAAATACTTAGTATTTAATATCAAAATGAATAAAGTAATTAATGATTTGCTTCCTGCAATTGTATTTTTTGGTGTTTATAAGATATATGATATTTTTTTTGCGACAGCAGCACTAATCATAGTAACACTAGCACAAGTTATTTGGGAATGTATAGCTCACAGAAAAGTTGCTAAAACACAAATTTTTATAGCCATTTTAGTCGCAATTTTTGGTAGTGCTACCTTATATTTCCATAATGAAGAATTCATAAAATGGAAAGTAAGTATAATTAACTGGTTAATGGGTATTGGTCTAATAATTACTACTTATACAATGAAAGAAACACCTATGCAAAAAATTCTCAAAGATACCATTGATCTAAAACAACACAAATGGAAAGAAATCAATAATATGTGGGGAGCTTACTTTACCATTCTAGGTACACTTAATCTATTTGTAGCATATTTTTTCTCTACATATATTTGGATGAATTTTAAACTTTTTGGTCTTTTAGGCATAACTTTTGTATTTCTGATAATACAATCGATCTATCTATCAAAACATATTAAAAGATAATTTTAACATTTAGTTTGCAAAGCAATATTTCATAAATGTATAATTAGTGCACGACAGCTACAGAAGCAAAAGATGAGCGAAGAAACTCTAAATATTGATACAACCCCTTTAGTAAAAAATAAAGCCTACTCATATAAAAACATATTACGCTGTATTTGTTTAGTAATTATCCTTGCGATATTTTGTATTAGTGAGCTTGCGATACTATCAGCTATTTTTATAATATTCACTATTTCTTATGTTATTATCGCAAGCTTTGGAGCTATATATCTATCAGCACTAGGTATTAAAAATTTATCGAAGTACTATCAAGAAAAAAATAAAAATATCAGCAACAACTAAATTACTTTACTAACCCAGCTGCATAAGTACGTGCACCTATTAAACCGACATCAGTATTCACAATTATATGCACTGGAAAGTCTTTCATCACGTTTGACATTCTACCTTTGTCTCTAAACTTCTCTAAGAATTTACTCTCTTTTATTTGTTTGATAAGTCTTGGCGCAATACCTCCGGCGATGTAAAGACCTCTAAAAGGTAAACTTGTAAGTGCTAAATTACCAGCAACTGAACCATATATACTTAAGAATATATCTATCGTTCTCAATGCTGATGGTTCTCTATGTTCAATAGCATACTTAACAATTACTGCTGCCTTATCAGAATCTGAAACACTAAATAGCGCTCTACGTAACTCCATACATTCAGGTTGATCATATAAAGGATGACGCACTACATACTTATAGATATTATAAATACCATAGCCACTACAGAATCTCTCTGGAGAGATACGATGAAAAGTCTTACGCATAAACTTAAATAACTCAACTTGCTCATCATCAACAGGTGAGAAATCAACATGTCCTCCCTCTGTTTTGTAAACTCTTGGTTTATCGTATTTATCATAGCTGACCAAACACATTCCTAAACCTGTACCAGCACCAACTACAGCACATAAGTTGTCATCATCTTTTTTACCTTGTTGGAGTGTGATGATATCTTTTTCTCTATCGAGAGATTCTATACCATAACCAATCGCTTCAAAGTCATTGATTACTTTAACCTTAGTTTTGTCTATACCAAGACCTTCTGATATATATTGCTCAGAAACCATCCATGGTAGATTAGTTACCTCAACCTCACTGTTAGAGACAAAACCAGCTACAGCTAGACAAACAGAATCTATCTGATCTACCAAGTCTACCTCAGATAAAAACTTATTGATGATATCAGATAAACAATTGAAATTCGCTCCTTTATATTTTCTTATTGCTATACTTTGTGTCACACCACTCTCTAAAAGAGAAACTTCTAATCTAGTGTTAGTCCCACCGATATCTCCAGATAATATATACATCGTTATACTCCCTATTTAATGGTATCTTGCCGATACAAATAATTGATATTCTGCTATAATGAAATAATACTCAATATTACAATCTAGTTTAGATGCCTAAAGGAAATAAAACAACAGATTTTGGCTTTACACAAGTGCCTTGGGAAGAAAAACAAAAAAAGGTAGCTAGAGTATTCCATTCAGTAGCGGCTAAATACGACTTGATGAATGACCTAATGTCATTTGGAATTCATCGCATCTGGAAAAAACAAACTATTGCTAAATCTGCTATTCGTAAGGGTGATAATGTCTTAGATCTTGCTGGTGGTACTGGTGATTTAGCATATAAATTTTGTCAAATGGTTGGCTCACAAGGTAAAGTAATCTTGAGTGACATTAACTCTTCAATGCTTGAAGTAGGTAAAGAAAAGCTAACTAACAAGGGTTGTGTTGGCAATATTGAATATGTCCAAGCCAACGCTGAATGCCTACCTTTCTCTGATAATTATTTTGATTGTATTACAATATCATTTGGGCTTAGAAATGTTACAGATAAAGATAAAGCCCTAGCATCAATGTGCCGCGTTCTAAAACCTGGTGGGCGCTTACTTGTACTAGAATTCTCTAAGCCTATCATATCTTTGCTTTCTAAAGTTTATGATGAATACTCTTTCAAAGCTTTACCTTTTTTAGGTAAAATTATTACTAAAGATGCAGAAAGCTACAAATACCTAGCTGAGTCAATTCGTAAGCATCCTGATCAACAAACACTAAAACAGATGATGTATGATGCTGGATTTGATAATGTCGAATATCAAAACATGACTGGTGGTATTGTAGCACTACATATTGGATATAAATATTAAAATGCTAAAACTAGTAAATATAGCCTTAAGTCTTCTGCCTAAACTTGATCCTCAGGCAAGTGCTCTGCTATTACCTATAAATGGTAAAACTTTAAGTGTCAATATCGTTGATATTGATTTAATGATTACGCTTAAAGTAGAAGATTCTAAAATACATGCTAACAACGAGCCTACCAAAAACATTTTAAAAGGTAACTTAGCTTATATTTTAGAACTTATTTTCAATAAAAATCTACAAGAGTTAATAATAGCTGAAAAACTTGATTATCAAGGTAGCCTAAAAGATCTTAATGCTTTTAATAATTTTTTGAATGCTGTTGATATTGATTTAGTTTATAAAATATCTGAACTTATCAGTCCTGAATTTGCTGGAATTGTTGCCAAACCTTTTCAAAAAGTAAAACAATACTTTAAAACCTCACTACAAGAGACTATTGTCGATATCAAAGACTTCCTAACAGAAGAGAAAAAAACTCTGATATCTCAAAATGAGATTAATATCTTTTATAGCCAAGTTCAAAAGCTAAAGCAGACCACTGATAGAATAGAGGTAAAGCTAAAATTATTACAAGGCTTAAAAAATGATTAAAAAATTTCTAAGGCTTATATACATTTTTTATATTATAAATAAATACTGTCTACTCAATGAACCAATTAAAGCGACAAAAATAAAAACTCTAAGAGTCTTATTATTTCTGAATCCATTTTACTATTCTCCAAGAATAAGTAGACTCGAGCATGGTGTGCGTATTAGAGAAGCTTTAGAAAAACTTGGACCTATTTTTATCAAATTCGGACAAGCTTTATCAGTTAGAGCTGGTTTACTACCTCCAGATGTGATAAAAGAAGTCTCAAAACTCCAAGATAATGTCCAACCTTTTGATAATAGAATAGCTGCTGAACAAATTCAAAAAGCTGCAAAAAAACCTATCAACGAGATTTTTAAAAGCTTTGAAAGCTCTCCATTAGCGTCTGCATCTGTAGCGCAAGTGCACGCTGCTGTATTACAGAATGATGAAAAAGTGGTAGTGAAAGTGCTGCGTCCTGGAATTGAGAAAATTCTTAAACTGGATACTTCCTTGATGCTACTATTTGCAACTTTACTTAGTAAAATCAAAAAAATACGAAGATTTAAGCCTGTAGAGATTGTCAAAGAGATAAATCAAAGTTTTTTTGATGAGCTTGATTTAGTCCGCGAAGCGGCAAATGCTTCTCAAATTCGTAGAAATTTTGAAAACTCAACCATACATTATGTTCCTAAAATATATTGGGAATATACTAGTTCTACTGTGATGGTAATGGAGAGAGTTGGTGGCATAAGAGTTTCTGATATAGAAACCCTAGATGCCTTAGGTGTCGATCGTCGTCTATTAGCACAGCGTGGTGTAGAGATTTTTTATTCACAAGTATTTGATGACTGTTTTTTCCACGCTGATATGCATCCTGGTAATATGTTTATCGATGTGTCTAATCCAACTGATCCAAAATATATTTCAATAGATTTTGGTATCGTTGGCACTCTTAATCGTGACGATCAGCGCTACCTTGCAGGTAACTTCTCGGCTTTTTTAAAACGAGACTATCGTAAAGTTGCTGAGCTACATATAGAATCCGGATGGGTTCCAAGTGATACGCGTGTTGATGTACTTGAATCAGCAATTAGAACAGTGTGTGAGCCAATCTTCGAAAAGTCTATGAAAGAGATATCACTAGGCTATACTTTGATGCAACTTTTTGCAGTAGCTCGTCGTTTCAATATGAACATCCAACCTCAACTTACACTGTTACAAAAAACTCTTTTTCATGTTGAGAGTCTTGGACATAAACTTTGCCCTGAATTAAATATTTGGGAAACGTCTCGACCAATCCTAGAAAAATGGATGAAAGAGCAAATGGGTCTAAGAGGTTTCTACCATCGCTCAATGGAAAATATGCCTAGAGTTAGTGATAAACTACCAGAATTACCACGCATGGTTTTTGATATATTACAACAGGCAGAAATCAACCTAAAAAATGCTACTTCATCTGTACAAATTAATGACTTTAAAAAGCCTAAGAAAAAATATCGATTTGCTTTAAGTTGTGGAATAGCTTTGACAACCGTCGGAGCAATATATACTTTGAATAAAGATACAACTCCACTAATTAAACTACAAAACTTTATTAGTAATCACAGTACTAGTTTTATAGTTATAGGAGTTGCATGCTTGATTTACTATAGTTTTAAAAAGGAGAAATAGGTGCTAGATTGTATTTTTTGCAAAATTATTAATGGTGAAATACCATCTAAAAAAGTTTATGAAGATAAAAACGTTTTTGCTTTTCATGATATCAACCCAGCTGCTGATGTGCATGTCCTTGTTATCCCTAAAAGACACATTGCTAGCTTAAATGATCTAAACGAACAAGATCAAGAGCTTATGGGTAAATTTATGCTTAGTATTCCCAAAGTTGCTAAGCTAATGGGATTAAATGGTTTTAAGACTGTATTTAATACTGGTAAAGAAGGGGGACAGATGGTTTTTCATATTCACGCTCATATCTTAGCAGGTAGAATTAAATCTAAACTTCCAGAATAATTAATTTTAAAAAACCAAAATTCTTAAACTAGATCGCTAAACTTAGAACTGGCGATGGAAAAGAGTTATTTGAAAAGCTATTTACATGATGTAAACCTTATGCAAAACTCATAGTTGATAAACTAATAACCACTACTACTGATAATTTTTAGTCATCTACTCTATAAATCTTTGTAATCTTTATTTGATTATTATTACAAAGCATTATTAATAAGATTTATTTATAATTAGACTATCTAAGTCTTACTAGTGTGATTATAGTTTTTTGAATTTTACTTTTTTTGAAATAGTCTCAATAACTCATTAAGTGTAGAACTGGTAGTTCAGACATCATAAAATACAAGTAAATTCTTTGCTTATAATTGGTTTGATTAAGCAGCATCTACATTTTTGAAATGCTGCTGTACCATACCATCATCCCACAAATGCCTAGTCAATTTGAAAAAATCTCACCAGCTAACAAATCTTTATTAAACTTAAATCTCTGCAGCAAGAACCTAACTTCTGAAGAATTTAAGTAAATAAAAATAATTAAATCTTGAATTAAGCTCTATTTGTTGTTTTAGTTGTTGTAATAAACTCTCAAATCATTAGCAGATTACTTACATAATAGGCAGTTTTGATTAGAGAGTATTTTGATGGTTTTTGTTATAATTTTCATAATTTAATTATAAAAGAAGTTTTTATATGTTCAATTATAATCTTTTTCTTAATAGACTATCAAAGAGAAAACTATATTCTCAATCTTTTATCAAAAATGAAATTGCCCAAAGACTACTCAAGCGTTTGGAATTTATAAAGCTAGATCCTAAAGATATCTTAGTTACTGGTTATAGTGATAATGATTATTTTGAGAAATTACACAAACGATTTCCTAATGCAGATATTCATACCAATCAAAACTTTAAGCAACAGTTTGATATTATTCTCTCAAACTCTATTATTCACTTAACAGATAATTTATCTCAAGAGTTAGATAATTATTATCAGCTGATTAATGATGATGGTATTTTACTCTTTTCAACTTTTGGCAATAAATCATTTGCGACACTGAAAGAAGCTTTTGCATGTGTCAGTAACCACAAGCATACAAATAGCATGATTGATCTTATAACTTGGGGGAATATGCTACAAGCTAGCCAATATAAAAGCCATGCTATTGAGTCAGATCTTATCACATTTACTTATGAGAATATAAATATTCTTTTTGAAGATATAAGACACCTAAATGAACCACTAGCTGATACGAATATGCAATTTGGCTTAACTGGTAAAAATATGTGGTATAGTTTTATTAAGAAATTTAAACAAAATTTACAGTTAGAAATAGAAGCATTGTACGGTTATGCCATATGCAAGTCTCAAGATAATGCTCTAAAACCTCAGGTAAACCCAAATAGAATAAGCTTAGAAGAGCTAAAAAAACAAATTACTGATTTTAAGAAAAATTCTCTTAGCAATACATAACAGGCATAGTAGATAATTGCTGCCAATCGTAATTAGAACATTTTATTGGCTTTTTTAGTGGCTGACAATATGTTCTCCATGTACCACCACCATAAGTTTTCATAATCAAACATTTTTTAAAACGCTGCTGTTCACCACTTAGCAACCCTACAGTAGTAATTTGCTCGATAGAATAACCATCCGATAGTTTATACTTAAAATGCTGGCTATTTTCATCGTTATCTATTTGCTCAAATGTTTTATCTATTTCTTCAGGGGTACTAACATTATTTAAAAGACTTTTATAATTTTTTAATTTATATTCGTCACTATATTTTTTGACATTCTCATCAATATAATCTTTAGCTGACTTAACTTTATAGTAACTTTGCAAGTTTGTAAAATCTTGATCAATATTATAATTTTCTTTAATCATATTACGCGCCTCAGTTAAGACACGCGCTGCTGATTTTTTAAGTTTTTGCTTTTCATGTTTAGCTTTAGTTGCAAGTTCAAGATTGAAAGCATCTATCTTTTTTTTAGTTTCTGATGGAGCATTATCTTTTATGATCTCTTCAGCTTCAGCTAAAAGCTTTTCATAATTATCATCACTAGTATAAACAAGACTACTCAAAGCATCACCATAATCATTTGATTTTGGCGCTTCATTTTGTTTAATAACAGAACCAATAGTCATGTGATTTTGAGTTAACAAAGCAGAATCATTATTTATAGAAGTTTTAGAAGAATACTGACGTAGTGTGGTGGTATCTTTACTACCAATATTGACTGCTGGTTGAGCATTAGTAGTAATTGTATCAGCTATAGAAATACCGCAATACAATGACATAATTATCAAAGAAGATAAAACTTTTTTTTTCATAATTTGTCAAAAAAATTTTTCCTATGCAAAGTATAATAGATATTATACATATAAGAAAGAGCTTTTATCTAAAGCAATTTAAATAACAATTTGCTCCTCGTGTAACTTGATATTATAATGCTCTAAAACCTGTTGTTTTATAAACTCAATAAGGTCTAAGATATTCTGACCGCTAGCATTACCATTATTTACGATAATGCCTCCGTGTTTTGGTGATATTTGCGCATCACCAATTTGCTTACCTTTTAACCCTAGCTGCTCTACCATAACACCTACTGGCATATTTGCTTGTGGTCTCTTAAAAACACTACCAGCCGTAGGTTTTTGTGGTAAATTAGATAACCGGCGTGAATAAATATAATCTAGTTTTGCTTTTATCTCTTGTTTTAATTTGTGCTCAAACTCAAACTCTGCTGATAAAATACAAATATCTTTTATATACTTAAAAATTGAATATCTATAACCATATTCAATATCTTTTTTTGGATATTTTTTTATCTGTTTGGTATTAAGGTTAAGTATTGTGACACTTTTGACACAAGTGTATATCTCATCACCATATGCACCAGCGTTCATAATCAATGCTCCACCGACACTAGCTGGCACATCATAAAAAGTCTCAATACCACTTAAGCCAGCACGATAGGTAGCTAATGCAAGATCCTGTAATAATACTCCAGCTTGGACATTAGCATAATTATCAATAATATTAAAAGAGTTGAATTTTTTAGTGAAAATCACAAATGCTACATTATCATAATACTCTTTAGAAAAAATGACATTACTACCGTTACCAAGGAAAAATAATTTCTGATGCTTATTAATAATATCTAATAGTTCTTGGTTATTAGTAGGAAAATAAACATATTTAGCAAAAGACTTAATACGATATGTATTATATTGTTCTAAGGATATATACTCTGACATTAGTCACCTAAACATTATCATTTAAAATCTCTATTTGCATAAAATGAGACATATTTTCTATAAGATTATTATATCCTCTAAATATCTGGTGAGCATTATTAATAATCGAAAATTCATCTAATAATGATCCAGCCATCAAGCATGCCATACCAGCGCGCAGATCTTTGACACTCATCACCGCTGGACGTATATCATCTAGATTTTCAAGTGGCTTGATTTTTATAAGAGTATTATCAATAGATATATTAAAACCCATTTTACGAATTTGATAAACATAATTTATACGCTCAGGGTAAACCATATCTTGAATAGTACTAGAGCCATTTGCCATAAATAACATCACCACGTATATTGGCTGTAAATCAGTAGGAAAATGTGGAAAAGGTGCAGCAATTATATCAACACCTTTGATACGACTATCCTTCCCAAAAAACTTAATACTGCAATTAGCTTGGTCATACTCCCATTTAGCTCCAGCATTGACCAATTTTTCTAGCGGTTTTTTGATATTGTATATATTTTGGGTATTAATATTTGTAATTGTAACATTTGTTTTATACAAATATGCCATAGCAGCATAAGTCATAGCTTGAATACGGTCAAAAATAATTTCAAACTCACAGCCGTTTAATCTCATGACACCTAAGATTTTTATTTTTCTGCTATCCGCATTAAAATCGATATTTGCACCACATTGATTGAGATAGTCTATTAATGTAACAACCTCAGGTTCTAAAGCAACATTTTTAAGTATAACCTCAGAGTTACCAGTTACAGCATACATTATCAAATTCATAGTTGCCCCAACTGAAGGAAAAGGCATCTTAAACTCTGCATTTTTTTCTTCTTTGTAAATAACTTCTATATGATCATCAGTCAACTTGACTTCAGCACCTAACGCTTCTAAACCATTTAGATGAATATCAAAAGGCCTTTTTTCACTAAAACTACAACCACCAGGAAAACCAATCTTAACACGACCTTTTTTCTTAAGTAATGATCCTAAAAGCATCAAAGAACAGCGTGTTTTAGATGTCATATCTCCACATAGTTCTAAAGTTTCATTTGAAATGCCAGTCGTATCAATAGTTATATTCTCACCCTTTTCGATAACTTTAGTACCAACACTTTCTAAGATCTCTTTAGCACCTTTATAGTCTAAAAGAGTCGTTGGAACATTAGTAAATTTTGTTTTAGTATCTGGAATTAAGCTTGCAAAAATTAAATGTAACAAAGCATTTTTAGCACCACTAATATTAATGGTTATTTCATCAGCAATCTTACTTAATTTTTTTACTCTTACTGCCTTCATCTTTTGATCTCTTATTTTTTCTATCTGCAAAAGGGTTTTCTGATTGCTTAAACTCAAATACTATTGGAGTACCACGGAAATCTAAAGCTTCTCTAAAGAAATTTTCTAAGTATCTTTTATATGAGTTTGGCAATCTACTTACTTGGTTACCATGTATCACGATAACCGGCGGATTGTGGCCTCCAACATGGGCATACTTAAGTTTAATTCTAAATTTACCTACCATTGGTGGTGAATGCGCCTCTACTGCAAGCTGCATTAAACGCGTAGCATCAGCTGTAGTTATTTTTTTATTTGCACAAGTATAGGACATGTCGATTGACTCAAAAATATGACCAACATTAGTACCATGTAATGCTGAGATAAAGTGTATATCAACATAATCCTGTAGGAAAAAAAGCTTTCTTTTAAGGTCTTGTTTAACCTGCATACGATCATCTTCTGTCATACCATCCCATTTATTTACAGCTAAGACTAATGCTCTACCATTTTTAATAGCAAAATGTATCAAACTTAGGTCCTGATATGAGATACCCTGCCTTGCATCAACTACTGCAACTACAACATTTGAATCTTTTATTGCTTGTAATGTTTTTATTACTGAAAATTTCTCTAAAGTTTGTTTTACCTTACCTCTTTTGCGCACACCAGCTGTATCAACTATAGTATACTTCTGACCATGGCGCTCAAACGAAATACTGACACTGTCAATTGTAGTGCCTGGCATATCAAATACCACAACTCTATCTTCACCAATCATTCTGTTTGTAAGTGTCGACTTACCAACATTAGGTCTACCAATTAATGAAAAATGGACACCTTGACGTTGTTGTTCTTTATGCTCTTGTGTTTGAGTATAATCTTGATAGTATTCGTTTAATGGTTTTTTCAGAAACTTATCAACTAGCTTTTGTGTGTTTCTACGATGTGCTGCAGATATTGCAAATACTTTATCAAAGCCAAAACTATAAAATTCAGCCATTGCTCCTTCTTCTTCGGTACCATCAACCTTGTTCACCACAACCACTACTTTCTTATCTTTCTGGCGTAAAAGACCGGCAACATACTCATCTCCAGCTGTCAATCCAGCCCTACCATCAACTACAAAGAAAACTAGATTTGCCTCATCTATAGCGACTTGTGATTGTTTAGTCATAAACTCATCAAAGCCTACATCTTTATCTGAGATACCACCAGTATCAACTACTAGATAATCCAAACCATCGTATTGTGCTTGCCCATATTGACGATCACGCGTTACACCTTCAAAGTCAAATACTAAAGCATCACGCGAGTTTGTCAATACATTAAAAAGAGTAGACTTACCAACATTAGCTCTACCCACAATTGCAACTAAAAAAGACATTGTTACTAGATAATTTCATAATTTATAATATTTACCGATAATCTTACTCTATTTCAGAATTTTTATAAAGCAAATCACTTAAGGTAAAAAATAATTTGCAATTTAGAATAATAATTATGAATCTAGAGTTACAGAATATGTAATCTTTGAAGATGTAACGATAAGGGGTTATAATATCCTTATCAAAATTACTAATAAATTATCTTCACTTTTATAACAACTATACTGAGCATCAATTTTAACATGAACATCCCAGTAGCTAATGTTATTTCAAAACAGTTTTTTTTTGCTTTACCTGATTGAATATAATAAGCAGTATTTCCCTCAAATGTTGCTTTATAACTAAGCTCTTTAGACATTTTCACATGCATCACAGCATTAGAATTATTTTGGATTTTAAATTGAACACTAACTTGTGTTGCATACATAGTTGAATTAACTGCTAACATACCAAATAAAATAATATTTTTTATTTACTTACCTTCCCAATTATTTATACAATTACCTGAAGCCATTATGATTTCATTATTAGTATGGTTTCCTCTTTGAAAGAAAAAACATTGATATTTATTCAAACAGCTACTTTTTTATACATGTACTCCTTATTACCTCCTATGTTTCTATCATGATCATAATTATTTGACATGATAATAAATATTTATCAATATGAAAATATCAATAAGTTATTTAAGAGTATATTTAATATCAGATTTGTCATTATGAATATATTCGCAGACAAGTTTTATGATGAATATAGAGAGACTATAGTAAGCATTTGCAGACATACTCTAAAGTATATTTACTATCACTCAGAGAGCTAATTCATAAACATATGGCTTGTAATAGTAAATTATGTTTTACCTAGTAATTTCCTAATCTTCGCAATTAGTTATTAGTTAGTAAAATAGACTATCTAAGTACCACTCCTAGATATAAACCGAAATATCTAGTGTAAGTGTATTAATCCGCTGCCCATTGTACAAGCTCTGCCATGAATACTCTGGACCAATAAGAACATTGTCATCAAAGAATGATCGTTGCGTAGATATTAGAATTTGATCCTTAATCCCTGAAGGTGCTAGAAAAAAGCTCCCTCCAGCAGATAACGGCATTGGAATGTTATCGGCATTATAAGAGTGGCCATAACTAGCGTTAATATTCTGACCGCTACCAAATAATCTAAAAGTGTATGCTGCTTGTACTGTAAAAGCTCCTGCAAATGCATTACTACGACCATTCAACTGTGTGCTTTGAGTTGTAGTAGTTGCCCAGCCAGCACCAATATTTAAATTTCCTGGTAAGAAAGGAATACTCTCAAAGTTTATAGCTGTATCAATATTAAACTCTCCGACACGCTTATCAATAAAGTTAAATTTATTATTAGCACCACGAATATCATGCATATAACCCAAATTAAAACCTACTTGGGCTAGATTTGGAATACTTACAGCATCAAAATACGCTACAGAGAAAGTCGCATGGTTTTTTGCATCAAAAACAGTAAAGTTAGCATTTAAGGTATCACCGTGATAGTTAATTGCTGCATTGGTAACCCTAAGTGGTCTAAACATATTCGCAGTGATACCACTTGTCCAAGGGCCACCACCTCCAAACGAGCCAACTGAAGGCCTATATTTACCAACAGATATAAATATTGGTGTTGTATCAAGATTACCAAAAATTACAAATGCATCCTGCAGATTATAGTTATTATTCTGGTTAGCAACAAAATCCAAATTAGCTGTGACATAATGACCAAGATTCGCCAAAAAGTATAGCGTCGCACTAGTTAAGTATATATTCTCGCCATTAGCTGGAAAATTTCCACCATTTCTAGTTGTAATATTAGTACCATTCCAGATTTGTACATCAGCTTGTATAAATCCACCGAAGAAAATTGAGTAATCATCAAGGAAAGCTCTCTGCCTTAGGATACTTGAGGCAAAAAGGTTACTTGGTAACTGCCCAATTGGTACCATATTATTACTCGAGAATGAACCAACATATGAGACCTCACCTTGGGTGGTAATCTTAACCTGATTACCAACATCTACCTCTCTATCACCATCAGGTAAGCTTAAAGTTACTTGTTGCTGTAAATATCGTTCTCTAACTTTTGTGCTTTTGTAGAAATCATTAAACTGATCACTAGAGACTTTTTTCTGTGAACCTAGTCCCACAACAGTATCATCAGTTTTTTTTTTTGATTATTAAGTTTAGATATCTGAGCTTGTAAGAGCCTAATTTTATTAGCCAGTTTAGTAATTTCTGTAGCATTTAATTGCGAAGAGTCACTAGCTTGATTAGCTGTTACATAACTAATGTCTAAGAAAAAAAATAATAATGTGATAATGACTAAAAGCTTTTTTTTAAGCATTCATACAATATACTTTTTTTATACATATACAGACATATCTAGCGTAATTGTATTCATATGCTCACCAGTATACAGTCTTTGATACGCATATTCAGGGCCAAACAAAACATTATCATCAAAGTAAGCACGCTGAGCAGAGAAAATAAGCTGTTGTTTAATACCTGCTGCTGTTTGACCGAAACTTGGCGAGGCATTTGCTGTCGCCATTGGAATGGCTGCAGCATTATATGATTGTCCATACGTAACGTTAAAGTTAGTATTTCTACCACCAAGCACTAATGAATAGTTGGCCGCCCCATACCATGCACCAGCTAATACATTGCCTCCATTACCATTAAAATCTTCTTTATTTGTTGTACTTGCCCAACCAGCACCTAAGTTTAAGAACCCATCCCAAATTGCATAAGTTAAGTTACCATCGACGTTTAAAGCACCAACATTATCACCACTACGATTTATTTTTTTCAATGAACTTGCGATCGAAGGATTATCAGCTCCTGCAATATTAAAGACATAACCAATGTTAAAACCAACTGCCAAATTTGGTGTCCAACTATCAGCATAGAATAAACCGGTTGAGAAGTTTGCATGCTTGTCATCTGAACCAAATACTGCAATATTGGCGTTCCAAACTTGGTCTTTATAGTCAACAGATACGTTGGTAACGTTACCTGGTGATAAGAATTTTGTGATACCACTTGTCCAGGTACCACCACCACCATATGTACCGACTGAAAGTTTATTTCTACCAGCAGTTACGAAGAATGGGGAAGTATCTAAGTTACCAAAAATTACAAAGGCGTTACCTAAACTAAACTGCCCTGACTCGTTAGTATCAAAGTCAAATTGTGCTGTTACGTAGTGACCTAAATTTGATAAGAAATAAAGGTTAGCATTAGTCAAATATATATTTTGACCATTACCAGGATAAGAATTTGCTTCAGATCTAGTTATGCTACTACCAAACCATGCTTGTGCATCAGTTTCAATAAAGCCACCAAAGAATACTGAATAATCATCAAATTTTTCTCTTTGACCTAATAATGTTGAAGCAAAAAGGTTAGAAGAAATCTGCCCGATTGGTATACTATTGTTACCAGAGTATGAACCTAAGTAAGTAACTTGACCTTGGGTTGTAATTGCCGGAGCTCCACCTACGTCAATACCACCTTTTTGGTTAAATACACCTCCTAATGCCTGATTGCCTAGGTTGATGATTGAGTTACTCGCATCGACATTCTCCATAATATCTGATGAAGTCTCACCACCAATTAAAGCCTGACTTAAATCTCTACTTTCACCATTTCCGCCAAGCGTACGAGGGTTTTTATTACCATCAACCCTTGAACTATAAGTTGTAAACTGTGAACTACCACCATTAGATGTATTTTCTAATCCACTACCACTATTGCCTTGTTCTTTAAGCTGCTGCAACTGTAATTGAAGTTGGTGTACTTGTTGCTGTAACTTTAATAAAAGTTCTCTATCATTTAGATTTGATCCTGTAGCTCGTGCTGTTGAAGGTACTGCACTAGCATTTGGATCTGGCTGACCTAATGTTTGATCACCAATACTAGTAGCTCCAAAAGGACCTCCTTGTGAAACAACTCTAGGAAAATCTTCAGAAGAAGCTAAACCAGTACAAGCTAATAAGCTACTAACCAACAAACAGGCTTTTTTAAATTTATGCACCACAGTAAAACTTCCCCTTAATAAACCAGCAAACCAAAGAAAATCTCGCTGAGTTTAGCACAATTATGTGCTTGGTTTCAACAAATTTTGCACCTTTTAAAAAGTAAATTAATAGCTAAATATTAATATATTGTGTAAACTGTTTCTAAGTCTTAGAATCACAAACTGATTTAGATTGGCATATATGGTGCATATGTTGGTGTCCATGATGATAAATTAATTAATCTCTCAATCTCTTCATCAAGCTCGGTCTCGGTTAGATCTTCTAGATCTATATCAACGCCATGCACACCCTCTAAAATTGCCTGCTTAGCTACTGCTTTTGTAATCTCTTTAGTAACATCAACTAAATCTGTTATCCTAGCTAGTAATGGTTGAGTAATATCCTCATGGATTACCATTGGTGATAAATCACTTAATTTGTAGCAAGCTGCTCTAATCATACCTTTTGTAAGAACTCGGGCATGTACAGCCACAGAACCTAAGCCTAAACCTGGGAATATAAAGGCATTATTTCCTTGAGAAATACGATATTCACGACCATTATATGTCACATCAGGGAATGGGCTACCCGCTGCAATTAATGCATTACCATTTGTCCATTTAATAATATCTTCAGGTAATGCTTCACAAAGAGATGTAGGGTTAGATAAAGGCATAATAATAGGGTAATTATTATTTTTTGCCATAGTTTTAATAATTTCTTTAGTAAATGACCCAGGCTGACCAGAAGTTCCAATTAAAATAGCACATTTTGTATTTTTAACTGTTTCTTCAAGTGTAATATAATTAAAGTCTTCAACTTCCCACTTATCAATTTCTTCGCTAGTTTTAACAAAAGGCTTCTGCTCTGGTGTAATTCTCTTTGCTCTTAGTCTATTACAAACTAGACCATATCTATCTACTAGATAAATACTGCTTCTAGCTTTCTCAATAGAGACTCCAGCTCTGTCAGCGATTACATCAGCAAGCTGCCTAGCTATCCCACAACCAGCACTACCAGCACCAAAAATAACTACTTTAATATCACATATACCACTTAATGCTTCTTCAGTGGTTATTTCACCTGCATTTATTCTTATGGTGCTTGCCGTTTTGACAGCAGCTATACAGTTAGCTGCAGCAACAATACCTGTACCTTCAATATCATCATTAAATGTACATAGCTTATCTTTATATTTTTCTAGAATACGCGTAGCATTATCGCGACCTAAATCTTCCCAGTGTAAAAACACATTTGGAAATCTAGCTTTAATTTGAGTAACAAACTCTTCAATAAACTCATCATAAGTTTCACCAGAGACTCTTGGTAAACGTATACCCAAGTAACCTGAAGCACTTAATAAAACATCGTTATTTGTACCCATATCAAGCTGTATGGGTAAAACTCTTGCTGGATCTATACCACTTGCAGCTACGTAGACCATAATCTTACCAATACTAATATTCATACCACCGATGCCTTGATCGCCAATCCCAAGAATTGCCTCACCATCTGTAACAAGTACTAGATCAATACTATTGTACTCATATCGCTCTAGTATTCTAGCAATATGTTTTTTATGACTTATAGAGATAAATAAACCGCTTTGTTTTCTAAATTGACTACTATACTTTTCAACTGCCTCACCTACTGTTGGTGTATATATAACCGGCATTATTTCTTCTAAATTCTCACGCACAAAGTGGTAAAATAGTGTGGTGTTTAAGTCATGAAGCCTATTTAAGAATACATATTTTTCAAGAGAGTTAGGTTTCAAGTCAAGCTGTCTTCTTACTCTAATAGCCTGCTCTTCGAGACTTTCGACTTTTTCTGGTAGGTAGCCTATAAGATCAAAAGCAATTCTTTCTTCTTGACTAAAAGCAACATCCTTATTTAAAACCCTATTATTTAAAAGCTGTCTACCTGTAAGATTAGTTTCTATTGCAAAAACTTTACCGCTTTTATTTCTTAACTTTCTTATTCTTTTTTCACGTCTTTCCATGACCCAGACCACTTATAAAATTTTACGTTACACTATAACAAAAACATCTAACAAATTAAGTATCTATCAGTAGTTGCTTTTTTTCAACAAAAAATGAATACTATACGCTATTATACATTTTCAAATGTAATTTGCTTTAAACCCTTCTATTAATCATAATGAAAATTATTACAGACTTAAATAAAACCAAAGATCCTTCACCAAAAGCAATAGCTATTGGCTCTTTCGATGGCATCCATCTAGGTCATCAAGCAATCGTAAAAAAACTCTTAACTATAGCTAAAGAGAATAACCTAGTACCCTACATTTTATTCTTTGAACCTTTACCTAAAGAGTTTTTCTTAAAAGAAAGAGCTCCGTTAAGAATATATGATTTTAGAAATAAAATAATCAACTTACATAAGCTTGGTGTAGAGTATATAATTTGTCAAAAATTTAATACAAAATTTGCAAATATTACTGCAAAAGAATTTATCGAAGAATTTCTTGTCAATAAGCTCAATACCAAATATATAATTGTTGGTGATGACTTTAAATTTGGCAAAAACCGTGGTGGTGATTATGAACTTCTAAACCAATACTCACAAACCCATGATTTTAGTGTTGATAAGGTTTCTACCTTAAATCTAGATAATCACCGTATTAGTAGCAGCGATATTCGTCAAGCTATTACAAATCATGATTTGGCAGAAGCCAACAAGCTCTTAGGTGCATCAATAAAAATTAACTCCCGTGTCATACATGGCAAAAAAAATGGTAGAAAAATTGGCTTTAATACTGCCAATCAGAAATTACCTAAAAATTCGGCTCTCAAGGGAGTTTATCTAACCAGAATTTTTATCGATGATGAGGTTTTCTATGGAGTGACTAATTCTGGTACTAGGCCAACTATCGATGGTAAGAATAATCTTATTGAGACCCATATCTTTAATTTTAATAGGGATATTTATAGTAAACATATCACCACAGAAATAGTAGGTTTTATCAGGACAGAAATGAAGTTTAATTCTTTTGAAGAATTAAAATCACAAATATTCAAAGATATTAAAACTGCAAAAAAATTAATAACTACATTATAGACTATTAACATAATCAGCTTTGTACTTTATAATTTAACTTTAAGTAATTTTAAATTTCTCAATATAAACTTATTATTTAATACCTAAGGAATAATCCACATGAGTGACTATAAAGACACCTTAAATCTCCCAAAAACATCTTTTTCTATGAAAGGTAACCTAGCTAATAAAGAACCAATCATTTTTAACAAATGGGAAAAGCAAGGTATTTATAAAAAAATTAGAGAACATTTTGCTGGGCGTGAGAAATTTGTCCTTCACGATGGTCCACCATATGCTAATGGGAATATTCATGTTGGCCATGCAGTAAATAAAATTCTTAAAGATATAATTATCAAGTCAAAGACCCTAAGTGGTTATGATGCTCCTTATATTCCTACTTGGGATTGCCATGGCTTACCAATTGAGTTACAAGTTGAGAAAAAACATGGCAAGGCTGGACAAGGTATATCTGAAGAAGATTTTAGAAAAAAATGTCGCAGATATGCTAAAAAACAAGTAGAAATCCAAAAAAAAGATTTCAAGAGACTTGGTGTTCTAGGTAACTGGGAACATCCATATCTAACTATGAATTTTGATTATGAAGCTAATATAATTAGAACATTAGCTAAGATTATTAATAATGGTCATCTAAGCAAAGGATTTAAACCTGTACATTGGTGCACTGATTGTGGTTCAGCACTTGCTGAAGCTGAGGTTGAATATGCTGATAAGGTTTCCCTTGCTATCGATGTCAAATTTAAAATCAAAGATAAAGACAAACTTGCACAAGCTTTTGGTTTAGATTCGTTAAATCATGATGCTTTTGCAATTATTTGGACAACTACTCCTTGGACACTTCCTGCTAACCAAGCAATTGCAGTAAACAACCAACTAAACTACAGCTTAATTAAAATTGATGATTTTTATATTATCTTAGCTGAAAATCTAGTTGAACAAACACTGAAAAGATATACCATAGAAAATGATCAAATAATTGCTACAACAACTGGCGATAAACTAACTGGAATTATAGCTGAGCACCCTTTCTACAGTCGTCATGTGCCAATTTTACATGGTGATCATGTCACTGATGACGCTGGTACAGGGATAGTACATATAGCTCCTACTCATGGCGTTGAGGATTTTTACCTAGGGAAAGAGCATAACTTATCTATGGACATTTTTGTCAAAGGTAATGGTTGCTATAGCGAAAATACCAAACTATTTGCTGGAGAATTTATATTTAAAGCTAATAATAGAATTATCGAACTTCTTGGTGAGAAAAAGCGCCTAATGAATTCTAATAAGATCAAGCATAGCTATCCTCACTGCTGGCGGCACAAAACTCCTCTTATATTTAGAGCAACGCCACAATGGTTCATAAGCATGGAAAAACAAGGATTGCGTGATAAAGCACTACAAGCTATCAAAGAAACTAGCTGGGCGCCTAGCTGGGGGCAAGCACGTATAGAAGGCATGGTTAAAGATAGACCTGACTGGTGTATATCACGCCAAAGAACTTGGGGAGTCCCGTTACCTTTATTTATCCATAAGGAAACTGAAGAGCTACATCCAAACACTATTGAAATACTACACAAAGTCGCTGAGAAAATTGAAAAAGGTGGTATTGAAGCATGGTTTAATGCTGATGAAAGCGAATTCATTGCAGAAACTGATCAGTATAAGCCTGTCAAAGATACCTTAGATGTTTGGTTTGATTCTGGCTCATCTAGTATGTGTGTACTAGACATAGACAAACGCCTAAGCTATCCAGCTGATTTATATTTAGAAGGATCTGACCAACATCGTGGCTGGTTTCAAACATCGCTTTTAGTAGCAATATCTGCTAAAGGTAGCCAACCGTATAAAGAAGTTTTCACTCACGGCTTTGTAGTAGATGAGCATGGCCGTAAGATGTCTAAATCTCTTGGAAACGTAACATCTCCTCAAGATATCTATAACACTCTTGGCGCTGATATCTTACGTCTCTGGACAGCTTCAACTGACTATAAGAGTGAAATGGCGATATCTGATCAAATCTTAAAAAGAACTGCGGATACTTATCGTAGATTGCGTAATACTGCTAGATTCTTACTTTCAAACTTAGATGGGTTTAACCCAGCGACTGATATTATTGAATTTGATAAATTAGTTAAGCTAGATCAATGGGCAATAGCTAAAACCAAAGAATTTCAGGATAAAATCATTTATGCTTACAATAAATATCAAACTCATACAGTCGCGCAGCTAATACATCATTTCTGCTCTATTGAAATGGGAAGTTTTTATCTAGATATCATCAAAGATAGGCAATATACTACAAAAACTAATGGACATCCACGCAAGTCTGCCCAAACAGCTATTTATCATATTGTCCATGCTCTTGTAAGATGGATGGCACCTATACTTTCATTCACTGCTGATGAAATCTGGGAAGCTACACCAAAGACTACTGACCTACCAATCCAGCTTTGTGAGTGGTATACAGAACTTAAATATTTTGACACAGATTCTGAACTAGATCTAGAATACTGGGCAAAAATCCAAGAGATACGCTCTGAAGTAAATAGAGTACTTGAGATTAAAAGAAATGAAGATGCTGTCAAATCATCTCTAGAAGCTGAAATTACAATTTATGCTGATAAGGATAATTATAAGTTACTAGAAAAACTTGGTAATGAACTTAGGTTCTTACTAATATCTTCAAAAGCAAACCTAAAAGTAATTGAAGAAAAGTCATGTAAGTCAATTGCTGCTAATATCCCTGGCTTATCTATTGAGATAACTAAAATTGAAGAACCTAAGTGTGAAAGATGCTGGCATCGCAGCCAAACAGTTGGAGAGAATCAACAGTATAAAGATATCTGTAGTCGTTGTGTCGAAAATATAACTACAGCAACTGGAGAGTCACGTGAATTTGCTTAAACCAAAATTGAAATATTTTATCTTAGCAATTTTGATTATTTTAGCTGACTTATACACTAAATATTTAGCAAATACACATATAGAGTTTGCTAAATCTGTAAAAATAACTAGTTTTTTAAATCTTACGTTGTTATATAATCATGGTGCAGCATTTAGTCTTCTAAGTAATGATCAAACATCATGGCAGATGATAACGTTTTCAATAATTTCACTGGTTGCAGCAATTGTTCTTATTTACCTAATTGTCAAGCAACCAGTTACTGAGAAACTTAATCTATTTTCTTTTGCACTTATTCTAGGTGGTGCTCTAGGCAACTTTTACGATCGTGCTTTTCAAGGCTATGTAATTGATTTCTTAGATTTTCATATCGGCAACTATCACTGGCCATCTTTTAATATAGCTGACTCAGCTATTACATGTGGAGTTATACTCTTGATAACGGCATCTTTGTTTACTAAAAAGAAATCATAATGACTTTTTATAGTCAGTATATAATTGGCGCGCTTTGAATTCATTGCCGCCATAAGATATATTGTAGATTGTTTGACCCATTTTTGAATCATGTTCCATAATAATACCAACATATTTTACATTAGGAAGAGGCTTATTAACCTCGGCAATAATCGTAGCTATCAAAGGTAATTTTTCATTTACCATAATTGTATAGCCATTAGTTTTTAAATAGCTGACTAACTTATTATATCTATTATTAAAATCAACACCATCAAGACGAATAATTTGATCTGGATAATTTGCTACTAAGAATCTTACTCCATCGATATCATTTGTATGCTTACTAAAATCAATTTGTTTAACCACACTATATCTTGTTAGTTTCTCATAATGGGTAATATTATCCTCTAAATCACTTTTTATAGTACATGAAGCCATTACCAAACTTGCCAAACAAAAGGGTAAAATTTTCTTGGACATATTTAGACCTAATAACCTAAAATATTCAATACTGTAATTATAACCACAAAGTAGCTATTTTATAAGCTTTTCAAATATACAACTAACAAAACATAACAAATCTTTATTTATTATAAAAATATCCATACAATATATAAAAAATAATTAGCTAAATAAATGTCTAAAAGTTCTAGTACTAAAAGATGGCTACATGAGCATACTTCAGACTACTATGTCATCCAAGCAAATAAGCTTGGTTACCGTAGTAGAGCAAGTTTCAAAGTCATTGAAATACAATATAAGTATCAATTATTTAAACCAAATATGTTTGTCGTCGATCTTGGTGCAGCTCCAGGTGGCTGGTCTGAGCAAGTGATAAAATATATAGGTAAAAATGGTAAGTTTATTGCTCTAGATCTATTAGAGATGGCTCCAATAGCTGGAGTAGAATTTATTCAAGGCGACTTCTCTAGTTATGAAACTTATCAAAAACTCAATACTCTTGTTAACAATCAAAAAATTGATTGTGTTATCTCTGATATGGCACCAAATCTAAGCGGTAATAAAACTTCAGATCAAGCAAAATCAATATATCTGCTTGAGTTAGCTTTGGATTTTGCCAATATGAACCTTAATAAAAATGGTTGTTTCGTTGCGAAAGTTTTTCAAGGTAAAGGTAGTGATGAATATCTCAAGCTAGTAAGAGAGTCTTTCAATAAAGTTATTCAGTTTAAACCAAAATCTTCAAGAGCAAAATCACGAGAGTTCTATATAGTTGCAACTGGATTTAAGGATTAATTTATCTTTAAAACATATGATTTAAAATAGAGTTTTAAGATTGGTTTACTTTAATAGTTTATTTTTAAAAATCTCCTACAAAGTTTTCTTCAAATTTGTCAAGTAGATAAATTATATAATTTTGGCGCTATTTCATTTAAGTATTTATTTCTTTCTAAGATTTTATCCATAGTAATACCATAATTTTTCCATGTACCTCCATTATTATTAAAATTTTGTATTTGCTGGAACTAGTCTGCGAGCTATCAAACCCCAGCTATAGCTGCTATAGCTTTTGTCCTTGAGATCAGTTAAAACTTTAGCTATTTTTTTGAATTGCAGTAAGTTCATTTTGTCTCTATGAGTGTATATGACTACAGCAAACGCAAAAGTATCGCCACTATGCATCTTGATAGCTTTAGCAATATCTAAACTGACATTAGCATACTCCGCCAAAATGTTAGCAGTCATGGCAACTTGCCAACTTTGTTCGGCACTACCTTCATGACGATTGCTATTACATGGCGACTAAGTTTGGCGATAAACTTTTTTTAGTTTCTCAAGTTCACTAATAAACTCAAGCTGAGCTATTAAATTTTAACTCATCATGTTTCCATAAATCAAACATTTTACTTGCAACCAACCTATTAGCTTTTGCTGTTGGATGGCAATAATCCCAACATAAATACTTCTCTGGATCACCCATTATCTCTATATCATATTGAATATTACCTAATGAATCCGCACCACCATAACTATCGACACAGGCATCAGTAACATTTTCAAATCCATATTTAGCTGGGTTCTCAACACAATCATTTAATAAGCTATAAAAATCAAAAAGCTTAAGATTTATATTTGGAAAAATTGCTTGTAATTCTGCAACACGATTCATTAATAAACCATTCTGTAGATTAACATTTATTTGCATATATGATTTAAAAAATTTACCCACCCAGTTAGATAGATAGTCTTTATATGCTGGTGCCTTAGTAACATCTGGAATATTCCACAATATTATATTCTTAGCTCCCATTTTTATAGCTTTTCGGACAATCTTATTAAGATCCCGAGCTACTCTAAATTTTGGTACTAGGTTTATATATGGAATTTCATTGTAAAGCATAAACATAAAGTTATTCGCCCCACCGTTTATAACGACAAGATCATCATCAGCAAACCTACCTTCTTCATTTTCAAACTTGACAATTTGTTCAGATACAGCAAAAGAATGATATCTTAGTAATGATGATGGGTTCGTACCATGTGTCAAAGCACCTCCTATCGCATAATTTTTATGCTTGATCTCTGATAGCTTCTGATCTTTGGCAAGCATTTGAGCTAAAATCTCTGTTGAGACTAGTCCATTTGAAAATCTGCCATCGTGATATGGCTTACCTGGTATATCTAGTGTTTTCATGATATTACCATTATCTAAAAGACTATCTCCAAAAACTACCAGCCTATTTATTTGTCGCATATTTAATCCTTGTACTCAAAAAAAATTAACCATCCAATGGGATATTATTAAACTATTATTTCTAATCCTTAGGCTTTCTAAAACCTGATGAAACTCATTTTTTATATCATTTTGATATTTTTTGATAAGTGTATGGGTATGAACCTTAAGCATTTCTGGATGAGTCTGTATGCCTAGAATATGATTATTTATACAAAACATTTGAACTTTACAGTAATCGCTCGTACTTATAAGTTCAGCTTCCTGCGGTAATTTTAAAACCATATCTTGATAGTAAAACAACAAACTTAAATAACTATGAAATGGCTCCATACATGACTTTCTAGTTAAAATATAAACATTATGCACACCCACTGCAAACCATTTAGGTCCTCGTTCAAATCTACCACCTAGGGCTTGAGCTAAAATTTGATGTCCAAAACAAATACCTACGATCTCCTTGTAACTATCATGAAGTTTAACTATTGCTGCTTTTAACTTAACAATCCAAGCTAGATTATCAAAAGCTGTAGCTTTACTTCCAGTTATGATAAAACCATTGTATATATTATAGTCTTGGGGATACTCCTGTATAGTTATATTAAAAATATCAAAATCAACCACTACAGACAACTTTAAAAAAAATTAGCAAACATTTCTGTATAATTACCACCAGCAATTCCATGACGATGTTCTTGGATATGGTCTGTTTGTAAAATTGCTATTTTCATGTGATTTTTTATTATTAATTTATTAATGCATCAAACAGTATTTTTTTGAACTCTGGTGTTATTTCAAAAGTATATGTATAACTTTTCGTTCCACAACGTGAACCTTTTATTTTTATGAGGTTACCATCTTTAGTGATATCTTTGATAGTTATAATATCGATTTGTGTACTATCTAAAATTTCGGTTTTGCGCTTCCAATTATCTCTATAACGAGTAATTGCACTACGATATGAACCTGATATCTTATTCTCTAGAGCTTTTTTGACAAACTCTTGGGCCCCTTGTGGTATCTCTTCAGCAAACTTCTTAAGTTCATACAAAGTTCTAACATCTTCAATAATACCTCTATTTGATAGCTCACGAATATTCTCATCAGCATCAGCTATCTTTAGGCGCATAGATATCCAGCTGTTATCTCTACCTAATACCTTAGCTATATCAGATTTTTTGACATTTTTATTCTCTATCAAATATCTTAAGGCATCAGCCTCTTCAAATGGGGAAACATTTTCTCTTTGATCATTTTCTAAAAGCTGTAATAGCACAATATTTACATCAGACTCTTCTTGTCTAACTATGCATGGTATCGTTGTCAAACCAGCTTGCTTAGTTGCCAAATATCTTCGTTCACCAACTATTATATAATGAATCCCATCAGCTTTTTTATCTGTAACGATGATTGGCTGAATTACACCATTTTCTTTAATACTATCTGCTAGAGAATCAATATTTTTGAATGTTTTGCGTGGTTGATTAACATCTGGTTTTACTATAGTCAAAGGTAACTCAAAAAGCTGACCAACCTTGCTTGCCTGCTCATTTAAGTCTTGTAACTGCATTGCTCTGAGGATATCTTTTTTCTCTTGAGCGATAGTATCATGAATCTTTTGATTAATTTTACGGTTCATTAAAGAAACTTTTTTAGCCATTATCCTCTCCAAAGAACTCAACTATTTCTCTTGCAAGTTTTTTAACCTGTATATGAACTTTGCTTTGCTTAGCATAGTCACCGACATAAACACCTTCAGCTTCAGCTTCTATAAACTTAACACTTTGAGAAACATAAGCATCAAAGAAATTACCATCTTGTTCAAAAAACTCCCATAAGCTTTTTGCCATATTTGATTGGATTTGTACTCTGTTAGCAAAGAATTTATAAGGTTTTTCAGCAGTTATAGCCAAGTCTTTTGCCTCTATAAGACCTGATAAGTCCATACCGCTAGGTGAACATGGTATAACTACCAGATCAGATAATAATGCTGATTTTAATGCGGCAGTTTGGAAATTAGGTGGTGTATCAATTATAATAAAATCTAAGTCTTGCTTAAACTCAATAACTTTTTCCCGCACATTTTTCTCATCAAGACTATAGACAAAATTACCTAGTTGATCATTTTTAGCCATCCACATGTAAGCATCAGGCTTATCCTTATCCATATCAATTATGGCAACTTTATAGCCAAGTTCTTTTAAACCACAGGCGATATTAATTGCTGTTGTAGTTTTTCCTGAGCCACCCTTTTGCTGTAGCAAAGAAACTACTTTTGCATTTTTTTGCTTCATTTTTTTTAAACCTTAAAATGTACAAATTATTTTATTTATATAAAATACTTAGCAAATTATAGTCTATATTTGTCTGCTATAAAACTAACTTTTGTACATTAACTATTGATAAGCTGATTGTTTTCTTATATTTTATTAATTCATTATTGAGTATTCACACAAATACTCTTTTTATAAAAGATTATCTCAAAGGTTTAAAATGGCAAAAAATTTAGTAATTGTAGAGTCTCCAGCCAAAACAAAGACTATAAAAAAATATATTGGTAGTGAATTTGAAATATTAGCATCATTTGGACATGTACGCGAAATACCCTCCAAAGATACCTCTATCGATGTAAATGATAATTTTAAAATTAAATTCACAATTAGTGAAAAAAGCAAAAAACATTTAGATGCAATAAAAAAGGCGGCAAAAGGTGCGCAAAATATCTATCTTGCTACTGACCCAGATAGAGAAGGTGAAGCTATATCATGGCATGTACAAGAAGTATTAAAAAGTGCATGCTTACTTAAAGACAAAAATGTTTATCGTGTCACGTTTAACGAAATCACAAAATCAGCTGTGACAAATGCTATAGCAAATCCAAAAGAGTTATCTATGGATTTAGTTGATGCTCAAAAAGCTCGTCAAGCACTAGATTTTCTTGTTGGTTTTAATCTCTCTCCATTGTTATGGCGTAAAATCACAAGTGGTCTATCAGCAGGGAGAGTACAAAGTCCAGCACTAAGAATGATTGTTGAGCGTGAAATAGAGCGTGAAAAATTTGTCAAACAAGGCTATTGGAGCCTAAGAGCAGATACTTTAAAACAAAAGCAAATATTTGCAAATCTAATTGAATTTAACAATAACAAAGTTGAACAGTTCACTTTTACAACTGCAGAAGCTGCCGATAATGCCAAAGCTAGTATTCTAAAAGATGCTAATGGCTTTTTGATAGTTGATGGTATTACTGAGAAAAAAACACGCAGAAGCCCATATCCTCCTTTTATAACATCAACGTTACAACAAGAGGCTTCAAAAAAACTTGGTTTTACTGCTAAAAGAACAATGTCTACAGCACAAAAGTTATATGAAGGTATAGATCTAGGCAATGGTGAATCTGTTGGTCTTATCTCGTACATGAGAACAGACTCAACAAACCTTTCTAACGATGCTGTCGATGATATAAGGAACTTTATTCAAGCAAAGTATGGCAAGGATATGTTACCAGCTAAACCAAGAGTTTTTGAGAAAAAATCACAGAATGCTCAAGAAGCGCATGAGGCTATCCGTGTCACATCTGCAAATAAAACTCCTAAGTCAATAAAGCAGTTTTTAACTGCTGATGAGTTTAAGCTCTACAGCCTAATTTATAATCGAACTATTGCATGCCAAATGAAGCACGCAACTTTAAATAGTACATCAGTAGATTTAATTACCAAACATGCTCAACATAAGTTTAAAGTTACTGGTACAGTTATTGTCGATGCAGGATTTTTGAAAATCTACAATGTTGAGAAAGATGAAGATGACAAAGATGATAATGAGGAAATAACTCTACCAAAATTTGAAAAAGGTGAAAAAATAACACTAAATGATGTTATTATAAAAGCTCACTCAACAGAGCCGCCACCTCGCTATACAGAAGCATCTTTAGTTCAAGCATTAGAGAAATATGGTATTGGTAGACCTTCAACCTATGCAACAATCATCTCAACTTTACAACAAAGAGAATACGTTGAAGTAGAAAAACGCCGTTTTATCCCTACAGATAAAGGTCGTATCGTAAATAAGTTCCTAACTGAATATTTCAAAAAATATGTTGAATACTCTTACACGGCAGGCTTAGAAAAAAAGCTTGATGATATTGCTCATCACAAAAATGATTATCTAAGTGTGCTAAATAACTTCTGGCACCCTTTCATTGAGAGAATTAATAAAATTTCTGAAGATGTATCACGTAAAGATGTTGTGCAAGAAAAGCTTGATGAAGACTGTCCTGAATGTGGTAGTAAGTTATCACTTAGGCTTGGGAAAAATGGCAGATTTATTGGCTGTACAAACTACCCGACTTGCAAATATACTCGCCATATAGATATTGATAATAAAGAAGTTGATAAAGAGGAGCCTATAGTTGTAGAGGATAGAAAATGCCCTAAGTGTAGCTCTGATTTGCATATCAAAAAAAGTCGCTATGGTAAGTTTATTGGTTGCTCAAACTACCCTGAGTGCAAACATATGGAACCTATTGAAAAACCTAAAGATACTGGTGTGGTTTGCCCTAAGTGTAATAAAAATCATATTGTTGAGAAAAAGTCTCGTAAAGGTAAAGTTTTCTACGCTTGTGCAGGATTCCCTAAGTGTAAAAATGCTTATTGGTATCTACCAATAAAAGAAGAGTGCCCTAAATGTCACTCACCAATACTGTTACACAAAACAACCAAAAAAGATGGTGAGCAGAAAGCTTGCCCTAATAGCGAGTGTGACTACGCTGTACCATTTGAAACTAAATAAAAATATACTTTCGAGCTTAGATCCTATCGATATCCCATAAATTAAAATAACTTATCATATCCACAAAGGTGGAAATATAAGTGGTAAAATTGCAATACAAAATTATACTAGCAAATATTGATAATCCAAATACTATATAGCTTGAACTATTACACCTATATATTGTCTAGGCTGCTTTACAAAAATAGATAAACAAAACCAAACACAAAGACATAACCAAATAAGCCTAAAGATGTTTTAAACATTGCATTTATCATCCCATCAATCATTCCAGCTGTGAGCATCATCACAAATATACATTGATAAGGATTCAAGCATATTTCTAAAAATTTTTTGTATAAGTTTTTAAGAGCTGTAATAATAACTACAGCAGCAGATATAAATACAGGAATACCCAACTGTGACCATATTTCTAATAACAGATTATGTGGATAACCACCTGGGCGTTTAGTAATTGCTATATAATTCCACTGTCCTACCCCCAAGGATGCTCAACTCCTACCCCAAAATTCTTTCCACAGAGGAATTCTACCACTAAAGCCTACTCTTATAAGATCTGCTGGGGATTTAACATTTGAAATATCTGCAATAGCTATAAAATAATTATAGAATAACTCTAGCAAACTACCACAAACTAAAGTTAGAACAAGTGTTATAAACGCTATTTTAAAATAGCTTCGCGCAAAAACATAAAGCAATGGCAGTATAACCACATACTCTGCAAATATTGTTCTAAAAGTATGATTTATTAAAATAAACCATGCTAGAGTTAAAGCTATAAATGAACTGAGTTTATATATAGGTTTTAAATCAATAAACCAAGGTAAAAGTAGCAATGACATAAACCAGCTAAAATAATTATCTAAAAAGCGAGGATTTAGGCAGTTATATATACAATAAAACTTTTTGAATATTACCAGCAATATATGATCCATATATAGAGTAGTTAGCTAATAAAGATAATTGTAAAAATAAATATCCACCAAAGAATATTAAAGATAGTCAAATAATTGTATTTAGAATTATCCCTAATATAAACAGCTATAAATTAGAAGGTGATATCGCAAAAGCCGATGATATAATCCCTAATATGAAGAATAAAGCTATTGCATATCTAAGCACGCGACTAAAACTACTAAATAACTTGATCATCTCAGAAAATATTTTTTTATGTATAAGAACAGTTACACTAGCGGTACAAAGTACTGTATAGAAAATATAATATCTATATATAAATAAGTAAATATTAGCTGTTAATATATCGTTAAAATAGCGCTAACAGTACTATCTGATGATATTTTAACTAAATTCAATACAGTATAATGCATAAAAGGCATTTTAAAAAACAAAGAAAATTGCTAGAGTTAAAAAATAGAAAATACAATCAGCGTAATATATTTTTTTAGGTAATTTCTCACTAATTACCACACAAGGTTGAAACTTAGTTATGATAGTTTAGTAAAAATATCAACTTAGTTCTTATAAAAAATTATTTTACTTCGAAAGAAGCCTTAGCAAGCTCTGAATTATCTGACTTATTGACTACCATTGCTGTCCATGTACCATCACAGACTTTATCATCACTAAGAACACTTTGACTATCAATAGTATAATCCTGGGTTTCATTAAATTTAGTAATAGGAAATGATGTGTTATAACAATTAGTATCTTTAGGTGCTACCCATGTTAGATATATAGTTCCCTGTGGTGCGCCATTCCAGTTTGTTATTATCATAGCATCAATTTCATGTGTTGCAGCTTTATATTTTAATTTTAGTGTAGCTGTTGGCTTATCCTCAGAAATAACTTCACCATATTGATCTGGATTATCAAGATTATCATCAGGGTTAACCTTTATGGAATTATCAGAATCATAAAGCTTATCAATAAAAGCATTATATTTACTACAGCATGATAAAGTTACTGTCATTAAAGTAAAAAGTAAAATTTTTTTCATTTGCATTACCTATTATATTTGTTTTATTGAGTTTGTCCTTGATCAGCACCAATCTCTTTTTTTATTTCTTCAATTTCTTGAGTTGTTTTCTCAACACTTTCTTGAGTTTGCTTTGCTTTCTCATCTAGTTGTTGAGATTTCTCTTTATAGATATTTGCATTCTTAATATAGCGCTTTAACCTTTTTTGTAAATGTACCGAATCTTGAGCACCCCTTATAAGCTTTTCTAGAATAACTTTTCTAGCTTGCAAAGTTTCATCTTTATTATTTGTATATGCAGATTGAAGCTGATTAAATTCTTGTTCTTTCTGTTCTAAAATGTTTTTATATTTGTCAGTAAGTTTTTCATACCTTTCTGCTCTTTGCTTAGCTTCATTTGCCTCTTTCTCAATAGTAGTCATCTCTTTTTGCATCTGCTGTTGATTTTTTTCTAACTCATTTAGCTTTTCGCTTTTTGATACACAACCAGCTAATATAAAGCTAATAAGAGTAACTATTATTAACAGATAAGTGAAAATATTCTTTTTCATAAAATTAAACTCTATTAATAGATAAGCTTATATTTTAACAGCTAGAGTGTCTAAGTAAAGAAGATTAGTATCATAATAATAAAAATAATTGTACTATTTAACTTGTAACTTTAACTCACTAATTTGCTGCGATATTTTTACTGCTTGATTAGCTTGTTTTTGTTAAATTGCTTTTAAAGTATTCTGTGCCTGATAATCATTTACTAGTGTTCTCTATTGGTTTACTTTATCATCAACATTGACATATTTGCAGGGTTCTTTGAATTAACCCTTTACTGACAGCTATACACGATCACTATTATGATATTTAAAATTACTATATAGTCTTTAATATTTGCAATATCATCTGCTAAGCTATTAGACTATTTTTGTATTTGATCCGCTTCAGTTCGATATTTGGCAATTTTTGTACGTAGACTATCTATCTTTGTGAGATTTTATGATGCTTGATTATTTAAACCATTTTGTGTTTGCTGTAGTGCTGTATCTGCTTAGCTGTATTTAATGCACATGAACTAAGTCAAATTAGCATAGATAATGTCACTACTAAGAATATAATATTTTTTTAGGGAAAAGCCAAAATTATAACTAAAAATTAGGTTCCATGAACAAAAATTTATAATTAGTGGCTAATAATGTAGTTAGACATAATTTTCGAAGTTAAATAAATCAAGCACAAATAAAATACCATATTCCTGAATCTAATTACTCACCTATATTACTTTTTTTTACAAGTTCAAAATCTTATATATACAAAAACTTAGGAACATTTTGTGAGGCTGTATTATTATGTACTTAAAACTGGTATGCAATCTTCATTGAGCGTAAAATAACGCTTGTATTAGTGTGGTTAGGAATTAATGGCAATGCCAACAATACCTTTTAGAAATAACTATACTAAAGAATATAGTATTGATACTGCCTTACCTAATAAATCGATAGAAAACTTCTTTTCTAAAATTAAGCACTTTATATGAGTAATTATCTAAATCTGATAAACCTTACAGTGCTTTCTTAGGGTATTATAGCTCCTGCTAATAAATTTATTCAACTTAGGTAAATTTTGTTCACAGAACCTAATTATAATATTATTTATTTGAGAAAAAGAATTTTATATTTCAAGAAATTAAACATTTATTGAGTCAGAAGCTATTACTTCTTTATCATAAACTACATTAGCTGTCCATTTACCAACACAGTAATTGTTGCCTTGTTTAACTGTCACAGTTGCCCAAGTCTTATCATTCTTCTCAGCGTACTTAGTGATTGGGAAGCTAGTATCATGACATTTAGAACCTTCAGGAACTTGCCATTGTAATCTTACACTTCCTTGCAGGTTATTGTTATATGTTGTATATACAGTTGCTTTTATTTTATCCTGACCAAGTCTTTTTAAATTTATTTTTGCAGTTGGTTTAGCTAAAGCTGTTGACGTAGCTGCTTGTTCAGCAGTATCTTTAGCTGGTGCTTTTGAATCATCAGAACAATATAAACCTAAAATAGAACAGCTAGATAAACCTGAGATTGACAAAGATAAAAGACTAAACTTGATTATTTTTTTCATATGGACACTCCTATTTTTTGCACATTCATATATACTCAAGCTTGAGTATAACATTAATTACAATAAAATAAATAACTGTTTATTAAATGATTATACAGCTAACATTACGATTTTCATTGACAAGTAAGTTATATGTCTTACAAGCAGTATCACTAGCCATAAAATCAACACTTTTACCTTCTTTTGCAATTTGATTAATTATTTCAATAGGAGGTAAAAGTTGTTTTTCACCAGTACCTATCAATATTATTTCGGGATTAGCCGCTAAGATAATGTCAAGATGACTTTTTTTGATACTTTGGATATCATCAATTCTATCTTGATACGCTAGCACTTGTGTAGCTGATAGAATCAACGGATGGTTATACTCACCTATATTAAGTATAAACCTACCTTTGATATATTCTTTAAAAAAAACTGGTGCTTGTATTTTTTCTTCTTGTAAAGTCATCATAGCAAAAAAACCTTGATTATAATAATATAGTTATATATAAGATTATAAATTATCAATAGTATACACTAAACAATATTTTGAAGCGACTATGAATTCTATAATTGAAGACTCTAACTTACCTAAACTTGCTGAATTTAAAGTAGATGAAGTAAAGCCTGCAATAGACTATCTCTTTAGCAAAGCAAAAACTAACCTTGAAAAAGTACTACAAACTCAAAATCCTAGTTGGCAGACATTACTAAGACTAGAAGAAGATAATGAAAAAATAAGCCAAGCATTTTCAACGATCTCACACATGAATGCTGTTTGTAATTCCAAAGAGCTGCGTGAAAGTTATGAATATGCTATAGCTAAGCTTACAGATTATTATACCAAGTTAGGACAAAACAAGGATTTATATAACCTCTACAAACAAATACAAAAAGATAATTTATCTAGTGAACAAGCTCAAGCAGTGCGTAAAGCTATTATCGGATTTGAACAATCAGGTGTGAATCTTGATGAAGTTAAGAGAAAAAGATTACAACAAATCTCTCAAGAACTAGCTCAACTAAGCACCAAATTTGAAAATAATGTACTAGATGCAACTATGGATTGGCTCTATACTACTAATGATGAAAAAGAACTTAAAGGTCTATCAGAAAATACTATAGAATCAGCAAAAGCTAAGGCTAAGCAAAAAAATATCGCTGAAAAATATGCTTTAGGTATAGACATCCCAACATACTTGGCTGTAATGCAACAAGCAGATAATCGAAAACTTCGTAAAAAATTCTACAAAGCATATTGCACAAAAGCTTCAAAAGAAGCTGATAATAAAAGATTTGGCAATGATGAAATTATTGAAAAAATCCTAAAATTACGTATCGAGAAATCTGGAATACTTGGCTTTGACAGTTATGCTGAGAATTCTCTTTTTACAAAAATGGCTGAAACTCCTGAACAAATTTTAGAGCTATTAAATAAGCTTCTAGAAAAATCTCTACCTCAAGCAAAAAAAGATCTCAATGAATTGCGTAGATTTGCCGAAGATGCTGGACTTGTTGATACACTGCAACCTTGGGATACAGCATACTATTCTGAAAAACTCAAAAAAGCCAAATTCAACTTTACAGAAGAAGAGTTAAGAGAATACTTCCCACTAGAAAAAGTACTAGAAGGATTATTTAAAATACTTAAGCACATATATGCTTTAGAGATAAAAGAAAATACTCAATATGCAAAATATATAACTGAGCAACAAACTTTTGATTTTTATAAAAATGATGTATACATTGGTAGCATAATTTGTGATTTCTTTGCTCGCGATAACAAACGCGGTGGAGCATGGATGGATGGTTCTCGTACTGCCTTTATTAACTCTAGTGGTTCAAAACAAAATCCAGTTGCCTATGTTAACTGTAATTTCATGCCAACATCAAAAGATGGTACAAATCTAACTCACAATGATGTTGTGACACTCTTTCATGAATTTGGTCATGCTTTGCATCATATACTATCACAAGTAACTATCCCTTCTATATCTGGCACAAATGGTGTCGAGTGGGATGCTATTGAGTTACCAAGCCAATTTATGGAAAATTTCTGCTGGTGTGAAGAGGGATTAGCACTTATATCAGGATCACGAGATGGTAAAACACTAAGTAACAAACAAATAGACAAACTTGTAGGTACTAGGCACTTTCATTCAGCGTTGATGATGGTTAGACAACTTGAATTTAGTATATTTGATATGAATATTCACCATAAAAAACTAACAACCATAGCTGAAGTACAAAAAGAGCTAGATAATATCAGAGCAAAAATAAATCTACTACGGGTACCTAATTACAACAGATTCCAAAATAGCTTTTCACATCTTTTTGCTGGTGGCTATGCTGCGGGCTACTATAGCTATAAATGGGCGGAGATCTTATCTTCGGATGTATTTTCGCGCTTTGAGCAAGAGGGAATACTTAGCAACAAAGTTGGTAATGATTTATTAGAAAATATTATTTCTAAGGGATCATCGCGTGATGCCATGGATAACTTTGTCGCATTTATGGGTAGAAAACCAAACGAAGAAGCACTACTGAGACATAGTGGCATTAGTTAATTTATTAATTTTGTGCCATCCTTAACTTGTTTGAGGATCTCACAATACAGTGAACTGATCAAATTTTTATTTAAAAGATAGAAACATTCTATCACTATTAATAAATCATGCAGACAACAAAAATTGGTAACAAAGCTAAATTAAAAGCGTGTAAATTTCTGCAAACTCAAACAATACAAATTCTAGCTCAAAACTTCAAAGCTTTACCGTATGGTAAGATAGATATAATTGCCTTAGATAGGGGTACATTAGTATTTGTTGAAGTAAAATATCGTAGCAAAACTAAGTTTCCTCAAACTGAAGAAATGCTTACCTATAGTAAGCATCAAAAACTTATAAACAGTGCAAATATCTTCTTACAAAAGAATCAACCAATTTCAAGATTACCAATGTTGTTTTGATTTAATAAGCAATAAATGAAAATGGTATTAATTGGATAAATGATACTTTTGATATTAATTATTAACCTAAAAGGCTGTTGCGGATGTAGTGCTAGATATATACAAATTATCAAACATTATTGAAAACACCTCTAAACTTTAAAACTGCCAGTCTAAAAATTTCAAAAAAATCAATCAAAATATAATTACTTTGAGTAGTATTTCACACCTCTTTTAATTTTCTCTTTACCATTTTGTTGACGCCAATTATTAGTATCTCTCAAGCTATATGCACAACCACAATATTCTTGCTGATAGAACTGTTCTTTTTTAGAGATTTCTATCATTCTGTATGACCCTCCCTGTTTACGCCAGTTAAAGTCCCAATAATAGATATCACCAAAAAGATCTGCTGCTTTTTTACCAGATTTATTTATCTGATTCATATCTTTCCACTTAGATATCCCTAATGTACTGGATATTACAGAAAAACCATTTCTACTAGCATATTCAGCTGTTTTAACAAACCTCATATCAAAACACATTGTACAGCGAATACCTTTTTCTGGCTCATTCTCCATGCCTTTAGCTAGCTCAAACCACCTATCTTTATCATAATCAGCATCAACAAAAGGCATACCAAGTTTCTCAGCAAATCTTTTATTTTCTTCTTTTCTGATCATATACTCTTCCTTTGGATGTATATTAGGGTTATAAAAATATATTGTAACCTCTAAACTAGAAGCAGCCATTGCTTCCATCACTTCACCAGCACAAGGTGCACAACAAGAGTGTAATAATACTTTCTTACTTTTATTAGGAGTTTCAAGAACTGGTCTTTTATAATTATCTAATAGGTAATTTTCATTCATCATGATTTTAAATTCCTTTTATAGATTCTCAGATAATGCAATTAACTTTTTAGCTTGCAGTAGCTGATATTCATCAGTTTCATCATTTAAATTAAGGTTTAAATGACCAACTTTACGCCCTTTGTGGGGTGCTTTATTATAACTATGAATTTTAACTCTATCTAAAGCTGCTAGATCTTTTGTCGCTGGCATTGCACCAATGCAGTTTAGCATAACTGTCTTACGACTAGTTGTATCACCTAGAATCAATCCAGTAATAGCACGCACATGATTCTCAAATTGTGATGTAACTGCTCCATCAATACTCCAGTGACCACTATTATGCACACGCGGCGCTATTTCATTGACAATTAGCTCATCACCCTTGACAAAAAACTCAATCGCTAAGGTACCAACATAAGCAAACTCCTTGACTAGAATTTTAGCAATTTGCCGTGCTTTTTCGACAAGTATGCTATTTTCAAAAGGAGCTTCAGATTCAACAATAATACCTTGTTTATGAGTATTTTTAGCTAATGGATAAAAGGCAAGATTACCATTAAGATCAGCTGTACATATTTGTGAAACTTCATAATCAAAATCAACAAAAGCTTCATAAATAAGTCCATGTGGTGCATCCCTGAGTGCATCCCATGCTTTAGTGATATCCTCTTGAGATTTAATCATAAACTGACCTTTTCCATCATAGCCAAATCGGCGTGTTTTAAGTATAGCTGGTAGGCCATATTCACTAATAGCGCTTTCAAGTTTTGCCAAACTATCAATATTGATAAACTTTGCTGTAGCAATATTACGATCCTGCATAAAAGATTTCTCAAGTAAACGATCCTGAGAAATAGCTATAGCCTTAGCTGATGGATATACATTTACATCATGATTTATCGCTTTGATAAGTTCATAAGATATATTTTCATTTTCAAAAGTTATCACATCAAACTGCTTTGCCCAAGCTACAATATCATTTACCTTTGTTAGCCCAATATCTGTGACAGTTTTGACCACTTCTTCGGCACAGTCTCCTGCCTTACCAAGGCAATGAAATTCTAAACCTAAAGACGTACCTGCTAGACTTAACATTCTTGCAAGTTGCCCAGATCCGATAATACCTATTTTCATTATTAATGCTCCCTAGGATCAGGATTATCCAAAACAAATTGAGTTTGCTCAGCTCTAAACTCAGCTAATGCTTTTGCAATATTTGCATCTGTATGTTGCAATATACTCGCAGCAAAAAGTGCCGCATTTTTTGCTCCTGCCATACCAATTGCAAAAGTAGCTACTGGAATGCCAGCTGGCATCTGTACTATTGATAATAAACTGTCTTGTCCATTAAGTGTACTTGATTTAACTGGCACCCCTAATACTGGTAAGGCAGTTTTTGCAGCAACCATTCCAGGTAAATGTGCGGCATTGCCAGCTCCTGCTATTATAACTTTAAGACCTCTATCTTTAGCAGTTTCGGCATAAGTAAACATCTTATCTGGAGTTCGATGCGCAGATACTACTTCACACTCATAACTAATGCCCAAACTATCTAAGATATCACAACACTCTTTCATTGTGTTCCAATCAGATTTAGAGCCCATTATTACACCAACATCTACGCTCATTTTTTATTTCCTCTTAGGCTAAAAAATATGTTATCCTCTATATTCCTAGAATATCAACTAATCATTAATACTCAAAACATATTTGCGATTAAAGCTATTATCAAATATTAACACTTGTTTGAGCGTGCGATCTTTGTAACTACCAATATTTGAGAATTTAGCGATAACATATCTAGCATTTTTATATGTTTTTTTTACAATCAAAAAGTATGTCATCAAAACTTACGCTATTAAGTGACGAAATAGTGCATAAACATTTAAATTCATTCTTTTAAATGCCAATTTCTAATAACTTCAACCCAAGCTTCACTCTCCAAAGCTTGCACCTTAGCCTTTAGGCTCTCGGCAGTATCATCTTTAGTAACATCACACTTAAGCTGTAGAATAATATCGCCACCATCAACCTCTTCAGTTACTTGATGAATAGTACACCCAGAAACACTATCACCAGCAGCTATTACCGCTTGATGTACTGCCAAATCCATTAATCCAGCATATTTCGGTAATAATGATGGATGAATATTTAAAATTTTACCTTTAAAAGCTTTGATAAATATAGGGCTTAGAATACGCATAAAACCTATCAGTAAAATCAAGTCAGGATTGTACTTATTGATTTCGCTTACAAGCAGCTCATCATACTGCTCTCTAGATACGCCCTTAGATATTATAAGCTTAGTTACGATATCGTGCTGTACTGCTCTTTGTAAAATATAAGCATTTTGCTTATTTGAGATTACTATGCTTATCTGAGCATTTAGTTGCTTATTTACTATCGCATCTATTATAGCTTGCATATTAGTTCCACGCGTAGAGCCTAATATAACAAGATTTAGCTTAGACATTATTTATTTAAGCTCCTGATATTTATTACCACGCAGCAAATTCATGTGTTTGATACGCTTATTGATAAGCTCTTTGGTACCAATATCTGGACGATGAAATAGTTTACCGTAAATATTTTTAACAGCATTTTCTGCTTTTTGTTCAGCTTCAGCAATCGTATCACCTAAGCCAAGTACAGCTATTGCTCTAGAGCCTGTACCAATTAGCTTGCCATCTTTATAATCAACAGCACCCAACAAAAGCTCAACATTATCAGGGCATTGCGAAATATCTATATCAAAGTTCTTAACTGATTGATTTGGGTAACCAAGAGGTACTAGATACTTACATACGCTCGCTTGATTTTTAAACTTAGCTTTTACTGTATCAAGTGTACCTTGTGTAATAGCTTTAGCAATCTCAACAAAATCTGTCTCTAATAAGCTAAGTAAATTCACAGCTTCAGGATCACCAAAACGCGCATTATACTCAATCACTTTAGTAGCATCCTTAGTTGCCATAAAGCCGCCATAGAGGATACCTTGATATGGTTCACCAAACTTATCGGCTAAAGCTTTGATAATTTTTTCATTGATTTGTTTTGCTGTTTCAATATCAGAATCAGATAAAAAAGGTAAACTGTGATTAGCATCAGAATAAGTACCCATACCGCCGGTGTTTGGACCTTTATCACCTTCATGTGCACGCTTATGATCTTGCACTGCTGGCATATGAATAAAATTTTTACCATCAGTAAATGATATTAGAGAGAACTCCTGACCAACAAGTTTCTCCTCTATAACAAACTCTTTTCCTGCATCTACTAATGACTGACAATGTCTAATAGCCTCATCAAGGCTATGTAAATGATCACCCCATACCAGTACACCCTTACCACCACACAAACCATCAGCTTTTATGACAAATTTATTTTTATACTCATTTAGAGTCTCTTCGACTCCATCCATTGTCGAGAACTTTTTAAAGAATGGATTAGCGCCAATACCATAGTCACGGATCAAATCTCTAGTAAAACCTTTCGAAGTTTCAATTTGCGCTAATTTTTTGGTTGGTCCAACTACACCAATCCCCTCTGCCTTGAGTACATCTGCTAGACCTACTTCAAGTGGTGCCTCAGGACCGATAATTGCAATATCAATATGCTGTGATTTTGCATACTCAAGCACTTGATTACAATTACAAATATCATCGAGATAGCCTTGTGCTAACTTTTCTATCCCAGGATTAATCGCTGTGCTTATACAAAAAAGCTTATTTGCAATAGTGCTTTTGTTTATAGCTTCTGCTATCGCGTGCTCTCTACTTCCTGATCCTATTAGAAGAATATTCACTGTTTTCTCCATACTCAAATAATCTGTAACATTTTTAACAATACGCTGATTTACATTTTCTAAATCTCTAGGCACTTCAAACTTTTGCCCTGTTATCATTTCAAAAAGAGTTATATATTTTTGTGATAATTCTACAACTAGCTCTTGTGGTGCTTGTGGTAAAACTTCATCATTATATGGATCACAGTTTTTTGCAAACCATAGTCTAAAAAATTCCTTATCGATATTTTCAGGTTCTTGACCTTTGGCAAACTTCTCGGCATAGCTATCTTTTAGCCAAAATCTTGAGCTATCTGGAGTGTGAATCTCATCGATTAAAATAATCTCCCCAGTTTTCTCATCAATGCCAAACTCATACTTAGTATCTGCCAAGATTAAACCATGTTCTAAGGCTTTTTTTTGCCCGAACTCAAAAAGTTCTAGAGCTTTTTGTGAAGAAAAATCCCACTGCTGTTGAGTTAACCAACCCTCTTTGACTATATCCGTTGCTGAAATTAGGCGATCATGATCTTGCTCTTTTGTTGTCGTGGTTAGAATATTATGCGGTAACTTTTGATTCTTCTTTAAACCTTCTGGTAGGAAATTTCCACAATATTCGCGACTACCATTTTGATAATGTGTCCATAAAGATGTCGAAGTCGAACCAGTTATATAACCTCTGACTACAAATTCTATCGGTAGTACTTTTGCTTTTCTCGCGATGACAACATTTGGATCTGGAGAGGCTATGAAGTGGTTTTTGACAATATGCGCAGTTTCCTTGAACCACCACAATGAGGATTGCGCAAGAATTTGCCCTTTAAATGGAATAAAACCTAAAGATCTATCAAAAGCAGATTGTCTATCTGTAGATATCAAAATACTCTTGTCATCAGTAAAGTACATATCTCTTACTTTACCTATATATTTATTTTTAATATCAAGGTTTGTTGATTTTAGAACATTTTTTATATTATTAGCAATGATTTGTTTATCAAGCATTAGATAATTTCTACCTTCCCTGAGTTTGTGATTTTACCAATTTGATATAGTTTTGTATTAGTATGCTTTTTAGCTAAATCTTGCATCTTGTCAAACTGATCTTGGCTAGCCATTATAGCCATACCAATACCCATATTAAATGAGCGATACATTTCAAACTTGCTAATATCGCCTATTCTCTGCATTAGCTTAAAAATAGCTGGCGTTTCAAAACTATCTTTGACAATTTCAGCACCTAATCCTTGTGGTAATACGCGTGGAACATTCTCAATAAACCCACCGCCAGTTATATGTGCCATACCTTTGATACCAACACCATTATCCAAGAAATCATTAATAATATTAGTGTAGTTAATATGTGGCTCAAGTAGCACATCACCAATAGTTCTACCCTCTAACTCTGGATAGGTATCAGTATGTTTGTTAGCCGCTACATCAAAAAATAGCTTACGTGCAAAAGAATAACCATTTGTATGCAGTCCTGATGAGCTAAGACCAAAGATAATATCACCCTCTTTGATATTCTCACCATTAATAATCTTATCTCTATCAACTATACCCGTGATAACACCGACCATATCAATCTCACCAGCTTGATATACTCCAGGCATCTCAGCTGTCTCACCACCTATTAAAGAGACACCACACTCAGCACAAGCTTTTGACATTCCTTTAATAAGTTCTTCCATAATCACATGGTCAAGCTTATCATGCGCGACATAATCTAGAAAAGTAATTGGCTTAGCGCCCATTACAACGATATCATTCGTTGCTGCTGAGAAAAGATCATAACCAAGATTCTCAAACTTGCCACACATTATTGCAATTTTTGTCTTAGTACCAACCCCGTCTATAGACTGTACTAGTACAGGATCTTGATAGTTGTTTATGATATTTTTTAGTGAATATAAAGAACCAAAGCTACCTAAGCCTGTCAAAACATCTTGGGTAAAAGTCTTTTTGACATGATCCTTCATCATTTCTATAGCTTGATTGCCATATTCGATATTTACACCAGCATCTTCATATTTTAGGCCTGCCATTAGTTTGATTCCTCGTTTTGCTCTTTGCAACATTGAAAAGTATTATATAAAAGTTCAGTAATTGTCATTGGTCCAACCCCTCCAGGTACTGGAGTAATTGCTACGACCTTATCTTTGACAGCGGCAAAATCAACATCACCAACTATCTTACCATCAACATGGTTAATACCAACATCGATAACTACAGCACCCTCTTTGACCATATCAGATGTGATAAAATTAGGCTTGCCAACTGCAACAATTAGGATATCTGCTTTTGTAGTATGTGATTTAAGATCAGTTGTAAATCTATGACAAGTTGTCACAGTAGCTTTAGCATTTAGTAGTAGCTGTGATACTGGTTTACCTACAACGTTACTTGCACCAACAACTACTGCATAGGCACCTTCTGTTTTTATACCATACTCTCTTAGCATAGTCATGATACCTTTAGGTGTACAAGATTCTAGGCATTTTTTATCTCTAAGCTGTAGCCTACCAACATTTGTAGGATGAAAACCATCAACATCTTTTTCTGGTTTTATACTATATATCACATTGTTTTTGTTGATATGTGCTGGCAGTGGTAACTGCACTAAAATCGCATGAACACTACAGTAATTATTTAGCTGATTAATCAGCTCCAAAAGCTCTGATTCTGTCGTATGCTCTGGCAGTGTAATCACTTGTGAATCTATACCAACTTGGGCACAAGCTTTTTCTTTCGAGGCAACATATGTCTTACTCGCCAGGTCATTACCAACAATTATTGCGACCAGTTTTGGAGTTATTGCTGTATTATGCTTATATTCTTGGACTTTATTTGCTAATCTCTCTCTAAGATCCTTTGAGAGAGACTTACCATCGATTAAAATCATTATGTGATAACTTATCGTATATACTAAAAATGATAGTTAATATGATAACAAATTTTAGGCTATCTTTGGGATTTTTTTGAGGGTATTTTCTACAAAATATCTTTAATTTTTTAAAAAAATAAGCTATTAGCTGCTTTAGTTGAAAAACTAAGTAATTTCTCTGTTTTTCATCCAATAGTAGATATATGCTGTACAGTAGCAACCAAAAACAACCCCAAAAATTACATCGCTAGGGTAATGTGAACCAACTATGATTCTACTACCAGCAAATATAACAATTAGCACATACCAAAGATACCTTAGTTTAGGGAAAATATAAAAAAATGCTATAAACATCGCCCCAACTGTGATTGAGTGTCCTGACGGCATACTTGCAAAATCATAACCTGGTGCATGAAAATGTTGAAAGTAATGTGAGCCATACTCCAAGAAAAATTTAGGACGTGCTCGCCCTATTATCATCTTAAGTATCTGTCCCAAAATACCACTAATAGCTACAGTCGCTAATATAAAGCCAGCGTGGGCTGATACCTTATTAAATAAAGTTCTAGCGCTAGTAGATAATTTTTCACTATTGCTAAACAAACGTGCTAACACTATCACGCCGCAAATTATCAAGATATACTCTGCCTTACCAACATCAGTAATTTTACCAAAGATTACACCGACAACACTTGGCATAGAACGCTTGATATAGTTCTCAACCGGTGTATCTAAATTATAGTACGCAAAGATTACCAAAATTAATAATGGTATAAATGTATACTTTAACTGTAGATATGTAGGCAATTTATCATTGTGTAGCTTTGGTTTTCTAAAAATATCTTTGAAGCCTTGAAAATTTGCTTGTAATCTTTGTCTGAGCATATATAAATAGTTTCCAGTTAATAGATAGTTACAAGCTTAGTATAACAAAATAATATTATTTCACTAGTCTACAGCTAATCCATCATTAATAGTAGTATAAAAATTTACTATATTAAAATTACTGTGAAATCAATTACTCAGCATAATCAAAATAAAAATCTTCAATAAAATCAATAGTTATCATGAAATACTTAAATAAATTCAGCAGGACTTTTTATGCTTGATGAACTACTATTGATTAACTACTATATCAAATCCTAGTTATAGCTAATACGCAAAGGTTATGATTATATCATCAATGATGTTTTTTATATTTAAAAGGCAATTACTAATGGTTGTTTTTTGTATCAATTCCCTAAACTTTATCTTTTAAAACAACCCAAGAGCCTGCTCCTACAAAAAATTATAATTATAGAATTATTAAGAAACACCTAATCAGTGTTGTGATCGTCTCTTCTTGCAAATAATAAAAGTAAATTTTAATCATAATTTATTTTTATTAATTAATTATAAATGTTTTACTATGCTTATAATTTATAAATATACTAAATCAGTAACACCTCTATGTATAAAATTATCATAAAAATATAGTCAAATTTAAAATAAATCACTTGCATGATATATTTTAAAGAATATAATTAAAGGCATATGGTAAAAGTGTCTTTATCGTATTATTTAGATATATAAACAATATAGAATAAGGAAAACAAACTATGAAAAATAAAATGCAAAAAGGTTTCTCACTAGTTGAGCTAATGGTAGTGATCGCGATTATCGCTATCCTAGCAGCTGTAGCTATTCCAATGTATTCTAACTACACTATACGTGCTCAACTTGGTGCAAGAATGGCACAGCTTGGTGGAGTTAAAGCAGAAGTTGCTGAGGGGATTGCAAATAACAATGGCTCAGCAACTGGAGTAACTGCAGCAAATCTTCCTTCAGGTGCAAGTGTAGCTGATGGAGTGATAACACAAGTTACTTCTGATATAGTATCAGGCTCATCAATCACATTAACACCTACTGTTGGTAGCGGCGCAATTACTTGGGCTTGTAATATCTCAGGAGTTACTTCATCTCAGGCACCATCTAGCTGTACTACAAACTAAAAATAATGTTTGGTGTAAGAACTCTAGTCACCTACGTGGTTCTTTTTTATATTTAAAATCTTGTCCTAATTTCTATTTTGATCTTTTTCATATAATCATATTTGGTGTATTTTTTAGATTTATTACAAACTATGCAAAGACAAAAGCAAACAGGTTTCTCACTAGTTGAACTAATGGTAGTTATCGTGATAATTACGATCTTAGCAGCAGTGGCAATAACAATCTACTCAAACTACAAAGAACGTGCCGTAATTATTGAATCTATAAATATTATTGGTAATGTAAAAGCTAATATAGAAGATGATATTAACAATAATTAGAAATATATCACAGCAAATTTATATGACACACCTACTGGAATTAGTGTAATAGGTAGCTCATCAGGCGCTACTATTGATATAAACCTAAATCAAACTTAACCAAAATATTTTACTGATAATAAGGATGTCATAAGATTAAGTGGTACAGTTATTGGTAGCATTTTCAATGGACTTGCTCTCACAATGCAAATGCATCAACATTAACAACTAGTAATGTTCCACACACCTGTGCAAGTACTTTTAGCACTTAGATTTTTATACTTATTCTAGTCTTCTCTCTAACCTAAGAATAAGTAGTCATGCGGAATTTATTTCAGTAGCACATTAAGTATTTAGTATATTGAGATCTGTCAAACTAGTTGAAGATGATTGGTTTGGAGCTGATTGTATCACTTTTATAGTGAATTAGCGAAATTCAATTCAAAATTTCTGATATAAATTGTATATGGGAGATTATATATCTACCCTATATACTAAAGCGCCTAAATAAATTCGAGCCCTAACTGCATAAACCACAAACCAACAGACCCATGTGTCATAGCACACAGATGACAAAATCCTACTTTTCTATTTATTAGAATATGACTAGATTAATATTATCAATCTGGCAATAGCTGATTTTTTTTATTAAAAATAGCTAAAATTCTCTAGCTAATATTACTTAATTGATAATAAAAATCATTAAGTGAATTTGCTATCTTCTTAATATATAAGATTAGTTTTTTATCAAATGTAAGCGTGTGATAACTGCAAAATACAAAAAAGCTTTTCACTTACAGAATTACTTATAGTTATAGCTATTATAGGTGTTTTGTCGATAATGATTATCCAAGCATATTCAAATTATGTAACCAGAACTAGGTTTAACAGAGGCACTGATACTTTTCTATGGTTATAAAAAGACTATCAACACAAAACATACCAAATAGCTCTGACTCCAAGGATAGAAGGCAGCACATTTAATTGGTCATGCTCGGGATACTATAGTTGAAGAAGAAGCTAGCTATGATAACAATTATAATGGTCAAGTTTTTTGGATTTGTTGATATTAATGAAGTCCTATGCCCTAGCAGTAGCTTACTCCCAACAGGCTGTAATGGCTACAGATAGCATCAAAATACTGAGCATATAAATCTCAAAGAAAAACATTAGATAATAAGCTTATAAACAGTCATAACAATGCTCTAATTACATAGCAACATAGAACAGCTGAAGCAAGTAGCTCAAGATCAAATACAGATCTAAGAAATAATATGGAAACTGCTGAAACTAAGGCTGATAATATTTTTAGTACTATAAAAACAATACCAAAATATGGCTAATTATTATAACACATAGATTACTATCAAGACCTAATAAATAGTGTCCAATATTCACTATCTAGCCAAGCTGATATTGATTAATAATAGCAACGCCCAAGAAGCAGCCACCTTATTCAATTAAAAAAATATCTATAACCAAAATAGAGAAAGTGCTAACCAAGACATAGCGCACTACAAGATCATCAGAGAAATGCTACCAGTTCGATTAATGGTATTTGATGCTGACTACAATAACGCTTATGAGCAATATAACAACACAATTGACCAGGTACAATAATATATTAAAAAGAAATTGAAACAAAGCAAACTGAAGATGATAAAACAGGTGGTTTCAGGCAAATTAATGACAAGTATATTTAGTTGATTTAATAATTACTATAAAACAAGTTCTTGAAATAGTAGCAGTTGCAACACTAAATGAATGGCATTTTTATATAAAATCAAGTCCATTTATAATAAAACCAAATCATCAACTCTAGCAAACTCTTTGGTATTGTTTGTAACTAATGGAACATTTAGAAATTCTACATACGCTATCGATGATATACCAATATCACCAGTTTCATATTTAAGGAAATATTTCTAATTTAGTTAATATATGTACATATATATTACATTACTTTAATTTTAAAAGTCTATCTAAATTCTAACTTTGGTTGATCAATACCACCTTCCAATATATCATCGCTAAAATCTTCTAACCCAGCAAAGACCTTCTGTCAGTTTTTTGGTGGCTCTGTAATTATTATTGAATTACCGATACTTCTTTTACATTAAGCTGCATTTCTTTAGATATTCTGACAGCTTAGGCTATCACCATTTCTAAAAAATTTTGTTAGAATTTTAATCTCCCTCTTTTATTACGTTATACATTTGAATAACTAATACTCAAAATGTATTTTAATCAAATTATCGCTATAGATTTAAAATCTTTCATTCTACAACTCGATCACAGAATTGATCAAAAAAACTACCACACCAGGCTTACGAATGCCAATCCTGCATATACAAATATAATTTTGTTTTAGAGACCTAGCAATTCTCTAGCATGCGATAGAGCATTTTCTGATATATCTACACCACCTACTATCTTAGCAATCTCTACTATACGCTGCTGTTGATTTAGCTCTATAATCTTGGATTCTGTAGTATCTTTGATATATTTCTTAGATACATGTAGATGTATCTGTCCTTGAGCAGCAACTTGAGGTTGATGTGTAATACATAGGACTTGTAACTTTTCAGATAATTTCTTAAGTAGCTTACCAACTATCTCTGCAGTGGCTCCAGAAATACCAACATCTACTTCATCAAAAACTAGAGTTGGGTATGATCTTTTCGCTGCAGATACTGCCTGTATTGATAAACCAATCCTACTTAGCTCACCACCTGATGCTACTTTTTTGATAGGAGCTAATTGTTCACCAAGGTTAAAATTAATCATAAATTGGCATTCATCTATGCCCTTTGAAGTTTTTGCTTGAGCTGGTAAAATCTGCACTACAAAACTACCTTTAGGGATATTAAGTGAACGAATATTTTTCTCAACTTGCTTTGAGAATTCCTTAGCAGCCTGTTTACGTGCTTGACTAAGCTGACTAGTATATTCGCTATATTGCTGTTGTAGGTTTTGGTTTTGCTCATGTAGCTGCGTTAGTCGTGCACTATCTTGACTAAAACTATCTAACTTAGTCTGCAACTCTTGGATATACTGATACATATAGTTAGGCTCAATCTTATGCTTGCGCGCAAGATCATATATCTGGCTCATGTGTTGCTCTACTTTTGCTAATTCCTCAGGATCATGCTCTAATGATTCTAGTTGGTTTTGTGCTTCAGCATAGCTTTCTTGGGCATACACTTTGGTTTGAGATATCAGCTCTTGGAGATTTCTAAATGACCCTTCATCTAGCTTTGCTACTTCTTTCTCAAGTTCTGTCAGCATTGCGATTATATTTATCTCATCATCATACAATAAACTTGAAATATGATTAAGACTATAGCCAATATCATCAACACTTGATAAACTCTTTTGGCGTTGCGCTAACTGCTCAAATTCATTTTCACTTAGCTCTAGAGTAACTAGCTCATCTAGCTTATACTCAAGTAGTTCTCGCTGACTATTTTGCGTGGCTATGCACTCTTGTAATTCAGCTATTTCAGAATTTATTTTTTGTAGCTGGTTAAATGAGTTTGTGACTTTTTTTAGCAGCTCATCATTATTTGCAAAGCTATCAAGCAAGCTTAACTGTGATTTAGGATCAAGTAAATCTTGATAGGAATTTTGACTATAGATGTTTATCAGCTTATCTGAAACTTTTTTGACATATGCAGCCTTAACAACACTACCATTTATAAATAAACGACCCTGCTTAGATTTATTAACCACACGCCTAAAGATACACTCCTCATTTTCATAATCAATAAAAAGCTCATCTAAAAGGCGTTTTGCTTTTTGATTATCCTTGATGCAAAAAGTAGCGGAAACTTCTGTTACCTTATCATCTTGTAGAAATGTCTTTTCTAATCTTGCACCAAGCACAAAACTAAGCGCATCAAGAAGAATCGACTTACCTGCACCAGTTTCACCAGTTAAGACTGTCATTCCCTTTCTAAAATCAATTTCTGTAGATTTTATAATCGCAAAATTTTTGATTGATAAATGTAGTAGCATAGATCTGTATATGATTAATATTACAACTAGTTTAATATATATGCTCTTGTCTACTTATACAAGTAATAAACTGACCATTTTATATTTAAAAACTAACATAAACCTTGAACTTTATTTTGAGAAAAATAGTTTTGGAGCTTGCTGATGTAATTGTGACTTAAACATAAGTATTTTTTAGTTTCTATAAGTTCATGTAAGTCTAAATACATATCTATAAACATAAAACGTCTAGATTGAGTGGTTTTGATATTCTCAACCAATAAATAACTTTCTGCAACTTGTTTTGCAATTTGCCTAATTTGGTTTCTAAATTCAATATATGGAGCAGCATCTAGTAAATGCGAATATGATTCTTTAGTAAGCTTTATTGGATTTATAATATACAACCTATAAATATTGCCACTTAGGGTCAACATATAAAGCTAACTTGATATAACATAATTCTTCTAAAATAAAACCTATAGATATATTTAAATTAGTTACTCCAATTCCTAATAACGCATCAATTTTCCACATTAATACATCACAAAACAAAATCTTTGCACTTGTTTTTTTAGCTATTTTATTAACAAATAAGAACATAAAAATACATACAATAGTGTCTACTATTTCTAATGAATAATGATATTTTGGTTTTATTGAGTAAAAATATATAAATATCTCTATAAGAATAACACTAAAAGCGATAAGTATACAAACCAAGATTAAAGCATAATAAATATAGGCTCTAATCTATAGTAACCATAGTGATAGTATTTATTTGCAAGTTGGTTAATCTTTCTTAAAACATATATTGATACAGCATAAATTAATATTGATATAACAGAGTAACTAGTAGTACTGTCAAATATTGAGCGTCGTACACTGTATATTATATAAAATAAAGCATAAATAGAAGCAGCTATCAAATCTGTTTTTAAAGTTGTTTTTCTCTAATTTCTCATTAAAGGTCATAAATATTTTATTATCTATAAACAAGATATATCAATATTTGATTATAAACTTAAGTTATAACTGATTATTTATTTAGTATTAGAAAAGTTAATAACTACAGCAATAAATTAAATATTAATAAATTAAATATTTTTTACCTGAAAAAAATATATTATAATCAGTTGTGGCCTATTTGACTAATATAAAACATAGAAGGATTTATTAGATGCAATTATCAAGAAGAGTCAAGGCAATGCAAGCCTCTCCAGTACGTAAGTTAGTGCCGTATTCTATTCAAGCAGAGAAACAAGGTAAAAAGGTGTATCACCTTAATATTGGTCAGCCTGATATCAGAACTCCTAGTGAGTTTATGAATGCTATTAGAGCTTACGATAAGGAGACTATAGCCTACTCTATAGCAAGTGGTGAGCCACGCTTAATCAAAGCTATCTCAAAATACTATAAAAGATTTGATATGGACTTTACCGATGATGAAATCTTAATTACTAACGGTGGTTCTGAAGCGCTAATATTTGCTGCTATTGCTACTTGTAATGCTGATGATGAGGTACTTGTACCTGAACCTTTCTATACAAATTATAATGGTTTTACAACTGCGGTTGATGTGTCTATCAAACCAATTACCACAAAAGCTGAGGAAGGTTTCCATCTACCATCAAAAGATGAAATCCTAGCATGCGTAACTGATAAAACACGTGCTATCATGATCTCTAATCCTGGTAACCCTACTGGTGTTGTATATACAAAACAAGAACTAGAAATTTTAGCAGAAGTAGCTAAAGAAAAAGATCTATTTATCATCAGTGATGAAGTATATAGAGAGTTTACTTATGATGGGCTTGTATGTACATCTTTTGGTAATATTAAAGGTGTTGAGAACCATGTGATTATTGTTGACTCTGTATCTAAGCGCTATAGTGCTTGTGGTGCTAGAATTGGATCACTTTGCTCAAAAAACAAAGAGTTTATCAAAGAAGTTACTAAGCTATGCCAAGCTAGACTATGTGTGCCAACCCTTGAGCAAATTGGCTCAGCTGCTCTTTATGAGGTATCACAAAACTACATAAAAGAAGTAAATACAGAATACCAAAAAAGAAGAGATATCACCTTTGAAGCTCTTTCAAAAATAGATAATGTAGTTTGTAAAAAGCCTACTGGCGCTTTCTATGTGATTGCTAAACTACCAATCGATGATACTGAAAAGTTTGCACTATGGTTATTAACAGACTTTGAAGATAACCGCGAAACTGTTATGATTTCTCCTGCTGCTGACTTTTATGCGACTAAAGGTCTTGGTAAAGATGAAATAAGAATCGCTTATATTTTAGAAGAGAAATCACTAAAAAGAGCTCTAGATCTTTTAGATAAAGCTATCAAAGCTTATAACAGTAAATAATTACTCTTTTCAATATTGCTTTTTAAAAATATCTTTTAAAAAAATCTAAAAAGTAACAACAGTTCTAATATTGTTGTGCATTTCGGCAAAACCTTTATTAATATCACCAATCTTGATATTTACCATAATAAGATTATCAATATCAATCTTACCATCCATATAACAATCATTATGCCACCAAATGCTGAACTTTTCCATGTACACCATGTCACAATCTAAACTGGTCAAGTAGATATCTCTTCGCCAACATCTGTAACTATAATAATCACACTAACTCCCCAACATTTATATTCTAGAGCTTGACGCATTACTTTTATATTACCGATACACTCAAAGCTATAATTAGCACCACACCAAGTCAAGTGGATAAGACGTTGGACTAAGTCTTCATCAATTTCATTAGGATTAACAAAGCCTGTCATACCGTACTTTTCTGCTAATCATATTGTTGATATATACTCCAACTATTTGTCCTGCACCAACAAGTTTAGCACCTTGATTACATTTAGGCCAATACCTCACCCTAAGCCAAATACAACGACACTTGAGCTAGCTTCAACATTAGCTGTCTTAACTACAGCACCAATACCAACACCACAGCCTATATAGCAAACTTTATCTAAAGGCGTATCTTTACGAATTTTAGCAACTGCAATCTCTAGTAATACCGTATATAGTTTGAAAATGTCGAACAACCCATATAATGATAAATCTCTCTGCCATCTTGAGTAGTAAATCTTGAGCGCTACCATCTAAGCATAACTCATCTACCTTGAGTTTGTCTAATTGATTGGCATAGATTATTTATGGTTAAGTTAATACTCACACTCTCTACACTCAGGTGTGTATAATGCTATGACATGATCACCTGGTTTGACAGAGGTGACATTTTCCAACTGCTACTTACCTCTCACCAGAACCTTCATGAACTAATATAGCAAGAAAAAACCCTTCGGGATTTCTACCTGATAATGTATATGACACCAGTATGGCAAATTCCAGTTGCTTTGATCTTAACTAAGATTTCATTATCTTTGGGTAAGGCACATGTACAATCTATACAGAAAGTTGCTCAGATGCTTTATAAGCTATAGCAGCTTTAGATTTTAGCATCATAAGATTCTCTTAAATACTTTGAAAAAACTTCTACTAAAAATATTGTAGATGATTAGAGTAACAATGAATATTTTTTTACGGTTTGGAAGGATTAATTACGGTTATAAATATCTTCTAAACGTACAATATCATCTTCACCAAGATAATCACCAACTTGCACTTCTATAATCTGAATATCATTATCTGTGAAATTCTCAAGCCTATGTATAGCCTCTTTAGGTATAAATATATACTCACCAACATTATATTCACGCACATTATCATCTACTGTAATAGTTGGCCTACCAGTTACAACTACCCAGTGCTCTGCTCTCTTGAAATGCTTTTGTAATGAAAGTTGCCCTTTTGGTTTTACAGTAATTATTTTTGTTTGGCTTTGGTTAGTAAAACTAATTGTTTGATAAGTTCCCCATGGGCGCTCATAGACCTTGCCTAGTTGATTTATTGTAGACATTTCAACCTTTCTTAGTTAATGTAATTCGATTTCGATATCATTATACAAATAAATATTTGATAAATTCAAGTAGGCAAAAAGTACATTTTTTGTTGACAAAGCAAAACCAAGTCTATAATTCGCTTACCTTAGCTGCTTTGGAGTAAATTATGGCACTTGCTAAAACTCTAAAACCTCGCCATATAGAGCTAATAGCTTTAGGTTGGTATTATTGGCTCTTGTTTATTCTTAGGTACAGGTTATGTCTTATCAGAAGTTGGACCAGCTTTTTTTTTTAGCTGATATTCTAGCTGGCAATTATCGCACATGTGGTGACTTTGTGCTTAGCTGAGCTAACAGCCAATTCCCCAAATTCTGGATCATTTATTTACTATGCTGCTAAATATGTATAGCTATCTATAGCATGTGGCATGTGCTGGTCGTGTTGGCTTAACTAGATAATTTATATCCCTTTGTATTACTGACGGAATAATTATGCATACATTTCCTGCAGTACCTACCTATATGTGAGCTACTTTGTTTGGTTTATTTATAATAATCATAAATCTTACTAAAGTGAAAATTTTTGGCGAGATTGAATTTTGGCTGGCACTAGTAAAAATTATAGTTCTTGGTTTATTTAGTATAGTTGAGATACCGATATTTTTTGACATCATCAAAAATAATACCGGTAGCGCACTAGAGACACTTATATAGTTGGAGAAGGTGTTTTTCCCCCTAAAAACAAACTTATCTTAATAACAACTATGGTGGTACTACTATTAAATTTCCAAGGTTCAGAAATTATCTTATTAGCTACAAATCTGATAACTACGATAAACAAATGCTAAGAATAGCCAAGCATATTGCAATAAGAATAGTTGGCCTGTATGTAAATCTCTTCATGGCAACAGGTGAACTTAAGTGATTCTGTGTTTGCTGCAGAGCTGCAATTATCATTTAGATAAATTTGGCCACAGTATTTGTATTTGTGGTTCTTATAGCTGCGTTTTCTTGTGCTAACAGTAGTTTTTATGTAGCTGTTCGCTCATTATAATTATATGGCTTATCTAGAGTAAGAATGGCTCAGAGCATATTTAGAAAGCTAAATTCAGTATTGCATCACACTATGCAGTTTATATAAGTAAACTAGCTGTATGGACATTTTTGATACTTTCGTTTAAATTATCGGCTTCTTGCTTTTACCAGCCTACTAGCAATGTCAGGATTTACGGCGATAATTTGTTGGATTTGTATATGCTTGTCGCAATATAACTTCAGAAAACAGCTTATACAACAAAATGCTACTAGCAAGATGCTATTTAAAGCATATCTATTTTCTTATATTTCATTTATTCGGTATATGGTTTTATGCTTAATATTAACATAAGAGGTGCTTTATTGGTGTTCCAGTAATGATTATACCTTGTTGTATATATTTTTCATATCTAAAAAGAAAAACACTAAGTTAATTGAGGGTTCTATTTCCTTTAAAAAAGTATTTTAAGCATACTGATAAGGTTCTACGTCTGCTTATAGTTTGTAACTCACTTAAGCCGATATCTATCTGAATATGACCTTTCTTAGGATGTACTAGATAAGTTTCCATAAGCTTATCACACTATATCAAATTAAAACCGCAATTAGAATTTGTCTCTTTTGGAATAGTTGAATGATGAACTCTATGCGTATCAGGAGTAACTATCATTAGTCTTAAAACTCTATCAAACCAAAAACGAATATTACCATGATTAAATAAAGAATTACCATTTAGTATAATCTCAAAAATGATCACTACTAATGCTAACGCTCCAATAAGACAAATAGCAGTAAATTTCAACATTGAATACTATTTAAAGGTTGAAAACACAATCTAGTAGTCACATCATAGTCAAAATCAAGATGATGCACCTTGTAAAATCGCCATAACAATGGTAAGTAGTGAAATAATACATGCTGAAGGCATTATTATAAAATCCAAAGCTAAAAAAGCTATCACTACTTTAACCCACATTGGTATAGTTATAATTTAGTAAGCCAAAATTATAGTGTTGACAAAATACTACACACCAACAGCAGCAATAGAAAATGACAACCTCAATAACATCGTATTTAAAATAATAAGAAGTAAGTTATTAACCCAAATGAGTTTGCTTAGAAATCTAGCTTACGCATTGGCGCAAGCAGCCCACAATGATACTATAAAGAGTATAAATAAGAAACAACCTAAACATGCTAATAATTCATAGTTTAGTATGCTATAACTCCACACCACATTCTAGCACCACCACCGCCTAAAGATTGTGGCTTATCGGAGTAATTATCTCCTCCTATATGAATCATCAAGCTATGACCAACCAGTTCATTTAGAGAATCTAATCTTGGTGCTACGACAGGCTCAGTTGCTGTACCATCTACATTGACAACTAATACAGGTAAATCTCCCTTATGACCATTCTCATTATATGGGCCAAGGTGTTTTTGAGTATTATCTGGATCCCAATGCCCACCTGCTGCCATGCCATTATTTTTACAACTAGGATTGATATGTATATGCATACCATGAGTAGTACTAGCAGGTAAATTATATAAATGTGGTGTAATCAACATTCCTTCTTGCTTATCATCATGAATATATGGTGATATTGTAATTGTACCAACTGCTTTATTAGTACTAACATCTCTCATATGTACAATTAGCTCACCACCATGAGAGCGATCATAAGATTTATTTGCTGACAAAATTGTACAGTCTGCTAATACAAATGTAAGCATACTTAGACCACACAACTTATAAAAATTAGTCATTTCACCCCCCACCAAAAAAATTTAGTCCATAGGCAACTTAATCATACAAATATTTTAAAATATTATCTATATTTAAAACGCAATTAAGCGCTAACTATTATCTGCAAATCTAATCTATCATGCTAAAATATTCATAATCATTAGTCTTGAAGATTATAATCTTATGAAAAAACTTATACTCGTAGCTTTATTTATTCCGACTATCGTATTAGCCAATAATCAAAACTGGCAAAATTTTGATAAAACACAAGCATTAGGTAAACTAACTAGGCTCCAATGTTATGTAACCCAAAAAGGTGGAACTGAGAGAGCATTCAATAATAAATATTGGAATAACCATAGACAAGGTATATATGTCGATGTTGTTTCTGGAGAACCACTTTTTAGTTCTACTGATAAATATGATGCAGGAACAGGTTGGCCAAGTTTTACTAAACCTATTGATAATTCATTTATAAAAACAAAAACTGATAATAGCTGGTTTATAACTCGAACAAAAGTTCTCTCAAGATATGCCAATTCACATTTAGGTCATGTTTTCGATGATGGACCTCAACCTACTGGTAAGAGATACTGTATGAATTCTGCAGCTCTTAAATTTATACCTAAAGAAAATATGAAAAAAGACGGCTATGGCAAGTACCTATATTTATTCAGTGAGAAAAATTCAGACAAAAATTGACAATAGTTGTCAAAAAACTAATACATGGTATCATTAAATTAACTTATCAAAGCTGGAGCTAAACTATTAATACTCAACTTTTTGGACAAATAATACTTAATGCTTTTTTTGTGCTTTACTCTGTTCAGTTTGTTCCACAAATTATACATAACTTCAAAAATAAACAAGCCTTGTCAAATATTAGTATTTTGACACAGTTTGGTATTTTTATTACAGTCTTATCTAATATTATTGAAACTATCGGCTTTGGCTATGATTGGCAATATGCTGTCGTTGCTATTATCTACTTACTTGGAGTCTGTATACAGCAGTTACAAATATCTATCTTTTACAAAAAAATGCCTGAAATAGTAAATATCAGTTTTATTATATTATTTGCTATAGCCATGCTAGCAATGGGCTCAAACTATCATATAGTTTATCAGTTCGCTGACTATATTGGTTTTGTAGTTAATACCCTATACTGGATTCCACAAATCTTTAAAAACTATAAACAAAAAAGATCCGATGGGTTTAGTTCAGGATTTATATTAATTGCATTCATTGGAACATGTCTTTACATAACTAGTAGTTTTTTACTTTCATGGGATTTAATCTTCAAGATAAATGCACTTATAATGTTTCCTATTATAACAGTCTTAGTAATTCAAAAATTTTACTATAGGTAAAATAGCTATCTCTTAATCTTAACAGTTATACGTTTGTGCATTAATAATGTTAATAATAAATCAATTATTTGTAAAAATCAACAGTAGATAGCAAAAAATTGCTGAGTATTTATGTTATTATAAAAAAACAAACTACTTATAATTATCAATAATGTCAGGAAATACTTTTGGTAAAATTTTCACCATAACAACTTGTGGCGAAAGCCATGGTAACTCACTTGCAGCTATTATTGATGGCTGTCCTAGTAATATACCTCTTTGCGAAGCAGATATTCAAATAGAGCTAGATAGACGCAAACCATGTCAATCAAAATTCACCACTCAGCGTAAGGAGCCTGATGAGGTTAAGATAATATCTGGCGTTTTTGAAGGTAAAACTACCGGCACACCTATCGGTTTAATAATAAAAAATCAAGATCCAAAATCAAAAGACTATAGTGAAATCAAGGATAAATTTCGCCCTGGGCATGCTGATTATACCTACTTCAAAAAATATGGTATTCGTGACTATCGCGGTGGTGGTAGATCATCAGCAAGAGAAACAGCAATGCGTGTTGCATCTGGTGCGATTGCAAAAAAAATACTCAAGCATCATGGCATCGAAATTTATGGATTTTGCTCACAAATCGGCAGTCTTAAAATAGATTTTATCGATAAGGATTTTATAAATCAGAATCCTTTTTTTATCGCAGACAAAAATGCTGTTACAGCTTGTGAAAATTTAATTAATAGCATTCGCAAACAAGGTGATTCTATTGGTGCTGGAGTCACTGTAGTAGCAACTGGTTTAGAAGCAGGGTTAGGTAGGCCAGTTTTTGATCGACTTGATGCAAGTATTGCTTATGCGATGATGAGTATAAATGCTGTCAAAGCAGTTAGTATTGGTGATGGCTTTGACTGTGTTGCACAAAAAGGTAGCCAACATCGTGATGAAATTACTCAAGAACAAGGTTTCTTATCAAATCATGCCGGTGGTATATTAGGTGGTATATCAACAGGCCAAGATATAATCGCTAAATTAGCATTCAAACCAACATCAAGTATTCTACAACCAGGTAAAAGTATCGATATGCAAGGTAATGATACCACTATTATCACCAAAGGTAGACATGACCCATGCGTTGGTATTAGAGGTGTGCCAATAGCTGAAGCAATGCTAGCATTAGTTTTAGTAAATGAATTACTAATTACGCGATCTTATAGGGATTAAGTATGAGTGAAAATGAATTTTCGAGCTTACTAATTGATTGGGGATATATAGCTATCATGTTAGGGGTATTTATCGAAGGTGAAATATTTTTGATTATGGTAGGCATCGTAACTGCAGCAGCATTATTTAGCTATCCTCTAGTGATTATAGCTGCAACCTTTGCTGCGATTTTACATGATAACGGTTTATTTATATTCTCTAAATTCATGGGTAAAAAAGTCTTTGAGAAAAAAGTATCATGGCACTATACAGCCCCAAAATCACTAAAAATTTTAGATAAATACGAATCTTTAGCAATTCTCAGTATTAGATTTTTATATGGATTACGCACTATCACTCTACTTGTGGTTGGACTTAGTAAAATAAGTAGAATTAAATTTATCTGTCTAGATAGTCTCAGTAGCCTTATCTGGTCAACAATATATATTTCATTAGGCTATCTATTTGGTAATACTATTCTAAAATTTGTTGATAATAGTTATATAAAAGATTGTATATCACATAATAAACACTTATCAATATTTATACTTATCTTACTTTCAAGTATTATATATCTTAGCCATAAAATATTACGATCACAATCAAAGAGGCGTATTAGATGAGCAGATTAGATCTTCTAAAAAAAGTAACTCCACAGAGTAGTAAAAAACCTCAAAGTTCAAACAAAAGAAATCCTCGTGGAGGAATTCTATCTGAGAAAACCCAAAAATCACAACAGCACATGGATGATTTAAACGATGGTAATATTAGCTAAAGATAATTTTGAGAATGAGCTAGAAGATGCTCATATCACCCAATACCAGATAGATAATGATATAGATGATGGAGAATCTCAAAAAAATATCAACGTAATTGAAATTGATCTTGATCAAAGTGAAGGATTAAATATAGATCCAACTTTGATTAATGAAGATTATAACTATAAGCAAAAATCATCACCAGATTACCATTATACTGATGGTAGTGATGTTGATTATGAAGATAGTGGTATAGTTGAAGGTAATATCAGTGTTTACTATAGTGAAGAAGATATAAAGCTTGAGCTTGAGTACTCGTTTGATCAGCGTGAACAGCTCTATAACCATTATGTTAAGTTAATCAAAGATGGAGGCATGGAAGTTAGTAGCTCAAAAACACTCTATTTACATGATATTATCAGAATATCTGTAACTTTAACTGAGCTTAAAGAACAAGTAGGATGTGAAGCAAGAGTTATCTCGGTATTTAATCAAAGTATTACTTCATCAATTGAACAAAATAATGACAAGTACCGTCATATTGTACAATTTATAGGCCCTAATGCTCCAGAAACCGAAAGAGTACTTTCAAAGTATTTATTAGGATATAAACCAAAGTAAATAAATTATGGCTAAACAAAAAACAGTTTTCATATGCCAAGAATGTGGCGCCATATCTCCACGCTGGCAAGGTCAATGCCATAATTGTAGCCAATGGAATACTTTTGTAGAAGAACTTAAATCAGATCCTAAAAAAAAAACACCAAGCTCTCGTGCTGGATTTGCTGGGAGTATTTCTAAAGCAACTTCATTATCAGCTATTAAAGGTAAAGAACATTCTCGAGTACCTACACATATCGGTGAATTTGATAGAGTGTTAGGTGGTGGTATTGTCAAAGGTTCAGTAACTTTGATTGGTGGTGATCCTGGTATAGGCAAGTCTTCGATACTAATACAAATAATGTCTTTTTTATCCTTGCAAAAAAAAGTTCTATATGTCAGTGGTGAAGAGTCTCTCGAGCAGATAGCACTTCGCGCTGAGAGACTAAATCTTGCTAGAGATAACCTACTGGTAATGTATGAAACTAATATCGAACAAATAGCTAGCTATATGGTAGAGCATAAATCAGAAGTTGTAGTAATAGATTCAATCCAAACAATGTATAATCCAGAGATTCAGTCAATGGTTGGTGGTGTTTCTCAAATAAGAGAATCAAGTGCTTATATCACACAAATTGCCAAACAATATGAGATAGCTGTGTTTTTAGTAAGTCATGTAACAAAATCAGGTGAAGTTGCAGGACCTAGAGTGCTAGAGCATATTGTCGATGCAGTGATATTTATAGAGTCACAGGATAACGGTAGATATCGGATGATGCGTGCAATTAAGAACAGATTCGGTGCTGTCAATGAGATTGGTGTGTTTGTAATGACTGACAAAGGTATGAAAGAGGTAAAAAACCCCTCTGCAATATTTCTAAACAATGGTCGCACTAATCTGATTGGCAGTGTGGTAGTTTCGGTATGGGAAGGAACTAGACCATTGTTAGTTGAACTACAGTCACTTGTAGTGGATAAAAATATAAATCAACTGCCACATAGGTTATGTGTCGGTATCGACAGTAATCGCCTAATGATGATATTAGCTATTATACAACGCTATATGCATATTGATTTATATGATAAAGATGTCTTTCTAAATGTAGTTGGTGGTATAAAGATTAATGAAACTAGTATCGACTTAGCACTGATCTTAATTATCTACTCTAGTATCAAAGAAATAGAAATTCCTCATGACATGCTTATAATGGGAGAAGTTGGTCTATCTGGTGAGATTCGCCCTATTCCGTATGGTGTTGAGAGAATAAATGAAGCCAAAAAGCATGATTTCAAGAAAATTATTGTGCCACAGGCAAATGTTTCAAAATCACTAAAAACCGAAGATATTAAAATTATTGGTATAACCAATTTAAACCAAATAAAAGATATAATTATAGGTTAACAAAATGGAATTTCTAGCAAACCTTAATTTTTTAGATATTTTGTTAATAATAGTCATCTTAATATTAAGCCTATTTGCTGCTGTTAAGGGACTATTTAAAAATATTGTATTATTAATACTTATGGTATTTGCTGTTATTATGGCTGAAATCTTAGCGCAAAAAATCCAGCAAGTATATACCAGCTCAATAATTGAAGATCCAGGCACATCTTATGTAGTATCATTTGTTTTGGTTCTATTGTGTGCTTACTTGATAATTTTTGGAATTATGAAAGTGTTTCTGCGCAATAATAAGGAAAAAGAAAGTCTCTCAAATACCTTATTTGCTTTTTTTATTGCTCTAGTGCGCTTTAGTTTCGTATTTGCTATAGTTTACTCAACGCTAAACTCTTTTGATACTATCAAAGATAATTCATTATGGCAAAACTCTACTTTAGTTCAACCACTTGTAAAGGCCGGTAATTATGCTTTTAATACCAAAGTCAAAATGCAACAAAACAACCTTAAAGTATTATGTACAAAAACAATTACAGGTGATTAATTAATTTTCATTTTTTAGCTGGCGAGTCATAAGCTCTTTGACGATACCTCTAGGATAAGCAGCTTGATACAAAACTCTATAAGTAGCGAATACTAAAGGCATCTCAACATTGTGCTTTTTAGCAAGGTTATAAACTGCTTTTGTAGTGAAATAGCCCTCAACAACATTATTTACTTCTTTTAACGCTTGCTGTATAGTCATGCCCTGACCTAAATAAAGTCCAAACCTACGATTACGCGACTGATTGTCTGAACATGTCAACAATAAATCTCCTAAACAACTAAGCCCGATAAAAGTTTCTGAGTTTGCGCCTAACTTAAGTCCTAACTTTTTTATTTCAACAAGACCACGAGTAATTAGTGCAGCACGAGCATTAACACCAAACTCCATACCTGCAGCAATCCCAGCTGTAATTGCTAAAACATTTTTGACATTACCACCAATCTGAGCGCCGATGATATCAGTAGTTGTATAGCATCTAAAATTCTCATTACTAAAAATCTCTTGAACATAGCGCGCATAATCAATATCTTTTGAGGCTACTAATACAACTGTTGGGAGTTGATTAGCCAACTCTTTAGCAAAGCTTGGTCCTGTTAATAAAGCAAACTTTGTATTTGGTAAGATATCTTCAGTTATTTCACTTAATAACGCACAACTATCATGGCAAAAACCTTTTGTCGCACTGATAATATATTGCTGTGGTAAAATACACTCTTTTAACTCTAAAATAGTATCCTTAAAACCAGAGCTTGGAGTCGCAATTAATATATTATCAAATTTACTAATACTAGCTTGCCAATCTTGAATAGCTTTTAACCTAGCAGGAAATTTCTCTATACTTGGTAGATATCTATGATTATTATTATCCTTTAGCATTTGCTCGTTATGTTCAGCTTTCCATGAGTTAATTCTTACGTTATGTCCTCTATAAGCAAGCTGTAATGCTAATGCTGTACCCCAAGCCCCTGCTCCTAAAACAAGTATATTTTTTTGCATACATTAAATTCGTCAACTCCTTTACTTCTTAATATATTCTATAGTTGCTAAAGTGTAAACACTTCTATTTTATAACTTTTTATTATCATATAAATAAAATTAATATATTTAACTTCAGTAACATAAATGAAATAATACTTATAGCTATTTTTATTAAACATTATTTAAGAAGGTCAAAATAAAAAATTATATTAGTAGCAATGACAATTTTTAGCATTATTTTAGTATCATACTGTTATAAATTACAGCCGATAAATAGCTTCTCTGTTCAATATTTTCTAGAACAGGTATTAATTATTATCTTCATAATTTTTTCTAATATACTTTAAAAAATAAGTTACTATTTGACTCAAATTCATAAGCTAAAACTCAGTATGCAAATAAATAAACATAAGTGTCTACAAGGAATATATCTGATTTAAGTAATCATATCTATCTCTATAATTTTATTTATATTAACTGCTTTTCACTTTTAATCTCCTCATCTATTATTAATAACACTCTTGCAGACAAAAAAGTTGAACTTATAGATGTTTTAGTTAGAGAATCGAGGAATATTCAATATTTAGGTTTTTTACAACTCATGAAGTATGGCTTTTCCTCAAAGTGATGTTGATGGAAATCTAGATTTAATTAGATTTGAAGCAAGCAATACTGATTTTGATATATCTATTTCAAAAGAGACTAAAAGAGCTAACCAAGACTAACACCATTTAAAATAAAAACCACTAGTAAATAATATACTTTCCAACGAAATTAAAATACAACATAATTATAGATAGAATATTGTTTTTACCAATAAATATAGTCGTGGTCTAAATGTTGTTGAGCTTCTTGTAGCAATGACTATAAGTCTTATAGCATCTTCTTAAAAATGTTAAAACTTTTTATAGCAATTCGGCTCAAAGAGTAAATACTGATATAAATGAGATGACTGTTAAACAAGCTATCTATGATAGTACTGTAAACTCTGGATTATCGTATGCATATGGTACAAATACTCAAATATATATCAACAATACTTGGGATGATTTATCTGAACATAAATTTTTTATAGATTCATCTAATACAAAGATTGGCAATATATCTCCAAATATTTCAAACTATCTACAGACTTGACTTAGGTACTAGCTGTTTTGGCACCTGTTATCAAAGTACCGTTATATTATGATAAAAGCTGAAACATCATCTAATAATTTAGTAAACTTAACTCTTTATCTTGACTCTACTAACAGTATTAATGCTAGTGACTACTTAACATTATTAATAATAGTGGTCAAATTGATTTAATCAAAGTTTCAAATGTAGGTGAGTCGAATGATATAACATTATCTCAGCCTGCTACTGGTCAATATATCGTTGATGATTATGTCGGCAAATTTGATAGATTTTAACACCATTTACAAAAAAATTAAAATCTGGTCTGGTGTAACAAATTGACAAGAGAATTTTTTAGTAATATTATTTCGTCATTTAGCAAAATATAGTTATAAAAATGAAATTAGCTCATATTGTCGACTTACAAAAAGCTTTGGGAGATGAAACTAGGATTAGAATTCTCATGGTTGTTTATCAACATCAGTTATGCCTTTGCCATTTAGCACATATTTTAAAACTTGCTAACTCAACCATATCAAAACATCTAGATATACTTAGGCGTAGTGGTTTTATTCACAAACGTAAACAAGGTAGATTTCACTATTTCTATTTTAATTCTACCTACCAGCAACAATTAAACTGGCTTTTAGATATCCTTGCAGATGATGAGACGATTCAGTCTGATCAAAAACTCATAAAACAGCTAATAGCTCAATAACTTGAGTACCTCTACCAGAGATACATGCAAAGGAGAATATCCTATGAATAATACACAACAATATTTGAACTTCAAGGTATATGGTTTAGATTGTATCGAAGAAGTCAACATCATAAAAAAAGCGTTAGGTAAGAAAATCGCCGATCAGCATATGCAGTTTGACCTACTTAATGGCAAACTTTCAATCAATTCTAGCGATATCTCTACAAAAGAAATTATAGCTTTGATAAACAAATCGGGACTAAAAGCATCAACATGGGATGAATATATTTCAAAAAATCACGATACTAATTTTTACAATAAATATTCAAGATTAATTACAACGTTAATTAGTGGTATCTTTATTGTTTTTGGTTATATTTATCATGGTTTATCTAATGGTTTTATATATGCTTTTGTTGCTAACTATAGCTCTACGCAGCTAACTCCTTTCATATCACAAATATCTTATTTACTAGCTATAGTATTTGGTAGCTGGTTTGTTATACCTAAAGCTTTAGCATCATTTAAAATACTTAGTGCCGATATGAACCTATTGATGCTAATTGCTATAGTTGGTGCGATAATTATTGGTCAACTCTTTGAGGCTGCTGTAGTGAGCTTTTTATTTGCCTTTTCACTTTTACTTGAATCATGGAGTGTCAATAATGCTCGTTCAGCAATCACCAAACTTATGCAACTAACTCCAGATAAAGCTTTAGTTTACTGCTGCCACAATAAGCAATTTGAAGAAAAACCCATAGCAGATATAAATTTAAATAAAAGGGTTATGATAAAGCCAGGTCAAAGGATTGCTTTAGATGGAGTTATTATCAGAGGTAGCAGTTATATAAACCAAGCACCAATCACTGGTGAATCAATTCTAGTGGAGAAAACAATCAATGATGAGGTTTTTGCAGGAAGTATAAATGGTAGCTCTACTATTGAAATAAGAACAACAAAAACTACTGATAATTCATCAGTTGCAAAAATAATCCAAGCTATTGAACATGCTCAATCAAAACGCTCTAAAGCTGAAAAATGGGTCGATAAGTTTGCGAGAATTTATACACCTACAATGATAGTATTAGCTTTACTAATAGCCATCTTACCACCTTTATTGCTAGGGCAAGCTTGGCTTAAATGGATATATCAAGCATTAGTTATACTTGTAGTAGCTTGCCCTTGCGCATTGGTAATATCAACACCAATTTCTATAGTTTCAAGCTTAGCAAAAGCTGCTAGAAATGGTATTTTGATAAAGGGTAGTGAATTTATAGAAATACCAGCTACACTTAAAGCTATTGCTTTTGATAAAACTGGTACATTAACTCTAGGACAACCTAGTATTACTGAAATAGTCGTAGCTGAGAACTTTTCTAAACAATACTTAATCACTATAGCAGCAAGTCTTGAAAGCACAGTTGATCACCCAATATCTAAGGCTATTTTAGACTATGCTAATAACAATAATATAATATTCACACAAGCCAGTAATACTCAAGTTATCAGTGGTAAAGGTGTAACTGGAAAAGTTGATAATAATAGTTTTTGGCTTGGTAATCATGCTTTTGCCCATGAAAAACAGCTTTGTAATAATAGCCTGTTACACCAAAAAGCTACAGAACTTAGAGATAACGGTTTGACACTTACATTTATCGGTAATAGTAAGGATATAATTGGTATTATAGCTATACAAGATAAGATAAAAGCCAATATTAAGAGCTGCCTAAGACAATTAAAAAGTCTAGGAATTAAACAAACAATTATGCTTACAGGTGATAATACTGCTACTGCAAAAGCTATTGCTACACAAGCTGGAGTTGATAGTTTTTACGCTGAACTACTACCACAAGATAAAGTTATTAAGATTGATGAGTTAGTTAATGACTATGCCAGTGTTGCAATGGTTGGTGATGGTATTAACGATGCTCCAGCTCTAGCAACAGCAAACTTGGGAATAGCAATGGCTGCTATTGGTAACGATATCGCAATAGAAACAGCAGATATTGCTTTGATGACAGATGACATCTCAAAGCTTGCTTGGCTTATCAAACATTCAAAGAAAACATTAATGATAATAAAACAAAATATAAGCTTTGCTATAGCCATAAAAGCTATTTTCATATCTTTAGCTATGCTTGATTTAGCTACTTTATGGATGGCGATAGTTGCTGATATGGGTGCTACCCTAATTGTGATAATAAACTCACTGAGATTACTAAAATAAGTTATATATCATACTTCAGCTATAATGGTAAAAATGTCTAATATCTTTCATAAATTTAAATAAAATAAGCTAACATTTTAGCTCAACATTACTATTAGGATCAGTAACTCTACGTGTAAAAGCTATATCTACGCCAAAAATCTCCATAGCAATCCAGTAGTAGGATAATATATTCTCACATCAATACCATCAACACTAGGCACTAGTTGCTCAAAACCTACTGCATAGATAACTTTGTTATACTTGTATAGATGTTTATTTATCTCTTTATCTATTGATAGGTATCTTTAAACCCTGCTATCAAGATTTTGAGAAATATTCTCTCTAACCCATTTAGCTATCTCACCCTTTAAACCAGAATTATCATACAAGATCCAACCTCCATATTAATGGCATATCTTAAAGGTTGACAATAGAAATTTGCGACATCATCAATTCCAATTTCAAGTAAGTTTCTAATAATTATAATTGCTTAATGAGATGAACCAAAAACTGTAACATTATCATCTTCGAGAAGTCATTTTTTAGTTTAGAAGATGCTAAAGCCTTAGAAAAAGAGGTATTTCTTTGGTAATCTCAAAATTATGGGTATTTAAAGATTTCGCTCAAAAACTTGTAGCTAGGATAACTTTCTTAGCCATATAAATTTCTCTCTTACCATATACCAAACGCCTTGAGCTATTTCCATATCACTAATAGTGTCAAAACTATAATCAATCTCTTGCATTAGGTTATTTGTAATTCACTGTAATGGTTCGCTAACATCTTAATTAATTGCGTAAATTCTTGTTTAGAATAATCATTAATAGCAAATTTCTGGTTTTTTGCATATTCAAAAGCTTGTGTTTAATTTTAAAAAATTAAGAAATATCAAAATTACCGACACTGAAATTTAGATCTAACCAAAGTACATCTTAGCTTTTATGCCATTATCTAAAAGCTGGCCATCAACAGCTATACCAGCAGGACCTGCACCAACTACAGTCCATTTGTTATTATGAGATTTTCATGCAACTTATCAATATTTTTACCTAGAGACTATTTATAACCAAGTAATTTAATAAGTGCTTAAATAAATACTTAGTAATATTGAATATCAGAAAATCTTATAATAGAATCATATAGCATAGGCTTTACTAAATATATAAAAATGCGTATCACTCTAAAACAACTTCAAGTCTTTGTCAATACTGCAAAATCAGAATCGATTAGTGCTGGCGCAGAAAAATGTTTCATTTCTCAGGCAGCGGCAAGTATGTCACTGTCACAACTTGAAAACATGCTTGACACAAAACTATTTGACCGTGTTGGTAAGCGTATGAAGCTAAATTCCAATGGTAAAAGTCTCATAGCTAAAGCTATTAAGATTTTAGATGAGATAGAGGAACTTGAAGCATTTAGCGCTAACAACACCCAACTATCTGGGAAAATAGTTATTGGCGCAAGTACAACAATAGCTAACTATATTTTACCTAAATATATTGCTATGTTTAGAAAACTTTATCAAGATACTGATTTTGAAATTCTCTCTGGTAATACTAAAGAGATTATCAATAGCGTTGAATCACTAAACTGTGATGTTGGTTTTGTTGAGTGTGAGTGTAATAGTCAGATAATAGCTACAACTTTATGGACAAAAGATAACTTAAAAATAGTTTGTCGTGCTAATCATCCATTATCTAGCAAAAAAAATCTAAACATAAAAGATTTACTAGAATACGAATGGGTTACGAGAGAACAAGGCTCTGGCACATTTGAGATATTTTTAAATGCTTTAGCAGATAAAGTTTCTAGTATAAAAAAAATAATAACTTTACGCAGCTCAGAAGCGATAAAACAATATATCGCCTATAGTGACTGTTTAGCCTGTATATCTGCAGTTATTACAACCCAAGCTTTAGATACAAATAAATATAGTATTCTTGAGACCAAAGATCTTGATCTAACAAGAAATTTCTACAAATTACTACATAAAAAGAAATATCATACTGCTCTAACACAAGCATTCTGTGATTTTATAGAAGAAGATATTAAATAGTTGCGATATAAAGCTTGAAAATTTTAATATTTAGCGCCATCTTTAATAAACAAACATATTAAATCTAAACCTAAGGAGATAAAATGTCTATAGGAATAATTCTACTTATAATAATAGTTATAATGGCTGTATATGTTGTTATGACGTACAATAAGCTAATTACAGAGATTGAGACTGTTAAGAACTCTGAAAAACAAATAGATGTTCAACTAGATCGACGTGCTAAGGTATTTGACTCGTTAGTTAATGTGGTCAAAAAATACATGGATTATGAGCAAACAACCTTAAAACAAGTAGTAGCGCTAAGAAACCAAGCTAACCTTGCCAAAGAAAATGGTGATATCCAAGAAAGAATAAATGCCGAAAATAAGATTTCTGATCTTGCTAAAGGTATAAATGTACAGTTTGAAAACTACCCAGAATTAAAAGCTAACCAAAACGTAATTCAGTTACAAGAAGAAATTACTTCTACTGAGAACAAACTTGCTTTCGCTAAACAAGCACTTAATGACTCAATAGAAATATATAACGCGCATAAAAAGTCTTTTTTTGCTGGAATTGTAGTTAGTATATTTAAAAAGCTTAATGAAGACTTTATTTACTGGAATATTTCGGAAGAGAAAAAACAACAACTAGAAGATTCAAGAGTGAAACTATAAAAAATGTCGGCTGCTAATAATTTAGAATATGGCTCTGTAAATTGGCGAGAAATTGTACGTAAGAATACTTATCGCACTTATTTTGTAATCGCAACATTCCTTGTAGTATTTTTCTTGTTAGGAATCTTTGTCGATACAATATGGCGCTATGGTGAATTTGTAAATACTTACTACAGTAGATATGGTATTGAATTACCCATATCAAAAGTATTTTGGGCACTGGCAACATTTCAAATACCTCCTTACGCTACTATGATAATCTCTGCTGTAGCAGTAGTTTGGGTATTTGTTACATTTAGTCTGTATGACAAAATAATGCTCTCAGGCACAGAGTATCAAGAAATCACTGCGAATAATCAAGATCCTCTCGCGAGGCGTGTCTATAATGTAGTTGAAGAGATGAAAGTAGCTGCTGGAATGCGATATATACCGAAAGTGTTTCTAATAAATGCTAATTATATGAATGCTTTTGCGTCAGGATACTCAGAGAAATCAGCAATGGTAGCTATCACTACAAAACTTGCAAATGCGCTTAATCGTGATGAATTACAGGCTGTTATGGCACATGAGCTAACCCATATTAGAAACCAAGATATCAAACTAAATCTATTTACTATTGTTTTATCTAATATGATGCTTATTATTATGGATTTCTTATTTTACTCAGTGCTTTTCTCAGGTAATAGTAATAATAACAACCGTAATAATACTGCATTTTTTATAATAATTATGATTTTAAGGTATGTGTTACAGATCTTCACTATATTTATGATGCTATTCTTAAGTCGTACCCGAGAATACATGGCTGATGCTGGTGCTGTTGAACTGATGCGTACCAATATGCCAATGGCAAATGCGTTGATAAAGATCGCAAACGATAGTAAATCTGTAGAAGTTCAATATAGCTATAAACATAATACAAATGAAAATCTACGTCGTGCATCATATATTTTTGATCCTCTTAGTGCCGGAATTAGCAGTGGTGATATGTCTGATTTGTTTTCTACTCATCCATCTATTGGTAAAAGACTCGCTTCCATTGGTGTTAAACTTAGATAAGACAAGTATAGTTTACCATCAATAAAAAACCTCTTAATACCTAGTTTAGCCTGCCATTAGCAGAGAAGTACGCTATAATTGAGTATGTAAAAAACAGGTTTAGATATGGTTAGAAAATATATTTAAAGCTTTTACAGAAAATTTAAGGAGTAACAATTTCTGAGCTTGTAATAGCTTTGACTATAAGTTAGTATTTTAGCGGTATTTGCAACTTCTATCTAATCCAAACTATGCAATTAGAATAAATATAGCCAACCAAGTATCTTTAGTAACTGCATATGCTCGTCAAGTGTATGATCTAAAATAAGATGGCAAGGATTTTTACCTAGACTTTGATCATCCTATGATTAATGATTATGGTGCAGTTACCAAAAATATAGGGTAAATCAGGAGCTAATATCATTAAAGTGAATGCTGAAATTATGATACGCCCAGAAGCAGTAACCCCTGATTCGGTACGCTAACGCTGTATTTTCTATGGTGATGATTTATGAGAGTCAAGCATACCTAACCAGTGTATATTAGGCTCAAATGTTTTCTTTAGAACACTAAAAGATAACAATACGATTAGCGCTGAGGAAAATTTTGATTTGAATAATAACCCTCCTATAGCTAATAATTATTTAGGTATAATTGATAAAGATCACTCCTGTAAAGATTGTTTAAGCTATAATTTCTAGTTGAAATATACTATAATGGCTAAGAATTTTTACTCAAAACTATATAATTCCAAACAACAAACATTAACAAACCACTAAAGAAGTAAATAAATGTCAGAACAAAAACCACGTAAAAAACTATCATTAGGCGATAGAAAAAAACCATCTACAACTAGAGTACCTAGTCTTAGTGCTAATCTTAAGACTAAGCTACAAATAAAAAAAGAAGATAACATCCAAAACTTTTTTAAAAATACTAATAAAGAGTTTAGCGATCTTTATCAACAAAGACAAATTCTTGAAGAGCAAATCAAGCAAATAGAGCAGCGACTACTGTTCGCTAAGAGTGAACCATTACAAGATTTTTTATTTGAATTAAAATCAAAAGATTTTGAGCTACTTATAAAAATTAATTCTTTTATAAATACTCTCTAATTTTTCAATTAGTAGATTAAATGGATTGCAACTTTTATAGATTAGAATACTGTTGCAAAAATCTCCTTGATACCTTTTTTAGCAAGTCCAAGCATTTTTGCAAACTCTTCTTCAGAGAAATCTTTGCCTTCTGCAGTACCTTGAATCTCAATTATGCCACCATTTGAATTCATCACCACATTCATATCAGTTTCTGCGTTTGAATCTTCATCATAATCAAGATCAAGTACTGGCTCGTTATTGTAAATACCGACAGATACTGCCGCAACTTGTGATAATAGCGGATTTGTATATTCCTCTAGCATAGCATTTTCTTTCATATATTTTATCGCAGCTGCTATAGCTAGTGATGCTCCAGTTATCGATGCAGTACGCGTACCACCATCAGCTTGGATCACATCACAATCAACCTTAATAGTATTTTCCCCTATAGCTTTAAGATCAACACTAGCACGCAATGCTCTACCTATTAGGCGCTGAATTTCTTGAGTCCTTCCAGATTGCTTACCACGCGCTGCTTCTCTATCCATACGAGTATGAGTTGAGCGCGGTAACATCCCATATTCTGCTGTTAGCCAACCTCCTCCACTATCTTTTTTAAATTTTGGTACACCTGCTACTACAGACGCTGTGCAGATAACTTTAGTATCACCAAACTCAATAAGGACTGAGCCCTCTGCATGCTTTGTAAAATTATGTGTAACTTTTAGATTGCGTAGTTGATCATTATTTCTACCACTTGGACGCATTTTAGAATCCTTTTAATTTAATTTCCTAGCCTTATAAGTGTATAATTATACAAATCGAAATTAAAATAAGAAACCCTAACTTTAAGGTATTCCTAATATATGAATATTATTAATAAATATAATTTAACCAAACAGCAAAGATATTGGCTTAGTGATGCTAAAAACCTAGTTAAGAGCTTATCTAAATTCTATGGTGAGATTAAACTAGATCAAATTTCACAACAATTTACTGATTTAAATGCTTTCGAACTATCTCTCTTAGCAATTCAAAGCGCGCTAGTAAGACAAATTACCCTTTCAAGTATTAATCAAAGCTTAGTTTTTGCTAGAACAATTATTCCTGATAATACTTATAAATATTTTACTCAAGAGTTAGATAACCTTGGTACTAAACCTATTGGTGACAATTTGCTCTTTGATAAAGATAAATTTGCTAGATATGAATTTATAATTCGTGAACTAACAGCTGAAGATTTTTATAATGAAACTTGTAGAAATATAACTGAAAAAATATTCTCACGCAGCTCTATATTTGAATATAAAGATAACCCAAAACTTAAATTTTTGATTACAGAATATTTTCTAGTTTTACCAGAGCAATACTGATTATGAATCAACAACAACTAAAAGCATATTTTATACTGATGCGGCTACATCGCCCTATTCCGATATTATTGATTTTATGGCCAACACTTACAGCACTAGTCTTAGCAAGCCGTGGGATACCAGATATTAAGTATCTAGTTATTTTCACTATTGGTGCTGTAGTGATGCGTACTGTAGGTTGTATTATTAATGATATAGTAGATATAGATTTTGACAAACATGTAGCTCGCACCAATACTCGACCTATAACAAGTGGGCAACTAAGTATTAAAAATGCTATTTACCTTTGCCTAATTCTCATATTAGTTGCTTTTATTTGTGTGCTTTTTTTAAATATCTTTACAATCTTATTATCTTTTGTGGCTTTGTTTTTAGCTATTCTTTATCCTTTTTGTAAGAGATTCTTCGCTCTACCACAGTTAGTACTCGGCTTAGCCTTTAATTTTGGTATTTTTATGTCGTTCTCAGCTATACAAAATAAAATACTCCTAGAAGCCTGGATATTTTATCTATCAACAATTTGTTGGACTATAGCTTATGATACTATTTATGCACTAGCAGATAGAGAGTTTGACCTAGAGATAGGTATAAAGTCATCTGCTGTTTTATTTGGTGATAAAGTATTTAAATATATCTTCTTATTTAATTTTTTATCTTTGATTCTTCTAATAATTCTTAGTATTTATTGTAATTTTAATATATTTTTTTATCTAGGTGTTGTTGTTTGCAGTTTATTTTTCATGAGAAATTATCTTTTATACAAAAAATTAGACATCACTAACTGTATCAATGCTTTTTCTGCTAATCACTGGGTTGGTTTGGTAATTTTTATTATTGTATTAGTACAGTATCTTAAATAATTTTTTCAAAAAATAAAAAAGGCTAGAATTAATTTAAATCTACCATAGTACACCTTAGTTACCTAAGTCAGCTTTTTTTTTATTAGTGTTTAAACCATATGAAAATATTATTAACCTTTGAACAAAAAACTATAGTTGGATATAAACAACTATTTATGAAGTAGTTTTAAAGTTATATATTTCTTGCTTACTTTTCTAAGTAATCCTAAAAATTTAAAATAAAAACTAGGAAGTACTGATACATAAAGTTACAAATTATAAGAAAGTTATTGTTAGAGCTACTTTTTTTTCTGTATTATGAATTATGATAATATTACTTGTAGCTTCAAGTATCATCAAATTACCAGCTATAGTACTAGCCTCTGCTGCTAATACCATAATCTCTTTGTCAGTTGCACCTAAGTGACTAAGCAGTGGTAAATAAATAGCTACTAATGGCACATTTGAAATTAACTGACTCAGCACAACACTTACCACTAATATGATAGGAATATAAACAAGGTTTATATCAAGGTTATTTATATATAGCTAATTTAAAAAATCAACTTTTCCACACACTCGCCATTAATACAAACATTGCTGCAAAGAAAATTAAACTATGCCAATCTACTTTAGTTATTATCCCATAACTCTGCTTTTACTAAAAAGTAAAATCGGTAAGGCTACAATAACAGTAATATAAACTAATTAATTTGTATTTGAAGATGTAGAGATGTCAAAATAATTTTAATTAAATATTAAACTATATTCAAAGATACTTTAGCTAATAATGCTAATTTTAGATCTTTATTAATTCGTATACGGGATTAAGTTGATAGTTATTATTAAAGTTGTTTTTTGTAGAAAATTTTTATCAGCAGGAATGCTGCAAACAAGTTTATCGATGTTAGAATACAAAAAAAGTTATAAATGAATTATCTAAATTAGCTTATGTCACAGTAAGGTAATTTTGCGTATTACCCAGAGGATTCATCACACTACCTATTGTCATAGCAAATGCTAATGTCAATAAAAGTACTTTGAGATTAATAATAGTCAAATTACCATTCGTAACAAGTGCTGAAACTAAACATGCTCTAAAAAAATATATAATAGTTGATTAATGTTTTTTGTTCTTTAAAATATTTTATAAATACAAATAACTAATATAACCACTCTCCTTAAATACCATACCAATCTCACAAACATACTAAATAAAAACATCATTACATCTAAATTTATCGACTTCAAGGCATTAGCAATAGAAATTTGGTGTGTGATTTAAGATAATAATTGCACCTAAAAACATTATTTGCCAGATTTAAGCTTTATATTACCAATTTGTCTAATTGCAATAAGTAATAAAAACACCAATTAAAACTATTACAATGATTATAATGTTATTTTATAGCCTTTTAATATTTATTAATAAAATACAATAGACGCAATATAATAAAAATGGTGGAGAGGAAGAGATTCGAACTCTCGATAGCCGTCAAGCTATACACGCTTTCCAAGCGTGCTCCTTTAACCACTCGGACACCTCTCCAAATAAATATTCAGTATACAGTAAAAGCCTATATTTTCAACTTTTAGATAATAATTACTCCACCAGAAACAAACATCAACGTTATAAATAAATTCTTTAACAGTTCGGTGAGATTATCCCTAAGTAGTTGACCACTAGAAGACTACCAGCAAAGCAAATATACCAGATTATAGCAGTAACGGAATATTTAAATAACCAAATGTTGATAGTACATCGATACTAACTCCATAGGTGAGTACAAATGCTGCAATTGACGAGTTTATAAGCATATAGACATATAGACACTAGTTATAGCTATAGTTTTTTATAGCTGTACCAATTTTTATAAAAAACATTGTTGCAAGTGCAGTTGAGATTGCTAAGACACTTTAAACACCGCAAAAACTAAAAATACTATATCTAGCACTTCTCGATAGTTTTACAACCTTATTAAATTATGTAATATTATCTAGACACGACTACCAAACAACAATATTGCAAAGACTACGTTTTAAAGATCAGTGTTTAACTAATGCTCCTATTGATAGATATACTGGTAACATTTCAACTCTTCCAAATGCATATTACCATTACAATAGTGCTTGTAGCTATTAAACTTTTAAATATAGACATCCCACAACAAGCATAGCTATTTGCATAGTAAATTCAAACCACTATGATAAAATAAAATGTGGGAATAGCTAATCAAACCATGCTCCAACACAAAGTAACTTAGAAATAAAACTAGCTACGAAACCAACAATTACCCATAATACAATTAACATATATTTTCCTTATGATTTATTTAAGGTAGTTATAGACAGTAGCTATACTAATTATTTAGTGCATTAGCAATATATTTAGCATTTTTACCATCTAACTCACCTTATTTATTTTTTCATAAAAAGTATCTCTAAACATGCTTAGTTTCTGCTGTGACATTTGCATATCATTGTTTTTTTATAAATATATTTATTAAGTTTTGATATCTACTACACATACTCAAAAGTATCTTGAGATATCACAAGCAGCTCTTTAACTCTAACATTTTTTAGCTTTTCGGCTTCTGATATTGTCGGTGGCACGGCTTTTGATTTTGCCACGAATATCTGGAATGATATAAAAAGTACAAGTATTGTTATAACCTCCTGAAATTTTCAGATATGAGTAATGTCTTGGAGTTAGCTTAATACCTTGTGGTGGTACTAAAGATACAAAATCATTAGCAAAAACAGGTGCATGAGTATATACCAGATTCGATTGGATTTTCATAATTTTGATAACCTGCTTCTGGATGTTTTTCTTTAATTAGATCTGCCTTATTACCTAAACAACAGGTTACCAAAACTTTATCCATTCTAAGCAACTGCTTCATCAATAACTTCTAACAACTCATCAATATCATAGTTTATAAATCCATAAGTATTAACAACCATATTAGCGTTATCATAGCTATCAACTAGGTTGAATGCTCAGCTTTAAAATTAATTATAATACGCTCCCCAGAGTCAACAAGGTTTTTATGGCAGCCAAGTTGACAAAACCAATTTTATGGATTTTAACCATAATACTTAATTCAAACAAAAAATTATAAGACTATTTTAGAACAATTTAAGATAAAAAATAGTAAATAAGTTTAGATTTAGATTAGTGTTTAATTTGATAATTGCTTTCATCACATTTAGCACCAAAATCAATCTCTGTTCTTCTATCTAAGTAAAAAGCTTTTTCAGATGCTTTGTACATACATGAGTCATTGACACCATCTTTACAGAACTCATCATAGAACTGAGTTGGCTCTGCAGCTAGTTTCAACTTACCATAGCTTACTACACAGATTTGATCTTTATTAACATTCTTATCTAGTAAGTAGTTATATACAGCTTCAGCACGTTTCTGACCGAGGTTAAAGTTATATTTCTCACTACCTCTTGGGTCAGTATTGCCAGATAGCTTAATTGGCTGATCCGGATGAGCTATTAGATAGTCTGCTGTTTTATTAAGACACTCTTTAGCATCATCAGTGACATTATAGCTATCAAAGCCAAAGTATACTGATCTACAGTTAATGTTCATAAGTTCTTTTTTCATTTGCTCAACCTGATCTGAGCTCATCTTATCAGAACCATAAATCTGCGAAGATATCTCTAGAGCTTGTGAACTATCTACCCCAGAATATTTACCTTTGATTAAATCACTATCTGGTCTCATACTAAAGCAACTTGTCAAAATAAGCATGGAACCTATAACTGCTAAGTTCATAATATTCTTTTTCATAATTTTTAACTCCTCTTATTTTTTAACTATTATCAAAACCTGAAACAACATAATTACTACCACCATCAGCAAACACTATATTACTTACACCATAGTTATCAGCTGATTTAAATGTACTAATAAAACCACCACTACTTTCATTAAGAGAAGAACCGTCTAAGCTAGCATTTGCATTAGGCATTGGTCCCTTATACCATGCACTAACTGTGACTAACAAAGTGAAAAGCTAATCAAACATATCTTAACTTAATATAAGCTAGCACATTCATCACTTAAAAGTTTTTTGGTGACCAACTTGGTGATTGTATTAGAATATTACCATTATCAGCACTTTCAATATTAAAATGATTATCACCATCTAATGATACCATATCTAACGAGCTATAACCTCTAGGGTTGGTTGATATATAAGTAATCATATCACCATATGGCGAAACTATCGGCGAACTATCTGCTTTGCCAGTTGTCAATGTAGTAATATTTCCACTAGCTAAATTAAAATCAGCAATTTGTGTGCCACTTGAGCGTGAGCTTTGGTTCATAAATACTATATTTTTGCCATCTGGAGTATAGTTTGGCTCATATGCCTGATATATTTTTGTACTTAATATTGATGATTGTGGATATTTTGAGTTTACAGAGGCTACATAAATATTTGGTCGACCATCTCTATCAGATGTAAACACTATGCTTTGACCATTTGGAGAGAATTTTGGTGCTGTGTTTATACCATTTATAGTGATTCTCTTTAATTCTTTTGTAGCTAAATTCAAGATGTAGATATTAGTTTGATCAGAATATCCTTCCGATAGCGCTAAAGCGATTTCTTTACCATTTGGTGAGAACGATGGTGCACTATTTATACCTTTGTAATTAGTTAAACACGTGACTTTACCAGTTGCTATTTCTAAAGTATAGACACCCATACTACCACCACTATAACTTGAGTAAACGATATATCGACCATCATTTGACCATGATGGCGTTGCTATTGGATTATCAGTTTGTCTTAGCACAACATGCTTATTATAACCATCATAGTCAGATATAATAAGCTCATATAATCTACCATATCTTGCATAAGGATTACTTACCTTCACATATGCTAACTTAGTTTTAAAAAAACCCTGCTCACCTGTAAGCTTATGATAAACATAGTTAGATATCTCATGTGCTAATGTTCTCATTAGAGCAACATTTATGTTTTTATAAGTAATTGCTTGGAAATAACTTGTGTCATTTCTCTTAAGTATTTGTACTTCTACAGTATAATTGTTATATGAGTTCTTTGTATATTTTGTTAAAACAACATAGTCAGATTTTAGGCTCTTCCAAGGAATATATTGCTTTTGCTTAATTTCATACTTAATCGTATCATTACCTTGTAATTTAGCATTATGGTTTAAGTCTGCAACTATTACAGAATTTACCTGCTGCGGAAACTGATCGACAACATTATCACTAACAACTGTAACTAGCGGCTTTTGAATTACTCCAGTAGTTACCTCTGCAACAAGATCGGCATAGAGATTAGAGATAAAAAAAACAAATATCGAAAAGCTCACAATGATTTTTCTCATACTATTCCTCTTTAACTTTGTTTAAATATAAAACTTATATTTTCTTTTTGTATAGTTTTTCTTGCCACATTATTTGTAATCACAGGCGGTGTGGTATTCTTAATTGCATCAATTAATGATTGATCACATCTATAATTACCAGATGTGCCTGTAAGATTAATAAATTTACCATTTCTAATAATTGCTCGAGGTAAATCATAAATTCCTCTACAAGAATCTTTAATCCAGTTAGCACCAACTCGATCTTGATACTCAGTAATATAGCTAGAAATAGCTGATTGCGCCTGATTTTGCTCAATTTGTTTCCTAGCAGCGGCTTCTGCTCTAGCTTTTGCTAATATCTCTTGACGAGCTTTTTCTTCAGCTTGTTGTTTTGCTTTACGCTTTTGTTCAGCTTCTTTTTGCTTTCTTTCTTCTGCTTGGCGTTTTGCTGCTAAAATAGCTTTTCTTTTAGCTTCAAGTTTTACTCTTTTTTCAGCTTCAGCTTTTTCCTTCATCTCTTGCTGATGACGCTTTAAAGCTTGTAATTTAGCTTGTTTTATATCTTCTTTTGCTTGTTTTAATTCTTGCTGATGACTTTCATAAGCAGAGATTTGTTTATTTAACTCATTGCTACTTATTGAGGTGGCTTGGATAATCTCAAATTTCCTTGGCATATTTGAAACTTGCGCACTCAAAGATGCCTGTGTTGATTCAAATCTTAGGCTGCTGACAAAAGATAAAATATACAACAAAATTATCAAAACAATATGGATTAATATAGCCTTAACTAAAAATGGATTCCCATCTATTTGCTTGTTACAGAACCTTAAGAATTTATGATAATTAAGATTTGCCATCTTCTGTGACTAACCCTACTTTATCAACGCCCACCCTTTGAATAAGAGCCATAGCTTTTACAACTTCACCATAACTTGCACTAGTATCCCCTCTCACATAAACAGGCTTACCATGATTTTGCTGTGACAAACTCACTACTGCATTTGCTAATGCTCCTGAACTTAAAGGTGTCTTAGGATCATTAACTCCTTGATTGATAAAATACTCACCATGTTTATTTACTGTAACAACTATTGGCTTGCTATCGTTTAAAGGTATCTTTTCTGATTGTGCTTTAGGTAGATCAACCTTTACACCTTGAGTTAAAATAGGTGTTGTAATCATAAAAATTACTAGTAGTACCAGCATAACATCAATGTAAGGTACTACATTGATTTGGACCATAGGTCGCTGTTTTCTAAAAAATCTTTTATTTCTTTTTTTCATAAGCAAAAGTCTTTATTACAAGCTTTCTTGATTTTGATGTTGTATTTCATCTCTGTGTGCTTCTTTTAGAAGTAAAATACACAAATCATCTTGAAATGACTCATAGCTTGATAAAATATCATCAACTTGGTTAGATAATTTACTGTGACCAATAACCGCAGGAATAGCAACAAAAAGACCTAATGCCGTAGCTATCAAAGCTTCAGCAATATGTGGTGCAACTACCGAAATTGTTGCTTGCTCAACGCCACCAAGCGTGTTAAACGATGACATAATACCCCATACAGTTCCAACTAGACCGATATAAGGTGCTACTGCTCCTATTGTTGCTAGTGCTGGAAGCTTTCTATCTAGCTCTTTTGCTTCTTGTGATATTGCTATACCAACGGTCCTTTCCATACCCTCTAGTATAGTATCACCTCTTAACATGCAAGTATCTTTAAGGTTATTAAACTCTCTTAAACCAGAACAAAATATTATTGATTTACCAAAAATATTTTCTTTATGTTGTAAATAATAATCGTATAACTTTTGGATATGATGTCCAGCCCAAAATAGCTTATCAAATTGCACCTGTTCATTTCGGTACTTTTTAACACGATTATTAACTTCAAACATGATTGCCCATGAGTATACTGACATTATAACTAAAGCTAACATAATAAGTTGAACTATAAAGTTTGCATGTAGTACTAGCTCAACTAAAGAAATAGAATTATCCATAAAATATTCCCAAAAAACTATAATTATTTATTTTCATAAGTACACTGCAGTTAATTATACGAAAACTACTATCAATTATAAACCATTTAATGCATCTAAAAATATAAATCTGTTATTATATAAAGCACAAAACTTTATAACATATATTATGAAAAAAACGTCTTTATTAACTTTAGCTATAATTACTACAGCTTTAATATCATGCACAAGCTTACAAGACAATTCATTTGGTTATGTAGCTCCACCACCAACTCAACAAGACATAGAATCAAATGAGTCAGGCCATATACAACAACCTTGAGGTGTATCAGCTGGGATTATAGCTGAACAAGCCACCCAAGCCATGATGCTTTTATTACGATCAAAGAATAAATAACTACTTCTCAACGTCTATTATTTTTTTGCCATCAACTGATGACTCTTCATTTAGATTACTATTTTTAATCTTAGCTTTACATCTATAATGAGATATAGGACCTGATAAAGCATAGCCTATCATAATCAAATAAAGTAATTTATCAGGCATCGTAAATAACATAAGAATAATTAAAATAAAACAAATCACATACAACTTACTGATATTACCTTTACCATCACTATCTTTAAAACTTCTGAACTTAATGTCACTAATCATCATAAAAGCAAGATATAATGCTGTAAATGTAGTTAAAATAACTGTTATAAAAGCATAATCACCAACAAATGTTCTTTGCCCCATCCAGATTAATCCTGATATAGTAACAGCACCAGCTGGGCATGGCATACCATAAAAGTATAAATGATACTCAATTATACTTTCCTCTGAATTATCGCCAGCAGGCATAGTATCAAACTTAGCTAACCTTAATGCTACAGCAAGTAAGTATAAAAACGAAATAGCGGCACCTAAGGCTCCGATGTTATGCAAACTCCAAAAATACATAACTAAAGCTGGAGTAGCTCCAAATGAAACCACATCTGCTAAGCTGTCTAAAGCAGCTCCAAATTCAGTTTGAGTGTGTGTATATCTGGCTACTCTACCATCAAAGGCATCTGCAAAACCTGCTAAAAGCATATACATCGCAGATGAGACAAAATTACCATTAAAAGCTGCTATAATTGCTAAGAAAGCAAATAGTAAACTAGCACTAGTAAATAAACTAGGTAGTATATATTTTGATCTTTTCATATCTATATTTTCTAATAACCACATAATCTTTTACCTTATATTTGTCTTAATAAATCAGGTCTTAACACTTCTGCTCCACGCAAGTATATATGTTTAATATCTACTTGAGTTTTTCTAGTATTATATGTCAACATAACTCTAATACAATACTCTAAAGCTCCATCACACATCATCTGCTGGCAATCTATTAAAGGAACATCAACCAAACCAAGCTCACGCGCTGCAACAGCTGGAAACTCTGATTTGATGTCAGTAGTAGCGGTAAACACAATATTTACAATATCATTAGTATTAACATCATTATGTCGAATAATTTGTTGCAAAAGCTCTTTTGTCGCACTTATGACATCTTGTCTAGTATCTTTATCTATAGTAGTAGCTCCTCTGATTGATCTTTGCATATTATTCTATCTTATCTGTGCCAACCTTTTGCTTTAAAAGTCTTGGTAGTGGAAAATAGACTTCTTCTTTAATACCCTCAAATTCCTCAACCTCAACTTCTGCCGAGCAAACTTTTGATATCTGGCTAATTATTTGCTGAACAAGGTATTCTGGCGCAGAAGCACCAGCACTGACACCACAGACTTTTTTATTATCGAACCACAACTTATCAACATCTAAAGGATTATCGACAAGATAAGCATCTATGCCTTCTAATGTAGCCAACTCTTTTAATCTATTAGAGTTAGAACTATTTTGTGAGCCTACCACAACTAAAACATCAATACGTTTGAGCATTGCTTTTATAGCTGTTTGACGGTTTTGCGTTGCATAACAAATATCTTCTTTTTTAGGTCCTTTAATATTTGGGTATCTGTCTTTTAAGGCTTGTATCATTCCCTGTGTCTCATCTACCGACAAAGTAGTTTGAGTCGCATAGTAAAGGTTATCTGGATCTTTTATTTTTAGTTCAACAAGCTCTTCTTCACTTTCTATAAGATAAATTGCACCTTTTTTGCTATGATACTGCCCCATAGTACCTTGAACTTCTGGATGACCTTTGTGACCAATTAAGATACATTCAGCATCATTCTTACTTGCTAAACGCACTCCTCTATGTACTTTGGTAACTAAAGGACATGTTGCATCATAAACTACTAGGTTCTTCTTAGCTGCATCTTCTTCAACTTTAGAAGAAACTCCATGAGCACTAAAAATACATACAGCATCATCTGGCACTTCATCAACTTCTTTGACAAAAATTACACCTTTATTCTTAAGAGAATCAACAACAACCTTATTATGAACAACCTCATGACGCACATAGATAGGTGATTTTTCAACTTCTAAGACTTTCTCTACGGTCTCGACAGCACGACTTACACCAGCACAAAAGCCTCTTGGGTTAGCTAGTAATATCTTCACCTAAATCCTCCTCTTTGTCTGCCACATCTAAAATCTTAGCTTCAAACACGATTATCTGACCTGATAGTGGATGATTAAAATCTACAGTGACATCTTGATCATTAATTTCTGTAATCAATCCTGGTAACTTAGAGCCATCTTTTTGGCTAAAAGAAACTATAAGACCATCCTCTAACTGCATATCTTTAGGAAACATATATTTTGGTACCGAATAGATACTTGCAGGATGTTTCTCACCAAAAGCTTCTTCTGGCATTAGAACCACTCGTTTGGTTTCACCAATTAATGTTCCAACAAGTTCATTTTCTACTTTCTCAGTAAAACAGCCTTGCCCCATCTCAAATACAAAAGGTCTGTTATAATTTTCGGTATCTTCAGCAATAGAGCCATCTTTAAGTCTAAATTTAAAGTGCATTTTTACAAAACTATCTGGTGTGATTTTCATGCTATTTACTTATATACTTTTTACACTACAAGATACCATATTTAGGTGGTTTAGTCATCTTTTTGTTTGCATCGAGACTAGTTTTTTATATCTCAATAGATTATTAAATTTAATTAGAGCTACGACAAATATCTACTCACACTCACAAGTTTATAGTAAACTTAAAATTATAAAATATTAATTTTAGGTTTTATGACATGAAAAAATTACTAAAGCTATGCTTAGTAGTGTCATTATTTACAACACTTTTAGCCTGCCAAACACTAGATGGTGATAAAGATAAAAATAATGGTTCGCTAACATTTCCAACCTTAGAGCCATGTACTGCTGAGCTGCTTCAGTCAAGTAAATCATTTATATGTGTAAAAGAGCAAACAGGACCAAATCTGATTGAAACAAATATAAAATTTGAGGCTGATAGTTATACCTTAAACGCCCAAGCTAAAGAAGTTCTAAATAAGCTTTTTGCCTACTTAAAATTAACTGATGCAACAAGATTTACAATTAGAGGCTATGCTGGAAAAGTCGAATCAAAAATTTTGACAGATCAAAAAATTTTAACCGACTACAATATCAGATTATCAAAAAATCGCGCGATTAATGTTGAAGACTATCTTGTAAATAAAGGTCTTAATTCTAGTGATGGAATTACTATCAAAGCTCTAGGCTATCAAGATCCTATCGCACCAAATGATTCAACTTCAAGTAGAGCTATAAACCAAAGAGTTGAAATCACTATAAAAAATAGAGCTATTGAGCAAATTGACAATATTGAAAACCATTTAGAGCATGTCAAACCTGCTGAATATATAAAATTCTTCTCAAATGTTTACCTACTTAATGATGATCAATTAAACAATGTTTCTAGAATATATGATTCTAGAGAGAAACGTCCAATACTAGGGATTAACTTTAAAATTTTTGCCGATAAACAATATACAGCAGCCAAAGATAACAATAACTTCATAATAATATCTGAACCAAAACCAATATCTGCATTTAATGCTGATAAAAAAGTTTATAGATTAGGTACAGCAAAATATGATTATACTTTCAAAGGTATAACAGCGATGACAATATCTAACCTTACTCGTGAAGCTAGTGTCGGTGATTATGTAATACCTAATGATATTGTTTCACAAAAACTACCAGAACAAACTTTTAAAATGAAAAGTAAGGTAACTGCTAATATACTTGAAGATGTAATGAACACAAATACATTCTCATCATCTTATAACAGTATACTATTGAACAAAGGTGAAGCCGATGGCTTTAAAGTCGGTGCTGAGGTTATTTTATATGAGCCAGAAACTAGAACTGACGGTTTTCCAGTCCCACCTAAATATATTGGCTATGGTTTTGTCTATAGGGAATCTCAACACTATTCTATAGCTCTAATTATAAATTCATTACAAGAAATTACAAGTAATTCAATGGCCACAACTATCTTATAATGATTTAATAATTACTACCAAAAGCTTAATTACGCTTCCTATTACACTTTACTTTGATAATATAAGATTCTTTTAAAAGCTAGAGAAAATACTTAGAATATTTATGAGTGATTAGCTTCTAGCAACAAAAATCAAATAATCACGTATATAGATAGTCGTTATCAATACAACCTCAGACATATAAGCAACCCTCATTTGATACTACATTGTAGAGGTAGTCAGCAATTAGCCATAGTTGGTGATATCTAGCTACAGCAAAAATGTCATAGCAAAATGTGCAGAACTCAAAGATTCACAGCTGTCTATAATATCTGGTCTAGCGTATGACATAGACACTCTAGCTCATAAATATGCTATAAATAACAACTAACACTATTGCTTTAGTAGTCACTGGTGTAGATGTTGTAATATATAAATTCAAATAGAGAGCTTTATAATAATCAACTCTGACGGACTGATCTGATAGTCTCAGAATTTCCCTTAGGAACAGGTGTATTACGCTATAACTTCTCCACAGAGAAATCGTATAATCAGTGACTTATCTAGAGGAGTAGTTGTAGTAGCCGCAAGTAAGAGTATTTCTTTGACAACTGCTGAACTTGTATTAGAGCAAAACAAAGAAGTTTTTCCATACCTGGTAGTATCTTTAGCACTACTAGTCAAGGCTGCAATCAACTTATAAAAAAAGGAGCTAATTTTGTTTGTAACATTAATGATATCGAAGAAATAAATATAATCTCAAACACTTCACAAATATCAACTACTGACAACCAAAATAACAAAATCATCTCCCTAAGTGAATCTAAGAAAACAATTTTAGATAGCATAGATAAACTAACTACAGTTGATAAAATCATTATCAAAATCAAAACTTCCATATAATCTAATTAACATCAATTTTATTTGAGCTATAGCTTAAACCATTAATTGAATCTATTCCTGGCGGGTATATAAAAGGATTTGGTAAAAAATTAATCACAATAAGTAAAGGAAGTATAAATATAAATGTATAACAGTATAGTAGGTAAACAAGTAAGGCCTAATGCTAAAATACACAAATGTCCTAATATTTTGTAAATTACAATTAGACTATGGAATATATAGGAATTTCGATAACTAAACCTACAAAAGCCTTAGAACTTGTAAAAGCAGCGATAAAAACCTAATCACATCTCTAATTGTTACCAATAAAAAGCTTGAGGCACTAGCTAAAATCCTTCAAATATTTCGGGAAACTATTGTTGTTACAGACTAATTAACAAATATTGAAAAACTAAACACGCTTGGAGAGCAACTACAATATGCTTATTGATATTGATGCTGTTTACCCGTACAGGTATAAGTTTTACTGTCGCTTTAAAACTTGCTATAGAGAGTAGCTATCGAGAAAATTATTTACAGATCAAGGGAATACAATGCTATTCTGGTCAATTACAACACATCAAATATATGCAAAAATTAGTACTACAGAACAACTTTTAAACAACGCTGGTCAGCTAAAAGCACAAATAGAAATACAGGTCATCTAATACAATAAGGTTCTGGAACCGGCACATATGAAATCGACTACGATATAAAAAATGTAACTGGAGTACAACCTGTTATAGAAATGATAGTGCCTTACTGTGATCCAACTATTAACCTGTATGATGGGTTTTATGTTATTGAGAATGATATAGTCATTGATACATAGGATATAACTTTGCGTGGCAAAGTAAAATAAATAATCAAAGTAAATAGACTTTTTTACTACTAATCTCTAGAATATAACTTTTAGCTATTTAGCTAAAATATTGTGTTATATAACATAGAGTCATTTTAAAAGGCACATAATGCATCGATATAAAAATATTTTTAGCTGGATTATCCTCATTTTAGCAATATATTAGATCATCGTCGTTAATCTCAAAATCTTAGCAACAACATGATGCCTATTAATAAGCTAGTTACTAGTACGATTCTAATCTCTGCTTTTAGCAAGTATAACAATGTGATTATTTACTCGCTCTTTTGTAATTGCTCCTGGAATGGTGATGAATATTTTCTTAGTATATACCCCATCTAAGTTACCACTTACTATGGCAAACTATTTTAGTAGCAACTTTCTGATCAGGAATAATATTTAGGTGCTGGAATTGGACTTTTTATCGCCTATATTATTGTCTTTATAAATAGTGGTTTTAACCTCTAATAAGGTCTTATTAACCCTTAATAGCTTAAATGTACATACATTACTGTTTATAACATGTTTAATTATACTGATAATATTTATTTATCAAAAAAATTCCTGCGCCTATTATTAGTTATTATTCTTGGATACATGCTTTGCTTACCTTTAGAATATTTTTCTCAGCAAAAAATAGTATCTTTACCTACACACATAATAAGCCTATCTGATTTCTCTCTTATTGACAAAATCGATTTTATTGAATGGTTAAAATTTGCTATTTTACCAACGATTTTTACATTTTGTTTCTTAAGCTTATTTAAGTACTGGCAGTATATAAAATCTATATGGTAGTATGGGTAAAGAACATAAACATCAGGATAAAGAACTCAAAAAAACTTTTCTAGCTGTTGCTACAGAGTAAAAAGTAACAAAGGTTAGGTTATTCTAACTCCATTTTTCTTCATATTCTTTCTTATTCCAGCCAGTTCTAGCGTAGTTACCATCTACAACTAACGGTCTTTTGAATAATAAAGCATCTGTAACTAGAAGTTTAAATGCTTCTTCTTCTGATAAACTATCAAATTTCTCTTTAAGACCCATTTCAGCAAAAAGCTTACCGTTAGAATTAAACAGATCAATAGTTTCAAAACCACCAATTTGTTTTATTTGCTGCATTTCTTGCCAGGTTGGTTTTTCTTTGTTAAGGTTAACATACTTAACTTTTTTACCCTTTTCTTCAAAGAATTTAAGTGCGTTTCTAACACTAGTGCAATTATTTATTCCAAATACTTTTATCATATTTTACCTCCTCACTACTATTCAAAATATATTGTATCTTGTTTATATGCTTCTAAAGCAATATCAAGCTCTGTTTTTGTAAGCTTATGTGATAGCTTTGGTAACTTATCAATTTCAAAAAAATCAACTTTCTTAACTTCAAAATTTGGCTTATTTTTACCACCAATAATTTCTGCTAAAAATACCAGACTATAAACGTTATATATCTCACTTTGAATATATTTATTTCTATCCATTAAAGCTAAAAATTTGACTACCTTAATATCATAACCGGTTTCTTCTTTGACTTCCTTGACACATGTTTCAACTGGTGAAAGATCAATATCACACCAACCACCTGGAATGGTCCATTCATTTGGAGTATCAACATCTTCAGTCATCATAAGTTTATTATCTTTAAATATAACCACACGCACACCAGGTTGTGGTGTAGGATAATACATCTCCCTATAGATATTATAAGGCTGGACATCTGATTTAATATATTGATGCAGCATTTTTGAGCTTAGCTCTAAAAGCTCATGGTAATTATCTAAAGCATATGGACACTTTGAATAAACAACTCCTACATGAGCTATTGCTTGGACTTTTTTTATAAATTCAAATATTTTATCTTTCATAATAACTTAATTAGTATATACAAAACTCTTACCTATCCAGGATTATTTACACTTGATATTTGATAATTATCACCAAGTAATTGTTTAATAACCTTAAGCCAGAATTTAACTGCATAATTAGCAACTTTTATTTGCCTCACTTGCCAGCAACCTTTATAACTTTGAATAACACACTGCGCAAAGACACTACTAATTTTTCCTTCTAAAACTAGATAATATAAAAAATTCAGTTTGAACTGTATTACAAACCTTGCTGATTAGTCATTTTAGCAGTTAAAGGAGCAAATTCTGCTTAATACAATTTGTGGATAAAGTTATAATAAATATGATTATTACTTTGATCTATTTCTATAATATCCATTAAGCACTCACATTTTAATATTAATATCTATAATAAATCAAATATCATGATTTTTATCTTGATACTATCTTATCTTGCTTAGGCTTACCAATAATTACTGCTATCGTGCCTAGTACAGATACTGCTAAATCAACAAAAAATATTTTTATAATAAATACCAAACCTTGCATAAAGTTATTAAAATTTATTTATCTCAGCGATTTTGCTTTCCAAAGTTTAGGACCCTGCTGATGAGCTGAAACTCCAAGAGAGTCAACAGCAACTGTTACTGGCATATCCTCAACTTCAAATTCGTAAATTGCTTCCATACCAAGATCCTCAAAAGCAACGACCTCAGCTTTTTTGATAGACTTAGATATCAGATAAGCAGCACCACCTACACCCATGAAGTAGATAGCTTTATTTTTCTTGATTGAGTCAATAGTTGCCTGACCTCGCTCTGACTTACCTATCATCCCCATAATACCAGCTTTCTCAAGCATAAAAGGAGTGAATTTATCCATTCGTGTAGCAGTAGTTGGACCAGCTGGACCAACAGCCTCATCATCAACTGGATCTACAGGACCAACATAGTAGATCAACCTATCTTTAAAGCTTACAGGGAATTCTTCTCCAGCGTTATACATATCTTGTAAACGCTTATGTGCAGCATCACGACCAGTTAAGATCTTACCACTAATCAAAACATTATCTCCTGACCTTAATGCCTCAATTTCTTCTCTAGTAACTGTATTAAGATTTATTCTCTTAACATCATCATTTTGTGTTCGTTCGATCACTGGCCAGTCTTCTATCTTAGGGGCTGGTAAATCAACAGCGCCAGAACCATCTAAAACAAAATGAACATGACGAGTAGCCGCACAGTTTGGAATCAAAGCAACCGGCTTACATGCAGCATGTGTTGGATATTCTTTAATCTTAACATCTAAAACGGTTGTTAAACCACCTAGACCTTGAGCTCCTATACCAAGAGCATTAACACAATTATAAATATCTAGTCTTAATTGCTCTGTTTCATTTTGTGGACCATTTTTGATAATATCTTGGATGTTAATCTCTTCACTAAGAGATTCTTTAGCCAAAAGCATTGCCTTTTCTGCAGTGCCACCAATACCAATTCCAATGATTCCAGGCGGACACCAACCAGCACCCATAGTAGGAAGCATTTCTTCAACCCAATCAATGATGCTGTCACTAGGATTTAGCACTTTAAATTTAGATTTAAATTCAGAACCACCACCCTTTGCAGCGATATCAACCTCAATTTTATCACCATGAACTAAATCAATATGTACGATTGCTGGAGTATTATCTTTGGTATTTTTTCTAGCTCCATGGGGAGGAAAAACCATAGATGCTCTTAATGGATTATATGGATCATTGTAGCCTCGACGCACACCTTCATTAACAAGTTCAGTAATCGTTCTATCCGTTTTATCAAGTTTAGCATTCATACCAACCTTGACAAAAGCACATACCATCCCAGTATCTTGACAGATCGGACGCTTACCGATTGCTGACATCCTTGAATTTATTAGAATTTGCTCCATCGCGTCTTTTGCTGGTTTTGACTCTTCACGCTGGTATGCTTCATACACAGCATTAATAAAATCTTTTGGATGATAATAAGATATGTATTGTAATGCTTCTGCAACACTATTTATTAGGTCTTTTGCCTTGATAACAGCCATTTATTAAATCCTCTTGTTTTAAAACTGATTCTCATTACTTATTATAACAGTAATAGTATAATTTTTAAGCTAGTTTATCTTTTAGCATAAGCCAATAAAATTATGGTTATTCTGGTTTGATAAAAGATCTAGTTAAGCATTACATTCGTATGTAATAACAATCACCAATAACCATTGTAACTTATTAACTAGACAGCATAATGCCGCTAGCAGGATAATCAAGAATATTATTAAGTAGGTACATTTATGCAAAACTTAATTAAAGTGATAATAAAGCGTTGATATTAATATTTTTTTAAAATAAACTTAAACTTCCATATAATTTACTCTTTTATCAAACCAGCGTTTAATTAGTTTATCAACTAGCTCTGGATAATCTTTCTCTATCAAACTAGCAAGTGTTAGAACTTTATCATAATTATCATAATACTCATTAATATCAAAAGTTTTAAAAGTTGATATTCCTGACTGTTCCTTACCAAGGACATCACCAGCACCACGAATTTCTAGGTCTTTTTCTGCTAAGTAAAACCCATCTTGAGATTCTCTTACTAATGACAATCTCTTTTTGCCAACCTCGCTAATTCTATCACTATAAAGCAGAATACAATAGCTTTCTTTAGTTCCTCTACCAACTCGTCCGCGAAGTTGATGAAGTTGTGATATACCAAGCCTTTCAGCATTATCTATTATCATAATAGTTGCATTTGGTACATCAACACCAACCTCTATAACGGTTGTTGCCACAAGTACTGCGTATTTTTTAGCCTTAAATGCAGCCATTTCCTCTATTTTATCTTTAGATTTCATACTACCATAGACAAGACCAACATTTTCTTTACCCAAAGCTTCAATTAATTCTTGATATAAGGTTTTGACATCTTGCAAAAAGTCCATATTTTCAGACTCTTCAACTAATGGACACACCCAATATACCTGCTCGCCGCGTGATACTGCTTGTTTAACCTTTTTTATTAAATTCTGTTTTTTAGCTCTATTTAACACAATTGTAACTATTGGTTTACGCTTAGGTGGTAACTCATCTAAAATCGATAGTTTGAGATTACCATATAAAGTCATTGCTAAAGTTCTAGGAATAGGTGTTGCTGATATTATTAATTGATGTGGTGTTAGATTGCTAGTAGTTGATGATGACTTATTTATTAATGCTAAACGCTGCTCAACACCAAATCTATGCTGTTCATCTACAACTACTAAACCTAGGTTGGCATATTCTACTCGCTCTTGAAAAATCGCATGAGTACCAACAATCACACAATATTTTTCATGCTTGATTTTCCCTAAACTTTCGCGAGTTTGTTTTACTGATAATTTACCTAATAATGGGACGACCTTTACATCAAAATTAGCTAGAAATTGAGAGAGAAAACTATAATGTTGCTCAGCTAAAATTTCAGTAGGCGCCATTATAGCAACCTGATAACCAGATTTAACTGCAGCATATGCTGCCATAGTTGCAACAATAGTCTTACCAGCTCCGACATCACCTTGTAAAAGTCTATTCATCGCTTTAGGTTGTTTAATATCATCAAGAATTTCTTTGATTGCTCGCTGCTGAACACTAGTTAGTTGATATGGTAACTTTTTATAAAATTCGTTTTGCTGTATTTTCGTTAAATATAGTTGTGGTGCTTGCGCTTTTACAGTGTTTTTACAAATATTTTGCTCAGCTAGTTTATAAGCAAGCATCTCTTCAAATTTAATAGAAAATCTCGCTGTGTTTAAGTGTCTCTCATCAACAGAATTTGTCAAAGCGTGGACATAATACAAGGCATTATAAAAACTGATTAAATTAAACCTGCGCAACAGCTGTGCGGGGATAATATTTGTAACCTTATTTTCTTGCAACATTTTCAAAATAATCCTAGAAATCAATCTATCAGGAATATTTTTAAGACGATAAACGGCTGAAAATCGTAGTTTCAAAGCACTTTCACCATCTTTGACAATAGCCCATTCTGGATGAACCATTTGTGGATTTAAAGATAATTCAACCTTACCATAACAGCGTACATACTTAGACTTCTCAAGTATCGTTATCTGATTAGTGTAAAATCTAAATAATATTACACTACAAAAACCTGTATTATCGCTGACATTAAAGCGCAAAAATTTTTTACCAATTTTTTTATATGTAACATTAGTAACTCGTCCTTGGATCAAACTTTTCTTACCTGCAACAAGACAATTAATAGGCGTTATAACACGGGTATCTTTATAGTCTTTTGGGAAAATAGTTAATAGATCATTTGGATTATGTAAATTATATTTAGATAATGCCTTGATAGTTGCTTCACTGACCCCACTAAAATTAACAAACCTCATAAGATTTATCTAACAACAAGTAAACTAATTAAAATTTTAGCATTTTAGTGTTTTAAATACATAATTTAAATTGCCAAATCAAACATTTATTGTTAAATTCTAAGTTATCAATACCTTTATTATTTATTATCTAAGTTATGAACAAACAATTTGTTGCAATCTCAATAATAGCGGCAATTTTATTACTCAGCGCATGTGGTCAAACCGGCGATTTATATCTTCCTAAAGAAACAAACCTCAAATCAGGATCAACTCTTGCAAAATCTGATTCTAGCACGATGAAACAAAATCAACAAAGTAGTTCTGATTAAGCAAATGATAACTATAATGATTCGAAGTTGATAATGATACAACACCTTCTTGTACGCAATAATAATCCAAGCCCTAGTGAACTATTCGAAGGAGATAATAACTTCAGCTATAACAACATATATTCAGAAATCTATGACAAAACAACAAAACTTATTTTAATATCACTGGTTTACTTTTAAACCAAAAAATAATAAAATCGTTGAGATATTAGTGTAAAAATAATAAAATTTGCCCAGGGAGGGTTTCTAAATGTCTAAAGTTTGTATAGTTACGGGTAAAAGACCGGCTACTGGAAATAATGTTTCACATGCTCAAAACAAAACAAAAAGAAGATTCCTACCAAATCTTCACACACATAGATTTTGGGTAGAAAGTGAAAACAGATACATAAAGCTAAAAGTTAGCTCTAAAGGTATGAAAATCATCGACAAGAAAGGTATTGAAACTGTTCTTAGCGATCTTAGAGCTAAAGGTCATAAAATTTAATAAAAGCTTTTTAATAAGGAAAATACCATGAGAGAGAAAATCAGATTAGTTTCTTCTGTGAAAACAGGACATTTCTATACTACTACAAAAAACAAAAGAGAAATGCCTAACAAAATGGAAATCAAAAAATATGATCCAATAGTTCGCAAGCATGTAATGTATAAAGAAGCTAAAATAAAATAATGGAGATAACCTGCTTAATCTTAAGGCCTTACATATGAAGCAAGCTTTTCATTTTAAAGGTGGTAGTTATACTATCAGTGCTATTAACATTAATGTAACTGAATTTACTCAGATTGAGAGTTTATTGAATTCAAAAATTTCTCAATCTAAATCATTTTTTCATAATACCCCTTTTGCTATTGATATTCGCGATATTGATCAAAATGAGAAGTGCTCAGTTAACTTTTTAGAAAAAGTAATCGCCACCTTTAAAGCTAACGGAATGATTCCTATAGGATTTGTTGTTGGCAACAGAGAACTAAAAACAAAATTAGCTAAAGCTGGCCATAATATTTTAAAAAGTGGTAAATCCAAAGAGACTAATGTCGACGAGGACAAAAATTTTACTGCTGCTAAAATTGTTACTACCCCAGTACGTACTGGTCAATCGATAAATGCACGTGACTGTGATGTTATTGTTACTGCAAATGTCAATAATGGTGCTGAAATTATTGCTGATGGCAGCATTATTGTGTATGGTAGAATTGGGGGGAGAGTAATTGCTGGTAGTTCTGGTAACAAAGATGCTAGAATAATTTGTAAGGACCTAAGAGCAGAACTAGTATCAATAGCAGGTAAGTATGTCACACTAAATAATGAAAGCATACCTGTAGAAAATACTAACACTGATGGATATATAGTCTATCTACAAGACGATAAGATACATATAGAAGGTTTTTAATTTTTTTAAAAAAATTTAAATGGAAGAGGTTTAGGCTAAAATGAGTGAAAAAAAACAAGGCAAGGTATTTGTAGTTACTTCTGGCAAAGGTGGTGTTGGTAAAACTACTTCAAGTGCCGCTGTTGCATATGCTTTTGCTAAAAATGGCCTTAAAACAGTGGTTATTGATTTTGATGTTGGTTTAAGAAACCTCGATCTTATAATGGGGTGCGAGAGAAGAGTTGTATATGACCTGATAAATGTTATCAGAGAAGAAGCAACTATCAACCAAGCTATTATCAAAGATAAAAGAATCGATGATTTATACATTATTCCAGCATCACAGACTAGGGATAAAGATGCTCTAACTGAAGAAGGCGTTGATAGACTCATTGAAGAATTAAGGAACTCTTTTGATATCATTTTATGTGATTCTCCAGCAGGTATTGAGAAAGGCTCACTAATGGCTATGAGATGTGCAGATGCTGCAATTATAGTAACAAATCCTGAAGTTTCATCTGTTAGAGACTCTGATAGAATATTGGGTATGCTTTCTAGCAAAACTCTTAAAGCTCAAAGAGAAGGTGAATTTAAAGAGATTCATTTACTTCTTAATAGATATGATGCAGCTAGAGCAAGAGCTGGTTCAATGCTTAAAGCTGAAGATGTTAGTGAAATACTATATACGCCTATCGTTGGTATTATTCCAGAGTCTAAAGACATACTAGAGGCTTCAAATAGTGGTCACCCAATCACACATTTCAATGATTCTATTGCCGCCAAAGCATATTTCGATGCTGTAGACAGAATGCTTGGTAAAGATGTACCAATGAGATATACTGAACAAAAAACCAGTTTCTTCAAAAAATTGATAGGTAAATCATAATATGCTAACTAAACTTTTTGGATTAGGTAAAAAACAACAGAGTGCTTCAGTAGCTAAAGAAAGGCTACAGATCATCGTTGCTCACCAAAGAAATGAGTTACATCCAAGATCTTCTAAGATAAGTAGCCACTTACTTGCAGAACTAAAAGATGAAATAATTGAAGTTGTTAAAAAATATGTTGCTTTATCTGAAGAAAATATTAGAGATATTGATCTAAAAGTCGAAGATAGTAGCAAAAATTCAACCATAGAAGTTAATATTCCTTTTAACTAATACTATTTTTGATAATGTGTAATATTAATTTCAAAAATGTCTCTTTTTATAGAGGTAGCCACTGCATTTATGACAATATTACTTTTACAATTCCTGCTAACAAAATAACTACAATACTAGGACCTTCTGGTGCTGGTAAGACTACCATATTGCAGCTCATAGCTGGACTAATTAAACCAGCATCTGGTAAAATTTATATTAATGGTACAACTATTGAGAAAAACACTAAAGAAACCCAACTAGAAAAACTACGTTGCAGAATGGGCTTTCTTTTTCAGTCAGGTGCCCTTTTTACTCATTTGAGTGTTTATGACAATATAGCTTTTCCATTACGTAAAAATACTAATCTTGATGAAAAACTTATAAGAAATATTGTACTACTAAAGCTTCAAGCTGTCAGATTAGCACATACAATTAATATGATGCCAAGCGAGCTTTCTGGTGGTATGGCGCGTAGAGTAGCTCTTGCAAGATCAATTGCCATGGATCCTGATATTATGATGTATGATGAACCTTTTACAGGGCAAGATCCAGCATCATTTAATAAATTACTAGAATTGATATCTACCTTAAACGAATCTTTAAATATGACTTCATTAATAGTTTCACATGATATCCAAGAGTCTTTGAGCATATCTGATCACATTATTATAGTAGGCAATAGAAAAATTATAGCTAGCGACTCGCTGAAAAATATAAAAAACAGTAAAAATCAACAGATACGAAATTTTTTATTGGATCATAATTATGATAACCATAATGATTTAGAAGATTTTTTTTTAAAAAAAGAGCTTTTAAGGAGATAGTTTGTGACAATATTCAGCAAAGTATATATTCTTACACTCTCTTTGATATATAACTTAGTAAAATCTCTTAGCTTAATAATTAGAATACTTATTAGTAAATTAATTATTAGAGATTGTATTATTCAAATAAAGGCTGTTGGAGTTAACTCAATTATTATTATATTTACATCTGGTGTCTTCATAGGATTAGTTTTAAGCTTACAGGGCTACCATACCCTATCAAAATTTGGAGCCCATTCGTTATTAGGAGTTATGGTTGCACTTAGTGTGCTTAGAGAACTTGGACCAGTAGTTACAGCGATGCTTTTTGCTGGACGAGCATGTAGTTCAATAACTTCAGAAATTGGACTAATGAAGGCTACCGACCAAATCAATAGCCTCAAGGTTATGAATGTTAATCCAATTAGATTTATATTATCTACAAGGTTTTGGGCTTGTATGATAAGTGGTCCAATCTTAGCACTTATCTTTGCAACTGTTGCTATACTTGCATGTTTCATACTTGCAGAGGCAGCTTTAGGAATTAGCTACGGAGAGTTTTGGAGCAATATACAATCGTCGGTTACAACTTCAGATATATCTAATGGAATTATAAAAAGCGTTGTTTTTGCTTTTATAACTGCATGGATAGCTTTATACCAAGGTTATTATTGTATACCAGACTCAAACGGCATAGCTAAAGCTACTACAAAAACCGTTGTTTATTGCTGTATGAGTGTTTTGGGTGTAGATCTTATTTTAACATCGATTATGTTTGGAGGAGTTTGATGAGGAACAAATATTTTGAGACCTCAGTAGGAATTTTTATAATAGTAGGAATACTGTGTCTATTATTTCTAACACTCAAAGTCAGTGGTACATCATTTAAGACATTTAATACACATGAATATACCATTACAGCAGAATTTAAAAATGTAGGTTCATTACGCACAAATGCTTCTGTAAAAATAGCTGGAGTAGAGATTGGCAGAGTAACTAAAATCACTCTTGAAAAGAACTATAATGGCTTTATGGCTGTTGTGACTATGGCAATAAATAGTGACAAAAAAATCCCTGCTAATTATTCTGCATCAATTGCTATGTCAGGAATCTTAGGTGATAATTATGTTGCCTTAAGCTCACCTAGTGAAGATATAATGGCTATAGCTAGTATAGCTGATTCTAATAGATCCTCAGAGCAAGGTAAATATCTACATCAAGGATGTGTAATACCATTAGAAAATACTGAATCAGCAATTGATTTAGGATCTTTAATTAATACTTTTGTTGCAGGCAAAGATGATGATAAAAACAAAGAATAATAAACTACCGCTTTATAAATATATTTTTTGTTTAAATCTAGGGCCATAAATTAACTTTGAGAGCTTTCGGTTATGCTACGTAAAATTTTGGTTTTTTTATCTTTAATAAGATTAACAATTTCAAGTGCTTGGGCAATAGAAAACCCTGTTGATATGCTTAACAAAACCATTGTAAAAACCCAAAACAAACTTATAAAAAATGTCGATGAGTATAAACAAAATCCATACAAGCTGCTATGCCTTGTTGATCGCGAAATCATTCCAGTAGTTACTCCTAGTGTAATTGCTCAGCTTGTTGTTGGAACTCCAAAATGGAAAAAAGCAACACCAAGGGAACAAAAACAGTTCATACATTCAGCTACAGAGATGCTGGCATTCATGTATGCTAAAAATGTTGCATATGCTGGTAAATATAAACTTACATTATTACCTTTTAATAAAAATGATATAAGCTGGGAGAACAAGCCAATTGTTATCGTAAATGGTAAAATTACAAACATATATAATAATCAAAGTTCAGATTTTGCTGTAAAAATGTTCCAAAAAGATGATAAATGGCATATCTATGACTTTGATGTAGCTGGTGTTAGTATCCTAAAAACATATCAACAACAATTCGCACAATATCCAAATATTGTTGAAATGATAAAAGCTGCTGAAAAAGTCACAACTAGGATTAAAGAAAAAACATATCCTAAACTTTTAGATGGAAACTATAATCTTCAAAATATACAATGATAACTGTAGATAATAATAAATGGACTATAGAAGCAGATTTAACATTTAAAACCGTTGCTGATATATATAGACATTTTAGAAAAAACTTAAAAAAATTAGATAAAACTTGGATTATCGATTTTGCCAAATGTGATAGGATTGATAGCGCAGGCCTATCACTTATAATTGAATATATAAAATATGCTCAAAAAAATAATATACAAATCATATTTAAAAATATTGACCAAAAGACACTTGCTTTAGCAAAGGTACATGGTGCTAAAACTATTTTAGAAGAATATATTGATTAATATATCAGGAGAAAAAATGACAAAGGAACAACTTAAGGATATCTTAGAGAATTCACTAAAAAACTGTACAGCAGATGTTCAAAGCGATGATAATGTACACTTCTCAGCAACTATAATTGCTGAAGAGTTTAATGATATGCCTAGTAAAGTTAAAAGACAACAATTAGTCTATTCAAAAATAAATAAATATATCCTTTCTGGTGAGCTACATGCTATAGCGATGCAAACTATAGCTACTAATGAAGCTAAATAAGTTTTTTATTTTTTTCTTCCTTATTTTCTATCCTTGATTTTTATAGAGCTAAAATACTACTAATATAAACTAAAGATACGCTATATAAACTTTACTTAGTATGTGAAAAATTTTTTTTGAATATCAATAAATCAAAAGCTAACCCTACTCCGCTAAAGTTTAAACTGCTGATGCTGGGGAGTCTGCATCTGGAAGGTCTGCTTTGGCGTCTCTGACTTCTGTTTTTAGCTCAATAGCCTTACTTTGTGTTGTATCATCATTATCAACATTAGCTAAGGCTTCTTCAACTTGTGAAGCTTTATTAATCTTACTAATACTACTCTTTAATATAACTGGAGGCTCTGAAGATTTGACCTTAATACCACCTGTAGTAGCAATTTGTGCATTGACATTATCACTATCTAATCCTAGTACACCTAATACTGCTTGGTCAGTCTGAATAGTTGCATTATCTTTGTTTAACTGTTGTTTTAGTACTTTAGCCAAACCATAATCGTAGTTTTGTAGATAAGCATTTCTCATCGCTATATAAGGATCTATAGATACTTCTTTCAGATTTAAATATGATGGCAAATAAGATACTCCTTGGTTAACATAATATGCACCTGTTGTACCGACACTTACTCCCCAAGCTATCGCAGGAGCTACAGGAGCAAAGAAAAATATATAAGTTAACGGGTTAAATAAAGCATCAACCCCTGTAGTAATATCCTCTAATGTACCTGGACCAATAAGAGGCCACACTACATAAGGTGATGTTTCATTATCACTATATACACCCCATTTATGCAATGTAACAGCAAAACTTTGATGATATCTCATCGGTTTATTAAACCAACTATCAGCAACATCAAAATAACCTGCTATACCTAAAGTAGTATTTATCAAGAATCTAAAACTATCATCACCAGCATAATCCCATTCACATTGGAACATATCATTTACAACTCTAGCAGGTTCAGCTAAGTTTTGGAATATATTGAATATTCCACTCTTGAAAGAGTCAGGAACAACTTTATCGTACGCATTAGCAGCAGGAGTCAAAGTCTCATAAACCTTATCATTAAAAGCATAAATTGACCTATTATAACTCTCAAAAGGATCACGATTATCAATATTAGTTTTCCAGCTCGAACAACTACTCAAAGTCGCACTTAATACTGATAATAGTAAAGCAGACTTAGCACTTAGTTTCATCGAAATTATTCTCTTATTTAGGTTTGCAAAAAATACAAGAACTATTATAGTAAATTAGTGTATAAAACTCTAATAAAAATTTTCTTAGTAGTTTATCTTTGATATTATTTAGGGAATAATATTACAACTCTCAAAATTATATGAGAAACATAGATAATAATGAAGTTGATAAATTCTCTCGTTTAGCTAGTAGTTGGTGGAATCCTAATGGTGAATTTAAAACTCTACATCAAGTTAATCTACTAAGATTAGAATTTATCAAGAAATTTACCGATCTTAATAATAAAAAAATTATCGATATTGGTTGTGGTGGCGGTATACTTAGTGAGTCACTCGCAAAAAATAGCAATGATGTTTATGGTTTGGATGCATCTTCACAAGCTATAAGTATAGCCAACGAGCATTCTAAGCAGAATAAGCTCAAAATTAACTACATAAACTCAACTGTAGAAGATTTTGTCATACAAGGCAATTTAAACTTTGACATTGTAACTTGTATGGAAATGTTAGAGCATGTTCCAGACCCAGAGAGTATCATAGCTTCGATCGCAAAGCTAATAAAAAAAAATGGTTTATTTTTTGCCTCTACTTTAAATAGAAACCTTAAATCATATCTGTTATCAATCGTTGCTGCTGAGTATATTCTGAAAATGGTACCTCAAGGCACACATCACTATAACAAATTTATCAAACCTTATGAACTAATAAAAACAGCAGAGAAATATGGTTTTACAGCACTAGAGATAATAGGTGTGCATTACAACCCACTTACAAATAATTTCAAACTCGGTAGTGGCGCTGATGTTAACTATATTATAGCTTTTAGAAAGATATAAAGATGCAATACAACTATTTAAACTATCCATAATGATCTCCCTCCTTCATTATAATCTACTTTGCATACCGCAAGTTAGCTACTGGTAAACAGCAGATAATTTATTTACTCGATCAGTTTAAATCACAAATAATTTTATGTACATAACTTTATAACAACCTTGAAGTAGCTAATGGTAAAATTAATTGGTGGTTAAATGAAGTAAATAAAGTCAATAAAAATAATATATTTTCTCCACAGCTAAAAAAATTAACAGAAGTTTTTGACCAAGCAATTCTCTAAGCCTTTCTAATAATAACAGTAGTGCTACACAAATAGACTTCAACCAAAATTTCTCAAAGAATTTCTTAAATATTGAAACTCTCAAGGCTTTATACCTAAATGATTTTGCAAAAACTGATAATATCAAAATAGAACAAAATGCTAATAATGAAATAGTTAGACATATTTTCTGTATGCCTAAGCATTTTTATAATCAAATCTGCTTTGATCATAAAATCTCATAAACTATGTCTAGTAAAGTTTTCAAAGACATAATTACTCAGTGGCTAGCGCTTTATAAAAAAACAACTCTTGATAAAAAACTTAAACCATTAGAAATGGTTAATAAAATCCATTATAAAGTAGTGACAAAATCATCTTAAGAATATCGATAATCCTTTTAGGGAAGCTCTCAAATTTTCTCCTTTGAATTTACTTTTTTACTCAATATAAAAAAACTATACTTTTTGATATTCTTTTTTAGCTTTTTACAGCTTTCTGCTACGACGATATCTAATAATTATAATTTTAGTAATCCTACACCACCATATTTAGTTAGCATTAATTTCTATCCTAGTATCAATACTAATCTAAAAATCGAGCCTAAAAATAAACCTAATTTTAAGACTCAAGCTCAGAATTAAATTCGTTATTAACATGACCAGTAGCTTGTCTTTTAAAACAATAGTTTTAAAAGCTATTTCGTAAATAATTAATAGGCCTCAATAATATATTTATCCTAAAGCTAGAATATTCAAACTACTAATTTCTTTAGTATTTTTAGCTAGAGATTATATTGCCAATCAGGACTACTTATGCATGTAGTTAAATTATATCGGTATTTTAAATATAGGATTTTTTTATAATAAAAATTAAGTGCAATCCTTATTGGTGTGACATAAATGGTTGGATTCAGGCTGGCTATTTAGCGCACAACTTACAGCAAAAACAGCAGGAAATTGGGCTTCCCTAGCTTAGATATTAGCTGCGATTATGATTAATGATGTGGTCGGATTATGTTTGGTGAAATTAGCATCAGTATTTCCAGTAAGAGGTGCTACAACAAGATCAAGCGTGTTATAACATAATATATCTTTGCAATGCTATTTGCTTGTGCTAACTGGTTTGTGGTATCTTGTTAATGATATCTACAGAAGCTCAAGCAACAGCACAATATCTTGCTGGAATTAAAGTTTTTTAATGGCTAATTCATAATAGCATTATATCAACTTACGGAATGTTATTATCTTTATTTACATAATTATTAACTTCTATAGAGTCCAAACTACTTGCAAGTGTAAATAATTTGTATAACAGTCTTCAATCTTTATTGTATTGCTTTCACTCATAGTGCCAAGCATCTTTTAATTTGTGCTGGCTCCTTAATGTTTTCTGACAACTAGCCTGCTCTGATACTTATTGTGACATGGTTTAATATTATTGACTATATGACAGCACTGATTAGTATGGGGAAGATTGCTCCTAAAGCAAGAATATTTGGTATGATTGTGTTCGTACTACTAACCATGCTACTAATACTGTTGAGGTGGAGACTAATATTCATCTAAATATAATTCTTGTTATTCTTATGTAGAGCTTCGGTGCTTTTGAGTATTGTAGAATTGGTTTTAGGAGTTTAATAATTCTAGTTATGCCTTTCATAATCTTTACTATATATCATACACCCTATTGATCATACACATTTTGAAGATCTAATTGGAAAGCTGTCTTCTATCTAATAGTTACAGACAAACTCTATGTAACTTATTGTACTTTTAAATATCAATAATTTTAAATATTACTATTAACAATGGGGGCACTATTATTAAAAAGCCAAAAACAACTTGGTTACTCAAAGTCACAGTTGAAACAAGCAATAATGAAACACAGTTGTGACAGCTATTTGTATAAATCCAAATATCGCTGATGCTACACCTACCTAAATGTTAATGTCCATTTAAGCATATACCATATGTAGCTGTATACTGAAAATTTACTACAAAATACTAATAAAAAGCACACAATACTAAGATAACTAGAGTATTTAGGCCAAATATAAAATATGACAAAGCAAGTCATAAACCACTTAAAACTGATAAACAACCACAACAAATTATAACCTTATTTATATATGATCTACTGATTGCATTTTTAAATAATATTAAAAATATTGCTGAAGGTATAATTACTTCAGCAGATAATAAATGAATATTCAACAGCAGAAAAACCTAGTTTAATCTGAAAGAAGAAAGGGGAAAGTGTTGCAAAGATAAAAACCAATTATAATGCTAAACTACTAAATATAGCGTTTAGAACAAAAACCTTATAGGTTAAATACTCCTTTTGTATGCTTCTAAGACTTTATAATTACTTTTAGAATAGCTTTTTAAAGATGTAAATATTTTACAATTTAAACTGTAATAGTTAGCACCATTATTGAGTGTAAGGCAAAATTACCACGCCAACCAATAGTTACTTGAATGATACCTCCATTAATCGAACGTTTCATTGGGAAATTATACACAAAATACTTGCAACACAAAAAACTAAGTACCCAGCCAATAGCGCCAGCTTATGCCCATACTTATCTGATAAGTAACCAAAGCCTAAACATCAAGCAGGTCATATAAAAGAAATATACTCCTACTATTAGCTTAATATCTTTAGCGGATGCTTGAAAATATTCAACAATATGTGGCACAATGATGGTATAAAGCTATCTGTAGAAATTGCGACATTACATCAAAAAGATAGATTATTAAAACGACTGTTTCATCAGAGAATATCTTCTTAAAAGGATCATTAGACATATGCTAAGTTCAGTAATAATAGATTCTGGAAAGATTATAATATAAATTTTATTTTTGGAAATATTTTTTAAATGAATCTTTATACCTGACTAACTCAGCATAAGTAAGTAAAAATACTCCATCACCACCATCAGCAAAACTTACCCATGTGAATGGAATATCTGGACACATCTCCATTAGTGCATATTGACTATTACCAACCTCAACTATCAAAATACCTTTTTCTGTCATATACTGATCTGCCTCTAGAATGATTCTTTTTGCAAGATCTAAACCGTCATCTCCAGATTCCAGAGCAAGCTTAGGCTCATAATGATATTCCTGTGGCATACTATCTAAATCTTGTTTATCAACATAAGGAGGATTTGAAACTATCAGATCAAACCTTTGTCCTTGAAGGTTATTGAATAAATCAGATTTAACCGCCTTGACTCTACTATCACTTAATTGGTGCTTTTTGATATTATGATTTGCTACTGCTAAAGCACCATCAGAGATATCGACCAAAGTTATGTTCGCCTCTTCAAAAACATTACTACAAGCAATACCTATACAACCGCTACCAGTACATAAATCAAGCACACTTGTGACATCATCAATATCGTTAATCCATGGTGAAAATTCATTGCGTATAAGCTCAGCTATTGGTGATCGTGGAATAATAACTCTCTCATCAATATCAAACTCCATACCAGCAAACCAGGCTTTTTTAAGAATATAAGGTAGTGGCTTACGCATACATGCTCTTTGATAAACATAGTCGATAATTGTTTTTTTCTCCTCTGTAAGAAGTCTTGAATCAACCATATTGCTATCAATATCATGTGATACATTTATAGCACTAAGTACCAAATGCACAGCCTCATCCCACGTCGAATCTAAGCCATGTCCAAAATACACATGATTTGCTGTCATCTCAGAAATTGACCAACGGATATAATCTCTGATCGTATGTAAATTATTTATAATATCTTGTTGTTTTTCTTGACTATACATTTATTAACCTTTCTTCCATATAGTACCAGTTGCACTATCTTCTAATATTATTCCTTGCTGTTGAAGCTGTTTTCTTATCTCATCAGCTCTAGCATAATTTTTGGCTTTTTTAGCTTGAGCACGTTCAGCTATAAGCTCTTCAATTACACTAACATCGACACTATTACCTTGCTTAAAATATTCTTCGATATCAGTAAATAAAATACCCAATACATCACAAAGCTTACGTAATAAGAAAGCATAGCCGCTAGCTTTATATTTATTTGTTGTTTTAAGAGTATTTATCTCTTTAGCTAAGCTAAATAAAACAGTCAAAGCTTCTGGAGTATTGAAGTCATTGTCCATAGCTTTGATAAATTTCTCTTCATACTCACTAGCATCATCAGGAAGATTTACCTCAATTGGCTCGATATCTCTAAGAGCATTAAATAATCTCTCAACAGATGCTCTTGCATTATCAAGATTCTCTTTTGAGTAATTAATCTCGCTTCTGTAAACAGTTGAAGCTAAGAAGTATCTCACAACTTCAGGGTGGTACTCTTCTATAACATCATTAATTGTAAAGAAATTATTCAAAGATTTAGACATCTTCTCAGCATTAACTCTTACCATACCAGAATGTAACCAGTAATTAACAAAAGTACATTCATTGCAGGCTTCTGATTGAGCTATCTCATTTTCATGATGCGGAAATCTAAGATCAGAACCACCAGCATGGATATCAAAAGTATCTCCTAAAAGTTTCTTAGCCATTGCAGAACACTCTATATGCCAACCAGGGCGACCTGCTCCCCATGGTGATTCCCAAGCTGGCTCACCTTCTTTTGACATTTTCCAAAGTACAAAATCCATTGGATTTTCTTTTTCTTCTACAACACCTACTCTTGAGCCCTGCTCTAGTGCTTCAAGATTTTGCTTACTTAACTTACCATAATCAGCAAATTTAGCCACTCGATAAAAGACATCGCCATTTACTCCTTGATAAGCAAAGTCTTTCTCCACAAGAGTTTCAATCATAGCTACCATTTCAGGAATAGTCTGTGTTGCTCTTGGTTCTTTTGTTGGGCGAAGAATATTAAGCTTATCAAAAGCGTCATACATTGACTTAATAGTCCTCTCCACTAACTGGCTAATAGACTCACCATTTTCATTAGCTCTTTTGATAATCTTATCATCAATATCTGTGATATTTCGCACAAAAGTGACATCGAACCCACGGTACCTAAAATATCTATTAATTACATCAAAAGCAATATTTGTTCGAGCATGTCCAATATGACAATCATCATACACTGTAATACCACAAACATACATTTTGATTTTTTTAGGTTCAACCGGTTTAAATTCTTCTTTTTTGCCAGATAAAGAGTTATAAAAAATCATAAAGTAAAAAGTCCATCTTTTGAATTTTATAATTATAAGCTACCAGTATAACCAAATTTTAATATTTTTTGGAAAAAATCTTAGTGCTGAAAATTTTTATAGACCTAATTAAAATATTGCTGAATATTATTTAAAACATCTAAGGCTACTACAACTGCTATGAGCAGCACAGCCATAGTCAAAATAAATCCTACGAATACATATAGTGGACTTTTTTCTAAAGTATAACTTGAATCTAGAGCTTCGACATGAAAAACATCATCAAGTTTTCCTAAATCATTTATAGCATCTTTTACTGAAGCTCTATAAATTATTATTAAAGTTGTCATACTCAATATCTTCTACAATTATGCTAGTTCTACAAGCACTATCATTACGCCTTGATAATACAACTAAACTTGGCTGTAAATTATCATGCTGATAATACAGCTCAATGCAACAATATTTACTGGTGAATCAACAACCTCTACAGGTGTCTATAAATCTAGTATCGCCCTTGTTAAAGTTATTGATAAACTCATTAAGTGTCATCTTTAAAATATATAAATCTCACCATAACATATAGCTAATAATAACTGTCAACAACCTTTGTTAAGTTGTCAATCAATATTAATTTTATAATCCTTAGCTATATTAAAACCACCTAACTTATAACTTTGGGTTTACCATCATTTAGCGATACTAATATCAAATCATATTCTTTCTCGATAACACCAATAAATCCACGCTGATTATTGCTGATTTGTTACTCTTGATTTAGGTGATAAAACTGCTGTGTATTATTCATCTTTAGTTATATCAATATATGGAACATCAATTGGTACAAACTCCAAATCATAATTAATCAATTGAATGCTGAGGTAGATCTTTATAGATAATATCTTTTGTTAACTTAAGATTGCCTTTATAAAAATAATCTATGGATTATATCGTTACTTATAGTAGAAGGTTATACATTATAAAGTAAAACATCAACATATGTATTAGAGAAAATAGCTAAGCTGCTTTTAAATAAATTTTCAAAAAAATGCCACAATATTATGTTTTATCTATGTTGATTGAGCATTTGGCAAATATATCTTAGATATATTATTGCTCTGCTGTTATCACAGCTTCTTGTTAAGTTAAACTTTTGATACCTAAAAAACCACATAGACAAAACTTAATACAGTTACTAAGACAACAAAACTAAATATCATTATAGATGATAAGTAAAAAACCTAATAGTTTTGTGGATTTTTTTAATTTCATATTCTCTATAACAAAATTATTTCATTTAATCTAAACGATATTTTCAGAGCTTTAGTTTTTAAATAATCAAGATCTGTATCTAAAGTTATATATCTCAAAGCTAAGTTATCTTTATCAATTAGCGCATAACTTATATTAAGATCATACACTCCATCTACAAGTTGATATGCCACAGCAGCAGCGGAACCTTCTCTACTAATACCATATACAGTTAATAAATTTATTTTTTGTGAAACTTTGAGATCATGTGTTGCTGCTATGTAGAATATCTGGATACTAAATTTACCGACATAATCACCTCTATCAAATTAATTAGCAGGGGCAACAATTACTAACTCTATTTTTATCTTTATCAATCACGATACCTTGACAATATAAACATAATCATTATTACAAAGTACTAAATAATCACTGCTATGCAATCGCTAGTAGCTAAAGATAAATTCAAATTTATCGCCCTTGAAGAAGCCAAGCTTGTGAATGATTTTTCACTCTTTATCGATTATATAGTTAGTATCATATTGATACAAAAAACCTTTACTTTTCATCCAAAGTGTCTTTGATAAAATTTGTTATTTCAGAGATTTTGCCTATTCTAATATCTGAACCACTACAGATAAAATTAGCATTTTCTTGATTATCTGCTGTTGTATTTATATATTGTTGTTTTATTTAACCATACTTACATGATAGTTCCGGATTGATTATCGCATCATAAAATATTTTTTGGTAACTAATATTTAATATCTTGTTCCGTCTCTTGATAATTATGTTTTGCTGAGAAACAAATATTTACAGCGGTAACTATTGACTATAGCTGATATAGTAACTGCTCCCATAAGCTCTACTAAAGTAAAACCTCTAGTAAAACTACTGATAATTTTTAGAACATTGTGCCATATTTTATTACTTCTTTATAAACCATAATTCCAAAGTTTTTATTTATACCAACAAACTTAACTAGCTTTGAGTTTGATGATTTTGCTTGTAAAAAGTCACTAATTACCTACAGATATATGATTAAATTTTCCTGTCAAAATATATTGAGATATTTTTTATCTAGCTGCTGTACTAGCTTAAATCTTCTTCTCAACTATAACAAATATCTTAATTGCTGCATTTTATAACTAAAAAAGATGAAAAAACGCAAATAATATTAAACAGGATGAAATTATATTCTCTAGCCAAAACCTAGCTTTTATAACTTAAAAATTAAAACTTTTGCAATATAGTATTATACTTTTTTGCTAAATAACTTTTGCTAGTTATTATTTTTTATCTTTTAAGCTACCATTATCAAATCAATACGTCTTAAGTATAAATTTATCACGCTGCCAGACAGTATTAGTAGAGATTTCCTCAGCTAAAACAGTATCAAGCAGGATATTCTGATAAATCTATATCTACTAATCTTTCTATCGCATATACTGGCAAGTTAGCCTTTATCAAAAATATATTAATGGCTAATGTAATCCATAGCTCTTTTACCAAATGAAACTCATCATATATTCTACCGATCGATTAGTATAGCAATAGATTATCTAGAGTGATAAAGCCAACAAGTTGATTTTTCTTATAAACTAAAGCAAAGTGTAGCCTACCTTGTTGGAATTTGTGTAACACATCTATTAAGCAATCATGGTATGATATTTTTAATATTGGACGTAAATCTTGTTTTGCTAGCTTTGGTATTTAAAGCACATAAAATATCTTTTGTATGAATAAAACCAATGATATTTTTGTCTTTTTGATAAACTAAATATCTTGTATATCAAAACATCTTTGATAATCTAAAGTTTATCACGATTAGATAAATCGTAATCTATTCCGATCATTTCTTTGATTAGTAACATTTTATATATAGAATGTAAATGAGCAAACTCAACCATTCTTAGCAAAATATCTCAATGTTATTCTGTTAGAGGTTTAAGATAGCTACTTTTTAGAATCACTTTAATTTCATCTGTAGGGTATAACCATACTCAGCTTCGGCACTGAGTCTAGTTTTAAAAGCTCTAAAAGTCTATTGTAGCATTTAAATACTCATATAAATGGGGAAACAGCACCCAATAAAATATGTACAAAAAATGCATGTCAGTAATGATAATCTCTCAGTTTGTCTAATCGCCATATATTTTGGCATAAGCTCACCTATGACTATATAAAAAATGATATAAATGCAAAATATGTCTTAAATGCAATAAATGTTGAAAGTTTTAGTGATGCAATATCTAAAAATACCCGCAATGGTTCGATAAGCCTAGAAAAGTTAGCATCACCTACACAGCCAAGCCTAGTGAAGCTACAATGTAATCCAGAGCATGCAAGCAGAAAAATAAATATTAATTATAATATATCTTATAAGAATTTTACCTTTGTAGTGTTTTTTTATTGCGTAAAATCTCAACTTGCGAACTTCTAAGATTAACTAATGAAAATTTAGCTATAACAAAAAAAGTATTTAATAGTACAAATCCAAAAGCTATAGTGATATAAATTATATTATCGTAGCAAATCATAATAATTTAGCTAATATTTTGCTCTACCTAATACCATAATACATAAGACAGTATTTAAGAAAAGTAAAATACTTGGCAACATACATAATAAATACATATAAAAATCTGGCTGCGAATAAAATTTACAAACAGAATATACAGCCACAATCAAACCAAATACCGAAAAGCTTAGCTTGCCGATATTATCATAAATAACTTTTGTCCAACCATCTACTTTATCAAAAACCTTACTTGTTGGTTTCCACCCTTGCGGATTATTAAGATAATAGTTTATTTCTGCTTTAATACCACACCAAAACACAAATGATGACAGCATAAACATTGCCATGTAAATTTGTGAGATTTTACTCAAAAAGTTGCCCTTTATATCTCCATATAAATAATACCAAAAACTTAAAATAAATAATGGCAAAAGTGTCACATTGACAATTGATACAAAAGCTGAGTTGCTTCTTGGGAAAAGCACCAATAATAATGCAAATATTGGAAATCCAGATGCGACAACTTTGAACAGCAGATATAGCATATCTAACTTTACCCTAAAGCATAAGTTTGAAGAACTAACAATATTTGACATATATTTATGCATTACTTGCATACCACCAAAAGACCATCTTAGCCACATCTTCTCAAACTCTTTGAGAGATGTCGGAACCCATTCTCCAGTTTTGAGAAATACTGGTTTACTGATAAAACCTGCCTCATAACATCTAAATCCTGCAGCAATATCTTCAGTCACCATTACTTGGGATCTGTGGCACTCTTCCCACTTAGATATTGCTTCTAGAGCCTCTCTACTCCATATACCATTATGGCCTTGATAATTACAATAACCATACTTACCAACAAACTCATTGAAATAGCGAATGGTATTTTGAAAGATACTTGCAACTTTGGTAACTAAATTTGTACTATAATTAGTACTTTCTATCAAAAAACTAACGAATCCAAGTTTATAATTTTGTTTAAACTCAGGCAAGGCTACTTTTAGAGCATTTTTGGGTAATGTCGAATCTGCATCTAAAAATAATATATAATCAAAACAAACATGTTGCATAGCAATATCAAGATTACGCGGTTTAAAACCTTCCATACCACTTCTATGGATAAACTTACAGCTGATTCCATCAAGCATATTATGTTGGTTGACATATTGTCGCCATCTAACAAAATCTTGATGATTTAAATCACTATTATCAACAACAACTATTTCTAGTTTTTCTGTTGGATAATCTAAATTATACGCCGAATCAAATGTTAATTTACAAACATCAAAAGGCTCATTGCGTGTCGTCATAACTATAGAACATTCAAGCTCAGCAGCCTGCTCGACAAAAGTTTTTTTTGAAGCTAAAAGACTATCAATAAAACAATGAATACTTAAAATTATTCGATATCCCAGTAAAAAAAAAGTTGGCAATAAGATAAATAAGATCAGTATTGATATAAATGGATGGTAGTCAACACTCAGTAATACTTTTGTGGCACAAACTACAAAGGCAAAACTTAGCACCACATAAATAATAGTTATAAAATTAAACTTTCGAGATTTAGAGGTGATAAATAGATAAAAAACAAGGCATAATAGTAACAATAACATAACTATTCCAGCAAAAGCCTCACCAGCTACGGAAAAGCAATACAGTACTAGCATAGTCAATACAAATATTAGTGTTTTTTTCATAAAAGATGATTAAGGTCAAATGATGAGAATTTTACTTGAAAAAAATTAGACTAACAATAACAATTTTATAACGATTGTTTGTATTTTTGATACTCTAGCTGAACTGATTCTTCTGGCTTAGAAGTTAACAAGCTAAATACAATTATGCATATACTACTTAGTGCAAAGCCAGGGACCATTGCATATACCTGAAAACACCCACCTAAATGCTCAAACAATGGCCATATTAAAACAGCGAGTGAGCCTGATAATATTCCTGCTATAGCTCCACTTTTGTTCATCCTTGACCAAAACAGAGAAAAAATCATTACAGAGCCAAATGAACTACCAAGACCAGCCCATGCAAAGCCAACTAGGTTTAAAATAGTAGTATTCGGATTATATGACAAAATAATTGCCGCTATTGTTACTAAGAGTACTATTAATCTACTAACATTTAGCAGCTCTATGTGACTTGCTTTATTACGAACTTTAGTATATACATCAACCGAAAAGGCGCTAGATAATGATAGCAGTTGTGCTGAAGAAGTACTCATTACTGCGGATAATACTGCAGCTAATAAAACACCTTCCATCCATGGATTAAAAAATCCTGCTGATAACTTCAAAAATACAGATTCTGGATTTGCAATTCCATCTTTATAATATGCTGCTCCTAAAATACCAACACAAGCAGCGCCAAGCAATGCTAAAATCATCCATGTCATACAAATAAACATCGCCTTTGAGGTTTTACTCGGATCCTTTATCGCCATAAAGCGTACTATAATATGTGGTTGACCAAAGTATCCTAAACCCCATGCCAAAAGAGAGATAATCATAATTAACGGTACACCTGATTTAACGTCGTAAAATCCCTTGATATCAATATTTGATAATACCAACCCAATATTGGCACTACCAATATCAAAATACACTACAATTGGAACAACAAGCAAAGCTAATAGCATCAAACTGCCTTGAAAGAAATCAATCCAAGATATTGCTAAAAAACCACCTACACATGTATAAATAAATATTATTGCTGCCGTAAGTAATAACGCTTGATGATATGAAATACCAAACATTGAACTAAATAATACTCCACCGGATACAAAACCTGCTCCGATATATATAGTAAAAAATATTACCACAACTACAGCAGTTAATGATCTTATTATCCCTTTGTTATCATGAAACCTATTTTCAAAATATGCAGGTATGGTAATAGAATCTTTTGCTATTTGAGTATATATTCGTAATCTTCTAGCGATAACACTCCAGTTTATAAATGCCCCAATTGTCAATCCCAACGGTAGCCATATTTGGTTAATACCTGATACCATAAAAGCGCCAGGAAGTGCCAATAATAACCATGATCCCATATCAGAGGCTCCAACACCTAGTGCAGCAATTGGTGCGCTTAGAGAGCGTCCACCTAGCATATAATCTGAGACTTTTTTAGTTTGGAAGTATGAGTATACACCTATAGCAAAAATGATTATTATGTATATAATAAACGTGATCCAAAGTATGTTATTTTGACTCATTAGTAGATTTTTCTTAAAAGAAGAATTACTTCAATTTAACATCTTTAGAAGCTTTTTAAAAGTTTGTTTAGGAAATTTATAAGAACTTTTTATCTAAAAAATTATAAAAATACTAGCTAAAGTTTTTCATCTAACTATCATGATTATTGACTTACCACACTAAACAACTAAGTTGTAAAAAACTAAAGCTATTGACTATCACATTATGACATAAACTTTTCGATACCATCTTTGAAGTCAAAGCTGTGTTCTGCGGTTATATGCCTGATTGTTTTTGTTGTAGAACGCATAACTACACTATGTGTAACTGCATAAGAACCTCTGCGTGTGCTATTAACTCTTTTGACACCTTGAAGCATATTACCATCAGTTACTCCAGTTGCAGCAAAAACAATATCTCCAGATGCTAAATCATCTATATCGTATTTTTTGTTAAGATCAGTGATACCAAGACGATGTGCACGTTTTATTTCTTGATTATCATTGAATACTAATCTTGCTTGCATTTGTCCCCCTAAGCATTTAAGTGCTGCTGCTGCAAGAACACCTTCAGGTGCACCACCAGTACCAATATACACATCTATACCAGAGTTTTCTGTTGCTGTAGCTATTACACCTGATACATCACCATCATTTATAAGTATCACCCTAGCACCACATTCACGAGCCTCTTTGATAATATGCTCATGTCTAGGCCTATCCATAGTACATACAACTAATGCAGACATATGTACACCTTTGAATTCAGCAACCCTCTTTAAGTTATTTGTTACAGAATCATCTAGGTTGACTATACCCTTAGGCGCATTAATACCACCAACAGCAATCTTTTGCATATATACATCAGGAGCATTTAAAAAACCACCTTTGTCTGCCATGGCTAAAACTGTAAGTGCGTTAGCACCACCCTTTGATGTAATTGTAGTACCCTCTAGAGGGTCCAAAGCAATATCAACCTCGCAGCCACCTGCACCAACTTTCTCACCAATATACAACATTGGTGCTTCATCAAGTTCACCTTCACCAATCACAACTGTACCATCAATATCAACCTCATTAAGTGCTTTTCTCATTGCATCAACGGCAGCTTGATCAGCAGCAATTTTATCACCTCGACCCATCTGGCTCCATGATGCTAATGCTGCTAGCTCAGTAACTCTGACTGCTTCAAGTGCTACTTTTCTATTCATTTATTTTGGTCCTTTTTGTTTAAAGTTTATCGACTATTGGTGTTAAGAAGTTTTCTATTACTGTCTTAAGCTCTATAAGCTTACCATTAAAAAAATGTCCTACCTGATTCATTTTAACCAAAGTTAAATCAGATTTGATAGTTTTAAGAGTAAAATCAAAAACAGAGTTTGGATTAACTATATCATCATCTACACCCTGTACCACAAGCCATGGAATATCTCGTGGTTGAATAAATTTAGTTAGATCAAACCTATCTACAGCTGGCGCTATTGTAATTAGGCTTACAAGATTATCTAGACTACCTAAACCCTTATAGGCTATAGCACCACCAAATGAGAAGCCGCATAATATTATTTTTTTTGCTATTGTATTGTGTTTAACCCAATCACATACTGTAAGCAAGTCTTCTAACTCACCAACTCCATCACCATACTTACCTTGACTCTCGCCAACACCACGATAATTAAATCTATAAGACTCTATATTAAATTTTTTCATTGCTCTAGCAATGGTGGTGACAATCTTATTATGCATGCTACCTTGAAATAACGGATGAGGATGACATATCACGGCAACAATGTCTTTTTTGGCATCTTTGACTTTATCGTGAGCTGCTTCAATACGACCAGCTTGACCTTGAATAAAAAAAGTGTTCATAATGTTATAATATTAAGATTCTCTAGTAAGGTAGCAATCCTCTAGTTTTATCAATTTTGTCTTCTTAATAAACTTATATGCAAAATATAGTATCACAAATGCAAAGAAACCTATATAAGTTGATACAAACTCTAATATTACACTAACCCAAGTTCTACCTTCCATAGTTAACATTGTGATACCTTGACCAACAATTACCATACTTACCATAACTAAGGCAATAATAGGCGCCCATGGAAAAAACTTTGCCACATAAGGCAAATCTTTTAAGCTTTTACCTTGCTTGATATATGCTCTTCTGAAACGATAGTGGCTAAGCGCAATTGTAAACCATGCGATAAATCCTGCCAAACTTGAAACATTCACTAACCATGTAAATATATACCCACTACCAACAAAAGATACGAAAAAAAATGACGAACCTATAACTGCAGTAACCAAAAGAGCAATCATTGGCGTACCTTTTGAATTCGTAGTAGCAAAAAACTGAGGGGCTTGCTTAATTTTACCTAAATGCCATAGAACTCTTGTTGCACTATACATACTTGCATTACATGCTGATATTATCGCAGTTAAGATTATCACATTCATAATAGTAGCAGCAGAACTTAAGCCAACATTTTCAAAAACTATTGTAAATGGGCTAACAGAAACATCATTACTCATCCCAGCTTTTATCAAAGATGGATTATTGTATGGAATTAAAAAACTAATAATCACTACAGCAAGTATGTAGAATATAAATAAACGCCAGAATGTTTGTTTGATTGCATTTGGTATTGATGTATTTGGATCTTTAGCCTCACCAGCAGTGACACCTATAAGCTCACTTCCTTGAAAAGAAAAGCCTGCAATCATAAATACTGATATAAAGCCCCACCAGCCATTATGAAAAGGAGCATCTCCAATATGCCAATTTTCAAAACCAACACTTGTATGATTACCTACTAGACCAAGTATTGACAAAAAGCCAACAATTATAAATATAATAACTGTCGAGACTTTTATAAAAGACAACCAGTACTCAACTTCACCATATATCTTTACTGAAAATACATTTAAAGCAAAAACTAATACAAAGAAAAAGCCACTCCATAACAGAATTGAGCTGTCTGGAAACCAATATTGCATAATTAACGCTGCAGCAATAACCTCTGTAGCAACTGTAATAGCCCAATTAAACCAATAGCTCCAACCAGTACTAAAACCTAATGCTGGATCAACATAGCGTGTAGCATATTCACAAAATGTTCCACTAACAGGACTATGAGCAGCCATTTCACCAAGACTCGCCATCAAGAAGTAAACCATTATAGCTATGATTACATATGCCAAAACAGTTCCTCCAGGACCGGCATCTGCAATTGCTCCACCAAGTGCTACAAATAAACCAGTACCAATACAGCCCCCCAGAGCTATCATTGACATATGGCGAGTATATAAGTCTCGTTTAAGTTTCTGCGACATCTATTTTACTTCCCTCCGAAAGATATTAATCAAAAAAATAAAGAGCTCAGTATATTTAACTCTTTACAATTCAGGTAAGCTTTGGAGAAATTGAGAAATAAATTTAAGTGACAAAATAGGACTAGACTAGAGGATTAAATCTCTCTCTACATATTCCAAATCTCCGCCATAAAAATAAAACCCAAATCCATTACAATACCTTTGTTAATATATTCAACTTTTAATTATCTATGTTTATGAGATATAAATCAATACTATTTTTTATGATACATTAGTGCATAAACCATCCATGTGGAGATATACACAAATATGCCACAGAAAACAACATCACTAAAAAAGTGTCCCCCCTGAGACATTCTCATCAGTCCTAAACCTCCACCAGCAAATAATGCAGCTACAAATACAACAAGCTTTTTTCTCCTTCTAGCTACTAGTGGCATAAATGCAAAAAGCCAAAATCCCATTGAAGCATCACCACATACAAACGAGCAGTTTTTGTCACATTGTGAAGATATAAAAAACGGCGGTTGAAAAATTTTATCACCCTTAAATTGCTCAACCATCACTGGTCTTGGGCGCCCCCAATGATCTTTAAACACATAATTAACAACAAAGCCTGGACCTATCCATAAGCACACCGCTATAAATAATATAGCTTTTCTATGCTTAATCTTAAACTTATCGATAAATAGAGATCCTAAAAGAAATAAAATCACTATGATTGAGAAAAATATTGGGAAAAATCTGGCAAACCAATGCAAAAAACCTAAAAATCCATCATAGCCACCAATAAATTGATGTGCCGATGAGTTATAAAAATATCCCTCTAATTGTATATCTAGATTTGGAAACATAAGAAAGAATAACCATGCAAAAAAACAAACAACTAAACCTAATATGATATGAAATCTTGCCAAAATATACCCCTTTAAAACTTCAAGCTTAATAAATTTAGTAGTATAGTCTAACATTTTTAGATTTTTTTTTGTTAAAATTATCAATTGGTTTTACTCATTAAGTATAATTAATTTTAGAAAAATATGGCAGATAACAACATAAACAAAATAAATCATGCTGTTGGTAGGTTAAAGGTAACTCTAGTAGTTATTTTAACAGCTAGCATAATATATCTTTTCATCGCATTGTTTAGCTTTAATATTAATGATCCAGGCTGGAGTAGTGTTTCATCTGAAACCACAATAAAAAATTACGCTGGTCCAGTTGGTGCATACATAGCAAGTTTTATACTCTCAGTATTCGGTGTTATCGGCTTTATTTCACCATTTTTGCTTATTGATTTTGTCAGAATTCTCCTCATCAAACGAAAACAACAAAGTCTTAGCTATCTTTTATTTACAATAAAAACTGTTGGAATTATTGTTTTTATACTATCTTGCTGCGGACTTGCTGAGCTTTATCTTAGTTTTGCTAACTACTGGGTGCCTCAGCGCTCAGGTGGCATTCTAGGTTATGAAGCAGTTAAGATCACCATTAAATATTTAGGATCAGTAGGTGGCAGTTTTGCATTATTAATAGCATTATTCGTAGGTCTAACGCTATACTCAGGTACAACATGGATATACATTTTCAAAAGCTTAGTAGTATTTGTTGCCAAAGTATTTAGTTATATCACAAAAGCAAAACCTAATAATGATAAAAGTATCCCAGATATAAGTAGCTTTGAAACTTTTGAAGGGAAAAGTAGCCTAACAAGTTCATTTAGCAAAGATAATAAAGCAACATCAATCGCATTTGAAGATAATCAACAAACTCATAAAAAAGATATTTTTAGAGAAGTATTAGATAATACAAAAGTAACAAATGAGCTTTCATTCAAAGATCCTAAAGCTGAACCACTACAAAAATCAGATTTAGAAATAGCATCATATTCAGATTCAATCTTAGACCTAGATGTCGACTTAGATCCAGAATTACCATCACAGTCAAGTAGTAAGACTAAACCAGCAATGACAAAAGAGCAACTGAAAGAGATAACAACGACATCTCCCCCAACAAGCTCAAGTGCTAGTAAAGCCCTCAAGAAAAATATGCTCCCATCATTAGATCTACTTATAGAACCAGAATCAAAAAAAATTGTTATTTCTCAAGCACAGCTTGATGAGACATCTTCACTACTTGAACAAACTTTAAATGACTTTAATATTAATGCAAAAGTTGTTGCAGCATACCCAGGGCCAGTAATCACAAGGTATGAGATAGATCTTGCAAGAGGTACAAAAGTCAGCAAACTTACAAATATTGCTCAAGATTTAGCTAGAGCTCTATCTACTACCTCGGTTAGAGTTGTTGAGGTAATTCCTGGTAAACCATACGTAGGCTTAGAACTACCTAACCTAACTAGGCAGATGGTGCGTATCAAAGAGGTACTGGCATCACCTGAATTTATAAAGTCTAAAGCCACTACCCTAATGGGAATAGGTGTAGATATATCTGGTAAACCGACATTTGCAGAACTTGCAAAAATGCCACACCTTTTAGTAGCTGGGACAACTGGTTCAGGTAAATCTGTTGGTGTCAATGCCATGATTCTTAGTATGCTATACAAATGTAGTCCTGATGAGCTTAAATTCATCATGATTGATCCAAAGATGCTTGAACTTTCAATCTATGATGGAATACCCCATCTATTAACACCAGTTGTTACAGATATGACAGAAGCTGCTAACTCTTTACGCTGGTGTGTCAAAGAAATGGAGCGGCGCTATGCTTTAATGTCAGCAGCTGGAGTAAGAAATATTGCCTTACTAAATGATAAGATTGAACAAGCAGAGAAAGCTGGTAGGCCTCTCAAAGACACCATGTTTATCAAAATGAATCCTGAAAGAGCTCATGAGGCACCATTACTGACAAAAATGCCATATATTGTTGTTGTTGCAGATGAGTTTGCTGATATGATTATGGTTATTGGTAAAAAAGTTGAGGAATTAATTGCCAGACTTGCTCAAAAAGCTCGTGCAGCTGGTATTCATATAATTCTAGCTACACAAAGACCTTCAGTTGATGTTGTAACTGGACTAATTAAGGCAAATATTCCCACTAGGATGTCTTTCCAAGTATCATCAAAAATTGACTCTAGGACAATACTTGATCAACAAGGTGCAGAAGAACTTCTTGGGCAAGGTGATATGCTTTATCTTAAACCAGGTTTTGGTGCTCCTATGCGTATTCATGGTGCTTTTGTTGATGATAATGAAGTCCATAGGGTTGTAGAGTCTTGGAAAGAATATGGTGAGCCAGAATATATTGAAGATATCTTAGAATCATTAGAAGAGGCTGAAAATGGAACTTCAGCAAATAGCGGTAGTAGTGATGACCCACTCTATAATGAGGCAGTAGAAATTGTTATTAAAACTCAGAAAGCATCAATCTCTGCGGTACAGCGTAAGTTAAAAATAGGCTACAATCGTTCAGCAAGATTAATGGAGGAAATGGAAGAAAATGGCATTGTTTCAGAGATGAATCAAAACGGTATGCGTGAAGTTCTAGTAAAGAGAGACTCTTAAATGAAAAAAATAATTATATGTTTGATACTTATTTTTAGCATAAGTATTAGCTTTGCTGATGCAGCTAGTAATCTTATAGAAAAGATAAAAAATATTAACTCTATGACTGCCAACTTTAATCAAAAGCTCATAGATGGACAAACTAGCAATAGTCTTAACTCAAAAGGCAACATGAGCCTCAAAAAGCCGCAATATTTTAAATGGGTAACAACGTCTCCAAATAACCAAAAAATTGTCTCTAATGGTACAAAGCTGTGGATCTATGATGGTGATTTAGATCAAATTATCATAAAAAAAGTTTCTAGTAATAATATTTCTCAGTTTCCTTATCTAATTCTTTTATCAAAAAACACCAGTAATATCAACAAACTCTTTACTGTCAAAGAGCAAGATAACACTAGCTATATTCTAAAACCTAAAAATGATCAAATGATTAATAGCATAAAGATTAAGTTTACCCCAAATAATCAACTTAAATATTTAGAGATTTCAACCTCACTAAATCAATTTACCAAAATTGAGTTTACCGATGTAAAAACTGATGTATATATAAGTGATACAAGTTTTGATTTTAAAGCACCTGAAGATACTGATGTAATTGATGAAACCAAATCTACATAAAGGTTTATCTACTCGAACATATAAGCGCTATCAGCTCCACTAGCAGCTAACCAAATACAACTATTTAGCGATATAATTAATCCAACAACTATTAATAATATATATTCTTAAACAACAAACTAATTAGCAAATAGATTAACTTATAAATACACTTATGCTAATAACTTATAACAACGCTATTTAACTTATAACTCTTTTTTTTAAAAACATAAATATTTTAAAAAATATCTTGTTTAGCATTAATTATAACCATATATCTTTACAAGCTATCCAACCTTCATACTTTTCATTTATATAATATTTAATAGGAAGTATCAGATATTATAACTAGCGAGTTCTTTATAATAAGCAAGACAAAACAGTAGTAGAACACCAACAAACTGTTCATTATAAAGCCAATTATTGCACTAGTAAAAAAAGTTTACTTAGGATAATTAATTAGATAATGGTAATAATGCATAGCCACGCATATGTTGAATAGTTGTAATCTTCCAAAATAAAGTACCAACCACACCTTTAGGAAAGAACATTAAAGTAACTAAAACAACATATTAGAAAGTATTTAGAAACCGTGTAACACACCTTAAAACTATAAATTATAAAATAAAAAGAGAAAATATCCTAAGGTCAACAAATTAATAAACCAAGTATTTAAAGATTTTTTCTACATAAGGAAGTTAAAGCTCTGAAATAAATGGTTGCATATTTTACATACCATTTAATTTCTGAATTGTATTTAGAAATACTTTTTAAACAATAACTTAAAAAATAAATAGTAATACACCACAAGTATTAGTGGAAGAGAAAGAATCCATACAAAAGATAGTACCTGCGACAAACTATGTATTCTAATAACATCTAAGAACTTAAAAAACAATGTACAGTTCTGCACTCTGGCAAAAACATAGGTATATATTACAACTCCAGCAAAAAAAGTTATAATAAAAACACCAAGCAATAATATTTTTATGAAAAAAGATTTATTTATCATTTCTATATACATCCAAATTTAACATACTGTTTTACACGTAACATTCTTAAAGCCGTAAAAATCAGCATAAGCCTGATTATTATAAACATTTTTATCTGGTGTAATATCATCAACAAATACCGTTGGTGATATATACGCGGATATACATGGTAAGTTAAGATCTGTTATTCCTATTTGTTTATATTGAGAAACTAAAACATTTCGCTTTTGTTCAAACTTATAGAAACACAAGCTTATATTTAAAATCAGATATAATTGAATAATAAGCATTATGACAAAAACAAGAGCTAATTTATTTAAAGCACGATATAGATAATTAATAAATAAACTACTATGATTATAAATAAGCATATAGCTAGCTATAAAAAAGATAGTATTGTAGATAATTAATACTCTTTGATTTAAGTCATAAGATTTCGCAACTGGAACCAAAACAAATAAAGATAGTAGAAGGGTAACTGAGTATATTATTGCTGTTATTTTTTTGACATTTTTGTTAGTAAAAACCAATATAAAAAAAACTATTATCATCACCAACAATATAAGTGTGTATTGTGGAGTAAATATTATTTCATAAATTAAACGTAGAATATTTTGTAAAAGTGAAGAATGAGTTCCTGAGGATATATGTTCTAACCTAGCATAATTTCCAGGTGCTGCTACCAATATAATCCCGCCAATTGCACACGATACAAAAAATGCAACAACAGTATCATTTATAACTTTCTTACTAGTCACTCTTTCAAAAAAATATGCTAAACAAAGTAGGATGCTCACACATACAAATATTTCATTATATAAACCAATGATTGATCCAACAAATATTCCTAGAACTAAGCTGCTTTTATTCTTCACTATTGAAAAATAATAAACAATAATTAGCAAAGTTAATCCCCAAAAATACTGAATTGCTCCTGTTTTCCATAATATATTAGCTATAAACCCTGTTTGATAAAAAACAAAAACAAAGAAAAAACTAAATACTATAAAATCTTTTGATAATATATTGCCACGGTCAGAAGTAACTATTTTAAAACTAAGTAACATAAACACATAGAATGCTATAGAATTAATAAGATTAACCAAAAACAAAGATAATCCTATATATTTCTTACTCATCAATAGATAAATTAGAGCTTGAGCAGAGACCCTACCTGTCCAAGTCATATAGTCAACTTGAATAGAGTGAACCATAATTATTAACCCTTTTGCTAAAGTATCTGTATTAGCTCTACCAAAATCATCTGCTCTTAGAGGTTGCAAATAGTTTAATAGCAGAAAAAATGCAACTGTAAAAAAAGATATAATAACAATCACAAAATATTTTTTTTTCATAGATTTTATAATTATGTTTAGATATATAAGTAGTATTATATTCTATATAATTAATAAAAGTTGATTTTTGAAATACCAATAAGAAATGAAAATTTTTATAGAATCTAGATTGAGCATAAATTATGATAACTACTCACTATCAAGAAAACTAGCTTTTGGCTTTGCTTCTCTATTGAAAATATTTCGATGCTTCAATATTTCTTTCTTTTGTGACTCAGATTTCTGTGAATTTGCTTTATCAAACTCTTGTAAAAATCTATCTACTTCACTCACATACGCTCTATCTTTTTTATTATCAAACAAATGAGCTAAGCGCAACACAAGTTTCATCATACAATGACCTCTCTTAGATACTAATTATAAATTGCCTTTTAGCTTATGAGTAATTATACTAAACTAAACATCAAAGTCACCCATAAAAATTAACTTTTAAGTATTAGTAGATTATGTTAAGTCAAAAACCAAAAATAATTGGTATATTTTTAATGTTCCTCAGTCTTACCATGCTTAGTCCTTTATTGGTTGACTATATATATGATGAAGATAATGCTTATCCATTTGTATTGAGTCTTACAGTAACATTTTTATGTGGTTTTTTGCTTTGGTTTATTTCGCGTAAATCAAATAAGAAACTGTCAAATAGAGATGGTTTCCTTATAGTTACACTCGTTTGGATGTTTGTAACAATTTTTGGTGCAATACCATATATGTCATTTCCCGGTCTAAATCTATCTTTTACTGATGCAGTATTTGAGTCTGTTTCTGGATTTACCACAACTGGTGGTACTGTGATTGAAGGACTTGATAAACTTCCTCATAGTATTTTATTTTATCGTCAACAAACTGAATTTTTCGGTGGTATGGGTATTATTGTTCTATCAGTAGCAATTCTGCCTTTACTAGGTGTAGGTGGTATGCAGCTATATAAAGCAGAGGTATCAGGCCAGTGGAAAGATGATAAAATTGTACCTAAAATCTCAAGTACTGCCAAAGTACTTTGGATGGTATATCTATTACTTACCTTTTTATGCTTTATCTCTTATCTACTTGTTGGTGTAGAACCGTTTGACGCAGTATGCTATACATTCTCAACAGTATCAACTGGAGGTTTTGCACCTTCAGATGCGAGCATGACCGACAAACCATTTGGAATGCTTGTTGTATGTGCAATTTTCCTTTTTTTAGGTGCTACTAGTTTTAAAGCTCACTATATAGCTCTGTCAAAGTTTAAAATAAGTCACTATTTTAGAAATATTGAGTTTAAAGCATATTTCTATTTCTTGTTTTTTACTTCATTTATTGTATGTATTACCATGATTGCCTATACAAATGATCTTTCAAATGTATTCTCTATAATTACAAATAGTATCTTTCAAGTAATATCTATCAGTTCAAGTGCTGGCTTTGTTGCTGATAATAACTATTACTTATGGCCTAGCTTCTTGCCGATTATGCTAATGTTTATTGCTATAATTGGCGGTTGTGGCGGTTCTACTGCTGGTGGTCTAAAGATGATTAGAGCAATTCTATTCAAAGAAAAAGCTATACTTGAGGCTAAACGCATAATCCATCCACAAGGAGTTTTTACTGTTAAACTAGGTAATATCAATATATCAGAACAAGCTCTTAATAGAGTTTCAGGATTTATTTCTGTTTATATTATAATTTTCGCTGGTGGTTGGCTAGCTTTGCTAGGTTGTGGTCTAGATATCACCACAGCGTTCTCAACAATTGCTACTACTTTGTCGAATGTAGGTCCAGGACTAGGTGATATCGGCTTAAATTTCAGAAACCTCCCTAAAGAATCACTATGGATATGTGACTTTGCGATGATTGCTGGGCGTCTCGAGATATTTACAATCCTAGTGTTGTTTATGCCAGATTTTTGGAGAAAATAAATAATAATTAAAGACATCCAGACTCAACTATAATAAGATAAGCTACCAACCCTATCATACTCAATAGCATTTGCATATGTGGTAACTTTGTAGTCTATATTAGAATCTTTACCTTTACATTCTAGCTTTAATAACTCATTTCTACCAGATAGATAAGATGTGAATGAACTAGTTTGGGTAATTTCGCCTTGCTTACCCTTCGTATCTGCAGTATAGATAAATTTACAGCCTTGGTTATCACCAATATATATATTTACAAGAAATTCAGTTGGTTTTTCATCAATAACATTAAAAATTCCGCGTTTCTTAGTATCATAACGAAATCCAAAAATATTGTATGCGGTTAACTTCTTTTTTGAGTAGCCATGCTTTAGCAAAGGAAGTTCTCGAGCTTGATAACTATCAGTTGTGCAACTAATCACCAACGAAATCATAAACATGGCTATAACTATTTTTTTAGAAAAAACTACTTTTGTTATTTTTGAACACATAGCTATAACAGAAATTTTAAAGATACTAGATAAAAGAATAAACTTAAAAAAACTAAGAGGCAATAAATTTTAATTTATAGTGATTTTTATTGATTATTCCTAAGTATCAACTTTCTCTTGTTGTTGCTGTTTCTTATACTCATAGTAGTCTTTCATTGTTAAGCCTTTAGCTCTAAATTCAGCTTTCTCAGCTATCTCATCTAGACGCTTCTTGGAGTACTCAACATGCTCAGAAGAATAGTCCTCAACTGGCTGACCCTGCAGGTTAAATCTTTGTTTAAGCTCAAAAACTGCCTTATGATAACGCGTATCACCAACATAACGGCGTAATACATTTCTAAGCACCATCTTATCAACTGGCGCAAAGTGCTCATTTTGGTAAATTATTTCCATTTCTTCGCTTATACCAATTTTAAGTGGTTTTTTATTAATCGGATCAAAACATTTTGGAAAACGATGGCATAACCATTTAAATAATTTAGCCTCTTCTTTCTGTCTTTCTTTCTCAATATCAACGATTACTAAGATTTCTTGAGTATCTTCAAGTTGTGGGTTTTGAAGTTCATTTACTATCTTATTATTTATTTTATGACCATACTGTGGAATACGAATAAAAGAAGTATCTATCTCTTCAATTTTCTTAGCCGCTGCATACTTAGGAATACTCTTGTTCTTTGAAATATTTTTATCTCTAGCTTGCTTCATTCTAGAAGTTTTTTCTTCTATATTAGAAGAGCCACCCAACAAAGATTGTAATAGTGAAAAATCATTTAATTTATTTCTACCTTCAGACATTTTTATTTTTATGTAATAGTTATGTAGGGAAAATCCTTTTATACACTTAAGTTATATCGTACTACAAAACTAATATATTTAGCAAGCAATAAAACATCACCAATAATTTTTTTTACTATCAATATTAATTAATATTGACAATTTGCATAAATCACATATAATACCAGTCATCTTTTGTGGCTATGTAGCTCAGTTGGTTAGAGCACAGCATTCATAATGCTGGGGTCACTGGTTCAAGTCCAGTCATAGCTACCACTTATTTTCTAGATTCAAAAATTGACTAGTTTTAAGATCAAGTTTGTTTCTTTAGTTCCATTTAATAGGACCAGTCTAAAAATAAAAAAATTATTAATAAATTTCAATAACCATTGAAAGTAATTTTCCGCTTCTCATTTCCAATAGCCTCATAACACTTTATAGCTGATATATTAAAATCAAAAACTCTAAGATTTATCTTTTCTAAATTAAGGTTAATTTTAGTATATTTCAGAAGCTCTTGTATCATAAGCTTTCCAAATCCTTTTCTTCTCTATGTTTATTAATTATTAGCAACCTAACAATACTTGCGTGACGTTTCTCTAAATCTTCCTTCATCATCTAATAATATTTAAAGAGTAAATTATATTTATTTACCATTATATTATTTAACTGATTTCTATCAAGTGTATACCTATAATTAATCCCAACAAATTGATATAGAAATCTTATATATTCACCACTAAACTCTGATAAAAGCTGAAATATCGCTCTCTGTGATTTTTCTAATCTATCATAAATTTCTTTTATTCCTTAACCGAAGGCAAAGCATTTATAATTTCAGAAGTTAGATTATTAAAACCTTTTAGCGAATTCGGTGTAAATATTACTTTTGATTTGCCTGATTTTGTCATATTCTCTAGTGTATCTAAATACTAATATATCATAACCAAAGATGAAATGTATTCAGAAGAAACTCCTTTTCCTGTACTTTGTTTGACATTTTACTATAGATAACGTAAGCCTCTAGCTATTGCTTTACGTTGCTCTGCAATACCCTCACTAAGGAGTTTCATTGATTCTTTTGACCTTCTGCCCCTTTGATTTTGATAAGCTTCTCAGTTTCAGCTTTTGCCCTTGTTGACTCAAATTACCTTTGTGTGGCATTAATCTAATTCATATAGCGTTTAACGTTCTCTTCCGGATAAACAACAAGTGATTTAATTATCGTATAACCATAAGTACTCATATCTTCAGCTAACTCTTTTTTAATCATCCAATGCTATTGCATTTTTATATTCTCAAAAAAATTATCTAAACTCATACAAGGCAATGATGACCTAATCACATCAAACGCATATGATTTCATATAAGCCCTGGTATTCGTCAGTTTATAAAAAGCATCTACAGCTTTTGACTCTTCAACCAAAAACTGTACAGAAACTTTCATATATACAAAAAAATTGTCTCTAATTTTCGTCTCAGCTACGATATCAAGCTGCTGAACTCTTAAACTCACTCTTCCAGCTATTCTCTCGATAAAAGTTAAAACCTGCTCTTTGAATTCTCACAAACTTACCGAATCTTTCAATTACATTTACAGATTATGTTTCACTATACTTACTGAGAAAGCCAGTAAAAATAGATATTAAAAAATATTAACCAACCCATAGACATTCTCCTATCTCCTCATACTATTTTAAAATCTAATACAGATAAAATTGTTATATCTTTCTTTAAAACCTGTAGGCTATTATCAAACGGTTGAAAACATTCAAAATGCAAAACAATTTTATGATGAATCTTTCTAAACTTTTTGGTAAGTTTAAGCTTAAAGTTATCCATACCACCCCATTTTGAGTTTTGTATATCTACACTCTCATGATTATAGCTATCATCATCAATGTGATCATAGTCTGGTTGGATTTAAAACATCTGTAACCATATGTAGAGTCTACCGGAAGCTCTATATTAAAAGTATGTTGTTTACTACTTTAAACAACTGGCTTTGTATAAAGTTTATCAATTTCTGCTTGAGTTATAGTTCAAGGAAAAAATAACAAAAAAACTAAATATTCGTCGCATATTTCAAATACAAACTTATCATCTAGATAAAATTATTATACAATTACAGCTGTTACAAATATTACATGTTAATTTTTCATAAAATGGTACTAGAAAAATTTGAACTTGAATTAGTATCCTTTAAAGATATTACGGACAAAGTCAGACACTTTGTTTTCAAAAGAACAGATGGTAAACCTCTTAATTTTATCGCAGGACAGTTTATTACTTTCTTACTTACGGATCAAGAAGGTAACATAAAGCGTAGAAGCTACAGCTTAGGCTCATTACCTTCTGAAAATATGTTTTTAGAGATAGGTATGACTTATGTTGATGGAGGTATCGCAACAGATATTTTTTTTAATATGAAAGCTGGTGATACAGCAGCTGCGATGGGACCAGCTGGTAGATTAATCCTAAAAGATGAAAAAATCAGAAAACTGATTTTAGTTGGTACTGGTACAGGTATTGTTCCATATAGAGCAATGTTTCCAGAGCTATTAGCAAAAGCTGATAGTACTGAAATATATATTCTTTTAGGTGTGCAATATCGCAAAGATGCACTTTACCAAGATGATTTTATCAAGTTTGCTAAAAAACATCATAATATTAACTTTAAACTATGCCTAAGTAGAGAAACTCAAGATCTGAAAGATTATGAAATTTTAGGATATGTGCAAAACCAATTTGAGAAAATAGGTTTAGATCCGGGAAAAGATGTTGTTTATGTTTGTGGTAACCCAAATATGATTGATGAATCATATGAAATGCTTACACAAGCTGGCTTTAACGCTAAAAATGTTCGCCGTGAGAAATATATTTCTTCGAATTAAACTTGATAGTGTGGATTATTTAGGCTAAAATCGTTGTGCTATTCTACTAAAAAATTACTAAAAAATGTGGTGCTTAGATGATAGAGTATAAGTGGCGATGTCAGATTATAAAAATAAGGAAACTATAAAATGAAACAAGAAATTCATCCAAAGTATGCTGAAGTAACTGTAACTTGTAGCTGTGGTAAAACTTTCATTACAAGATCAACAATTGGTAAAAAAGAAATGAGCATCGATATCTGTTCAGAATGTCACCCGTTCTATACTGGTAAGCAAAGAATAGTTGACACTGCTGGACGTGTTGATAAGTTCAATAAAAGATTTGGCGGCATGAAAAAAATATAATTTTTTTTCATTTATCGTAGTAAACTAAGCCAGTCACGTGCTGGTTTTATTGTTTTTTATCTCAAACCTAAAAAATAGTATTGATTTTAATATTAACAAGCTCATTAAACAGTTGTCGAAATGCAAAACCAACTTGTTTTATAAAACTTTTATTTATTAATCAAGAGTCTTTTGAAAGAGTATTTAGCTAAACCACTATAAAAGCAATATAAACAGCCAATAATAGTCATTAATAAACTCGTTTGAAGAATCTATTAATAACTTATATTGAGATACTTTACCTTGCTTACGAGATTTCTATGATGGATTATCTATAAAACCATATGTGATAGTAGAATTTTTATCAAAATTACACTCTAACTAGTAATAACCCTTTGAGGATTCATAGTATTTATTGATATATTCATCTAAAGATAGTTTATCATTAGCGACTAATTCTTTTTCTGTAGCAATAGATTGACTAGCTTGCTCTTTTAACTTAGTTGTAACTGCAGATGAAAGTTCATAACTTCTAAATTGTTGCGATACTTGGCGAGATATATTTAGGACAAAATTTTTATAACCATGCTGTCTAGCTAATTCTATTATTCTAGCTGAAGGCGTTTGCCATACATCTAATACTTTACGCTTTTGTATTTCAACAGCATCTAAGTATTCTTTAGGCATCTTCTTAGCTACTGTCTCAATTTTATCAAATAGTTCTAAAGCATAATCTTTTAAAAGTATTTCACTATTATCATCAAGTTTTTTAAGCTTAAGCCGTGGATTACGCCCATTTATTGCAACTGCAGTTAAATTTTGTTTTGCCTGTTTAATAATATTTTTATGATATCTTTTGGCATCTTTTTCTAGACAAGCCATCAACATTGCCTCAACGAAAAGCGCTGTATCTTTACTTATACCCACTGGCTCAAATGGATCGACATCTAGAACTCTAACCTCGATATACTCAACACCGCGGTTATATAATGCACAAGCAGGTCTCTCACCTCTTTTGGTAATTTGCTTAGGTCTAATTGTGCTGTAATATTCATTTTCTATTTGTAAAATACTATCATTTAGCTGTATCCTTTGTCCTTGAGAATTATAAAGACCTATACGTTTATAATCAGAAAAGACATCATCAGTCGCTTGTATTAGATCTTTGACGTATGCCTTAACATTATCATATGATATTGCTAAATCTTTTTGTGCTGGGCTTGTATAGCCAAGATCACTCATTCTCAAGCTAGTAGCGTATCTACCGATATAAAACTCATTATCTAAAGCTAATAAATAATCAGTTTTATTATTAATAGAAGTTTTAGCACATATAGGACTAGCACCGAAAAGATACGGTAAAAGCCACATACACTCAAAATAGTTATTAAGCACATCAAAATAAATATCAGATGTTGATATTTGCTTTTTAGCAGCAATATTAGTAATTAAATCTTTATCAAAAGATAAATTATAATGTACCCCAGAAATTATCTGCATTATTTTACCATATCTAGCAGATAATCCTTTACGATAGACACGCTTCATTTGCCCTGAGTTTGAGCTACCAAAATCTGCTTCCTGTATATCATTAACATTAACAGACAACGGCATACTAGTATTGAGAATAATTTCTTCACTGGGCATATTCTCTAAAGTAAATGCTGAAAGTTGATATAGTTCATCAATTGCATTGTCTACATTATAATGCGGTTTAGTTATTAGCTCAAGCAAATTTTCAGAAAAATCAACAGTAATACTGCTATTAGTCAATTTATGACCTAAACCGCCAGGATGATGAGAAGTTGCGAAGCTACCACAATTAGTAACTCTTAAGGTTTCTCTTTCTATTCCACGTAGATTATTTATTTTTTTAAAATCGTACATTATTATCCTAAATAAGTTTTTCACTAATGATTATAAACTAGTTAATAAATTATTGATCTAGTGTTTTTAAAGATTTCATCCCTCCTAATAGCAGCATAGTTACTAAGTAAACACATATTCCTATAAACACTATCAAAGCTATACTCTTGAGTCTACCAAACATTGATAATGTAATCCAATAACTATCACTTAGATTAAATAATTTTAATACCAAAACCATAGATGCACTGGCAACTATAATTTTAATAATTGTCATAAAAGGTAAATAAGTTACAATAAATAGTTTAAAGTTAAAATCGCAAAGTACCCAGAGTTGGATAAATAAATTTAGTAACGCCATAGATGAACTAGCTGATGCCAAATAGATAAAAGCATATTTATCACCACTAAAAAAATGCACAATAAATATATCTAAGCATATTGTCGTTATCAAACATATTAAACTTATGTAGAAAACTATTGTTGTCTTATTTTGTGCATAAAGTGCTGAGACAATAACTCTAACCACTACAAAACAAAATAATGATAGTAAATATCCAAGCATTGCTAAATAAGTAAAATCAACATCATTTAAACTAAATTCACCGTAATAAAATAATGAAATAACTATAGGCTTTGCTAGTACAAATAAACCAACTATAGCTGGGATTGTCACTAACAGTGTAAATCTTATAATCCATGCCAAAGTCTTAAAAAACTTCTGTTTATACCTTTTGCAATCGATTAAATATGGAATCATTACCGTAGCTATTGCCGTACCAAAGACACCATACAAAAACTGATTGACTCTATCAGCATAATATAACCAAGCTAGACTTCCCGAGAATAAAAATGATGCAAAAAATGTCTCAACAAGCCCATTAACCTGTAGTATTACAGTACCAAGAAAAGCCGAAGGTAGTTTACGCAAAAAAATCTTTGCGCGATTATCTTTAACTAAACAGATATTACTACTAAGATTAATTTTACCTATTAATTTTATAAGGCTATATCCACCAATAGTCACTTGAATAATACCTGCTAACAAAACAGCATAAGCAACACTATATATAGGTATACTACATTTTGGTGATATAACTATTCCTAAAATCATCACCACATTCAGAACTATTGGCAATAATGATGATACAAGATACCTACTGTAGCTATTTAAAATTGCTGATATTACACCCATCACACCGTTAAAAAGTAGGTATGGTATCATTATTACAAACATACTTTTTATTAACGTCAAAACACTCTCATCATCAACTAGACCATATGCATAGATACCAACCCAGATATTACTAAATACTATTGCTAATAGTGTAACAACAAGCAAAAACAATGCTATAAAATGTAAAATCGTTATAATAAAGTTTTTGTTTCTCTGATTAATCTTTCTATTTAGAAATGGATTAATAATTTGTGTTAGTGTTCCAGATGATGTTACTTTACGCATAAACTCAGGGAATCTAAAAGCTACTAAAAATGCCTGTAACGCTATACCACTACCAAAAAAGCTTGCTAATAGTAAATCTCTAACAAAGCCAAGTAGTTTTGATAAAAATAGAAAAATTAAAACGATTAAACTATTATAGAAGAATTTTTTCATTTTTTATTAAAATAGATAAGCTCTATTTATAATCTGTCTCACTCTTCCAACTACTTCTCAAATTTTGTTGCTCTTTAGTAGCTAGCTCTAACTCTTGCTTTGATAATTTAATTTTAGATAATTTCTGTTGTGCTTGTTTAAGACCATTATCAGAAATATCTGGCATACAGTACTCATTAAACTGGCTCCAGAATTTAAGTGCTGGATTTTTATATAGCTCAACAGCTTCTGCTAAATAAGCATATTTATTTATTTTATTATCTGTCAAGTCTGCGATTACGACGAATGCCGGAGCATATGGCTGTTTTATTGCCTCGCGAGCATACTTATAAGCAAGTTTATTATTACCTTTTGCCATATATGCTTTTGCTAGACCAGTTTCTACAGGAGAGATATGGTCTAGCTCATATGCTTTTTGATACCATTCTATCGCAAAATTGGAACTCTTTGGTAAACCTGCCAAACCACTTAAATACGTATCACCAATTAACGCTCTACCAATCGATATACAGTATGGATAGTTTTCTATAAAGACTCTTTCATTATGTATTAGAAAAGCACTACGTGCATCTAGACTACCATTGGCAAGAGCCAACTTATACCACTTATAAGCTTTAGCAAAATTTGGTCCTGGAACATTACCTGCTCTGATATAAAGGTTACCTAGCTGATTTTGCGCAATGTCATATCCCAAATTAGCTGATTTTATGATATACCTCATACCTTTTTTCTGATCTACATTAACATCATCTGCACCAAAGAAATATAACTCACCAATTAAATACACTAAATATGAGTATGATCTAGCACCTTCTGGATCTTTTGGAGTACCATTTTTTTGATAAAAATTTACTGCCCATAGTGCATCTTCTAGAGCTACTTTATCACTTGAATCAAGCTGAACATTTGCTTCTGCTAGAAGACCTGTTGCACGTGCGTCAGTTTTCAAATATGGTTTACAAGACTCCAAAACTTTTTCATAATCTTGATTTACACCATCTTTATAACATTGCTCTAAAGTTGCATATGATGAACTAAAAAAAAATATTAATAAAAAAGCAATTATAAATCTAGCTTTCATCTATTTCTCCTGCAATACAAAAACATCAAGTGTCACATTTTAAAAAGTATAATACACTTTTACATAATATTTACAGGGATTTTTAGTAAAAATCGACTAGCCTACTACCTTGAGATAAATATTTTATATGTATCTTAGTCGTATTTAGTGGTAAAAAACCTTTACCTTTGTCAGGCCATTCGATAAAACAGATACCATTTTGATTAAAATAATCACACACACCTATCAATTCTAACTCTCCTGGATCAGCTAACCTATATAAGTCAAAATGATAAATATAAAATTTGTCGAACTTATAACTCTCAACTAGGGTATAAGTAGGACTTTTAACGTTTCCACCATAGCCAAGCGCCTTGAGTATACCTTTGACAAATGTAGTTTTACCTGCACCTAAATCACCGTACAAATAAATAATTTGGCCAGGCTGTAGCTGTTTAGCATACTCTTTGGCAAATTGATACATTTGATCTTCCCCATTTACTAGTATACTTTTCATAATGTCTTATAAACTCTCCTGCTAATACAAAAGATCCAAATACTACCGTGGCTGTATCTTTTTTTGATAGATAAACACTGTTTAAATCTTTGTTATAATCTACACGAATTATCTGTTGTAATTTAAATTCTTGTTTTATCTTTTCAAGGTCAGCTGCTCTTTGATCTAAATATTTAAGGTCTATCACATCCCACTTATAGATATGCTCTTTAGCTATATTAAGCACTTCGCGTATATCTTTACTTGCTAAAATACCAAATATTGCCTCATAACGAATATTTCTATCTGCAAACTTACTCTTTAAAAGTTCGAACAAATGACTAACAGAAGCGGGATTATGGGCAACATCAACAACAACATAACTGTTATTTAACGAATCATGCTTTAGTATTGCGAATCTTGCTCTTGCTCTTATACCCTCAAGATTTGGAATATATGCTATCTGCATTCTATAAAAAAGATATTCTGCTATCCCCATGGCAATATTATAACTATGAGCAAAACACTGTTTTGAGCTATACTCATAGCTATTTTGATAAATTATTGCGCCTACTGTTTGTACATACTCATAAACACTTTGTGGCATTTGTGAACCTAGAAAAAGCGGAACTTGTGACCTTGATATTCTAGCCTTCTCAAAACCTATATTATCAAGAGTATCGCCCAATATCTCACAATGATCAAAATCAATATTTGTAATAGCTGTTATATCAGCATCAATTATATTTGCTGCATCTAATCTACCACCAATACCAACTTCTAAAATAAGATAATCAAGCTCTAATCTCTGCGAGTAGATACAAAGGCATAAAAAAGCAATCTGATAATATGAAAGGCGATATTTAGGTGTTAATTCTTCTAATCTCTCTAGTATCTCTAAAAGAACACTATCACATATTGGTTGCTTGTTTAATGATATTCTTTCATTAAATTTTAAAACATGTGGTGAAGTGTGACTTAAAACATTCTTATTATTTGTTACAAGAAGCTCTTCTAGCATAGCTACTGTCGTACCTTTACCGTTAGTACCAGCTATAGTTATAACTTTAAACTTCTTAGCAAAATTAAAGCTATCAAGAATTAGTGATAAATCAAGAAGATCGCAATAGCGAGCATCAGGCTTAGCCATTAATTTAGCTATTTTAATTTCGACGCTCATTTTTTTGATTATGAATTAAACTTGTTGTTCGGACTTATATTCTAAAGGTTGAGAGTAGTTTATTTTTTTAAGGTTAGGCACTAGCTTATCTATTAGTTTAGCAACTTCGCTTCTTAAGTTTCTACGATCAACAATCATATCAACCATACCTTTCTCTACCAAAAACTCACTTCTCTGGAAACCTTCAGGTAGTTTTTCTCTTACAGTTTGCTCAATTACACGTGGACCAGCAAATCCAATCAAAGCTTTTGGCTCTGCAATATGGATATCACCAAGCATTGCAAGTGAAGCCGACACACCACCAGTCGTTGGATCTGTCAAAACCACCAAGTATGGTAGTTTAGCTTCTGCTAATTTTTGTAAAGCTGCGCTCGTCTTTGCCATCTGCATTAGCGAAAACAATGATTCCTGCATTCTAGCACCACCACTTGCTGTGAAACAGATAAATGGTACTTTTTTCTCAATAGCAAGCTTGACACCTCTAACAAACTTCTCACCCACTACTGAACCCATAGAACCACCTAAGAACATAAAGTTAAACGCCACAGAAACTACAGGAAAACCTTTCACTGTGCCTTCCATTACTACTAAAGCATCTTGTTCTTCAGTTTTCTTCTGCGCCTGAGCTAACCTATCCTTATAAGTTTTTGTATCTTTGAACTTAAGCATATCGACAGGTGAAACATTTGCAAAATGTTCTTTTGTACTATCTCTATCAAAAAATAGGTTGAGTCTATGTCTAGCAGATATTCTATAGTGATAATTACAGCTTGGACATACTGACTTATTGTTATGTAGCTCTTCTGAATACAGAGTTACACCACAGTTAGGGCACTGACTCCAAATCCCAGATGGCATATCTTTTTTCTGTGCTTCTAAACCAAGACTCCTACCAATTACTCTAGTTAACCAACTCATTCTCAATATCCTCCTAAATATTATTAGACTAGATATATCTTAGCCAAAAATCTCAGTATAACTAAAGAAATATCTTATCTCTTGTGCTGCTGTATCTTCTGCATCTGAGCCATGGACAGCATTTGCATCAATACTATCAGCAAAATCAGACCTAATAGTGCCTGCTTTAGCTTCTTTAGGGTTTGTTGCCCCCATTAATTCACGGTTTTTTGCAATAGCATTTTCACCTTCTAAAACCTGTATCATCACAGGACCAGAAATCATAAACTCAACAAGTGCACTAAAAAAAGGCCTATCTTTATGTACAGCATAAAAGCCTTCAGCTTCTGCTTTTGACAAATGTTTCATTTTAGCTGCAATAATCTTTAATCCTGCTTTCTCAAAACGGCTATAGATCTCACCAATTACATTTTTCTCTACAGCATCTGGCTTAATTATAGATAAAGTTCTTTGTTTAGTCATTTTAAATTATTCTCCAATATTTAATTAAGTCAAATTATAACACTTTTATTCATAGAAATATCAAAACTAGTAATTAATTATTAGAATTTTCGGTAGCTGCCTGAATATAGGATTCAAATAATTTATGTCCATATCTTGGTGTAGAAGTAAACTCCGGATGTGCTTGACATGCTATAAACCACTTATGCTGAGGAATTTCGATAAGCTCCATTAATTTATTATCTTCAGATCTTCCTGAGAAAATCAAACCTGCTTCTTCAAGACGCTCAACATAGTTACTATTTACCTCGTAGCGGTGACGATGTCTTTCGATCACTTCATCAGCTTGATATATTTCTCTAGCACGCGAACCTTGCTTTAAGACACATTTATAGCTGCCTAGACGCATTGTTCCACCTAAATCTGAATTATGTGTTCTTTGATGAACTGTACCGTCTTCTTCTTGCCATTCTGTTATTAATCCAATTACTGGATTTGCTGTCGTTGGCTCTAGTTCACTAGAGTGAGCATCCTTTATGCCTAAAATATTTCTAGCATATTCTATAACAGCCAACTGCATTCCTAAACATATTCCCAAAAAAGGAACCTGATTTTCTCTAGCATATTTTATTGAAGTTATCTTACCTTCAACACCTCTACTACCAAAGCCACCTGGCACTAAAATAGCAGCAACATCTTTGAAGTACGATTCAACATTACTCTCAATAACATCTTCAGAATCAACAAATTTTATTTTTACTTTGACACCTTTTTTATAGCCAGCATTATAGAGCGCTTCATTTAGTGATTTATATGCCTCTGTTAATGAAACATACTTACCAACCATCGCAATAGTGACTTCACCTTTGACATTTCTAATAGTATTTACAACACTTTGCCATTCAGATAAATCAACTTCTTTAGTATGTAAGTTTAAAAGCTCAACAAGCTTTGCATCAAAACCCTGTTGATTATACTTAAGCGGAACTTCATAAATAGTATCAACATCTTCTGCTATAAATATACAGTCCTGATCAACATTGGTAAACAGTGCAATTTTACGCCTTTCACTATCATCAAACTTCTTCTCACATCGACAAACTAGTACATCAGCCTGAATTCCAATACCTCTTAACTCCTTAACAGAATGCTGTGTTGGTTTTGTTTTGAGCTCACCAGCAACTTTTATATAAGGTAAAAGAGTTAAATGCACAAATAGCGTTCTACTTTTACCTAACTCTATTCTTAGCTGTCTAATCGCCTCTAAAAATGGCTGTGACTCGATATCACCGACCGTTCCGCCAATCTCAACAATAGCAACATCGACATTATCTGCAATCCCACTACAAATACGTCTCTTGATTTCATCAGTGATATGTGGAATTACTTGAACAGTAGCTCCTAGATAATCACCCTTACGCTCTCTTTTTAAAACACTTTGGTAGACCTTACCTGTTGTGAAATTATTTGCTTGAGTCATCTTATTGCGAATAAAACGCTCATAATGACCTAAATCAAGATCAGTCTCTGCACCATCTTCGGTTACAAAAACTTCACCATGTTGCAAAGGACTCATAGTGCCAGGATCAACATTGATATATGGATCAAGCTTCATCATTGTTACATTAAGACCACGACTTTCTAAGAGAGTAGCCAAAGATGCCGATGTTACACCCTTACCAAGCGAGGATACCACCCCACCTGTGACAAAAATAATTTTAGTGTTAGAATTCATTTGGATACATGAAAATATAAAAAAATCATGGAAGATAATTATAACATTTTTAGAAAAATGTTGCCATTTAAAATACAGTATTATTAATTAACTTTTACTAAATGATAAAATAAAAGATCACCTTTATATCATTATAACTAGACTACCATAACTTAGAGTCCAACCTCTATCAAAACAAATAGGACAACTATAAAGCAAAACATTTTTAAATAGTATTTTAAAAAATATTCAAGTAATGATGTTTTTATACTCATTTGCTAGCAAATACTGATAATCTAAATACACAACTCAATAAATAAATTTCACTAATGAGAAGTTTCAGAGAATAGTTACTATCTTATGGTTAGTATATGTTGTTGTAGAACTTGGTTATTAACATACTAAAGACTGTAACAATTTTTACAATCCTAGAGATTTAAACTAGTTTGTTTGCAGTAATTGATAAAATAAGTTGATTGATACTATCGAAACTATCAGAACTATAACCAAACTCACCTTAAACTGTTGAAGGGGTAGCAACCTCTTTAGGTTGATGGGAGTTCTTAACCAACATTAATAAGTCAAGTATAGAATCTTTATATAGCTAACATCTAAAAAATATGTCAATCCAAGAGGTTCCGGATCAAGTCTGGAATGACTATTTTGAAAAAAATTCCCCTCCGCTAGAGGAGTCCCTATAAGATTGGAGGAATCAAAGATAATTGAAGAGGAATCAAAGATAATTGAAGCATTAGAAACCGTTAAAGTTTATAGCATAAGCTCACTTTGACAAGCTCTGTGGACTGATAAGTTTTAATATCAACTTTTTAATAAAAATTATTTAGAATTTATAGAATTAAGAAACAATAAAAGAAAAACTTACTTGATATACTTATTCATCAACTTAACAAAAGCCATTGGATCTTCTATCTTAGCACCTTCAACAAACATTGCTTGAAGAAGTAATAAGTTAGAGATATCTACAAAGATTTCTGTATCAGCTTCATCTTTTAGCTTCTGCACTAAATTATGCTCAGCGTTAAGCTCTAATATAGGCTTCATACCTACACCAGGCATAAATGTCTGCCCAGCTTCTTCCATCATCTTCTGCATGTGTAGACTCATGCCATAGTCATTAACAACCACGCAGCTTGGAGAATCTGTTAGACGCTTAGATAGGCGTACATCATCGACCTTATCTTTAAGAACTTCTTTAATCTCTTTTAGAACCTTCTCAAAGTCTTTTGACTCTTTCTCAAATTTCTCTTTGTTCTCTGGAGTTTCAAATTTATCAATATCAATATCACCCTTGATAATTGACTTCATATGCTTACCATCAAACTCAGTTAGAGTAGACATCATCCACTCATCTATTCTATCAGACATTAGGATTACTTCGATACCCTTCTTCTTAAATGCTTCAAGTTGAGGATTATTCGCAGCAGCCTTATAGCTATCAGAAGTGATATAATAAATAGTATCTTGACCTTCTTTCATGCGTGAAATATAGTCAGCTAATGATACTGTTTGCTTAGAGTCACCACTTTCTGTGGTAGCAAATCTTAATAGACCAGCAATCTTCTCTTTATTTGAGTAGTCATCTGAAACGCCTTCTTTAAGAACCTGACCAAAATTATCCCAGAACTTTTGGTATTTTTCTTTATCTTTACTAGCTAGCTTCTTGAGTTCGCTTAGAATTTTAGTAGTTATCGCTTTTTTAATCTTATCGATAACTTTATTATACTGTAGTATCTCGCGTGATACATTTAGCGGTAAGTCAGCAGAATCTATTACGCCTTTTACAAATCTTAAGTATGGAGGTAATAGCTCCTTATTCTCCATAATAAATACTCTGCGTACATACAGTGATAAACCGTAGTCCTTATCTCTATTCCAGAAATCAAAAGGTTTATTTTGTGGAATATATAGTAAGCTATTATACTCAAGGTTACCTTCAACTTTATTATGTATCCACACTAGAGCATCAGCAAAATCATGTGAAATATACTTATAAAACTCCTGATATTCTTCATCAGTTACTTCATCTTTTGATCTTATCCAAATGGCTTTAGTATTATTTACCGTTTCATATTCATCTTTGATAGTTTGTTTGCCATTCTTATCATACTCAACCTTTTTCATCTGAATTAGTGTATTGATACAATCTGAGTACTTATTAACTAAACCTTTAAGTACATGATGTTCTAGCAAGTCTAAATGCTCTTTTTTGATATGAAGGATTATCTCTGTACCACGTTTTTCTTTAGTTATTGTTTCTACTGTAAAGCCATTTTGTGCATCAGAAACCCACTTAGTAGCTTGCGCTTTATCTTGACCAGCTTTTCTAGTTTTAACAGTAACCTTATCAGCAACTATAAATGATGAATAAAAACCAACACCAAACTGACCAATAAGCTCATTATCTTTGCTTTTATCACCAGTTAGGCTTTCTAAGAATTTCTTAGTTCCTGACTTTGCAATTGTACCAAGGTTTTCGATAACCTCCTCTTCAGTCATACCTATACCATTATCGATAACAGTGATAGTTTTAGCAGACTTATCAAAATCAATTTTGATTGCATAATCAGTATCACCTTCACTTAATTCTGTATTATAAATACTCTCATATCTAAGCTTCTCTATGGCATCTGAGCTATTAGATACTAGCTCTCTTAGAAAGATTTCACGATTTGAATATAGCGAATGAATTACAAGATGAAGTAATTTATCTACCTCAGTTTCAAAAGTATATTTTTTTTCTGACATTTATATAACCCTCTCTTGTTATACATTTATAAAGAACTCTAAACAAGTAACTATATGAGAGTTGTAGCTAATTTTTCAAGTATTTTTTTACATTTATATTTACACACAAACATGTAAAAACTAGAAAAATTTATCAAAACAAAAGAATTATTTTTAAGGAATGAAACTTAAATAAAATACAAAAGAACTACTCTTCGTCGGCAGCTTCTTCAACTTGTTGTCTATCTACTAATTCGATATAAGCCATAGGTGCTTTATCACCGAATCTGTAGCCACACTTAAGAATTCTAGTATAACCACCAGCTCTTTCTGCGTAACGGGCACCAAATTCTTCAAAAAGTTTAGTAACCGCAGCTTTATTTCTTAAGAAATCAAAAGCCTGTCTTCTTAAAGCAACTGATTGAGCTTTGAACTCATTTGAGCTAGTGTTTAGTTCGTTTCTTAACTTATGCTCTCTCTTAGCTAAAGTTACTAAAGGCTCAATGATTGTTCTTAATTCTTTAGCTTTTGGTAAAGTAGTTTTGATAACCTCATGATTAATCAAAGAAGCTGACATATTCTTAAACATAGCTTTTCTATGACTACTAGTTCTACCAAACTTCCTACCTTGCTTGCGATGTCTCATAGTAATTACTCCTTTATAGTTAATATTATATGATTACTATATTGTTTATTTTCCTTCAACTAGATCTCTGAAATTGTCGATTTGAACACCTAGAGATAAGTTATTATCTATTAAAATTTGTTTGATCTCATTAAGAGATTTCTTACCTAAGTTAGGTATCTTCATAAGCTGTGATTCTGTATACTGTACTAAATCACCAAGATATTTGATGTTCTCTGCACGTAGACAGTTAGACGATCTAACAGTCAGCTCTAAATCATCAATTGGCTTAAGAAGAATAGGATCAATATTAGAACCTATTAATACATCACCTGTTTTACCATTACTAGGAACTCTAAGAGATACAAATACTGATATTTGCTCACAGAAATACTCTAAAGCTTTCGTAACAGCTGCTAGTGGCCCTACAGTACCATTTGTCTTTACAAATACTTCCAGAGTTTCACTATTACCATTATCAAAAACCTCAAAGGCAACTCTCTTAATAGGATTAAAATCAGCATCTACAGCTATATCACCAACTTTCTCAAGTTCTGTTGGTATAGCAGATAGTATTCCTACATTTCTACCTACACTTACAGTAGCAGTTAAGCTAAATGCTCGTGGGTTTGTCAAAGTAGCTATTGGCTGCTCTTTATTTATTATTTCTACACCCTGAGTTGTCTTAAAGTCTCCAGCGGTAACTACGCCTGATTTATTTACGTATAGTTCCAAATCTAGTCTATCTATACCTTTATCAAGTTTTATCGCAACTTTCTTCAAATTAGAAACAATTTCAACAACATCTTCTTTGACATCTTCTAAAGTAGAGTACTCATGCAATACATTAGCGATGTTTAATTTAATTATAGATGCACCTGATAGTGAAGATAATAAAACCCTTCTAATAGAGTTACCAAGGATATGAGCCATACCTTTTTCTACAGGAGAAAGTTGAACTTTATAACCAAAAGCTCCTAAATCTTCTTTAAGCTGTATATTAGGTACAAATTCCTGCTTTGAATTATTATTACTCACTAAAAAATCTCCTTGATATAAGGCTATAAACGAGTCAATAAAAAATAATAATAAAATTACTACTTAGAGTAAAGCTCGATGATCAATTGTTCATTTATGTCTGCTGGTAACTCAGATCTATCTGGTGAAGATGTCATAGTACCTTCTAATGAATCAGTATTAACATCAATCCAAGAAAGCTCTTTTCTATGTCTAGCAAGTTCTACAGCATTTTGAATTCTTAGTTGTTTTTTAGCTTTTTCTCTGACTGCAACTACATCACCAGCTTTTACTTGAGCAGATGGAACATTGCAAATATGTCCATTTACCATGATACCTTTATGAACTACTAACTGTCTTGCTTCTGCGCGCGTAGCCGCGAAGCCCATTCTGTAAACAACATTGTCTAATCTCGACTCTAACAGCTCTAACAATGTAGCACCAGTGTTACCTTTTCTTCTGCTAGCTTCGATATAGTATTTTTTAAATTGTCCTTCTAAAACACCATACATACGACGCACTTTTTGTTTTTCTCTTAACTGTAAACCATAGTCAGACATACGCGCTCTTCTTGCTCCATGCTGACCTGGCGCAGTATTAATTCTACATTTTTCATCGTTAGCTTTTATACCACTTTTTAAAAATAAGTCAGTACCTTCTCTTCTAGAAAGCTTACATTTTGGTCCTAGATATCTAGCCATTATTAATTTCCCTTTTAAATATTAAACACGACGTTTCTTAGGAGGACGGCAACCATTATGAGGTAATGGAGTCACATCTGTTATGCTTGTTACCTTTAAGTTTTTAGCATTTAAAGCTCTAACAGCAGAGTCTCTACCTGAACCTGGTCCTTTTACTAAGACATCTACGTTTTTTACACCATACTCAAGAGCCATATCAGCAGCTCTCTCAGCTGCAACCTGAGCAGCGAAAGGTGTACTTTTCCTCGAACCTCTAAAGCCACTACCACCAGAAGTTGCCCAAGATAAAGCATTACCTTGTCTATCTGTAATAGTTACTATAGTGTTATTAAAAGATGAGTAAATATGAGCAACTGCATCAGTAACTACTCTTTTTACTTTTTTCTTTGATGATCTAATAGACTTAGCCATATAATCTACCCTTTAATCTTATAATTATAATTGTATTTACGCCTTAATTGGCTTTCTTGGACCCTTACGAGTACGTGCATTAGTCTTTGTTCTTTGTCCTCTTACAGGAAGGCTACGACGATGTCTTCTACCTCTAAAGCATCCTAAGTCCATAAGTCTTTTTATGTCCATAGAAACTTCACGGCGTAAATCACCTTCTACCGTAAATTTAGCAACCTCTGTTCTTAAAGATTCAACTTGCTCTTCAGTCAAATCTTTGACTTTAACAGTTGGATTTACATTGCAAGACTGGCAAATTTGTTGTGCTCTTGTTTTACCTATTCCATAAATTGAAGTTAATCCTATCACTGTATGCTTATGAACAGGAATATTAACACCAGCTATACGAGCCATCTACTTCACTCCTAATAATTATTCTTAATTTTGTTGCTATCTAATGCAATTTCTAACTTGCTAGGATAACTTTTAAAAAACAAATAATCAAGCTTTATTTAAACTATGCTTGACTGACTAACCTTGTCTTTGCTTATGTCTAGGTTCTGTGCATATCACACGAACTACTCTATTGCGCTTGATAAATTTACAGTTTCTACACATTTTTTTAACTGAAGCTCTAACTTTCATTACAATTTCTCCAAAATTATTTCTCTATTTTTTCTTACCACTAAGATTTGCTTTTTTAAGTAAAGAATCATATTGCGTTGACATCATATGCGATCTAACTTGAGCCATAAAGTCCATTATAACAACTACCACAATCAGTAAAGACGTACCACCAAATGTGAATGATAATCCTTGAGCAAAGAACTTCACTACAAAAATTGGCAATAAACATATAGCTGCAATATACAGTGAACCAACCAAAGTTAATCTAGTCATAACTGCATCTATATACTTAGCTGTTTGCTCACCAGGTCTCACACCAGATATGTAAGCGCCTGATTTCTTTAAATTATCTGCTGTCTCTTTTGGATTAAAGACTAATGAAGTATAAAAGAAACAGAAAAATATAATTGTCGCAGCAAAAACTACTGTATAAACTATACTGCCTGGTTGCAGCATTTCCGCAACATCTGCTAACCAGCTAAGTGAGTTATAGTTAGATAACCACCCAAACAACACGCCAGGAACCATCAATATTGATGATGCAAAAATCGCTGGAATTACACCTGCCATATTTAGTTTTAATGGTAAATGACTAGTCTGAGCAGCAAACATTTTTCTACCCTGCTGTCTCTTAGCATAGTTTACTGTAATTTTTCTTTGAGCACTTTCCATAAATACTACAAATGCAATAACTAATAGTAATAAAATTAAAAGCACCCATACAGACAAATAAGATATCACATGCTGACTTGCTTGAGATAGAGTGTTTGAAATTTCAAATGGTAAGTTAGCAACAATACCTGAGAAAATTAGTAGTGAAATACCATTTCCAACACCTCTTTCAGTAATTTGCTCACCTAACCACATCAAAAACATACTACCTGTTGTAACAGAAACAATAGTCGTCAAATAGAATAACGCTATATTGTTTGTAGTTACTAAGCCATCTTGATGTAATACAAATGCAACAATACCAAATGATTGTACTATAGCTAAAGTGAGAGTTAAATATCTTGTGTATTGAGTGATTTTCTTTTGACCAGACTCACCTTCTTTTTTTAGCTCTACAAATTTCGGATATATAGCGGAAAGCATCTGAAAAATGATAGATGCCGAAATATAAGGCATCACACCCAATGCAAAGATACTCATTTGGGTAAGAGCGCCACCAGAGAACATATTAAACATACTTATCAAACCACCAGACGATGAGTGTTGATTTGAAATAATCTCCACCAACTTAGTAGAATCTATATTTGGTATAGGAATATACACTCCAAGTCTAAATACCAAGATAGCAATAACTATAAAAAATAGTCTAGATTTTAATTCACCTGTTGTACCAGAAACACTATTACACTTTGACATATCTTTAATCTTACTCTACTTTACCACCAGCTTTCTCGATAGCTTCTTTAGCGCCTTTTGTACAAGCTATACCTTTTAGGCTAGCCGCTTTTTTGATCTCTCCACCAGCTATTACTTTTACTGTCTTGATATCTTTTCTAATAAGACCAAAATCTTTTAAAGTATCTAATGTAATCTCATCAGCAACGACATTATTTAATTCATGAAGTCTGATCTCAGCAACATATCTTTTAGATGCAGAAGTAAAACCAAATTTTGGTAGTCTTCTTTGTATAGGCATTTGTCCGCCTTCAAAACCTACTTTATGATAGCCACCTGAGCGCGCTTTTTGACCTTTATGACCTTTACCAGAAGTTTTACCTAAACCACTTCCGATACCACGACCTAGCCTTTTTGGAGCGCTTTTTGAGCCAGCAGCAGGAGCAAGTGTATTTAATTTCATTATTATACTACCCCTCTATCTTAACCATATAATATATTTTGTTAGCCATACCACGATTCTCAGGAGTATCTAGCACTTCTACTGTGTGATTGATTTTTCTTAGGCCCAAACCTCTAGCTGAAGCTACTTGGTTTTCTTTACGACCAATTAGGCTTTTTACTAAAGTAACTTTAAATGTTTTTTGAGTCATTTCTAATTACCCCTGAATCTCTTCAACAGAAAGACCTCTTTTCTCAGCGATCTCTTCTGGTGATTTAATTTTTGTCAAACCTACAATAGTTGCTCTGACAACATTAGCTGGATTAGTTGAGCCATATGTTTTTGCTAAAACATTGTGTACACCAACTGCTTCAAAAACAGAACGCATAGCACCACCAGCAATAATACCAGTACCAGCAGATGCTGGTTGCATGAATACCCTAGAAGCGCCATGATTAGACATCACAGGATACCACAATGTATCATTGTTTAAGTTTACTGATACCATGTTCTTTTTAGCGTTTTCCATAGCTTTTTGGATAGCAGCAGGTACTTCTCTTGACTTACCTCTACCAACACCAATTCTACCTTTACCATCACCCACAACAGTTAAAGCAGCAAAGCTCATAATTCTACCACCTTTTACTGTTTTTGAGTGTCTTTTAACACTAACTAACTTTTCAACCAGCTCTTCGTTTTTTTTCACTTCATTAGACATAATGAATAATCATCCATATTTTATTTATTAAAACTGAAGACCATGCTCTCTAGCAGCTTCTGCTAAAGCTTTAACACGTCCATGATACTTATATCCAGATCTATCAAAAGCAACCTGTGAAATACCTTTTTCTTTAGATCTATTAGCAATGATTTTACCGACAATTGCAGCAGATTCTACATTACCGGTATATGTACATTTTGCTTTAATATCTTTCTCTACAGTAGATGCAGCAGCCAATACAGTAGAACCATCACCAGAAATCACCTGTGCATAAACGTGTCTTGGTGTTCTATAAACACAAAGTCTAGTATGACCAAGCTCTCTTAATTTAATTCTAGTACGCTTACTACGATTTAAACGAGCAGTTTTTTTATCCATAATTATACTATCCCTTACTTAACTACTTCTTCTTAGCTTCTTTCTTCGCTACATATTCATCTTCGTAACGAACACCTTTACCTTTATAAGGCTCAGGCTTTCTAAATTCTCTTATCTCTGAAGCTACCTTGCCTAAAAGCTCTTTATCAGCACCTTTTAGAATAATTTCTGTAGGAGTTGGAGTCTCAGCTGTTATACCTTGCGGCAACTTGTATACTATAGGATGTGAGAAGCCTAAAGTAAGATTAATCTCGTTACCTTGTGCTTTAGCACGATAACCAACACCAATAATTTTAAGCTTTTTTTCAAAACCCTTGCTAACGCCTTCAACCATGTTACTAAATATTGCTCTTGAAGTACCAGACTGCGCAATAGCATTTTTACTGTTATCATTTGGTGTTATAGTTGCAACATTATCAGCAATGTTAAAAGTCACATCAGTAGAAAAAGTCTTGCTTAAAGTTGCTTTTGCACCTTTAACTTCAACCTTGTTACCAGCAGCAACATTGATCGTAACACCGCTTGGGATAGTAACAGGTTTTTTACCTATTCTTGACATATCAATCTCCTTCCAAACTTAAGCCACGTAGCCAATTATTTCGCCACCCACACCAAGATCTCTAGCCTTCCTATCGCTTACTAAACCTTTTGATGTGGAAATAATAGCAACACCATAACCACCATATACCTTAGGTAAGTCTGCGTGTGACTTATAGATTCTCAAACTTGGTCTAGAAACTCTTTTGATCATTTCAATAACAGGAGCACCTGCATGATACTTAAGTTCTATTTCAATAGAAGGATGACCAGCTGCAGTTGTAACTTTTAAACAACTTTTAATATAACCTTCGTTAACTAAAAAATTCGCGATTTCCATTTTCATCTTTGAGAATGGTACAGAAACAAATTCTTTTTCAGCAGAAAGTCCATTTCTGATTCTTGTAAACATATCCGCAATAGGATCTTGCATACTCATAACTTAAATTCCTTATTACCAACTAGCTTTCTTCAAACCAGGAGCATCACCTGCCATTGCATACTCTCTAAGCTTATTACGACATAAGCCAAATTTTCTGTATACAGCATGTGGTCTACCTGTAACCTTACATCTTCTTTGAACTCTAGAAGCTGATGAGTTTACCGGTAACTTTTGCAGTTTAATTTGAGCTTCCCATTTTTGTTCTTCAGTAGAATTTATATCAAGAATAATAGCTTTAAGCTCAGCTCTTTTTTGAGCATATTTAGCTACTAATTTTTCTCTCTTTAATTCTCTCTGAATCATTGATTTTTTTGCCATTTAAAAACCCCAATTTAAATTAAGACTTAAAAGGAAAACCAAATGCTTTTAGCAAAGCTCTTCCTTGGTCATCATTTTTAGCTGTAGTAGTTATCGAAATATCCAAACCTCTTATAGAGTCAACTTTATCATAATCAATTTCAGGGAAAGAAATTTGCTCTCTCATACCTAAGCTATAATTACCTCTTCCATCAAAAGACTTAGTACTTAATCCCCTAAAATCTCTAATTCTAGGGATAGCAATTGTTATAAGTCTATCTAAAAATTCGTACATACGATCACCACGCAGTGTAACTTTAGCACCAATAGGCCATCCATCACGAATTTTAAAACCAGCAATTGATTTTTTAGACTTAGTAACAACTGGCTTTTGACCAGCAATAGCTGTCAAATCATTCAATGCAAAAGTCATAATTTTCTTATCTTTTGCAGAATCACCCACACCCATATTAAGAGTAATTTTCTCAATAGTAGGTACTTCCATTATATTATCTAGCTTAAGCTCAGTTTTTAACTTAGCGACAAGCTCTTTTTGATAAAAATCTTTTAATCTTGCCATAAAACCTAGTCCTATAAGTCTACAAGCTCGCCACTAGACTTGAAATAGCGAACCTTTTTCTCATCAACAAACTTATAACCCACTCTATCTACTTTCTCAGTAGCTGGGTTAAAGATAGCAACGTTAGATGCATCGATAGGAAGCTCTTTTTCAACAATACCACCTTCGATACCTCTATTTGGGTTAGGCTTAATATGTTTTTTAACAACATTTATACCTTCAACCAAAACTAAAGAACCGCCTCTAGCAAATGACTTAACAACTCCTCTGCGTCCCTTATCTTTACCAGCGATAACTATTACATCATCGCCTTTTTTTAATCTATTCATTATCTACACCTCAATAAATAACTTATAATACTTCTGGTGCTAAAGATACAATCTTCATAAACTTCTCCGTACGAAGCTCCCTAGTAACAGGGCCAAAGATACGAGTTCCAATCGGTTGTCCGTTAGCATTTAGAAGCACGGCAGCATTGCTATCAAAATGAACTTTAGAGCCATCCTTTCTACGTACACCTTTAGCTGTTCTAACAACGACAGCATTATATACAGATCCTTTCTTAGCCTTACCTCTTGGAGAAGCTTCTTTCACAGTTACTTTAATAACATCCCCTATAGATGCATATCTTCGATGAGAGCCACCCAAAACTTTTATACACTCCACCCTTTTAGCGCCACTATTATCAGCAACTTGGAGTTCTGTTTGCATTTGAATCATACAAATAACCCTTATTTATTATTAATATAAGACTGCAGAGTAATTTTGCAGTCTGATAAATATATCAATAAACAAAAATAAAATCAAATTTATTATTTTTCTCTATGGATAATACCGACTAAACACCACTTCTTAGTTTTTGAATATGGTCTAGTTTCTTTGAACTTAACAACATCACCTTCTTTACATTCATTATTTTCATCATGAACATAATATTTTGTAGTTTTCCTAACAAACTTACCATACAAATGGTGCTTAACATATCTTTCAGCTCTGACAACTACAGTTTTATCCATAGCTACACTAGAAACTTTACCTTCTAACAATCTAATTTTATTGCTCATCTTTCAAGGCACCTATTTACTCTTTTCTGATATTATTGTATTTATACGAGCAATATCTCTTTTTGCACTTTTAAATAAGTGATTCTTTTTTAATTGCCCTGTACCCTTCTGCATACGAAGAGAAAATAATTGTTGCAATAACTCAATTTTCGCTTCTTGCAATTGGTCAATACTTTTACATCTATAATCTTTTAAAGTATCTTTTCTTTTCATTACATCACCTGCTTTCCAACAAAAGTTGTTGATACTGGTATCTTAGCTGCTGCCCTTGCAAAAGCCTCACGAGCCAACTCTTCTTTAACACCAGTAATCTCATATAGTACGCGACCCGGTTGAATTTGAGCCACCCAATATTCAACTGAACCTTTACCTTTACCCATACGAACTTCAAGCGGTTTCTGTGTTATAGGCTTATCTGGGAAGATTCTAATCCAAACTTTACCACCACGCTTGATATGACGATTAATCGCTCTTCTCCCTGCCTCAATTTGTCTAGCAGAGATTCTACCTCTAGATGTCGCTTGAAGACCAAACTCACCAAAGCTTACTTTATTACCTCTGTGAGCCAAGCCTCTATTACGCAACTTCTGCTGTTTACGAAACTTTGTACGCTTAGGCTGTAGCATCATTTAGCTCCTTTTTTATTATTTTTCTTTTCAGCGATTTGACCTGGAAGGATTTCACCCTTGTAGATCCAGACTTTAACACCAATAACACCATATGTTGTTAAAGCTTCCGCTGTAGCGTAATCCACATCTGCTCTAAATGTTTGTAGAGGAACTCTACCATCTCTAGCCCATTCAGAACGAGCAATTTCAGCACCACCTAAACGACCACTAACCATGACCTTGATACCTTTAGCACCTGATTTCATAGCAGCTTGCATTGCTTTTTTCATTGCTCTTCTAAACATCACTCTTTTCTCTAACTGTTGAGCAACGCTATCAGCAACTAATTTAGCATCGATTTCAGGCTTACGCACTTCTTCAATATTTATCTGAACTGGAATACCAATCAGCTTGTTAACTTCAGCACGTAACTTCTCAACATCCTCACCCTTCTTACCAATTACAATACCAGGTCTAGCTGTGTAAATTGTAATCTTAGCATTCTGAGCAGGTCTTTCAATCTGAATCTTACTAACTGCTGCTGCTGCAAGTTTTTTATGTAAAAACTCTCTAACCTTAATATCTTCATTAAGCTTAGTAGCGTAGCTAGAAGAGTCAGCATACCACGTTGAACGCCAGTTTCTTATATAACCTAAGCGAATACCATTAGGATTTACTTTTTGACCCATTTTTACTACACCTCTTATTTTTTCTCAGCAACTTTAACAGTTATATGTGAAGTTCTTTTTAGAATACGATTACCACGACCTTTTGCTCTAGCTTCAAAACGCTTCATTGTAGGACCTTCATCAATGAAGATAGTTGACACAACTAAAGAATCAACATCCATACCATCATTATGTTCAGCGTTAGCAACTGCAGAGTTTAAAACACCTTTGATTAATATAGCAGCTTTTTTATTATTAAAAGTCAAAAGATTAATAGCTTGCTCTACAGGTAGATCCCTGATCTGATCAGCAACTAATCTACATTTCTGAGCTGAGATTCTTGCAAATTTTAACTTAGCTTGTACTTCCATGTATCTTAACTCCAACTATTTCTTCTTAGCTTTTTTATCAGCTGCATGACCATGGTAATTACGAGTAACAACGAACTCACCTAGCTTATGACCAACCATTTCTTCAGTCATAAGAACAGGTACGTGCTGCTGACCATTATGTACAGCTATAGTTAAACCTATCATATCTGGCACAATCATTGATCTTCTTGACCATGTTTTGATTGGCTTTTTAGAATTACTTTTTTGCGCTTCAAAAACCTTCGTTAAAAGATGATGATCCACAAAAGGTCCTTTTTTTAATGAACGAGGCACAACATTCTCCCTAATTTACTTAAGTTTTTGAACAATCAACTTATTAGAACGCTTATTTCTACGCGTCTTATAACCTTTAGTTGGGACACCCCATGGCGTAACTGGATGTCTACCACCAGAAGTACGTCCCTCACCACCACCATGTGGGTGATCTACTGGGTTCATAGCCACACCTCTTACAGTAGGCCTTATACCTCTCCAGCGCTTAGCACCAGCTTTACCTAAAGATCTTAAGTTATGCTCAGAATTAGATACCACACCTATAACTGCTCTACAGTCTAAAAGCACTCTTCTCATCTCACCAGATCTTAGACGAATAATCGCATACGTATTATCCTTACCAACCAACTGAGCAAAAGTACCAGCACTTCTAATCAACTGTGCACCTTTTTTAGGCTTCATCTCAATATTGTGTATAACTGTACCTAAAGGTATATTTCTAAGTGGCATACAGTTACCAACAGTAACATCCACTTTCTCACCAGACACTACAGACATATCCTTCTTTAAACCTTTTGGCGCAATGATATATCTTCTATCACCATCAGAATAAAGGACTAAAGCAATATTTGCACTACGGTTAGGATCGTACTCAATTCTCTCAACCTTAGCTATTATGTCATCTTTATTTCTCTTAAAGTCTACAATACGGTAATGCTGCTTATGACCGCCACCTTGATGACGAACTGTAATTCTACCCGTATTATTTCTACCAGCTTTACTTTTCTTTACCTCTACTAAACCTTTAAATGGCTTACCTGTGTGTAATTCTGTATTCTTTACGCTCACTACGTGGCGACGGCCAGGTGAAGTAGGTTTAGCTTTTTTTATTTCAATCATGATTTATAAACCTTCTTTAAATTACTCTGCACCAACAAAACTGATATCATGCCCTTCAGCAAGCTTCACATAAGCTTTTTTCCAAGCCTTTGTCCTACCTTCAACACGACCAAATCTACGCGCCTTACCCTTAACGTTAAGGATATTTACTGACTCAACTTTAACCTCAAACAGCTGTTCTACAGCATTCTTGACATCTTGCTTGTTTGCAAATCTAGCCACTTCGAACACTACAGTTGAATTTACATCTGAAAGACCATAAGTTTTATCAGTAACATAAGGTCTTATAACAGTTTTTAATATTTTTTCTTGAAAACTCATACTAACTTCTCCTCTATTTCTTTTATAGCTTTTTTAGTGAAAACAACGTTCTCAAAGCATATTAAAGAAACTGGATTAATTTCTACAGAATCACATACTGCCACACTCTTAAGGTTTCTAGAAGATAGGTATAAATTCTCACTAAATTCTTCCACGCCAACAACAAAAAGTACATCTTTAACTCCTAAAGAGTCAATCACTGATTTGAACTCTTTTGTTTTTGGAGTTTCTAATATTAACTCTTCAACAACTGTCATTCTGCCTAATCTTAATAGTTCAGATAAGATTGACTTAACCGCACCTGAATACATCTTACGATTAATTTTCTGCTTATAACTCTTAGGCTTAGCCGCAAATGTAACACCACCTTTTCTGAAGATAGGTGAACGGATAGTGCCAGCTCTTGCTCTGCCTGTACCTTTTTGTCTCCAAGGCTTAGCACCTCCACCAGAAACTTCTGATCTAGTTTTTTGAGCTTTTGTACCTTGACGAGCGCCTGCCATGTAGGCAACAATAACCTGGTGAATTAAAGCTTCATTATAGTCAGCTGCAAAAACACCTTCTGCAACACCTACAGATCCAGCCTCTTGACCAGCTAAAGATTTTATATTTAAGTCCACAACAACTCTCCGGTATAATTAATATTTATCTACTAATTTTTGATAGCTGGAGTAACGATAACATCTCCACCAACTGAACCAGGAATACCACCTTTTAAAAGCAATAAACCATTTTTCGCGTCCACTCTCACAACTTCAAGAGACTGAATAGTAATGTTCTCGTTACCTAAGTGACCAGCCATCTTCTTGTTTTTAAAGACTCTACCAGGTGTTTGATTTTGACCTGTAGAACCATGAACTCTGTGAGATAGTGAGTTACCATGAGTAGCATCTTGAGTTGCAAAGTTATGGCGTTTAATACCACCTTGAAAACCCTTACCCTTTGACACACCTCTTACATCTACCTTTTGTCCTGCTTGGAACATAGTAGCATCAAAAAATGAACCAACTTGATACTCAGCTGTTGCATCAACAGTAAACTCCCATAAACCTCTACCTGGTTCAATACCAGCCTTTGCATAGTGACCAGCCATAGGCTTATTTACATTTGAACGCTTTTTAAAACCAGTAGTTACTTGAACAGCGCTGTAACCATCCTTCTCAACAGTCTTAACTTGAGTAACTTTGTTAGGCTCAACTTGGACTACCGTTACAGGAATAGAAACACCATCTTCAGTAAAAATACGAGTCATACCACATTTGCGACCAACTAATCCTAAAGACATTATTATATCCTCTATTATTATTATACCAACTCTGCGATTACGATTGACCACAGAGACCTATATTTTTAAAGCAACATTATATTAGCTTAAACTGATCTGAACATCAACACCTGATGCTAAATCTAGCTTCATAAGAGCATCTACAGTCTTATCTGTAGGTTTAACAATATCGATTAATCTCTTGTGAGTTCTAATCTCATATTGATCTCTTGCTTTCTTATTTACATGTGGAGAAATAAGAATTGTAAATCTCTCTTTGCGCACTGGTAAAGGAATAGGTCCTTTAACTTGAGCCCCTGTTTTCTTAGCAGTATCAACAATTTCTTGTGTAGAAACGTCAATCAACTTATGATCAAAGGCTTTCAATCTAATTCTGATACGTTGATTATTTATAGCCATTTTAATTAATCCTTAAAAAAATTATGAGTTACGTGACTTGATGATTTCATCAGCAATGTTATTTGGTACTTCAGCGTACTTCTTAAACTCCATAGAGAATGAAGCTCTACCTTGGCTTATAGAACGTACATTAGTAGCGTAACCAAACATTTCTGCTAAAGGAACTAGAGCGCTGATAACTCTACCACTTGGGTTCTCATCCATACCCTCAATAATTCCTCTTCTTCTGTTTAGGTCACCCATAATGTCACCTAGGTAATCTTCTGGAGTCACAACCTCAACTTTCATGATCGGCTCTAGGATACAAGCATTAGCCTTCTTAGCACCTTCTTTAAGCGCCATAGAACCAGCAATCTTAAACGCCATTTCAGATGAGTCAACATCATGATATGAGCCATCATATAAAGTAGCCTTAACGCCAATCATAGGATAGCCCGCCAGAACACCATTATTCAACTGCTCTTCTATACCTTTAGCAACTGAACCGATATATTCTTTAGGAACGACACCACCAACAACTTCATCAACAAATTTGAAGACTTTAGCTTCACCATTCTCATCAACTTCATCCAAAGGTTCAAACCGAACAAAAACGTGACCATACTGACCACGACCACCAGATTGACGCACGAATTTGGACTCTTGCTCTACTTTTGATCTAATTGTTTCTCTATATGCAACCTGTGGATTACCAACATTAGCTTCAACTTTAAACTCACGTCTCATACGATCAACAATGATATCCAAATGAAGCTCACCCATACCAGAAATAATTGTTTGACCATTTTCTTCGTCAGTTCTAACTCTAAACGATGGATCCTCTGCTGCAAGCTTACCTAAAGCTATCGACATTTTCTCCTGGTCAGCTTTTGACTTAGGTTCTACAGCAACAGATATTACTGGCTCTGGGAAATCCATTCTTTCTAAAATCACTACATCTTCTTGATCACAAAGAGTATCACCAGTTGTAACATCCTTTAGACCAATACACGCTGCAATATCACCAGCACGCACTTCTTTAATCTCATCACGTTTATTAGCATGCATCTGTACGATGCGACCCACACGCTCCTTCTTACCTTTGACCGGATTATAAACCGCATCACCAGACTTAAGTACACCTGAATAAACGCGGATAAATGTTAGGTTACCAACAAATGGATCGGTAGCAAGTTTAAATGCCAATGCAGCGAAAGGCGCATCATCAGATGATGGTCTAGAAGCTGGCTCACCATCTTCAGTTTCACACTTAATAGCTAGAACCTGGTTTGGCGCTGGAAGATACCTAACAACACCATCAAGAACTGCTTGAACACCTTTGTTCTTAAATGCTGAACCGCAGAATGCAAGAACAATTTCATTATTAAGAACTCTAATGCGTAGACCTTGGTGGATTTCATCCTCAGAAAGCTCACCATCCTCAAGATACTTTTCCATAAGTTCTTCAGAAGACTCAGCAGCTGCCTCAATCATCTCCATACGTAATTTTTTAGCCCTATCCTGAAGCTCTTCAGGGATATCAATAAGCTCATAAGTAAGACCCATGTCTTCCTCATTCCACATGATCGCTTTCATTCTGATAAGATCGATCACGCCTTTGAATTCTTCTTCAGCACCAATGTTTAACTGCACAGGAACAACATTTGCTTTTAATCTTGTTCTGATTTGACCACAAACTCTTTCAAAATCTGCTCCTGATCTATCCATCTTATTGACAAATACGATTCTAGGTACCCCATACTTGTTGGCTTGACGCCAAACAGTTTCTGATTGTGGCTCAACACCTGATGAACCACAGAATACTACGACCGCACCATCTAGAACACGTAAAGAACGCTCAACTTCAATTGTGAAATCAACATGACCTGGAGTATCAATAATGTTGATACGATGCTCATCAAACTGCTGATCCATACCAGACCAGAATGTTGTTGTAGCAGCAGAAGTAATTGTAATACCTCTTTCCTGCTCCTGCTCCATCCAGTCCATAGTAGCAGCACCATCATGCACCTCACCGATCTTATGCGATAAACCAGTGTAGAAAAGAATACGCTCAGTAGTAGTTGTTTTACCTGCGTCAACGTGGGCGCAGATACCAATATTTCTATATTTCTCTAAAGCTGTCTTACGAGGCATCTCCTATTCTCCTATTACCATCTAAAGTGAGCAAATGCTTTGTTAGCTTCAGCCATCTTATGAGTATCTTCTCTCTTCTTGACAGCAGCGCCTCTACCCTCTACAGCTTCTAGAATTTCTGCAGCGATCCTATCACCCATAGTATTTTCTTTTCTCTTACGCGCTGCATCAATAATCCATCTCATACCCAAAGTTTGACGACGCTCGGGTCTAACCTCTACAGGAACCTGATATGTAGCACCACCCACACGGCGAGACTTAACCTCCACCATTGGGCTAACGTTTTCTAATGCTTTTTCAAAAACTTCCACTTCATTAGCTGAAGCATCTTTTGCTTTGATCTTATCGAATGCTCCATATACTATTTTTTCTGCTACTGATTTTTTACCACTTAGCATAATATGGTTAACAAACTTAGCAACAACCTGACTCTTATACTTAGGATCAGGTAGAATATCTCTTTTAGGAGCTCTATTTCTTCTAGACATTTTTATACCTTCTTCAAATGTTAAATTTTAAACACAAACTAAGACTTAGGACGCTTTGTACCATACTTGGAACGACCGTGCTTACGATTATTAACACCTGAAGTATCTAAAGCACCCCTAACAATGTGGTAACGCACACCTGGCAAATCTTTAACCCTACCACCCCTGATAAGCACAACACTATGCTCTTGCAGGTTGTGACCTTCGCCACCTATATAGCTTGTCACTTCAAATCCACTCGTTAATCTTACACGAGCCACTTTTCTAAGTGCTGAGTTAGGCTTTTTAGGGGTTGTAGTATAAACCCTAGTACAAACACCTCTTCTTTGAGGACATGCCTTTAACGCAGGAACCTTAGACTTAACAACCGATCTCTTACGAGGGTTGTTCACCAACTGATTTATAGTTGCCATTAGTTATTTATTCTCCATTTTTTTTATCAGTTTTTATATCAAATCAATCCAAACACCTGATAAGAGCATTTGCTATACAAAAATAACATTTAGAAAATAAATAATAACAAAAAAGCAAAAAAAAGCAAAGAAAAAGTAATTAATTATCAGAAGCACCAAAAACTGATTTAAAAGCTACATAAAGATAGTTACACATAGAATAAATCGTTAGTATAACAGCAATATATAGCATCAAGAATCCTAAAAATATAAACCAAGTATTGAAACTTGCATAGTCTATGGAATGCCTAAAATCTATAGCTGGTTTGATTAAAAATATAAATAATGCTGCCATTTGTGCCGTAGTCTTTACCTTACCCCAGATACCAACTTTAACAACACTACGCTGCCCTAGCTCAGCCATCCATTCGCGTAATGCTGAAACAAGAATTTCCCTGCAGATCATCGCAATAGCAGGAATAGTAGCCCACCAATAAGGATACATCTCTATAAACAAACAAAGTGCAGTAGCAACAATAAGCTTATCAGCAACAGGATCTAAAAACGCACCTAGCTTACTAGTTTGTTCCCATTTACGCGCTAAGTAACCATCTAACCAATCAGTCGCCGCTCCAAGTAAAAATAAAGTTGCCATAATACCATGATGATGTGGGAAATCAAAATAGTAACATATAACTATAAAAGGTATTAATACCAAACGGCCAAAAGTCAGAATATTAGGAATATTAAAAAACATAAATCAAACCCCTGTATGTCCAAAGCCACCAGCAGCACGTGCTGTCTGCTGTGAAAACTCTTCGACAATCTCAAAACTTGCTTGTATTACAGGAACAATAACTAATTGTGCAAATCTCATCAATGGCTCTATTTCAATAACCTCTTGCGCGCGATTAAAACAAGAAACAATAATCTCACCTTGATAATCAGAATCTATAAGCCCCGTACCATTACCCAATACTAAACCTTTTTTATGACCTAAGCCAGATCTTGGCAAAATCATTGCTGCATAATTTGGGTTAGCAATATTAATAGCTATGCCAGTTGCAACAAGTTTACATTCACCCGGATTAAGAAAAACACTCTCAGAAATGCACGCTCTTAAATCAATAGCTGCTGAACCTTCGGTCTCATATCTAGGTAGTTCTTTTATAACTTCTTTATCTAAAAATTTTAACTCTATTTTCATACCCTCCCCCTAAAAAACAAAAACCCCAGCTAAGTAACCAAGCAGTACAAATATTGGTAAAGTTGGCATATATCCATCTAATCTATCAAGCACACCACCATGCCCAGGTAAAACGTTACCACTATCTTTGATACCAGCTATACGCTTCATCATACTCTCAAAAACATCACCAACAACAGATAACACCATAATTAAAGCGGATACTATCACCATATAAACGTACTGACCAAAACTTAAATTCATGTAGATAAGAAAGATCACCGCAACGACAACAGCACAAACCAAACCACCCCAAAAGCCTTCAATAGTTTTATTTGGACTAAGTCGTGGCAACATTTTACGTCTACCAATAGTCTTACCAATAAAATATGCACCACTGTCAGCGGCAGCAATCACCAAGATAAACATAAATATCCACGTAACGCCATTAGCATGCAAAACATACAATGATGCTACAAAAGGCGATATAGTAAACAGTCCCATAACAAGCATTTCATTAGTGGTTATTGTATCAATTTTCTGATGCTCATAGCTAGCTAACTTATAGATCGTATATAACCAAAATATTGGGAAAATATATTGAAGATATACAAAAAATTGCGCAACCACAAAAACCACTATCGTGAATATAATAAGATTCTTAAGTATTGCCTGCTGATCAATCTTTGTAAGTTTTAGCCATTCATATGCTGATAGCAAAGCAACTAGAAATACACCAACGCCAAATAAATAGTCTGATGCAAAAACTAAAAAACTAAAAACTACAGCGACCAAAACTATACCAGTCACAATTCTTTCTTTCATATACCCCTCTTAATTAAATCTGCTCACCACTTTTGCCAAATCTTCTTTGACGAGAATAAAAGTACTCAACAGCCTTGCTTAACTCTTGCTTAGAAAAATCTGGCCACATAATGTCTGAAAAATACATTTCTGCATAGGCTAATTGCCATAACATAAAATCACTTAGACGCACCTCTCCGCTTGTACGAATAAGTAGATCAACAGGCACATCACCGCCAGCCAAATACCTAGCAAAATCCTGCTGATCGATTTCATCAACACTAAGTCTACCAGCATTGACATCTCTAGCTATAGATCTAGCAGCCTCAACAATATCCCATCGTCCAGCATAATCAACAGCCAGCCTAAGTTTCAAACCTGTATTTGTCTTAGTTAATGATTCACTATACTCAATCATACTAATAAGTTTATCAGATAGTCGTGTTCGGTCCCCTACAACACTAAGGACAATGTTATTATCATGCAACTTTGTGGTTTTATCTCTTATAGTTTTGTAAAAAAGATCCATAAGATCAGTGACTTCTTGAGCTGGTCTTAACCAGTTATCTCGACTAAAAGCAAAAAGAGTAAGCATTTCAATATTGTTTTCGACACAGTATTCTATTGCCGCATCAACACTCGATATTGAATTTCTATGACCAAATATTCTCGGCTTTAATTTACTCCTTGCCCATCGACCATTACCATCCATAATAATAGCAAGATGCCTTAGAATATTTTCTTTAGCCGATGTCATAAACACTATGAAATAAAATTAAATTAGATAAATGATAAGAAAGAATAAGAAAAAATACAAGTTATTATTGGGAAATCTAAGTGAATTACACAACCATTAGATCTTGCGCTTTTTTAGCAGCAAGAGCATCAGCTTGGGCAATCATTTTATCAGTAATCTTCTGAATATCATCCTCAGCTTTTTTAGCTTGATCCTTTGTAATTTCTTTTCCTTTCAGAAGTTCTTTGATATCACTATTAGCATCACGACGAATATTTCTAATAGATACTCTACTTGCTTCTGTTTCAGATTTGACTAACTTAACCAACTCTTTTCTTCTTTCCTCATTTAAAGCGGGCATAGGAACTCTTAGTGAATCTCCTAAGTTAGTAGGGTTAAGTCCAAGATCAGAAGTTAAAATAGCTTTTTCAATCTTGCTTGATAAACCTTTTTCCCAAGGAGTAATTCCCAAAGTTCTAGCATCAAGTACAGTTATATTAGCCACTTGAGATATTGGTGTCTCAACTCCATAATAATCTATTGTAACATGCTCCAATAGATCTGGATGTGCTCTACCAGTTCTAATTTTTGCCAAATCATCAGCTAAAACTTCTAATGATTTTTTCATTCTATTCTCAGCATCTTTTAGAGTATCACTTATCATAAATAATTCCTTTTTCTTTAATTAGTCTAAAGTAACCCAAGTGCCATATTTTGATTCAGTAACCGCATCAACCAAAGCATCTGTCTGATTTAAATTAAATATATATATCGGTATACCAAAATCCCTACACTGTGTGAAAGCTCCTAAATCCATAACATTTAGTCCTTTACTCACAACTTCTGCATAGGTAACTCTATCAAAACGTTTTGCATCAGGATACTTATTTGGATCTTTATCATAAACACCATCAACAGTCGTAGCTTTCAATAAGGCATCTGCACCAATCTCAACAGCTCTAAGGCTAGCTGTAGTATCGGTAGTTACAAATGGATTGCCAGTGCCACCAGCAAAAATTAAAACCTTTCCAGCATCCAACAATTGGTTAAACTCATGCGCACTTGCCACCCTAAGTAAACCATCGACTCCTTTTGCTGAAAAAGCTTCTGCCGCAACACCTTCACTGATAAGCATATCACGCAAAGCTAAAGCATTGATCATCGTAGCTATCATCCCCATCGAATCTGCGGTAGTTCTTTTTATTTTGTCACCAAAGTTTGCCCTACCACCTCTAAGAATATTACCTCCACCAACAACTATAGCAATTTTTATACCCTGATGAGTAAGAGTTTTAATTTGATCAATTATAGTTTGAGTAGACCCAACATTTATACCAAAACCTTGAGCTGCTGATAAAGACTCTCCACTTAACTTAAGAAGGATTCGCTTAAGTTTTGATTTTTTTTGAGAACATTCTGACAAATCATTAGACATATATTAACCTTTAATTTGACTCATCACCTCAGCTGCGAAGTCTTCTTCTTTCTTCTCGATACCTTCACCAACATCTAATCTGATAAAGTTAACTACTTTAGCACCTTTATCTTTAACTAGCTTTTCAACTTTTATGGTAGGATCTTTAACAAAATCTTGACCTAGAAGAGCAACTTCATCTAAGAATTTACGAATTCTACCAACGATCATTTTCTCAATAATCTCAGCAGGTTTACCACTCTCTTTAGATTGAGCTGTAAAGATCTCTTTTTCTTTAGCAACAATGTCAGCTGGCACTTGATCACCAGATACAACCATAGGGTTTGCAGCAGCAACATGCATAGCAACGTCTTTAGCAAGATATTCATCACCACCTTCTAATGCAGCAACCACACCAATCTTACCACCGTGAATATAAGCACCTAAAGTGTTAGCTTCAACAGTCTTAACTCTACGCACTTGGATATTCTCACCAATTTTAGCAATTAAAGATTTTCTAGCTTCTTCAACAGTTTCACCATTTGAAGTCTTAGCAGCTAAAACCTCTTCGATAGTCTTAGCGTTAGCAGCATGAGCAGCTTTTGCAACTTCTTGAGAAAATGCTTTGAAAGTCTCATCTCTAGCAACGAAATCAGTCTCTGAATTGATCTCAAGCAAAATAGCCCTACCATCAGCAACATAAACTTCAATAACACCTTCAGCAGCAACGCGTGAAGCTTTCTTATCAGCTTTTGCTTGACCAGAAATTCTCATTTCTTCAGCAGCTTTTTCAATATCACCAGCAGCTGCTACTAGAGCTTTTTTACACTCCATCATACCTGCACCAGTTCTTTCTCTAAGTTCTTTTACTAATTTAGCAGAAATATTTGACATTGTTTTATCCTTGTTTGTTTCTTATGCTTGAGCAGCTTCATCAACTTTTGATTCAACTATTCTATCTAGACCTTGAGCATCAATAACAGCATCAGCAAATTTTTTCATATAGAAAGATATTGACTTAACAGCATCATCATTACCAGGAATCATGTAATCAATACCTTCTGGGTTTGAGTTTGTATCTACGATTGATACAACTTTGATACCTAGTTTTTGAGCTTCTTGAATAGCAATATACTCTTTGTTGCTATCAATAACAACGATTGCATCAGGTAAACCACCCATTTCTTTAATACCACCAAGAACTTTCTCTAATTTTTCAATAGTTCTGATATTTTGTAGCATCTCTTTTTTAGTTAAAGATTCTAAAGTACCATCTTCTCTCATTTTTTCTAACTGAGCTAATCTCTTGATAGATTGTCTAACTGTTTTGTAGTTAGTAAGCATACCACCTAACCATCTGTGGCTCACATACGGCATACCACATCTTTTAGCTTCAGCTTCAATGATATCTTGCGCTTGTCTTTTTGTACCAACAAATAGAATTTTTCCACCATTAGCAACAGTTTTACCAACGAAGTTAACTGCAGTTTGGAAAAGTGGAACTGTTTTCTCTAAGTCAATAATATGTACACCATGGTTAATACCAAAGATGTATTCTTTCATTTGTGGATTCCAGAAAGCTTTTTTGTGCCCGAAGTGAACACCAGCAGATAACATTTCTTTCATTAAAGACATTTTTATTTTCCTTATTTGGGTTATATTTACTAGTATCTTAGTTATGCCAAACATCCTTAAGGACACCCTTTAACATAAACATTAATCAAGATACATGATTTATTAATTAAACATCACTTATACTTAAAACATATAGTACAAGCTGTGAGATTCTATCACAGTTGATTTATAAATTACAAATGGTATTTTATCTTATCTTTTAGGTGCTAAAATATCTCAAAATAAATAATTTAAATTATAAAGTAACAAAAATGATTTCACTAATAGTAGCATATGACAAAAACTATGGTATCGGCAAAGAAAACACTCTAGCGTGGAAACTTTCTGATGATCTTAAAAATTTCAGAAAGATAACTGAGAATAACTATATAGTAATGGGAAGAAAGACTTTTGAATCAATTGGTCACCCTCTGCCAAACCGTAAAAACATCATATTGACAAGAGAAAAAAATTATAAGCATGATAAATGCCTTATCGTTAACAGTACTCAATATATTCTAAATTTTGCTAAGTCAAAATCTCACTATGAAATATTTATAATCGGTGGTGCGCAAATATATAGAGAATTTTTGCAGTATGCTGATAGATTGTATATTACAGAAGTTGCTGCTGAAATGCGCAATCTTGATGCTTTTTTCCCACAATGGGACAAAGCAAAATTCAAGCGTATTGGCCACAAAAAATTTAGTAAAGATGATAAAAATGAGTTTGATTTTACTTTCAGTGTATTTGAAAAGATTAAAGATTTGTAATTTAGTCAGCTTGTTTCAGTAGAATTTTAAGCAAAAATAATTTAAGTTGAAATTACATCTTAACTTTTAAATCATAATGTCAGCTCAAGTTTCAGATACCGTCTTAATGATTTATCCAGAATACTTTACCTTTAATTCAAAAAAAACAGATAGTGATGATATTTTTATAAGATCAGTTAATAAATGAGAAAGCCATCCATGCTTTAGCTCTAAATTAGTCCTATAAAATGGTTAATAAGATCTATAAATATAAAAGTCAGTATCATTAAATAACCAAAAATACAGCTGATGCCATATTCACAAACGACTCTTTTTACACATATAAATCAACGGTTAAGGATATATTTTTATATACCAGATGTATTTAGAGAGTCGTAGATACGAAGTATAACCACAACAACTTTTGTAAACTCTAGAATTGTAACTTAAAGTAAAATATAAGCTTAAAGATTTTCATGGCGATCACTCAAAAGTACTTGAGGACAATGCTGCAATAGTTTAGAAGTGAAAAATAAAAAAGTAAAATATATTTTTACTTTTTTATTTACCAACAACAACATATATGGAACTTATCGAATAGCAAAAATAACTTATAGATCTCCACTGTACAATACTTCCATGTCATGTAAAAACTACTGAAGATGTGGTGGTACTACTAGATGTATGATAGCAGCGATACTAAAACTATAAACTAATACACACAAACCTCAAACTTTAATGTTATTTTTGTTATTTATTATGATTGTTTGGTATCCCGTAGGGGATTCGAACCCCTGTTGCCGCCGTGAAAGGGCGGTGTCCTAGGCCTCTAGACGAACGGGACTTAAGACTTAAATAACTGCTCCAGCGATATATTGTGTATTATAATGACTTTTATAGTTTAGTCAAGAGCTTTTGTAAAAAAAATAATTAATTATTACACTCACAAAACTACTATCACGATTATGATCAACAGTAGTTGATGAATAAATTTTACTGTCAGCTTCGATATAATTGTCTAAAGAAGCCGAATATATTTTAGCTGTAGGTAATTGATCTATGACACTAGTTATCAGAACATTCTCCATCTATCTAAAATTAGATATAAATTACCACAATTTACTTTGCTACTTTAAAACCATAATAATTATCGTGAGATTGATATTGCATAGATAAACTTGCTTGTATCTTTTTGATGCAATATAATATGGTCATAAGTCTAAAATGATCAGCAAAATTTATATCTTTTAAATATGAAAGCAACATTTGTATCATTAATATTTGTCGGATTTCCTGATAATTGTGGGTATAGCTCACCATCAAAATATACACCGTAACCACCACTATGATTTATCAGATCAGTATTAGAATAGCCAAGCTTAGCAAATAAATTAATTGCTGTTGAAAACCCCAAGCACAAAAACAGCATTAATAGGTTCTACAGTGTAACTTTGTGTTTGGGCTACACCATTGATAATATAAATATTTGGCTCAACGCCAATATACCCATGCCGCTGTAATATCTTGAGGCAAATCCGGTTTGTTGTAGCTACTGATCATCGATTTACCTATAGCTGGCAAAGAATTTACCAATTATTATCTAGAGGTAAAATTACATAATTACGCTTGGTGGTATTAAATCGAATACTCTATGAGTAGTTTTTAGTTTGCTTTGATCATTATTCTTGATTAATTTATCTTTCCAATTTGCTGTATGTATATTGCAAATTTATTGGATCAAGGCTTAAACCAACACAGTCAGCTAAGTTATTACCAATAATGGTTATTTGCATAACTTGCTGTAGCAAGCAAAAAAGCTAAGTTTTTTGATTTTTATCACTTGCATAACTCTTTAATTGCTTTAGTAAGTCTAGCTACTACTTTATCTTTACTAAGAAGTTTTAGAGTAATACCAATATCTGGTGATTGCCCAGAACCAGTAATAGCCACACGTAACGGCATGCCAACCTTACTCATATCAACTTGGCACTGCTTGGCTGTTGTACTAACTACATTATGTAAAACATTAGTATCTTGCCATTGCTGAGAATCTAAATAGCTAAAGTTAATCAAAAGTTTGCTAAAGATCTTAGCTGTATCTGCTTTGATATATTTTTTTACAGCATTTTCATCATAACTGATATCATCATTATAAAAATAACTAGACTTTTCTGCTAGCTCAACTAATGTATCAACTTTTTCTGCCATCACAGCTACAAGCTCTTTTAAAACTGGACCATTGCTAATGTCTAAACCAGCCTTAGCAAAGTGATACTCAACTTCTGTTTGAATATCATCAAATTTAGACTTTTTGATATAGTGCTTGTTCAGCCATTTAAGTTTTTCAAAATCAAAACGTGATGGTGATGCACTAATATGCTCTAAATTAAAAGCTGCTATCATTTCTTCGATAGCAAAAATCTCTTGATTGCCATGTGACCAACCAAGTCTTACTAGGTAATTAAGTATTGCTTGTGGCAAATAGCCATCTTCACGATACTTCATAATATTGACAGCGCCGTGACGCTTAGAGAGTTTTGCTCCATCTTGACCAAGTATCATTGGTATATGGGCAAATACTGGCACATTAGCATTTAGCGCTTTGTATATATTGATTTGCTTAGGAGTGTTATTAATATGATCATCGCCACGAATGATATGTGTAATAACCATATCAACATCATCAACGACAACACAGAAATTATATGTCGGTGAGCCATCTGCTCTTTGGATAATCATATCATCAATATCATGATTTGAGATCACAATTCGACCTTTAACTGCATCATCCCAACTAACCACTCCATCTTTAGGGTTTTTGAAGCGTACTACAAAGCTCTCACCCTCTTGTGGAATATAGTTTGCATCACGACACTTACCATCGTAGCCAGTTTTGAGATTATTTGCCTGTTGATACTCTCTTAGCTCTTCTAGTCTTTCTTTAGAGCAACTACAGTAGTATGCTTTACCATCTGCGATAAGTTCTTGAATCACTTCTTTATATCTATCAAAGCGCTTTGTTTGATAGTAAATTTCGCCATCATTTTTTAGCTTCAACCAATTCATGCCATCTAAAATAGCATCCACCGCTTCCTGGATAGATCTCTCTAGATCAGTATCCTCTATTCTTAAAATAAATTTACCATTGTTATTTTTTGCATATAACCAGCTGAATAATGCCGTACGCACACCACCAACATGTAAAAATCCTGTCGGGCTTGGCGCAAATCTTGTTGTAATCATAACTTAAACACCTCAGAAATAAAATTGCTTAAAGATTAAACTAAAAAAATAATTGTTTCAAGAATTAAAATTAGTGAACAAAAATAGTGATAATTTTATATTAGCATCTTGGTTATTTATTAAAAACTAACTTCTATAATCTGCCACCTTTAGCCATTTTATAAGGATCAATAACTTTATCAAATTCATCTTTTGACAAAAATTTAAGCTCCTCATTCGCCTCAGCCAAAGATATATTTTTTTGCTCGGCATAATGAACCATTTTTGCTACCTTATCGTAGCCTATAACAGGACTAAGCGCTGTTACTAACATTAATGAGTTTCTAAGAAAATAATCAATTTTTTGTTTGTTTGGTTGCATCCCAACTAATAAATACTTAGTAAAGTTTTTACAACTATCTGAGATTATCCTAATTGATTGTATAATATTAAAAATCATTAATGGTTTATAAACATTCATCTCCAAATAGCCAGCACTACCAGCGATACCAACTGCAACATCATAGCCTATTACCTGTGCAGCAACCATTGCCATAGCTTCACATTGAGTGGGATTAACTTTACCAGGCATAATTGATGAGCCAGGTTCATTTTCCGGAATTAATAACTCATGAAAACCAGCTTTTGGACCGCAACTAAGTAAGCGAATATCATTAGCAATCTTAAATAATGAATTAGCTAAAGTTTTAAGCTGACTCATAACAGCAACTAAAGCATCATGTGAGCCTTGTACTTCAAATTTATTGGTAGCTGAAACAAAAGGCAATCCAGTAATCTTAGCAATATTACTAGCGGCAATCTCTGCAAATCCTACTGGAGCATTTAAACCAGTACCAACAGCTGTACCACCAAGAGCAAGCTGATATACATATTTCAATGTTTCTTTGATTCTTTGAATATTATTTTCTAATAATGCTACATAACCAGAGAACTCTTGACCTAAAGTTAGTGGTACTGCATCTTGCATATGTGTCCTACCGATTTTGACAATATTGTCCCACTGCTTTGTTTTTTCAGCTAATTGTTGTTGCATATACTCAACAGCAGGTAAAAGTCTATTATTTATCTCAACTGCAGTAGCAATATACATTGCACTTGGAAAAGCATCATTTGATGATTGAGACATATTAACATCATCATTTGGGTGGATAGGATTTTTACTCCCTTTTTTGCCACCTAGAAGCTCTATGGCTCTATTTGAAATCACTTCATTAACATTCATATTTGCCTGAGTTCCACTGCCTGTCATCCATACATGTAATGGAAAATGCTCATCAAGCTTAGATGCAATTATCTCATCAGCAACTTCAACGATAATTTCTTTTTTAGCTTGTGCTAAGATACCTAATTGATGATTTGTCATAGCTGCGGCTTTTTTGATAATTGCCAAAGCTTTAATAACTTCAACAGGCATCAGATCATTACCTATAGAAAAATGCTCTATAGAACGCTGTGTTTGTGCACCCCAATATTTGTCATTGTCAACTTCTATTTGACCAGTACTATCTATCTCCACTCTACGCAAAACTTATCTCCTTAAAACCCTAACTGTATAGCATAGTAACTTATATAGCTACTAGAGCTAGCTAGCTAAGATAACATTCAAAAGGTATAAAAACAAAATATCATATCACAGCAAAATCTAGCAATTGCAGCAATCAATTGTTTTAACTAGATTTTAAATTAAAAAATATTAAGTTCTTTTAAAAACCATCTAGCAATACCCTCAATCACAGCTGGAGCCATAAATTAAGTATTATCTAAATCAAACCATTTTATCGATAATATTTCCGCATATGGTATTAATTCGTTGAGTGAATTTCACCAGTATAACAGTGAACAGATACAGTATCTGTTCTATCATGATTATCTGTAACAACTTCACCAAGGTAGTGTCTAGATCTGGTTGTTGCATTTGTATATTTAGCTCCTCATTAAGCTCACAAATAATAGCTTGTAATAGTTTCTCCATCATCTATCTTACCACCTGGAAAATACCAAATAGTATTATCACGTACTCTTACAAGAAGGATTTTATTATCCTTGACACAAACTAAATCCGAAGTTTTTATACTTTTTTTTACTATTGTATATTTTTGAATATTAATGATTACAAAAAAATAAAAATATCTCTAGCCTAAAAAGCATTGTTAAAATTTTTTCTATAAATATATACTGATTGAAATTTTAAAGATTTTATTTTTAATATGAATATAGTCGAATTGCTAAAAGCCGTTATACAACAAAAGCTTATAATCCAACAAAAAAGTTAACAGCCTAACTCATTCAGCAGATAAAAGATATCCTTAGATTTACATCATCAAGTGTAAACTCCCAACCTTGGCACTTTATCCTAGCGACTTCTGATCAAGCAAAAGCTAAAATTGCAGAAGCAGCTGAAAATATTCATCCTAAAAATGTAGCTAAATTTTATAACCTAATTAGGTCACAATAAATTACTTAAAGATTAAACTAAAAAATTAATTGAATATTAAATAATTAGTTAGATGGCTTGTTATAAACGAATATTGTGGAAGTATAGAAAGATAAGTTTTATCATTAAATTCTCTTAAAATATAAGAGAGTGTCTTAGTGATCCAATCTTTTGGAGCCACTTGACGCTAAACTTTGGATTCTTTTTACTTTCTTATATACTTGGCGTATTTCATACAATCCTTGCGCGTCAAGTAGTGATATATTTGATATCTGGATCAAATTCAGCATACTCAATAAAATCATCTATAAAATTAGAATATTCCTCTTATCTAAGTACTTAGGCTTTTCAATAACTGCAACATATATTTTTTAATAGTGGCAAAAGTTTTTTTTCCTTAAATTTTATAATGTTGATAATCAATTAAGTTTATTTTCATGATATTCCTTCAACTTTTGAATATTTCCTTAGTAATATTACTTACCAAACAACTCTGTCTTATGACTGTCAGTTGAAACTGATGTATCCATTATAATTTTATAGATAGGCCAGGTTCATTAATTCATGACATATAGTAAAAATAGCATCGATTTTGCATAACTTTCTATTATTTGGATCAAACTTTTTATTAGATGATTTATACTTTTCTAGTTTATGATTTTCTTTGTAATTATACATTTTATATCTTCTAAAACTGCAAATTTTCCTCCTACTAATTCATCTAGAACATCTCTGAATTCTTCTTTTGAAAGATCTTTTAGAAAAAAAATTTCCATCACCAAGAGAAAAATTTGTTTTTATTACATTCCTCATAAAACTTATATATCCTCAAAATTATCATCTATATTTTCTCCTAATATTAATAAATTAATATTAATAAATTTAGGCAGATATTCTCTTGTATCATCATAAGCCCAAAGTGCAACTCTCTGAAAAGCTTCATCTTTATCAAGAATATTAGGTAAATCAATAATATTACCACTCTTTTAAAGCTCTACCATAAACTCAGCTTGATCATCGGAAAAAGCTTTTTTAAAATTCTTTCCTATAATCAATATTGTTAGAAAAAAAGATTTTATACACAACCATCTTATTTTTTCCAATTTAGAATCTGTAATGATGTAATAAATAGCAAAACTTTGCCATAAAAAATTTGCACTGAAAAACATAGGTATCATTAGGCTTGCCATTAACATTTTCACGTAAATACCCAACTAATCTTTATATCGAAAACTTTTTCTTTAAGAGTCATTATAGTATCTCCATCTTAAGAAGATTCAGTATAAGCATCTCCAAAAAAATTATATATCCTTCGAATACTATATTCTCATCAGAATTTAAATGATATATTACTAAGATATTTAAGATTTTCTTCCTTTATAATTAAGTTCATATCTATTCCTTAGGTACTCTACATATTTTTGTATCAAAGCATTAATAATTACAGGAGTATCTACATATTCTAAACTTTTCCACGTAGCATATTTTAAATCTCTATCAGCACTACCTGCATTTATCTTACTAACCTACATACCTTTTATTTTTTTAATTGAATCTACTATAGGTAGAGCATCTACTTACAAAGACCTATTTATATTATTAATATAACCAGTCTCCATGCTTAATAGCTACATATTTTATATCTTCACTCCAAGTATTATATTGCCCAGTTCCTACTATTTTATCTAAAGTGGATAACTAGTTTTTAACATTAAATTCTCTATTAAATATTCCACCATACTTAAGTTCTTTTTAAAGACGATATGGTTTTAAAATGGTTCAAATTTGGCAATCGTTGTATAAATCTAAAAGCTGGCTAAATTCTTTTTGTTGTTCCTCAGGAATATATTATAATTACCGTAAAAAAATTCCTAACTAAATATTCTGCAGTTATCATAAGTAAGTCTGGATAATATACCTTAAATTAAAAAATAAAAGAGAATATTACGTAGAAATTACTATAGGTTTGTTAAAATCTAGACAAAATACCATATATAAAAAAATAGTATAGATAACCTAACCCAAAGCCTCTTTCTTCTCTAAAGTCTTAGCATAAAGCTCTTGATACTTAGCAAGCTTTTCTTGCTCTGCAGCAACTACAGCCTCTGGTGCATTTGATACAAATCTTTCATTAGATAGATTCTTTTTAACTCTAGTTACTTCGCCTTTTAGCTTGTCTAGCTCTTTATCTAATCTTGCTTTCTCAGCTTCAATATCAACCAAACCTGCTAATGAGATATTTAGTTCAAGCCCCTCAACAATTTGTGATAAAGATGTTGGTGGATTATCATTAAACTCAATATTATTTACTCTCGCTAAAGCTTTTATAAATCCTTCAGTTTGCGCTAGATACTCTTTATCCTTATCTGCAACATCTTTAACAATTAGAGAAATCTCTAAAGATGGCTTGATACCCACTTCACTACGCATATTACGCAAAGTAGTTACAACATTTTGTAGCCATGTGATAGTTTTTTCAGCTTCTGGTGCCTCTAAATCTTGATTAGCTACAGGATAAGATACATCCATAATTGTATCTTTAGCATCATCTAAGTAGGCTTTTAACTGCTGATAGATACTCTCTGTAATAAATGGTATAAGTGGATGCGCTAATGCTGAAATATTCTCTAAAACCTTAGTAAGTGTATATTTAACACCATTTTTTTGGCTTTGAGATAGTGACTCATCTTTCAAAGCAACCTTAGCAAACTCTACATACCAGTCACAGTACTTATTCCATACAAAGTCATAAATAGTATTTGCCACCAAATCAAAACGATAGTTAGCAAGGTGTCTATGTACATCTACAATTGCTATGTTCAAAACACTCCAAATCCACTTATCAGCAATACCTAACTCATAATCATCACAAATCTTATAACTATCAAGATTCATCATCACAAATCTTGAAGCATTCCAAAGTTTGTTACAGAAATTGCGATAACCCTCAACTCTCGCAGTATCAAAGCTAATATCACGCGATGTAGAAGCTAATGCTGCATAAGTAAATCTCACTGCATCGGCACCATAAGCATTAATACCTTCTGGGAACTCTTTCTTAGTCACTTTCGCAATCTTTGCTTTCATTTGTGGTTGCATTAGACCCTTAGTTCTCTTCTTAAGTAACTCATCTAGCGAAATACCATCTATCAAATCTACAGGATCTAAAACATTACCTTTAGATTTTGACATCTTCTGACCTTCGCTATCACGGATAAGACCAGTAATATAAATATCTCTAAACGGCACATCATTCATAAAGTACATGCCAAACATCATCATTCTAGCAACCCAGAAGAAGATAATATCAAAACCTGTTACCAGCACACTTGTTGGATAATATTTTGCAAGCTCTGAAGTCTCCTCAGGCCAGCCTAGAGTACTAAAAGGCCATAGTGCCGATGAAAACCATGTATCAAAGACACCTTCATCTTGCTTGATAGCTACATCATCATTTAGATTATATTTAACTCTAATATCAGCTTCATCCTCACCAACATATATATTACCATCTTCATCATACCATGCTGGGATTCTATGCCCCCACCATAGCTGCCTTGACACACACCAGTCTTGAATATCTCTCATCCAAGCAAAATAGGTGTTTTTCCAGTTATCTGGCACAAATCTTACATCACCCTTCTCTACAGCTTCGATAGCTGGTCTTGCAAGTACATCAGTTTTGATAAACCATTGTTTAGTTAAATATGGCTCTAACACTTCTCCTGTTCTATCACCTGTTGGTACTTTAAGCGTATGTGGCTCAATCTTATCTAAAAGACCTAAAGCTTCCATATCAGCAACTATTTGTTTACGCGCTTCAAATCTATCTAAGCCTTGGTATTTTGATGGTACATTGGTATTTAGAGTTGCATCATCAGTTAAGATATTTAGCACAGGTAGATTATGTCTTTTACCTATTTCATAATCATTAAAATCATGAGCTGGGGTGATTTTGACACAACCTGTACCAAAATCTTTCTCAACATAATCATCAGCAATAATTGGAATCTGTCTATCTGTAAGCGGTAGATTTATCATCTGACCAACTAAATGCCTATATCTCTCATCTTCGGGATGAATTGCCACTGCCATATCACCAAACATTGTCTCAGGACGAGTTGTCGCAATTATGACTTTCTCATCACTATCAGCTACCGGATAGACAAAATACCAAAGCGAGCCTTGTTTATCTACTTGAGCAACTTCTAGGTCTGATACCGCTGTCTTTAGCTTAGGGTCCCAATTTACTAGTCTCTCACCACGATATGCTAAACCATCTTCATATAGTTTGATAAAACATTTCTTAACCGCATTAGAAAGACCTTCATCCATTGTGAATCTCTCACGATCCCAATCTGGAGATGCTCCAATTCGACGCATTTGCAATGTTATAGTGCCACCTGATAGCTCTTTCCATTCCCAAACCTTGCTAACAAAATTTTCACGCCCTAAGTCATTTTTTGAGATCCCTTGAGCATTAAGCTGTCTTTCAACAACCATTTGTGTAGCGATACCTGCATGATCAGTACCTGGTTGCCATAGAGTATCTTTGCCAGACATTCTGTTATAACGGATAAGGATATCCATAAGTGTTATCTGAAAACCGTGTCCCATATGCAAAGTTCCTGTGACATTTGGAGGCGGTAACATTATTGTATAAGTATCTTTTGAATCAATATTGCCACAAGCAAACTTACCTGTTGTTTCCCAGTTTTGGTAGTTTGACTGTTCAATTTCTTTAGGATTGTAATTTTTATTAATTTCTTGAGTCATTTATAACGCCGTAAATATCTAAGTTTATAGAAAAAATTAATGTCAATAATTTTAGCAAAGTTATTTTAAAAGTACTATTATTGACTAATTAAATAATATTAATTGTGTGTTATTAATAATCCTCTTATAGCTTACTAACTATATTATCTTGAATGGTAGTTATCTCTAGATTAGATTTTTTATAGTAAACATACTTTTTACGCGAAGCTTGCAATGCTCTATCTTCTTGATATACAAACTCTTTTAGCTCTTTGACTTTAACTCGCTGTGGATCGACAGCTACTTCCATAATATTGATTAAAACATCATACCCTGTTGTGATAAATAGATTATCAGTAATAAGTATTGGAATATTTTTATATTGGTTATACTCTCTAGCATTTATAGCACAATGATGCGGTATAAAAGAGTCTTGCCCATCTTGCCATAGTTTATCATCAAGTTGTTTCGCAATACCTGTAGGCGCTAAAATTGCGATTGTCTTTTGCAAACTATATTCTTTGACAACTACGACAATTAAGACATCTAGGATTTGATCAATATTTTGTGTTTGTAAAACTCTAAACTCTACTTTCATCGTAAATATAGTTACTCCAAAAAAATTAAATTTAATCAAAAATATTATTTGTGATACTTAAAATTCTACTTTTAATTTACTAATAAACTCACTACCTAAGACAAAGAAACTAGCTATAAGCATCAATTACCGCTTTACCTAAAAGCATCACAGACACTACAAATATTCTTTCTGCACTAATAAGTAATATTGATGAAGCAGCTTGTAGATAATACCATAAAAGGCATAATAGTGAAAACTACTATATAATGGAACAAATGATAAAATAAACAGTAATATCCCTAAATAATATTTCCTGTTTTTTTTCATAAAACTACCTATTGCTTAGTTATAGATGTTTGTATAGATATTTTTAATGCTTGTGCAGTATCATCAGTACTCATACTATAGGCATATCTGTTTTGTATATAACCTGCTGTAGTACTTATGGTACATGTATAAATCCAGCTATTTAGGATATTCTTTGCTGAGTATTTCTAGTAGGTGATACTTACATAGAAACGTATATACCAATCTGTATTTAGATATATATGTTGGAATACATTGTACTTGTATTGCCACTTGAATTTGATAAATTGGTAGCTTAGAGAAATAAGCATTTTCACCAGTTGCTGATATCTTGATATTTTTAGGCTGATAGTTATCATTATGAGCAAATCCTAGCATCATCAAACTTTATTGCTACTCTTTCAATAGATATTGCCGCTCAACCACTTGCCTCACTAACAGCAATAATCACATCATGGTTATATTCTTTAATTAAGCTGTCCAACCTATCAACAGAGTCCTTAAATGAAACTGGAAGTTGTTTTTTGATGATTTTAGCTCCATCTATATTATTAGGAATTTGCTTAACTGCTCGCCATGGGTTTATCTTCTAACCATCAAAAGAAGCAAAACCTGTTATAAGTACAGTTTGTTTGCTGAAACAGCAAAAGCTAATAATATAATTGCTTAATAAAAATTTTTTCATTATCACCTACTCATATAAACCTTTAACTAAATTATCAGATTTTGTTTTAGCACTTTTAGTTATATTTCTGATTAAATTTAGTAGCTCATGATAGTGATTAAAATCTTTTGCAGCATATATTGCAGCATTTAGCTCTTTTAAAATATCTTTTAGCTGTGGAAATACTTCTGCAACCTCAAGTAATGAAAATATTTGCTTATCAACTTTAGTATTTGCCCAGCCAATAATTGCTCTTTGTAGCTGAATATTGTCTTTGTTAGTACAAGCTGTTTTTATCTCTTTTAAGACAGTAACTTTTTGTTGTAGCTCAGCTTGCTTTTCACCAGCTTTAGTAGTGACTTTTTTTGTGACTTTACACTTTATAAGCAATATAAATGTTATAAACCATAAGATAAAAAGCCCTATGGCAACATCACGCCAAAAAGTATCTTTAATGATCTTTTGTACAACTTGTAAAGATAATGGCTGACCATTAGCAACAAAACTAGAGCTTGGAATATTACCTTTTTGAACATCAAAAGTTTTAGCATCTATACTGGCTACTTTTGATTTATGATTGTCAACATCAAACCACTTAAGCTTGATTGCTGGAATAGTTGCTTTGCCTTGTTTAACTGGCATATAACCAATTTTATAGGTAGCAATACCAGTTAATTGACCAGCCTGCTCGATATCTTGTAGCTCTGGCTTTTCAGGGTAGACATTAAAATCATCAGAGGATTTGAACTCTAGCTTTGGAATATCATTACTTAAGACGCCTCTTGCTTTAATATTGACAGTTCTAGTTAGAAGCTCACCTTCTTTTATATTTTTGTCAGTAGACCAATTATCTCTAACTTGCACATCAGCTGCTGGAAACCAATCATTGATACTTATGTCATTTGGAATCGGTTTAACCTTGATAAGTTTTGCCTCTGTCGAGAAATATTTTACTCGAGTACCTAGCTGCCCGAAAGTATTTGGAATTGTTGCTTCCAAAACAATAGCTGGCACACGTATAGTTCCTGTAGTATTAGGGATTATCAAAAAGCTTTCTTCAACAACATCATAAATCTTACCATTAATACGTTTTTGATAAGTTTTTCTATGATTAGTTTGTTTTATCTCAGAATTTTTTATATCAAACGGCTTAGGTTGCAGGCTTAGAATAGGTATTGCATAATATAGTCTCAAAGTATATAAAACTGGAAAATTAACATAAGTTTCATCTGTAGCTAATGAACTTATAGCAAACAAATCCTGATAATTACTCTCCTCATCATTTGAGAGCTTGTTATCAACCTCTATACTTATCGGCTTTGTAATTTGGTCACCAACTTTGATTTCTGGTATTGTTAGCTCACCAGTTTTATTTGGCATAAGAGTTACAATCATTTCAAATTGAGAACTCTGTTGGCCATTGATAATAGTTGTTTTACTACTAGTTCTAGTGTTATAGACGGTAAAATCTTTATCTAAAACATCTAAATCTGGCTGTGTATCAAAGTTATCCAAATGCAACACTAATTCAAATGTCTCACCTTTTTCAAGATGAGTTCTATCAACACTGGCTGAGACATTAGCATAAATTAGATTCAAAATAGCTACTGATAATATAAATACACTTATTAGTTTAAACAACTTAGTTTTCACACTTGTCTCCTATCATTCTCTGGTAGTCACGTGCAAATTTATTTTTAAGAAGTCCACCAGGATCATCATCTATCATTGATAAAAGCTTATTTGCTTCCTTATTATTAAGGTCTTTTTGGCGCTGATCGATTTTAGCTTGCTCATTCTTGTTTTGTTGTTCTTGTTGATCCTTATTATCCTTATTATCCTTATTATCCTTATTATCCTTATTATCCTTATTATCCTTATTATCCTTATTATCCTTATTATCCTTATTATCCTTATTATCCTTATTATCCTTATTATCCTTATTATCCTTATTATCCTTATTATCCTTATTATCCTTATTATCCTTATTATCCTTATTATCCTTATTATCCTTATTATCCTTATTATGTAAATTCTGCTGTTGTTTTTGCTGTTTTTCTAACTCTTTAGCAATCTCTAAATTATTTTTTGCATCTTCAAAATCTGGTCTTTTTTCGATAGCTTGTCTATAAGCATCTATCGCCTTGGCGTACTCTCCAAGATGAGTAAGTGAGTTTCCCTGATTATATAACCCCTTTGCTGATCTGTCTTTTTTAAATTCTTCATAAGCTTTTTGATAATCTCCAGCTTTATAATAAGAAACTCCTTTCCAATTACTATTTTCAAAAGCATGAACAGCCTTTTTAACATCACCGTTATTATAGTAATTCATACCCTGTTGATCTTTTGTCAACCATAAATCACCCCACTTAATTGCTAGGCAAATACTTGGCACTAGTAACAAAATAACCATTAATTTTCTTAACGACATACTCTTTCCAAAATACCTCTTCTAAAAAGAAATATACTCAAAATAGTCACCAACCATATAAAATATATACCCTCATCTTGCCAAAAAATATTTGCTGACTGCTCTTTTGACTCTTTTGTGCTGCTTACTTGCTGTTCTGATAATAAGCTTTTAATATCACTATTACTAGCTGTTAGCGTCACTAATTTTCCAGACCCTGCCGTTGCTAAAGTTTCAAGCTTATTTAAATCAATACCAAAGTATTGAATATTCCCATGACTATCTTTTAGATAATTACCTTTTTCATCCTTAGCTATCCCTCCCATAGGAGTTCCTATCGCATAGACATCAGTTTTTATTCCTTGTTGTGCAAGCTGCTTTGCTGCACTTACTGCTTGTGGAGATGGTGATGAATCTGTTATTAAAATTATTTGTCCTCTCTGTGCTCCAGCTTGGTCAATTAGCTGCGCTGATTTTTTAAGAGCTTTATAGATATTATGCCCTTGTACTGGAACTATATCTGAGTTAATTACCGTAACAAGAGCTTCAATAGTATTAGCGTCTGAAGTAAGCGGTGATACCACAAATGGCTCACTTGAGAAGACTATCATACCGACTTGTCCTTCCTTTATCCAACGCAGAATGTCAAATATCTTATACTTAGCTCGCTCTAGTCTACTTGGTGAAATATCTGTAGTATCCATAGATTGCGAAACATCTAATGCTATAACTCTTGATATGTTTTTTTGGTAAACTGGCACATCCTTATATTTCCAAGTTGGTCCAGCTAAACTAAAGATAGCGACAACCCAAATAAACAAAAATATCAATGGTATAAGTGTTTTTTTAAATGCTGATTGCTGACCAACTAGTATATGCTCTAATAAATGGCTATCACAATATTTAGCCCAGCCGTTTGCTTGTGATGAATGCTTCAAAAGCAATATCACAAAGATCACGGCAGGAACAATAGCTAAAAGCCACCAAGGTCTTAAAAAATGAAAAGTCATTTTAATATACTCTCCTGCGTTTTAACCATATAGTTGCCATAATAAAACTCAAAATCAATGCTAGACCAAGACTCCATGGATACAAATATGTCACTTGTCTAACAACAGTTTTATCGGATTCTATTGGCTCAAGTTTATCTATTGACTCATATACTTTCTTAAGATCACTACTATTTTGTGCTCTAAAGTATTTACCTCTAGTCATTGCAGCAATTTTCTCTAATACAGTTGTATCAAGGTCATCAGAAGTATTTATCAATCTTTGGCCAAAAGTAGTCTCAACAATCATTTGACCACCACCTAAACCAATAGTATAGATCTTTATATGATATTGTTTAGCAATTTCTGCCACTTGCAGTGGTTGTAGTGTACCAGAATTATTCTCACCATCAGTTAGTAAAATTAGAGCCTTAGAATCACCAGGATATTTTTTGAGATGTTTAACCGCTAAGCCGATGGCATCACCAATAGCTGTCTGTGGTCCAGGTAAGGCAATACTAGCATCATCAAGCATTTTTTTGACTGTAGCAATATCAAAAGTTAATGGCGTTTGTAGATATGCTCTAGTTCCAAAAAGTATCAAACCAACTCTATCACCCTTTCGTGTATTGAGAAACTGATTAGCTACACGTATCACTAGATCAAACCTTGACTCCATTTGTCCATTAGGTTTTTTCATATCTTGGATAGCCATACTTCCAGATAAATCTATAGCCATGATTAGATCTCTACCACTTCTAGGTAAACTAATCGGTTTACCTAACCATTGTATACCTGACCCTGAGATAATCAAAAGTATCCAAATAGCGCTTAGTAGATACTTAAAATAATTTGCCATCTTGAAATTATATTTACTAGCATGACCAATTTGAGATTCTAGTTGTTCAAAAAATGGCGTTTTCAAAGCTAACTGTTTATCTTGCCTTGCTCTTGGGAGTAACCAATAAGCCAAAAGTGGTAAAATAATAAGAGCCAAAAAACATGGATATTCTATATTTATCATAGAACTCTCCTTAACCACTGTTCTGCCACAGCCATAATTTCATTTAATGTCGCTCTATCTAGCTCAACTGGTTTATAGCTATTCTCAAGCATATTAGCTTTAGTATTTTTGAAATTTTGTTGCTTAAATTTTGCATCTAAAAATTCAAGCCACTGCTGACCATGCAAGGTTTTAACTGATTCATTAGAAAACTTTTGTAAAGCCACTCTTTTTAGATATACTGAAATATCTTGTAGAACTTCTCTAGGCTTTTGCTGATAAGTATTTTCTATAGTTTTTCTAAAATCATTTATTACTGAATCTTTATACTGCTTTATTTTTTTGCGCAAATGTAAAAATACCACACTAACTATAATAACCAAGATAACTATTGCTAAAAGTAGCCACCAACCATAGGCTAATGGCCACCATTTAGAAACTTTGTCTGGCAAATAAATATCCCTTAATTGCTCTAAAAGATTATTAGTTTGCATAACTAGCTATCCCATAATTTATTGTTTTAATTAAATCATCATTTGTTGCTACTTCAATAAAGCCTGTTTTATTATTACGCGAAAAATCTTTTATCTCAGTATATCTATTTTGATATATTTTTTTATAAATCCTACTTTGCTGCTCACTAACACTATCTAGAGCAACTCTTCGCTTACCATCACTGAAATAATAGGTATCTAAGGCAGGTAATTCTTTTTCTATAGGATCATAACTAAAAATATTGATTATGGCATTTTTAGCACTTAAAAGCTTAAGATATTGTTTTGCCTCTTGATTAAAACTACTAAAATCGCTAATCACGATAACAACACTATTACTACGAATTTTTGCATAAAGAAACTTTATAACATCTGCAAGCTTTTTATCTGAATTTAGCTGATACTGTTTGGTATCACTAGCAACAAAATTAAACATTTTCACTAAAGCTGACTTATCTTGTTTAGCAGCATAAAAGTTATAGCCTTTATCATCAAAAATAATACCGCCAACTTTATCATGCGCACCTAAAGCTCCAAAGCCAAGCAAAGCTAAAATATTTGCCGCCTTAACACTTTTAAAGCACTCTTTAGTACCAAATTTCATTGTAGTATTTTGATCTAAAATAAAATAAAGGTTACGCTCACGCTCCTCATGGTAAACTTTGGTATATGGTTTACCAAGTCTTGCAGTCAAAGCCCAATGCATCATACGGATATCATCACCTGCTTGATAATGCCTAACCTCATCAAAATCCATGCCACGACCTTTAGCCTTAGAAATATTATTGCCAACATTAGTGGTGTTTACCCTTTGATTGGCAAATAGTTTTAGCGCTTTAGCTTGGTAACGATAGCTTAAAAGCTCCTTTATATAAGGCTTAACACCTTTATAACTTTTCATCTAGGCAACCTCTAAGGGATAGGCACTGCCTTTAGTAATTCAGTAATAACATCATCACTAGTTACACCATCAACATCAGCTTCAAAAGTTAATAATATCCTATGGCGTAGGACTTCATAAATTACCGCATGAACATCACTAGGAGAGACATAATCATTACCTGAAAGCCACGCGTGTGCTCGTGCTGCTCTATCTAAAGCTATAGTACCCCTAGAACTAGAGCCAAATGCAATCCATTTTTTGATATTTTGATTATATTTTGCAGGATTTCTGGTTGCTAATATTAGCTGAATAATATATTGTTCGAGTGCCTCAGAAACTTGGACATTTAACACTTCTTTTTGTGCTTTAAAGATAGTTTCTTGGTGAATATTAGGATGTTTTAGCTTATGTCCTAGCGCCTCACCGCGACTTATAGCCAAGATTTTTGCCTCTGTTTTAGGATCTGGATATTCAATCTTAACAAACAGCATAAATCTATCTAATTGCGCTTCAGGAAGTGGGTAAGTTCCTTCTTGCTCAATAGGATTTTGTGTTGCCATAACTATAAACAAATTAGATAGTGGATAGGTTTTCTTACCAACTGTTATTTGCTTCTCACCCATTGCTTCAAGTAGTGCAGATTGCACCTTGGCAGGAGCCCTATTAATCTCATCAGCAAGCAATAAGTTGTGAAATAATGGCCCGGACTGAAATTCAAAGCTTTGTTGTTGTGGTATATAAATTTCTGTACCTGTCAAATCCGCAGGTAAAAGATCAGGGGTAAATTGTACTCTATGATATGAGCAATCTATACTCTCCGACAATGTCTTAATAGCTGTTGTCTTAGCTAATCCAGGTGCACCCTCTACAAGTAGATGCCCTCCTGATAATAAAGCGATTAATAGCCGATTATTAAGATTTTCTTGACCAACAACACGATTGTTTAAAAATTCTAATAATTCTTGAAAAAGATTATATACCGACACAGATTTCCTCCAAAATCTTAAAGTACCTTCTTAGAATATAGAGTCTGTTATTAGTTTTTCAAGAGCTTAATTCTGATATAGTTAATTTACAAAGACTAAATACTATTATAAAATCTAAACATTAAACATATAAATGAAACAAGATAATGGAAAAAATTAAACTTTTAGCTACCTATATATTAGCTACATTTGCTCTAGCTAGCTGCTCGAATAACGCTAGCTTTTCTAATGATTTAAGCTCTGCTGGTGATTCTATTGTCAGATTCGTGAACGGCACATTCTCTGCTGAACTTTATAATACTAGTTTACAAAGCGTTTATAACGCTACGCTACTAGCACTAAATAACAGCAATATCTATAGCGTAAAGAATAATACTATCAATAGTCAAGATGCTGAAATCACTGGTACTTATGCTACAGACAAAAATTTCTTTAACAAGTCCGGGGAAGATAGTTTTGCTATTAGACTTGTTAAAGGGAACCAAGACACTGTCAACTTATTTATCAAAATAGGTAAGCTTGGTGATAAGCAAGCATCGGTTGATCTACTTGCAAACATCCAAACTAGCTTAGGTATATAATTATCATGTCTTCTAAAATCCCTAAAGTATTATCTATTCAGTCACATGTTGCCTATGGTTATGCCGGTAATAAAGCAGCAGTTTTCCCAATGCAAAAGCTTGGGATAGAAGTCTCACCAATATATACAGTACAGCTTTCAAACCATACTCAGTATGATTTTTATAAAGGATCTTTCTTTAGTTCTGAAGATATCCAAAATGTTATAGACGGTATGATAGTAAATGGTTTTTTAGCGCAACAAAATGCCATCTTATCTGGGTATATTGGTAATCTAGGAATTGCCCAGGTTATTGCAAATACGGTTGTAGAGCTTAAAAAATTAAATAGCAACAGCTTATATTGCTGCGATCCTGTCTTTGGTGACAAGTATGATGAAGATGAAAACGGGCATATTTTTGTATCTGCTGATCATCCTAATATTTTTTTAAGCCACTTATTACCTTTAGCCGATATTATTACGCCTAATCTATTTGAGCTTAGTGTTTTGAGTGATTTTCAGATTGGCAATTATGATGATATTATTACAGCTTGTAAAAAACTCATTAGCAAAACAGGTAACTATAACCAAGTAATAATCGTAACTAGTGTTTCGTTTAGTAACGATAAAACCGGTATAGCTATATATCAACATGATAACTTCTCATATCTTGAATCTCCTAAATACAAAGTTCAATCTAAGGTTAGTGGCTCCGGTGATATAACAGCAGCGATGTTTTTAAGCTATCTTTTAAAAGGTAAAGACCTAGAAGAAACTCTTAAAGCAGTAACACAATGCTTAGATGGCCTTTTTAGAGTAACTCAAGAATTAAACACCAATGAAATAGCCTTAATTCAGGCACAGGAGTATATTAGATAATGGATCGCTATAGTAAAATCACAAATGTACATAACTATAAAAGAGAGATCGTCCTGCTTAAAAGTCGTCCTTGTGCTTATGGCAAATGTACATTTTGTGACTATATTTTAGACAACTCTAGAAATATCGATGAGATCAATGCTATAAATTTTGAAGTTTTAGAAAACGTTACTGGTGAGTTTGGCATATTAGAAATAATCAATTCTGGTAATGTTTTTGAACTTCCTCAAGTAACCAAACAGCGTATCAAAAAAATAATAAATAAAAAAAATATAAAGCTGCTTTTCGTTGAAGCACACTGGATGTATAAAGACCATCTACATAAAATTAAAGATATATTTAAGACTGACATCTTTATAAAAACAGGCTTAGAGAGTTTTAATAATGATTTTAGGGAGAAACTCCTTAACAAAGGTTTTTATCATGATTCACCCCAACAATTAAGTCAACTTTTTGACTCTGTGTGTTTATTAATAGGTGTCAAAGGACAAACCAAAGAGATTATCAAAAAAGATATTGAAATTGCTAAGAGATACTTCAAACACACTACTTTGAACCTATATGTAAATAACACTACTGACATTAAAGCTGATGAGGAACTTAAAATCTGGTTTTTAGAAGAATATAAACAGCTATTTCAAGATCCTCAATTTGAAATACTTGTCAGTAATACTGACTTTGGTGTCGGTGGCTAAAATTCAAAGATTGCTGTAAAATATCTTCTAATCTGCTATACTTTATCAATGCAATTAAATTTTGGAGAAAGTGTTTGCAATACACTCTAAAACAAATATCTCAGTATTTAGATGCAAAAGTAATCAATGAGCCAATTGGCGAAGTTATTATTTCAGGGCTTAATTATGCTGAACAAGCAAAAGAAAATGATCTAACTCTTATTGATAAACAAGAACATATTAAGCTCTGGCAAAACTCAAAAGCTGCTGCTACTATTGTAAGTAAAAAAATCAGTGATGAATTAGCACAAGTAAATGATAAACCTCTAATCGTAGTAAATAATGCTGATTTAGCTATGGCTAAAATACTAGAGCTTTTCTCTGTACCATACCCAGAACAAAACGGTATCCATGAAAAAGCTGTAATAGATCCAACTGCTATAATTGGTAAAAATGTCTCTATTGGTCCAGGTGCGTATATCGGTAAAAATGTCGAGATCGGAGATAATACTATTATCTATGCCAACGTGTGTATCTACAACGATGCAAAAATTGGTACCAACTGTATTATTTGGCCAAGTGTGACAATCCGCGACAGAACTATCATAGGGCATTTTTGTAGGTTATACTCAAACTGCTCAATCGGTTCTGATGGTTTTGGCTATAGGCCTTCTGAAGAAGGTAGAACAATTGTTAGGATTCCACATATTGGTAATGTTGTTATCGGTAGTTTTGTTGATATTGGTTCAAATACTTGTATTGATAATGCTAAATATGGCTCAACTATAATTGGCGATTATACCAAAATTGATAATCTTGTTCAGATAGGTCACAATGTAATCATTGGCAAAGGTTGTATGATTTGTGGACAAGCCGGTATTAGTGGTTCAGTAACAATAGGTGATAGTGTTATAATAGCCGGTAATGCTGGCATCAAAGATCATACAAATATTGGAAATGGCGCGCGTATTGGTGGTAAAGCTGGAGTTATGTGGGATGTTCCTGCTGGTGAAAGCCATATGGGCTATCCTGCCTACAAAGACAGTGAACTTGCCAAACAATGGATTGCAATTAGAAAGCTTCCAGAGACAACGAAAAAACTCAGAGCTATTGTTAAAAGCTTAAACATAGATCTTTGAAATACCTATCTTTTAAAAGACTATTTCTAGTCGCTCAAGTTTAAGTCTGTCCAAATGGATTCCTCTCGAGCTTTGCAAAACAAAGTTTTAACTCTACTCAGCTGGCTTTATTTTCTTATATATCGATAATCTTTTTCAATTTGCAGATTACCAAAGCCTAATTTATTGGCTTTTAGAAAGATATTTATGAGTAAATATTTTTAAGTACAACTTTTTTTATTCATTAAATCAACTATCACTAACCCATAGTCAGACAAACAGCTGTAATAACAATTATAGATAATTTAAATACAGTTTTAGCAAAAATTCTGTCTGTATCTTTTCGATAAGATAGAAAAGATTTATATAACCAAAATAGCGATACAAGCATACATACAACAAACGATAACAAATCTGCACTACCAATCAGTGCTGGTAAAGCGCATGAAACCACAAATAGCACTAAATAAAATATCATAACTTTTTTAGTATATGTTATGCCTTTAACTAGATGAAGCATTAGCAACTTAACTTTGCTATAATCATCCATATATAGCATTGCTATAGCATACGAATGCGGAATCTGCCAAAAGAATAGGATTAAAAATAAAAAGCTAAAGCGTTGTAGTCAAAAGTATTAACTACAGCTGTATAACCAGCTACTGGAGGGATAGCTCCTGAAATACCGCCTAAAACTGTAGCATGATGTATGGTTAAGCGTTTTGAAACTGTATAGACACCAACATAGAATATAAAACCTATGATTATAATCCATAATGTCAATAGATTTACTAAGTAATATAAAACTAAACAACTTAATATAAGCAGTAGAGACCCATATATAGTTGCTTGAATTACAGAAATATCTCCAGTAATTAAAGGACGTTTTTGCGTGCGTGTCATACTAGTATCAATATCTTTATCATAAATATTATTAAAGACACAGCCTGCCGCAATCATTAATGCAACACCTATCATTACATAGACAAACAAAGGCAAATATTCAAAACCTATTTTTCGATGCGTAGCTAATAAAAAACCACCTGTAAGAGTAATAAGATTACCAAAAATAATACCTGGCTTAGCCAATTGAAGATATTTTTTGAAATACATGGCAAGAAAAATATTTTTAAGTAAACTACATCATCATGTCATATAAGTCAAACATGATCCACATAGTACCAGCAACTACAATTAGAACTATGATAATTGCAAACAATACACTTACTAGGTTCCAACGTGCTTCTGAATCTGTGATTAAATGCAAGAAAAACATTAATTGTACAAAAAGCTGTATTACTGCTAATATTGCTACAGCTACACATAAAGCAACTGGCGATAAAAGCTTAAATCCAACTAAGGCAAAAGCTATTGTAGTAATAACTACAGATAACACAAAGCCTTGTATATAGCTTTTATGAGTACCGTATGCAGCACCCGTGTCATGATCATATAAGTGCTCTTTAGCCATATTATACTGCTCCTAATAAGTAAACAATTGAGAATACAAATATCCATACAATATCTAAGAAGTGCCAGAATAATCCTAAGTAAGTAAGCTTAGTCTTACCATAGGATTCATACCATACTTCTTAAGCTGGAATATCATACTCACAATCCATATAAGACCAATACTAACATGCAAACCATGAGTTCCTACCAATGTAAAAAATGATGATAAGAATGCGCTTGAAGACCAAGTATGACCTTCGATAGCTAACTCATAAAACTCATGTACTTCCATTAATATGAATACTAAACCTAAAAAGAAAGTAATCCATAAATACTTAATCACATGATTAATATTTTTAGAGTTACGATTAAGCATAGCTAAACCAAATGTAAAACTACTTATTAATAGTAGCATTGTTTCAACAAATATATATGGTAGGCTAAATAACTCCTGTGCACCAGGGCCACCAAAAGTGTGCTTATGAAATACTGCAAACACTGCAAATAATGTCGCAAAAAGCGCGCAATCACTCATAATATATATCCAAAAACCAAAAACATTCTTTGAACCATCATAATGATGTGCGTGATGATAGTTATGTTCTGCAGTTACTGTACTCATACTTGTAACTCCCCTTTTTGATTATATCTACCTTCAACTTCTCTAACTTCATCAGCCTTGACATAGTAGTCGATATCATAATCAAATGATCTATACAACACAGTACCAATGATACCAACAACACCTACAACAGCGAGCCACCAAATATGCCACACTGCAGCGAAACCAAACACAAAACTGAACGCTCCAATAATAACACCTACAGCTGTTTTTTTTGGCATATGTATATCTTCATATTTTTTTCACAGTACCTACTAGAGTATTATCTATATTTAGACCTTTTTGTTTGTGATCCCAATATGCATCACGTTCTTCAACTACCGGATCATGAGAAAAATTATAGAAAGGTACTGGTGAAGGTATACCCCACTCTAGCGTACGGCCATACTCCCAAACATCAGCACCAACACGATTTTGGTCTCTCTGCTTAATACTTACAATAATTTGAAGCACTTGGAAGAAAATACCTAAACCAATAATTAAAGCTCCCATCCATGCAACTATCAGTAATGATTGGTAGCCTGTAGATGTATCATAATGATACAATCTTCTTGTCATACCCATAGTACCAAAATATATAAAGGCATGAAAGCTACGAAGAAGCCCACTAGCCAACACCAGAAAGCGTATTTACCTAAGCATTCATTTAATTTGAAACCAAATATTTTCGGAAACCAGAAAGTAAGACCAGCAAAAGCACCAAATACAACACCACCTATAATCACATTATGAAAGTGTGCAATTAAAAACACACTATTATGCATTTGGAAGTCAACGCCCGGTATAGATAGTAGCACCCCTGTCATACCACCAACAGAGAAAACTATCATAAAGCCAATCAACCACATCATTGGTGTTGCAAATGTAATACAACCTTTATACATTGTAAATAGCCAGTTAAATATCTTAACGCCTGTAGGAATTGCAATAATCATTGTCATAATTCCAAAGAAGGCATTAACATTTGCACTTGCACCCATTGTAAAGAAATGATGTAACCACACAGTAAACGACAAGATAGTAATAACTATACTTGCCCAAGCCATTGTTGTATAACCAAAAAGTGGTTTCTTCGAAAAAGTTGCAACAACTTCCGAAAACACTCCAAACATAGGTAACACAAGAATATAAACTTACGGGTGACCCCAAATCCAAATTAAATTAACATACATCATTTGGTCACCACCACCTGAAACAGTAAAGAAGTGAGTACCAAAATATCTATCTAAAGTTAATAAACCTAAAGTCACAGTTAAAACTGGAAAAGCAGCAATTATAAGGATAACCGAACATAAAGAAGCCAAAGTAAAGATAGGCATCTAAGTAAAGATAGGCATCTTCATAAGAGTCATACCCTTGCAACGCATTTTGATAATAGTTACAAAGAAGTTAATACCAGTCATTAGTGAACCAATACTTGATATTTGCAGACCCCATATATAGTAGTCAGTACCTACTTGTAGGGCTATATGTCATTTCTGAGAATGGTGGATAAGCCAACCATCCAGCATGCGCAAAATCACCAACTAATAATGAAATATTTATCAGCATCGCACCGACAACAAACAACCAGAAACTCAAAGAGTTCATATACGGGAACGCAACATCTCTAGCACCAATCTGTAGAGGAATTACCCAGTTCATTAGTGCAAATATCAATGGCATCGCCACAAAGAAAATCATAATTACACCATGAGCAGTAAAAATTTGGTCAAAATGCTCAGGAATTAGATACCCAGTACTATCACCAGCTGCTAATGCTTGTTGTGTCCTCATCATCGCAGCATCAACAAAGCCACGAAACATCATAACCAACGCAACTATAGTGTACATTGTGTCTATTTTCTTATGATCGATAGTAGTAACCCATTCGCTCCATAAGTAACTCCATTTTCTAAAATATGTAATACCACCTAATAGTGCCACACCTGCAAATACGATACCAATAAACATTGACAATATGATTAATTGTTGGTTTACTGGTTCATATAGATATGGAAACACTAAATGTGGATTACTTAGTTTTCCAATTAATGCTTCTAGCATATTTGTCTCCTATTTTAAATTACTACTTATTACTAAAACTCTACATATTGTTATTCATATGCATACCCATGCTAGACATATTATTCGCCATAATCTCCTGGCTTATAATTTGGCATCATGTAGTACATAACAATATCGTTAAATAAGTTCTTATAAACATGAGAATAGTATGCTACTGGATTATTTATAGAATCTTTGACAAGATAGTTCCAGAAGTAATCCCATGTTAAAGACTGATGTTTACCATTTTTAACTTCTTTAACCCATTTATCAAAATCAGCCTGACTCGTAACTTTTGCATAAAACTGCATTTCAGCGAAACCTATACCAGTATAATTTGCTGAAAAACCTCTATACTTACCTTCATGAATTGCTATCAAATGTAATTGTGTAGTCATACCAGTCATCGCATAAATCTGTCCAGCTAACTCTGGTATAAAAAATGAGTTCATCGGTGCTGCCGAAGTTATCTTAAAGTTAACTGGACGATCCTTAGGAATCTCAATGTAGTTAACAGTAGCGATATCATACTCTGGATAAACAAACATCCACTTCCAATTTAACGCTACCACGTCTATCTCAACAGGCTTTTTGTCAGACTCTAATGGTTTATGCGGACTTAACGAATGTGTAGTTTTCCATGTAACAATTGCTAGTATAAGAATTATTATAAATGGCACACCCCAACAGATTATCTCTAGCTTATTACTATGACTCCAAGTTGGTCTGTACTCAGAGTTAGCACCATCGCGGTACTTCCAAAGCAAACCAAAGAGTCAAGATTATAACCGGTACAACTACAAAAAGCATAAGAACAATTGCAAATATAAGCAATTGTTTTTCTTGTGCTGTAATGACACCCATCGGATGCCATATACCCCCTTTACAACCAGATAAAGACATAACTCCGATTACACTAGACAATATTAGCAAGTATTTTTTCCAGTTCATTGTGAATGCATTCCCTGTAAATTTAAAACTAAAATATAACCTTAATATTTAAGAGCATACTTTACCAATCTAGTAGATTTATATAGTACAATTACATAGTAGATATCAAAAAAAACTCTCATTAAACAATGTATTATTATGTTTAAATGTAAAAAAGTATTAGTTATACTCAATCCTAACTAAATCAATTATACTACAATGTACAGCAACGAACTTAAAATAACAGTAAATATATCACTAATATACAGCTTTAGAATGATTGGTTTATTTATAATATTTCCTATTTTCAGCTTGTATATAAACTACCTAGAATATGCTACACCATTTTTAATAGGACTAGCGCTTGGAGTATACGGACTAAGCCAAGCTGTGTTACAAATTGTGCTAAGCATCCTATCAGACAAATTTGGACGTAAACCAATTATATTTGTAGGATTAATACTTTTCATAATTGGTAGTATAGTTGCTGCCTGCTCAAGCACTATATATGGCATAGTCATTGGTCGAGCAATCCAAGGAGCTGGTGCAATAGGCAGCACCTTAACTGCTCTTGTGGCTGACTCAACTAAAGAAGAAAATCGCCTCAAAGCAATGTCTTTAATAGGTATGTCGATTGGTTTCTCATTTTTAGTAGCAATGATGTTTAGCTCTATCCTAAATAGTATTATAGGTTTATCAGGAATTTTTTGGCTTACTGCAGTATTTGGTACTATAAGCATTTTCATGCTTACAAAGATACCTACACCAAAAGCACCAAGCTTCAACCATGAAGCAAAACCAGTTTTTAGACTAATCAAATATGTAATTTTCCACAAAGAATTACTTAAACTTAACTATGGCATATTCAGTCTTCATGCCATTAGTAATTCCGCCAATCTTGACAAATATTCTTAACATAGCTGCTAACTATCAATGGTTAGTATACTTACCAGTTTTAATTATCTCTTCTAGTTTAATGTTCCCTTTTGTGATGATTGCCGAAGTACAACGCAAAATGAAAAAGTATTTTATTATTGCAGTGGCACTACTAGGGATATGCCTAGTACTTTTAGTGGTTAGTTACAAACATACTTTTTTGCTAGCTATTATCCTGATATTTTTTTTGCTGCATTTACTTTTTTGGAGTCTTGTTTACCTTCATGGGTATCAAAAATAGCTCCTATTGGTAGTAAAGGTACAGCAATTGGAGTATTCTCTAGTTGTTAATTTTTTGGTATTTTATCGGTGGTATAATTGGTGGTATTGCTTATCATCACTTTGGTATTACCGGTGTGCTTATCTTCTGCACAGTTATATCAGCATTTTGGTTTATGATTAGCTTGATAATGGCTGAGCCAACTTATTTAAATTCAAAATGTTTATAAGCTAGGTACACTAGACCTAAAGAAAATCTAAATCAGATACCCCGCAAACAAAAAGGTATATAAATAATCTATTTATAGGAAAATGCTTATTTATATCAAAGTCAATAAAAAAGAATTTGATGAAAAAGATCTTATTGAAAAAATTAATTTAAAAAAATGTTAGAAAAATTAGAAGATTTATTTTCAACAAATACATTCATTTGGTCATAAGACTATTACTTTAACATTACCAACTAATATTAAATAACGTATAAAAACTCTATTAATTTGATACAAGAAAGACTGTTGAGAAAATAAATATTCTAAAATAACTGAGCTACTATTAAAAAGCATTATAACTCCATAAGTAGCTTATTTACAGATGATCAAAATTCAAAACATGTTGTTTAAATAAACTATTTTAATTGGTATGATTGTGCAACCCTTTAATATCTCAGCTAAATATATTATAATTGCTTATAATTAGACATTTTAGATTTACCCTTCTTAAGCAAAAAATATAATATTGGACAAGAATATAAAACTAAAATAGAACCAAAAACTATTCCCATCACTAAAATTGTTGCAATTTGAAATCTACTATTAGCATAATTCCCATTATCAAAAAATAGAGAAATTAATCCTATCGACATAGCTAATGTAGTTATCATAATGGCTCTAATTCTAGACTTTGAACCACTTATAATAGAGCTTATGAGACTAAACCCAGATTTTTGGCGATTATCTATTGCACTACATAATAAAACACAATGTTTTGTCATTAAACCCATTAGAGTAACCAATGATAAAATCGTATAAATATTAAAACTACCAGCTATTAAATATAATCCCCATAAACCAAAACTTATACAAACAGGCACGCTACCTAGGATTATAACAGGCATTAGGAAACTATTAAATCTAGCATACATTAACAAATAAAGACCAATTAGTGCCACTAATATAAACAAAGTGAAAAATTCTGATAACTCTATTAAAGTTTTTGTTTTTTCAGAATATGAAATACTTGAACCATCAGGTAAATTATCATTTATTTCTTCAATAAACTTAATGGCTTGGCTTAGTTCAACATTCGGTTTAGTAACTGCATGAGCATTTAGAGAAAACTGCTCGTTAAACCTAAAAATACTACTAGGAGCACTTGATTTAAAAATACTACAAACTTGTCTGAGTTGTACGTTACTTTCACCATCTTTTTGATTTTTTATACTAATTGATTCTATTTTAGACAAATCTTTTGAAGCACTATCATCTAATCTAAATACTATATCATAAACATTATTTCCTTCTTCAAAAACTTCTATTTTACGTTGATTAAGAAATATATCCAAAAGATCAGCAAAATCTTTTTCAGTTATCCCGTATTTGAATAATTTATTTTTATTACAATTGACTCCAATATCTTGGACAATTCCTGGTGCAATTGTATAAAAGTCATCAAAAGTATTCATCATTTTTTCACTAATAATAGATGGAACTATCTGTAGATTTTTGGGAGATTTGGAATTATTAATGTAAAAATCTAACTCATAAGACCCTGATGCACTTCCAGCGTTTTTATTCTGAGCAATTTTAGCAGAAACATCTCCACCAACAGAAATGTTAGCTAGCTTGTTATTTATATTATCTAGAGTTTCCTCAGATTTTGATCGATCCTGCAAAGTTAACCAAATTGTTGAAACAGGCGACTCTTCTATCATTAAAGATGATTTAATATTATGATCTGATTTTATAGTATTAAATATTTTCTGCATATATGTATGAATATATTTTAAACTTGTATTTGGTGAAAAAGTATTCTCTATAATAATCATATCTTTTTTTTCAAAAGGCTCGACTTCTATTCTCAATTTTGTTTTTGCAAAGTAGAATCCCAAAAATGTAATTACAAAAATCATGAGTATAAATAACAATGGTTTTCTTATAGCTTTTATCAAGGTTTTAAGATATAATTTAGTTATTAACTTAAATAATGTATTAATAACTTTAATTACAAAATTGTGACCAGGTCTTTTTGCTAATTTTAAAAAAAGTACTGGAGTTAAGGTAAAAGCTACTAGAAAAGATATAAGCATTGAAGATACAATAGTTAAAGCAAATTCTTGTAAAATTCTTCCTATTTCTCCCTGCATAAATATACACGGTATATATATTACAACCAATGTCAACATCAAGACTAGCACCGATACAAATAAATTTGAAATAGCTTTGCTTATACTATCAATTGCATTATTTTTTTTATTATAATAATGTTCTGCATTCTCTATAACAACTATTGAATCATCAACAACTAAGCCAATAGCTAATACCATCGCGAGCATAGTAACGTTATTAATTGTATAACCAAATAAATAAAGTGCTATAAAGCTACCTGATAAAGACACTGGTATAGCAAGTATAGCTATTGACGAGTAGCGCAAAGACCCAATCAACAAATACACTATCACTGATACTAATATAATTGCTTCTATTAAAGTATGGGTAGTATCATCAAAAGCTTTCAATACATCCTTACTCTCATCAATAATTATTTCAAACTTTATATCACTATTTATTTTAGAGTAATTTTTAATGAATTTATTTATATTTTTTGAGAAGTCTACAGGGTTAAAACCATTTTTAACAAAAAGTCCTAGCAATACTACCTTCTTTTCATTACCATAAGCAAAACTAGATTCTTCTTTGTCTTTAAACTCTATTTTAGCTATATTTTTTAGTTTAACCGCTACTCCATTACTATCAATTTCAATATTATCAAAATCTTCTACAAGATTGACAAATCTGTTAAAAGAAATATATTCAGTTTTATAGTTATTAGAAACTTTGCCACCAGAAAAATTAGAATTTGCCTGTGACAAATCAGCCATCAACTGATCAACAGAAATATCATATTTAAATATCCTATCAATTAAAGCACTAACATAAAGTGTTTTTTCTCTATTTCCAAAAATAAGAGCTTTAGAATAGCCATCTACATATTTTAATTTTTGTTTTATATTAACAATCTCAGAATTTGATATCTCTTTACCATTACAAGAGTATATAGAGACATACATGATGGGCTTAGATAAAAAACTATCAGTTGAAACTATAGGCTCTTTAGTACCCTCAGGTAAGATATTCTTATTCTTAGAAATTAAATCCCTAACCTCATTGACTGAGTTCTGGATAGCTTTACCAGATTTAATATTTAATTCTATTTTACTTTCACCAATTTCACTAAATGAACTAATTGATTCAAGACCGTCTACGGTAGATAAAATTTCCTCTATTGGTTTTGTTATTTGTTTTTCAATAAGCTGAGCTTTTACTCCAGGATTATTAATTGTCACATATATACTTGACACTGGTAATTCAGGGATTAATTTAATCTTTAACTTCGAATAACAATATATACCAAGCAAACATATAATTAGATTAATTACAATGAAAACACTACCATGTTGTATTGAAATTTTCATAATTTTTCTAAACTTACTTTAGCACTTGGATATAATCTTCTACTACTAGCAACAATAACTTTATCATTTTTACCTAGCGAGGATGATATTTGTAAATAATCATTGTAAGACTTATTTACTTTTACAAAAACTTTTTCTGCTTTACCATTATTATATTTATAAACAAAATATTGATCATCATCCATAAATACAGATTGTTTAGGTACTAACATCATTTTATTTTCATCTAAAAAAAATACTCTGATCTTGACAAATAAACCAGGAAGTAATTCTCTATCAGAGTTAGGTACCACACCTTCAATGTGCACTGAATGGCTACCATCTTTCGAGATTTCAGAAGATTCAAAAACGTCTACATTAATAAATTTATCTATAGACTGAACATATGCTTCAATAATAGCTTCTTTACTATTTTTAAATTTTCTATAATCATCCTCTTCCATATCAAAAGAAATTCTAATTTTGTCAATATTATCTATAGTAGCAATCTTATCTTTAGTAGCTATATACTCGCCTTCAGATACCGATTTAGATTCTACTATACCATTAGTAGGCGACAATATATAACTTTTTTCTTTTTCATCTAACAGTTCATAATATTTTTGTTTATTATTCAAATAATCTAATCTAAACTTACTATATTCAAGATGGCTAGCAGCACCTTTATCTACTAACTTTCTCATTGCTTCAGCTTGTTTATATTTAGTTTCATATATTTCTTTTTGTATTTCTATTTTAGAATCAACTAATTCTGTATCAAAAGATAACAATAAATCTCCTTTCTTCACAAAAGTCCCGAGGGAAAAAGTAATATTTTGAGCTACTCCTGATGATTTAGCTTTTATAGTAAACACCTCATAAGCACTAGTTTTTCCAAATAAATCTAATTCATGATATGAGTCTTGTTCTTTAATACTCTCAACTTCAACAACTATCGGTAATTTATTTTTAGAATTTTCTCTCCCTTTTATAGCTGTAACATGATCTGACTTTTTAATGTAAAAAAATACAGATGCTAGAATAATTACACCAATAAAAATAATACTACTTTTCTTTCCCATATTTAAACTTAATATTTTTTTAATTCATTACTTAATTTTTTTACTGGAGTAACCGAAGAAATCTTCTCACCATATCGTATATTTTGATCGCTTTGCCAATCCCTAATAGGTTTACATATATTGTTTTCTAAGGAGACCTTACCTTGCTTAGGTTTCGTTGTGTAACCAAATTTATCAGCATCCCCAAATAACTCAGCTAGACCAAAGCTTTTTGTATTCTGATTTCCTGACATATTTAATGTTTTCAAACTACTTTTATAATCATTTTTTTGTAAATTTTTATGTAATGAGTCTAAGGTTTTTAACTTACTATTTATAGAGCTTGGCTTGCTATCTCCTATACCTAACAATTGTGCTTTTCCATAATTATCTCTAAGTTTATTTAGTTGCCTTCTCGCTTCTTCGATAATTTGTTCTTTTTGTTTCATCTCAGCTTCTATCTTAGCTAACAGCTTTGCTTCTCTTGCAACAATACCTTTTTTAGAATTTACCTCTTGCTCCTTCCTAGTTAATTTCTTAAATTCACCATCAACAATACCTTTTTTAAAATTTACTTCTTGTTCTTTCCTAGTTAATTTCTTAAATTCACCATCAACAATACCTTTTTTAAAATTTACTTCTTGTTCTTTCTTAGTTAATTTCTTAAATTCACCATCAACAATACCTTTTTTAAAATTTACTTCTTGTTCTTTCTTAGTTAATTTCTTAAATTCACCATTAACAATACTTTTTTTAAAGTTTACTTCTTGTTCTTTCTTAGTTAATTTCTTAAATTCACCATCAACAATACCTTTTTTAGAATTTACTTCTTGTTCTTTCCTAATTAACTGTTTTACCCCTCTCTCAATAGCTTCTCTTCTCAACTTTATTTCAGTTTCATGCTTAGCTAATTGCCTTGACTCTTTTTCAATAATCTCTTTTCTTAATTTTATATCAATTTCCTGTTTAGCTAACTTTTTATCTATTTTTTCTAAATTTTCTTTCTCGTTTACAGCCTTCTTACTTGAATTTCCTTTTGGATCATTGGATCTCTTCTCTAAATCAGCTAAATGAGCCTTTAATTCAGATGATTCATTATTAAGTTTATCTAACTGGTATTGCAATTCATAATGCTGACTACGTAATTCCTTATATTCTTCTAGTTGATTCTCTAAATTAGATCTCTCTTCTTGAAGATCAGTCAATTCATCTTGTAATCCTTGTGAATTAGCATTAGATTTTTCCAATTCATCTTTAATTCGCTTAACTTCTAATTCTGAATTACCTAACTTCTCTTCTAATTCTTTTGACTGATCATTAGCCATAGCTAACTGCTCTTGTAATCCTTGTGAATTAGCATTAGAAGCTCTTAGCTCTTGCTCTAACTCAGTCAATTTAGTATTAGCATCTTTTAGCTTCTCTTCTAATTCTTTTGACTGATCATTAGCCATAGCTAACTGCTCTTGTAATCCTTGTGAATTAGCATTAGAAGCTCTTAGCTCTTGCTCTAACTCAGTCAATTTAGTATTAGCATCTTTTAGCTTCTCTTCTAATTCTTTTGACTGATCATTAGCCATAGCTAACTGCTCTTGTAATCCTTGTGAATTAGCATTAGAAGCTCTTAGCTCTTGCTCTAACTCAGTCAATTTAGTATTAGCATCTTTTAGCTTCTCTTCTAATTCTTTTGACTGATCATTAGCCATAGCTAACTGCTCTTGTAATCCTTGTGAATTAGCATTAGAAGCTCTTAGCTCTTGCTCTAACTCAGTCAATTTAGTATTAGCATCTTTTAGCTTCTCTTCTAATTCTTTTGACTGATCATTAGCCATAGCTAACTGCTCTTGTAATCCTTGTGAATTAGCATTAGATTTTTCCAATTCATCTTTAATTCGCTTAACTTCTAATTCTGAATTACCTAACTTCTCTTCTAATTCTTTTGACTGATCATTAGCCATAGCTAACTGCTCTTGTAATCCTTGTGAATTAGCATTAGAAGCTCTTAGCTCTTGCTCTAACTCAGTCAATTTAGTATTAGCATCTTTTAGCTTCTCTTCTAATTCTTTTGACTGATCATTAGCCATAGCTAACTGCTCTTGTAATCCTTGTGAATTAGCATTAGATTTTTCCAATTCATCTTTAATTCGCTTAACTTCTAATTCTGAATTACCTAACTTCTCTTCTAATTCTTTTGACTGATCATTAGCCATAGCTAACTGCTCTTGTAATCCTTGTGAATTAGCATTAGAAGCTCTTAGCTCTTGCTCTAACTCAGTCAATTTAGTATTAGCATCTTTTAGCTTCTCTTCTAATTCTTTTGACTGATCATTAGCCATAGCTAACTGCTCTTGTAATCCTTGTGAATTAGCATTAGAAGCTCTTAGCTCTTGCTCTAACTCAGTCAATTTAGTATTAGCATCTTTTAGCTTCTCTTCTAATTCTTTTGACTGATCATTAGCCATAGCTAACTGCTCTTGTAATCCTTGTGAATTAGCATTAGATTTTTCCAATTCATCTTTAATTCGCTTAACTTCTAATTCTGAATTACCTAACTTCTCTTCTAATTCTTTTGACTGATCATTAGCCATAGCTAACTGCTCTTGTAATCCTTGTGAATTAGCATTAGAAGCTCTTAGCTCTTGCTCTAACTCAGTCAATTTAGTATTAGCATCTTTTAGCTTCTCTTCTAATTCTTTTGACTGATCATTAGCCATAGCTAACTGCTCTTGTAATCCTTGTGAATTAGCATTAGATTTTTCCAATTCATCTTTAATTCGCTTAACTTCTAATTCTGAATTACCTAACTTCTCTTCTAATTCTTTTGACTGATCATTAGCCATAGCTAACTGCTCTTGTAATCCTTGTGAATTAGCATTAGAAGCTCTTAGCTCTTGCTCTAACTCAGTCAATTTAGTATTAGCATCTTTTAGCTTCTCTTCTAATTCTTTTGACTGATCATTAGCCATAGCTAACTGCTCTTGTAATCCTTGTGAATTAGCATTAGATTTTTCCAATTCATCTTTAATTCGCTTAACTTCTAATTCTGAATTACCTAACTTCTCTTCTAATTCTTTTGACTGATCATTAGCCATAGCTAACTGCTCTTGTAATCCTTGTGAATTAGCATTAGAAGCTCTTAGCTCTTGCTCTAACTCAGTCAATTTAGTATTAGCATCTTTTAGCTTCTCTTCTAATTCTTTTGACTGATCATTAGCCATAGCTAACTGCTCTTGTAATCCTTGTGAATTAGCATTAGAAGCTCTTAGCTCTTGCTCTAACTCAGTCAATTTAGTATTAGCATCTTTTAGCTTCTCTTCTAATTCTTTTGACTGATCATTAGCCATAGCTAACTGCTCTTGTAATCCTTGTGAATTAGCATTAGAAGCTCTTAGCTCTTGCTCTAACTCAGTCAATTTAGTATTAGCATCTTTTAGCTTCTCTTCTAATTCTTTTGACTGATCATTAGCCATAGCTAACTGCTCTTGTAATCCTTGTGAATTAGCATTAGATTTTTCCAATTCATCTTTAATTCGCTTAACTTCTAATTCTGAATTACCTAACTTCTCTTCTAATTCTTTTGACTGATCATTAGCCATAGCTAACTGCTCTTGTAATCCTTGTGAATTAGCATTAGAAGCTCTTAGCTCTTGCTCTAACTCAGTCAATTTAGTATTAGCATCTTTTAGCTTCTCTTCTAATTCTTTTGACTGATCATTAGCCATAGCTAACTGCTCTTGTAATCCTTGTGAATTAGCATTAGAAGCTCTTAGCTCTTGCTCTAACTCAGTCAATTTAGTATTAGCATCTTTTAGCTTCTCTTCTAATTCTTTTGACTGATCATTAGCCATAGCTAACTGCTCTTGTAATCCTTGTGAATTAGCATTAGATTTTTCCAATTCATCTTTAATTCGCTTAACTTCTAATTCTGAATTACCTAACTTCTCTTCTAATTCTTTTGACTGATCATTAGCCATAGCTAACTGCTCTTGTAATCCTTGTGAATTAGCATTAGATTTTTCCAATTCATCTTTAATTCGCTTAACTTCTAATTCTGAATTACCTAACTTCTCTTCTAATTCTTTTGACTGATCATTAGCCATAGCTAACTGCTCTTGTAATCCTTGTGAATTAGCATTAGAAGCTCTTAGCTCTTGCTCTAATCTACCTTTATCTTGATTAACTTTTACTAAATCAATTTGAGCTCTCTCAACTTCTTTTTCTTTAGATTTTAACTGCTCATTTAACTTAGTCGATTCCTTAGCTGCTTCATCCAAACCTCCAGAACCTCCAGAACCTCCAGAACCTCCAGAACCTCCAGAACCTCCAGAACCTCCAGAACCTCCAGAACCTCCAGAACCTCCAGAACCTCCAGAACCTCCAGAACCTCCAGAACCTCCAGAACCTCCAGAACCTCCAGAACCTCCAGAACCTCCAGAACCTCCAGAACTTCCAGAACTTCCAGAACTTCCAGAACTTCCAGAACTTCCAGAACCTCCAGAACTTCTAGAAAAGCTAGCTTTTACTGAACTTTGAAGTTGTTGAGAATTACTATCTAAAATATTATCACTAGAACTATCGGTTGAGTCTCGCACATAATCCTTAGTTTCAAAACTATCATGCCCATTTTCATATTCCTTATATTGTGCTAAAATTTTTTCTAGATAACTTTTATTTGCTTTTAATTTATTAATTTTTGCTCCTTTATATGTATTGTCTTTAATTAAATCTGAAACATTATATTCCTTGGAAAAAATTTCACCAAAACATAATAGGAAAATAAATATAAGAAAACTTCTTTTCATTTAAAACTTAACTTAAATAAAAAATTAAATTTATAGCGCATAATAACATAAACTAATATAAATCTAAAGCGTATTATTCAAACAATATTAATCTACACATTTTAGTACACTAACGGTCTTTTATTTATCAATGCTTTCAGCAGAATTTATTTTTTTGATTTATGTAATTAATGTGTTATAATTTGAACTGCACAATTTAAAGGTGAGAAATAAGTAACTACAACTAAGATCAACCTTTTTTCTCCCAACTTTATTTTTAGAAAAATTTAATAACGTTTAGTTACTCGTGTATAAGGAGAAATAAATATGTTACCAACACTCATGTCTGTTGACTTAGCAAGATTGCAGTTTGGTTTAACAGCATCATTTCACTTCTTATTTGTTCCGCTAACTTTAGGTCTGACGTGGATCATTTTCACAATGGAGCTAATGTACATAAGAACAGGTAAAGAAGTTTATAAAGATATGGTGAAGTTTTGGGGTAAATTACTCGGAATAAACTTCGCTTTAGGTATTATTACCGGTCTAACCATGGAATTTGAATTTGGGACTAACTGGTCATATTATTCTCAATCAGTAGGTGACATTTTTGGTACGCCTTTAGCTATTGAAGGCTTAGCAGCATTTATGCTTGAATCTACATTTGCTGGCTTATTTTTCTTTGGTTGGGATAAGCTTACAAAAAAACAACATTTACTATCAACATTTTGTCTAGCAATTGGTTCAAGTTTTTCAGCTTTACTAATCTTAGTCGCAAATGGCTACATGCAGCATCCCGTAGGATCTGAATTTGTTGCTACGACTATGAGAATGGAGACAGTTAGCTTATTAGATCTATTCCTTAACCATACAGCTCAAACAAACTTTGGTCATGTTATGACTGCTGGATACACTACCGCAGCTATCTTTGTAATAGGTATAAGTGCATTTTACTTGATTAGGGGTCGCGATGTAGAATTTGCTAAGAGATCTATTGCTATCGGTTTAGGTTTTGGCTTAATTACATGTTTAGTTGCGATTATTTTCGGTGATGCAAACGGTGTTGATGCTTTTAGAGTACAACCACTAAAAATGGCAGCTATCGAAGCAGAATGGGATACATCTAAAGCTCCAGCAGCCTTTAGTGCCGTGGCACTACCAAGTCAAAAAAATCAAAAAAATAATTTTGATGTCCCTATCCCAGCTGTATTAGGTGTGATCGCAACTCACTCAACAGACACAGAAATTCCAGGAATCAAAGCTATACTTTATGGTAAAAAGACAGCTAATGGTCAAAGAGACCCAAATCTTGCATACTACAGAGACATCAAAACAGGACAAACTGCTGATGTTTCACCTCAAGCTGCAGCTGCAAACCCAAGCAAATATGAAAAAGTACCTTCTGCTTTAGTAATGATCAAAGAAGGTGGTCTTGCATATGCAGATCTTCTAAAATGGCGTGAGACAGGTCATAGCGGTGATACTCCTGACAGTAGCTACACTAACTACAACAACCCTACTTATCAGAAATATATAGGCTTTGGTAAAATGTTAGTACAAGCTGCTCAAGAAAAATATGGTGTAGCTGACTCAGCAACAATTACTAAAGTTGCAAATGATCCAGAATTAGTAAGAGCTGTTGCTACTAATATGGTTCCAGATGTTGCTAGTGTTTTCTGGAGCTTTAGAATAATGGTATTCATAGGTTTCTTTATGTTTACCTTAATAGTTGTTGGACTAATTCTACTTGCTAGAAATGCTCTTACTAATAACGCATTCAGTAGATTTATTCTAAGAGTAATGATTTGGTCAATACCATTACCTTATATTGCGTGCATTGCTGGTTGGTATGTAACTGAGCATGGCCGTCAGCCTTGGACTGTTTATGATCAATTACCTACAAGTATTAGTTCTTCAGCATTAACTGCTGCGGACGTCGGAACATCAATGGCGATATTCTTCCTAATAGATACTGCGCTATTTGCTGTGATGGTGTTTTTAATGTTCAAATATGCAAAACTTGGTCCTAGCTCTTTAGGTACTGGTAAATACCATTTTGAACAAAACAATATAAATAGTAAATAAGGAGAGATAAATGTTATTGAATGCGTTACAAATTATCTCTTGGCTAGTTGTAGGAGTGCTAATATTTTTGGTAGCGGCTACAGTTGGCTTTGATTTTGGTGTAGGTATTCTTGCGAAATTCGTTGGCAAAGACGACTATGAGAAAAGAGCCATTATAAATACTATAGGGCCTACATGGGATGGTAGCCAAGTTTGGTTTATCACCGCTGGTGGTGCTATATTTGCTATATGGCCTCAAGTATATGCCACTAGCTTCTCGGGATTATATATTGCAATTTTAATAGTACTATGGGGACTTTTCCTTAGACCTCCTGCTTTTGAGTATAGAAAGAAAATAGACAATCATAAATGGCGTAAATTCTGGGATTGGATGCTTGTACTTGGAAGTATAATCCCTATAGTTGTGATGGGTGTAGCTGTTGGTAATCTTTATTTAGGTTTCCCAATCTCTTATGATGATACTGCCAGACTAATTTATGGGACAGTAACAAATGGCAAATATCAGTCGATGTGGATCACATTACTACATTTACTAACACCATTTTCACTATTATTTGGTATATTTGCACTAAATATGGCGTTAATGCATGGATCTGCTTATGCTAAGCTTAGAACTAGTGGCGTTTTACGTGGTAGATTTAGAAAGATTACTAATGTAACAACAACTGTATATATAGTTTTATTTATAATTGCTGCAATTTGGATATCTTTTATACCTGGCTATCAGTTTACTCCAGATGCTGGCTTAGCTCATCTATCAGATGCTTTAAACCATGCTTTTACAGCTGGTAAAGTAACTACTGATCATTCATGGTACTATAACTTCAACAATTCGCATATATGGATGTGGTTTGCACCTATACTAGCTTTTGTTGGAGCTATATTTGTCATTATATTTAACAATCAAGACAGAGATGGTGCTGCATTCTTAGCTAGTATGGCCTCTTTACTTGGTGCGGTACTAACTGTTGGCTTTACTTTATTCCCTTTTATCATGGTTTCTAATATTGGTGACCATATGTATAGCCTAACAGTCTACAACGCAAGTAGTAGCCAAACATCACTGATAGGTATATTATGTGCATCAGCTATTATTCTTCCAATCATATTTAGCTATACTTTCTTTGTCTATAAAAAAATATGGGCTAATGGGCGAAGAATATCAGCCGAAGAAGTTAAAGCTAACTCACATGAAATGTACTAGATAAGGAGAAAACTATATGTATTATTTAGCGTGGATTATATCAGCTGGTCTAGCAGTTACAGTAGGTTGTTTTGTAGCTACTATGTTAGAAAAAAAAGAAGATCAATCTCAATAAAAATTTATCTAAGTTATTCTATTTTCTGCTCTTTGATATAAAATCTTATCAGCAAAAACCATAATTTTAAAAATCATGAAAAAATTCATATTCGCATTTACAGCTACTATGGGAGTTATGGTTCCAAATACATATGCTGATATTATTTGTAGAAACAGTTGCGATTATGCACCATTTTCTACAATCCCAAAGGTAACAAATATTCTGGTAAAGATATCAAATTCATAGAAGCTTTTGTAAAAAGCAAAAAAAGAACGTGGCAAGTTTATTAAAACTTCTTGGGTAACATTTAAAAATAATGTTTTTTTTTGGAGGAGAATGACCATAACCCCTAAGCATCAAAAAGAATTTGTCTTACCACGCCCACTAATGTTATTTAATAAAGCTACTATGGCTGCTTGTAAAAAGTTAAATAAGTATCAAACTAGTGATATTGATAATCCAAAAATATTGGTTATCAAAAATAGAGGTGGTACAAATCAGATATTTGTACTACAAAAATTTTAAAATGCTAAACTGCTAATAATAAGTAATAATAACCAAGCTATAAACTCTCTATCATAAAAGGTATTTATATATACACCCAAATATTATGTTTACAGATACTTTAGTATGGCCTATTAACACTCTAAGAACCCTAAATTCTGTAAAATAGCTGTAAAATGATAATCAATACTACAAAACTTTTATATTTAAAATACACTTATATTTAAAATACACCACAAGGCAAGAAAACTGCTAAAGAGTTTGACAACTGGCTAAACAGTAATCCAGATATCCTTAAAAAAATATACAAAGTCCTAAATAAAACTTTGTAATTATCATTTTATTATAAAAAATATCTTTATAATCTATTATTAAATAAACTCTAAATACTTAAAGCATATCGTATATAGCCTTGATTTTTAGTGGCTTGATTGTATTATACAGCACTAATCTAGGTTGATTTGATCAGTGCATCCTTAAGCCCAATCAAAACTAATTTTGAAACATCTCAAGCATTACTTTAAAATAGCGTAGTAATCTATATGCTCATCATAGATATCTTCAACCACCTTATCGATATCTAAGTGAGAGGTATCTGCTGTAAAAAAACTTTTATTAATTATCATTATCAATAACAATTCTAGATGTTTTGATATCAGCTTTTACTCAAGGACTCATTTTCTTATTATAGGTAAAATTGTAACTGCGATTGGTAGTGCTATCTGTAATTAAGTAGATCAATAAATGCTAATATTTAACATAATCCTAAGAGATTAAAAATCATTTTCTTTATATGCCCTGGCTAGTCAGCTATAACCACGTATGTGCTAGAGGTGTATTTATACAATCAGTTAGCTCATGGAGATTTTCTTTAATAACTTTAATGCTAATAAATATGATGGTTTTCTTATTAATCTTGTTAATAATGCCTGACACCTCAAGAAGTCTTAAATATAAAATAAACTATAAAACTACTTTAGATAAGATATTTGTATTTTTCAAAAATCACTAGTAATTTATTTTTCAACATATACAGTAATTCCCACTCTAACTCAATGAACTATTTTGTAGCAGTACTATCAAACTTTTACTTCAACGCTTATGCTAAGTCAATAGGATCAATATCAAAGTACATTTTTACTGAACTTGATATATTTATAGCAAATTTATTATTAAGCCAATTAACTATAGAATTAATTTCCTTACGCGTCTTTGCTGTTAGCAATAAGCTATATCTGTAGACATTATTACGTTTAAGGTGTAATGCTGGTAAAGGCTTAGAGACTTGGATATTTACACCGCTAGATATGTTTGAATATATATCATTTAGCAACGCTAGAATTTGCTCTTGTTTTTTTGATTCTGCAATTATTTGAGCTTGATATGCATAAGGCGGATAACCAGCATATTCCCTTTGCTGTAAAAGATAATTTAGAAACTCTAAATAATCGCTATTTACTAACAATTGAAGTAGCTTATTTTCTGGTTGATAAGTTTGTAATATTATTGTTCCTGGTTTATCTGCCCTACCTGCTCTACCAGCAACCTGTACAATCAGCTGTGCTGTTCTTTCAATAGCATTAAAATCACTACTATATAAACCAACATCAATATTTATTAAGCCAACTAAGGTAATATTCTCAAAATGATGCCCTTTTGCAATCATTTGTGTACCAACAATAATATCAACTTGATTTTCATTTATCATCTGGTTAATAGCATGTAAATCAGTTATAGTTTTGATATTTGTACGATCAAAACGTATAACTCTATTGTAAGGAAATTTTGCTTCTATTAGAGCTTGGATTTTTTCAGTCCCACAACCATAAGGAAATAACTCTTGTGCTCCACAGCTAGGGCATACTGTAACCAAGGGCTTACGCGAACCACAAAAATGACACTCTAAATACTGATATGGCTGCGTGTGTAGAGTGTAAGGTTTATCACATTTTTTGCATTCAACAACCTCACCACAACTTTTACATACTAATGCTTTAGCAAAACCTAGTTTATTGATAAAAACCAGTGATTGCTGATGAGATTGAATATTTTTTTGTAAAAGACTAAAGAGCTGACTACTAATGCCATTATCAACGATAGTTGATTTTAAATCCAAAAGTTTAATTTGATTTTTATGCGAGTTTAATGCTCTTTGTGTTAGTTTAAGCAGTCGATATTTACCAGTAATACAATTGTGATAGCTTTGTAGCGATGGTGTTGCACTTCCTAATATTACCGGTATATCAAGCTGTCTAGCTCTAAATATCACGACATCTCGAGCATTATAGCGGATAGTAGTAGTTTGCTGCTTAAATGAGCTATCATGTTCTTCATCAACTATAATTATTCCAAGATTATCAAAATCAGCTAGAACACCACTACGTGTCGCAATTACAATATCAGCTTTGCCTTGCTTTATCTTTAGCCAATTAGTTAAACTTGCTTTATCACTTAATTTAGAATGTAGCGCAACAACATTTTTATCTACAAATCTATTTTCAAATCTCTTGATTGTTTGTGGAGTAAGATTTATCTCCGGAACCAAAATCAACACCTGCTGAGACTTAGATAAAAATTCAGCTATTGTTTGTAAATATATTTCGGTTTTACCACTTCCAGTAATACCATATAACAACGATACATTAAAATTTGTATTAGCCAATATTTGCTCTAGAGCATATTGTTGTTCTTGGTTAAGAGTCTTAGCTTTATCAGCATTCAGGGTATTTACACTTTGCTTTAGCTTATAAGTTTTATTAAGAATATTTTTATCAAATAACTTATTAATAACATAGCTTGATGCTAACTGTTTTAGATCTTCTAATTTAATTAACTCTCGTGTAGCAACAGCATTTATTAAATCTTTCTGCTTTGCTGTTAGTTTATGTTGTTGTAGACTTACTCGATCGATATATACATATGTATCTTGTTGTGGCTTAAGCTGTTGTAGCTTTAGGAAGTCATTTGGTAGCGCTAAGCGTATTGCACTGTATATATCACAGCAGTAGTATTGCGCTAGCCATAATATTAATTTTTGTATTGGTATACTAATCGGTTTATCAAGAGTTCTTATAATAGCTTTAATCTTTTCAGGTTCATAATCAATCTTGATATCTTTTGCTATGATAAAACCAATCAGCTGACGCTTGCCTACTTGAACCAAGACCCGCTCAAATAGCTCTACATTTTGGCTATCAACAATATAGTCAAGCATATAACTAGGTGGTACTGGTAAAGCTACCTTAACAATCATTTGTTAGCTTCCACTACCATAGTATTGATATACCAATAGTAAAAACCATAAACAGCGGTAATAAAAAATATGAAATTTTGCAGAACTTGACCATATAACTGTTGTTGGTACATCACAACAACAAAATATAAATCAGAAATAATCCAAACTATCCAGTTCTCCATAAATTTCTCTATAGTCATAATAATTGCAGTAAAAGTAATCCCAGTGAGAATACCGGTAGAAATAATATCCGCAGAAGCTGTAATATAGTTTAAACCAATACTAAATATACACAAAACAATCACATAGACTAAATAATGAAGGTAATCAGTAAACTTCATCCACTTGACAATTTTATGCTCGCCATCAACACCTTGAGTATGCCATTTATACCAACCATAACTGAAAAATATTACATATACTATCTGTAGCAATACTAGCGAATATGTACCTTTCATAGCAAATAAGAATAATAGTAACACAGCACCAACAATACCTAACGGCCACGACCAGACTTTTAATCTAGCCAAATAGATTGTATATAAGACATTTATAATCAATGCCAAAAAATCAAGAATTTCAAATAACATTAGTCAACCTTAAAGATTTTTAAAACACTCGTATAATTTTATATCAAGTTGTTTGTATAGCTGAGATTTTATAACATTAATTTTTCTAATAGAACTAGTTTTAAAATTAATTATAAGATTAAAAGCTAAATAAACTTTATGTAAGCTTATATCAAAAACATCACAGTTTAAGTAGCAAATATCTTAAGCTGAAATCCTAATTATATTGGCTGTTTCTAAAGCATATAGAATTCTTTTAATCTTATCATAATCTGCTACTGAAGTTTTTTGATATAAATCATTAATACTCATACCATTTTGAGCTCTTTTTGCGCATGATACAACTCTTTAAGCATATTAACACTTATACTAAGATCATCTCTTTTAAGTTCTTTTTAAAAATCTAAAGTTACCTTCATATACCGCATTGCACGGATTATCACCACACTCAAAAGTGTAATTTGCCAAGTAATAAAAACCCAAAGAATAGATATTGGTATTAATGGTAATGATCCATAGATCACAGAATATGTAGGTACATAAAACATATATAAGGCAAAAATCTTCTTAGTAAGAGTAAAGACAATTGCTACTAAAAATGCTGCTAATAAGGCAATTTTTGAACTTATTGTTGTATTAGGTAATATCTTGTAAACAACAAAAAAAACCTACTGTTTAAAAAATAAGTGATAAGCCATTCAAAAGATATTGCTCCATATCAATGTCTTTAACAAACCACGCCATAGTATATAAGATAAGTACTCGAAATAAATACAAACCCCATCAATAGTGGTCACATTGTCATTAATGCCCAGTATACTAATAGACTTTGAAGCATTGGACGCTGCCTATTTGCATAAAAAGATTCTATTTAAAGTAATTTCTAATCTTTTTATCATCAAAAAGATCACCATAAGTAAGACCTATAACTGATGTAATAGTAAGGAAGTCATTTTATGAGAAATCCTAGTAATATACTGCTGAACAGCTGTTACTGTTTCTGGAAGCATATTTTCAAAAAGAAAATTTTGCAGACTCTCAGAAAGAGAACTAAAAGCATCTAAAATATTTATTATAATGAAAAAAGCTGGTACGATAGCAAACAAACTCGTAAGAGTTATTGAGGCAGCTACTGTTGGACAGTCTTTATGGAGATATTTTTTAAAGACCCAGATCCAATGTTTTTTTAAATATTAGCAAATATTTTTTGTACAATCTAATATCAAACATAGATATAATTATAATGAAAAACATACTAATAATATACTACAGCCAAGGTGGAAGTACAAAGAAAATGGCGCATACTATAGCCCTTGGAGTTGAGGCCACAGGAGCAATAGCAACTATCCGCACTGTACCAAATGTTTCTGCAAAAACCGAACAGCTTGAGCCTTTAATTCCAGATGATGGTGACCTCTATGCAACAAAAGAAAATTTAGCTAATTGTGATGGTCTAATAGTTGGAAGTCCTGCGTATTTTGGTAATATGGCATCGCCACTTAAGTACTTTCTAGAAATACACAGTGATCTATGGTTTAAGGGTAGTCTAATCGGCAAACCAGTAGGTTTTTTCACCACCGCATCAGGAATGCATGCAGGTCATGAGAGCACTTTATTATCAATGATGATCCCTTTTATTCATCATGGTTGCTTGATAGTTGGTGTACCGTATAGTGAACAAGCCTTAGAACATACTCGTACAGGCGGTACTCCATATGGAGCTTCACACTTAAATACATTCTCACCCAATAAGACCATGTCTGATGATGAGATAAAGATATGCAAAACACTAGGCAAACGAGTTGCTGAAATCGCCAATAAATTATACTGCTAGGAGAACATAAATGAGAAAATTTATCTGGATTTGTCTTTTATCATCATGCTTTTTGTTGACAAATTGCTCTAGTTCTGCGCCAAGCTATTCAGCTAATTCTGTAGGTCAAGTATCTCAAGTTGAGCATGGTCAAATTATTGATATCCAACAAATCAATATCAAAGGCTTTGATAATATCGGTGTAAGAATTGGTGGCTTAGCTGGTGGTATTGGTGGAGCTTTAGCAGGAAGTGGCAATGTCTTTACAAGTGTCGCAGCTTCAATAGGTGGTGCGATAGTAGGAGGAATTGCTGGTGGGGTAACAGAAGATGCTATAACATCGTCAAAAGGCTATCAGTTTACAATAAAACTTGATAGCGGAAGAACCATAGCAGTACTCCAAGAAGATAAGCATGATCTTAATATTGGTGATCAAGCGACTATATATATGTCTGGAAATAATACTCGAATAGTGCCTGCAAGAACTCAAGCATAAAAATTTAAAATAAGTAAAATTTGTTTTCATAATTAATTATTGTTTAGCATATAAACGTGCTATTCTCGAAAAGCTATCAATACTCCTAATGCTTAGTTGTTAAAAAATAGGAATTTAGTTAAATGTATAAGACAAGAATACTACATTTAGTATTTGGTTTATTTGCGCTTTATTTAAAGCCCTTGAATACTTTGTAAGGTCTTCAAACATACGTCTCTTACTCGATGATTTTATGAAAGAATCTTATAACCTTAGTATTGCCTCAACAGTATTGTTTAGCTCATCTTTTTTATTGGAGCTATATAGTTTTACAAATACCAGCTGGTATAATAGTTGATAAATTTGATGTCAAAAAGATAATCAGAAGTTAGCAGCGCTATATTTTCTGTAGTTATGCTTATTGCAACTATAGCTCAGTCTAAACCTATTCTGCTAATATATAGAAATTATAGCAGGATTTGGTGGTGTTTTTGCTATTCTATGCGCGATCAAATAAATAGCTATTTGGTTAACAAATAGATTACTTCCAGCATTTACAGGTCTCGCTCAGTTTGTATTATATAATTGGTGCGACACTTTCTGCTGCTCCTTTAGTTTTTTGTCTAAATATCTTAGTATCTCACAAATTATGGCTTTGATTTTTATGATCTCTTTTATACTATTTATTTGTTTAGTATTTTTGTTATCAAAACTCACCCTTATTATAAGAAAAATAAACATAACAGTAAAACAAAGCCAAACATTAAAAGATATTTTAGCGGTATTTTAAAACAAACAAATTTGGTTCAATGGTTTATTCTGTTTTACGATATATGGTACTACTGTGCTACTTGCAGATTTATGGAGTATAAGGTATCTGACTTTATATGGTTTTACCTAAAGTCAAGCAGGATTTTGTACTTCACTAATCTTTACCTATTTATGTATCTTTAGTCCAATTTATGGAGTGATAGCATCTACAGTAAACAGCAAGAAAAGATTTCTTTTAATTTCACCCATATTCGGTTTTTCATCGTAACTTACTTGTTATTCTTTAATCAAAACATTATTATTGCATATATCCTCTGCGTTTTATTTGGTGGTGTTCATGGCTGTTACATGTACTTATTCTGAGCTAAGAAACACGATATCAGCAAAACAAATAGCTACTGGATTAGCAGTTGTAAATATGTTTTTACCATTAAGTGGTGGAATATTACAGCCGATTACTCTTGGAGAGATGATCTCCTATCTCAAAGAAACACATCAAGTACTCTATGCTTTCCAAACAACATTGGTAATCATTCCTATTTTGATGCTTTTCTTCTTTTATAATTGCTATATTTATCAAAGATTCTAATAGCTAAACTATATACTACTTTACTCCGGCTTTTTTTTACTCTATCATTTGTTGTACAAAAATTTCAATACAATATGAATTATGAAAAAATATATACTAGTAGCTTTAGCAACTGTTGTGATTGTAGCTTTAGTAGCTATAAATCTTTTAGCTGAAAGTGATAAGCCACAAACAACAAAAGGTAGACATGACATATCAGTTGTCGCTGCTGAAAATCAGTATGGTAGTATCGCTAAGCTTATTGGCGGTAGTAATGTTAAAGTTACTAACATAATCAATAATGCCGATGGTGATCCACATACTTTTATCTCTTCTGTAAAAAATGCTAAGCTTTTAGCTGAAGCAGATGTAATTATCTATAACGGTGCTGATTATGACTCATGGATTACACCAATACTCAAAAGTAATAAAGATGCTGAAATCATTAAGGTACAAGACCTGATAAACTATAAACAAACTTCAAAATTTGGAATTAATCCACACCTTTGGTATGATCCTGATACATTCCCAGCTTTAGCAGCTAAACTGAAAGATATTTTTTCTAAGCAAGATTCCGTCGATAGTAGCTTATTTGAAAAAAATCTTGAAAACTTTAACCATAAGTATCAAAAGGTTTATGATCTAGTCAAACAAATAAAGCAGTCGAGCTCTGGGACACTTGTAACCGCTACAGAGCCATTATTTGGTTATATGGCTAATACCTTAGGATTAAATATGAAAGGTCTTGCATTCCAGTGGGTGATAATGAATAACTCTGAGCCTAGTCCTAAAATGATGATTGATTATCAAAAACTCTTTAATGATAAGCAAGTCAAAGTACTTTTCTATAACAAGCAAGTCACAGATAATGTTACAAATAATGTATTAGAACTTGCTAATAAAAATAATATACCAGTAGTCGGCATTACTGAGACTATGCCTACAAATGATGATGCTATCAGCTGGATGATCAAAACATTACAGGCAACTGCTTCAGCATTGGATAAAGTACAAAAATAAAATGATTAAATGCTCTAACCTTGTAATTGGCTATAATACGCCAATTACATCTACGCTAAACCTAGAGATTCCAACAAATTCATGGGTTGGTATCGTTGGCAAGAATGGTGTTGGTAAATCAACATTTTTCAAGACATTATTAGGTAAAATACCAACTATCTCTGGTTCAATAACTATTAATAATAACAAAATAGATGTCAATACTATTAGTTATATTCCGCAAGAGCGAGAAATAAACTTTGAAGAAAAAACTTCAGGCTATACGCTTGTTAAATATAGTTATAAACCGAAGGCATGGGGGCTACCATTATTTAGTAAAAGATTTAAAGAAAAGCTAGAATATCTTATAACATTAACACAAACCCAAGACTACATTCATAAACCATTCAAAAACCTCTCAGGTGGGCAAAAAAAACGCGTCTATTTAGTGCAAGCGTTGATTAATGAGCCAAAAATTCTTCTTTTAGATGAACCATTATCAGACCTTGATCCAGATGCAAAGCAAAGATTCTTAGCTTGCTTGAAAGAAATCCATAAAAAAGAAAATATCACTTTATTAATAATATCACACGATATGAAAGAGATTAGCACTCAACTAGATGCCTTTATCCATTTTAAGGATGGCCAATGCCATTATTGTAATGAGCTACCTTGTTTACAGGATGATATTTGTGTTTAATTATACTTTTATGCTCTACGCGTTCATATCTGGAACAATAATAGCGATTATCTGTGGCATTATTAGCTTTTTTGTTATAATTAGAAGATTATCATTTGCCTCACATGCTTTAGGGCATATTAGTCTAACAGGAGCATCTGGTGCCGTGCTACTTAATCTATCAGCAATGACTGGACAACTTGTGATAAATCTTGTCGCTGGGTTACTTATGGGTGCTTTTGGTGATAAGATTAAGAAAAATGATATTGCTATCGGTATTGTACTAACTTTTTTCTTAGGTTTAGGGACTTACTTTCTATTCTTATACCAAAGTGGTTATTCTGGTTCTGTAATGTCTATTCTTGTTGGAGATATACTCACAGTTAATCTTGAGCAAATATACATTATTTTAGGTTTAGCAATATTTACAATAACATTACTGATAATAATTACTCGACCATTATTCATATCATCGATAGATCCGGTATTTGCCGAGTCAAAAAAAGTACCAAACAAGCTTTTATCTATCTTACTTTTTATATGTATTGCAATAACTGTATCTATGGCTTGCCAAGTTGTCGGTATATTACTAGTATTTTCACTTTTAATCGGACCTGCTGCTATTGCAACTCAATGGGTTGATGGTTTCTATAAGCCTATTGCTCTAAGCACTTTGATTTCAGTTTTGACAGTGTGGTCAAGTATAGTAGCTGCGTATTACATTGATGTGCCAATTAACTTTTTTATTACAACTACTATCTGTATCTTATACCTAATAAGTATACTAAAAAACAAGTTTTAGTAATTTTCACTAATATATAATTACTTGATTATACCAAACTAGCTTTATATTTATAATTACGCTAATTCTAAATAATTACATTGAGTATAGTAGTGATGGTGGCTTTTGCGCATATCCAGAGATAGAGGCGCGCACATAAGACATGGGTAGGTAGAGATGATTTTGCCTGTGCAGGCAATAACTAGGCTAGAAAAGGCTATCTTGGTTTTGCTATAAATATATATAGTAACGCAAAGGTAGGTAAATCTAAATAAGAAAATTTTACCCTTATGAATAAATCTCTTAGGCGAAAAATATGCTTTAATGACAAGACTTAGAACAGCATAGAATGCCGAGCAAATATAGCTGCAATAGGTTTTTGCTTTGGTAGCAAATTTAGATAAGACTAGGTCAAATTTCGAGCGTAAAGCGGTGATTGGCTTTCATAGTTTACTAGAATCTAATATAGCCAAAAGAACAAAATATCGATACCAAAATACTCGTTCTACATGGTTATAATGATCCAATGGTACCACCAAGAGCAAATCAATAAATCTCAGTAAGAAATGGATAAGCAGATTGGCAGCTACATACTTTTCATAATATTTATAATTCTTTCACAAATCATAATATTAATTTAAGTTTAGCAAGGTATTTAATAAACTCTTAAATAATATAGTTTGAAAATTAGCTGAAGATTTTTTTAGAGATTTTTTTTGCGAGTAGCTATTACTAAGTTAATTTATAAACAAAATTTATTTTAAAATACCAATATACGGTAGTTCACGATATTTCTCATCGAAGTCTAAGCCATAGCCAACAATAAATTTGTCTTCTATTTCAAAGCAGACATAATCAAGCTTAACATCTCTTTCAAGTCTTGCTGGCTTAAACAATAAAGTCGCGAACTTTAGTGTTTTAGGATTATACTTACCGATACCTTGCATTAACCTATTATAGGTATGTCCTGTATCTACTATATCTTCAATTATTATGATATTTTTATTTTTGATATACTCTTCTTTAAATGAAGTCTCTGTCAAAGTCAAAGTCACAGCACCAGAACTAGTAGTACCAGAACCATAGGAAGATGCTGTAATAAACTGCGTCCTTAGATCAATGCGTAGCTTTCTAACAAGATCGGCAAAAAACATAAAAGACCCTTTTAAAACGCACACAAGCGTAACTTCTTGGCCTGAGTAGTCTTGATTAATCTGTTCTGCTAATTTAGTAACAGCTTGTTCAAGTTGTTGGCTTGTTATATAAACTTCGGTATTTTCTGCAGAATAAGTCATAAATTAATCCTTTTTGAAATAATCCTCAAAGAATAAAATTTGTTCTCTAGATGGTCCATATGCTAATGAAGATATTGGAATACCTATATGATTATATATAGTCTTTAGATATGTCTTAAGTGATGCTGGCATATTATCTTTTGTTATAGTTTCATCAATAGAAAACGGCTCCATATCAATAAGAATTGGCTCAACCTTGTAAAGATCTATACCAGGATAAGCACAATATATTTCTCTACCTTCATACTTATAACCAATACAAACTTTTAGTGACTCCATATCAGATAAAACATCAACCTTTGTTAAGGCTATTGATGTTAAGTTTGAACATTTTGCTGAGTATTTTAAAAGAGGTAAGTCTAACCAGCCACATCTACGGATTCTACCTGTTGTTACACCTATCTCACCACCCTTGTGCTGAATAAATTTACCAACATCATCAAAAAGCTCCGTTGGGAAAGGTCCTTCACCAACTCTTGTCGTATAAGCTTTTGTAATCCCAATCACATGATCTAAAATATGCCCAGCAGTTGCTGCCCCAGAATATACACCCGCAACTGAAGTATTAGAAGATGTCACAAATGGATAAGTACCATAATCAACATCTAAAAGCACGCCTTGTGCGCCTTCATAAACAATATTTTTACCTGCTGTAATTGCTTGATCTATTATTGAAAAAGTATCTGCTGTATACTTAATAAGCTTTTGTCCTAAAGCAAAAAGCTTATCAAGTTCTTGTTCTAACGTTGGATATTCGACTTTATATAAATCTCTAAATAAAGTTTCTTTCTCTACTAGAGAGATTGCTAATCTTGATCTTAATATATCTTTATCAAATAGATGCTTAAACTTGGTACCTTTACGCGATACCTTGTCCTCGTATGCTGGACCAATACCTTTACCAGTTGTACCTATTTTTTCACTAGTACTACTTTCTCTAACAGCATCTAAAAGCTTATGATAAGAAGTAATAATTGTACAAGATTCAGAAACAAATAAATTTTCTGCTGAGATTGCTATACCTGTTGCTTGTAAACGTGTAATTTCCTCATCTAAGGCAACAGGATCTAAAACCACACCATGACCAATTACACATTTTGTATGCTGATGTAAAATCCCTGAAGGTATCAGATGAAGAAATGTCTTCTTACCATTTACAACCAATGTATGACCAGCATTATTGCCACCTTGATAGCGTACAACAAAATCTGCTTTCTCAGCTAAAGTATCTACTATTTTACCTTTACCTTCATCACCCCACTGAGCACCTACGATTACGATATTTGACATATTAAATTGAATACTATTAGATTAAAATTTTGATAATAAATATTAATATATTAGTAGCTAATTTGCTAGTCTAATATTGATTAATAAAAGCTTTTAAACTAAGAATTTATAGTTAAAATTGCTATAATGATTACATAAAATCTAATTTTAAATACATCAATAACAAGGAATAAATATGTCAAAAATAAAAAGGGTATTAATATCTGTATATGATAAAACAGGTATAATAGAGCTTGCTAAAGAGTTAAGCAATTATAGCATTGAAATACTTTCAACAGGTGAAACTTCAAAAACCCTTAAAGATGCTGGAATAAATGTAACAGATGTTTCAGAGCATACAAAATTTCCAGAAATAATGAATGGCCGTGTCAAAACTCTACATCATCTTATTCATGGTGGAATTTTAGCTGATAGAGATAATCCCGAGCATATAGATGCAATGCTAAAAAATCGCATTGGGCAAATAGATATGGTAGTAGTTAATCTATACCCTTTTGTAAATACGGTTAAATCTGGCGCTGAATTTGATACTTGCATTGAAAATATTGATATTGGTGGACCTTCTATGTTACGCTCATGTGCAAAAAACCACAAACATACTACTATTGTTACCAACCCTAATCAATATGCTCTAGTTATCCAAGAAATGGCTGAAAATAATGGCCAAACAACATTACAAACTCGTCGTGAGTTTGCCAAAGAAGCTTTTGCTCATACAGCTGAATATGATAGTAATATTGCAAACTGGTTTAGTAAAGAGTTAGCTGAAGAATACCCACAAAAGCTTTTTTCAGTAGGTACTCTTAAGCAAGTCCTAAGGTATGGCGAAAACCCTCACCAAAAAGCTGCCATATACTCTATAGACAAAGATAGTATTAGTATTACTAATGCCAAACAGCTACAAGGCAAAGAATTATCATATAACAACCTTAATGATGCTGATGTGGCTTTTGAAATGGTTTGTGAATATTCTGAACCTTCATGTGCAATCATCAAACACGCTAATCCTTGTGGTATTGCTTCTGGTAAAAATGCTTATCAAGCTTGGCAAAAAGCTCTTTCTTGTGATCCAATTTCAGCATTTGGCGGCATTGTTGCATTTAACTGTGAAGTTGATAAAGAATTTGCCGAATCTCTTGGTAAGATGTTTTTAGAAGTAATAATCGCACCATCTTATACCCAAGAAGCTTTAGATATTTTGGCAGCCAAGAAAAATTTACGCGTACTAGCAACAGGCAAAGTTTTTGATACTAAATCATCGCGGATGATAAGTAAAAACATCCATGGTGGTATTCTGTCACAATCTTATGATAATGGTAGTGTTGAAATAAATGACTGTAAAGTTGTTACAGATAGAGCTCCTAGTAATAAAGAATGGACTGACTTAATGTTTGCATGGAAAGCTGTTAAATATGTCAAATCAAATGCGATTGTCTATGCTAGAGATAATCAAACAGTAGGAATTAGTGCTGGACAGATGAGCCGAGTTGATTCTGCGCGTATTGGTGCTGAAAAAGCGCAAGCTCACCAAGGCACTAAAGGCTCAGTAGTTGCTTCAGATGCTTTCTTTCCTTTTGCTGATGGTTTAGAAGAATGTATCAAAGCTGGAGCAACAGCGGTAATCCAACCAGGTGGTTCAAAAAATGACCAAGAAGTTATCGATACTGCTAACAAAGCAAGTATTGCTATGGTCTTTACTGGTATGAGACACTTTAGGCATTAGTCAAACTCTTCTTTTGCTAGTTCTTATATAGATAATCCAGTATAAATAACATAAATAAATTTAACCAGTTCAGCACGATAGTCTTATAGTTGATTATAGCTTTATCATATTTAGTTTTTTATAATACAGTAATCCGAAAACAATATATCATCATCCCCACGACTTGATCAGTAAAATCGATTTTCTTATTAGTGTTCTACTTCAGAAAATCCTACGCTACCACTTCGATTTGGCTTAGTTAATAAATAGGTTGACAAAAGATAGTTTTTCTAAAAATTACATAATATAGTCAGATTAGTCATATATAATTTCTAAGATAATGCAGAAGTCAAAAGTGGTGATATCACTAATATAACTCCAACAAAAATAACAAAATAAATACTTTTAGTACGACATCTCTCTAGCTGTGGTATTTTAAAAACAATATATGATGGTACTAAACAGCCTAATATACCAAATACAGGACCAGATAAAGGCACTAGTTTATATACTGGTGCATCAAAAACTATTGAAAGCCATGTTAGTAGAAAAATTATAACTACTATAAGTGTATTTAAGCTTAAGATATGATTAGTATCATCTTTTAGACCTAGTCTTATTGCAGTTTTTCTCAATACTCCTTTTAAGGATTCTTCCATACCTGCTAAAACACTCAAAAACGAAGTTAAAATAGCACACAAACTAATAACAATTCCACATATATACAACACACCATTGGATAAGCCTTGTTTTTCTAAAAGAATAAATGCTGACTGATTATGTTGTGTAGCTTCTAGCGCATATGTTTTTGGAATAACTAATGAAAATGAAAGAATATAAAAGCCAATAATAACAACTAAGATAACAAATGCTAAAGTCATTGTAGTAACAGTCTTAGCTAAAACAAAGTTTTTGTCTTTTTTACGAAAATGTAGCCTATAACCTATTACCATAGGACTTAATGACTGAATAAATAAAATCGATGTCAAAGAAAATGGTAGCATGATAATACTTTTAGAGATAAACTCGCCACTATCAACAGGTAAATATAAAACATTATTAAATGACCATAGTGGCATTAAAAAAACCGATGCAAAAATAATTGCTACAATCAAAATAACTACTAAAAAAGTTGATACTCTGACAAAAAGCTTTTGACTTTTCATACCTATGAAAATTAGTGCTATCATCAAAATTGCGCCATACAAAGCATTATGCTCAAGATGTGGATTAGCAGTAAGTTTAAACATATATAAGTAAGCTGCTAGAGACTTTGCTACAACTTCAGCATAGATTACAGTCCATGTTAGCATCATTAATAGATACAATGCCCCTAAAAAAGTCGCCCACTTACCACCTAATAACTCAGCAACAGTTTCCTTATATGGCCTTGGCTCTTTAGAAGCAAATAAAGTCTCTATATACAGCTTCTGAAGAAGATAAATACCTGGATATGCTATAAGTATCGATACTACAAAGACTGCAAAGCCAACTACACCAACACTTACCGGCACCAAAACTATCCCAGCACCAACAGCCATCCCAATACTGACAACTAGCCAACCAAAATCAAAGCTACCAAAATTATGTAAACTCTTCATCTAACAAATAATATACACAAATATATTTTATATTTTAGCCTTTAAAAGGCTAATTAAAAATACCTAAATAACAACAATTTCAATTTATACTTAAAGTGATTATTGATAAAAAACCAACCAATCGATCATCATAGTTTAGACATAATAATAATTTACAAAATCAAACTTCGTTTATTAGATTAGTTTTTTATGTTTAAATCCTATCTTGTTGTTTACTGTTTAATCCAAACTAGTTTATCAGTATCGTAACCTAAAGCTTTTGCTCTGTTGATAAAGTCATCTTTAATTATTTTGTGGCACTGTTTGTGTTCGAGCAAGTAGCCATAAATAATCTTTATCAGCACCGGCCACATAGGCACATTTATAATTATCATCAAGCTTAAATACTAGGTACGCACTATAGAAAGGTCCAAAGAAAGATACTTTAAGGTAGCCAATATTTTTATTTTCAACAAATTTAGTAACACCTATAGCATAGCTTCTCTTACCAGTTGATGGATACTACTATTTACTACCTTTATAGTTCCATCAAGGTTTAAACTATACTCAGCATAGACATTTGTCATACCCTTTATCAAACCTTGCTACCTCATACCATTTACCAAGATATTTATCTACTTGAAAGTTTTCAACGGGTATTATATTTGCTGGTTTGGTTACACAACCTGACAGCAATATTAGTGTGCTGTTGTTAACAGTGCTACAGTTAATTTTTTCATAATTAAACCTCTTTTGATTTTTTATATGCTAAACAGTATAGTAAAATAACTATGATATATAACAATAGTTTAAAGTTATTAATAATATGGAATTAAGTTATTTTGATCTACTACAAAAAAATGATCTCACTGCCCACAAACTTTTTATCATAACAGGTGACGAACCTCTGCAGAGACACAATACTATTGAAAAAATAATTAATCAGTTTAAAGCTAAAGGTTATGAAATCAGCTATTATGATTTAAGTGAACAAAACATAAATGTTTTGTATAACGAAGTTGATTGTCTTAGCTTGTTTACAATCGATAGATTTATCCAATTTAATTTTGATAAACCTCCACAAAAAAAACTCCAACAAGCATTGGTTGATAAGCTTATAAATGATGATGGTAATGTTTACCTGCTTGTTTTCAATGGTATAAAAAAGCAAAACACCACAGCAAAATGGTTTCAAAGCTTAGAGCATAAGGCTATTCATATTCGTATTTTTCAACCAAGTTTAGATAATGCCATAAGTATTATAAATTATGAAATACAACAGCTTGGCTTAAACCTTACAAAAGAAGCAACTCAACTCTTAGCACTAAAGACAGAGGGTAACTTGATAGCAACAAAACAAATCATAAAACTACTCTCGCGCCAAGATAGTCAACTCTTTGATGAAAATACAATTCGTCCTTTTCTTCATGAGCATGCTAGTTTTGATGTATTTGATCTTTCTGAAGCAATTCTCTCTCAACACAAAAGCAAAGCACTAAAGATACTTAATAGCATTCTAAACGAAAATGACAAGCCACCTCTTGTGCTCTGGGCTCTAAAAAGAGAATTAAGAATACTCTCTCAACTTAAGAACACTCAAGTAATTTATCATCAAAAGATATTTAAAGATAATAATATCTGGCCAGCTAAACAGAAGTTTTATACTAGTTTAGCAAATAAGCTTAGTTCTAAAAAAATTTCAGCAGGATTGGAAAAATGTCTTGATACTGATCTATGTATCAAAGGTGTGAGAAAAGGAAATATACAACTTAAGCTTAATGAAATTGTTTTTGATATTTTCTAAAATACTAGAAGAATTTTTCTAAATTTTAATTGCAACTGTGATAGCAGCATTTACTTTTTTCAGACAATTGATATCATTAAACAGAATTAACCAATGTTAAGGAATATAGTAAAGATATGAAAGTAATAACTGCAGAATACATATGGGTTGATGGTTCAGATCCTGTGCCTCATCTTAGATCTAAAGCAAAAGTTTTACCGTTTAAAGAATTTGAGAATCCAGATGACTTCCCAGAATGGAGTTTTGATGGTTCTTCAACAAACCAAGCTACAGGAGATAATTCAGATTGTATTCTTAAACCTGTTAACTTTGTAATTGATCCACTAAGAGACTATGGTTATTTAGTGTTATGTGAGGTTTATAACCCTGATGGACAAACTCCACACACGTCAAATAATCGTGCCAAGCTAAGAGCCCTTTTAGATAGTGCTGAAGATCATCAGATGTGGGCAGGCTTTGAGCAAGAATATACAATGTTTAAAGATGGTCGTCCATTAGGCTGGCCGACTACTGGTTTCCCAGGGCCTCAAGGACCTTACTACTGTAGTGCTGGCGCAAACAAAGCTTTTGGTCGTGACTTAGTTGAGACTCATATGCAGGCATGCCTAGAAGCAGGAATTTTATTCTATGGTATAAATGCCGAAGTTATGCCAGGGCAATGGGAGTTTCAAATTGGTTATAGAGGTGCAGATAATGAGGACGCTGGTATACTAAATGTCGCAGACCATACTCACATTGCTAGATGGTTATTAGAGAGACTCAGCGAAGAATATGGTATTACCATTTCATTTGATAATAAACCTATTAAAGGCGATTGGAATGGTGCTGGACTTCATACAAACTTCTCAACGAAGAAAACAAGAGATCCTCAAGATGGTAGGAAAGCTATTGAATATATAGTTAAAAACCTAGAGAAAAATCATAGTATCGATATCAAAAATTATGGTTTTAATCTTCATGAGCGCTTAACTGGACTTCATGAGACATGTGATATCAACACTTTCAAAGTTAGTGATGCTGATAGAGGCTCTTCTATTAGAATCCCAAGACAAGTAGCCTTAAAAGGTTATGGCTACTTTGAAGATAGAAGACCAGGAGCAAACTCAGATCCATATTTAGTGGCTATAGCTCTTGCAACAGCTACTATTAGTTAAGCAGATCTTATTTATATTAAATCCTCTTTTTTTTCTGTAAAATAACCTAATATTATTTTTTGTTAAAAACTATATTTCTCATGAAAACAATAATGATTAAAACTACATCTAGCGGCAAAGATTATTATAAAAATATTTTTAATGCTATCTGTGATAAAGATAACTTTATGACAAAAACAGATATTATAGATATCTTAGTTGAGTCAGGTATTAGCAATGATGATCATCGCATCACTAAATTAATCAGCAAATTAGATAAGCTTTCTGATATTGAAAAGATTGATTTTGATACATTTCAAGAAATTACCTTTGAAAACATAGGTCTTATCGAAAAAGCTGTTAATAAAGGCTTTATAATTCCTAATTTTAATGATTTTAAAAAAGAAATCGAAGCCATATATAATGAAACTAAAAAAAATGAAACAGGTAGAAACGCAAACTATATTCCTCAACTAGCAAGGGTTGATCCTAATCTTTTTGCTGTGGCTTTTTGTAGTGTCGATGGTCAAATGATTACCTTAGGAGATTATCTACAACCATACTGTGTGCAGTCGACTGCAAAAACTATTACATACTGTATAGCTACTGAAGAAAATGGCGAAGATAAAGTTCACCAACATGTTGGTAGAGAACCAAGTGGTATTACTTTTAATGCTATAGCATTAAACAAGTACGACCTGCCTCATAACCCGATGATAAACTCTGGTGCTATCATGATGTGCTCACTAATCAAACCAGAGTGGAATCTTGCTGATAGATTTGAACACATTACTAATGTTTGGCAAGATCTAGCAGGTGGCGAACCTATCGGCTTTGATAACGCTGTATATCATTCAGAAAAAGAAACTGCAGATAGAAATTATGCTCTAGCTCATTTTATGAAAGAAGTAGGTGCTTTTCCAGAGGGTACAAATATCCACACTGCATTGGATTTCTACTTCCAAACTTGTTCTATCCAAGTTAACTCCAAAAAAATGGCAAAAATTATGGCATCTATAGCTAATGGTGGTATATGCCCTTTTACTAGCAAAAAAATATTTTCACCAACAACAATTCGTAACTGCTTATCAATGATGTATTCTTGTGGCATGTATGATTTTTCTGGTGAGTATGCTTTCTCTGTTGGCTTACCAGCAAAATCAGGAGTCTCTGGAGCTATAGCTATAGCTATTCCAAATGTTGGTGGTTTTGCAATTTTTTCTCCTCGCCTTGACCATAATCATAACTCTGTAAGAGGTGTTGAATTTAGTAAAAGACTAGTAGAGAAGTTTAGTTTCCATAACTATGATCATATAACTCATTGTGACAAAATAAATCCAGTTGAAAATAGAATGACTGTTGAGTCAAACTTAACATTTGAACTAATTTTGGCAGCAAGTGCTGGTGATTTATCAGAAATAAAAAGAGCCGTTGCCTTAGGTGTCGATATTAACAAAGGTGATTATGATAAAAGAACAGCACTTCACCTAGCTGCTGCTGAAGGCCATGAAGATATTGTTAAATATCTTATCAGCAAAGGTGCTAATGTTAATGCTACAGACAGATGGGGTAAAAAACCAATAGATGATGCTATAATGAATAATAATACTTATGTAATTGAACTGTTAGACATAGCCTAAAATTATGCTCAATTTAATATTTCATATACTTAGCGTATGTCTTAGATATCACTTCTGTTTTATCACTGTGGACAAGATTTAAGACTTTTGGGTAATATTACAGTTATAGCTTCTCTAATTCTTACATTAGTAGGATGGATAGTAAGTTTAACTGGGTTTTTAGTAATTACTATATATAATTATTTATCTGTTAAGCTTTTTTTTTCAAAAATAAAAAAGACTTTAGTTTATTTTTCTTTAATAATTACCGCAATGATTCTATTTCTTAACTACATGCATTTTTGTTTTTAATATGTATAATTAAAAACATTCAAATTTCAAAAGATGCTATTCCTTTTAGTCTATATTTAAACTATAATTCTATTATGCCAACATATTTTTTATTACTTTTTTCATCAGAAATTAGGCTTTTGAAAAGTTTAAGCAAGTTATTGTCAGTTATAAAACCAGGTTTTTTTTATGGATTAATAGCAGTATTCATCCTAATTCCTATAAACTACTTACTTGACTTCAAAAAATTTGATTTTAAACTAACGCACTATACTCTTTAGTATTTCATTTTTGTAAATCTGATATTTACATGTCTATCTGAGGAAATCTTCTGGAGAAGCTTTTAATCCAATTATAGCAGTAATAATCACATCATTCGTATTTGCATTTATTCATATAACATTTACAGGAATTCGTTTTGCAGTACTAGCATTTATAGCTAGCCTTATATATGGTGCCGCATATTCTAAGACAAAAAAGATTTAAGTAAATATGTATTTGTCATTATCTCGTCAATATAGATCAGTTTATATTCTTTACTTACCCCATAAAGCTTATCCTTTATAATACTTAGAGTTTTTATGAGGAAATATATTATTGCTTTTAATTTTTAATTCATATATCTTTATTCATTAAGTATTTTTTTGCAAACTAAATATAGGATTATCACATGAGTAAATTTATAAACAAAATATTATCAATAATTGAGATTTTTATATTTGGTATCCGTTGGATTCAGGCACCAATTTATCTACTTTTATCACTAGTTTTATTTGGTTTTATATACGAGATATATCATGAACTACATCACTTATTTACCTCTTTTAAAAGCTTTAACGAAGATCAGTTAATAATTCTTACTTTGACTCTCTGTGATGTTGTATTAGTAGCTAATCTTGTAGTAATAGTAGTAATTAGTGGTTATGAAAACTTTGTAAGCAAGATGAATCTAGATAAAAAAAGTGGTGGCCAACCAGTCTGGATTAAAAAGCTCTCACCTAATGCTGTTAAGTTAAAGATCGCCGGTTCAATTATTGGCATATCTTCTATTTCTTTACTAAAAAAATTCCTTGAAGTTTCTCAGACAAATGATAGAGATTTAATGTGGTCAGCTGTTATCCATATTGTCTTTGTGGTTTCTGCACTACTAATTGCTTTTACTTCATATATTGAGGGTAAATCCCATAAAGCTAGTTATGATGATGATCATTAGTAATAATTATTACTTTCTTAATAGCAACAACAGTTGAAATACCTTCATTTCTTTAATATTAAAACCACAATTTGAAAGTATCTGATAAAATTCATCTTGTGAATGTTTTTTTTCCAAGTTACATTTAGTATATCTCTAAAAACTTCTTTACCAAACTTTATATTTTAAGAACTTTAATATTTAACTTCATCTAAATAAGCTATAAAGCTACAAATAAGCGTTACTCCTAGAGTTTTAGAGAGTCACTTTTAAACTGAAAAAATTTTTATACCTTTTCGCTAGTTTAAAGATAAATATTAAGACCATTACTAACTACTGCATTATAACAATTCTCATTTTTGATATATATAACATTCCCAAGTTTTGATAATTCACTTTTTTCTGCACAGCTTGCATCAAGATCATAAGCATCGATCTGAAATTTTTAGATAAGATTAGCTCATCTGAAAATTCTGGTAAAAGACCTGCAGGAACAGATAAATTTTTTGCATTATCAACTAATTCTAGTATTTTTTGTCTAAATATTATTTGGTATATAGGTGCGTAATTATAAAGTTTAGTCTCCAAATCATTACTATAACCACCTTTATTCTGGGTAATTACCTCCAATAAGCACTAAATCTATATTTTCGATCAAAAACCTACCTAATGAGCAACTCTCTAAATCAAATAAAAGAGATTTTAAATTGTCATCGTAAGATATTCTAGATTTTCAGTAATAGCTTCACTATAACTACAAAATATCCCATGACTTACAATATCTTTCGACATAAACTATCCTACTACCTAAATCTTAATCTTCTACAGCACCTTGAACCATTCTCATACGCTCATCACATGAAACTAACATTCCATCCTTAAATTCAAAGAAAGCATAAACCTTTGTTATTATCTCGTGATTATCTGGTTTTACTTACGCTTTTACACGCCACTCTCCAACAAGAAAAATAAATTTAAACTCAACATCTCTAACTATACTTCGCGCTGCTTGTTTATATGCTCGATAAACCCTGCATAGTTAATCTTATGACCATCAACTATTTGTTTATAGCTTGGACTGACAAATTTTTGTATGTACTATAAAGGATCAATTTCAGGAGTATAGACATTTCCAAAAAATGATTGAAGAAAGTTTTTTAGCATTTAATTCACTCTGGCTTCATATGCGGGAATAAAATCACATCTCTAATAGATTGTGAATTCGTTAAATACATCACAAGTCTATCAATACCGACTCCTTGACCTGCTGTAGGAGGCATACCATACTCTAGAGCACGGATATAATCTTTATCATACGGCATTGTCTCATCATCACCAGATGCAGCTGCTTCAACTTGCTTTCTGAAGCGCTCTGCTTGATCCTCGGCATCATTAAGCTCAGAGAAACCATTTGCAATTTCACGCGCTCCGACAAAGAACTCAAATCTATCTGTAAATTCTAGATTACCATCTTGCCTACGCGCTAGTGGTGAAACTACTGCTGGATAATCTGTGATAAACGTTGGCTGAATAAGCTTATGTTCAACAGTTTCTTCAAATATCTCATTTATTAGGTGTCCAAGCTCATGGTAAGCCTCGACTTTTATTTTTAGTTTCTCAGTAATCTTTTTAGCTGATTTAAAAGTTGCTAAATCTTCTTTGGTAATATCATCATTATATTTAACAATTGAATCAACCATTGAGATACGCTCGTACTTACCACTAAAGTTGATTTTATAGTCTCCATACTCAAGTACTTCACTACCAATAACTTCTTGTACAAGCTTAGAAAGCATATCTTCTGTTAGATCCATAAGATCGTTATAATCAGCATACGCCATATAGAACTCTAGCATTGTAAATTCTGGATTATGGCGCGAAGATACCCCTTCGTTTCTAAAATTACGATTTATTTCATAAATACGCTCAAAACCACCAACAACTAGTCTTTTTAGATAAAGTTCTGGAGCAATACGTAAATACAATGGCATATCTAAAGCATTGTGATGTGTCTTAAATGGCTTAGCGGCAGCACCACCTTGTAAAACATGCATCATTGGTGTCTCTACCTCCATGAAATCCAATTTATCAAAGTAGTTACGGATAAAACTTACAACTTTTGAACGCACCTTAAAAACTTCACGCGATTTTTCATTTGTAATTAAATCAACATATCTCTGACGATATCTCATCTCTTGATCTGCTAAACCATGGAATTTATCTGGTAGCGGACGAATCGCCTTCGTTAAGATCTCGAAATGACTTGCTTCTACAGAAAGTTCACCAGTATTTGTCTTAAACATAGTTCCTGAAATACCTACAATATCACCTAAATCACATAGATTTTTGAAAGTTTCATATTGACCTTCTGGTAAGTCACTCTTTTTTAGATAAACTTGGATTCTACTGGTGTAATCTTGTAGTGTTATAAAAGATGCCTTACCCATGACACGGCGTAGAACTACTCTACCTGTTAGACTATACTGTTGTTTGTTATCTAGCTCTTCTAATTCTTGCTTAGTCTTATCAGCATAGCAAGCTTGTAACTCTGTAGCAACAGCATTTCTTCGGAAACTATTTGGATGGCTTATGCCATTATTTTGCTTAGCTAAAGTTTTTAGCTTTTCTTTTCTTAAAGCGATTTGTGAGCTTTCTTGCAACTCTGTTACATGCTTTTTCGCAAGTGCTACAACTTGTTCTTTAACCTGCTCATTTATCTCGCTTACTTCACCTAAAAACTCACTAATTTGATCTCTAATCTTGCCTCTAACAGCATCTTTAACTGTTATATCATTAGCATCTAAATACTCTTTTATCGCTGTTTTTATTAAATCTTTTAATTTACTGCTCATCTTTATACCCTATATTTTTTGCACTTTTGCGGTTAGCTTTTGCTACTGATAATGAAAAATATCTACAACTGTTTGAGCTTACGCGAGTCTTGTAAATACCATTTATGCAAATAAGCGATAGCAAGTGCTAGGCAGTTTTGCATACTATTTTCTGCCAAGAAAAAAGTATGTCGCTAAAACTTACGTAGTAAGTAGCGAAACCTTCTTTTTATAAAACCCATTTATTACAAGTCACTTTTCAAGCTAGCCTCAATAAACTTATCCAAATCACCATCTAATACTGCTTGAGTATTGGTGTTTTCCACTCCTGTTCTTAGATCTTTAATACGCGACTGATCAAGCACATACGAACGAATTTGACTACCCCAACCAATATCAGCCTTTAAGTCTTCAAGAGCATTCTTTTCAGCATTACGCTTTTGTAATTCCATCTCATATAGCTTTGACTTAAGCTGTTTCATCGCGTTATCTCTGTTTTTATGCTGTGACCTATCACTTTGACTTTGTGCCACAATATTTGTTGGAATATGCGTTATTCTCACAGCTGAATCAGTTTTATTGACATGCTGACCACCAGCCCCTGATGCGCGATAAGTATCAACTCGTAAATCAGCAGGATTTATTTCAATATCAATATCATCATCAACCTCAGGTGAGATAAATACCGATGCAAAAGATGTATGACGCTTACTGTTTGAGTCAAAAGGTGATTTGCGCACTAATCTATGAATACCAGTTTCGGTACGCAGCCAACCATAAGCATATTCGCCATCTATTTTTAGCGTACATCCTTTTATACCTGCAACATCTCCATCCGAGACATTATTAATACTTACCTTAAAACCATGACTATCTGCCCAACGCATATACATCCGCATTAGCATCTCTGCCCAATCTTGTGCTTCTGTACCTCCAGAACCCGACTGAATATCCAAGAATGCGTTATTAGCATCCATTTTACCTGAAAACATGCGACGAAACTCAAGCTTCTCAATCTCACTAGCCACATCTTGTGTATCTCGAGCAATTTCTTGCATTAGTAACTCATCCTTCTCTGCCAATTCTAAAAGCTCACTAAGAGTTTCCAACGTCTCTGAAATACACTCACAACTATTTACAACATTTTCTAGCTCAACTTTTTGTTTACCTAAACTTTGTGCATACTCTGGATTGTCCCAAATAGCGCCATCTTCTAGTTCCATTAGGACTTCTGTTAACTTTTCTTTCTTAGCATCATAGTCAAAGGTAGTCCCGTAAAGATTTAATACGTACCATTAGATCTTTTAACACAAGCTTATAATTTATAGATTCCATTTTTTGATTTTAATGTAATATTTTTGTCTGTAAATTCTATATTTTTACGCTAAATTTTGCAAATAAAGACTATTCAAAGTTATATAAATATCCTCTTATTCTTTTAGTCTAACTCTGTTATCATTTACTATATGATTTTCTAATAAACTAATTTATAAATGTCATATCAAGCATTAGCAAGAAAATATCGTCCACAGTCATTTTCAGAAGTTACTGGACAACAGCATGCTCTTAACAGCTTAGTACATGTTCTAGAAACTCAAAAAGTCCACCATGCTTATCTATTTACAGGTACTCGTGGAGTTGGTAAGACAACACTTGGTAGACTCTTGGCAAAATGTCTAAACTGTAAAACTGGTATTACTGCTGAGCCTTGTAACAAATGTGAAAACTGTGTAGCAATCAATAATAATAGCTTTATAGATTTGATTGAGATTGATGCTGCTTCACGCACAGGTGTTGAAGAGACAAAAGAGATATTGGATAATATTCAATATATGCCATCACAAGGGCGATATAAAGTCTACCTAATTGATGAGGTACATATGCTATCTAAGCAAAGCTTCAATGCTTTGCTAAAGACCCTTGAAGAGCCACCAGAGTATGTCAAATTTATCTTAGCAACTACAGATTATCATAAAATCCCTGTTACGATACTATCCAGATGCATACAACTTCATCTTAAGCATATCTCACAGGCTGATATCAAGAATCAACTAAAAACAGTTCTAATTAAAGAGAATATAAATTCAGATGAGCAGTCACTTGAGTATATAGCTTATCATGCCAAAGGAAGCTTAAGAGATGCCTTAAGTTTACTTGATCAGGCTATTAGCTTTTGTAGTGGCGAACTTAAGCATGCTCAAATTAAGCAAATGCTTGGAATTATTGATAGTGAAGAAGTATATAGTATTATAAATGCGATTATTAACAATGATCCAAGTACGATACTTCCAGCAGTCAAAAATTTAGCACTTACAGAAAGTAGTGCCGATGCTGTACTAGATAAAATCGCCGAAATTTGGTTCGCTTGCTGTATCTATAGCTTTACACAGTCATTAGATGCTATTAATGATATTGATGTTGATATAATCAATAATATTTTGGCAAAAATATCAATAGAGCAAGCACACTTTTTGTATCAACTCACAATAACTGCCAAAAAAGATATTCCTTTAGCACCAAATTTCGAAACTGGTGTAACTATGGCTATACTTAGACTTATAGCATTTCAAAAAAAAAACCTAACTGATACAGCCCAAATCTCTAAGACAGATGCTAACGCAACAACTGCTAGAAATGATATAAGCTTGCTTAAAAATACATTTAAGCCAGAACAAACTAAACAAACTGTAAAATCAGTTGTAACACAAAATAATAATTCAACAGTTACTGAGAACACTCAAGAACAGTCATTAGATAAAAAATGGTTTAATCTCCTTAATAGACTAAAACTAAAAGGCTTCACAAAAACACTAGCTTTTAATAGTCATCTTATCAGTGATAATGGTGAAACATTTGAAATTCAACTTAATGAAGATGCTAAAAAAATTCTTGAGCTTAATCCTCAAAGTATAATCAAACTTCAAGCAATTATTAGTGAGTATCTTAATAATGCTAGTTTCAGGTTAGATATAAAAAATCTACTCTCTGCTGGGCAAAAATCACCTACTGAAATTAAGCGTGAAAATGCTATAAATAAAATTCATAACGATAAAAATACAAAAATTATTAAACAAGCTCTAGAAATCGATATAAAAGAACAAAACATAATTTTAACAGATTAAGACAAAACTAAATATATTCCCACGCATCTTTATCAGCAAAGATAGCATGTAGGAGCTTGTTATTAAGAGTATGACCTGACTTAAAACATTTGAAATGACCTAAGATATAACCACCAACATAGAAATCACCAATCGCGTCTAGAAGCTTATGTCTGACAAACTCATCATCATAACGTAAACCACATTCGTTAAGGACACCTTCGTTAGTAATACCAACAGCATTATCTAACGATGCTCCTTTAGCAAGATTGTTTTGATGTAAGTAGGCAAGCTGCTCATAAAAACCAAATGTTCTAGCCTTTGAAACCATCTCAATATACTCATCAAGATCATATTCAAAAACTATGTGATCATTTGTTGCCGCAATTACAGGGTGATCCCAGTGAATCTTAAACTCATATTTTAATGTATCACTAGGTAAAACTTCAGCAAACTTACCCTCATACTCAACTCTTACAGGTTTTAAGATTTTGATACCTTTTCTAGCAGAATTTTGCTCAACAATATCAGCCTCTTTTAGTAACTGTGTAAACTCATAAGAGCTACCATCCATTACTGGTAACTCTGGAGCATTAACCTCAATCAATACATTATCAACTTCAAACATAGCAAATGCGGACATCAAATGCTCAATTGTTGATACTGATAGATTTTGATCACCATCTTTTGTTAAAAGAGTACACATTATAGCTTCTTTAATACTAGATGGAGTAACTTTGATATCAACAACTGGGGCTAAATCAGCACGACGAAATACTATACCACTATCAACATCAGCTGATTTAACAGTCATAGAAACATCTACACCAGAGTGCAAACCAACACCTGTTACAGAAAATTCTTTTGCTATAGTCTTTTGTTTCATTATTCTCTCTTATTTTTTGTTTTTTATTATCTTCTTCTTAAGAAACTAGGAATATCTGATTTATTTACATCATCAGAATCAGTTTTTGGCGTATTACTAGAACCAGTAACAATCTCAGTCTCTTTTCTTAAGAAAGGTACAGATGTTTTATTTGAAAAGCTTGAAGCACCTTGTAGCTGGCTAGATGACTTCTCTAAACCAAAGCCTCTTTTCATTGCAACTTTCTCTATCCCAGTAACAACAACTGTCACTTTCATAGAATCAGTCATATCTGGATCAATAACTGTACCAGCTATCACGATAGCCTCGTCAGAGATGAAAGATCTAATCACTTCACCAACTTCTTCAAACTCACCAATAGACATATCCATACCAGCTGTAATATTTACAATTACACCTTTAGCACCATCAAGATTAATATCTTCTAAAAGTGGGCTTGAGATAGCAGCTTCTGCAGCTTCTCTAGCTCTATTTTCGCCAGTAGCTTCGCCCATACCCATCATTGCTAGACCCATATCAGTCATAACAGCTCTAACATCAGCAAAGTCGACGTTGATAAGACCAGGTTTAGTGATAAGCTCAGATACACCTTTTACAGCGTTACCTAAAACATCATTTGCCGCATTAAACGCATCTATTAGCGATGCACCCTTACCAAGCACACTTAGAAGTTTTTCATTTGGCACAGTAATTATCGAGTCAACATGCTTTGTTAGCTCATCTATACCTTGCTCAGCCGCTTTCATTCTTCTTGGTCCTTCGAAAGGGAAAGGCTTAGTAACTACAGCTACAGTAAGTATGCTCATTTCTTTTGCTATTTCTGCAACTACAGGTGCTCCACCTGTACCTGTACCACCACCCATACCAGCAGTGATGAAAACCATATCAGCACCTTCTAAAAGTTGCTCAATTTTTGCTCTATCTTCAGTTGCTGCTCTCTTACCAATCTCTGGGTTAGCACCAGCACCTAAACCTTTCGTTAGGTTTGTACCAATTTGTAATATATTTTGAACTTTTGATTTTGATAATGCTTGACCATCTGTATTCAGGGCAAAAAACTCAACATCAGAAACCTCTTCACACATATGCTGTACAGCATTACCGCCACCGCCACCAACACCAACAACTTTAATTATGGCATTTGAAACCATTGAATCATTAAAATCAAACATATTCTTACTCCTTTATTTTTAGATTCACCTTTTAAAACTACTTAACTTAAAAATTATTTGAAAACCAGCCTTTTACAGATGAGATTATCTTTTTCTTAGATTTGCCTATGTTCTCATCTATTTCTATCACATCTTCATCAACCTTCTGCTCATTACTTGTATCACTATTTTCAGCTGCATACTTTAGTAGCCCAACAACTGTTGCATAAGATGGGTTATGAACAACCTCATTAGCGCCAGAGATCTCAATAGGCCCACCAACCCTTACTGGTAGCTTGAACATATCTTCAGCAAGTCTAGCGAGACCTTTAAGCTTGGCTCCACCACCGGTAAATACAATCCCAGATGATATGACTTCTAACAGACGATGTTGATCTAACTCTCGATATAATGACTCAAATATCTCTTCTACTCTAGCTTCAATAACCAAAGACAAGTCCTGCAATGATATTCTTTTTTTAGCATTACCTAATGAGTTTGGTATATCTATTTTTTCATCAGGATTTTTAAGATATTTACTTGCAGCATAACCATATTGTAACTTCAAGCTCTCAGCTGCTTCGATAGGAAGCCTAAATACTTTAGAAATATCTGAAGAAATACTTGCACCACCTGTTTTAATACTTGATGTGTAACAAATACCACCATCAGCAAAAACTGAAAAGCTTGTTGAATCAGCGCCAATATTTACAAGGCAAACACCCATTTCTTTTTCATTATCAGTAAGGGTTGCGCTACTAGCAGCTAAATGCTCAACAACAAGATTACTAATATTATAACCACAGTTTGAAACACATTTACGTACATTTTGCAATAAGCGTGATGATGCTACTATTATATGAACATTAGATTCTAGCCTTACTGCAAACATGCCAATAGGCTCAGTAACACCAGGTTGACCATCAACAATATAATCTCTTTGTAAAACATGCAACATCTCTGTATCAGCTGACATCGGCACTGCTTTTGCAGTCTTAACCGCCATAGCTAAATCTTCAATACTGACTTCACTGTTTTCAACTGCTGCTAAACCATATGAGTTAAAACCACTAATACTAGGAGCACTAACTCCTAAGGTAACTTCCTTAACATCTACACCTGCTATACTTTTAGCCTCATCAAGTGCAGCATTAAGCGTTTCCATAGCCATTTCAAGATTAATTACAGAACCTTGTTTGATCCCTTTTGACTGTTTCTGACTAACTCCCAATATTTTTATACTGTTATTCTCAGCAAGTTGACCAATCGCGACCGTTATTTTGTGTGAGCCCAAATCTACAGCACAAAAATTATTATTCCCAAAACCCATTTAATTAGCCCCAATTCAAAGACAAATAATTTTACTTAATATATACTTATATTACATTATAGCTTATTATCATAGAAAACCAATAAAATAAATGCTTTTCTATTTATACTTTACTGCAAAACCGTCACTATAACGCATGTCAAAATATTTAACTAATTTATAATCTTTAACTTTTGTATAAGATTTAAAAAATAATTCTAAGCGCTTTTTCAGCTTAACTGAACCAAGCACAACTTCAATATCATCTGAAAGTAAAATACCAAATTGATTACCAGTATAAGATATTTTAAGTATTTGCATATTATTTTGTTTGGCAATACTATTTAACTCTTTATAGGTTTGATATATATAGTCTTTACTACTATCATCTTTGCTTTGGATATATGGTAAATCACCATTATAGTTTAAAACCGCTGGAGTAATGATTTGCATATTATCAAGAAGAATCTGATTATTATTCCAATAAGCTACAGGCTTATGGTCATATAAATAAATTACTAATGTCGATGGCCAAACTTTTTTTACTAGCGTATAATCAACACCTTCGATTGAATAGATATATTTCTCAATACTAGCAATATTAACATCAAACCATTGATTATTATCAAGCGTAGCAATTTTATTGATCAAATCTTGCTTAGATATATAAATAAGCCCATAATTAGATACAACATCAATCTTTGAAACTGTTTTATCTGTTTTAGCAGCAATAAAAATAGCAGAGCCTAAAATCACTAATAATATCAAGCTTAATATTAAAAACTTCTTGATAATTTTTGTCATTGCACCTGTTCTATTATTCTCTTAACAAAATTATCAAAATCAATTCCTTCTGCAGCTGCTGACTTAGGTGATAGACTATTCTCAGTCATTCCTGGTGAAGAGTTTATCTCCATAATGTAAAAGTTACCTCTATCATCATAGATAAAATCTACTCTTGCATGGCCTCTACAGCCAAGCAAGTCGTAGGCCTTTTTAGCTAATTGGCGGACCTCTAGCTCTTTTTGCTCACATAAGCCACTCGGTGAGTGATAGATTGATTTACCACTATACTTTGACTCATAATCGTAAAACTCATTTTGCGGCTCTATCCAAACAGAAGAATAAACTTCATCATTAACAATAGCTACAGTAATTTCCTTACCTGTCACCCACTGCTCAATCATCACTTCACCATATTTTGATGCTTCTTCATAGGCTTGTTTGAGCTCTTGTATAGATTTCACTTTAAAAGTAGCAATACTTGAGCCACCACTACTTGGTTTAACTGCAACAGGAAAACTAATCTCATCTTCTGCAACTAATTTATCAGTGAGAAATTTTGCCATCGGTGTAGGCATACGATTATGTATCCATATTTCTTTAGAAATCATTTTATCCATAGTGATTACCGATGATTTCATCGATGAACTTGTATGCTTAATTCCAAGCATCTCAAGTAATGCTGATACTCTACCATTCTCACCATCTTCACCATGCAATGCAATAAAACATTTATCTGGTTTTAACTCCAAAATTTTTGCTACTAGTTCTTTACCACTAGAATCTAGGCCTACTGCGTCATAACCCTGGCTTAGTAAAGAATCCAAAACTGCTTTACCAGATTTTAAAGAAACTTCTCTTTCTGGGGAATCACCACCATATAAAACAACAATTTTTTCCTTTTTCATAACCTAATTTCTTCTTTGTTGAAAAAAATCCTTTAGAAGTTTACTACACTTATCAGCCATTACTCCAGCTATTACTCCAAGGTTATGGTTAATATTCTTATTCTGATGAAGCTTTTCACGTGAAAAAGCGCCTACTCGATTATCATCGCAAGCATAAATTAATTCAGACACTCTTGCCTGAATTAAACCACCTAAGCACATTATACATGGCTCTAAAGTAACATACAATTTTGTATTAACTAATCTGTAATTGCCTAGCTTTATTGCTGCTGAGCGTAAAACCAAGATTTCTGCATGTGCTGTTGGATCACTTAAGCTTATAGTTTGGTTAAAATTTTGCGCAATTATTTGACAGTCCTTAACAAGTACTGCTCCTATTGGAACTTCACCAGCATGATGAGCTAATAATGCCTGCTCATAGGCTTTTTGCATAAAAAAAATATCATCATTTGCATCATCAGACATAAGTTTTAATATTTTCTTCTTGAAGAATTGTCATCTCTTAGATAATATTACAAATTGCATAATTGTTTGCTAGTACTTAATTTATTATAACAAATACCAGTGGGTACTTGCAAACTGTGTACAACCAACCACACTGGAAATGGAAATCAAAAAAATGTCAGAAAATTTCAAAGAACTACTTGAGCAATCTCTTAAACAAACAGAGATGAGAATAGGTAAAATTATCGAAGCAACTGTAGTAAGTATAGACAAAGAATTCGCAATGATTGATGCTGGTCTTAAATCAGAGTCATTCATCCCTGTGTCTTCTTTAAAAAATAGTAATGGTGAGCTAGAAGTAGCGGCTGGTGATAAAATCAATGTTGTTCTAGAAGCTCTAGATAATAGCTGCGGCGAAACTAGATTATCAAGAGATAAAGCTAAAAAAATCGAGCTTCGGGACAGAATTGAAAGAGCTTTCGAAAACAACGAAACTGTTCTTGGTAAAATTACTAATCACGTTCGTGGTGGTTACACTATGGATGTTGAAGGTTTAAGAGCATTCTTACCTGGTTCATTAGTTGACACAAGACCTATTAAAGATGTAGCTCATTTAGAAGATAAAGATATCGAATTAAAAGTTGTTAAAATCGATACTAAGAGAAACAATATTGTTGTTTCTAGAAAAGCAGTTATCGAAGAGAACAACTCTGGCGATAGAGATGCTATGTTAGAGAAAATCTCTGAAGGTAGTGTTCTTAAAGGTATAGTTAAAAACATCACAGATTTCGGTGCGTTTATTGATCTTGGCGGTGTTGATGGTCTATTACACATAACTGATATCTCTTGGAGCAGAATCAGCCACCCTACAGATGTACTATCTATAGGTCAAGAAATTGATGTTAAAATAATCAAGTTTGATAAAGAGAAACAAAGAATTTCTCTAGGTATTAAGCAGCTTGGCGAAGATCCATGGTTAAATATCGCTAATGAGCTTCCTGTATGTGCTAAGCTTATGGGTACAGTAACTAACATTACTGACTATGGTTGTTTTGTTAAGTTAAAAGAAGGTATTGAAGGTTTAGTTCATACATCTGAAATGGATTGGACTAACAAAAACGTTAATCCTCATAAAGCTGTATCTATCGGTCAAGAAGTTGAAGTTATCGTACTTGAACTAGATGCTGTTAACCACAGAATCTCTCTTGGTATCAAGCAATGCAGACCTAATCCTTGGAGCGAGTTTGAGAAAAACTACAAACACGGTGATAAAGTTACTGGCAAAATCAGATCAATCACTGAATTCGGTGTGTTTATTGGCCTTGAAGGCGGTATTGATGGTCTTGTACATATTTCAGATGTTGCATGGGATAATCCAGCTAAAGCTATCAAAGAGCTTAAGAAAGGTGATGAAGTAGAAGCTGTATTAGTCTCTGTAAACACTGATCTTGAGAGAATTGCTCTTAGCATGAAGCAACTTTCTGAGGACCCGTTCAAGAACTTTGTAAATATCTATCCTAAAGGTTCTTTAGTAACAGGTAAAGTAACTAAAGTACAAGATAATGGTGCGGTAGTTATGCTTGATGAAGATAACAACATCGATGGTTTCATTAGAATTTCTGAAATTTCTGCTGAGCATACAAAAGATGTTCGTGATGAGTTAAGTGAAGGTCAAGAAGTAGAAACTAGAATTATTAACATTGACACTAAGAAGAGAAGTATTGCTCTTTCTATCAAAGCTGTTAATGAAGATAATACTGCAGCTAGTAAGTCTAACTACAAAGTAGAGCAAATGACTCCTACAACTCTTGGTGACCTTATCAAAGAGCAACTAAACAAGAAGTAAATTTAACTTCTATAAGCTATAGGTTTATTGGCTTGTAGCTTTTTTTATTTCTAAAACGTAATAAAATATCCTCAGCTTAAGAGTCACGAACCATAACTAGAATATGCTTACAAAAGATTTGGATAAAATCATTAGTGAAATAATAAACGATAATGTTATTAGTATCCCTACAGATACAGTATACAGCTTGAGTTGCAGCATCTCTAAAAATGCAGTAGCAAAAGTTATAAACTTAAAAAAAAGAGACTCAAGCAAAGGATTTGTTATAATCTCGCATAATTATAAGCATTTACTCAAATATGCAGATACCACTAAACTATCTAATGAACAAATCCATAAAATATGCTCCAAACAACCTCAACCAACTACTTGGATAGTGCCAGGTAAAAAGGATATTCAGTGGTTAACTGGTGGTAAAACAACTATTGCAATACGCTTAGTAACAGTTGATATAGTAACATATATCTGTCAAAATATTAATGATGCTATTATTTCAACTAGCGCTAATATATCTGGAGATGATTTCATCAATAACACTAAATCGATAAATAAAACATTTGATAATATTTATATACTAGAAACTGAAGTTAAATCTTCACAACCATCTAAGATTATTGATATAATTAGCGGGCAGCGATATAGATAACTAATATACGAAAAGTTTGATAAATAGCTTAAAATGTAATAGCATTATCAGTGTAAATTCTTTTGAATGTATTGATTAAAAAGGAATAAAATGGAAAAGATTAGTCATAAAGAGATACAAGATAAGTTATGGAACAACGAGGATGAAAGTAATTTATCAAATGAGCAATATAACTCGCTGCTAATTGAACAGTATAGAATATATGTTGAATTAACAGATAGAACTAGTTACAGAAGGATTGTTATTAACTTATTCTTTTTAGTTTTCAACCTTGTCCTAGTTGGTATCGTTGCTTTAGCTATTAGTAATAACATCAATGTTGAAAATCCTCCTTCTGGTATACTTGTTAGTATCCCATACTTTGCTGGATTGGTGTTTTGTTATGCATGGTGGAAAATTATTAGGTTCTTCAGACACCACATACAAATAAAAAATAGTATTGTGCCTTCACTTGAAAGACGCCTCCCTTCAAGGGTATGGTTAACAGAAGAACACATTGCTGAAGAGAAAGGTTCATTCAAGCCTATTAGAATATTAGAAATATATATGCCTTTTATATTTATAGGTATTTACACAGCGTTATTCTTATTTGTCGAAATTGCTTGGCTACCACATACATTAAATTAATAATTTTTTCTGATATCAAATAATCTTTTGGATAATAGATCACTCTACTACTACCATAACTTTTATTCAAATAACAAAACTTATAAACATCCTATTAATTCAACAGTTAAGGTTAATTAAGTCAATTAAAGTTTTTTTGAAGTTTTTAGAGCTAATCTAAAAAAGATATCTCATTTATACAACTTGATTGTATGTAGCATTAATTTATTTAAAACATAAGAACTAATTTAATCGATTATATTCTTAAGCCATAAGATGAACAATTATAATTCTTTAATAAAGTAACATAATATAAACCTCACTAACTATTAAATTCCATAACCACTCAAATAATCTTTTTTTTGCTCAGTTAAATCATTAATCTAATTAGTCGCAACTTAACTCTAAAGTTTGTCATGTAAAGAGTGCTGATTTAATACTCAGACAACTTAATTTGACTAAATATTCGTTAAAACTCTAAACTTGCAAGGTATTAGAACTATAAAACTATAGAGAGTATTAATTAAATTGTGATATCTATAATTGACTGCTCTGAGATATATTTATCATTATTGTGCCAAAGTTTATTCAACCAAAGTTGAAAGTTGTGTTTATCTTTATCATTACCAAAATAATCACCTACTGGCACTTCAGCTATAGGGATTAGTTCTACTTTTATTTTTATCTTTTTTGTTTTCCTAACCATAAAATCCCATAAATTTTGTTCTTGATTATCATAAACTATTGTTGTATTTAAAATACCAACCATTCTATCTGATAAGCTTTTTAGAATTACAGCTATTCCCCCAGCCTTGGGATTAAGGAGATTTTTATAATTACTTTTTAGTGCTTTGTATAAAGTAAATCTAGTTCCCTCAACAAAACTTACAATTGTAGTTGGCCTTGGTGATAGTTTTTTACAATATGCTAGAGTTTTTTGTAGGTCTTCACCCTTTTTTTCTGGATGTTTATTTAGATATTCTTTTGAATAACGTTTCATCGCTGGAAATTCTAATGCCCATGCAATCAATCCTAAAACCGGAATAAAAAACACCTGAAATTTCATAAAGAATTTAGGAAATGCTATTTTTTTATGAAATACCAACATCAGTATAAAAGTATCTAGCCAACTTTTATGATTACATATAATTAGATAAGATCTTTGACTATCAAGTTTTACATTCTGCTCAAGCTCAAATTTTGTTGGAGAAAATAATTTAGTTATTAAAATGGCAAAACTTACCCATAAACTTGCAGATAATTCTACCACTGAGGTACATAAATGCCTTACTCGTTTTATTGGTATCATAAGCTTAGCCAACGAAAAAATAAATATTGGTATAAAAGCGATAATTGCACTAGATGCAAAACAGACTACTGAAAATAGTGCATAGTAGATATACTTCACTATATTTATCATTAATGTTGTTATAAATTGTTATTAACTATCTAAATAGTATCATTTATGTAAGACTTTTTAAAAGACTATAGAATTATAAATCTTAACGAATATTAATTTTTGAATCCTAGCTTAATCAGTATTAGAGTTATGATTTTTATATATCTTACTAGAAACTCTTATTGCTTCAACTGTGAACTAATAGTGATGCTATGATGATTATTAATTGTAATATAGCACCATTTGCATAAGTATTAAAAATCTTTAGCTTAGTATTCTTATAATTTTGCTGCTTTAAGAGTCTATCAGAAATATACATTAGATAATCTAGATTTAAGAATCTAAAATTGCTTGTAATATTATGTGTGGATGAATAACTCTGTTATACAAGATGTAGCGCTGCTGCTGAGCCTTTTCATTTGTGTTACCTGCCAATAAAAACTCTTTATCTTGATACTTTAGTGAAATAAAGCAGCTTCGAGCATTTGATAGTAGCTTAACTTATGAATTATTATTTAATTTAAAATTATTAGTATAGCTACATTTTTTACAGTCTCATCAGTAGATATATTTATAATAACTGTTTTAATCGCAGTAATTTGTCTAATAAACTTAAGATTTAAATTGTTATCACTATCAATAATTATAAGATAATCTACTTGTTTAATACCTACAAATTTTAAATAGCTTTCTAGCATATTTACTAAAAGATACTAATTAGCTAAATTTTTTGCTGCTATATATAAAAGATTTTTACCTTCATTTTGGACTAAGACCATTTGATCTTGAGTATTTAAAATATATATTATTGAAAGCGTTGATATTTTTTAGCGTTGTTTTGTGAAGACTCGAAAAATACTAAGCACATAGCTAATCTAAGTATTCTAAGAGATTTACTAAAAGGGAAAATTACTAAAATAATACCTAAAACTATAATTATTAGACTAAAAAATAGAAAATAACTCCCATAGATTATAAAGCCAATGACTAATCATAAAGCTCAAATAAGCGACTAGAAATTTTTAAAGTAACATTGGTAGCAACCATAGCTTAACACCAATAAAAGATAACAACAAACATAAAAGCAATAACGGCACGATCACAAGGCTAACTAAAGGAATTGCAACAACATTTGCTAAGATTGAAATAGTAGAAAAGCCATCAAAGTAATGTTATATAAGAATTAAGAATATTTACAAATAAACTTGCGCTAATCATATTTTTACCAGCCTTGATTTATATTGCTTTAGAACCATAGCTATAATAACCAGCAGTATTAGTAAATCACAAGCTTATGCTATAAATTGACTCAAAATCAAGCAGAAGTATTATGACAAAAGTAATCAATAGCGACTTAACTATCGAAATGCACTTCCTCAAAAGCCATAACAAAGTTACTACTAAAAGTATTATAGCCGGCTAGGCTATAAAGCTATAATTCCATTATATTGCGCTGGCAAGTTACAACATAAGCGTGGCGATAAACACTATAAGCTATACATGTAGCCCAGAAATTACCATTAGGTGCTATGTTTCAGAACTAAAAAGATTATCTTGTGACTGATTAAAATTCTTATCACCGATAAGTAGCGCTATGGCAAAATCTTTTATTTTATAATCACTTAGCTGCTTTTTAGATTTATTATTTTGCGTTACATAATATACATTATTTGGTATATTGACATTAGTATTTACTTTAGCATTCTTCATCTTTAAAAGAAATTTTTCCATTTTTCTTTTTTGGTAACGGAAATTCTTTTTCCATCCACTGCTTAATGGCTTTAATTAGCTATTTGTAGTTATATTTTGGTTAACTAATTTAGTTAAAATACTATATTCTTGAGGAAGTTTATTAATACTTTGATTTAGCCAGCCTTGGACGATTAGTAGTCCTTGTCATCACCCCTAAGTAAAAATGCTTGCACCATTCGTTAAATAGAAATTATAATTAAGTTTGCCATTGATTAGAAAACCTTTATATAAAGCTGAACCAAGTATTTTAGCTATGTTTCCAGTAATATTTGAGAGTTAAATAAAATAACTCACCACCATCATTCCATATTGCTGCTAAAGCTATTTTGTATTAGAACTAGAGTTAAATTGTTCTATAAATAATAAAATTCTTACCCCTATCATTATCTTTAGTTGGATAATAAGTACCGTTTGCTACCCAAATCTGATCACCTAATTTTGCTACTTCTAAGGCTGATTATATGGTTGTATAAGCATCTGTACAACTTTGGCCATTATTTTTAACCGAGGCTAATGAGTTGACAAAAATTACATAAGCCTGTAAATGTATAAGTATAAATTATCTTTTAAAGATCTTACCTTTTTTCATAAGAAACTTTCACATAGATTAATTATTTTATTAATAAACTATAAAACTAACTAAGTTACAAATTTTATCCAACCTAACTATTGTTTTAGTACCAAAGCTAAATTATCTGAAACTTGGAGAAGGTCTATTTTTAATATTTTTTTTCTAGATGTCTCGCCCTTTAGTATTTTTATAAGTTTCTTTTTAATCTTAAACTCTTTAGCAATAAACTCAATCAAAGCTTTGTTTGCTTTACCACCTAAAGCCGGCGCAACTATCTTAATCTTTAGGCGTCCATCAAAAACTCCACAAACTTCATTTTTAGCAGAGTTAGGCTGGATATACACAGCTAAAATAAAACTCATTAGCTAAAACCTATAATAAATGAAAAAGTTGAACAATAACACTTTGAAGAAATATTTGAATACATAATAACCCAACAAATACTACAAGCGGTGAGAAATCAAAACCTGATTTTGTAGGTTTGACTATCTCTCTTGCTTTTGCTAGTAGTGGCTCTGTAACTTGGTATATAACCATAATAAGCGGATTATAAGCTACTTGGACAAACCAACTGGAAATAACCCTTATTATTATCAAATATACATACATATTTATAATCGCAAAAATTATATCTATAAGAGGCTTAAACAAAATAAAAGTTAACTCAAAACCAAAACCATGAAGCCAACTTAGGATCAAGTCTTCAATAGCAAATACAATATAAACCGCAACTATACACGACCAGTCTAGATTTAAAAACCCTGGAATAAACTTTCTCAGAGGAAGTATAGCAATATTTGTTGCATGCATAACCAACTGACCAATAGGATTGTAAAAATCTGCTTTTACCCACTGGAGAAAAAATCTAAATAGCAATATAAATGCGTATAGTCCAAATATTATATTTACTAAAAAACTCGCAACATTAATTAAGATATTTAACATATTTTATATATTCCTTTTACTTTTTCTGCTTAAGAAAGTTCCTACAACTATCGCCTCTACTTGAGCAAAATAACTCTTGTGGGTTCGTTATTGGGCTATCAGGATAAACTTATGTTATTGTAGTATATACTCTGCAGATGTGAAAGACATACAAAGTTTTTCTTTATCAGAGTCACAAGACATAATCCCATATTTTACAGTGTCATCTCCAAGAATATTTGTATCTGGATAAGTAGAAGTGATATGAGTAACTTTAGCTACAGCATCAATTATATATTTTTGGAAGTCATAATATAGTTTATTGTTATTTGCAACCAAATAGAAACCATCTGGGATAACTCACTTATCTATGACTATACTTTCAAGAGCTGCTAATACTGGTCTAAATTAACTATCATAGGTATCTGTTATCCCATTTAAGTCGATGTGCATCAAAAACTCGACTTCTAATGAGAAAACATATTTCATTACCAAAATAGTTTTCTGACAGCTTCTTTCTAAATAGAATGATCTATTTGAATCTACCGTATTAGGATTCCAACTGTTGGTTGTCTCATAGCCCAAGGGACTCAAACAAGGTAAGATACCTATATTATAATCTTTAGCAAACTCTTGTGCTCTAGTCTCAGCAACTCTAATAGCACCTTAACACTGCTTGTTTCATAGCCATGGACTCCTTCGGTTATTAAAACATAAGGTTTGCTTGGATCACAGTTTTTAGTCTTTATTGCATATAAGATATAACTACTTACTGAATAGTCCAATTTACCATAAGTTTCTATACCAAATCGTGGCAAGGTAATGCTAGTATTTTTTCAATTCCTCTTTTTGACAAGATCTTTTGATATTTTGTTTTGGCAAACCATTGCTTCTTTTCTTGTAGACCACATTTTTCACCTAGTGAACCAATACGATATTGTGCAGACATCTAAATTCCTAAATAACTTGTTTCATCTATACAAATAGTATAATGGATTTATATATTATATACTCACTCTGCAAAAAATTTATCTAATATTTTTTAGATAACCATATTATTTTAGTAGTAGTATGATACAACATATAAATAATATTATGGTAGCGCAAAAATAAATCACTTACTAATGCAGTTTAATAAAACCTATCACTAAAATTAGCAAACAAAACCAATAATGCAGAACCGCCACGACAAAACCTGTTAGTATAAAAACATCACCTAGTAATATATAAATCATTTAAAAGCTATCTGCTTTAAAATTTTACAATAAATTAATACTATAAAGTAAGACTAACTATAATCATAAAATAAACAGCATTGTAGCCATACTAAATGCTACTTTAATGTGATCAATTATTTTGACTAGCTCTTAGCTGTTGCAGTTTTGATGTTAACAAGACCCATATAGCTATTCACAAGATACAATAAATTATTTGTAATAACATCGCTTGATTAAAGTATTAACAACCTCTCTTAGAAACGGATAAATGTATGCTAATGTAACAAATAACCAAGCAACTCTTTTTTTGCTTTATCAGAAACATATACAAAAGTTAAAAGTATATATACAAAAATTATAAAGTAAAAGTGGTTGTTATTTAGAAACACAAGCATTACAATAAGTCTTAATTAGTTGTAAATATTAGCTTACAAAAAAACGACAAGTATTTAAGGTCTTACAGTAATTAAAGCATTGAATTTTTATGGCTGGGCTACCAGGATTCGAACCTGGGAATGACGGGATCAAAACCCGTTGCCTTACCACTTGGCGATAGCCCAACATAAACTAACCTTAAGTTAGTAGACATAGTTTAATGTTTTAACTAGCCATTTGTCAAGAGATTTATCAATTTTTCTTGCTAGTTGCTCAAGTTTATTTTTATCCGTTGAGAATAAATAAAAACAAGAACCTGTACCTGTCATTCTAAAACTACTATCTAACTCTTTTAGGTATTTACTAAACTCTGGATATTTTCCATAAAAGACATTCTCAAAATCGTTATGCATAATACTCTCATCAAAGTCTAAATCTTTAGATATAAGCTCAGTAGTCTTAATTAACTTCTCACTTTCAAAAAAATCTTTTGTATTGATGTGGATATCAGGTTTAATCAATAGTGCATACTGCTGGCTAAAATCCTTATGGTGCAATATCTCACCGATACCTTCTGCCCATGCAGATTTACCATAAAGAAATATTGGCACATCAGCACCAAGTTTTGTAGACAATGGAATCATTTCCTCATTTGACAATTCAGGTAAGTAATAATCACGTAAAGCTATAAGTGTAGTTGCAGCATTTGAACTTCCACCTCCAAGCCCTGCTCCCATTGGAATATTTTTTTTAATCTCAATATTAGCACCTATGTCTTGTACACCATAACTATGCTGGAACCTTTTGATAGCTTTATATACCAAATTATCTTGTTTTGAGGCAATGTTGATATTACTTGAAATATTAATCTTTCGTGAATCATTAAAACTAAAAGTTAGCTGATCTTTAAAATCTAAAAAAGTAAACCATGTTTGAAGGTTATGATAACCATCTGCGCGTTTGTTTAATATATGCAAAAATAGATTTATCTTTGCATAACTACAATATTTTTTAGCTTTTATATTTGCCATGATTTTATAAAGATTTTTAGAGTTATATCATCTCTAGACATCCTAATTTTCATTGGTAATGGATATTTAGAATCAACTAGTTCGTAATTACTATAAGCAATATTCCAACCATTTTGTGATAATTTACTTAACAGATTGTTCTGGTTTAATTTCGAAGTTTGTCGAATATTTGGTATTGCTATGGCTTTTACCCAATATTTTAATCCGTCTACTGGAACATACCAGCCTAATTGCTCAAGCATCAAGGTTTTAGGATCCTTTGCTTCTAGCTTTTGTCCTTTACTATTCTCTAGCAAGACACTGTTAGTATCACCTTTTATCTCAACACTACCTATTCCCAATGGACCATAAAGTTTGATACTAAAATTATTACCGTCTTGTAGGTATATATAATTAGCAGATTCAGCTTGATTATTATAAATAATACCAATAACACCATTAGCTTGCCATTTTTTAAGATTGAGTAAGTTATTATAAATAGTTTCTTGATCAAAAACTATCATAGTAGTAATAGCTGTAATATTAGATCGTGTTGTAGCACAAGATGACAGCAAGATAATCAATACTAAAGCGATAGATAAGCTAAATTTGTGCTTTATATCTATTTTTAAATTTAATATAGTGTTCAGCATTTTCTCTAATAATTTGTCTTTCATGTTCACTTACTGGTCTGATCTTTTTAACTGGTGAACCTAAATACATATAACCTGACTCAAGAACTTTTACTGGTGGGACCAAACTACCAGCGCCTAGAAAAACCCATGGTTCAACTACCGCTCCATCGAGTATTATCGAACCCATGCCTATTAGGCAGTTATTTTTTATCTCACAGCCATGCAAAACTACACCATGTCCTACTGTCACATAATCTCCTATACTTAATGCAAACCCTTGACCAGAATCTTTAGGATATTCAGTAGTATGAAGTGTACTACAATCTTGGATGTTAGTACCTTTACCAATAGTGATTGTTAAGAGATCACCTCTTATACTGACTTGCGGCCATATAGATGAATCTTCTTTTAAGATAACATCACCTATTACTGCCGCTGACTCATCAACATAAGCTGAATCAGCTACCTTAGGACCTTTACCGTTAAAACTTCTTATACATCTAGACATAGCTGATCCTTACTTTTAGAATTATCATCTCTTAATGATATCAAACTATAACTCTCAAGTTTAATCTTTTTATTCTTACTAAAAGGTTGTGTATAGCCATTATCATCGATGATAAATAATCCAATAGCGTTTGGATTATCACTAAAAAACTTCTCTAAAGTGTAGTTAGGGGTAATATTTGTAATTCTTATTTTAGCTCCTTGATTGAGCATCTCTATCAAGACATTAAAGTCAACGCCCTCATCAAATAGTAGATTAGCAAGATTTGTTTCTATAGCACCGATACCTTTGTAACTCTCTTTTTGCGCTGTACGCAGTACATAAACATTATTTGAGCCAAATTCGTATTTATATTTCATAGCTGATACAGCATTTACATACTCACTAGTTGATAATCCAAGCATAACACCGATGCCAACCAAATTAATACTCCAATCAGCATGAATTGAAACAGGACTACCATAATAAGTATTTAAACCCAACTGACGGCATTTTTGCACATTACCCCAAGAGGAATCTGTAATTACGACTTCGATATCATTTTTGACAAAAATTTCTGCTAATTCTCGTGCAAATCTATTGCCACCAATTATCAAGAATCCTTTACCTTCTGGTTCAGTAACTCCAAGTAATTTTGAAATATATGGTGTAAAGATACTTTGAAAAACAACTGTAAAAACAATTATCATAAATACAAAGAATACTAAAGTATTTGCTTCACTGTATAGTTCAGGATGTGATTTAATAATCTTAATTGCTACTAATGCTGCTACTGATGCTGCCACAATCCCACGAGGATAAATAATCCCCAGAACAATTCTTTCTACAAAAGTTGTTTTAGAGCATAGACAGCATAAAAAAACAACTATTGGTCGTAATACAAACTGTAAAAATAAAAAAACCTCAATTAGATCTAACCAATAATCTTTAAATAGACTAAAGTCTATCTCTGCTCCTAGGACAATAAAAAGAACTGATATAATTACAATACTTAGGTTCTCTTTAAATGAGACAATATCAGACATTTTAATATCTTTCATATTTGCCATTACTAGACCAGCTACTGTTACCATTAACAGCCCAGCACCATGCATCATCGCATCAGAAATAATAAAGCCAAGCACAATTACTGCTAGTACGAAGAAGCTTTTTAGATACTCCGGAATATAATGTTTTCTAAAGCTTAACCCAATTAAATAACCAAAAATAAATCCTGATGTTATCCCTAAAATACATACAAACACCATGTATGCTATAAATATGCTTGTTGCATTAGGTTGATTAGCAAAATTACCACCAATAACAAACCATGCCAGCATAAAAACAACTACTAATGCGCCTATAGGGTCTACAAGTATAGCTTCCCATTTTAAGATATTTGCAATATGCTTTTTAGGTCTAACAGTTCTCACCAAAGGTGGTACAACAGTTGGGCCACTTACACAGGTAATACCGCCTATCAACATAGATAGCTCTAGATTCAAACCAACAACGTAATAACAAAATAATGCTGTAAGTACAACAGTAATTGCTAAACCTACCGTAATTAGAAGTACAACAACACTACTTACACTTTTTATCTTACTAAAATTTAGTGATAAACTGCCTTCAAAGAGAATTATCGCGACACAAATTGAGACAAACGGTGATAAAGCTTCACCAAATATAATATTACCATCAACAAGTTTAAAACCACTTTGAAATATTACCTCGGATAAAGGTCCTAAGATAATTCCACTTAAAATCAAAAATAGTATTGATGGAAGCTTTAACCTCCAAGATAAAAACTGCGACACAATAGCAAAAAACAATATCAAGCCAGATGCCAATAAAATATAATTAGACGAATGTACAAATAGCTCCATACTTTTATTCAAAATAAATACCCTGAATATAAAAAACATCATAATAAGAATTCTAAATATTATATGATATTAACTTTTTTATCAATGTCACAACAACAAACATAAACTTATATATACACAGATAGATATAAAGTTAAAGTATTCATACGTTCACCATCCATTGTATATACATGAGTATTCGGGACCAAATAAAACATTATTATCAAAGTAAGCTCACTATACAAAAGCAATTATTCGGTTCTTAATATAGCTTGTTGGTGACGCAGTTGATAGTGGCGTAGGTATATTGGAGGCATTATATTGATTGACTATAACTAAAGTTGAAGTTTGTATCTCTACCAACAAGATTAAGAGCATGCGCGATATCTAGATCCAAGCCCCTGTGTTAACACTGTTTCCATCTTGATTAATCTTCTTTATTGACTGTTGTTACCAGCCTCCCTGAAGCTGCCAGATACCACCAAGCATGGAGTATGCTAAAGTACCATCAAAATTTATAACACTATATATTCTCATTACTTTTGCTTATATTTTGAGAAACTGGATATACTAATATTACCTTGTTCCGGCAATATTAAAATATATCCTGCATTTAAACCTACTGACAATCAGAAGTCCATGAATCAGTATAGAAAATCCAGCAGAGAAATTAGCTCTTTAAAAACACAGATTAGTATTGATAATATCACTTTTATTAATTTAAAGATATATGTAACTTTATCTGACTACCAAACCATGATTGAGCATCTACATCTAATATAACCACCCAAAAATACTGAATAGTCGCTAAAATAATCTCTTTGTCATAATATCGTTGATGCAATGATATTACTTGAAATCATTCCAATTGAGATACTGTTATTACTAGAATATGAACCTAAATAGGTTGTTTGACCTTGAGTTGTAATTGCTGGGGTACCGCCACAAAATCTATTTTCCCGTTTGAGACAAACACCACTTGCGTATTAGGCTTATCTTCTATAGTTTTATCACTATTTATTGGTAGCAATATCTTCAGGAGTTATTCTAATCCAGAATAGTCATCTCCTAAATAGCTATTAGAGGTATTAGTAGTATTTTAAAATTACTGTCTATAAACAGAACAGTAAATTGAGATTTATTGTTAATTTGTTGTCCACCCTGAAGCTTAGCTCCATCAATCTCATTTTTAAGTGTATAATATATTTGTTTTTGCAGGACAACTATTTATTTGCTTTTATTGTTCAGTAGTTTACATTTTTTTGATATATTCTGCGGCATTTTCATCTAAAGATATTACTCCGGTATTTGCATCGTAATAGATAAGTTCAGCATAACGCGCCCAGTCGATAAATGTGTCAAAAACTCGCTCAGCTACATCCATTGGATAATAATCATCTAACTCTGCTAAAAATCTACTTCTAGGGGCTGACTGACTTTCTCTATCGCTAAGAATCTTAACCACATGACGAGCTAACGGTATATATTTCAAGAATAAGCGTCCAAATATAAATTTTCTCTCATCAATATTTGAATCAATAAACTTACGTCCCATTGCTGTCATTTTGATATCACCATCAGAAACTTCGGCAAATCTTAAGATTGATAAAATCTCAATTATCGGGAATAAATCATTAATATCAAGATGTAAATCATCGGCAAGTTGCGGTAAATCAACTGCTTCAACATTCTTAATTTCTGCCATCTCATCTAAAAGACCATTCATTTCAGAAATATCAACATCCGGTAGACAATAGCCAATAGTCATTGCAGTTTTCTTATTCATACGCTCTGTAAGCTCTTTAGTTTGTGCTGTAGTCATCATACGATAAACCTGATCGACAAGATCAGAAACTATAGGATCCTGAGAACTTCTTGGGTGTGGAATATTTATCTTTAGCTCACCACGAATAAATCCTGGATTACTACCAAATATAATTATTCTATCTGCTGTCAAAACTGCCTCTTCGATACTATGCGTCACATACAAAATACCTTTCATAGCATCATTATTTTCCCATAGATCAAGCAAGTCTTCTCTTAAGTTCTCAGCTGTTAGAATATCAAGTGCAGAAAAAGGCTCATCCATCAATAAAACATCAGGCTCAAGTACAAGAGCTCTAGCAAAACCAACTCGCTGTTTCATACCGCCAGATAGCTCTTTTGGGTAAGCATTCTCAAAACCATCTAAACCAACCATATCAATAGCTTTTAAAGCTCTTTGTCGGCGTTCTTCCAAGCTTATCTTACGCGCCTCAAGACCAAGCTTAACATTTTGTAAAACTGTTAACCATGGCATTAACGCAAAACTTTGAAAAACCATGGAAATATCTGGTACAGGTGCCGAAACTTTTTTACCACGATAAAGCACATCACCACTAGTTGGACTTAAAAGACCTGCGATTATTCTTAATAATGTTGACTTACCCGAACCAGACTTACCTAATAAAGCAACAATTTCACCTTCATAAAGAGCAAAATTTATATTATCTAAGACTTTAATAGAATGGCCACCTTTGATATTAAATTCTTTATTAACTTTTTCTACTGTAAATATTTTCTTAGTCATTATAAAATCTCCTATGCCTTACATATTCATACTAAAACGATTTTCCGCATAGTTATATAATCTGCGCCAAAACAGTCTATTTGAAGCTAAAACTAGTATACACATCACTATCACACCTAAAAGAACATTTGAAGTATGGTCTCCAGGCATATTAGTATATTTTGTAATATAGTCACCTATTCCTGAAGCTTGAATCACAGAATCCTTACCCCAGTTTATGTATTCGCTAATAATACTTGCATTCCATGAGCCTCCTGCTGCTGTTATAGCACCGGTGACATAATATGGCATCACCGCAGGTACAAGGAACTTCTTAAGCTTGATAATGCCCTTTAATTGCATATTTTCAGCAGCTAACTTTAACTCTTCAGGTATAGCTGACGCCCCAGCTATAACATTGAATAGAATATACCACTGTGTTCCAAGCGCCATAAGTATAATACACCATATATCAAAATTAAGATTAAACACTACTACTAATGTTCCAAATACACCATATAGCATATTTACAGGGAAAGCTGCTGCCATTTGCGCATAAAGTTGAACTTTTTGGGCTATCTTAGATCTTAAGCCAATCCATATCCCTATCGGAACCCATATTAGTGAAGTTATTAATATCAGTATTGCGACTCTTACTCCTGTAAATAGTCCATATAAAAATACTTTAAGTATTTCTTCAATACCTATACATTTATCTTTGGCGTAAACTGTTTGATAAACAAAATATAGTAATGCTAATATCATTAAAACTATGATAATATTCCAAATTACTCTTTTAGTTATACTTTTATACTTTTCGGCTTTTTTATGAACCTTTTGATTGTAGGCTTTATTAAGATTTTTCTTAAAAATCTTAATATTTACTATCTTGTTAGAACATTTAGCTAAAAATGCCATAAAAACCTTAACAATATATGCTTTATGCAAAATAGTTAAAAACCATGATTTACTATTTGTCTCTGATTGGTTATTACCAATGACAAACTTCTCAGACCAAGCAACTAATGGTCTAAATAAAAGTTGATCGTATAATATAATCGTAACCAACATAGTAACTATTGCTGCACTAACTGCTGTGAAACTCTGTACATTATTAGCAGCATTAATAAACGAACCGATACCAGATAAATTTATCGGAATTGACTGTGACGCACTAAAATTAACCACAATTGTCTCAGACGCTACTATCATAAACCAGCTTCCTGACATTGACATCATCGTATTCCAAACCAGGCCAGGCATCGCAAATGGCACCTCTAGTTTCCAGAATTTCTGCCAAGCTGAAAGTTGATATATATCAGCAACTTCTCTTAACTCTTTTGGTACTGTTTTTAACGATTGATAAAAGCTTAAAATCATATTCCAAGCTTGAGCTGTTATAATACCAAAAATTACCGCAGCTTGAGCTCCCCATAATGAGGTTGGAAATATAACTAAAAAGCCTGTTACAGTAATCGCAAAGAAACCTAGAACTGGTATTGACTGTAGAATATCAACAAGAGGTATGATTATATTTTCTGCTCTTTTATTTTTTGCTGCCCATGTTCCAAATATAAAGGTTATAAGTAGTGAAATAGCTAAACCTATAAACATTCTGATTGTCGTTTCTGCTGTATAGTAAGGCAATAGCCAAATACTTAAAGAAATATCTGAGTACTTTAGGACACTTGCCTGATTTTTATAATCAATAGTACCACCAAGATCAGAGGTTGCCCAAACAAAGACACTTAATAACAAAAGCATAATTGATAAAGCTAAAATATCCCATTTTGTGCGAGAAACCTTAGCTGACATATTAGTGCTATATAATCTTTTCATATGTCAAAACTCTTTGTTTTTTTTAAAACAACGCTGTTAGTATAAGTTATTTATATTTATTTTTGTATTACAAATTTAATAATATTTTTGTTAAAATCTAGGTATTAGGCAATAGTTAAATTTTAAATACAATGAAAAAAGAGCAAAAAGTGATTAAAGTTCGTCCAGGTGAGCGTGTTTCCTGCCCAATGAAATACCATGATAACTGGAATTTACACCCTAGAGTGTATATTGACCTAAAAGATAAAAAAACTAATATTTGCCCATATTGTGGTACAACTTTTAAAGTTGAAAAGTAATCTTAATTAAAGTTATACTATTGTTCTAATGATTTGATAAAATAACTTTTCTCACCTTTATATTTACTTAAATACACATGAACTTTTTCGCCAACAGCATAATTTCTATATAGGAATTGCTCAAAAGTTATTGGTGATATTTTTCCAGCTTGTAGTACCTCATATTTATATTTATCAATAATGTCATCTTTATATGAAACATAAATATATCCACAACACCGATACCAGCTCCATTTTAAAATATCTTTTTTAGTTTCATATTTTTTTTAGTTGTTCTGCGCTAATTAGTTGCTATTCATATAATAACTACGAAACTTATTTTGGTGATTTCAGGATTGCTTGAACATGATATTAGCAATAGTGACAAAAATAATTGGTGAATATTTCTGCATAGATCCTTTTTTATCTTTTTTATATTTTTTTGATAGATCTTTCACGATTAGTTTATAAAAAATGACAACTTAGCTAAATAATTAGCTAATCATAACATTAATTTTTTGGAGTTTTTATATGTGATATAAAAATTTCTGCTTATATAGGCTACTTAGTAGTAAAAAAAAAAGATTATTGTAAATTATCTATAACTAAATCTTACAGATAATAAATAACTTGCTTACCTTATCTTACTTGACCATCCTCACCTATACTTATACCTAAATAAACATGACCAGATCTTTCTACCTCCTAAAAAGTAACTGATTGATTATATTTATTCGAAAATGTCCATAATGTGGTTTTTTGATTACTATAATCTGCTTTTGATCTAACTCACCATAAGCTCCTATTGCAACATGACAACCGCCGACGATACCTACTAATAATAAAATTCCCATCTAACTCTTCAATATTTTATATGCATCTAGCTCTATCATCTCTTGAGCTAATAATTTACCAAGTTTTGTAGGGTTATCTCCTATCATACTACGTTTAAGAATTTTCTTACCATCACTACTTGCAACCATCACCCTTAATTTTATCTGCTTTTGATCTAACTCACCATAAGCTCCTATTGCAACATGACAACCACCTTTTAATTCTTGATTAAATGCCCTTTCAGCAGTTGCGATACTAAAGCTATTAGCACAATTTAGCTGTTGTAATTTGTCTAAAAGCTCACTATCTCTCTCTAAAGCTTCTATAACTACTATACCTTGACCAACAGCTGGGAGAGATATTTCTATCGGAATAAATTGTGTTATCCTATGATTAAGTTCTAATCTGATAAGTCCAGCACTAGCCAAAATAATTGCATCATACTCGCCGTTATCAAGCTTAGCCAGTCTAGTTTGTACATTACCCCTTAAATCTCTAATCTCAAGATCATCTCTATAGTGCAAAAGTTGTGCTTTACGACGCAAGCTAGATGTCCCAACAATAGCTCCTTGAGGTAGATCATCTAGAGATTTATACTTATTTGAGACAAAGGCATCACGAGGATCTTCTCGAGGCATAAAACTCGCTAGACAAAATCCTTGTGATAACTGATAAGGAACGTCTTTTAAAGAATGTACAGCAATATTTGCTTTGCCATTCTGCATAGCTATTTCTAGCTCTTTCATAAATAGCGCTTTACCACCTACTTTGTTTAGTGGTTTATCTAAAAAAATATCTCCCTGTGTTCTCATAGTACTGATTTCACAAGCGATATTTAATTCTTTTTCTAGGCGATTCTTGACAAAATTTGTCTGCCAGAGCGCTAATTTACTTTCTCTACTAGCAATAATTATTTGTTTCATATTTTAAATGTCTTTGCTATAAATTCTGAGATATCTTTTATTTCTTCCATACATACTGAATGCTGCATACCAATATAATGCCTATATTCATTAGCGAAACCATTTGATTTTAGATTATCTGATAGATTATGACCTAAAACTTCAGGCAATACTTGATCATCAGTACCATGACAAACTAATATAGGTAAGCCTTTATTTACAGACGTAATTTTCTCTTTAAAGTCATCCCATGCTGGTAAGTATGTCGATAAAGCCATAACACCACCAAGTTTTCTTTGAGAAGTAATAGCTGTATAAGTAGCAATTACCCCACCTTGTGAAAAGCCTGCTAATATAATGTTTTCAGGTGGAATGCCTTGCTCTATTTGGTTAACTATGAGCTTATTAAGCTTTTGTATAGAAGTATTTATACCATCAACATCAACTATTCTATTTAAGCTATTTGCATCAAGTGACTTAATATCATACCACGCACGCATTTGCATACCCATATTTATAGTAACTGGTATCACATCTGCATGAGGAAAAACGAATCTGATTTCATCTAAAGAAACATCAAAATAATTGACAACATCAATAAAATCATGTCCGTCAGCGCCAAGACCATGCAACCAAATAACACAAAATTTTGCTTGAACAAGTGGCTCAATAAGTTCATAATTCATAAAAAATTTGCATCTTCTAATTTTAACTAGAATGATACATTAATTTGTAGAATTTATTAACAATTTAAAGATAAACAGCTACCAAAGCCTTATACACTAAGTGATAAAAGTTGTGAAAAAATGATAGTCATAACTTCTGTGGATAAGCTTGTTTATATCTACGTAAGGTTTTTGTGAAAAAACATATTTTACTGAAATAGTAAAGCTTAATAATTGACAAAAAACCATTTATTTTCAATAACTTCAGCAATATAGTTAATTAGCCATAAAGATCAAAAAGTATTTTACATAACCTGTGGATAAAACTGTGTATTTATTGTTAAAATTTGGTTAATTTTCTTATATAATCCTAAAGAAAGCCTCTTGTGTGACAAGGTTTACAGAGGTGTTTTGTAATTTTATTTGATCATTTAAATCATATTTACCACTAACAGAAAGTTTCTTTGTCATTGCTAAATCTGAGATAGAAACCATTAATCTACCTTTCTCTAGTTTCTCAATAACTGTAGCTTTAAACTCTAGATTAGGATTTTGCATTAGGTAAACCAGTTTCCAATGCGAGTTTGAGAAACGCTCTGTTTGTCTATTAGATTTTATTGGTATATCAACTTGAGCAATTATATTATCAATCTCTTGAGCATCTATCATATCTTTATGCTGTAGAAAATTGCGTAATTGATAATGCACAACTAAATCTAAATATCTTCTTAAAGGACTAGTTACTTGAACATAATTATCTAATCCCATTCCAGCATGAATGTCTGGCTGAGTAGAATACTTACCTCTTTGGAGCTTTTTACGTATCGCAAACATATCTGCTATCGAATCAAGATTATCTAGATCATCTTGACTAAGATCATGCTCGGGCTGTGTTGAAAAAGGTACGCTAATATTATTTTTAATACAAAACTGTGCTACTGCAACACCTGCCATTAGCATTGTATCTCTGACAAGTGTTTTTGACCTTAGGCGAGGTAAATTTATCAATTTGACATTTTTATCATCATCTAATGATATCTTTATCTCAGGAAAATCAAGCTCAACTGCACATTTAGATAAACGCTTATCGGTGAAATATTTAGCATAATCAACAATATTACCAAATTCTAAAAGTTGGCTATTATTTTCGACAAATTCATAAGAGTACCTAGTAACTTTTATATGACTAAAACATATTTCAATATCCTGGACATCACCTTGCTGATCAACTTTAAAACCTATAGATAACGCCGGAGAGACATCTTGCAACCCCAAACCAAGTTTCTCAGTTGCCTGTGGAGGTAACATAGCTACTATCTTCTCTGGCACATATAAATTTGAACCTCTTGTTCTTGCTTGTAAATCAACCTCGTCACCAAAGTTGATACTAGAAGAAGGGTCAGCAATATGGACCCATATTTTATTTCTATCTGGATCCCAGCTAATCGCATCATCAGGATCATTACTACCTTCATCATCTATAGCATAAGCATGCAAGTGAGTTAGATTTACACGCTGATTATCTGACGCAAAATTATATTTAAATTCTTCAGGGTTATTTTCCAACTCTGCTCCATATCTATATAGATAAGGATTAAAAAACTCATTCCAATAGCCTATATCTAACAGCAACTTATATGCACTATTCTCAGACTCTTCGATATTTAAGTACTTAAAAAAACGACACTTAGTAGTTTTAAGTGTTGCTAAAGCCTCTATTTCCTTAAGGAATTTTCTATCCTCTTCATTGAAACTTTTGTTATTCAAGCGTTCAATAAAATCATTAAGCTCTTGCTCTTTATGCTGTTTCTCTTGCTTATCTCTAAGTATTTTATCCTTTTGTTGGTGCGAATGAATTTTTATACTAAAATCAACATCAAAGCTAAAGTACACTCCTTCAGAAACTAACAGCCAAACTGTATATGCTTGATTAATATCAACTGTTTCAAAAAACAACTCACATAATTCGATGATAGAGGTTTTCTGTTGCCCCTGTAATAGCTCCCAAGTCATATCAAGCTCAGCTATACATAACTCTTTTAAACTCTCAAGTTCAAAATCCTTTTCTGACTTTAAAAGTAATTGAACGTTCTTTGCAGGTAGCTTGATATTTTTACCATCAATAGTCTCAATCTCAATTTTTTTATCTAAGATATTAACAACCTTTGCTGGTTTAGATTTAAAGATTACTAAAGCATTTTTAAAACTTTTACTTTCCAATGACATAAAAAAGTTAGGATGTTATAATTCTCCAATTATAACATTCAATAATTTAGATTTTATGATAAATATAGATATTATTCGTAGTAGGTTTATTAGAATTGTAGGAAATGTAGTTAAATTAACATCAGTACCTTTTCATAAAATCTTTCCCAATAAAAGGTTCACTCTGCCATACTATAAAAAACCTCTTATAAAAACAAATAAACAAACAAAAGTTCCTAGAATAATTTGGCAAACAAATTTCACTAACAAAGTAACTTTACCACTATACGTTAACTACTTGTTTAATAGATTTATGGCTCCTAGCTATGAATACAGATTTATGGATAATATAGCCGCCGAAAGATATATATGTGAAAATCATCCAGAGGCTCTAGAATCGTACCAAAAATTAACAGTGGGTGCTGCTAAAGCTGATCTATGGCGCTTACTTGCGATCTATAAACATGGTGGTATTTATATAGATATGGATGGCTGCCTTGTGACAAGACCAGATAAATTCCTCAAAAATAAAGATGAAATGTTTATTAAAGCAAAGCAAATTTATTTTACAAATTACTTTTTTGCAGCTATGCCAAATAATAAAAAAATCAAAGAGTATATTGATACCATCCTTAAAAATATTGAAGGTGGTAGATCTGATTTAGGTGTATGGTATCTTACTGGTCCTGGAGTTATGGAAAAAATCATGAATAATGAAAATACCGAATGGCGACATAGCAGAGAAATATGTGTACAAGGAGCTTTTACTAATGATTATTTCCAATATATAGATAAGCCCGGCTCACACTGGACAAAAATAGCAAATAAAGACATACTAAATTGATACTAAATAATCATTTATCTTATTTCTTAACAGCTATACCAAGCTCATTAAGCTGCTCTAAAGAAACTGTTGATGGTGCTTCTGTCATTAAACAGCTTGCTGTCTGTGTCTTAGGAAAAGCTATTACATCACGGATGTTTGCAGTTCCTGTAAGTAGCATAATAAGTCTATCGACACCAAAAGCTATACCACCATGGATAGGTGTACCATAAGATAAAGCATCAAGCATAAAACCAAACTCCTCGTGTGCCTCTTCATCAGAAATACCTAACAAGTTAAATACTTTCGCTTGAATATCTTGTTTATGAATACGGATAGATCCACCACCTACTTCATAACCATTAATAACCATATCGTATGCTCTTGAGCTTAGTTTTTCTAGATTAGTGTTCTCTAACTCTTCAACCGAGCTAACTTTAGGAGCTGTAAATGGATGATGCATAGCATATAAACGATTATCATTTCTCTCAAACATTGGGAAATCAACAACCCACAATGGAGCCCAATCTTTATCAAATATATAAAGGTCATTACCAATCTTAGCTCTTAACGCGCCCATTGAGTCATTTACAATCTTAGCCTTGTCAGCACCAAAAAATAATAAATCACCCTCTTTAGCACCAGTTTTCTCAATCACTTTGAATAATTTCTCTTCAGAGATATTTTTTACAATTGGTGACTGTAAACCATCTTTGCCTTGTGATAATGAATTAATCTTGATATATGCAAGACCTTTAGCACCGTAGATACCAACAAAATTAGTATACTCATCAATCATCTTACGCGTAAGCTTATCATTACCTGCTGGGATTCTCAGCGCAATAACACGAGCTTGTGGATCACTTGCTGGCTCTGAAAATACTTTGAACTCTTCGTTTTGCATCTCTTCCTTGATATTTACAAATTCAAGTGGAATTCTTAGATCAGGTTTATCTGAACCATACTTATCAATAGCATCAGCAAAAGTCATTACTTGGAAAGGAGTGCTAAACTCAACACCGATAGTTTCTTTGAAAAGCCCAGCTATCATTCTCTCCATAGTAGACATAATAAAAGCTTCATCAATAAATGAAGCTTCGATATCTATCTGGGTGAATTCAGGCTGTCTATCTGTTCTTAAATCTTCATCACGAAAGCATTTAACAATTTGATAATATCTATCAAAACCTGAAACCATCAAAAGCTGCTTAAAAAGCTGTGGGGATTGCGGTAATGCATAAAACTTACCATTAAAATTACGACTTGGTACAAGATAATCTCTAGCACCTTCCGGAGTAGCTTTTGTTAAAAATGGCGTTTCAATATCAAGAAAACCATTGTTATCTAAAAAGTTACGTACATAACGAATTGCCTTTGAGCGCGTAATCAATTTTTGCTGCATTTCTGGACGACGCAGGTCAATATAACGATACTTTAGCTTGACATCTTCGCCAGTTGCCTGATAATCATCTAACTGAAATGGGATAGTTCTAGATTTATTAATAACTTCTATACTGTCACCGACTATCTCAACCTTACCACTGGCGATATTTTTGTTTTCTTGACCTTCTGGTCTTAAGTTAACAACACCTTCAGCTTTAATCACAAATTCAGACCTTAAACTATCAGCAACTTTGAAATTGTCATTATCTGGATTAAAAACTAATTGTACTAAACCTGTTCTATCTCTAATATCTAAGAAAATAACACCACCATGATCTCTACGACGATGAACCCAGCCGCATACTGTGACTTTTTGACCTTGCAATTTTTCATTAATATCTGAGCTATAATGTGTTCTCATATGCAAACTAACCCTTAAAATTTTTTATAAATAATTTAAATAGATAAGATTAATCGTAATATTATAGCAAGAAATTATAAAGAAGACTAAACACAAATATTAACAATCAAACAAATTAAGTTAAAGCCATATATCTAAGCTAATAGACTGATGATACAAGCAAAAACTACCAAACTTTAGTCAAATAATGACATCAAAGCTACAAGAGTATAAAACAAACAAAATATAAAGCGGCGCTGAAAGTATTTTCAAATCAGCTACCAAAAAGACAAATAGCACTGGTAAAACTCCCATAAATACTGCTATTGAAATATTCTGCGTAATAGCTATAAGCCACACTAAATCTTTATAATTTATAAAATCTTATTTAAGACTACAATCATATAATTTGTATTTACCAAACCATTAACAATTACAAATAACACTATAAATAATAATGCAACAGCAGACTTTGCTAACAATTATATAGCTAGTGTATAAGTGTAATTATCGCCAAAATTATACCTAATACTTGCGTATTTTTATTACCAATAATATCGCCAAGGTATCCCACCAGCTAATACAGCTAATGCATATATTGCATAAGTTACTATAGTTGACATATACAGATATTATAACCTTATCAAAACCAAGGCCCTTTTAGCAAAATGTTAGTAAAAACACTATAAACATTGAGAGAAATATCGCGCAGTAGCTGCAACAGTCAAAACACAACTAAAAGTAGCTTAATATTGTTTTTTAGCAACTACTAAGTCACGTTGATCAGTAAACTCAGTAACTAATATTTCTTGAATTAAAGCACGCCAAAAATAGCAAAAATAAGATAAATGCACTATTGTATAATAGTAACATTGATATCTGTAAGGCGAATAAACCAAAAATATGAAAATCAAAAGTTCTCCAAAATACTACCAATACTTAATATAATTACTGACTTAATACGCAAAATATACTTTTAAATTTAATTAACTAACCAAAAACCTGTAAACTATACTTAGGTTCAAGAAACTCATAAATACCATCATCAGAACCTTCTCTACCAAGTCCTGACTCTTTGATACCACCAAAAGGTGCTTTTTCATTTGATATCGATCCTGTGTTTATACCAACCATACCATATGCTAAAGCATTTCTAACTCTTCTAATTTGATTGATATCACTACTAAAGAAATAGCTTGCTAAGCCATATTTTGTATTATTTGCTCGTTGGATAACCTCACCTTCGGAATCAAAACAAAAAATAGCAATAATAGGGCCAAAAGTTTCTTCACAACTTGCAACCATGGTATCTTGCATATCAGCTAAAATAGTAGCTTCATAGAAATTTCCACCTAATTCTGGGTTTATCCTACCACCACATACTAACTTAGCTCCTTTTGCTAAAGCATCATCTACATGCTGTTGGACTTTCTCAACTGCTGTTTTATTAATTAAAGGACCTATTTTAACATCAGTATCCAAACCATTTCCTTGCTTGAGATTCACAAGTGCGGTTTTTAATCTAGTGATAAACTCTCTATTGATAGAATTATGCACAAAGACTCGATTTGGTGCTATACATACCTGACCGGCATTTCTAATCTTAGCTGCGATAAGACCCTCTACGGCTTTTTCTAGATTAGCATTCTCAAAGACTATAAATGGTGCATTGCCACCTAGCTCTAATGAAACCTTTTTGACAGTTTCTGCTGCTTGTTGGATTAGTAGCTTACCAACTCTTGTAGATCCAGTAAAAGTTATTTTTCTGACCAAACTACTTTTTTGTAGTTCTTTACCAATGATGCTTGAATCACCACAAATTACCTGCAAAAGACTCTCATCAGCTCCAGTAGCGATAAAAAGCTCTCTAGCTGCAAGTGCTGTAAGAGGAGTTAGCTCTGATGGCTTAAGTATAATACTACAACCAGCAGCTAATGCTGGAGCTGCTTTACGCGTAATCATTGCAAACGGGAAGTTCCAAGGAGTAATTGCCGCAACCACACCAACAGGATAATAATCAACTCTACCTTCAGCATTACTAATATTAGGATCAAAAACACGTGAATCTATTCTTTTGGCTTTCTCAGCATACCATTGAATAAAATTTGCACCATATTGAACTTCGACTTTTGCCTCGGCTAGTGGCTTTCCACTTTCTAGTGTGATAATCTCTGCTAAATCGTCAATATTATTTATAACTAAATCATACCACCTTGCTAAAAGCTTTGATTTTTCAGCAGCAAGCTTATTCCTAAAGGCGTTTTGAGCATGTTTTGAAACTAGGATACTATCTTCAACATATTGGGCTGATTTTTCTTCAAGATTACATAGAACTTGATTAGTTGCAGGATTAACTACCATAAAGCTTCTATTACCAGCAAAAGAATATTTACTTATTACTTTGTTTAAAATGTTATTAGACATAAATACTCCTAAATTCATATTGCTTGAATAGCTGTAATTGCAATTGTATATGTTATATCATCAACAGTTGCCCCTCTTGAAAGATCATTTACAGGTTTATTGATGCCTTGCAACACAGGTCCTATACTTAAGACATTAGCGCTCCTTTGGACTGCTTTGTATACTGTATTACCAGTATTTAAATCTGGAAAGATCAATACTGTTGCTCTACCTGCAACTGGACTATCTGGAGCTTTTTTCTTAGCTACACTTTCAATCACCGCAGCATCATATTGAAGTGGGCCATCAACCAATAACTCTGGAGCTTTTTGTCTAAGCAGCTCTGTAGCCGTACGTACCTTTTCAACTGGCACACCTGAGCCTGATGAGCCTGTACTATAACTAATCATTGCAACACGCGGTTCAATACCAAATTTCTTTGCAGATTCAGCACTTTGGATTGCTATATCCACAAGCTGCTCGGCTGTAGGATCCTGGTTTACAGCACAGTCACCAAACACTACTACCTCATCAGGCATGCACATAAAAAATACTGATGACACTAAAGAAGAGTTTGGCTTAGTCTTAATTAGCTGTAATGCTGGCCTAAGTACATCTGCTGTAGTATGTTCAGCACCTGAAACTAGTCCATCAACCTCACCAAGATAAAGCATAAGTGTTGCTACTACTATAGGGTTTTTAAGAGCATCTCGAGCCATACTTTCAGATAAGCCTTTATGCTTTCTAAGACTCATTAACGTATTTAGATATTTTGTCTCAGCTTGATCATCAATACTGACAACTTGTATATCCTTAGGAAGACTAAAACCATTCATCTCTGCTACTTTATGGATTTTCTCTCTATTACCTATAAGCACACATTCAGCAAGACCTTGCTCATAACAGTTTTTTGCAGCTTGCAAGGTTCTTGGCTCATAACTCTCTGGTAAGATAATTCTTTTTTTAGCTTTTGTTGCCATTTTTAATAGATGATATCTGAATGCCGGTGGCGACATCACTTGATGCCCAATAACATCTGCCGTAATGGCAATAATTATTTTATTTCTATCTAGTGAGTTACAAATAACCTCTTTGACCCTCTGAATACGCTCTTTATCATCAAGAGGTAAACTCATCAGATCAATATTAGCAATTCTTAAAATAGTTTTGACACTTTTATTTTTAGTAGTAAGAATTGCTAGGCCAGCTTTTTCAGCAGTTTCAACACAAAGCTCTCTGACTTTATCATTAAGATACTCTTCAGCAGTTAGCAAAATACCAGCGATTTTCATACCATTTTGTGCAGCTAAGCATACTGTAACGAGAATATCAGACCTATCAGCAGATGTTATCACTAAAGAGTTTGGTGTTAAATCATTAATAAAATTATCAACCCCTCTTGAGCACATCATAACTCTATCAACACGCGCTTCTAAGCTTACTCTTGATATAAGATTTAATTTAAGAATATTTTTAATATCTAATATTCGTGGTGAAGTTTTTTCGTGCTGCCACTCTACAACACCTATCAGACTTAGACCTTTTTGTGCAAAAACTGGTAATTCTCTGAGCATGTCTATAGTTACTTGATGCTGTTGCTCTGACGAAATATCCTCATCTGTTAAACTAAAACTTATTCTACCATCATCTTCGTATGGCTTATTTAATTTTGTGATTATCGCCCCAATTATATTAGTTTGTTTTGGCAAACTACACATTGCATAATCTAGCTCATCATTGATATCAATTAATGGCTTGTTACCATGATATGAAGTTATAATTACTTCTGAACTTAAAGCCTTAATGATTTCTGTATTTAGCTCATCAACAATAGCATTTATTGCGTATAGTTTGTGAGCATTATTACCCTGTCTAAATAGACCAGAGATTATTATAAAATCAAAATCTTGTGACTTTTTATAAAACTTATTTAAAACAACCTCAACATAATCTTTAACACGATTATTAAGTAAGTACTCCTGTATATTCTCGATGCTCATTTGCATATCATAAATAGGATGGAATGAGCAAACTTTTAATCCTTTTTGCTGTAATGCGTATACCATACTACTTGCTAATAAGCATAAACCGGTATGTTTTGAAGTTGGAAGAATAAATATAGATTTTTTCATATAAACTCTTATATTAAATTTTGTGTTTCTTGAGCAATCATAAGCTCTTCATTAGTCGCTACCACCATTATATTATGGCTATTTTTGCTATTTATGAATGTCTCAGAATTAGTATTTTTTTGGTGATCTATCTCAAAACCAAGATTTGTTAGCTTAGCAATAATATTCTCACGGATATTAGCGGCATTCTCACCAATACCTCCTGTAAATACTAAAGCATCTAAATTATTAAAATAAATCATATAACTAGCAACAAACTTTGCCACTCTATGGCAGAAGATCTCTATCGCTAATTGTGCTAAATTATTATCTTTAGCAGCAAGTTGTGAAACTTCACGCATATCACTATGACCGCAAATACCTAGTAAACCACTTTGCTCGTTTAGTATATTTGTAATTTCTGTGACACTACAACCAAGGTTATCGGATATATATGCAAAAATACTAGGATCTATACAACCTGAGCGAGTTCCCATTACAAGGCCATCTAGGGGGGTAAGCCCCATACTTGTATCTACACTTTTACCATCAACAACAGCTGTAATACTACAGCCATTACCTAAATGCGCTACTATGACATTGGCTTTTTGTTGAGCTAGGATCTTTGCTGCCTGCTGTGATACATATTTATGCGAAGTACCGTGTGCGCCATATTTACGAATATTATGCTTGTGTGTCAGCTCATAAGGTATTGCATACTCTGCAATATAACTTGGCATGGTTTGATGAAATGCCGTATCAAACACAGCTACCTGAGGTAATTCTGGAAATATTTGCTGGCAAAATGTTATGCCCTCAATATGCGCTGGATTATGTAATGGAGCTAACGGAATACAGGCTTTCATTTTTTCTAATGAATCAGCATTTATCACTACAGATTTAGAAAAATACTGTCCACCATGAACTACCCTATGGCCAATTGCAACTATTTTTTCTAAATGATTTTTTTCTACCAAAAAACCTTTGAGCATTTCAAATACATCTTTGTAGCAACCATTTTCAAGATGTTTTTCAACTTTATGTTCAGATTTTAAAACTACTTTACAATTTTTAGTAGCAATATTTTCCGCAAGACCTATAACTAAGGATTCTGAAGTATGTGAATTTATAAGCGCAAATTTAACTGAGGAACTACCACAGTTTAATACTAATATTTCAGGCATATCTAGACTAAGAAATAAATAAGAAATGATAATATTATATACTAATCTAGAAGATAGTAACACCTTGGTATAGTATTTTTAGTAATGAGTATTTTGTCAAAAACTAGAATGGAATATCATCATCAAAGTCAGATGAATTAATTTCTGCAAAATCAGGCATATTATCTTGCCTTGGTGGTTGCTGCTGATTTTGGTTAAAGTTATTATTTGATTGCTGATTGAAGCTGGATGTATTTTGGTAATTTGCTCCTCCTTGAGAACTACCACCACCAATAAATTGAAAATTGCTCGCAACTACTTCAGTTGTGTATTGCATATTACCGTTTTTATCTTGCCACTTATTCGTGCGTAATCGACCTTCGACAAAAATCTGTGTACCCTTATTTGCATACCTTTGGATAGTCTCAGCAGATTTACCAAATATAACAACTCTATGCCATTCTGTAGTTATATTCTCTCCCATACCATCATTAGTTGCGATACTTAAAGTTGTTACAACAGTACCATTTTGTGTAGTTCTAACTTCTGGATCATTACCTAATCTACCTAGCAAAATAACCTTATTTACAGTTCCTTTAGCCATTTTAACTCCTATATTCTTTATAGCTACTCATTATTACAGCTTACAGTAAAAATGCTGTTGTTATAAGTATTTAAAATAATTTTTTGCTATTTTTTTATAAAAAACAGCTTGAGAAATTATCATCAAAAGCCACAAACCAAACTAATCATACACTTTTGAACTACTCAAATTTGACTAATTTTGCTTAAGGGCAAAGTTTATCTCATCAAAGTCAAAACCATTATATATCAAGTAATTTATAGCTTTTTGCTTAAGCTTAAAATCTACTTGTAATTTATTGATATCTTTATACTTTTTACTCAAGCATCGCTTACAGAGCTCAAACCAATCTACTTCTTGACCCTCAAGACAACTTTCAACCAGCTCTAGTGATAAACCTTTTTGATAAACTGCTGTGTTTATAATACGTTTCTTACCTCTAAACTTGGCAATTTCACTATTTATAAAGATACGAACAAACCTTTCATCAGATAGCCATTTATTTTGCTCAAATTCATCTAAAAGACTATTAACCTCAGTTAGAGAAATATTGTCGCGTGAAGTAAGTTTATCAAAAAGTTGTTTGCGTGAATAATCTTGCTTTGAAAGTAAGTAAAGAAGATAGTCTTTTTCTTTAGATGAGGTCATCTTGAGTAGCTGTTGGATTTACTTTAACTTTGGTTTTAGAATCTTCTTTAGAGTTGTCATTAGCATCTTTGTTAGCGTATTTATTTGGGAGTAAAAGTTCTAAAATAGTTTTTTCAATTTCATCACGTTCAGTAGTATGTTCTTTTAAATACTCTTTTGACTTTTCTTTACCTTGACCAATCTTTTTGCCCTTATAGCTATACCAAGCACCAGATTTCTCAATAATGCCATACTTAGCACCTAAATCAATAAGTTCAGCCTCAAGAGAAATACCCTCGCCATAAATAAGCTCAAAGTCAGCTTGTTTGAAAGGTGGTGCAACTTTGTTTTTGACAATTTTAACTTTTATCTCATTACCACTGACATCTACACCATCTTTAATACTGCCACCTTTCCTAACTTCAAGTCTTACCGAAGAGTAAAATTTAAGCGCATTACCACCAGTTGTAGTTTCAGGGTTACCAAACATCACACCAATTTTCATACGAATTTGGTTGATGAATATTACTAGTGTATTTGAACGTTTAATATTCGCCGTAAGCTTTCTTAGTGCTTGTGACATTAATCTTGCTTGTAAACCCATATGTGAGTCACCCATATCACCTTCAATCTCAGCTTTTGGTGTGAGCGCCGCAACGGAGTCAATTACCACAATATCAACTCCTCCAGAACGCACTAACATATCAGCAATCTCTAAAGCTTGCTCACCTGTATCTGGCTGTGATACAATCAGATTATCAACATCGACACCTAAAAGCTTAGCATATTTTGGATCTAACGCATGCTCAGCATCAACAAAGGCAGCTGTGCCACCTTGCTTTTGGCACTGTGCAATAGCTAAAAGCGTCAGTGTTGTTTTACCTGATGATTCATGTCCATATATCTCAATAATTCTACCCTTTGGATATCCACCTATTCCTAGTGCCACATCAAGAGCAATAATACCTGAAGGTATAACATCAATATCATGAGCAGCTTCTTGATCGCCTAGCCTCATGATAGAGCCTTTACCAAATTGTTTCTCAATTTGTGATAAGGCTGATTCTAGAGCTTTTTCTTTACTCATATTGGTAACTCCTATTAATTTCTTAGTGTTGTTTGTTATCTGCTGACTCTTTCAATGAGTCTTGATACATCACATCAAAATTTACTGCAGATAAACATAGCTGCGGGAATCCACCACTAATCACTAAATCTGAAATTGCTTCACGCGCATAATGGTAAAGAATATTTGGACAAAATGCTTTTTTAGCGTGCTCAATTTGAGCTTCTTGCATATTAGCAACTGTAAAAATACCAGCCTGTTTAACCTCTGCCTCAAAAGCAACCATACCATCATTCTCAACCTTAACTTCAAGAGTTAAAACTGTTTCATAAGTGTTCTCTTCCGGAAGTTTAGTAGCCTCAACTTTTAGATCTGTATGAAGTTCAGGTTTCCAATTTGTAGTCCATATTTTATCAGAATTTGGAATAGAGAAAGAAATGTCCTTGACATATACTTTTTGGATTTGAAATTGAGGTTGTGCTTGCTGATCCATACTTATGATCCTTAATATTTTTTATAATATTTTACTTTGACAATGATTTAACTGGGTAACTAGCTTGTAGCCATGCTGCTAAGCCACCTTTAAGTAAAAAAACCTGCTCAAAACCTTCCTTATGTAACTGTTGCATAGCTTTTTCGGCATTATCTCCATATACAACTATTGGCTTAGTTTTATATTTAGAAAGCTTATTGTGTTTTATTGCAATTTCGTCAAACTGAATGTTTTGTGCACCTATAATATGTGCCTTACTAAAACTCTCCTGATCGCGTACATCTAGATAAATACCTCTGCCTTTATTGACAGTGATGACAGCATCAACAACAGATAAAGTAAATTGCGCTTTTTTAGTTTGAGTCAGCTCAAAAAGTATGTAAATAGCTAGTAACAAAATAAAAGATAAACAAAACAGTAAATTTTGTGATACAAAATAGCCTAAATTTTCCATAATCATAGTCTTTGTTTAATTATTTTTAATATCTGAACTAGATTATACATAGCTTTAGATATAAAAAAAAGCAGCTTTTGACTGGATTAACCTAAAAGGGTTTTAGAAAAAAAATTGATATATTGTTTTGAAAATTATTGCATCTTAGCTATAACATCTTTAGTAACATCGATACTATCAACATTATATAGGCTCATTTCAGCAGGCAAAATAGCATCAAACTGCTTCTCTTTAGCAACTTGTGCAGAAGCTTTAGTTAAAGCATCTTTAAATGCATCAGCATCATCAGAAGCCATTTTTTGAACTTGATTCATTAGATTTTGGTAGTCTTTCATAGCTTTTTCAAGATCTGCTTGAACTTGTTGCTTATCTTGACTTTCTACCTTATCAGCAGCTTGAGCATTTTTTGTTTGAACATCACCTTTTTCTTGTGTGTATGCATTTACTTTTTCTTGTAAAGTAGTAATGTTTTGCTTAAGTTGATCCATTTGTGGCTTAAGTTTTTTCTCATCAGCTGTTACTTTTGCTTTACCAAGAGGAGAAGTCTCAAAAATATCTTGCACATTAGCAAAACCTACGCCACCAGCCATAGCTGTAGTTGTAGATACCATTAAACCACCAACGATTATTGCTCCTAGTATAGTTTTTCTCATAATTTTTCTTCCTTGTTTGTTTAGTTATAACACATAATACAATATACGATTATAATCATGGTTATTGTGTGTTTCAATACTTAAAACAATTATTTTAGGCTAAAGCTAGTTTCTGAGATGGCCTTATAATAAAGACTATTGCCTAGTTTCTGTGATACTTCTGTTAAAAAACCAGGGGGTTGAGTATAGTCGATAATATTAATATTATTGAACTTTTCACGCCTAAGTTGATCAACCGAAGCAAAACCATCTATCAAACCCATTTGCTTTGCTTGAATACCACTAAAAGGTTCGCCTGAGAAAGTTGTATCCATAGCTTTATCTTTTAGCCTATCACCTCTAGAGTTCTTAACTGCTGTTATAAACACCTGATGAGTTTCATCAAGAAGTTTTTTAAATTGTTTTGTCTGTTGTAGCTTTTGTGGAGAAAACGGATCTAAGAAATCCTTGTTTTTACCTGAGATGTATGTTCTACGCTCAATACCTAACTTATCCATAAGCCCTGTAAAACCAAAACTACTACCAATAACTCCTATTGAACCAACTATTGTCATCTTGTTAGCATAGATGTCTTTTACTCCAGCAGCGATATAATAACCACCACTAGCACAAACATCAGTACATACAGCATACATAGGGATACTTGGATATTTATGCTGTAAGTATTGCATATGAGAGTATATCTCATCAGACTGTACAGGCGATCCTCCAGGGCTATTTATCTCAATGATTACACCTTTTACTAATTTATTTGCATAAGCATCATCAAGGCTTTTATTGATCCTCTCTGTATTAGCTTCAGCATCCTCAGCAATTACTCCATTAACTTTTACTAAAGCTATGTGCGGCGCAAATTTTTCTAGAGAACTAAATAAACTAGGAACTATCAGTAACAGGGCTAAGATAATTATTAATCGCGTGACAAAGCGCCAACGTTTCTTACTCTTAATATCCTTTAGATAAGCTTGAGCTAATTTTTCTAGTGTTGTATTGGAAATTTTATTTTCCATTTTATCTCCATATTTGTTAATATTTCACTAATAATTTTAAATCTATTTAGCAAAAAATCATAGGGATAATACTAATAAATGCCAAAGTGACAAAATTACGCTTAAACAATATCCAAAAACTATCTTCTTATGCTGTGCCAGATGTATTTCACTAAAATCATGAGAATACTTTTTTTTAAAAAAAAGAGACTCCAAGAGTTAAATCTATCACAAAATGGCCATATACTTATAGAACAAAACATACTGTCTAAGATCTGTCAAAATGGATCCATAGCGGTAGTTCATCCTGATAATATCTGGTATCACTCCTGCAGTCCTAGAAGAAATTATCCAAAAACATTTAATCGGTGGAGAAATAGTCGAAAAATATGTTTTCAACAAATAATAACTTCTAATTTCACTTCTCAGCACGACTCAGGTAAATATTGGTTGCTATTAATAATTTAATAAAAACAATTCTAAGAGTTGTTTTGTTTAAGGAGAAAGGAGAGTATGGAAAGATATATAACTGGAGATTTTTTTTGATACTAGCAAAAATGCTACTAATGTTGCTGAATATGGTGTTGCAAGACTTGTAGATTTAGGAATCACCCATTCTTTTTGTGTGCCTAGAGATTTATAATTTGCTATAGATAGCACCCTAGTCAATAATCCTAAATTACAGAAACTAAATGCTAATTATGCAGCTTATGGTTTTGCTCGAGTAAAAGGTGCAGCAATTCTTTCAACTACTTATGCTGTTAGTGAACTTAGCTCCATAAATTAAATGGTGTGATGGGTTCAAAAGCTGAAAATATTGTAGTATTTCACCTTATTGGTTAATCAAGTGATATGAATTTCGCTAAAAGTAAAGTAAGTTCATAACACTCTATTGGTAACTTCTTTAACATATCAACTCAAGCTACTTGCGTATCTACAGTTATAACTCCAGATAATGCTAGTAGATAAATTAATCGCGTAATTGCTGAGGGATTTAAACAGCGTAAACCTACATATATTTCTATATCCCTAGATGATAGTAAAAACCAGTCACAGATAAGGCGCCTATAGATCCTAATTGTCATTAGCTCACTAGTGATTAACACAATTACAACAAGCTTGTGATTATTAATTGCTAAGCTTAAACAAGCTAAAAAAAGTAGCACTAACCGCTATTAAACTTAATAGATTTGGCTTGACACATAAAGCAATCAAGCTAATCGAAAAGCTAAATATTCCTTTTGCCATAATGCCTCATGATAAAAGTGTAATATCTGAGCATCAGTAATAATTATGTAGGTTTTTATGCTGGTTAATTGTTAGATCCAAAAACTGCAGTATGTAAGCTACTGATATCATAATAAACCTAGGCGATGCTTTATAGTCAGACTTTAATACTTCTGGCTTTACCAATAATCTAGATTTAGACAAGGTCATAAACCTTGCACTAGTGTTCGTTAAAATAAAAGATAGCTACTTCAAAATGTCTACTTACCTTAAGACAAGCTCATACAAGAAGTACCTGCTATAGATTTATAAAACTGAGTATACTAAAGTCCCAACCACACAATATATACTAACTGATAAATATGTAACTTTATATAACCAAATTAGCCTTTTATAGTAAGTACAGATCATATCGTTAGGCTGGCTACTCCTGCGGCTTTAGGAGAGTTGCCTTATCCCACAACCATGGTTCTAGAACTACCTTAATCACAGGTGAAGGCTCACACCAGCTAATCCTTAATATATATTGGTGTTATGGTTAGATATGATGTAAACCCATATTATCATTACGTGTGAACAATGTGATAGCTTTACTGTTGAAAGATCTCTAGAATTAGATCCCAATCCAAGCTATGATTATATTACTCAACTTAATTATAGCAAATTACCAGAAGCATTTAGTTGTAAGAGCTGGTTAACAATCAAAGTTAAATCACAAACACAATTAGCTCAAGCTTTAGAATAAGCACCATAAACCCAAAGGGGTATAATATTGATGTTATTACTGATAAGTATGATTATGGACAAGCTTTTAACTTCTTTAATAGCCATCTTAAAGAAATGTATTGTGATACAAACTAAGCCTTTCTGATATATATTTTTTCAAGCACTTTTCTAAAAGAGATTCCTTGTATACAATATTGAAAGTAATACAGCTATAAATAAATTAACGAAAAATATGAAATATTCTACGCTCAAGAGGTATTTGATAAGTATAGTGCAATTGAGACTCCTCCTCTTAGCCCTGCCCAGGTTATAATCAAGTTATTCTCTAAAAAGATTTTCTTTATTGATATCTCAGTCAATAGCATTGAAATAGCCACGCCCAAATATCAAGCAAAAGGGATATTTAAAAATCTAGATTTTTTATCTCTAAATTAGATGGATTGCCACTACAAAAAGTAAATAACCAAATAATACCTTTAGTACTATAACATAGTCTTGAAATCAATACTATTTAACAAAATTATATGTCTGGTAAAGTAACTTAGGCTCTAACTCTATCAATACTACTAGCATAAATTATTAAAACACTAACCACCTTTAAATAGCTGCGATATCAAGCAAATAAAGAGTATACTGACCAAATTTCACTGTTAATATAATTTATTTTTAGAATCCATCTTGCTATACTAATAAAATAATCTTCAGGGCAGGGCGGAATTCCCTACCGGCGGTAACTGTTTTTAGCAGAAGCCCGCGAGCACTTTCTAATATGAAATAGAAAGGACAAGCAGATTTGGTGAAAATCCAAAGCCGACAGTTATAGTCTGGATGAAAGAAGATTGAGTAAAATTATAATCAAGATATTACTACTCTAACTGTAGAGATTGGTTTACTCTCAACCTGCCCTAACTGTAGAAAATTAAATGGGTAAATGAAAAATATCGATCAATATTATATGCAACAAGCACTCACTATAGCCAATAGAGGTAGACTCACAGTGTCACCTAATCCAATAGTTGGTTGCATAATAGTAAAAAATGGTGCTATAGTCTCAGAAGGCTGGCATGCTATGGCTGGTAAGGCTCATGCCGAAGTATATGCCATAGCCAAAGCTGGTACACAAGCTAGAAATTCTACTATGTATGTCACCCTTGAACCTTGTTGTCACCAAGGCAGAACAGGTCCTTGCACAGATACTATTATTAATGTTGGTATAAAAAAGGTAATTATTGCTACACTTGATCCAAACCCAAAAGTTGCTGGCAAAGGTGTCGACAAACTTAGAAATGCTGGCATAACAGTTGAAATCGGTTTGCTAGAGAAACAAGCACAAGAATTAAATAAAATATTTTTTCACTACCAAAAAACCAAAAAACCTTTTGTTTATGCAAAATGGGCAATGTCATTAGATGGTAAAATAGCTGTTAATGGTAATGATGAAAAAAAAATAAGTTCACACCAAGCATTTATATACACTCACCAGTTACGCAATATTTGTGATGCTATCTTAATTGGCAAGCAAACCTTAATTGATGATAATCCAACCCTTGATGTAAGAATAAATATTAACAAAATAAAGCATCCAACCAGGTTTATACTATCTAATCATCTCACAACTATAAATCATCATTGGCAAGTTTTAGATCAAAGTCATGCCAAGACGATTTTTGTTTGCTCAAAGATCTCTACGAAAGTAGTAACCAAGCTTAATCAGCTTGGTATTGAGTATTGGTTATTACCACAAAGTCAAAATCAGCTTTGTTTAGATAGTCTGCTTGAGAAGATGGGCAACATGGGTATAACTAGCCTACTTATTGAGGGAGGCAATAAAACCTTGCTTAATTTTACCAGCCAAAAGCTTGTTAATGAGTTTTATACATACTTAGCTCCGGTAATAATAGCTGATTACAACCCTAAACAACAGTTAAGCTTCAATCAAGTCTCTATGGGCGAGGACATAATAATAAACTCTTGTTTTAAGGAAAATGTTAATGTTTAATGGTATAGTTCAACAACTAGGAACAATTAAAAAAATAATAGCTAAAGATAGTCTAAAAACTTTTTGTATCGAATTTGAAAATAGTCTTAAATGCAACATTGGAGATAGTGTCGCAATTAATGGTACTTGTCTTACTGTTACAGCGCTTGATAAGCAAAATTTAACAGCAAATTTTAATGCCGTACTAGAGACACTTAAAAAAACTAACCTTGATAACCTAAAGGAGAAGCAACTAGTAAATACTGAACTTGCAATGCGCTATGGTGATTATGTTGGTGGACATATGGTACAAGGTCATGTTGATGAGCCAGGGCAAATCAAAAATATTAATAATGTTGGTGGCGCATGGTTAATCGAAATTTCTGCTTCTAAAGAATTTCTAAAATACCTAGTAAAAAAAGGTTTTGTAGCTATAGATGGCATGAGTATAACTGTAATAGATGTACTTAAAGATTCATTTACTGTGACTTTGATACCACACACTATTGAGGTCACTATAACAAAAAACTATACTAGTGGTTCTATAGTAAATCTTGAAGCTGATGCAACATGTAAATATATCTACAAATATATACAAGGATTTAAAGAAAATGTTTAAACAAATAAAAAGTAATATTGAAAATGCCATACAAACTCTTAAGCAAGGTAAACCTGTAGTTGTACTTGATGATTACTATAGAGAAAACGAAGGCGATCTAATTCTACCAGGTCAAAAAGCTACAAAAGCAAATATTGCTTTTATGCTTGAGCACACTAGTGGCATCATTTGTTTGGCAATGGATTCAAAAAAAGCTTGCCAGTTAAATCTAACTCCAATGGTAGCTGCTGATCAAAATAATAACACTTTTACTACTCCTTTCACTATAACTATAGAAGCTAAAGAAGGTGTAACTACCGGAGTATCAGCAAAAGATAGAGCACACACTATACAAGTAGCATCAAAAGTTGATGCTAAAGCAGAAGAACTGGCTAGACCTGGCCATATATTTCCTCTTATCGCCAATGATAAAGGCGTACTTGGTAGAAATGGTCACACCGAGGCAACTGTCGATCTTATGAAACTAAGTGGTTTTAACAGTGCTGGTGTACTTTGTGAGCTTATGAATAAAGATGGCACAATGATGAAAGCTCCTCAGTTAGAAGCATTTGCTAAAAAGTATGATTTACCTCTTTTAACGATTGCAGAAATCTATCAATATCGCCTAGCTACAGAAATCTTTATTGAAAAAGCTGCTAGTTCTACTATTCCATTTGATCATGTTGGTGAGCTTGAAATAACAGTTTATAGGGATAAATTCAATGGTGAAGAAGTAGTTGTACTTTCTAAAACTACTAATAGTGAAAAGCCGCTAGTAAGAATGCACTCTTCATGTATAACTGGTGATTTATTTGGCTCTTTGCGCTGTGACTGCCAAGCTCAATTAAGAAAAGCTATGCAAATGGTAAGTCAAGAAGGTGGTTATCTAATATATCTAGACCAGGAAGGTCGCGGTATTGGTCTAACAAATAAACTTAAAGCTTATAACCTGCAAATGCACCAGAATATGGATACAATCGAAGCAAATGTTGCTCTGGGACTGCCTGTTGATGCCCGCAAATATGATCTTGCTATTCAAGTACTAAAATATAACAAAATTGATAATTGCAGACTCATATCTAATAATCCAAAAAAAATCTCTGCTCTTGAAATAGTTGGGATACAAGCTGAAGCTGTAGCTTGTGAAGCTTTTGTCAACTCTCACAACAAAAATTATTTAATGACTAAAAAAGATAAAATGAAACACACAATTAAAGGAATATAGGCATAAATTATGAGAAAACTAGCAATCATTTCAAGTGGATTTAATTCTTTAATAACTGAAAAAATGCTTGAAGGTGCCCTAGAAGAAGCATATGCCCAAGGCTTAAAAGATAGTCAGATTTGCATTAAAAAAGTCCCTGGTGCAGTTGAACTTCCATATGCAGCAAAACTACTAGCAGAAACTAAAGAATTTGATGCAATAGTGCTACTAGGTTGTATAATCCGTGGCGAAACAGACCACTATAATTATGTTTGCGATCAAGTAAGTTATGGCACACAAAAAGTTATGCATCAATATAATTTACCAGTAATTTTTGGTATATTAACCACCCATAACAAAGAGCAAGCCTTAGAAAGAGTTGGTGGCAAAAAAGGTCATAAGGGTAGATACTCCGTCCAAGCTGCTATAACTATGGCACAGATGAAAAAAGATATATTAGAACAAGGAGTATAAATATGTCTTTAGAAATTCTAAAGTACCCTCACCAAGTTTTAAGAGAGGTTGCTAAAGAAGTCACAAAAGATGAAATCAACTATGATTTACGCACAACCATAGCTGAGATGCGTGAACTAATGTTAAAAGCTGGCGGTATCGGGCTTGCAGCGATACAAGTTGGTATAAAAAAAAGATTCTTTATCATGTACGATAACTTAGAAAAACAAAATCCTGAAATAATCACTATCATTAACCCTCAAATAATTGAGCAAAGTGGTAAAATAATTGATGAAGAGGGCTGTCTTTCATTTCCTGGTATTTCCGCAAAGGTAAATAGAGCCACTACAGTCAAGATAAAGGCTCTTAATGAATTTGGTGATGAAATTGAGATTGAGAAAGATGGCTTTCTAGCGCGTTGTATCCAACATGAGATAGATCACCTTAATGGTATAACTTTTTTTGATCATCTTGGTTCACTAAAACGCAAAATGATAGAGAAAAAGTATAAAAAACTAATGCAAGAAAATACTATACGTTGATTTTTGATTATTTTTATATAATCAAGACTTTACTTTTTAGCAGCATTACGCAAGAATTATATCCTGTAACTCTACTATCAAATCATGGATTTAGTATGCGCAATATATTCAAAAAAATATCTTTAATATCATTACTGAGCATAATTATAGCGTCATGTGGTATGCTATCTAACGACGAGTTCGTTTATTTAGGTCATGGTAAAAACTATCCTGATTATCAGCTCTATTATGATAAGACACAAAAACTTTTCGTTCTAATTGATAAGAGAAATGGCTGTTTCCAAAAGAATGATACTGGTACTTGTCTTGCATTTACATTAAAGCAAGCACGCGAATTTAGGGAATATGTTTTAGCTAAGATGATAGAAATAGATCTTAGACTTGCTAAAGATAACTACGGAAGCTACACTATTGCAGAGCTACAAAAAGCTGGTATTACTACGGCCAATAAACCGATTAAAACTAAAAAAGTATATGCAACTCCGATTAGACAGATTGTCCTTGATAGAAAACAACAATATCACCTTGTTAGAAAAGAGTATGAAATAAATTCAAATCTGGTAGCGATGGTTGTTACTGATAAAGAAGGTAAGAAGCGCATAAAAGTTGCGTATACTGTCGATTTCCCTGGTTTAGAGAAAGAGTATAGTACTGAGCTTAGACCATTTATTATTGATCCAGAGTATTTATATACACACATGACTATTGATACTGTTCATGAAGCTCAATTCATGCAAAGTAATATTATGAAGAGTCAGACTAATGTTAAAAAAGAAGTTGATGAATATCTCAAAGATGTTGTCGACAATGGCAAAAAAGATACTGGTTATACTCACCAAGATATTGCAAGTAGTGTCGCAGCATTAGATAAAGATCTAATAACAAAAGTAAATGAACAGCACGAAGATAAAAAAGCTACACTAGCAAGTGGTAGTAGCGTTAGGAATATAATAAAAACTCCTGTCAACCAAAAATATAATGCTAATAGTGGTAGCACAATACAGGCTGCTACAAAAACTGCTCAAACTATACAAGCTAATACTGCAGATATACCTAAAGCAACTTTAGCAAGTGACAATAAAATAAAAAGTAAAAATAGTTCTAAATAATTACTCCACCACCTAGACAAACATCATCAGCATAAAATACTACTGACTGTCCTGGTGTGATTGCTCTTTGTGGCTGATCAAAAGTTACTTTAACCGAGCCATCACGATTTACTTCTACTTCACAATCTTGATCTTTTTGTCTATAGCGAATTTTTGCCGAACATCTAAACTTAGCTGCTGGAGCCATATCCGCTACCCAACTTAGTCCTATAGCTTGTAGTGACTGCTTAAATAGCATTGGGTGATCATGACCTTGCACAGCAATCAAAACATTATTTTCTAAATCTTTTTTTGCCGCAAACCACGGTATTTCTTGACGATCTTTTACACCACCTATACCAAGACCATGCCTTTGACCGATTGTATAATACATCAGTCCATCATGCATACCTATCTTGATACCGTTTTCATCGTGGATTTCACCTTTTTGAGAAGGTAGATACTTAGACAAGAATTCTTTAAACTTACGCTCACCAATAAAACAAATTCCCGTACTATCTTTTTTATCAAATGTCACAAGATTATTTTCTTTTGCAAGTTCTCGCACTTTAGATTTCTCAACACCGCCTATAGGAAAAATTGTTTGTCTTAACTGCTCTTGACCTAGTGTGTATAAAAAATATGTTTGATCCTTATTATCATCCAAACCCTTAACTAACTGTACTGAACCATCATTAGCTACTCTTGTGCGAGCATAATGCCCCGTAGCGATATAATTACCTCCTAGTAAATGCACATAATTTAAAAATGCTTTAAACTTTATTTCTTTATTACAAAGTATATCAGGGTTAGGTGTTCTACCAGCTTTATACTCTGTTAGAAAATGCTCAAAGACATTATCCCAATATTCTGCAGCAAAGTTGATCTTTTTGAAAGGTATGCCGATAGAGTCACATACAGTTTGAGCATCAGCAATATCTTGTTCTGCTAAGCAAAATTCATCCGTGTCATCTTCCTCCCAGTTTTTCATAAACACACCTGTTACATCATAGCCTTGCTGTTTCAAGAGCAAAGCCGAAACTGATGAATCTACACCTCCAGATATACCTACTATTACTTTTTTGTTTTGCATAATAAATCTATAAATTTTATTTTATAAGTATAGATAGGAAAGCTTCTTGAGGAATCTCAACAGAACTAATATTCTTCATTCTCTTTTTACCCTCTTTTTGCTTCTCTAAGAGTTTTTTCTTACGTGAAACATCGCCACCATAGCATTTTGCTAAGACATTCTTACGTAATGCCTTAACAGTACTTCTAGCGATAATAGTACCACCGATTGCTGCTTGAATCGCCACTTCAACCATTTGTCTAGGAATAAGTTCCTTTAGACGCTCAACAAGTTCTCTACCTTTATATTTAGCTTGATCTCTATGTACAATACTTGCTAAAGCATCAACCTTGTCACCATTTATAAGTACATCTAAGCGTACCATATCTGCAGATTCATAACGAATTAACTCATAATCTAGCGAACCATAGCCTTTGGTTATTGACTTAAGCGTATCAAAGAAATCAGACACAACTTCGATCATTGGCAAATCATAAGTTATCGAAACCTGATTCCCAACATAATTCATATTAACCTGAGAACCTCTTTTCTCAACACAGATATTAATTACACTACCAACATAATCTTTTGGAACGAGAATATTCGCTCTTACAATTGGCTCTTGTATCTCAGCTATTACTCCTAGTTCTGGTAGTTTAGATGGATTATCAACCTCTATAATTTCACCATTTTTTTTAAGAGCTTTATAAACAACTGTTGGTGCTGAAGTAATTAAATCAAGGTTGTACTCTCGTTCTAATCTCTCTTGGATAATCTCCATATGTAACATACCCAAGAAACCACATCTAAAGCCAAAACCTAAAGCTTGTGATACCTCTGGTTCAAAAAATAATGAGGCGTCATTTAAACTTAGTTTTTCTAGAGCTTCTCTAAAATCAGGATAATCATCTGAGCTTATGGTAAACATACCAGCATAAACTTGAGGTTGAACCTTTTTAAATCCAGGTACAGGTTTATCTGTTGGGTTATGTGCATGTGTGAGCGTATCACCAACTGAGGCACCGTGAATATCTTTAATCCCAGCAACGATAAAGCCAACCTCTCCTGCTTTGAGATGATCTAGATCTTTCATTTTAGGCGTAAATACCCCAAGTCTATCAACCTGATAAGTGACTCCCGTTGACATAACTTTTACTTTCTCACCTTTTTTGATAATACCATTTCTAATTCTAACTAAAGATACAACACCCAGATAATTATCAAACCATGAGTCAATAATCAACGCCTGTAATTTATCTTCTACACTTCCTTGTGGCGCTGGGACTTTGGCAACTATTGTTTCTAAAACATCCTCTACACCTATACCTGTTTTTGCGCTACATTTTGTTGCATCTGTAGCATCTATACCGATTATTTCTTCGATTTCTTGCGCTACTTTATCTGACTCTGCAGACGGTAGATCAATTTTATTTAATACTGGTATAACTTCTAGATTCTGTTCAATAGCGGTATAACAGTTTGCTACTGTCTGGGCTTCTACACCTTGAGCTGCATCTACCACAAGCAAAGCTCCTTCACAAGCTGCTAATGAGCGTGATACCTCATAAGAGAAATCAACATGACCTGGCGTATCAATGAAATTCAGCTGATATGTCTGGCCATCTCTAGCTGTATAATCAAGCGTTACAGACTGCGCCTTAATCGTAATCCCACGCTCTCTTTCTATATCCATAGAGTCGAGCACTTGCTCCTTCATTTCACGCTCACTTAGACCATTACAGATTTGTATAAATCTATCCGAAAGAGTTGATTTTCCATGGTCAATATGAGCAATTATCGAAAAGTTTCTGATATTTTTCATAATATTTAGCTCTTGTTACTATTAGAAAGTAATTGTTTATTTTAATAAATCCGTATACCTTATGCTACAAATTTAAAATGTAGTGATTGCGATATTTAAATAACTAAATTATTAGTCAATTATACTACAAAATATTGTTGACAAAAATGTACAATATATGCAAAATACTCCAGTTATTAGTTTATATATTTGTGTTTCTCACATATCACCTTAGAGAAACTTATGGCTATAAAAAGTTAAAAAATTAAAACTGGAGAATTAAATTGGCTAACTCAAAACAAGCAAAAAAGAGAATTATTCAAGCTGAAAGAAATCGTCAGCACAATGTTGCGCGTCGTTCAATGATGAGAACTTTGTTAAAGAAAACAGCTTACGCAATTGAAAAAGGCGATGTGGAAGCAGCAAAAGAAAACTTTGCTAAGGTTGTTCCTATACTAGATAAGTATGCTACTAAGGGTTTAATCCATAATAACAAAGCCGCTAGACATAAATCTCGTTTAAGCGCTAAAATAAAAGCTCTTGCAACAGCTGCTTAATCAGTAAATTTCGCCAAGATTTATCATCTTTTTTGAGTGTTATTTATATTACGGTAATTATTTTAAGTTTTAGAATACAGGATCCTTAGTTGGCGGTGCGTAGTTACCAGAAATACCTACTAGCCTGTCTTGGTTATTAAAGGTTAATATTAGTTTTGATTCACTAAACTGAGTATCTTGCATATTTTTCTTATAAGTATTTATATAAATGTATTGTTTAGGATTAAAAGTATCTATGATATCTGGAAAACCAAGAATATAAGTAACTTCACTTTTTGTCATGTTTGGTTTAATTTCAAAAAGCTTTTTGTTTTTTATTTCTTTACCTTGTTGCACAGGAGCTGTATATGGTTCAATAATCCCACATGCTGATAAACTAAACATGACTATTAGTAAACATAGATTTTTAGTTATTAGTTTAAACATCATTATACTAATCTTCTAAGCCTGCAAATAATTTTTGATCAATAATATCACATAAACAGTGAACTATGAGAAAATGATTTTCTTGAATATTTGCTATACTATCTGATGGCACTCTTAGCTCAATATCATCTGCATTATACATATTCTGAAGCCTACCGCCACTACCGCCGGTTAGTGCTATTACTTTCATTTCCAGATCATGAGCCTCCTCAACAGCACTAAGAATATTCTCAGAATCACCACTAGTAGTGATAACTAATAAAATATCATCTTCATTACCTAGAGCAGCTACTTGCTTTGCAAAAATTTGTTCAAACCCATAGTAATTGCCAACAGCTGTAATTGTTGCAACATCTCCTGTCAAAGCTATTGCTGGAAGAGGAGGTCGCTCCATCTCAAAGTGATTTAATAGTTTAGAACTAAAATGCTGAGCGATAACTCCAGAGCTGCCGTTACCACAAACTAGCACCTTACCACCATTTTCTAGACAAGAAACTATCGCTTTTGCAGCTTGTACTATAGCTGGTGGTAATGCATTAGCGGTCTCTATTTTAGCCTGAATACTACTTTCAAAATAACTATTGATTTTGTCTAAAGAAGTCATTGTTTTCTCTAAGCTTATCTCTTAAGAAAATTTTACTATATTAGATTTTTGATAGCTAGATCATAGATGCAATTTTATCTTTGTAGTCAAATTCTAGCTATCAATATTAAGCATATTAAAGGTAAAACTATACATATTACAAATAAAGCTCCAAACATACTGTAATGGTAAATAGCCCATTATAGAGAACCTTACTACTCCAGTTAACATATTTACAAAATTCATCGCACTAGAACACTCAATAGCATTATAAGCCAAATACGAAGCTGTAGGATATATACAAATTGCTTTTAAAGTACATCAATGTCATCAACACAAAAAATCTACATGGCGTAACAGCTCCAACAAGCTATACTACAAATAATAATATAAGCAAACTCATCATTGTAACTAGTGCTATGATCAAAATGCTTTCACTATTATATTTATTTACTATCTTAGCAACTATCAAATATCATATAACAATACCAATGATAGTCATAGTATTCCACAAACCATATTCAGCAAATACCCTCCAAGCAAACAAACTAGTATACCAATTAAATTAATCAACATCCACAATCTTAAAGTTACAACATCACCATAACGTTTAGTGATTGATCCATAAATTACCTGGCCTAGTACAAGCTCAATAAAAATATACTTACTTACCAACCATTCAACCGCTCTTGATGAAAGATCAAATTCTCTAGCAACATCAGGTAAAGCTGGATTTTGATTATAGCATATGTACTAGCTATGCTTATATATGTTAGTAAAATTATAATTTTATAAGTTTTCATATTTAATCTTTTCGAGAAAATTTAAGTATAAAGATATAGCAAATCAAAAAATATATTTTACAATGTATCTATATATTGACACAGGTTTAGACTTATTTAACAATGAATAAACATAAAAATATCATATAAGTTTATTTTAAATATTTTATCAACTATGTAATGACTAATACTGCAGCACTAGGGATTACAAAAGCTGCTGTGAGCCCCAATACTGTTAAGCAATTAGAAATAAGAACTAAAAGTGGACTTACTTAATAGGACAATACGCTCACTATCTTTAACTCATGAGAGTAAACTTTTGTTTAACTATTGCAAAACTATTACAAAATGAAAGTGACAATATTCGCTATTTAGCAGAGTCTTTTAGTAAAGATTCATCTGGTATTTTGAAAATAAGCACATCATCATTCTTTGCTAAAAATATTCTCATTGATCTTATACAAAAGTATTCAAACAAATTCACAAAAGTTCGTATTGAAGTGAATATTGAAGAAAAATGCCAGATTTTAGAACATAAAAAACTGACATAATTCTAGGTTTTAATAATTGGACACCTCCACAGAAGGCATAATTGCGCGTAAGATAGCTACGACAAGATATATCTTATGTGCTGCCCAGCTTATCTAGAAACAAAATGGTACTCCAAACAGCTTAGCAGATCTCGCTAATCATAACTATATCTCACATAAATTTAGAGTTAATTCATTGGTTAATATAAAAGAAAATAAGCTAAATCAGCGTACATTCATTTCTAAGCTCTCGGCAAATAATATTGAGTTCATAAAGTGTGTATTAAATGGTTTTGGAATTGCTCAATTCCACTAAATATTGCAACAAAAGAAATAAGCATGAGGCCTTGTCAGGTTTTAAGAGATGAATTTCTAGAATAACAGGATAACACTATATACTATTATCAAAAAAACAATTTTTTGTAACCGAAAGTCAAAGAATTTGTAAATTTCATGCTAAATAGTCAATAACTATAAATTAGAAGTTTTAGCTTGTCGTGCACCAAACAAACTACTACCAATCCTAACATCCGTACTACCATACCGTATTGCTAATTTATAGTCGGCACTCATTCCCATTGATAATCGTGTTAGCTTTAGCTCTTGAACTAAACTAGCATTAACTTCATCAAAGAATTTTTTCATTTTTGAAAAGCTACTTTGAGCTGTTGCCGATTTAGCTGGAATACACATAAGCCCAACAACTTTGAGATTTACAAAATCTTTGGCTATATTTATACAGGTTACGACATCTTGTAACTGTGTTGACATAAAACCAGATTTATTTGTATCATCATCTATATTTATTTGTAAAAAAACCTCTATTTTCTTGGTTAACTGCTTTGTTGCTTTGTCAATTTTTTTAAGTTGTTCCAGCTTTTCGACACTTTGAATTGAACTAGCATATTTAACAATATGTTTTATCTTTTGCGACTGTAACGAGCCGATAAAATGCCATCTTAGATGAGGTAACTTTTGAGCCTTCTGTTTTAATTCTTGAAAATAATTTTCACCAAAATCAAGCTGTCCAAGACTTACTAAATACTCTATTTTGTCTATAGGTTGATACTTACTAACTGCTAAAAGCCTAGCTCTAGTAGCTATACCTTTGCTAATATTTATATATGAATCTTGTATAAATTCTTTGTCTATCATGACTTCTTCCTCATCACAATAAGGTTTCTCTCTGCGTTTAAAAAAGGAACTTTGATACTATACTTTTCAATATTTAAAGGTAAAGATTCTAAGTTTCGCTCCTCTAAATCTCGACCTTTCATTGCTAACATTTGATTAGCATCAGTCAGAAAGTGTCTACACAACTCATAAAATGTATCTACTGAGCTAAATGCTCGTGAGATAATATTATCAAAGCTACCTTGTAGATTCTCAACTCTTGAGTTTAGCGGTTGGATATTAGCTAGCCCAAGCGTCTTTTTGACATTCTTAAGAAAGATAATTTTCTTACCAACACTGTCGACCAAAGTAAACTTATGTTGTGGATATAGTATAGCTAAGACAATACCAGGTAAGCCCCCGCCTGTGCCAACATCAATTGTTGAGTGACCTTTGATATATTTAGCAACAGCTAAACTATCAAACAAATGCTTAACCAACATATAATCAATGTTTTTAATAGCTGTCATATTATAGACTTTATTCCATTTCTCTAGTAGTTTTAGATAGTCTAACCATTGGGTAATTTGAATATCAGTTGCTTGAATATTTAATTGATAGAGAGCTTGCTTAATTTTATCTTTCATAGTGTCCATTTTATAGAAATAACAACCTTATATAAGTTATAATAACTATATTATAAGCTTTAAAAGATAGAGTTGTGATGTTAACCTCCAACTTTAACACAAATTAATATGATTTTATCAAGAAAATTTGGTGCAGCGATGATTATATCTGGCACTTGTATTGGTGCTGGAATGTTAGCAATCCCTGCAACTGTAGCTAGCTGTGGTTTTTTGATTGGTTCGATACTGATTATTTGCATTTGGGCATTAATGACTTTCACGGCTTTAGTCTTAGCAGAAGTTAATTTAAAGATGGATGATGGTGTCAATTTTGTCGAAATGACAAGTCAGACTCTTGGCCCTATTGGTGTTGTTATAGTTTGGGTTTGCTATGTGCTACTACTTTATTCACTAGTAGCTGCTTATACTGTTGGAGGTAACTCACTAATCTCGACAACTCTTAGTAGTCTTGGGATTAGTTTATCAGAAAAAACTACGGGTATTATTTTTATCCTTATCTTTGGTTTTTTTGTATACATCAGTACTAGAATCGTTGACCATATTAACAAAATTATGTTTTCTGGTAAACTTTTAGCATTTTTACTATTGGTTGCTGTACTTATACCTCATGTTTCGCTAGATCATCTTAGCTATCAAATCAAAAATCCAAATTTTATTTGGGCAGCGTTTCCAATACTACTAACTTCATTTGGCTTTCATCATATAATTCCTACTCTTAGAACTTATGTAGGATCAAATAAAAGATCTTTACGCCAAGCTATTATAATAGGAAGCTCGATACCATTAGTAGTGTATTTATTATGGATTTTTGCAACTCTTGGCTCATTACCAGTTACTACACCAAGCGGTATTCTTGGTAAGCATTCTAGTGAGATAACCTCAGTGATAATCGATCACTTTAGCACTAGCTCTGGCTATATCTCAACAATATCATTTCTATTTGGTTTCTTTGCTTTAGCAACATCTTTTCTAGGAGTAGCTCTAGGACTATTTGACTTTAATCGTAGCACTTATAAAATTTCTAAGAACATCCATAAACATAAAATAATTGCTTTTATAATAACTTTCTTACCAGCATATATTTATGCTATCGCTTATCCTGATGGTTTTAAAACAGCTTTAGGCTATGCCAGTATTTTTGTTGCTGTATTACAGGTAGCTCTACCTGTTATTATGCTATGGGTTATTAACTATCCCAAACAAAAAGCCTTAGTAAGCTCTTCAATTATAGCTTTACTAATAGTAATTATTGCTATTGTTATTATTGCTCTACAAATTCTGAATTCTTTTGACTTATTACCAAATTTAAATTAAATATTGTGATTTTTAACTTTCATATTTTAGGTTAGTAAAATCACAATACCTACAAATATAGGTAATACTACTGAAGGGAATAACATTAACGTAAAATACTCTCCTGAAATCTGAACCCAAATGACACCAGCCGCATTACCTATCACAAACATTATAATACATGTCGCAAAAAAAGGTATCTTCCAAAGATTATCGGTATTACCGCGTAGAACTCTGCCTATCTCAATACCCAAATCAGTAGTAGTTCCAGTCATATGTGTTGTACGAGCAAAGCCTCCAAAAAATAGGGTAGTAAAACTATTTTGCATCCCCATTGCCATTGCCAAAAATAAATCATCAATAACACGATGGTTATTAAAAATATCTATAAGCAAAGTACCTGTAAGCATTACAGCACTTTGTAAAACTAATGTTTTAGTATGATCTTCTGATATCACATAAGCACCAGTTTTTATGATAACACCATTTATAGCAGCTCCAACAACAAACCCAGCAATAAGTATCGCTACTTTATACATAAAAACCCAATCTGAACCGGCTATACTATGGCCCAAAATTCTTAAGTTTCCAGACATTACCGCGACACTGGCACCAAAAGAGTTATACAAAACTACACTATCAATCCAACCAGAGTTAAAAATTAAGATAACCGTAATAAAATAAGTAAAAGCCATTTTTTTCGTAAACACTTCCTACCCACCTCCTTTAGCGTTTAGGAGCTATTAATATAGCTTTTATAATAAAAATTATTTTTTAATTTTGTTTTCTTCAGTATGGTTCTTTATCAAGCATTTAAGTCCTTGTGGCCTCTCAGTAAAAGTCTTAGATAAAGAAATTCTTTTTGTAAATATATGTGATAATTTCATATTTACCTCCTTTTAAACTTCAACATATAACCCTCTTTATCAAATGAAATTTGTGCAGCAGGAAGGGTCAAATATACAAAGAAGTATTTACTTTGTCAACTTATGTAACTAACTTAAGTTACACTTGGGTTGTTGATTAGCTAGTTAAAGATTTGACTTTTTGAAGCTAAACAAAGTAGAGTATATATTTTGAAGATTAAAGCAAATAATAGATAATAAACTATAATTGGTGAAATTATGGAAACTTTACAAGCACTAAAAACTCGCAAATGTGTTAGGCAATTTTTAGATAAACCAATTGCTCAAGAAAATCTACAACAACTCTTTGATGCTGCAAGATGGACACCTTCTAGTAAAAACACTCAACCATGGAAAATAGCTGTAGTTAGTGGACAAAAGAAAATAGACCTTATGGATAAAATTCTAGCAGCATGTAATAATAATGAACAACCTAGAATGGAATATGAATACAGTGGCGATATTCCACTAGAAGGCAAGCTTAAAGAGCGTGCTGTAAAGTGTGGACATGATTTATATAATGCCCTAGATATAGCTAGAGAAGATAAACAACAGCGCATCGAACAATGGAAAAAGAACTACCTTTCGTTTAATTCTCCTACTGCAATGTTTATTTTTAAACACCAAGATACTGGAATTAGCGGCTACATCGACTGTGGAATGCTAATACAATCGATTCTTTTAGCTGCTACTGATTTAGGATTAGCAACATGTCCACAAGCATCTCTAGGTCATTATCCTGATATAGTTAAAAAAGAATTAATAGGATTTGATGATTATACTCTTTTATGCGGTATAGCTATAGGTTATGAAGATATTAGTGCTGCTGTAAATAATTATCGTACTCAAAGAGAAACCATAGATGATATTGTTACTTTCTTTTAATTTTTTAGAAAAATATATTCTGATGTTATTATGAATTAATAAGCTAACTATACTAAAGCGATATATCCAGTGAATGCTATCCATAAAGATATAATTGAAGCAACTCGCTATTTTCTCAAACTAGTAGAATTAGGCTCATATAGCTCAGTGAAAAATTACTATAATAGAGTTAAATATTATCATAATGTTATAAAAGTAGAATGATTTGAAATAGAATTTACTTTAGAGCCATACCTAGTACTTGTTTATAAACATTCCAAAATATAAAGATGAGCTCCTAAAAATCGCTAGATCAAGTATAAAAATATACCTCAATATAAATAAAGCACTTTATTTCTAAACCTGACCCTTAAAATATAATATTTTATAATAGCAACTGTTGCATGTACAAATATAACATCTAGACCAAAATATATGCATAAACCTCATGTATATCTCTGATTTTGACAACATCAGCTCTTGGTAAAGTAATTGACGGTAAACTAAATGGAATCGTATAAATTCCTTTAGCACTTATTATACACCAACCCAATATCGGCATAATTATTAACCAAATATACAGAAAACCATGGACAAGTTTAGCAACTATTCTCCTATACAAATCGCTTACCAATAATTGGGAATTCAACAAACTTCCTTATAACTAAGCGTAAAATAGTCAAAAATAGCACTAAAACCCTATATACAAATGCAACATCTTCATAACATCATGGAAAATGTCTCTTTACCAAAAATACTTCTAAACTCTATGAATATAAAAGCTAAAGTTATAATAATGACCGTAGTCCAATGGATACGTAAGCTTATTTATTTTTGTTTGCATTAATTTTATGGGATAATTTTTGGCTATTTTATGCAAAATTATAATCTTTTTGTATTTTAATAGAAGTTTTTTATGACAGAGGCTTTTTAGAAACTACCAAAGATATAGTAAATTACAGTATATATTATGCTAGTAACAACTATACATGCGGGAATAGTCAAAATCCAAGCTATTGTCATTTTCTTGACAACTTTCCAATTTACGCCTGAGTCAGCATAACCAGCTCCCATAATAGAACCTGATGCAACTTGAGTCGTACTAACTGGCAAACCAATATGTGAAGCTCCTAATACTAAGATTCCCGAACTTAACTCTGCTGAAACAGCATTAATAGGCTCTAGTTTTGACAGCTTGGTACTTAATGTTTTAATTATTTTTTTACCTCCAGATAATGTCCCTAATCCCATAGCAACACCACAGAATATAATAACCCAATCAGGAACTTGAGTAGACTTGACAAGACCAGCACTTAGTAACGCTAGAGTTATTATCGACATCGTCTTTTGAGCATCATTAGAACCATGAGAGAAAGACAATAAACTAGTAGATAACACCTGCATTTCTCTTATATACTTATTTGTGGTTCTTACCATAAAGAACCGCATAAAAATATTTAGCAACGTGATACATATTATCAATGCCAAAAAGAATGCCATAACAGGTGAACTCACCATTGGAATCAAAACTTTATTAACTACAGTCATACTGTTTACATTCTGATAGCTTGAGCTAATAATCACCGCACCAACTAAAGAACCTATCAAAGCATGTGATGAGCTTGAAGGAATTCCAAAGCTCCAAGTAAAGAAGTTCCAACTTATTGCTCCAAGTAATGCAGAAATCAAAACAATATCTGTAATGACATTAGTATCTACTAAACCTTTTGATATCGTTGCAGCAACTGCTGTACCAAAGAAAGCTCCCAAAAAATTAAAAAATGCTGCTAAAGCTATTGCTTGATACGGAGCTAGCGATTTAGTTGCAATAGGTGTTGCAACCACATTTGCTGCATCATGAAAGCCATTTGTAAATTCAAAAAACAATGCTATTATAATAATCGCTATAAGCACTGATGTAATCATCTTATCTACCTTATTGGTTAAACTTCTTTAACGTATAATCTCATAATAGACTCAGCTACTGATGTGCACGTAGATATCGCACTTTCTATAGCCTTATATATATCTTTAACTTTCATGATAAAGATTACATCACCTTCCTCATAGTGAGAGAATTTCTTAAGCGCATGACCTAATTCTTCTAAAACATTTTCATCTAATGCTGTAAGCCTTATATAGAGGTTTTTAAGCTCCTTATGATCACCATTAACAAAAGCTTTCATCATATCATCTAAAACTTTTGTCATTTTACGCAGTGTTTCAACACTATTAGTTAGATATATATTTACATTACCCCTTTCTTCTTCCATCAAGATCTGCATATATCTATAAATCTTAACAATTCTTCGATTTAATTTTAAAAGTAAAGTAGTAATATTATGTAGCTCTACCCTATCAACTGGAGTAACAAAATAGCGTGCTAATTCATGATCCATCTTATTAGCTACTTCAACTGTTACTGTTCTTGTTAATCTTAGCTCTTCAGATAGTTCAGATATAGTTAAATTATCTTCTTCTTTAACTAACTTATCAAGTATTCTAGCTGAGTCTTCAACAGTTTCTGTTGCCTCTATCATTAAATCAAAAAAAATTTTATCTTGACTTGGAATCAAACTTTTAACCAGCTTACGTAGCATTTTATATAATCTCCCAACTACTTAATTATATTTTTTTGAGTATGTTAACAGTTCAAAGTTTATAACAAAAAAGTAAAGAATAACAACAAGAAATCATTTTTTTAAAAAATATCTAAAAAATATTGCTTTTATACACGAATATAAAAGATAATCTATCCTCTTAGTTCTAAATTTAGCGTTTTTTTTATAAAAAAACTCGTACATTTTAAAGTAAAAAAGCAACTATTTAAAGTTTTTAGTGAAAAACATTCACTCAGTAATTTGCTTTACTCTAGTATTTCCTCTTACTTGATTCTTCTAAACTTACTTAGTTTAAACTTAATTTTAGTATTAGGCACAAATTATGACAGTTTGTTAATATCTATTGTGATAACATTTGCTATACCTGATAGCCATCATACAGTTTGACGCTGACGCAGCAACACTATTGGACAACTTGGAGACTGTTATGGAAAGAGCAACTTAGCCTGCAGCAATTATATTTCTTGGTGTCGCTCGAGGCAAGCTTAAGCTTTTATCTAACACTAGTAAATATTGGAAATATGGCTTAAATCCCTAGCATCGCAATATGGTATTCAACCTGAGCAACTGAAGTATGCCTTTTTATAATCTCGGCAACCTCTAAACCAAGTATTTCAGCTACACTGCACAAATCAGCTCTAGTATAACTAATGTCTTTTTGCCTTGATATTAGCACTAAGATCCACATTTCTAATTTTAGCTAAAATAGCTATTTCCAAATCATAAATATCCTGATAATTAAAGTTAAAAACTACGAACTATATATGCTGGAACAATATCTTAAATAGCAAACTTACGACAAAAACTAGTATCTTTACTAAAATACTTAAATATTTAAAATTTAAAGGTTATCCTCTAAACACAATTTGTCACTAATATTATAAGATAAAACAACTTATAATTTTAAAAGTCATGATTCATAAATAGTGCCTAGGAAATAGTTAGTTATTTAAAATTATTTGTCTTTATTAGCGAATTTATAAGGTTTTCTGTCTCTATATTTGAGGTTGCTACCAACACTACACCAAACTTAAATAACTCGGTAAAAATGCTACCTAAGATCATAGCATCAGCAATATCTTCAACAAAGAATTCATCAAAACATATAACTTGTGTTTGTTTCGCCATGTCATAAGTAACGATAGCACTAGGGAAAGACAGAAGAATCATATAAACTAAGATTTTATAATTTTTGTAAGCTAATATCAGATTTTTGTGTTTTTTTCTCAGCACCACTATGCTTAATGAAAAACGAAACGCCACAAGTAAATTACTATACCTAAAAGTATACGCCAACCACTATTTACCATAGCTTAGTTAGGTATAAAGTACCTAATAACTTGGAAAGTCACTATTGCTAATAAAGATCCTACCGAAGGCACTAGTAATGACATTTACACTAGTTTTGGCCTTAGCATACAGTTGTAGATTCAGCTTCTACTAAGATAACAACCAAACCACTATATTGTCCACCTATTGCGATACCTTGTAATATTCTAAATGCCATAAGTAATAACGGTAATAAAATGCCTATAGCCACATATGATGGTAACAACGCCATACTAACAGTATGGCACCACTATAATAAAATGCTGCTAATGCTAAGATGGTGGATAGAGCGACTTTTTTATCGTCAGTATAACCAAATATTATACCTCCTCTATGGACGTACTAGAAATCGAGCAGTGAAAGCACCAAAAGCTGATAACAACTTAACCAAATGTATCACCTGGGAAAATGCCGCACCAATATAGCCAGCACAAAATGAATACAACGTAAAATCACCCCACTCAGTAGAGCTTGCTAAAAGTACTAATAATTTTTTCATAACTAGATTATTTTCAAAACATCGTAGTTTTATTTAAATATATTTTTGAATAAAAATACAGCTTTAAATTATTTTAGATATTTTTTAGAATTTATTTTTGACACTAGCAATAATTAAAACAGCTATTTACTTAAGTCTTACAACTAAAACATCAACATTTGCTTCATGCAAAATACTATTTGCTGTTGAACCTAAGAAAAATCTACCTATGGCGCTTCTTCTGTGACTTCCAACAACAATTAGATCATTTTTATTTTCTGCTGCTTTTTCTAACAAACTATTTGAGACACCACCAATCATTACTGATTTTTCACCAGTTATAGCATTTTTCTCAGCAAATTTCTCAAGCGCACTCTCAACCTTATCAGTATCATAAATCATTAATGAAATACTATCATTTGGTATCACAAAAGCAGTATCAATTTTTGCACCATATAGCTTGGCAACATCTTTTGCTTTATTGACAACAACACAAGAGTCATTTTCAAGATCAGTCGGCACAAGCAGTCTTTTGTAATTATGTGCTTTGCTATCTGCATTTTCATCATCACTAACTCTTATAGTTAGCACATCACACTTAGCCTTATGTAATACTGCATTAGCTACAGACCCTAAAAGTAGGTTAATACCATGAGTAGCGTGAGACCCTAAAATAATAACATCACAGCCACTTTCTTCCGCATAAGCAACTATTTCCGCAGCTGGGTTACCAACTAGTACTTCATGCTCAACTTTAATTCCAGATATTTTAGTAACTAGTTTGTCTAAAGCTTCTTTTGCTTCTTGTTCAATAGAGTTCTGAAAATCAACTATTGATGGTGTAAACGGAGCGACGCAATCAATAACTGTGACAACTTTAAAAATTTGAGTATTATTCTTTTTAGCAAAATCTACCGCTGAATTAATCACGATATCAGCATTTTCATAAACATTTACTGCTAATAAAATCTTTTTGTACGCCATTAAGGGTTTCCCCACCTTATTTTTCTTTCTAATTCCCATTATAGCAAACAAAAATAAAAAAGCATTTAATTAAACATCAAAATTTATTTTTATAGATTGTCGTAAAATATTGCCAAATTTGTTTAGGGATTGGCTTTTGTAGCTCAAAGATATAACTGACAAGTTTTTTGCTAGAATTTAACTCTTTAGCCTCTAAGCACTTAGATACCAAACCTAGAAAAAAATAACTATCCTGCTTATTTACTCTAGCAAAAATATAACTTTGACAACTATTTTCAGCAAGTGCTTTTTCTAAAGGATCGTCAAGTGTTTTTGCCAATTTAGAATAATATGAAAAAACCTGTTGTGAGAGAAATTTATTATCATATACACCAAACTTTTTATGCTCATCAAATGTCATAAATAAGAGTGCTTTATTACCAAATGCTCTATATCCTGCAAGGTTTACACCACCATTTGTATAATCTTGATTAAGCAAGTGAGCAATTTCTTTTTTAGTATATTTTGCATACATTACCAACCCATGATATTTATTTTGACAGTATTTTTTAGCATAAATTAGCTTATTGTAAGTTATTAGATCGATAATTTGATTGTGTAAAAAGCTATTATCAAATATTAAATCAGCAACTAACAATCTAACCTCTTGAGCATTTATTGATATTAATGGCTCATAATCTTGTCTACCTGCATTAATGTTAAATATCTGCAAAGATAGATGTAATAAGGCATTAGTAAAACTAGACTTTTCAAAGTCAATTAAACTACCTCTTACTAAAGTCTCAAGCTGAGATATACTCACAAAATTAGATTTTAAAAGCTCTTCTAATATCAATATTTCATAAAGTCTTTTTGCTGGAGTAAACTCTTTTGAGAGAAACTTCAAAATATTGTACTGACGTATATCCAAATTAACAATGTCTTCTTTAAAAGCCTTTAAAACATCATAATAAGTATCTTTAGTAGATAAGATAACTTCTGGGGAAATAAAATTATATTGCTGGAAATCTACCAAACGTGGAATTCTACCAAGCTTTTTTTTTAGCTGAACGTAGTCTCTTTTGATATTTTTTAACTGTGAGAAATTTGTTTTTTGAATATTTTTATAAATAATCTCTTTAGCAATACTACTAAAAGTGATAGTGCTTTTACCAGCTAAGTAATTATTTGGTGATACAACAAACTTTTTAAGCTCATCTTTATCATAACTATTATCACCACTTAAAGCTACAGCGATGAGAAAGTTAGTAGTATAGTTTGCAATAAAGTCAAGGATCACAACAAATTTCTTATCTTGATATTTACGCAAACCTCTTCCTAGCTGCTGGATATAGACTATGGAACTCTGAGTTGGTCTTAGCAGAATAATTTGATTAACACACGGGATATCAACTCCTTCATTAAAAATATCAACCGTCACAATAATCTCAAGCTCACCACTCTCAAACTGTACTATAGTTGTTTGGCGCACCTGCTCAGAATCTTGACTTGATAAGGCTTTAGCCTTTATGCCTTTATCACTAAGTTTAGTAGCAAGTTCTTTTGCCTCGTCGACATTACTCACAAACATTAATGCCGCTCTAGATTGACCACTATAACCATAAAAATTGATCTTTTCGACAATATGCTCAACACGGGCATCACTAACCAATTTAGCAAAGTTTTTAGCTAAAATCTCTTCGGACTCAAGATACAAATCTTCAACAGCAAAATAATGAAACGGACATAGCAAATCTTGCTCTAAGGCTTGATGAAGTCTAATTTCATAAGCTATATTGTAATCAAATAGTTTAAATATATCAGCAGCATCACTACGCTCTGGAGTAGCTGTCATTCCAAGCAAAAATTTTGGCTCAAAGTGCGCTAAAACTTTTTTGTAACTTTCAGCTTCGGCATGATGAACTTCATCAATGATGATATACTCAAATTCTTGGCTCTTTAAAATGGCCAAAACCTTGGGATTTTTAAGTGTCTGTACTGTGGCAAATAAATACTCTGCCGAAGTTTTATCATCACCTGTATACAAGCCTAAAGTTTTATTGCTAATAACTTTAGCAAAAGTCTCTTTTGCTTTTATAGCGATATTTTTACGATGTACTATAAATAAACATCTTTTTGGTTTTACTCTTTCAACATCAAAGGCACTTAAAAAAGTCTTACCAGTACCAGTAGCACTGATTATTAACGCTTTGTTTTTACCGCTATCTCTTAACTGCTGTAAACTATCAAGCGCCTCATGTTGAATTTTATTTGGCTGTATTCTATGACTTATACTAGCTAACTTACTAGCACATTGATATATCTGAATATACTCATCCAAGATATCGCTAGGATATTTTGCTTTAGCAAAAAGATAATTGAACTCTGCAAGAATTTGTTGTGTTGTTATATCAGTTAAAGTTGTCTTAAAAAGCAAATTCCATTCATTATTAATTGTAAGAGCTGATTGAGTTAAATTTGAACTACCTAGAATTACATGCCAACTATCTTTATTACGAAAAAGGAAGCCCTTAGCATGAAAATTTTCATCATTAAGGACTTTTAACTCAATATTGTCAAACTCAAAGAGTTTTTCAAGCGCTTTTGGCTCAGTAAAATTTAAATAACAACCTGTGAGAATTTTACCTTTTATACCTTTAGCTCTTAGCTGACGTAATATCTCTAAGATACACACAACGCCACTAAAGGTAACAAAAGCAACACTTATGATAAATTCTTCACAATTCTCAAACTGATTAATAATCTCATCTAATATTTTTGATTTTCTAGAGTTTGTCAGGAATTGTAAGTTAGAATCTTGAATCATCGCTTATATCTTAACAGGTACTGTAGAGTCAAGATTAGCTTGACCATTTTTACTTTTACCCCAACAGTAGACTTGGTTTGTTTGCTTAGCTACACCACAAGTATAGGTTCTTGCCATGCTTAGTCTACTAAACTGGATATCAGTTTTGACTTTCTGCGGTGTAGTAAAATGTCCTTTCTCACCATTGCCAACCTCTCCATTACTACCATCACCCCAGCAATATGCATAACCATTTTCATCTAAAGCACAAGCATAGTGGGCTTTCGTATATACTTTTTTGAAATTTATATTACTATCAACATCAACTCTTAAAGGTTTTTTTATTTTAGTCTTATCAGTCTCACTACCTAGCTGACCTCTTTTATTACTACCCCAGCAATATACATCATCTTTATCATCTAGAGCACAATTAAAATCATCACCTTTGGTAACGTTTTTAATATCTTGTAATTTTTTATAATGTGCTTTTACTTTTTTGACTACATCAGTATTACTATATTGAGGTTTTTTGATTTTATAATCACCACATCTTATTTGACCAGAACCATCAAAGGCACAATTATAATTATCTGAGTCATCTTTGCTAAATTTATGGTTATATTTCTCTATCTTAGCATCATAACGATAATCATCATTTTTATAGGCAAAATTGCTATCTAATGAATTATCATAAGAACTAAAAAATGCTTGCGAGAATGTATAACTTGCAAAAGCACTACTACACAGTGATAACAAGATTACTACTAGAATACTTTTTTTCATAAATAAATTTAAAGCTGTTAATATTAATTGTTAAGTAAGTAATCAAATAAAATACTAGAGATTAAAATTTATAGAAAGATTTTTTGTTCACTATAACGCAAAAATTTAAAAAATCTTTCCTCCTTAGTATAGTTATCTGTATCTATATAAGGTTTAGTGACAAGTATTGGATAGCAACCAGCAATTAAGCACGCCAGACAACCTGTAAGTAGTCTATCATCAACAAGAGCCAACTCTTTTGCTTGACAGGCCACTAGTTGAATTATTTTATTAAGTCCTTCTGGATATGGTTTTTTTGCTACTCCAGCAATAAACTTAATTTTAGGAAAATTAGCATTAAAATACTTGAGTCGAGTTTGGGTTGGCTTATTTGAAAGGATAAATATTCTCTCTTGGGGAAATTCAGTAACAAAATCCTTAAGCCAAAGCATAACCTCAGGATGCATTTCAGACTTACCATGACTTGCTAAAACACCATCAAAGTCTAGTGCTAAATAGTTAATTCCTCGTCGCTTTAGCAAATTAGCCGATAGTTTTATAATACTATCAATACGACATCCTTGTGATAATCTGTGCAGTTCTTTACGATGTTTAAACATCTTTTTTAAGGTATACAATCCACGCTGTAACATAGAATATTCTTTTTTTTAAAAAAATAATTTGTGTTTATAGTATAGCAACAAAATAATTATTTAACATAAAGGAGTATTTTCCTTATGCTAATAAGATTTTTAACAATTATAGTTATAGTAGTTTCTCTGCTAGTTTCTTCATTAGGAATTTGCTCACAAACAAATACTCAAACTACTAGCTACTATCGTAAAGGTGCGACAGTTGCAGCTAAGTTTAAACAGTAAACGATAAGTGGTACCAAGCAAAAATACTAATTAGCTGAAATCTATAAAGGCCTCAATGACAAAATCTCTAATAACTCAGAGAACTTGGATATCAAAGATAGTGATAAGAATAAGACAAGTTTTTGCATGGGGTATATGATCATTATTATCAGCTTAAGCCACAATATGACCTTATCACAAAATATAGATTAAAACAGTTACTTAGATCTAATACAAAGACTTTACCTCAACAAATCACTAATTCTCAGTTTAGCTATAGCTTAGGTTATAACTTTTTTGAAATTCCCAACAATTGTTCGGCATCAAACATTATTGATAAGGAGGATTTTATTAAGGGAATGAAAGCAGGTTTGGAAGGACAGAAATACAAGCTCTCAGCACAGCAAGTTGCCAAGATTAGCTATATCATCTTGACTTTGCTATATGGTTTAGAATACGTGTTCTTAAAAATACTAGCTAAAAAGCAATTTTTAGCTGGCTTTTATAGTAAGCTAGAAAACAACAAAATTTAAGACAAACTAGCATCTTTGAGCTTTAATGCTTTTTCATAAACAAGATTTTTCTTAGCTCCAGTAATTTTTGTAACTAACTTTACAACTTTGTTAAGGGGTATCTCATCAAGTAGATCTTTTAGAAGTTCATCGACATCTATTTTTAGATTATTACTATTATTTACATCCCTGTCAAAATTACAGTCAATAATTACAACAAATTCGCCTCTTAGGGTATCTTGATTAGCTTGAAAATAATCATAAATCTGTTGTACTGAACCAAAGACAAAATTCTCAAATTGTTTGGTAAGCTCTTTTGCTACAACAATATTAGTATTAGGCATAAGCTCTAACAAATCTTCTAAAAGATAGCTTATTCTATGTACTGACTCATATAATATTACTGTAGTATTTATTTGTTGAAATTCACGAATCTGTTGTTGCCTTTTGCTCTGCTTAGCTGATAAAAAACCTTTAAAAATAAAACTATCTGAAGGCAAACCCGCTGCTGATAAAGCAGTAATCACTGCACTGACTCCTGGTATTGGCACAACTTTATAGTTTTCTTTACGCAAACTCGCTACTATCCTATAACCAGGATCAGAAATTAACGGTGTACCTGCATCACTTACTAAGGCAACAGTCTTAGCTGCATCAAGAAGCTCCTTGACATATTGCACACGCAACTCTTCATTAAAATTATGGCACGAAACTAACTTCTGATTATTACGGATATTAAGGCTTGCTAAAAGCTTTGCTGTGACGCGGGTATCCTCCGCTAGAATTATATCAACATTACTTAAAACATTTAACGCTCGATAAGTGATATCCTCTAAATTACCTATATGTGTAGCAACAATATAAAGTGTTGCTTTTTCTAAATTATTCACCTAACATCTCCACTAATTTTGTAACATCTCCTGCACCTTGGATCAATATAACCGTATCATTATCAACAAGCTCTTCTAAAAAGAATATTGCATGATTAAAACTATCAGCAAGTAAACATCGAGATAACCCTTTAACAATATCTTGGCTCTGTGCACCTTTTATAACTTGTTCACCTGCTGAGTATGTCGGCAATAGAATTAGCTGATCTGCTAATGAAAGAGACTTTGGCCAATCTTTTATCAAATCTCTATTACGCGTATATCGATGTGGCTGAAAAACATGAATAATTTTCTTATTCGGATATTTGTCCCTAACTGCGCTTAAACTATTAGCTACCTCAACCGGATGATGTCCATAGTCATCAATAACAGTTACTTGATACCCTGAGATTACCTTCGTACAGATATCAAATCGTCTTGCTACTCCAACGACTGTAACTAGTGCCTTGCTAATATCCTCATATTTAAACCCTAAATCAAGACAAGCAATAATACAAGCTGTCGCATTTTGAACATTGTATCTACCTGGCAGCTGGAGATTAAAGCTTAAGTTATTCCCTTTATAGCTAATTTTAAAACAAGTAACTCCATCAACAATATGATAGTCATATATTAGTACATCAGTATTGGCAGAAAAACCATAGCATGTAATGTTTTTGTCTAAAAAAGTATATTTAGCTAGTAAATCTCTACAGCCTTTATCATCAGAACATAGATAAATACTCTTTACAGTTTCTTTACTAACAAAATTTGCAAAGTTCTCAAGTAGGTTTTGATAACTGTTGTTATAAGTTACCATATGATCCAAATCAATATTAGTAATTAACGCCACCTGTGGGTTTAGGAAAAGAAATGAAGCATCGCTTTCATCGGCTTCAATAACTAGTTTATCAGTACCATTAACTTGTATATTCGAATCTGCATATTTAACAACTCCACCAACAATAAAACTACTACGCTTATCTAAATGACAGAGTAATGTTGCCAAAATACTTGAGGTAGTTGTTTTGCCATGTGTACCAGTAACCGCGAGACTATATTTAAAGTCTTTCATTAAAACAGCTAGAAACATCGCCCTTTGTAAACACTGTATTCCTAAAGTTCGAGCTTGTGATAACAATGGATGACTACTAAGTATAGCACTTGAGTATACAACAATGTCATAATTTGCAACATCAATACCACTGGGGCTAGTAAATATTTCTATTCCTAAAACTTCAAGTTTAGCTGTTAATTTATTTGGGATACTATCATAACCAGCAACATCAGCACCAAGCCTTTTAGCTGCAATAGCCAAAGCCGATACTCCGATACCACCAACCCCAAGAAATAGTATTTTTTTGTTCAAATTAACCTTCTATAGCAACTATGCTAATAATGATTTCATATACAACATTTTAGCATAATAACTAATTCTTAATCACAACCCGCGCCAATATTTAAACACAGCAATACTCAGCTCATTAAGCATGCCTTTACCATCTGCCGCTGCTACATTATGAGCTTGACACCATTTTGTAAAAATAGTGCCTCCATCAACATACATTAGATCATACGCAAAAGCATTTTTATTAAAATTGCTATCTTTTAAAGGAAGTAACTCACCATAAATACTTGATGATGTTGAGTTAATAACTATATCAAAAGAATCGCTAACATTATTAAAATCTATAATCTTAATTTCAGCATCAGTTTTAAAAAGCTCATTAATAGCTTCAGCTTTTGCTTGCATTCTATTTGTAATACTTAGAGATAATGGTGATTCTTTAATGACTGCCGCGACAACTGCCTTTGCTGCACCACCAGCACCAATCACTAGTACTTTTTTACCAACAAAATCAATCTTATAATTATTTTTGATATCATTAACTATACCAATACCGTCATAATTCAAAGCAATCATTTTACGCTCAGCTGTAAATATAACATTACTGGCTGCTTTAACAGTTCTAGTGGTAGTATCAGCATCATCTGACAAGGCAAAAACTCTCTCTTTATGTGGTACAGTAACGCTTAAGCCCTTAACCTGAGGATTATCTCTAAATTCTTGGATTTTTGCTTCTAAGTCTTCTGGTGCAACTTCGATAGCGGTAAAAAGCATATCTTGCTTATATTGTTGTGCTAGCTTCATTTGAATAGTTGGCGACAAACTATGTTTCACTGGAAAACCAATCACATGATATAGATCTTTCATAGAAAAAACTCCTAAAAAAGTTATTTGAAGATTATAGCATAGTAACAATGATTAACTTGAATACAAAAGAAAAATATAAATATTATAGGACTACGTAATTATATAAACTAACTAAAGAGATAAACAAAATTTACTTATTTGTAGCCTTTGTTTTGCAACTGGTTCTGGTGATGAAATAACTACTAATGATTTACAACTCAAAGCAACAGTGGTTCTATTATAGCAACAAGCATAGTAACTGAAAAAACTGAATAGTTAAGCCTAGTGTTCACGCTACGCCAATGGCAATGAATACAACACCAACTCCTTTAGGCAAAGATTATAAGAGAAGGTAATATTCCAGTTATAGATTAGCCAAAGCAACAACAGCTAGTTAGCTCAGACTCATTAACATGGACACCTGTGTACCTAAAAAGTCAAAAAGTTTTTAAAAATGCTTAAGTACCGAAAACTATAGAGGGTGACAAATATTATTGTTTCCCTGCTAAGTAGCCTAAAGAGTGCCTAGATGAATCTATTGAGTGAGTTAAGTAAAATGAACCTAATACCATGCTCAAACCCAAGCAAATAGTATTTGACTAATTTGGTTTTTTTCTATAGAATGTTCAAAGTCTATTTCTGTTATTTTATAAGTAAAGATTAGTATTTAAAGAGGAAAATAAAATGAAAAGAACATTCCAACCTTCAAACCTAAAAAGAAAGAGAATTCATGGTTTCCGTGCTCGTATGAAAACTTTAAGTGGTAGAAAAGTTATCAGAAATAGAAGAGCTAAGGGTAGAGCCAAGCTTGCTGCATAATTTTTGCCTAACAAAGCAAAATATCCTTGATAAAAGTGAGATTCAACAAGCTTTTGATAGCGTAGAGAACAAATTAAGCACACTACACTTTACATTTCTTTTAGGCAAAAGAAGCATAAAAGAAGCCGGTTTGTGCATGATCTTGACAAAAAAAAACATAAAAAAAGCTACCAAAAGAAATCTTTGTAGAAGAGTAATTAAAGAATCGTTTCGCTTGCACAAAGGGCTCTTAGATCACAAAAGCTTGATAGTGCTGAGTAAAAAAACAACAGATCAAGCTACTAAGGAAGAGTTGTGGCAGTCTATAACAGAATTCGAATACTTTTTAAAAGAATTATGCTAGTTCTTTTTGTGACACTAATTAGCCTCTATCGCTACTTTATCAGTCCTTTCATACCTATTAGATGCAGATATTATCCAACTTGTTCAGAATATGCTCTAGAAGCTCTGAAAACTCATGGTATACTAAATGGATTGTACTTAACTACACGTAGACTCTTAAGGTGTCATCCACTCTCAAAAAGAGCTTACTACGACCCAGTTCCTTGTAAAATAAAAAAGGTTAAAAAATAAACAATGAAAGCTAATCATATAAGAATATTACTGTTAGTCACAATAGCAATAATGTTTATCTCATTGATGGGAAAATGGAAGCAAACATTCCCTCCTACTGATACTAAACAGCAAACATCAGAAACACAAAACAATAGTCACTACGACGATATAGACCCAAACACAAACACTAATGTAACTGTGACTGATGCAAAAAAATCTCTAGCTAAAGAAACTAATTTTTCTAAATATAATAATGCTAAAATTATCACGATTAATACTGGCGTTTTCAAGAATTTGAAAGTTAGTCTACTAGATGGTGCAATAATATCAGCGTCATTAAAGGACTATAGTGTCAGTCTTTATGATAAGACTCCAATGAATCTACTTACAGATAAACCAGGTTCTGAATATATTGCTAAGAGCACGGTAGTTATAAATAAGCAGCCTATCAGCATCAACTTCGAAGACCAAGGTATCAAAACTGAAAGTGGTAAACATATTCTAACTTTAACTGGTAACGCCGATGGCTTACAAGTAACTAGAACTTATACCTTTGATGATACTAAATACAATATAACAGTATCACAAAGTATCACAAACACAACATCAGCACCAGTTAATTTCATCGTTGATGACTCACTTACTAGAGATTTTGATCCTGCTGGTGATAGCTTTAGTTTACTAAATGCTCATAGCTATACTTTTAAAGGTGTTGCATACTCTACAGCTAAAGATAGCTTCAGAAAAGAATCCTTCAAAGACATCTCAAAAACTAATGGTCAGCCAACAGTTATAAATAGTAATGGTCAAGGTTGGGTTGCGTTTTTACAACATTATTTTGTGAGTGCTTGGATACCACAATCTACTAATGCAAAAATCTATTATAAGAACCTAAATGGTGATGTATTTGAGGCAGGAGCATTTACAGGCGCTACAATAGCACCAAACCAATCAGAAAATATCTCTTCTATTTTGTATACTGGTCCAATAATCAAGGATAACTTAGTAGACTTAGCACCAAATCTAGAAAAAACTCTTGACTATGGAATGTTGTCTTTCTTCTCAGAAATAATTTTCTGGGTTATGAATCATATACATTCTCTAGTTGGTAACTGGGGCTTAGCAATTATTTTAGTAACTTGTTTAATTAAGCTTATTTTCTATCCTCTTTCTACAAAGAGCTATCGTTCTATAGCAAAAATGAAAATGCTACAGCCTAGAATTAAACGTTTACAAGAAACATACAAAGATGATCGTCAAGTTCTAGGTAAAAAAATGATGGAACTGTATAAAGAGGAGAAAGTAAACCCACTTAGCGGCTGTCTACCTATGCTTATACAGATTCCTATTTTCATCTCATTGTACTGGGTATTACTTGAATCTGTAGAACTAAGACAAGCTCCTTTCATCTTCTGGATTCATGATCTATCGATGAAAGATCCTTATTTTGTACTTCCGGTGCTAATGGGATTATCAATGTTTTTACAACAAAAATTATCACCAGCTCCTGCTGATCCTATGCAAGCAAAGGTAATGATGTTCTTACCAATAGTATTTACATTCTTATTTGCATCATTCCCATCTGGTCTAGTGCTATACTGGCTGACAAACAACTTAATCAGTATTTCACAACAGTGGATTATTACAAGACATTATCAGGCTACTCATAAAAAATAAATATACATGAATAAATCTCTACTTAAACCAAAATATTGGGGTGTATGGATTGTAATCTGGATTGCAAAGATTACAGTAAATATACTTCCATACAAAATACTAATGCATCTTGCAGTTGCTATTAGCTACTTAGCAAAGCCACTACTCAAAAAACGCCAACAAATAGCCGTAACTAATCTTAAGATTGCTTTCCCTGAAAAATCATATCAAGAAATAAAAAAACTAGCCGACGCAAGTTACAAATCAGCAAGTATGGCTGGTTTTGAAAGTCTAATTGCATGGTTTATGACCAAAAAGAATTTTAGCAAAATCCCTTTTGATAACGATCTAAGATCATTTGATGAAATTCATTATGATAAAGATAAAACCCTTCTGGTACTAGGTTTTCATTTTCACTGCCTTGAGATAGCTGGTCGCTATATCGGTGAGAACTACAGTCCTTTTACTGTAATGTACCAATATCATAAAAACCCTCTGATGGAATACATCATTACATCATCTCGCAAAAAGTATGTTAGTGAATGTTTTCAAAGAAAAAATATCATTGCGGTTATCAAAAGCTTAAAAAGAAAAGTTTCATTGTGGTATGCTCCAGATCAGGATTTTAGAGAACATATGGTTTTTTCACCATTTTTTGGCAAGCTTTGTACAACCCTAACCGTAACACCATGGTTAGCAAAAAAAACAAACGCTACTGTTATTCCAGCCTACTATATCAGAAAGCCAGATCTCTCTGGATATAGAATTATAACCGGAGAGCCTATAACATTTAGCGGCGATGAATCCAAAGATGCTTTATTAACGAACAAAACTCTTGAGGAAATAATTAAAAAACACCCGGAACAATATCTATGGCAACATCGTCGATATAAAACAAGGCCGCCAGGCGAAGAAAAAATTTATTAGTATTTATGATTGCCAAAGTGTATGTTAAAATATCAGTAGCGTTTGAATGTTAAGAAACAAATGAATAATAACAAGCTTAGTCCTAAAAATTGGGGGATTTGGATTGTAGTTGGTATAATGAACTGCGGCTCTAAATTACCTCTGTTTACTCATAAATACATAGTTTTAGCTATTGGATTTATCATTAAACCTTTTTTAAAAGGTCGGAATGATATCACTCGGGAAAACCTTAAGATAGCATTTCCTGAGAAATCTAATAAAGAAATAAAAAAACTAGTTAAAAAAAGTTATTATTCTATGGTACTATCTGGGGCTGAGACCACAGCAGCATGGTTTCTTTCTAAAAAAAGGTTTAATAAGATAGAGTTTGAATGGGAATCAGGCTCTAGGGAAAGATTCGAAAAATATCACAACGACCCTGAAAAAAAACTAATTATCTTAGGTTTTCACTTTCATTGTATCGAGATAATTGGTAGATATATGGGGCAAGAGTTCCCACCTTTTACAGTAATGTATCAAAAAAATAGTAATGACCTTATAGAAGATTTAATTAAAGAATATCGTGAAAGAAGTCTGTACAAATGTCTTGACAGTAAAAACTTTGTTTCTGTGATTAGAAGTCTAAAAAAAGGTTATACGATGTGGTACGCTCCTGATCAAGACTTTGGCTTAGAAAGCACTGGATTAGAAAATTCAGTGTTTGCTCCTTTCTTTGGAAAATTATGCTCGACTTTAACTGTGACTCCTTGGCTTGCACAAAAGACAGGAGCTATTGTAATTCCTGCATACTATGTTAGAGAAAAATGTCTAAAAAAATATAAAATAGTTACTGGAGAACCTTTCGGGTTTACAGGAGACGCCTATAAAGATGCTGAAATGACAAATAAATTCCTAGAGGATGCTGTAAGAAAATATCCAGAACAATACTTGTGGCAACATCGTCGCTACAGAACTAGACCAAACGGCGAGCCTCAAATATATTAGGGCTTTTATAAATGTTAGATAAAAAAGGCTTTTCTTTAGTTGAATTAATGGTAGTAATAGCAATCATAGCTATTCTTGCATCTATAGGTATACCTATATATAACAACTATCTACTAAGAAACCACCGTAGTGAAGCAACATCAGAAATATTATCTGCTGCAAGTGCCGCTGATAATTATGAAATCCGCTATGGTTATTTTCCTTCAGGGAGTAACATCAGTAGTTTTTATCACGCAAATACACAAAATAATTATTATAACCTTACGTATTGTTCTGGAGAACAACAATGCCCTAATGTAAGCTATGCAATAACAGCTACAGCACAAGGCGCACAAACAGCTGATACACCATGTACACATATTGAGATTGAGGTTAATGGTGGCATAGTTAATAAAACCCCTGCTGAATGTTGGAATTAATTTATTTTATTATAAAAACACGTTGAGGATTATTTAAAATGGCTAGTTATAGTACTAATGAGTTTAAAGGTGGCTTAAAAGTTTTAATTGACGGTAATCCAATGGTTATAGTTGAGAATGAGTTTGTCAAGCCTGGTAAAGGTCAAGCATTTAATAGAGTTAAGCTTAAAAACTTGCTTAATAACAGAGTAGTTGAAAAAACTTTTAAATCTGGTGAATCTGTAGAAGCCGCAGATGTAGAGGAACTAACAACTATATATTCATACTTTGATGGCGATAGCTATGTATTTATACACCCTGAGACATTTGAGCAATATATGGTTTCTGAAGAAGCTCTTGGTGAGACAAAAAAATGGCTTAAAGATCAAGATGAATATAAAGTAGTTCTTTTTAATGGTCAGATTATTTCAATTATTGCGCCAAATTTTGTAAACCTTGAGATCGTAGAAACAGATCATGGTTTAAAAGGTGATACTGCTGGAACAGGAGGTAAACCTGCAACACTATCAACTGGTGCTGTTATTAGAGTTCCTCTTTTTGTACAAACTGGTGAGGTTATAAAAGTTGATACGAGAACATCAACTTATGTATCCAGAGTCAAGGATTAAGCATGCAATCAGATAATCTAATTTGGATTGATCTTGAAATGACAGGTCTTGATGTTGATAACTGTAGAATTATCGAAATAGCCTCAATTATTACCAATAAAGACCTGAATATAATTGCTGAAGCTGAGCCAATTGCAATCTATCAACCTAATGAAGTTTTAGCCACTATGAATGAGTGGTGTATAAAAAATCATGGTGAAACAGGTCTTACACAAAGAGTTAAAGATAGTGAAATCTCTACAGAAGCTGCAGAACAACAGGTCTTAGAATTTATAAAAAAGTTTGTACCGTACCAAAGCTCACCTTTATGCGGTAATTCAATTTGGCAAGACAGGAGATTTCTTGCAAAATATATGCCAAAGATAGATGATTACTGTCACTATAGAATGCTAGATGTCACGACCCTAAAACTACTTAATCAGTATTGGGGCGATGGTAAAGTTTTTGAGAAAAAAAATACTCATAAAGCTTTAGATGATATTCGTGAATCAATTGCTGAGCTGAAATTTTACCGACAAAAACTTTTATCAATTTAAAAATTATAACAAATGAAAAATACTATTTTATATTATTAATAAGACTGTTAGCTTATTAGTAGCTAGTTGTATGATGCACCATCTTGGTATATCTGATGAGATATGGCAAAAAACGACTCTGCAGCAACAAGCAGCTGAAGCATACCAAAATCAGATATTGACTGATGATAAACAAATAACTCAAGAATTAGCTTATAAACAACAACAGCGCAAAATAGCTGATACCAAGGCAAAAACCCAAGACACGACAAGCATACCAGATGTATCATTCATAGTGATAAATATCAAGCATTTATCAATGATCGGAATAATGATACTCAAGCATCTTTAGTTTTGATGCGATAAAATATAAAGTTGCGACCGCTATTTTAACTTATTATCGCAATAATGATCAGTTCTTCAGTAACACTCAAAAGCTCTATATTTCATTTATAGTGACTCAAATAAAAATATATAATAATGAGAATGCTTTTTCAGATGTTTGCTCAAAAATAACTGCAACTTTACCACAATCAAAAAGGTATTAAGGTAAAGTTATCTTCAGTAATTAATAAAAGCTTATGCTTAATGTGACATAATTTATAATGATAACCATATAGTCATAACATTAAGCATTCAAACATCGTAATAAAATATTTAATAATAATTATCATTATTATATCTACCAATTAATAATAATTTTGATATAATCATCCCACATTCTTTAGAGAATCTATACTATAAATCCCTGAGAACTTATTATGAAATATGCTTTAGTTGGCAATCCAAATTGCGGTAAGACAACAATTTTTAACGCCCTGACAGGACTTAACCAAAAAGTTGGTAACTGGTCTGGAGTAACCGTTGATAAAAAAATAGGTTTTTTAAACTCAAAAGATAAAAAAATTGAAGTCGTTGATATTCCGGGAATTTATTCATTATCAGTATCAGATGCAAACTCTATTGATGAAAAAATAGCTTATTCTTTCATAGTTAAAGAAAAACCAAATGCTATTATTAATGTTGTTGATGCTTCTAATTTAAATAGAAGTCTTTATCTAACTATGCAGCTTATTGAGCTTGGGCTACCGGTTATATTAGTGGTTAATATGATCGATGTTGCAAATAAAAAAGGGTTAATTATCCACTATGATAAATTAGAGAAGACACTAGGTTGTAAGATTTTACCAAGTGTTGCTGCAAAAGGTATTGGTATCAAAGAGTTAAAAGAGACCCTAGCAGATCAGCAAAAAGTCTCTAGTTTTAACCTAAAAAGTTACTATCCAGAGTTAGTCTCTAATTTAGAGCAACAAATAACTACACTAAGAAATTATGATATTGGTAGTCTATGGCTTGCTACTGAACTACTTGATGGTAGAGAGCTACAACTATCACAAGAGATCACAGATAGTCAATTAGATCAGCTAAAGATTTCCTTTCAAGCAAAACCTCAAATTGATGTTGCTAAATTTAGATATAATGCTGTCGCTGAAATTGTAGCTAGCATTACTGAAAATAAAAAGGTTTCTCGCTTTAACTTTACCAAAACTCTCGATGCACTTTGCATGAATAAATATTTAGGGATACCAATATTTTTATTGATGATGTATCTGATGTTTTTATTTTCAATTACATTAGGTGGGGCAATACAGCCAATGTTCGATGATTTATCTCATGCTATTTTTGTGGATGGCTTGGCATATTACTCAAATATACTGGGTCTACCTACACCTGTTACAGGTATTCTTGCAAATGGCTTCGGGACAGGTATCAATACCGTACTAGGATTTATTCCTCAAATTGGTTTTTTATTTATATTTTTATCAATACTAGAAGACTCTGGCTATATGTCTAGAGCTGCTTTTGTTATGGATAGATTCATGCAATCGATTGGTTTATCTGGTAGAGCTTTTGTGCCACTAATTGTTGGCTTTGGTTGCAATGTCGCTTCGATTATGGCAGCTAGAACTTTAGAAATACGCAAAGATCGATTGATGACTTTAATGATGTCGCCATTTATGTCTTGTGGTGCAAGGCTTGCGATATTCTCGGTATTTGCTAGTGCATTCTTTCCTCATAATGGCGCTACTATAATATTCTTGCTATATTTATCCGGAATAATTGGAGCTATAATTACTGGTTACATTATTAAATTAACATTTTTTAAAGGTGACACAGCACCATTTATTTTGGATATTCCAAACTATCATACGCCATCATTTAAAACAGTGATAATCTATAGCTGGAATAGACTAAAGTCATTCTTAATTAGAGCTGGTAAAGTTATTGTTCCTGTAGCTATAATTGTCGGTAGCTTAAATAGTATATATATTGGCAATAAAACCACAGCACTTGAATATGTTGGTAAAAAAATCACGCCAATTCTAAACCCTATGGGTATAAATGATAATAACTGGCCAGCAACTGTAGGCCTAATAACTGGCACACTTGCTAAAGAGGTTGTGGTTGGAACATTAAATACAATTTACACTCAAGGTGAGAATAATGTCATTCCTAATAAGTTTAGCCTAATAGATAGTATCAAAGAGTCTTGGAGTACTACTGTTGATAATATCAAAGGTATAGATCTAGCGACTCTTATAAACCCAATAGAAGCTAGTAAAGCTGATGCTAAGATGGATAATGGTGCGATGGGAAATATGGTAACAAAATTTGGTTCACTATCAGCTGCTTTTGCTTACCTACTCTTTGTATTATTATATATACCTTGTATTTCTGTTGTTGGAGCAATGGTAAGAGAATCAACGCGTGGCTGGGCAATTTTGTCGGTACTTTGGAGTGTCTCTATTGCATATGTAGCTGCTATTGTTGTTTATCAATTACTCAATATAGCTGCGCATCCTAGTAGCTCTATCATTTGTATTAGTCTAGCTATGGTATACATCATTGGAATTGTTTTCTTAATGAAATATTTATCAACAAAAATAAATTTCGTTGCAAATCTAACTGGCTGCTCTAGTTGTAGTAGTAAAAAATGCTCTTAATAGTATCTTCTGCTTATAAAAATGATTTAAAGCGAGCATTCCGAGTCTTTATATTTTTAATAATTACCTAACAAAATCTTTAATCCACCACAATAAATATGCTATGATTAGGTTTAGGTATGCTTGAGAGCATGCTTAGCTTCAAATTAATTTACAAAAAACTTGGGAGGAGTTTTTATGCAGAAGTTTGTCTATGCCTTTAGTGAAGGCAATAAGTCCATGCGTGATTTGCTAGGTGGTAAAGGTGCTAACCTGAGTGAAATGCTAAACAGTGGTCTACCTGTACCAGATGGATTTACCGTAACTACAGAAGCATGTCTTAAGTACTATGATGACCGCCAAAAGTTAAGTAGTGAAGTCAAAGAACAAATATTTGCTCATATCAAAGATTTAGAGAAAAGAAGTGGTAAAATTTTTGGTGGTGACAACAATCCTCTACTAGTATCAGTGCGCTCTGGTGCAAGAGTTTCTATGCCCGGGATGATGGATACTGTCCTTAACCTAGGATTAAATGATGAAGTTGCTAAAGCTATGGTAGCAAAGACAAATAATGAACAATTTGTTTATGATAGCTATAGAAGATTCATCATGATGTTTGCTAGTGTTGTTATGGGTTGTGAAAAGAAACCTTTTGATAAAATTTTAGAATATAAAAAAGCAAAACGAAAAGTAAAAAATGACTGTGATCTGCCTGCTCAAGATTACAAAGATATCGTTGCAAAATATAAGAAAATTTATAAAGATTTAGTTGGTAAAGACTTCCCTATTGATCCAGTTGAGCAACTCCTGGCTGCTGTAGAAGCTGTTTTTAAATCATGGAATGCTGAAAGAGCAATTATCTATAGAGAAATAAATAATATCTCAAATAACTGGGGCACAGCTGTTAATATCCAAGAAATGGTATACGGGAACTCTGGTAATAATTCTGGGACAGGGGTAGCCTTTACAAGAAATCCATCTACTGGTGAAAATGAGCTTTTTGGCGAATACCTAATTAATGCTCAAGGTGAGGATGTCGTAGCTGGTGTCAGAACTCCAGCACATATCTCAACTTTAAAAAATAAAATGCCAGAAGTATTTAATGATTTTGTAAAAATTGCTAAAAACTTAGAGAAAGTTTACAAAGACATGCAAGACATGGAGTTTACTATCGAAGATGGTAAGCTTTTCATGCTACAAACAAGAAATGGTAAAAGAACTGCAAAAGCAGCTTTAAAAATTGCTGTAGATATGGCTAAAGAAGGTCTAATCACAAATGAAGAAGCAGTGATGATGGTTGAGCCTCATTTATTAGAGCAATTATTACATCCTAAATTTGATGAGAAAGCTTTAGCGTCTAAACGTCATCTTGGTTTAGCTCTTGGCGCCTCTCCTGGTGCTGCTAGTGGTAGAATATATTTTGACGTTAAATCGCTACTTGCAGCAAAAGCGCGTGGAGAAGAGAAAACTATCCTAGTTAGGATTGAAACATCACCCGAAGATATCGCAGGTATGAATGCTTGTAATGGTATTTTAACTCTACGTGGTGGTATGACTTCTCACGCTGCTGTTGTTGCACGCGGGATGGGTAAATGTTGCATATCTGGTTTAGAATCAGCAAGAATTGATGAAGAAAAGAAAACTATTACCTTTGAAAGAGGTCAAGTATTTACAGAAGGTGACTACTTATCTCTTGATGGGACTAAAGGTACTGTCTATAGAGGCATTATTAAGACTGTCGATCCTGAAGTTACTAAAGATTTTGAAGACTTTATGAAGTTCGTCGATAGTGTGCGTAAACTTCGTGTTAGATGTAATGCTGATACTTTCAAAGATGCTTCTGTAGCTAGAGCTTATGGTGCTGAGGGAATTGGTCTGTGTCGTACAGAGCATATGTTCTTTGGAGAAGATCGTATCTCTTATGTCAGACAAATGATTTTGGCTAAAGATAAAAAAGAAAGGCAAAAAGCTTTAGACAAGCTACTTCCTGTGCAACAGCAAGACTTTGAAGAGCTATTCGAAGCAATGGATAACCTTGCAGTAACTATTAGATTTATCGATCCACCGTTACATGAGTTCTTACCTCATGAAGTAGATGAGATCAATGATCTAGCACGTGAGTTTAATATTAGCTATAGTGAACTAGAAGCGCGTATCGAGACACTTAGCGAAGTAAACCCTATGATGGGTCATCGTGGCTGTAGATTAGCAGTAACATATCCTGAAATCATTGAAATGCAGACTAAAGCTATCATCTATGCTGCAATATCAAGTAAGCGTATGGGTATAGAAGTTAAACCAGAACTTATGATTCCTCTAGTTAGTACTCTTGGTGAGTTTAAACTCTTAAGCGGTATTGTTAGAGAAGTTGCTGACACTATTCTAAAGCGTGAAAAAATTGATATTGATTACAAAGTTGGTGTAATGCTTGAAACTCCGCGTGGTGCTATCGGCGCTGGTATGCTTGCGGAAGCTGGTAGTGAGTTTTTCTCATTTGGTACAAACGATTTAACTCAGATGACATTTGGCTTTAGTAGAGATGATGCTAATAAATTTATTAAAGACTATCTTGAAAAAGGTATACTAAGCTTTGATCCATTTGCAAGACTAGATCCTAAAGGAGTTGGTAAACTAATGCAAATAGCTAAAGAAGGTGTCAAAGCTGTAAACCCTAATGCTAAGATGGGTATATGTGGTGAACATGGTGGTGAACCGTATTCTGTTGGCTTTTGCCATGATTTAGATCTTGATTATGTATCTTGTTCTCCATTTAGAGTTCCTATCGCAAGATTATCAGCAGCTCAAGCAAAGATATATGCTGATCATAGATAAAATATTTTCCTCTCGGCAAAAACTTTTTATTATTTTTTAAAGTCAGTATTTATGTCCAAACTATGTTTACACTAAAGGCAAAATGTATAAGATAATCAAGTCATGTTATTAGGTATATGCAAAAGCATGTATAGAGCAGTTGCTCTATAGTCAAGGCATTCAGTGATAATAAGGTATTATTGGAGTCTGTTATCCTATATTTTCTCAAAAAATTAAATCTCAAAGTAATATCACTCCTCTTACTCAGCAAAAATCTCCTCTATCTTTAATCCTAACTTACATATAGGTAATCCGGTATGGATAAGCAAAAAAATTATATTTTGATACAACTCTTAGAGATAGTCAACAGTCTCCTGGAACTGGCGTGTCTTTGAAGATAATACTACGTACGTACGCAGACCTTGTAGACAAACTAAACATCGATGTATTAAAAGCAGGCTTTACTTCAGATAGTAATACAGATTTGAAATAGTAAATAATACTATCTCAAAAAGAATGGTTGGAAAGATGATTGTCGCTGGACTGTGCCAATTAAGAAAAAATCAGGTTGAAATTACTATGGATTCTTTACGCCCTTCTTTAGAAATAGTGTAAAGCTAATTTATAGTAGATCCAAACTTAGCTCAAGCAAGTCTAGGTAGCAAAAATGATAACTATTTTGTATGCTAAGCATGCGTAAACCATCAAGAAAGAATTCCCTACTAAAATATAATCTAGTCAGCACAGTATTAAGCGCCATAGAGAACTCTATGAATACTGTATTTGATGCCCAGCAAGGACAAGTAGAGTGTTGCATAAATAGTGTTCTAGTAATGCATCTTTAGAGCAGTGTGTGATGTTTATAAATATTTTTGGTAAACAGAAAAGACCGTTACTACTATAAAGATGTTAACATCGCAAATTTTAAAACTATTTCTAACTTCACTGGCAAAATAATGCTATCAATACAACCTCACCACCATATTACAGGTCTTAATTCTGCAAGATATACATCTGGTGGATATTAAAAATGCGATATTGAAAAACCATCTAGCCTATAAGCACCATTTCATCCAGAATCTATTGGTAATGAAATTAGCTTTATTTTTGGTACACTATCTGGTAGCAATCATGTAAAAAAATTACGAAGAAAATGGTTATTATTTGTGATTACATCGTACAAAAGGCATCACAGATGAAGAACTAATACAAACCGTATAAACAAATTAAACCCTATAAGCATTAAAACTATTGATTATTGCAAGTCTAATGGTGAAACTTATGTAGAGATTAAGGGAAGATTCTTTGATAATGTCTGGTTCTATAGGTGATTTAATCATAATTGTTTTAATTTTCATAGTTTATATAGAAAACAAAACTGACTGTAGCTGATAAAAGTTGCTAGCTTGTCTACTAAGAGACTTTGCTGACTCTTTAGCGCAAAAAAATCCCCTATATTGCTGAAAAACCCGACATAGCTAAAACGACTATTAAAGTGTTATAATGTAATTGTTTTAAGTGATTTTGATCAAATAAGTATGAAATAAAAAAGCCGCCAATAAACTATGGTAGTTATACGTAAAATCTCTATAATGAAATCATCTTTAAAGTATTTAATCATTTAATTTATCTTTTAGAGAACTTTACTAACTGCTATTATTTATTAATCATCACTAGTAAGTCTTATACCACCATATTAGTTATTTTTTGATACAATCTAAAAATATTTATAAATTTTCTAAAAATAGTATGCTTAGTATTATTCAAAGAGTTAATTGTGCAAATGTAGTAGTTGATGATCAAAAAGTTGCTGATATAAATAAAGGTATCTTAGCACTAGTCTGTATTGAAAATGAAGATACTGACCAAAATTTTGAAAAGATGGCTGACAAAATCCTTAAGTATCGCTTATTTGATGATTATGATGGTAAGATGAATCTATCACTAACTGATATTTATGGAGAAATAATTATTGTACCGCAATTTACCCTTGCAGTTGATACAAAAAAAGGTAATAGACCAAGTTTTAGTAGTGGTTGCCCTAATGAAATAGCGAAACAGAAGTTTAAAGAATTTGAAAATATCTTTAGAAACAAATATAACAAAGTTCAAACAGGAATATTTGGCGCAGATATGAAAGTATCATTAACTAATGATGGTCCTGTAACTTTTAGTTTTAAGTTATAAATATGCAAAAGAAAGTTTATATAATTGGTGGCAATGGTGAGATGGATTTAGATAACTCAGAATATTTTTAGTAAGTTTTTGCCTGAACACAAACTGGCTATTTTTGATGAAAGTAATTGGTAAAATCCTTAACAAAAGCTAACTAATCAAGACATTGTAGTACTCAAACTATACCTTACCCATTTCATATGGTACTATATTAGTTGTTGACTATACTAGTATAAAAAAAGAGGCTGAGACTATGCTCACTAATTTATAATGGTCCTATGGTTGGGCTACATCCTATATTTGGAACAAAATGGCAAACAGCAAGATAAGTATCAGTATTTTATTAATGATCTATATAGAATTGGTTTAGTACCAAGAAAATAAATGGTGAGGCAATGACTTTTATCCAAGATATTGAGCACTTTAGTGTTTATTGTTTAGGATTGTTTGTTAAACATAAGAATATTGAGATTAATTTAGGTTGTCCAAATGCTAGTATTGTTGATTTCCCAGCTAAATTTGCTGATTTTGGAAACTCCAATGCTAAAAAAATCTCTCAAGGAGACAAGCAAACTTTTATTGAGAATTTCAAAGCAGTAATAAGGATGGATGGATGATTTTTTGCTGCAATCTTATAAAAATACTGATAGATTGTTACTTAAAAAGAAAGGCTATTAATCTCTTTAACTAACTTTTTACCCCTTATAGGATTAAACATTACTGAACTTAGAGATAAATGATCTGCTCCAGCTTCTATGTATTTCTTAGCATCGTATAATGTATAAATACCACCTCCGCCAATGATTGTGATACTATCGCCAAACACATCTCTAGCTTTTTTGATTGCTGGTAAGCTGTACTCATGTAGTGGATAGCCTGAAATACCCCCTTTATTTGTTGGGATAGTATTACATAAATGAAAAGTTGTAATCCCTACTGCAAGATATTCTCTTATTTTAGCATTGTGATCGACAGTTGGTGGCATTTTGATACTGATATTTCTACCAGCAAATATTGGCGCTAATTCAGCTGGGAAATCAACAATACTAGCATTTGGACAACCTAAATTAATCTCAATATTTTTATGATTTGCAAATTTTGGTAGTTTTAAAGTTTTTGCAAAATTATGCCAGTCTGTTATTTTTAATGCTGCTAGAGATATTATATCTTGAGCTCTTTTAGGTGGATTTGCATTTGCAAAACCTGGATTACGCAAACCAATCTTATTACGCCATGCGTTTTTTTCTATTTTACGAATGGTTCTGACTGCTTGTTTGATAAGCCCCCAACGTCTATTTACAGTAAAAGACCCATAAACGTTCGAAGTCTCTTTAAATTTAAGATACTTACCAAACGGTGGAGAAATTATTATTCTCTTAAGATCTTTATTTTGCATTTTTAGCACTCAAATTCTTTAACTTCTCAACGATATTATCAGCACGCAATAGCGGTCTGCCTACGATAATGTAGTCGACGCTAAGTTCTTTAGCTTTTTGGGGAGTTAGTGCATTAAAATGATCATCACTAAGATCACTCTCAAGCCTTACACCTGGAACATATAGCTTAATTTTATCCTTATCATCAAACTTAGCTCGCACATCAGCAACTAAATGTGGATGACATATAAAGTTTTCCACTCCTAAATCCAAACATCTGCCAAATTTTGCTAGACTATCTGTTTTATCAAAATTAGCATCACTACTTAGTGTAATCACAGCTAATGGTATAGCTTGAGTATCTGCTGTAAGTGCAGCTTTGACCATCTCATCACTAGCAGTGCCATGGAATGTGAAGTATTTGAAATTTGGAATAGTTTTTGAATAGTTTTCTATAGCTGTTTTAACTGTATTTGGAATATCATGAAATTTAAAATCTAAGAAAATATCTTTGTCGCCTACTAGCTCATGAATTTCTTTAAAAGATAACGTTGAACATAAGATATGACCTATTTTAACACAGTCAACATACTTCGAAACAGTAGCTATTTTATCTAAATCTGACTTAGAGATGCCATCTGCTGATAACATTATTTTCATTGAGTTTTTCAAATGATTAATTGATGTTGAAACTATATATTAATTTAATTTGTGGTAATAGTAAACTATATTTTGACTTTGTTGTTATTACTTAGCTTTTAAAATATTTTGTAAGCTACTTGATAACAAATTTAAATAATTCTGATCTTGTGGAATGTAATGCTGTGAATATTTTGCTTTTTTAACAAGTTCGCTAAGTTTCGTAACTAGCTCTTTATCCTTTACAATCACTTTAACACTTTTACTTATCATTGGATAAAGTTGCTCATCAACTTTTTTAAATCCTATCGCGATAGTTAGCTAAACAATCTGAACTTTTTTGCTCAAGCTGTTACTGGGTTACATTCTTCCAATAGTAATCCTTTATTTGTTTATATAAATCCACTTGTAGCTGAATAAAAGTTAGAAATGAGTTAATCTCTAAATGATTCTATTTTGCTAAGTTTTGAGCATTTTGCAAAACCATATAGATAGGACTAAAGTTTATGCTTACATACTCCAACACCCTGCATTAAAGCTGCTCTTTCAACTAAAAGGCCAAGAGGTTTATCAACTCCTGCATAGCATAAACCAACCATTAATGAAAATACTCTAGCTACTTTTAATAACTTTTTCATGTTTCAAATCTGACATTTATTTTTATTTTTGTATAATTATAGCAAACTCAACCTTACAAAACCTTATACGGCCATATTGTGATTTACAATTACTAATATGAATATATCTTTTACAGCAAATTCTAAGGAATATAAAATATACTGAGCTAACAAACTTCTTGCTTCATAATATCATAACTAGATATGTATAGTTATATATTCGAGCTAACTGAAAAAAGATAGTGTTCATTTTAGAACTTTTTCTTGTTAGTCTAAAAAATAAAACCATCTAGTTTTAACTTTAGTTTTTATTAAAAAAACCTATGAACTTCTAAGTATTTTTTTAAAGTTCGTAAAAATTACATTTTTGAGTTAGAGTAATTTTTAAGGCTATTGTAATAAATTACTAAGTTTAAAAGTATTTTTAAACTAGAAATATCTGGAAACTTAGCATTTCCTTGCTTACCGTCTGATTTCAAAGTAGGTGCAGTATATGAATTTAGCGTTTACTATTTATTACATAAATATCTAGTCTGTACGGTATTTCTAAAGAAGGTATTATTAACATATTAATCTTTCCGTAAGCATTGGCAATAAAAGCTACAATTCCCATACTTCAGGAGCATTTGGAGACACTGATATTTGCGGTGCTCAACAACACCTAATTAAGTATAACAAGTATTTATTATATCATAATTACATTTAAAATGTTTGTAAATTTTCTAACGTTTTCGATCCCAAATTAAATTATCTACAAGTCATTTTTATAATTGTATAACAATATTAACTAACTAAAAACAAATAAAAGATGGTTAATAGTAAGATTATAATTTAGTCATGACTAGTCTCTTATAGCCAAACTGCTCTATTTTAGTTATGTGATTTTGTGTACATTCTATGCAATAAAATAAGTACTTTACTACATAGTAAGTATTAAAAAACTATTAAGATTAAATAGTGTAAATATGGTTGTACAAAATATTTTTAAATAGTAGTTTTATATAAAGGTAAGAACACTCTATTCCTTGTTAACAATCTAATAATTTCTTTTGAAAGAAATTATACTTAAAATTACATAGTTACGTAACATAGTCATTTTTATATATGTTAAAGGGGTAGTTTTGTAATTGTTGTTATTGGTTTCTTACCTGCAGTATGTATATGTAAATTAATATCATTCAGTTGAAATTGAAGCTGGAGACTTGAGTCTTTATATATATTAGCTAATAATATAAAGTTGTTTTGGTACATAAAAACATTATGGTTTACTTTATTATTCTGGTAAGAATAGTTTACGATAAACTCTTCTCTAAAACTTGTCTTCTCTGTAAAATTTCATACATACTGTAAGCTGAATTGTGCACCAATACCACTAGAAAGTACCTGTACTAGCAAGTTTATTTTGTGTCAAACTTGGGCCTGCAGTTATATTTAACGACATATTGTCATTTTTATATAAAAATCTTTTATAACCTAACGATTCCATCAAAACATACCTAAAAATATCTAACTCATCACGCAAGAAATTTAAATTACTATATACACCGTTGATTTTATCAAAGTTCCATAAAGTATTGAGGCTTAATTATGTTCTATTTACTCTAACACTTGAAGTATTAGAAACATTATCATCATGACTATATAAATAATTAAATAGTAAACTACTTTGCCATTTTTCTATTGGCTTGCAGTTGATACTTACTCCAGCATTTAAGTTTGTAGTAGCACTATTACCAGTTACAATACTTCCACCTAACCCTATAGAAGTGCCTTTCCAAGTATTATTTATTGTTTTTTTTTATCTTCTTTGCGATTATTTGAAGTCGTCTGATCTACTTGATTAGCTTTATCTTCTTTCTGTAGGAGGAATGCTATCACATTCTTTTTTAGTTATATTATCCTGCTGCTCGGCTATTTTTTATATTTTTCATCTAGCTTTTTTATATTGTTAAATATTTATCTTCAGCTTATTGCTTATTAAGTGTATCTAATGGGATAACAAAATAGTAATAATACAAATAATTATCATAATATATTTTTTAATATAACTTTCTTGCATTAGATACCTATCTTAGGATTTAGAATATAAGTATGAACACGGTAAGCTAAGGTAACATATTTTACAAAACACTAAAATCTTTAGGATATAGTAACTTAGATGGCTATAAGTTTTTTGTAGATGGATTATGCATTTATATTTGTAAGTTTGAACAAAACGTTTTTTATTTCCATTTGTTTTAAAAGATATAACTGCTAATTATTTTTTTATTCAAAATTTTAATGGATACAGCCAGTTTTTATCTAAATCCTTTCTAGTATTAGCTATAAGATTTAACTGTTGTACTATATATAATAGCATCTTTCTTCTTGTAGTTTCAAAATGGTATGCATGTGTGATTGATACTATCTTTGCTCCTAATTCTTTTAGAATATCTCTCCTTCTATATTACCATTAGATATTTTTGCTATATTACTTAAAACTTTCTCACTTATTAAAGCATATAGTTTACTCACTTCTATACAAGGCTTTAATACTAACTCTAAATAGATACTGTGATAGAATAAATACGAATACACCTTAAATTAACCCTTTAGAAATAGTTATCAAAACTCATGATTAAACTCTAAACACTGGCCTCTTTGATCACTAACAACTTTACCTTTGTGGTATTTAACTACACCATTAATAATAGTTGTCTGAATTTTTGATTGGAAAGTATAACCATCAAATGGAGTCCAACCACACTTATAGTGACAGCTCTCATCTGTAACAGTATGCGGATTATTAAGATCTACTAATACCAAGTCAGCATAATAACCCTCGCGGATAAAGCCACGCTCTTTTACTTTATAAACTATAGCAGGGGCATGGGCTGTTTTTTGGACTATTTGCTCAAGAGTTAAGAAACCTTCATGATAATGCTCTAATACTGAGATAAGAGCCTGCTCAACAAGCGGTAAACCAGCAGGAGCTTTAAAATATGTATCCTGCTTCTCTTGCCATGTATGTGGTGCATGATCTGTAGCAATTACATCGATAGTATCATTTGCTACACATTCTAAAAGTTTCAAACGATCGCTTTCTTCTTTGATAGCTGGGTTACATTTGATACGAGCGCCCTTATCGGCATAATCTTTACTCGAGAAAAACAAATGATGAGCACAAACTTCTGCCGTAATACGCTTCTCTTCTAGTGGGATAGTATTATCAAAATGCACCATCTCTTCAGCTGTCGTTAGATGCAATACATGAAGCCTTGAGTTATATTTTTTTGCTAATGAAACAGCTAACTCTGATGATTTAAAACACGCCTCCCTAGAGCGAATTTCTGGATGTAAGTCCATAGGTACATTTTCACCATATTTATCACGCGCTTTATTTTCATTTTCTGCAATCATTGGCGTATCTTCACAGTGCGTTACGATTAGCAATGGACTATTTCTAAAAAAGCCTACTAATGTTTCAGGTTCATTTACTAGCATATTACCAGTTGATGCGCCCATAAAGATTTTGATAGCACAAGCATCATTTGGCTTGAGGCGTTTTAGTTCATCAACATTATCATTTGTCGCACTGAGATAAAAAGCATAGTTTGCATGTGATCTAGCTGCCGCACGCTGTTTTTTCTCATCTAGTCTTTCTACTACTGTAGTTGCTGGATTTACATTTGGCATATCCATATATGATGTGATACCACCCATCACAGCAGTACGCGATTCTGACTCAATATCACCTTTGTGCATAAAACCAGGCTCTCTAAAATGCACTTGATCATCTATCATACCAGGCAATAGATGTAGACCTGTAGCATCTATAATTTGCTCTGACAGCTTATCTATATTTGCAGCAACTTGGGCAATTCTACCATTCTCGACTAAAACATCAGATTTAAATGTTTTGCCCTCATTTACAACAGTAGCATTTTTGATAAGTAAACTTTTATTCGACATTTTATTTTCTTCCTCCTACTATTTTCACCCAAAAGTATAACAAAAATAGTTACAACATCTATATGTTTTTAGGAAACTTAAATATCTATCGATAAGTAAAAGATGGTGATTTTTTTAGCTTATTTGGCTAATTAATCTTTAGAATTTATAGAGTTATTTTTGAAATTTGTTATTTATCTGTGCTGGATATATTTGTTTAAGGAATCTAGCGTATAGCTATTATCTTTATCCATTATCGGTAGCTTGACATACTTACCATTATACTCTAAGCTTAACGGCATACACATAACCATCTTCATACACTTCCATTTGCAGATTACTTGAGTATTCTGGTGCCCTATCTAGCTGTACTCCTAAAGTACTCATTACCTCTAAGAGTGCCAGATCATGTCCTGAGGAGTAAGTCATTTTATATTTAGGCTTACCACTAGCAGCATTATTTAGATCTTCGATCATTCTAATTAGTCAATTCACCCATAATATAGGCAACTTTTTGCGATTTAAACAATTGTGCTAAACCACAACCTTTAAGAGTAATTATTTTATCAGCATTATACTTGAGATAAACCTTCTGGAAAAGGTTTGCTATGCTATTTAGCAACAATCAAAACATCTCCTATCTCCAAAATATCATTTAGCCCTTATATTTTATTATCTAATAATTACAGTATTTGCTGCCATTTTGCAAAATTAGGCTGAACTTCTTTTGTCTTGTTTTGCTATGCTGGTAAGTTGTAGGTATTCAATACAGCTAAATATTGTTCATAAGCAAACTTTGAGCAATAACCAGAGTGTGATTAGTGTGACTTGATAGTACATAGATACTTTGATCAAGATAATTCTCTAGTAAAAGATTAAATTACATATCTTTTTCTTAGCAAAATGCCTAAGTTACACTCTTGATTAATTACAGTAATGGTAAGTTATGATAGCTAGGTTCCCCAGTTATAATTGCAGTGAATAAAAATAACTGCTAAAGCCAAATTAATAAATCTAAGCTGTAAATTATTAATTATAGTATAAAAATAGCCTTGAAACTATACCAAAATATAAATTATGTAAAACTTAAGAAAATAACCTTTACAGATGGCAACTAAATGCCTAAAATGTTTTCAATTTGCCCAATTAACTTTGTAAAAAAAAGTAATGATAAAAACCTTTTTCAAACAGCTTTTTTCTTCAAGTTTCATTTATCACAGTAAGGTTGTTCTATTATGATATTAGCTAACGATATGACTAATGCAATATTGGTTTTTCCAGATGGTACATACTATCTAGGTAGATCAATAGGGGTTCGTGGTTGGACAGACGGCGAAATTTGTTTCAATACATCAATGACAGGTTATCAAGAGACTCTAACAGATCCATCTTATGCCGGTCAGATTATCACTTTTACATTCCCTCACATTGGTAATGTTGGAATCAATAATGAAGATAACGAGTCCCTAGGAGTATTTGCTAAAGGCTTAATCGTACGTGAGAATCTCACCAGTCCATCAAATTTTAGAGCTAAAAAAAGTATCGGTACTTGGCTAAAAAATAGAAATATAGTCGGTATCTGTGGTGTTGATACGCGTGCAATCGTGCGTAAAGTACGCAAAGAAGGTGCTGTAAGAGTAGCGATATTATCAGTCAAGCCAGGTGAATTCCTCGATGCAAACTATGTAAGATCGCGTATCAAAAATAAATCTAACCTTAACGGTAGAGATCTAGCAATCAGTGTCACTACAAATAGAGAGTATGATTGGAATGAGCATACTTTCAAACTAGGTCAACAAGTTTATAAGCAGCAACAAAACTACAAATATAATGTTGTAGTTATCGACTATGGTGTCAAATACAATATACTAAGAAACCTTGTCGATGCTGGCTTTAAGGTAACTGTAGTGCCTGCTGATAGCACTTATAAAGATATTATGAAGCATAATCCTGATGGCGTATTCTTATCAAATGGTCCTGGAGACCCGTTTGCAACTTCTGACTATACTATGCCAGTCATAAAAAAACTTCTAGAAGTCAAAATGCCAATATTCGGTATTTGTTTAGGCAACCAGTTATTAGCCTTAGCTGCTGGATTAAAAACCAAGAAAATGTACAAAGGCCATCGTGGTGTAAACCAACCAGTTCTCGATGCTAATACTAAAAAAGTCCTTATCACTAGCCAAAACCATGGCTTTGTGATTTGTGATGACAATGTTCCTGATAATATTCAAATTCATATGAGCTCGCTTTTTGATAATACTGTTGAAGGCTTGAGATTTAAAGATAGACCTGCTTTTGCAGTACAGTATCACCCAGAGAGCTCACCAGGTCCGCATGACTGTAAGTATTTATTCAATGAATTTACCAAGATGATAGCAGAAAGTAAGAAAGGGAATTAATAATATGCCAAAAAGAACAGATATAAAAAGTATTTTAGTACTAGGTGCCGGTCCAATAGTTATTGGTCAAGCATGTGAGTTTGACTACTCAGGAACTCAAGCATGTAAAGTTTTGAAAAAAGATGGTTACACAGTCTTTCTTGTAAACTCAAATCCAGCAACAATTATGACAGATCCTACAACTGCTGATAAGATCTTCATAGAACCAATTACAGTTGAGAGTGTTGGTAAAATTATTGCTAGAGAAAAGCCCGATGCAATCTTACCTACAGTTGGTGGTCAGACTGCTCTTAACTGCGCTTTAGCTTTATACAAAGCTGGTATTTTGGAAAAATATGGTGTCGAGATGCTTGGTGCAAAAGCTGACTCTATTGATAAAGCAGAAAATAGGGAAAGATTTAACAAAGCTATGGCAAAAATTGGCTTAGAAGTACCTAAAAACGTTGTAGTGCAATCTATGGAAGAGGCTCATAAAGCTCTAGAAGATATTGGACTACCTGCTATTATTAGACCATCATTTACACTTGGTGGTAATGGTGGTGGTATCGCTAATACCAAAGAAGAGTTTGAAGCAATAGTCAAAAATGGTCTGAGCCTCTCGCCAACTAATGAAGTTTTAATTGATGAATCTATCTTAGGTTGGAAAGAGTACGAAATGGAAGTTATCCGTGATAAAGCTGATAACTCAATTATTGTTTGCTCAATTGAGAATATAGACCCAATGGGTATCCATACCGGCGATAGTATCACCGTAGCGCCAGCGCTAACATTGACAGATAAAGAGTACCAGACTATGCGTGATGCTTCGATTGCTGTACTTAGAGAAATTGGTGTAGAAACTGGGGGTTCAAATGTGCAATTTGCTGTGAATCCTAAAGATGGTAAATTAGTTGTTATTGAAATGAACCCGCGTGTATCCCGATCTTCGGCATTAGCTTCAAAAGCTACAGGTTACCCAATCGCAAAAGTAGCGGCAAGACTAGCGGTTGGCTATACTCTTGATGAAATTGATAATGACATCACAAAAGTTACTCCAGCATCATTTGAACCAACAATTGACTATATAGTTACAAAGATTCCACGCTTTACATTTGAGAAATTCCCTACCACACCATCGAATCTATCTTCGCAGATGAAATCAGTTGGTGAAGCTATGGCGATTGGTAGATCTTTCGCAGAGAGTTTACAAAAAGCTTTAGTCTCTCTTGAGACTGGCTTAACAGGATTAGATCAAGTTGAAATTCCTGGTGTTGATGAGTCGAAATCTTTACAAGAGAATAAAGCAGTTATCCTAAAATCACTAGAAGAATTCTCACCGATGCGTATTCTAAGAGTAGCTCAAGCTATTAGATACAAAGTATCACAACAAGAAATTCATGATGCTTGTAAGATAGATCCATGGTTTATTGAGCAGATTGCAATTATTGTTGATGCTGAAGAAAAACTTAAAAAAACTGGTTTACCAAATAGCAAAGAAGAGTTCTCTGTTTACAAAAATATTGGCTTCTCAGATGCAAAAATTGCTGAGCTTGTCGGCAGAACAGAAAGATATATTAGAAATTTTAGATTTGGTAAAGAAATCTATCCTACATTTAAAAGAGTCGATACTTGCGCTGCTGAATTTGAATCACAATCATCATATTTGTACTCTACTTATGAACACTATAGCTATGAAGAAATCGTCCGTGATTGTGAATCTGAAATTTCTGATAAAAAGAAAGTTATAATCCTAGGTGGTGGCCCTAACCGTATTGGTCAGGGTATAGAATTCGATTATGCTTGTGTTCACGCTGCGGAATCTCTCAAAAAAGAAGGCATAGAAACCATCATGATTAACTGTAACCCTGAGACAGTTTCTACAGATTATGATACTTCTGATAAGTTATATTTTGAGCCCCTATGCGCCGAAAATGTCTTAAACATTATCAAAAATGAGATGCGTAAAGGTGAGGTTCTTGGGGTGATCGTACAGTTTGGTGGTCAAACACCACTAAAACTAGTATCAGCGCTGCATGAGAATAATATTCCTATACTTGGTACAGATCCAGATAAGATTGATCTAGCTGAAGATAGGGAGAGATTCAAAGAGCTACTTGATAAAGTTGGTCTAAAACAGCCTTTAAATACAATTGCATATACAATTAATGAATTAAAGAAAAAGATTGTTAATGTTGGCTACCCTGTCGTTGTGAGACCATCTAATGTCTTAGGTGGTAGAGCAATGGAAATTGTCGATTCACAAGAAGAGCTAGATGCTTATATCAAGGCTAATAGTAAATGTATTCTTGAAGGACCTATCTTGATTGATAAATTCTTAGAAGATGCTATAGAGCTAGATGTAGATGCACTTGCTGATGGTGGTGAGCGTGTCTTCGTTGCAGGTATTATGGAGCATATCGAAGAGGCAGGTATTCACTCAGGTGACTCAGCTTGCTCGATACCAACTCGTTCATTAACTAATGAGCAGATTGAAGAAGTCAAACAAGCTACTATCAAACTAGCTAAAGAGCTAAATGTAATTGGTCTAATGAATGTTCAGTTTGCTTATCAAAATGAGCAATTGTATGTAATTGAGGTAAACCCCCGCGCATCAAGAACTGTGCCATTCGTTGCTAAAGCTACTGGTAACAGTATTGCAAATATCGCAACTAAACTTATGCTTGGTAAGAAACTTTCAGATTTTATTTTAAACAATCCAATACCTAGACACTTCTCTGTTAAAGAAGCTGTATTCCCATTTGGTAGATTTGCTAATGTCGATTGCTATCTAGGTCCAGAAATGAAGTCTACTGGTGAAGCTATGGGTATTGATAGAACCTTTGGTGTAGCATTTTACAAAGCCCAAGAGATGTCTTTTAACAAGCTCCCACTAAAAGGAAATATCCTAATATCAGTAAGTAATGCTGATAAACCCAAGATACTTCAGCCAGTTAAAGAGCTGATAGATCTTGGTTTTAATATCTTTGCAACTAAAGGTACCAAAATCTTCTTAAGAGAGCATGGTCTACAATGTAAACTCTTTGATAAAGCTTCTGATAATATTGGCAACCATCAAGTACACAATACTGTCAAAGCTATCGAAGCAGGTGAAGTTGACTTACTGGTTAATACCTCAATAAGACAAGAGCTAAAAATAAGTTTAGCATTAAGAAGAGCTGCTATTATGAGTAAAGTTTCTTATGTAACAACTATTGGAGCTTTTGAGGCGTTTGTAACCGCTGTCAAAGATATGCGCAAAATCAATAATGATTTTGATGTTAAAACTGTTAAAGAATGGATTAATAGTTAATAAAATACCCTATCAGTATACAACTGCCACTACTTCGTACCAAAGTGGATAATAGAAATAAAATAAGTCATCCTGAACTATTATAGGTCACTAAGTAAAGTCGAAGTGTATTCAGTATCTCAATAAAATCACTATCTATCGTGATATACTAAAATAAATTCAGCATGATATTAATATTGAGGAATTATAAATGCTATCATTTCAAAAGCTACTACGCGGTGATCAAATCACTAAAAATGATTTAAATAAACTATTTAATCAAGCTGATATTTACAAAGATAAACTCGCTAAATCACAACCTATCAAAGATTTAGAAGGCAAAATTCTAGCTTCTTTATTTTTTGAACCAAGTACTAGAACAAGGTTTTCATTTGAATATGCTATGAATAGATTAGGCGGTAAAGTCATATCACTAGAAAATGGCTCATCAAGCTCAACACAAAAAGGCGAAACTCTTGATGATACAGGCAGAATGATCGATCAGTATGCTGATATTATCGTTATACGTCACCCTAAGCCTCATAGTGTTGAAGAGTTTTCAAAATATGTCAATTCACCTGTAATAAATGCAGGTGATGGTGATAATGAACATCCTACTCAATCACTTGTAGATTTATATACGATATATTCTGAAAAAGGCTCGATTAAGAACTTAAAAGTTGGCTTCTTAGGAGATCTAAAATATGGACGCACAGTTCATTCACTTACTAATATACTTGCTAAATATAATTCTTCTTTTAAGTTTATATCTTCTCAAGAATTAAAGATTCCTGAAAAGCTTAGAAGCTTTGTTATGAAAAATAGAAACCCTGTTACTGAATTAGATACAGTTAGTGCCGATGTTTTAGAAGATTTAGATGTATTGTATGTAACTCGTGTCCAAAGAGAAAGGTTTTCAGGTGAAGAAAGTTATCTAAACAATAAAGATCATTGCTATTTAGACAGAAAACATATTTCTGCTAAAAGCAATTTTATAATTCTTCATCCTTTACCAAGAGTTGATGAGATAGATAGATCTATTGATGAGCTTGACTGTGCTAAATATTTTGAGCAAATTAAATATAGCATTCCAATTAGAATGGCTCTATTATCACTACTAATAAAATCATAAATATAAAATTAGTGAGCTGATTTCTACCCTAGCTTTTTGACAAATGCTTTTTTTTACATTAAAGTGTCTATTAACTTTTTTAAATTTTAATTTTTACTATGAAAATAAATGAAGATTTAATGTGGTCACTTAGTCTGTGTGGTACAGCTATTGGTGCCGGTGTGCTATTTTTACCTATCCAAACAGGAATTTCGGGAATTATCCCAATATTAGTCATATTAGTATTTATTTTCCCAATGGTGTTTTTATCACATAGAGCATTATGTAGATTTGTTATATCTAACCCAAATACTGACTCTGATATCACAGTAGTTGCTTATGACTATTTTGGTAAGCTTGGTGGAATTATTTTTAATATTTTATATTTATTTGCTATCTTGCCGATATTATTAGTTTACAGCGTTGGTATAACAAATACTCTAGCCAGCTTTTTTAAATATCAGCTTCATGATGATATCGAAAATAGATTTCTTTTAAGCTTTTTCACTATACTTTCGCTAGTATTTATCATTAACTTTGGTCAGAAGCTTATCATCCGCGTTATAAGCTTTCTGGTTTTTCCGTTTATCATAGCTTTGCTAGTACTTTCATTATGGATGATTCCATATTGGAATATCGAGATACTACGTAATAGCTTCGAGTACAATCATAGTTTTTCCGGTATTTTGATAGCTATCTGGATAATTATGCCAATATTGATATTTTCTTTTAATCACTCACCGATTATATCTTCTTTAGCTGTATATGTAAAAACCAAATACAAACAAGATGCAGACAAAAAAGCCTCTAGGATAATAGCTTTTAGCAATATTTTGATGATTATCACCGTAGTGATATTTGTAATCAGCTCTATGCTAACTCTCTCTCCAAAAGAGCTAATGATCGCAAAACAAGAGAATGTTTCTATTTTATCTTATCTATCAAGTCATTTTAATAATTACTCTCTTGATTATGTAGCCCCATTTGTAGCTCTAGTAGCTATGAGTAAATCTTTCTTTGGTCATTACTTAGGTTCAAAAGAGGGTATAGAAGGGATAGTTTGTAAAATAGCAAAAAATAAAATTAGTGAAAGAACCATAAAGCCAATTACACTATTGATAGTATTTTTATTATGCTGGCTTGTCGCATATTTAAACCCTAATATCTTAGATATGATTTCTAGTATAGGTGGTCTTATTTTAGCTGTAATTTTATTTATCATGCCTATTTATAGCATTTATAAAATCAAATATCTAAATCCTTATAAAAACCTATTAGCAGATATCTTTATCCTTACAGTGGGGATTGTAGCGCTATCATCTGCAATATATGTTTTACTCTAATAATCCACTTAAAATTTGACATTTATCAGAATAAGGTATAAATTGTATACACCTGAATGGGGGCGAATGTGGTTTCGACATGAATGTCAAAATCTAAGGTGCATGCCAAGGAAGTACCGTAACCTTGTTAATAACAGTACAAATGCCAATAATAACTGGCAATAAAAAAGCAAGCCGCGTAGTAGCTAACGACAGCAACTTTGCTGCTGTTAAAGCTGCCTAGTCTAGCTTAATAATCTAGATGCGCACGGATATGATAGTCTTTCTTATGACGCTATCTATACATCCGTTCATATTCCACATAAGACGGTCTTTGCTTTTTGTCTAGGAGTTAAGGCTGTATTTAACAGACTCGCTAAATATTACCCTGGCTAATTGGGGAATAGTTTAGTTAAACTCAAATAGATTAGCCTAAGCATGTAGATCCAAAGAGCGAGAGTTTGTGGACGCGGGTTCAAATCCCGCCGCCTCCACCACAAAGCATTTTCAAACAGTTTTACCAAGTAAATAAAGCCCTTTAAAAATCCATACTTTTAGCTACTTTTATAGTACTAGAATTATAACAATATAAATAAAAGTTTATAGCTGATAGTTCAAATCCCGCCGCCATCTATTATTTAGCTAATTTTAATTTACATAATTAGTTCTACAATGAAAATTATCTGTTTATACCTTAGCAGTTTTAATTTTAAATGGCTATACCTTATATGGTAGAGATACTACATCTAGCTCTTATCTTTTAGTAAAAAGACAATATAACTCACTACTTACAAATGAGACTCAAAATAAACTTCTTCAAATATTAAAGATGTTTTGTATTGATTAAATAATTGCTATGATTGTACAGATACTATTTTGGCTATTCTTATTTAGTATTTTAGTCTTGCTGAGCATTTTGGATATTTGCTTGCGTAAGTTGTAATTTTTTTTTGCATAGCTAAAACTAAATGAAATTAAAATTGGTAGGGTAATTATAGTTTCATATTATCTCCTTTTATCTATCTCTTTTACCTTAAACTAAAAGTTATAAAGATGCAAATAAGTTCATTTTTTAAAAAAGTTTATTTAAAATGTATATGTTTACTATTTACTATAGGCATAATTTATAGATCTCAGTTCACTTTACAAAAATGAAGCTATCGGACATTTTCCACCTATTTTAATAGCTTTTGCAAGATCTTTTATTGGTTGTATTGTTCTTTTGTAGTATTTGCTAATTCTTATACTTAAGATCAAAATCTTTCAAAAAAGATTTCGCTATTTATTATTTGATAGCATTTTTTGAAGCTACTATACCATTTATGCTAATTCCGTAGAGACAAAAATAGCCCGTCAATTATGGCTATTTTAACTGGAATAGTGCCTTTTTTAGTATTATTAGGTCATTTAATAATTTAACTCTTAGAATAACTTTTGCCAATATTTTGGAGTATTTCAATTGGCTTTGTATGGCTTTTAGTATTATTTTATCCAAGTTTAGTGACTGAAAATCATTCTATATATATGGAATATCTAGCAATATTACTAGCAACTACATCATTTTACTGCTTTTAAGTAAGTCTTGTTTACATGATAATCCTATCATTGTTTCAAGAAATATTCTTATAGTTTCGACTATACAATTATGTTTTTAGCTATTATTTAGTCCAATTCTTCAAATTTTGCATTATTTTCGTTAATATACTTAGGTATATTCTACGCTTGTATTGTTTATTTTCTCTATGCTTAATTGATAAAACTGGCCCAATCTTTACTTATTTTACTAATTATCTAGTTCATTTATTTGGTGTTATCTTTGGAATTTTAATCAATCATGACCCATCTAATATAACTGCTTGGATATCTTTGACAATTATTCTTTATACTGTTATTTTAAATTATATTATTAAACATTAATATTTTTTATTTACTCCTAGCTATATTAATCTTGTATTTCTTGTTAAAATGTTAGTGCAACTATAATCAAAAGGAGAGTATCATGATTAAATGTCCATTTAAAGAAAATGAATCTTATTGCAAGCAAGTAGGATTATATGTATTAGTAGTATTTTTAACAATTTTAGGTGTAGCTGTAACACTAAAAATTATTACACTAATTTTATGTATTTTTCCTGGCTCTGTTCGTGAAAATACTTGGCTAGTAGTTATATCTATAGTTTTAGTATTATTTGCTACTAAATACCATAGCAAAGGTCATTGTGGTTGTGGTCATGAGTGTAGCTGTCCTTGCAATAAAAATCAAAATAGTAAAAAATACTGCAATAAAAACCAACAAAATACTCACCAACAAAATACTCAAGATAATTCTCAATAAAAAAAAAGAATTTAACATAAAAGTTATCAAAACTTAAACTTTAATGCTATCAAAACCATTTTATTTTTTTAAAAAAATATATTTGTAAGGCTACTAAAACTAATAAATATTACTAAAAAATTCAAAAAGCATGTACATTTTCGCACCTGGTGTCCCAGCAACATTTAACCCAGTTAAAAAGCTTTAATGGTAATTTCATCTTTTACAATTTGCAGTCGATCACGTTCTTCTACAAGATTTTCCATATAACGTACCACATAATTATATATTTCTACTAAATGACGTTTATGCGAGCTTCCAAGCCAGATTAAACTATTTAACCTTAGTTGTTCAATTATACATCCCTTTGTAGAATTATATATCTTCTAAAAAATTATTATTACGCAACTCAGCTATAGACTTTCTTAAATAAGTATCTTATTACTATAGTTTGTTCTTCTATATCTACAAGCATGTAGTCAAGATCTATTAAAACTGGCTACATATAATAGATATTTTTGCTATTAATGTTGTTATAAAATCAGCAGAATTTTCAGGTCTACTTTATTATTAAAACTTTCTTTTATATTATCAAATACATTCAAAGATCTAAAGTTTGTACTAATTATGCGATTTTTATCTATCATTTATTGAAATCATATCTTCATGGGCATCATCTTTATTAGTATTTATGAGAGAATTATTAGCTTTTTCATTTTGCAACATAGCTGATGTTAAAGCAATTTATTAAAAATATTAGATTTTTACTAAATTTTCATTGGCATAATAATAAATAAACTATTATCTTTTTCGTCCTTAACTAATGCGCTCATATTAGGGTTATCAAGGTAGATAGTCATAGTTTCTTCACTAAGCACATTTATAATATCTAAGAGGTATTTGTAATTAAAACAAATTTCCATTGGTTGATCATTATATTGAATTTCGATTTTATCTTCAGCCTTTTCATTATCAGGATTATTAGCTGATAAAAGTAATTTATTTTGTGATATGTTCAGGCGTACACCTTTGTATTTATCATTAGCAAGTATTGATGTTCTTAATAATGAATTTTTGAAAAACTGTTTATCCACAGCTAGCAATTTTGTATTATTCTTAGGAATTACTTTTTGATAATCAGGATAACGACCATCTATAAGCTTTGATATAAAAATATAATTGCCAAATATCGCTTTTAGGTAATTTTTGCCAAGACAAATTTTGATATTTTCTTCTGTTTTGCCTACTATCTTTTTAAGCTCTAAGATTGCTTTTTTTGGTATTATCGACTGTGAAGCACTATCTAACACCCTACTATCAATTATAGACTCTGTAATAGACATTCTATGACCATCTGTAGATACTGCTCTGAGTAGATTTGAATTAATTTCCCAAAACATCCCATTTAAGAAATATCTTGTATCGTCATTAGCCATTGAAAAATCTACTTTAGATATAATATGAAGAAAATCTTGCTGAGATAAGTCAAAACTTGCTTGCTCATTTATATTACTATCAATAATAGGATAATTATCAGCATTTAATAATATAAGATTAAAAGTACTATTATTAGAGACAATAGTTACCTTATTTTTATCAACTCTAAAATCAATCATTGAATTTTCATTCAAACTTCTGACAATATTGTAAATTTTGTCAGCATTTAATGCTAACTTTATACTTGTATTACAACTAACAGCTATATTACATGATATTTCTATATCAAGTTCTGAAGCTGTAATTTTGAGATTATTATTATCAATGTTAAATAGTATACACGATAGTAAAGGCATTGTACTCTTACTATTTGCCACTGACAGCATAGATTGTAAAGGTTTTAGTAAGTCATCTCTATTTAATACAAAATTCATTTTTAAAAAACCCCTTTGATAAAGTTACTAATTTTATTTAACGAGAAATTTTGTCTAAAAGCAACTCATAATCATCCGATATTAAAGTATTGCTTTGTCTTAATTTAGTTATAGCTTTGACAGCATGCATAACTGTCGTATGGTCTCTACCACCAAAAGCATTGCCTATTTCTGGCAAACTATGTGATGTTAGTTCACGAGCTAAACTCATTGCTATTTGCCTTGGTCTAGCTATATTTCTACTCCTTTGGTTAGAAGTTAAATCTTTTACCCTGATTCTATAAAAATCAGCGACAACCTTTTGGATATTATCTATTTTCACTTTCTTTTCTTGTATTTTTATAACATCTCTTAAGCAAGATTGCGCTACTTCAATAGTAGGATCCTTGTGATTAAATTTAGAGGTAGTAAGCACTCTGTTTAAAGCACCTTCTAGTTCTCTGACATTAGTACGTACATTCTCAGCAATAAAAGCTGCTGTTTCATTAGGTAATTTTTGACCTAAATCGTGTGCTTTTTTAAGCAAAATAGCAATTCTGGTTTCTAAATCTGGCATATCAACAGATACAGTCAAGCCATAACCGAAACGTGAAACTAATCTTTCTTCAAGTCCTTCTATCTCATTTGGATATTTATCACTGGTTAGAATTATCTGTTTACCATTTTCATACAAAGCATTAAAAGTATGAAAAAACTCCTGAGCTGTACCTTCTTTACCAGCGATAAACTGAATATCATCAATCAAAAGTATATCAGCAGATCTATAAACTCTTTGAAACTCATCTTGATCTTGTAAACGAATAGAATTTACATAATCTTTAATAAATTGTTCTGAATTTGTATAGATAATTTTAGCATTAGGATTAACTTCTTTAGCATGATTACCTATTGCTTGCATTAAGTGAGTTTTTCCTAAACCACTGCCACCATAAATAAATAAAGGATTATGTAATTTTCCTGGGTTTATCGATACCTGCATAGCTGCTGCTCTAGCAATTTTGTTAGCATCACCAACTACAAAACTATCAAAAACATATTTTTCTTTTAATGGTAAACCAAAAGAGTACTCTTCAGCTTCCTTTGCTGTAATTAGCATAGCTTCATCAAAACCAAATAACTCTTGTGATGAAGAAAAGTTTTTAGTAGTGTATTTTTTTGATATTTTAGATTCTTGTACTACTTTTGCTTCTTCTGATTCGTCTTTTATCTCAACACTTGATGTACTAAAAAAATTAGCTTGCGGTCCAGCTGTGATAACTTCAGTAATTTTTTTACCAGAGAATTTTTTGTTAGAATATTCAATAATTAAATCTTTACCATGACACTCTTGAATTGTTGCTAAAATAAAATTTCCATATTTAGATTTTATATGTTTTTTGAAATATTCATTGTTACAATAAATTGTGAATAAGTTACTATTTTGCTCTACATGAATAGGCTTTATCCACGTTTTATATTCAAACGTAGAAAGTTTTTTTTTTATTCTTTTTAAACATTTATTCCATGTAGTCATATATAAAAAAATACCCTAATATCCATTATAAATATAAAGGGTAGCCAAATGTAGGCAAAAGTATTAATGAATAACTAAGATTTTATTGTAATAAAAAAAAATAAGCAATCATAATTAAGCATACTTGTGGATAATTATGTTAATTAATTTGTTTATTCTTTGTTTCAAGATTTGTGTAATAAGTTATTAACAAATATGTTAATATTTATGTTAATTAATTTGATAATTTTTTATCCATATTTTTATTCAGATTCTTTTTACTACTTTTTTACATGCTTATACATTTATTTTTATCCACGTTTAAATATTGATATATTTATATTTTATAAATTTATGCACAACGAGATACGCACATAATAAATAATAATATAAATAAAACAAAGTAATATATAATAATATAATATAAAGGATATTCAAAAAAAAAAATATTTTTCTTTATAATAGATTGTTAACAAAATTTAAAACATTTTTCTAATGTCATTTAATACAGAAATCTTTTTGAATATAAACAAATATGAGCAACGAATAGCAATAAAAGAAAATAATATTCTCAAAGAAATTTTGATAGAGCGCGATAATCAAAAAAGAATTGTTGGAAATATTTATAAAGGGAAAATAATTAGGGTTCTTCCTGGGATACAAGCAGCTTTTGTAGATATTGGTTTGGAAAAAGCTGGATTTTTACATTTATCAGAAGTTATACCTTTAGAGAAATATGATGATGACTCTGATGAGAATTTCAAACTCAAAAAAATAAACACTGAAGATATAAATGAATGGTTACGAGAAGGTCAAGAGGTTTTAGTGCAAGTAGTCAAAGAAAGTATAGGTAATAAAGGCGTAAAATTAACATCACATTTATCAGTATCTTCACGTTTTGTGGTTTTCTTACCTGATTTAGATCATATAGGCATCTCGCTTAAAATAACTAATGAACAAGAAAAGCAACGATTATTAGAATCAATTAAAAAAATTACTCAAAGTGAAAATCCACGTGGATATATTCTAAGGACAGCTGCTGAAGGTGCGAGTTATGAAAAATTAGAAAATGATATAAAATTTTTAAATAACTTATGGCAAGATATTTTAGATATTTCTAGTACAATCATTAAACCTAGTGTTGTTTATGAAGATTTTAGTTTAATAATCAAAACTATCAATATATTTGCTAATGATAATCTAGATAAAATTCTTGTAGATAATATCGATTCATATAAAGAAATATGTCATTTTACAGATAAATATATTCCTGGTTTAAGAGATAAAATAGAACTTTATCAAAAGCATAATATCTTTGAAGAGTATGATATTGAAAATGAAATAAATAAGGCTCTAGATAAAACTGTATATCTAAAATCAGGTGGTTATTTAGTTATAGAACAAACTGAAGCAATGATAACTGTTGATATCAATACAGGCGGTTATATTGGTACAAAAAATCTTGAGGAGACTATCTTTAAGACAAATCTAGAAGCTACAAAAGAGATAGCTAGGCAGCTAAGACTTAGAAATTTAGGTGGCATAATAATTATAGATTTTATAGACATGATGGATAAAACACATAAAACACAAGTTTTAGAAGCCTTAAAAAAAGAACTAGAGCTTGATAAGGCTAAGACTAGTGTAAGTGATATTTCAGAGCTAGGGTTAGTTGAAATGACACGTAAAAGGGTTCATGAGAGTTTGCTTAGAACTTTGTGTCAGCCGTGTGAACATTGTAATGGTAAAGGAAGTGTCAAAACATTACAAACAATTTGTTACGATATTTTTAGAGAAATAAAGTCAGAATCAAAAAATTATCCAAGCTATAATGATTTTTTACTAATTTCTTCTGAAAAAATAATTGATTATATTGAAAAAGAAGAATCTATTTGGCTGGCAGAATTAGAATTAGAAATACAAAAAAACATTTACTTAAAGGTAGAAAATAGTCATATATATAACCAATACGATATAATTCCATTAAATTTAAAAAAATTCTAAAACATTGTTGACAGCTTTAGAAAAAGAGCTATAATGTATCCTGATAGCCGCCGACTTAGCTCAGTGGGGAGAGCAACTGACTTGTAATCAGTAGGTCGCCAGTTCGAGTCCGGCAGTCGGCACCATAATGGAGTGGTAGTTCAGTTGGTTAGAATATCTGCCTGTCACGCAGGAGGTCGCGGGTTCGAGTCCCGTCCATTCCGCCATATAAATATTAAGGTCTAGTTCTTAACTCAGTTTTCCCCTTTTTACTTCTGATATCTTGATCTAGACCTTAATTTATTTAACCATAGTAGTTTTAAAGTTTTATTATGTAAATCAATAATATTAATTTATAGTGAATTAACTAGATATTGTTAAATTGGCATAAGAGTGTTTGTATATTAATTATTGTTATTTATTTTGTAATGGTGTAATTTTATAAAAATATATAATCAATTTAAAAAGTATGAATATAATTATATAATGCTTGTCAGCAATTAATTAATACTTTATCTTGAAATTTATATCCACAAAATATTAATAATTATTTGTGATTTTTTTATTAACTAAAGAAGATAAAAAACAGCTAAGTAAAAGAGTGCTTTTAACAAAAAAAAATATAAATAAATCTAAATCTCAAAAGTAAATATCTAAAGAAATAGGTATTAGTATTTATACGGTAACTAGATGTTCTAATGTTTAAAAGATTGCTATGCAAGAGTGAAAGAAATATTTAGTGAAAATATTAAAAAATAGGTGAATAAATATAAGTAAAAAATCCAGAAAATTTTTGACTCACATATTGTATAGAGTCAGAATTAGACTGATGATGATTTGAAGTATACAGTTGCGTAATATGAGAAAAGATTAGATGAAAAAATTATGTCTTGTTTTAGAAAACTCATAATATTTACATTATAATAACTATTTGTTTTATGATAAAATTTAGTATTTTATTCTGATACTAGAAAACTATTTGTAATTCATCTATATTTATATTATAGCTGAAAATTTTCAGGGTACGGATATTAACTGTGAAAAACTATATTTAAAATAAAAATAAAAAAACATGAAAGTAGTTGGTGTAGTAACAAAGGTTTCTAATGGTAGAGAAAATCTACTTGAGCAGACTTGGTAGCTATTCTTTAATAGAGAATTTTTAGAGTATATTAATGGTTAAAACTTATCTCAAGATGTAGTATTGGTTTACTATAATTATGTAATCATATAGTATCATATACTCTTTTGATAGGTTATGAAGTAAATGAGTCTGAGGTACCAACAGACTTAAATTCTATTGTAATTGAACTTAATCATGAAGTCTCTAGAGTAGATGGCGAGCTTCCTGATGTGATAATAGATAAATAGTAAGAAATTTGCGCAGATAACTCTAAAAAGAGAGCTTATAAAGTAGATTTTGATAGATATAATCTATATAGAATTATCAAAACACAGAAACTTCAAAAAATATGTAAAAAATGGAAACTACATTAACAAGAATTGTTGAAGCAAAAATAAAGTGGCTTTTTGAAAAAAAGACTACTTTCACTATATATATATCAGAAATAAGTTATCAAAACAGATAGAAAATAGAGCAGTATTTATTTTAGAATATAAAAAAGAGTTAACCTTCTAAAGGATTTAAATGAAATTGCAGCTGTGTACAAAAAAAACTATGCAAATGTAATATCTGTGCTCACAGGTGAAGAGTTTTTTTGGTTAGTTTGCAAATCTAGGATTGTTAGAAAGCAAGTTACATAATCTATACTTTGTAAAGATTTTATAGTATATAAATATCAAATAATATTTACGACATTATCAAGCTTATGCAGCGTTACTGATGCTTTCAGTACTTGATGGTAGTGAGTATAAAAAAATAGCAAAAGTTGCTAATAGTCTTGGTATGGGAATACTTACAGAGATTAGTAATGAAGAGAAACTTGAAAGATCGTATAAAATCTAAAAAGTAATTATAATAGTTGCAACCTTAGAGACCTATCCATAGATTTAAATACTACATGTCTTTTAGCTCAAAAAAAATACCTAAGTGATTTACTCTAATTTTAGAATCAGGCATTTACAAAAAAACAAGAAGTATGTGATCTTAGAAACTATGTAAGTGGTTTTCTTATTAGTAGTTATATTATGGCTGAGCGTAATCTAGAATTTGCGGTTAGGAAGATATTTTATGGATTTAATAAAATTTGTGGTTTAACTTTTAAAAAAAAATATATAAAAAGCTTATGATGCTGGAGCTATATATGGTGGATTTATTTTTGTTGAGAGATCTCATCACTATGTAGATTTTGTCATGGCAAAACAGATAAAAAAATTATATTAAATTATGTAGGCGTATTTGTACATGCTAAGATAGAAAATGTAGCAGATACTTATCATGTACTAAAATTAAGTGCCGTGCAATTACATGGAAATGAAGATCAAGAGTATATAGATACTCTAAAATTAAAACTACATAGAAACTGTCAAATATGGAAAGCTTATGGAGTAGATAAAACTCTTCAAAATTTTTTTTGATAATGTGGATTAATCATCTGTTAGATGCTCAAGTAGATGGTAAGGCTGGTGGTACTGGTAAAGCATTTGATTGGAATCTTATAAAAGATATAAAAAAAATATGATTCTTGCTGGTGGTCTTAATGCTAAAAATATAGCTTAAGCAATAGGTTTAAAATGTTAAGCTTATGATATTAATTTAGGTGTAGAATCTGAGCCATGTCAAAAAGATCAAAATAAGTTAAATGAAGTTTTTGATGTAATTAGAAATTACTAAGATTTTATTGATATTTTTTTAGTAGTGTTATCTTTTTCTTTTTTAGGAATATTTAAGCTTAATATACCATTATTATACTTAGCTTCTATCTTATCACTATCTATATTATCAGGTAGATTTATACTACGTTGAAACTCGCCATAATAACGTTCTTGTACATGGTGCTTTTTATCTTTGTGTAAGTGTTCGCGCTTTGCTTTTATATATAGTTTATTTTTATCTAGTTCTATATCTATATCTTTCTCTTCTACTCCTGCTAAATCTGCAGTGACATTATAAGAACCTTCATCTTCAATGATATCTAGATTTATATTTTCTAAATATCTTTCATCTTTATAATTTTTAGGGAAACTAAAAAAATTATCAAAAAGATCATTGATAGAATGTTTTAGTTCAAATGGATTATATCTAATTTCTTTACTCATATTTGTTCTCCTTCTGAATTATGTTCTCACACCTTTCAATTTGAATATGTGATCATATTTGAAAATTTCAAGCAATATGTTTTTAAAATTATTTCATACAAGTCTAGTTATAAACTTTTAACTATAGCATAACATATTGTTACCAATCCTAAAAATCGAGAAAATAATAGATTAGTTTTAGATAGTGTTGATTTGAAACTATTATCGATTAAAATATATGATTCAGATCTATTAGAGTCAAATTTTAGTGTTGATAAAAATTAGCTGATTATCCATAATGCTCCTAATAACATTATTTTACAGAAAGTTATTTAGATTAATCCTTATGCTAATTTTTTAGAAGGTTTGTATAAATCTGGAGATGCGTTATGTACTCAATGTGAGGCTACATGATTTAATAAAGATTATATACTATTTAGATAGACATGATGTTATGTCGTTTTATACTATCAAAATTATTGCTGACAAGCAAATACCATGTTATTCTCTCTCAAATGGAGATAAGATTGATTCAGGAGATATTTCTGATTCACTGCATTTTGCAACGTGAAAAGATCCATTTAAACCTTGTTACTTATCTATGCTTGTAGCTGGTGATTTAGCAAATATAAAATATACCTATATTACAAAATCAAAACGTAAAGTTAATCTTAAGATTTATGCTTTTAAGAAAGATATAGATAAATGTCATTATGCTATGCAATCTGTTAAGGACTCAATGAAATGGGATTAGCAAAGATTTAATCTCGAGTACAATCTTACATTTATGATTGTAACTGTGCCAGATTTAATGCTGATGCGATGGAAAATAATGGTCTAAATACCTTTAATACCAAACATACTATGGCTGGTGATAAAATAGCAACTGATAAAGATTTTAAGTTGGTACAAAATGTCGTCGGTCATGAGTATTTTAATAACTGGACAGGCAATATAGTTACATGGAGACACTTGTTTCAATTAAGTCTAAAATAGGGATTAACCATATTTAGAGATCAAGAATTCACCTCTGATCTGAATTCAAGATATGTAAAGCGTATTGATGATGTTCGCATAATCAGAAGTTTACAATTTACTGAAGATGCTAGTCCAATATTTCATCTTATCCGTCCTGATTCATATATCGATGAATAATTTCTATGCTGTTACTTATTTACTAATAAGGGCGCAGAAGTAATTAGAATGATTTATACTATATTAGGCGAAGATAGTTTCCAGAAAGGTATGAAACTTTATATTTACGTGATAGTCAGGTAGTTACTTGCGAATACTATGGTAGATGCAAATAATTGTGATTTTAGCTTATTTAAAAGATAGTATAGCCAATCAGGTACACCAAATATTAAAGTTACGGAGAAATATAATACAGATAGTCAAATTTACAGCTTAACTTTGGAGAAAAACATACCGCCAACTACTGATCAACAAGTCAAACAAGTATTGACATATACCAGTTAAAATATTGAGCTTAATGAGCAAAAACAAACTTATACTTAATAAATATCTCAGCAAAACCAGTGGTTTCTTTATTTAGGGATTTTTCTGCTTATTCATTAATTGGTGTATTTGGTGTTAACTTTTCTCAATATTATCATAAAAATGGTTTAGGTTATGCTTTTATGGGTTGTGTAGTTTTTAATTTAGCCAATAATATTACTTGTGGCAGCTATCGATATTGCTGGTATGTCTGTAGCATTTCCTTTAGCTATTGGTTTAGCCTTAGTTATAGAGGTGTAATAACAAATTATATAGAAACACCTTTAGGTTAGCCTATAGAGTTATTTTTAGGAGTTTTAAGTGTACTTTTGCAGCAATTATTATCTATATGGTTATATATAAGCGTATTTCTGATAACAAATCAATTATTTCAGGTATTTTAACGGGCTTTTTCTATCCTTTAGTTATTTAAAGTCTATATCAAGTGATTTTGTGGTTCCTCAATCTGGTTTGATGACACCATATACAGCTAGTTTTATATTTGCGTTAAGGATTTTATATCAAACTTTATAATCAATGGCTGGATGATTAAATTTCCTATTTTAAGAAAAAACTTAAATTTAAAGGATATTTTTCACAATGAACTCCAGTTACACACTATAGTTATCTTAGATGTTGTTTTATCTGTAGAATTGGTTGTTTGAACTTTATAGCATTCCAGTATTGCTAGACTTTCTATTTCTTATGGTTTATGACAAGTAGCAATAATAGCAGCTTTTTGGAGAGTGTTTATTTCGAAAGAATTTGCTAAAGCTCCAAAAGTCACAAATAAAATTATATTATTAATTTTTATAACTTATATTTTAGGTTTAACTTTGATTGTTTTTGCAAGAAATATTTAAAAATAATTTTATATATTATAGTTTTACCAATCTTTAAAATTAAAGTATTTTCTTGACCATAATAATTACTGATTATATAGAGGCCTGTTTAAATCTCTTTGGTAGTTCAAAAAAACTCTGGCGTAAGTCTAATAGTTCCAATGCATGCCTATAGTTTTCTTAGCTTTAATATCTATGGATATTTTTATTAGCTTCCTTTGGCGTAGCATGGATAGAACGCATAAAATCACGGTTCATAGGCACTTATTCATATAGCTATGTCAAGCTTGTTATTTTTTATCAATTTCTTTGAATATTTCACCTTTTATTTTCATCCTTGATTGCGAAGCTAGCCCACAGAGTTTTATTTCTATCAAATAAACTATGATCTGAGAAATGCACATAAGGTAAGCAAGTAATACTAGTATAAGCTAGAGTAATTTGTTGCAAACTGTTTTTCTTTTTTGAATATGGGTTAATAAAACAAATTTCAAAAAATCTTTCTTAGCTCAGAAGTGAAGGGCTACCTTGAGGATTAGAAAATTTATTTTTATAAGTTATATACTGATTTTAAAAGTATGTTTGACTTATGCAGATACTCAGATGAATCTTTAGAGGAGTAAAAGAAGATAATATTGCAGATGGTATGTTTCTTTTTATGGTGTTTAGATTGGTGATGTTTAAAGTTTGAAGTAGCTAATGATTCTATTTAATATATTGGCTATGAAAAATAGTTAAAAGTAATACAACATGACTGTTTTATTTATTATTTATAGGGGTTTTATTTCTTATATTTTTGACTATTTTTTTATAAACATATATCCCATTAGGAGGACCATAGCTAAAACCTATTCTACAGATGAAAATTATGATCTAAACCCTAATAAAAAAAGTTGGTGAATCAAAATAAAAATATCAAAAAAGATTGATAAAATTAAATCTTAATCCAAAGTTATTAATAACATTTAAAAGCTTTTGTAGAATATTTTTGATTGTACTTTTTTTACTTATTATTTTCGGTATATTTTTATTTTTTAAGCTGTAATTTATAGAGTCATTTTATATATCTGTTATAATTTTCCTATCTTAAGTTTTAGAAGATATTTTCATGGCTGAAAAATATATATATTCAATGCACAGGGTTGGCAAAGTTGTGCCGCCTAATAAATATATACTTAAAGATATTTCATTATCTTTTTTCGATGGTGCAAAAATTGGTGTACTAGGTCTTAATGGCTCTGGTAAGTCAACATTTCTTAAAATTATGGCAGGTCTTGATACAGAGATTGTTGGTGAGGCAGCGCCACGCAAAGGTGTAAAGATAGGCTATTTACCACAAGAACCAAAACTTGATCCAACTAAAGATGTGCGTGGTAATGTTGAAGAAGTCCTTGTGCACTTACAAGATATGCTTACTAGATTTGATGAAATCAGTATCAAATTCTGTGAGCCGATATCTGATGATGAAATGGCTAAACTTCTTGAAGAGCAAGGTGATCTACAAAATGCAATAGATTCTGCTGGAGCTTGGGAAATAGAGCGTAAACTAGAAGTTGCTGCAGAAGCTTTACGCTTACCACCTTGGAATGCTGATGTTACTAAATTATCAGGTGGTGAAGCTCGTCGTGTTGCATTATGTAAATTGTTATTATCTGCTCCAGATATTTTATTACTAGATGAGCCTACTAATCATTTAGATGCAGAGTCTGTGGCATGGTTAGAGAAGTTCTTAGCAGAATACAAAGGTACTGTTGTAGCTGTTACGCATGATAGATATTTCTTAGATAATGTTGCTGAATGGATTCTTGAGCTTGATAGAGGCGAAGGTATACCATTTAAAGGTAATTATACACAATGGCTAGAGCAAAAAGAAAAACGTTTAGAGATGGAAGAAAAGCGTGAAACTGCTCACCAAAAAGCCCTAAAAGAAGAGTTAGAATGGGTGCGTCAAAATGCTAAGGGTCGTCAAGTTAAATCAAAAGCAAGACTTGCTAAGTTTGATGAGTTAAGTTCACAAGAGTTCCAAAAGCGTAATGAAACACAAGAATTATATATTCCACCAGGAGAAAGACTGGGTAGGAATGTAATTAAGGTTAAAGATATCGTTAAATCATTTGATGATAAGATACTTATCAATCATCTAAATATCGATATTCCAGCTGGATCTATCGTTGGTATAATTGGTGCTAACGGAGCTGGTAAGTCAACATTTTTCAAAATGATTACAGGACAAGAAACTCCTGATAGTGGTGAGATCGAGCTTGGTGAAACAGTGCATCTAGCTTATGTAGATCAATCACGCGATGCTCTAGATGATAACAAAACCGTGTGGGAAGAAATTGCTGATGGTTTAGATATGATCACAGTTGGTAAATACACTATCCCATCACGCCAATATGTCAGTAGATTTAACTTTAAAGGAACTAGTCAGCAGAAATATATTTCTCAGCTATCAGGTGGTGAGAGAAATCGTGTGCATCTTGCTAAGTTACTTAGAAGTGGTGGTAATGTTATCTTACTAGATGAGCCAACAAACGATCTTGATGTAGAGACTTTAAGAGCACTAGAAGAAGCTATATTAGCCTTCCCTGGTTGTATTATGGTTATCTCGCATGATAGATGGTTTCTAAACCGTGTTGCGACTCACATGCTTGCTTTTGAGGGTAATAGTGAAGTAGTTTGGTTTGAGGGTAACTACGATGCTTATATCGAAGATAAAAAACGCCGTCTTGGTGATAAGTATGATGCTATTACTAATATTAAGTATAAGAGAATATCTGTAAATTAGTTTCTAATTTGTTTCATTATTTATTTCAATCATATTAAAACTAATATCATATAAAAAATATTGTTTCGCATTTGTTTCTTTACTAAATTCTTCACTTATTATTCCAGTATCTAAGACTTTAAATTTGTTAAATATTAGAATAATATTTATCATTTAGAGCTATTGCTAGGTGTATTTGAGCTGTTTTATTTATTGGATTATAAGATCCAGTCATTGTTTCTGAAAGTATTAAGTGAAGGCAAAAATCTTCAACTTTATACCATATTTGGATTTGAAGTTTGGTCTATATATTTTCTTAAAATCAAGAATATTTGTATAAAAATTTTCTGAAACTTCTAGATCTCTTATGTTAAAGCAATATGATTAAGCTTAAGTTTTAGGATAAAATATTTTTAAAACATATATACTAAAATCTACAATTTAGTTATGTTTTACTGCAAAAGCAATAGATTAGTTATAGTTTTATCAATCATAATACTTATAACTTTTCAATTACATCAGAAATTATTTCATCTTTTAAAATTTGCTTCACTATTTTTAAAATACCCAGATTTGATATATTAGTTGATAATAATTAGAAATAAAACCACTAAGAATATTTTTATGAAAATATTTTTCTACTCCACAAAAAAAGTATGACAAAGAGTACTTTTCTAAACTTAACTCTAATCATCGACTAACTTTTATTGTGTTTAAATCGTAAGATACATAAGACTTATAATAGAGTCAAAGGAAGTAATTTTAATATATAGGTGTTAGAAGGTTTTGATATTCATCAAAACCTATAGAAATAATAGGTTTTGGTAATATTGATAAAGCTTTTAGTCAAATTATGTCTGGATTTGGTAAAAAATTTTAGTTTATGATCCTTTTATAAACAAAAGTGATATACATGTATATGTTAAGTTAGTAGATTTTTATACTATATAAGCTTACATTACCATTTCAAATGATGATACTAAATATATGACCAAAAAGCTCTTTGTTTAATAAAATCATTCTGCTTTCGTAATTAATACAAGTCGTGTGTAGCATTAATTGATACTAAAGCTATTATAGAAGCTCTTAAATATAAATCTATAGCTGGTTTAGCTATAGATGTCTATGAGTATGAAAAAGATATTTTCTTTAGAGACATATACGTAGAAATTTTGGCTAATGATATTATTTAAAAGACTTATCACATTTCCGAATATTTTAGTAACTGCTCATCAAGCTTTTTAAACTAAAGAAGCTTTGGAGGGGATTGCAAATACAACATTAAATAATGCTTCTTTAATGGAGGGATTAAATCATTAATCTTGATATGGTCAATCTAAATACCACGAGAAGCTTCTACTACATCCCACATTAGGCTGCTTTGATTGTGTAATATACATGTGGAGTATCTGTGTAAGGATAGTTTTAAAATACTTGTAAGCTCTTTCGATGGTCAAATATAATTCTATATCTAATTGGCCATTTAACTCCAGTAGCATTAGCCATTTCTTGGATATGTTTTTGTAGCTTTCAAAGTTTAGGTTGATACTAGGAAAGGGACCTAAAAGTACTCTGAAATGATCATTATACTCACTAATATGGAATTGCTTCCCATTACTAATAATTACATCATCACCTAGGGTATTAAGTATGGTGAGATAAGCCTACCATATTAAATGGAATAGTTTTGTATAAAGGAATGATAATGTATATATTCATTCAATTACATCTTTAGCTTCAATTAGAGCATCTTTAAGTTTAGAAATTAAAGTATGAAATTTTAACCAAAGGAGCTTTGTAAAAACCAATTTTCATACCATTAGGATGGAAAGATTTACCACCTAAAAGTTTAAGGATATCATTATCTAAGTGCTGTAACTTAACACACTTCTAACAACTTCTTTAGGCTAATATTTTGCCATATAAATAGCTGATTTATAGACTAAGAAGTCGGGAGCTGCTAACAAGTGTATATGTAAATAGTTGCGATTCAATCCACTTACCTAAAACATCAATAGAAGCATATCCTCAATCCATTGAGTTCTAGTGATACCAAAAGCACTTTCATAATCTCTTGAGAAGCCTGCTTGGTATGATGCAAGAGGACAAATACCACAAATATGTGCTACAGAATCAATAATTGCGTTTGGTTCTCTGCCTTCGAGAAATTTTTCAAAATATCGTGGCGGTTTCGTGGTGGTTCATAGATTCTTAGTTCACACTTACATATTTTGCTATCTTTAATTCTTAAATCTAAAGCACCTTCGCCTTCAACACGAGCTAAAATAGGTACTTCAACAATTGTTTTCTACTTATAATTTATACACTAGCATTTTTAAAATACTTAATCTTGACTACTGATGAATCTATATTTATCTTGGATTTGTTTGGCTGATAAGCCAAGCTCTTTTAGTTTGTTTGTCATAGTATCTAGATTTGCATATTTAAATGTGCCAAAACAACCATAGCAACTATGACCAAGTTTTGGACAAATTATACCACAGCCATTAGCTGTTACAGGACCTAAGCATGTTTCATCTTTGGCAACAATTACTCAAGTAACACCTGCATGCTTACAGGTTGTACAAACTGGATCTACAACTTTTTCTGGATATACACCAAAGAGTAGCTGGCAAATAGCTTTAAATTATTTGCTCTGTAGTTATTAGGCAGTTAGAGATGTCAAAATATTAAAAAGTTATCTAACTTTTTAGCTATAGTAAACTTATCTTGATATGATTGAGGCACACGAATCATATCTGCATAATTACTACAGAAGATAACATCTTATTGAGATGCTAAAAATATTGCTTGATCAAACTTAGGATACAAACATGAAACCTGGTCCATCTGATATTTTTTGACAAAAGGCTAGGAATACCATAGTGATGTAAAGCGTGTGTATGCCACACCACAGAATTCACAAAATTGTATTGTTTACTAAGGCAAGCTTCTTTAGCGATTTATTGTAAAAGACTTTTTGCAATTTTCTGGGCTATAAATTCTTGCATGTAATCCATAGCATCACTTATCAATTACATTATATCATTTCTTTGATATCTTTGAGAGTATGTTTAGTCATTTTTTTTCTATAATTTACTCAAAGTCAAGCTTGTCCAAGACTTACATCACTATCATTTACATGTACTTTCTCTGATATATAGATGAAACCCATGGTTTTAATGTAAGCTTTGGCTAGTAGTAGCTTATTTTTGTAATCAGCCACCACTTAAAATTATCGTATTTATATTTCTTTGTTGTGCTGATTTGTCAAGCCATTGCATCAAAGCATAAGCAAGATGGCTATGCCATAAGTTACTAGCTGTAGTTTTACCATAGCATCTAATTGTAGCGCTTATTTTCAGTAGATATTTCAAATAGATTTTCTCTACAGTTATATCACTAGCAAGTGATTCTAGTTCTATCGCAGCTTGAGCTTCATAGTTATTGATATAACAAACATCAACAAGACTACAATCAGAGCCTGTTGTAGGTAGCATAAAACTAAGCTGTTTTATATTTGGAGCAATAGCTTTTCTAAGAATTACTAGAGGAAATTTTTAAGTAAAATATCTGTATAGTAGTAGAATTTATTAGCTCATCTTATTGTTTAGTAACTTCTGCAAAATATGTTTGTATACTTTGTGTATTTAAACCTAATTCTTTTGCAAGGTAATATATAAAATGGCGAAAGCCAACCCCTTGAACTCCATTGACAAGAATTTTTGTTATGACTTGTTGCATTTTTCCACTTTTATTAAAGTGATTGTGTTGTCTATGACAACTTATATCACTTTTTTGTTACGAAGATTTCTACAGGTTATGAGTTTTTATAGCTCTCGATATAGTCTAATATTAGATCATGGTGCTCTTTGGTTTTAAATCCTTCGAATATATGTTGTATTTTGCCTTCTGGATTCCATCATATACTTTTCCCATAAATTTCTTTTCGCTCCATACACTATATAGCCCGGCAACATGATGATCTTCATCACTTAGAAGTTGTACTGATAGTTTATCTTTCTCTTAAAACTTTTCTAAACGTTTTGTGTTATCAGGACTAATACCAAGGACCACAGTGTTAAGAATATTACTTAAACCTATAGATTCGACTGTACACCTAGGAGTCATTGCTTTAGGATAAAAGTAAATTAGGATATTTCTTTTGCTCTTAAAATCACTTACATAGTTTACCTATTTGTTAATTATTGATACATTAGTTTTTAAAATAATTGTATTAATTCCCTTTATTTCAAAGACCTTAACCATCCCAACCAACTATCAAAACCAGCACCAGTTTTTACGAGATAAATCAAATATTTTGACATCTGAACGAATCTTTAATATTTGTGTTACATTCTTGGATATCAAAATAAACATCTTCAATAAGATTTGTTTTATTGATAACAACCACATCTGCATAATAAAATATATCAGGGTATTTAATAGGCTTATCTGCACCTTATGTAGTTTAGATAACCGCTACACGATACTTTTCGCCAAAGTTAAACATAGACAGATTAAATTACCAACATTTTCAATCATTACAAAACCGTTTTTAATATCACCCAGATGTTCAAAAGTATAGCCAACAATATGAGCATTTAAGTGACAAGGTTTACCAGTATTAATTTGATAAGCTTCTGCTTCCGTCTTACGGATTCTTTCTGCATCAAGATCAGTATGTTGATAGCTATCAACAACTGCAATAGAATACTCACTATAAAGCTATTTGATAGTTCTATAAAGTAGAAATGTCTTACCAGAGCTAGGACTTGATACAAAGTTAAGCGTAATATTATTTTAGCTAATACATCTATATTTTGCTGAGCTTATTGATAATTTTCTTCTAATATTGCTCCTATTCTAACTTAATAGCGTAATCTATATGGTGGTGGTGATTTTGGCTATCGCCACAGCTACAAGTTGTACACATAATTAACTCCTTAATTAAAAACTATCGACTCTACGAACATTACCTTTTTTTAAGAATATCTTTCTTAAAACTGCCACAGTTTGGGCACTGCTCGTATAGTTTAATTAATTCAAATTCATGCATTAGAATTGATCAAAAGCTATATTATACCAAGAAGCTGTAAGTAAAAAGCAAGTTAGTAAATATTAACTGTTAAATTATTTCATTCTATTCAAGATATTATCTTTAACTATTAGTTGATGAGATAAAGCCGCTGCTATATGAATAATAACTAGTATAAGTAGTATTGAAGAAAAAATATAATGATAACTAAAAACCTCTTCTCCTAAAGGAACATTTGTTGTTAATAGCTCTGGAAATGGGATAATAAAAAATATATTCCATGAAAAGCCCATGAGCATTGAACCTACAACTCCTGAAAATGCCATGCTAAATGCTGATATGTATATCCATAAATGTACAACCTTAGCTATTAGTAATTGAAATAGTGGCAATGGAGGCTTATACGCAGGCCTAACGCTTATAATTCTAGCTATAACTAGTAAAGGAATCACAAAAAAGGTTACAACTCCAAAAGATTTATGTAGATTTATAATCCAGCCAGAGTCAAAAAAATTGTTAGTATAGCTAAAGCCTAAAATAAGTTGTGCTATTATCAAAAAAGCAAGTAAAGCATGTAAAGCTCTAACTGATAGACTATATTTCATAAGCCTTATAAAATTTTAGAATATATTTGTATTATATAGTATTTGTGATATTTTGAGAATGTTTTTTGATTTTTTAGTCATTCTAAATCTTTCTAAATTCTTTGATGATTTGATCGTAGCGTAGTAAGAAATCTTGAGTATTGTAGTTATCAATAATTCTTTTATATTCTTTAAGTATTATTTTATTGGTGATACTAAAGATTAGATCAGCTAAAGGTTTGATTATTTTACTAGTCATAAACTTTACATAGTTTACTAAATATAATTTTGTCTGGTTCATTAATTGGTGTAAAGTAAACACAAATTTTTAGTTTATCACCGTTTATTTATAGAAGCATAGGGTATACATATTTTTCAATATTATGCATTGCTGATTTAGAGCTTCTATATATTCAGATGTGATATTTAGGAAAATATCTTGAGGAATTTTAATCATCTACCAATAGATTTTTTTATGTACCATAGCTAAGAGCAGTATAGTCGAGTTGGTTTTCGATACAGTGGTGATATTGTTATGCCAAATATCTGTAAGTAGTGAATATTTACCATCAAAATCATCATATAAGTGTTGAGCAAATTCAAAGGCATAGCTACTATCAAGCTCTTCATCCAAAAATATTTATCCAAATCATAATCTGCAATAGCTTTTTGGATATGTTTTTTTTAAATTTAGGAATAGCTCTTTGTGTCTCTGGGGTAAATATACAGTGCCATGTTGGTCAAACCTAAAACCATTAAATGGACGCTATAGCTACAATAGTTATCATAGCAATATTTTATACCAAATCTTTATCTTTACTTTCGTTATCTTTATGAACACTTTTTATCATTGCGGTGATTATTTGCAATCGAATCTTTAAGGTAAATAGAAGTTAAGTATATGTTGTGCTTGGTTGTTTTATTACTGCACGGTGTATACCTCTTAAAGAGGGTGATAAAAATTCTTCAGTTAATTTTATGGAGGATTCATTTCATCCTTGGATTATCTATTTTATAATGCCAGTTTTTGCCTTTGCTAATACTAGTATAAGTTTTGTTGGGATAAATTTTTCGATACTGTCGGAACCTATTATGCTAGGTATTATTTTGGGATTATTTGTCTGTAAACAGCTTGGTATTTTTTCAATATTAGCGATTTTTAAGAAATTAAAATTGTTTAAACTTGGTGAGTCTTTATCAAATCTACAGCTATATGGTATAAGCTTATTGTGTGGTATATGTGGTATAGGCTTTACCATGAGTTTTTTTATAGAAGTTCTTGCCTTTAATGATAATCATTTATTGGGGTTTTGGGTTATATGATTTTGAGATTTATCGCAACAGATCCTAAGCTAATATGATTTTATCTAATAATTTTAATATATAATAAAACTATGTTAAGCTAGCGCTAAGTGGTTAGATGTTTGCAGTAAACTCAAAAGATAATCAATCTAGAAAATTCTGCTTGATGAGTTGGAACTCTTATAAGATAGATCATAAAGATTCTGAGGCTTTTAGTGCATATATCAAACATGTATATTTTAACTATAATGTTGATATTTTTTGCTTGCAAGAAGCCGTTCATCACCATGATAGTAAGTTTCCTATAGACAAATTTTATGTAAATTTTGCTTCAAATATTGTATTACGTTCACATAACTACGGTGTGGCAACTGTTAGTCATTATCCAGTGTTAAAGAATGTCAAAATACTCACAACTTATCGTGAGTCAGTTATAAATACACACAAAGCTTCTTTGATAACACATCTAAATATCAACAATACTAAAGTAATCGTTGTAAATATCCATGCGATAAACTTTAAAAGTAATAAAGTTTATGAGTATGAGTTTGAGAAAATAAAAGAATTTATCGCTCCAAATAAATACAAATATCCAATTATAATTGCTGGGGATTTTAATACTTGGAATAGAAAACGAGTTAAGCTAATAAAAGATTTTTGTCGAGAATTCTATTTTAAAGTAGCATTTATAGATGAACCTCAGTTGATTAAATCTTTCAAAAATAACCACTTAGACTTTGTTTTGTACCGAGGGTTAAATCTTGAAAAAGCTGCTGTGCTAGATTGTAAAAAAATATCTGACCATAATCCAATTATTGCTGAATTTTGTATCAAATAAGAATTTTAGCCACCGAAAGATTTTGTTTTATCATTAATGATGTCATAGCACAAATCTGTTAATTCAGCGACAGAATAGTTTTTAGGATTTATAGGCTTTTCAAAAGACATTTTAGCAATACCAGGTTTAATAAAATCACCTTTTTTACGCCCAAAATAAACGCCAAAATTATGTGCCACAGGTATAATTGGTATATTTGTAACCGTTGCTAATTTCATTGCCGAACGATGAAATTTTGGATATTCACCTACAGGGACTCTAGTTCCCTCAGGAAATATTACGATACTAAGATTTTTATTTAACACTCTATCTTTACCATCTTCCAGTACTTTTTTAATTGCTGAAAGCCCTTTAGATCTATCAATTCCTATTGCTTCAGCAAAAATATTAGTCTTACCAAAGACTGGTTTCTCAAGAAGTTCTTGTTTCATGACAAAACAACAATTGCGTACTAGACAATAAAAAACAAAAGTTTCAAGCATAGATTGGTGTTTAGAAACATAGATACACGGATAGTTAGGAATATTTTCTTTACCATCTATTTTTACATATATTTGCAATAGAATAAGTACGCCTAAACGGTATAAGCAAGACCATATCCAACAGATGAATAGTCTAACCTTTAAAGACGCACCTAAAACTCCCACTATATTCATTAAAATACAGCATAATAGTAGCACAATATATGCATATATTTTAAAAATATGCATTCTTAATACTAATAGTAGATGAACTATCTTTTTCATCTGTTTACCTCTTTTAACCGTTAAACTCTTTAGTTTTTTCAGTTATGACTTTATGACAATAGCTTGTTAGAGTTTTTGAGTCAAAATCTCTAGGATCTATTCTCTTACCAAAATCCATTCTAGCTATACCAGGTTTTATAACTTGTCCCCATTTTTTTGGAAAAAATCTACCAAAATTATGCGCAACAGGAATAATATATACATTAGCATCAGCTGCTAATTTCATTGCTGAACGCTTAAATTCTGGATATTCACCAACATTAACTCGTGTTCCTTCAGGGAAAATAACCACATTTATACCATCAGCCAAACTCTGTTTGCCATCTGTGACAACTTTTTTTAATGATTCTCTTGGTTTATCTCTATCTATGGCAATACTACCTAAGTTTTTCATAGCAGAACCAAAAATTGGGGTATCAAAAAGCTCTTGCTTCATTATAAAATGGCATTTGCCAAGCAATCCATAAAACATAAAAGTTTCAAGCATAGATTGGTGTTTAGAAACATAGATACACGGATAATCTTTGTCTATATTTACACGACCTGTTATTCGAATGAAGACTTGTAAAAAGACTAACATACCTATCCAATAAAGATAAGTCCATATATAACAAACAGCCATTCTCCATACTAAAGGCAGTTTAAAAAATGCAAAAATATTTATGAGGATACTACAGCCACCAATTACTGTAAAAGAATAAAGCTGAAATGCTGTCATCCTTGTCCACATTAAAATACTCCAAATCTTTTTAAGAAAAGATTTCATTAATAAGTTCTCCATAAAATTTTATTTAAAAATAGTTACAAACTACTATAGCCGCGAACTAAGGCTTAATTTTATCTACAATATTGTACACTTTTTAGAAAGAGCTGCCGATAAATAGTAAATATAATTCTATAACATATTAATTGAAATTTAAATAAAATCTGATCGATAGCTTTCTAAAGTAAACAAACTTTATAGTAGATTAATATAACAATAAAAAACTACTGACAAGTTAGTCAAATATTACTATAAAAAAGAAAGCAGTTTTTTCATAACCTAGCATATTTCTAAAGTTGTAAAATGTTACATAAAATAAACATTTCAGTTAAACCAATCCCTTTATTTTCTATAAGTATTATAGCAAGAAAGTTTTCTTAGAGTGCTGAAACAGGTAGTTTTAAAATCAATCTAATAAATTTTAATAAAAAAAGTAATATAAACATAACTAATAATGTCGAAAAAATAGATAAAGAAAAAACGTATTATATTAGAAATAAGTTGTCTTGAACATAAAAAAAAACGTAGCTTTTCAAAGGTTATTTTATTATAAAACACAAAAAATAAATGCTGCTAAGAACCTTCTTCCTATTTTGGAAGGACAATCCATATACTTATCCTACAGGTACCGACATAAAGTTTTATCAGATGGTTCCTTTGTACTTGTTGCTAACAATCAACAAGATATATTTAATAATTATCATAATTGTGATATATATCAGCACATGGAGAAGGTTTGAAAAATGAAATAAGTATTTATAATAAAAGGATATTTATTTATGGCCCATCTAAGTTAGTTCTATCAACTTATTCAATTGCAGCTTATAAGCAACTAGTTATCGAGGAATTATGGTGAAGCCACTGGCTAGTGTTTACCAAGGAGAAGTGCATCCATTTAATGAAGATTCTTTGTTGCAACTACAAAAGAATCAATTAAATCTAAAGTTTTTACTGGGGTAAAGAAATATTTAGAATATATGAAGAATTATGAACTCACATTTGAGAAAACTGAAAAGGACATCAAACATTTTGTAGAATTGTGTCCAAAGATTTAAGTGAAGGCTTAAATCCATGGGTATACTGCAGCGACAATAATATCTTGAGTTATTAATTTACCAACATCATATTTATTATGATGGCGAAATCTTTTTTTCTAGAGAGGATTATAACAATAAATCACTTTCAGCAATTTAACAATTCATTAGTCAATCTTTATGTAAATGTAGAGTTAGTGTTGATTTAGAATATATCAAATGAAACTACAGGAAGTATTTTAGGAGTTTCTAAATTAAACCAACCTTTACTACACATTTATACACAAATATTAACTACTATATCTGAAAATATTATTTTTAGAATGCTAACACAAGAGTCAAGAGAAAAGTTTCGTCAACTTTATGACGATGTAACAGAAAATTAACTAATTTGACATTTGCCTTTGGCGTTGTTTTTCAAGATATCTTACTAGTGATTGATAATGGTTTGGAGACACTAAATTTAGATGATAGTTTAAACAAAAGAAGTTTATCAGGAAATTTTGCATATAAAGTTATAAAAATAAAGCATACTTAATTGGAAAAAATAAAATTAGCTTTAGTTATGATATTATTTTTAATTATTTCAGGATGTGCAAGCTCAAGTTTTGACTTAACAGTTCAACCAGATAAATTAACTAATAATGGTAAACCTTTTTATGTTATTGTAAAAGATATATGTTTAGTTATTTAGATAGTAGCATTGATATTGTATATCAAAGTTACCTAAAAAGTTATGATAAAAATAACAACTTTTTGATTTATCCCAATCAAGGTAAACAAACTATACCTATACACAAAAAAGAGGTGTATCAGTTTATTTTTTTAAAACAAGCGTAGGATATTGTAAGTTTTATATTTAATTAATATTTCAAAAAAAATAATCTATAGGAGGTTTCATAAATGTGGAAATCAAAGTTCTATAGTATAATGAATGATGTTGATAATTTGATATAAAGACATTCTAACATTATAAGCTTATATTAGTTGATAAAAATCGTGAAGAAGGTAAGTTATAGCCAGTCACATTTAAACGTTAAACTATAAAAGCAATATCAGCTAGTTATGATTATGAAATGCTACGAACTCGCTTATTAAAAAAACTAGAATCAGGTAAGCTTTACTATTAATATCTAGAATATTTATTAACACAAATATCACAAGCTTATGTTAATAATTTATGGGTTTATTATTTACTTACGCATGGCTATAAGGGCACGTATGACTCTGATAATTGTTTCGAAAAAAGCCTTTATCTAAGACAGCTAAAAATTTTGACTGCCTAATTGAAAGATCCTGTAAAATCCAACTTTAAAAGATCCTGTAAAATCCAACTTTATTTTTTATAATCAATATATTAGGAAGTTCCTCTTTAATTATTTTCTAACCTATTTTTTTTGAAGTTTTTCCAATAAATATAAAAAGATGCATATGTAGAATAATTAACTGGTGATGCGAAAAGTATTTAAGTCAAAATATTTATAATATGGTTTACAATCTTTAATTAAAACTTGATATTTATTCAATAGCCTTTTAAATAAAAAATTTTAATTATGCTAATACTAATACTGCTTGTTCAATGACAAAATCAAATACTTCTAATATATAAGCACTACTAACAATAATAGTTGTACAAAAAATAGATAAGGTGGTTTTCTTATATGTGTTAATTAATCTTAAGATAGCATTTTTTCTCATTTGTATTGGTTGATAATGTAAACTAAAATCAAAATCAGTAAATGACCTTTGATAATTATGCCAATTTTTAATAATCTGTGGCATTAATTGCATATGATCACCTGTAATAGGTATAAAGCCAAAGTTTTTACTGTATTTACTTAGGTTATTATCTTTTATTTTATATCCTGGATTATCCATAGCTCTAAAAAAACATATTTCAGTATGTTTTAACCTTCCAGTAGGAGTACTTTGTCCTAGTTTAAATTCAGTATCTTTAGCTGATAAGACTCTATCAATATGTTTTTGATCGAAATTAGATACTATTTTTTTTATGACTTCATCTATAATTTTACCACCTTTATTAGGATCAAACTGAGGATGATGTTCAAATACCCGTCCTGTAGAAAAATGAGAATCTAAAATAATAGCCTTAATATTTTTAAATCCTTGTATTTCTAATTGATAAGCCATTTCTACAGCTATTACGCCACCTAAAGACCAGCCAAACATATATACTGTTTCATCTTTAGATAGATTTAACTGATTTATATAAAAACTAGATAGTTTTGATAGATTATCAATTTTGTCTTTATTATAAATATTATAGTTATCTATACCAATACAGTTATAATCATTAGCAAGCCTATCAATAAAATCTTGATACATTTCACAACCACCAAAAGCAGGGTGAATAAATATCATTTTAGGCTTATTAGAAATATTATTAGAATAATATTTAATTAATTGGAATTTATTATTAGATACATTATTCAATAATGATTGTATTGTTTTATATCTAAATATATCAGATATAGATATTTCAGTATCAAATATTAGTGTCATTTTATATGCTGCTTGAATAGATAAAATAGAATTGCCACCGATATTAAAGAAATTATCAGTGACATCTACTTTATCTACCTTTAGAACTTCTTGCCATATTTGACACATTTTTTGTTGTAATTCAGTAGTAGGGGCTAGATATTGTTTCTTAATATTAGAAATGTTGAAATTAGGTAAAGCTGTTCTATCTAATTTACCATTAATAGTTAGAGGGAATGATTCTAATCTCATATAAAAACTAGGGATCATATATTCAGGTAGTTTTTTAGCTAAATGATTTTTAATTATAGATTCGTCTATTTCTGTATCAGCTACATAGTAAGCTACTAGTGTTTCATTGTTAACTAAAACACAGCTTTGTTTAATATTATTAATTGCCAAGATGACATTTTCAATTTCTCCAAGCTCAATCCTAAAGCCTCTTAATTTAACTTGAAAATCATTTCTATCAATATATTCAATCTCTCCACTAGCTAACCATTTACAGATATCACCTGTTTTATATAAATGCGTATAGCCTTTGGCAATATCATCTGGTGTGGCAAAAGGATTATTGATAAATTTTTCTTTAGTTAATTGTGGTAAATTTAAATATCCTCTAGCTAAACCAGCGCCACCTATATATAACTCACCTGGTACACCTATTGGTGTTGGTAGTAAATTATTATCTAAAATGTAAAGCTTTGTATTTGATATTGGTTTGCCTATAGTTACTTTCTTACCTGGTTCACATAATGAATAGCTTACATCAATAGAAGCTTCAGTTGGTCCATATAAATTATATAAAGAAATATACGGGTTTAATTTATAAAAAGTATCACAAGTATTATTTTTAAGTACTTCACCACTGCAGAAAACTATTTGTAAGTTAGATTGTGATGATTCTTTTGTAGATAAATAGTTTAAGAATACATCAAGCATAGATGGGACGAAATGTATTACTGTTATTTTTTCTTTATTTATTAACTGATATAAATAATCACAGTCTTTATGACCTTCAGGTTTAGCAATAACTGTTGCGGCACCATACCAATTAGCCCATAATAACTCCCATACAGATACATCAAAGTTATAAGGTGTTTTTTGTAATATCCTATCTTTATTAGTTAATGGATGTATAGATTGCATCCATACTACTCTATTGATAATGCTTTTATGTTCTAAAGCTACACCCTTAGGTTTGCCAGTAGTTCCAGAAGTGTAAATTATATAAGCTAGATTATTTGGTTGTACATTAGTGCTCAAATTATCTTTACTATAGTTTTGAACCTTTTGTAAATCTGTAGCAATAATCTCTATATCTTGAGCTACCTCATGAAGCTTATCAATTAAATGTGCTTGAGATAGTAAAATAGTTGAATTAGTATCTTCTAAAATATATTTTGTTCTATCACTAGGGAAATCAGGTGATATAGGAACATAAGCAGCTCCTGCTTTAAGTACAGCTAATATTGATATAATCATCTCTAAGCTTCTATCTAAGTATAGAGCTATTGGAGTATCTGGCTGTAGCTCTTGATTTGTTGTAGATTTATATTTAGCTGTGATATATCTAGCAAGCTGGTTACTTTTTTCATTTAACTCTTTATAGGTTAGTTGTTTATCCTCAAAAACTATAGCTATATTATCTGGAGTTTTAGCTACTTGTTCTTCAAAAAGTTGATGGATGGCTTTCTGATGATACTTCTGATATTCACCACTTGAAATAGCTAATATTTGTTTATATTGGTCATCATCTATTATGCTTATTTCTGAAATCTTTTTATTTAAGATAATATCTAATTTAGATAATAAAGTTTTATATCCATTAATAATTGCATATATAAAATCTTTTTCATATTGATTATTAAATTCGACTCTACATAATATCTCACCATTTTTTAAGTCTACCTCAAAATATAATCCCTGCTTAACATAGCCTGAATGAGAATATATCTGTGTTTGGTTATATGGAAGACTATGAGTTTCCTCTGTTTCAAAATTAAATTGAATATCTGATAATAATCTAATATGTTCTCTATCTAAGTTATCTAATAAGCTTTCGTAAGCAATAGCATTATTAATATTAGATATTATTTCACTTCTAGCCTGATGTATAAAATAAATCAAATTATTATTACTATCAAAATCTGATGCTAAAAAAATATTGTTTATTAAACAGCCTATAGTATCTTTATGTTTAGGAGTATATAAACGTTCATCTATATTTGTAATGATAGCAAACTTAGTTTGACTTGATATTTTATGTATGACTAATATAAACAGAGTATACAATATAGAGAATTCACTAGTATTAAGGTTTTTAGATACTTGTAGTAACTGTGTTTTTGTCATTTTATCACAATTAAAAGAAATTTGTTTTCCTTTATTAGTAAACTCTTGATTATTTTTTGGTAAATCTAAAGGAGACAAGCTTTCTAATTTATTTTTCCAGAAGCTAAGCTTTTCTTCAAAATTATTTTTGTATTGCTTATTAATATAGTAAGATGCTTCATTAAAATCATTTATATCTGATTTTCTATTATCTTTTTCATTTAAAAATAAATATGAATATAAATCAGGTAAAATAATATTGATTAATGATGTAGCATCAAGTATCAGATGGTGACAAGAAATAAATAAATATTGTTTCTTAATATCTAAAACATCTATTAGATAAAATCTAATTAATTTATCTGTATATAAATCAAAACTAATTCTCTCTATTTCGTTGAGAACTTGATGTAATTCAGTTTGTGTTTTTACTATTTTTTGTTCACAAATGCAGGAATGATTATAATTTAGTATTCGTTTAAGACAACCATCATTATTATAAATATAGTTACTATGTAATAATGTATACTTATCTAGTAGATATTTAACTCCTGATTTTAAATTATTTAAATCGATATGTTTTTTGTAATCAATAAGGAAACTCTCATTATATATTAAGTTATGACCTGATGATAATTGATGACTAAATATAACTTTTTCAAAATGGTGTAATTTTTCCGATGATAAATTTAATTTTTCATTAGAAATATTATTAGAATAATATTTAATTAATTGGAATTTATTATTAGATACATTATTCAATAATGATTGTATTGTTTTATATCTAAATATATCAGATATAGATATTTCAGTATCAAATATTAGTGTCATTTTATATGCTGCTTGAATAGATAAAATAGAATTGCCACCGATATTAAAGAAATTATCAGTGACATCTACTTTATCTACCTTTAGAACTTCTTGCCATATTTGACACATTTTTTGTTGTAATTCAGTAGTAGGGGCTAGATATTGTTTCTTAATATTAGAAATGTTGAAATTAGGTAAAGCTGTTCTATCTAATTTACCATTAATAGTTAGAGGGAATGATTCTAATCTCATATAAAAACTAGGGATCATATATTCAGGTAGTTTTTTAGCTAAATGATTTTTAATTATAGATTCGTCTATTTCTGTATCAGCTACATAGTAAGCTACTAGTGTTTCATTGTTAACTAAAACACAGCTTTGTTTAATATTATTAATTGCCAAGATGACATTTTCAATTTCTCCAAGCTCAATCCTAAAGCCTCTTAATTTAACTTGAAAATCATTTCTATCAATATATTCAATCTCTCCACTAGCTAACCATTTACAGATATCACCTGTTTTATATAAATGCGTATAGCCTTTGGCAATATCATCTGGTGTGGCAAAAGGATTATTGATAAATTTTTCTTTAGTTAATTGTGGTAAATTTAAATATCCTCTAGCTAAACCAGCGCCACCTATATATAACTCACCTGGTACACCTATTGGTGTTGGTAGTAAATTATTATCTAAAATGTAAAGCTTTGTATTTGATATTGGTTTGCCTATAGTTACTTTCTTACCTGGTTCACATAATGAATAGCTTACATCAATAGAAGCTTCAGTTGGTCCATATAAATTATATAAAGAAATATACGGGTTTAATTTATAAAAAGTATCACAAGTATTATTTTTAAGTACTTCACCACTGCAGAAAACTATTTGTAAGTTAGATTGTGATGATTCTTTTGTAGATAAATAGTTTAAGAATACATCAAGCATAGATGGGACGAAATGTATTACTGTTATTTTTTCTTTATTTATTAACTGATATAAATAATCACAGTCTTTATGACCTTCAGGTTTAGCAATAACTGTTGCGGCACCATACCAATTAGCCCATAATAACTCCCATACAGATACATCAAAGTTATAAGGTGTTTTTTGTAATATCCTATCTTTATTAGTTAATGGATGTATAGATTGCATCCATACTACTCTATTGATAATGCTTTTATGTTCTAAAGCTACACCCTTAGGTTTGCCAGTAGTTCCAGAAGTGTAAATTATATAAGCTAGATTATTTGGTTGTACATTAGTGCTCAAATTATCTTTACTATAGTTTTGAACCTTTTGTAAATCTGTAGCAATAATCTCTATATCTTGAGCTACCTCATGAAGCTTATCAATTAAATGTGCTTGAGATAGTAAAATAGTTGAATTAGTATCTTCTAAAATATATTTTGTTCTATCACTAGGGAAATCAGGTGATATAGGAACATAAGCAGCTCCTGCTTTAAGTACAGCTAATATTGATATAATCATCTCTAAGCTTCTATCTAAGTATAGAGCTATTGGAGTATCTGGCTGTAGCTCTTGATTTGTTGTAGATTTATATTTAGCTGTGATATATCTAGCAAGCTGGTTACTTTTTTCATTTAACTCTTTATAGGTTAGTTGTTTATCCTCAAAAACTATAGCTATATTATCTGGAGTTTTAGCTACTTGTTCTTCAAAAAGTTGATGGATTTTCTTATCTTGAGGAAAAGCTCGTTGTGTTTCATTGACTTTTTGGATAAGATTGTTGACAATCATCATTGATATTTTACTAAAATTTTGACTAACATAATATTAATATAAAAAAAAAATAAGTAAATCTATGATAAGAAACTTGTGATGAAAAATGTGCTACATTGATTAATTTTTGAAAATAATGTTATTTATTTCTATACTTTAATACTAGTATTAATACTGAAGAACAAGTTATAAGAGCCAGTAGATAACCGATAGTTAAAATACAATCATTTTTGATTATTCCATACAATATGCTTACTGTTTGAATAAATATAAAAATGGAAAAAGTTATTAATGAAACAGACTTGGATGATTTTGTTTTATAAATATTTATAGCTTGTGGGATAAACGCAAGAGCATTTAGCACTAATGCGAAACTGAATAAAAAAACAATTAAATCCGTAAAATATGACATTTATGCTATCCCTAATAATTTAAGAAATTTTAAATTTTTCCTAAAACATCAAATATAGCTTCTGCTGCCTCAGATCTTTTTTTGTCTTTTTCTTCAAGCTCTTTATTTTTCTGTTCTAGTTGTTTTTGTAATTGTTTTTGTTTACTAATATTTACCGAAACTCCCACCAAACCAATCACTTCACCATCATCATTTTTAAGACAACTTTTAGTTGCAAGATATATATCTTTTTTACCTTTTTCAGAAATATATTCTTCTTCAAAAACTACAGTCTTATCGTTTCTCATAACGTATAAATCATTTTTGTAAATCTCTTCATTAAATTTTTTACTAACCTCAAAACTAGAATCTGATTTACCAATAATATCTTCATTAGTTAGACCTGACCCTAAAAGTGAAAGGTTTTTTTTATTCATTCCTAAAAATTTGCCTTCTAAGTCTTTCCAATAAATATTAGCATCAATACTATCTATAATTTGTTGAAATGAAGATTTTTGATTATCTAAAAGTCTTTTGATTTCTTTATTTTTCTGTTCTAGTTCAGCTTGTAATTTTTTTTGTTGAGTAATATCAATAGAAACTCCAACAATTCCTAAAACTTTACCATTTTCATCTCTCATAGGGGATTTTTGTGATAAAAATGTTTGTTCTTTTTCTTCAAGCAATACCTTTTCTTCAAAAATGAATGATTTATTACTTTCAATTACTTTCAAATCGTTTGTATATAAATCAGGCCCAGTATTTTTCATAACACCCAACTCAGTATCACTTTTTCCAATGACTTCATTCATATCGCTTAACCCAAGGTAATTAAGCTGACTACGATTCATACCTAGCATCTTGCCAGCAGTATCTTTCCAATAAATATTTGCATCTATAGAATTAATTATTTGCTTTAATTCATGATTTTCATTCCTAAGAGAATTATTCTCACTTTTAAGTTTTTTCAATTCTTGTTTTAATTGTTTATTTTTATCTTCTAATTGACTTGACATAACCACTTTCCTATCTATCTTTGTATAATTTAATTTATCTATAATATAGCTGTAAAACAAGAAAAAAAATAGTGCTGTCCCTTAATTTCACTTTTATATTTTTTCGTTATTGCTGTATATATACGTAATAATTATTACAAATTTAATATAGTCTTGACTTATTTATTGCTTCTTAGTGGATAAATATGGTTTATAAGTTATATAATAATAACATTATTATCGGCACTATGCATAATAATATTCGTGTATATAAGAATAAGAGTTAATAGGGAAGAAGAAATTATTTGAAAAAGCACAATCTTAATGCATTAGACTTATTAATAAAATTAAAGAGCAATAATATAATTAGCTCATTATTTCGATAAATAATATAGATTATTCCACACTTAGGTAAGTAGATTAGTCATAAAAGTTCAAAGGACTCCTGCTATTGCATAAATTTTTAGTATGCTCTCTAGGACAAATATTTTTGGTATGCATAGTGCTATTTTGCGGTATCAAACCTATTCTATCTTTAGGTATTAGTCTATTATTAGTGAGCTTCTATTTAAGATATCTAGTATAAATGAATATTATTGAAAACTTTTACAAAATTGATCTATTTTCTATACAACTCTCTACCAGTAATGCTATGCATTCAGTAACCATAAATACATGATAACAACAAACTGAGTGAAGTAGTAATAAATTATAAACCAAACAAAAAGGTAAATGTCAAATTTTAGTAGAGTCTATAAACCCTAATGTTGAGGTTATTCAACAAGCTATTAATTCATGTAATACTATAAATCAAAATAAGACAAAATTATCTAGCTGGCAATTGCTTCATCATGGTAAAGCAGGAATAGAAAGAGCAAAAACACTTTCAAAATGGGTGTATGGAGCGGGATATTCAGGACAAAGAGATTTTTGGATAGTTTTAACATCTTTTTTGGAGATATAAAAACAGTTAGAAACTATTTCTACTAGCTTATCTAATTCTAATCAAATTGATAAAAATCTTATTTAATAAAGAAGCAAAAATATTAGCAGGAGTAAAAACACAACTAGCTCACTTAGAATTTATGTCAAAAATGCGTTTAATTCTATTATTGTAGATTCTAGATGGAGAGCAACTGGATTTATAAATTATTTTAGAGGAATGTGAACTAGGGATAATTGCCTAATTCATCTAATACTTCTGCTCATGAAATTAGAATTTATAATGGTGTTAAGAGCAGGTTTTATGAAATCTTTCGAAACCTCTTCTAAAGAATGTAGATAATAGTATAACTGAGGTTGTTTCTGCTCAAATATGGCGTTATTTAATTGGTGAAATATTTTCAGAATCAAGACTTGTTATTGATAATAAAGAAAATAATGGGAATTTGTTACTCATGTAAGACGACTTTCATATTCAATATTTTTAATTAATGTCAAGCTGATTTCAATCGTGAAACTTATTTTGAAAAACAGATCATGATTATATGTTGTTAATTGGAAGACTGTGAAAACTAAAGATAAATTTTCTATAAAAAAATTAGAAGTGTTTAAAGGAAAAAGGACATTACAGGCTTGATTAACTTATGAGCTGCTAATTAGTAGATTTAGCCATGGGTATAGTAGTACTACATTCTTGTTAAGAGCTGCTCGTACAGGAAGAGCAAGTCTGAGTGATTACAAAAAGACAACAACATCTAATTCTTAGAGTGCTTTTTTTAGGTCTAACTTAGCAAAACTTAATAATTTTAAAGAGCTTTTTTGATATTTAGGAACTGCAAAAAGTAGTGGGGAAGAAAGAGATAATTGGAAAAAAAATAACAAATAGAAATATTTATAGTAACTTTCTAGAGGAAGTTAGTTTATATAAACAAGATAAGAAAATATCTTTAGCCAAATGTGTGTACTGCAATCAGTAGCATTTTGGGGAGATTATAGTCTCCATTCAAGTAACGTTGCATTGTATGGTAAAGATATTAAGGTTGCAAAAATAGATGGCGGCGTAGCTTTTAGAAGTTTTGCAAAGAATTCACCTATTAATATCCTATTTCCTTATGAATATGAAGGGCGATGAGTTCATAATGTTATTCATAAAAATTATGTAGATTATTATGCCCGTATAATAGGCTTTAAAATTTATTTGTCTTCTATAGCTGATCAGCATATTATCACACAATCAATGAAAAATAGATGATTGGAGAAAATCAATATCTGATATAGTTTATGATAGCATTCAACAAAAAAACACTTATTACATAAGGCATCACAACTGGATCATATTAAGAATAAAGCTTTCTCTAGCTATTTTGGTATGGATTTAAGCGTTGATAAAAAAGTTCTGTCAACATAGATAGAAGGAATAATATATCGTAATATTGAGGGTTTCCAAATAATAATAAAGGATAAAAACCTGTCAGTATTACACAAGAACTATCAAGTTAAAGATATGAATAATTTTTATAATATTCAACTCACTATTTTGCAAATTATCCTTTCTATAGTGATGTAAAATCAAAACCTGGCAAACCTTCAAACAAAGATGAAATTTAAAATTATTTAATAGATAAATTTAAAACTGGAAATTTATTACTAAAAGAAGAATTTTTATCTAAATTAGGAATTACTGTGTGCCCATAGTAACTTATTATCATTTTCTTCAAAAACTGCTAATACATTATTTTAGATTAAGTAGGTTACCTGGTGACTATCCTGTTAGAATCTACCTTGGAATACTACCAATGAAACAAAAAATCTCTAACACAGAATTAATTAAGTGCATGAAAAAGTTTGAGTGAAGTAAATAGAAATATCGTTAAAAATATTATATAAAAAATATAGAATTTGTAAATAAGAAGAATATTAATATTTTTTCTGATTCATAATTTATAGAAAAGATTTTAGCTATTTTAAAATTATTATAAAGTCACTGTAGTGATGTGATCTAGTAATTAAAAATAAGAATAATATAACTAGGGAGAATATTATTTGTGATAATCCAAACTGTACCACTATAATATTGTATTATTAAATTAATTAAAAAATAAATATAAAAAACTATGAATATCAAAAGTACTAAAGAAATAAAATAACTATTTTTCTAAATATTTTAGCTTATCTGGAACAGATGCCCAGTTATCAGCATCTTCACAAGGTTCACACTTTTCTACGATATTTGGCCAAATGCCTACTAGCTCTCTGTTAATTTCAAGCATTTGCTCTTCGTTTTTGCTTAAATCATCACTAGATTTAATCGCATTAACAGGGCACTCAGGTTCACAAAGAGCACAATCAATACATTCATCTGGGTTAATTACTAGCATATTTGGTCCTTCATAAAAACAATCCACAGGACATACTTCTACGCAGTCGCCGTATTTACATTTGATACAACTTTCAGTAACTACAAATGGCATTTTATTAAATCCTTTCGTTTTTTACTATTTTTTTAAAGAAGCCCACAAATTATAGCATAGATATAAAAAAAGGTAAATCATTATTCGTTTTGAATAACTTTTATAACCTTCTTTATAAGTTTGATAATCATGCAATCAAGTTTTACGACTAAATTGAGCAGCTAAAATTAGAAATATTTATTAACAAGTGATACTATAAGCTTAATATTTTACTAACTTTTTGGTTTAAAAAGTGAAAGCTGAACTTGATCCAAGAAAACTTATTGCTGGAACAACGATATCAGTAGCTATTTTATTTTTTACTACATATCTTGTATCTATAGCTGATGGTCATAATACTTTATGTAATCCCTTTATTTCAGGTTGCTCTGATATTACTCATGCTGGATTTACTTCATATGAGAAATATATGCTAAAGGCAGTATTAATACCAACAGCAACACTGATGGCGGTGATATTCTTCTTTATCCAGCAACTGCTTGTACAAATAAGTTACTATAGCAAAGCAGTAATCAAGCAAGGTAAATTAATACTATTTTTAGCATCAGTTGGTTGTATTGGTTTGATAATAGGTACTGCTGTGATTGATGGTCAAGATACACTTATGAATCTACATCTAAAAGCTATTGCAGTATTTTTTGTATTGATAAGTGTTTGCCAGGTATGGTATACGATTATTGAATATAGGTACTCCTCTAAGCTAAATAAAGCTCCACTGATATTACGTAGAATATTAATTTTAATAACAATCGCATTTTCAATATGGTCAGTATTTATGGATCAAACAACTGTTAATCATAATATTGTTGAATGGTGGGGGGTTTATGCACTTATTTTTTGGTTTTGGACATTTTCTATAACTAAAATTAAGTAGCATTCTAGCTAGCAAATTTTGATTAGCTTTTTGTTATCGAACTTATAAAAAAACAAAGTAAAAAATATATAAGGTATTTTTTATGTCTATCAAATCACTATGTTAATAGTGCTAATCTTTCAGTATATAGATGCTAATTCAGTTAAGCCATATGCTTAGCTCACCAAATCAGCTACAGCTACTTAGTGTTTTTCTGCTTTAGTAATGGCTCAAGCTAAGTATGGGAGTCTGTGATATTAGATGAGTATCTCAAGCCATATAGGCATTTTTGGCAAGAGGCAAAAGTTGAGCATAATAATCTAAATATCGCACCGGCACTTGAGACACTAGATAGATTTTTACACCAACAGCAAAAATTTGATTTTATTTACATTTATGCTGATAAACCAAATTACATAAATTACTATGAAAAAGAAAAAGCTCTAGATTTAATTGATTTTTGGGTATTATGCGATAGATAAGTACTTTGGTTAGCTATAGCAGCAGATGAGTCAAATACGGTTGTAATAAGGCAGTGTTGTAATAAGACAGTTAAATAGCTTTATTCACAACGATAAGCGCGTATAAATTTCTAAAATTTAGTGAGTATTTTCCGCTTTTGCTGAAACAATTCCATACGAATACTTTATCAAGTAAATACTTGCATTAGTTGTATCTTCTTCAAGCAGTGTTGCTGCTGAAGCACAAGGTTGTAATGTTTGATGAGTAGGTATAGGTAAGCCAAGTATTGCATGGAGATGTAGCTCAAATTCGTTTATATTTTGAGAAATAAGTATTACCATACCTGTATCATGGGAGCGGCGAGACTTCATTAAAAAATACCTCATCACCTTTTATAAAAAATTCAACACCAAAAACTCCATAACCGCCAACGGCATCAGTAATTTGTTTATCAATTTTTTGTAACTTTGCTAAAGCTGTATCTGGTATTGCATGTGGTTGCTAAGAGAAGCGATAATCATCATCTTGTTGAATATTATGGCCAATATGATCATACGCCTATAATAGTCAAAAGAGTAATTTCATAGTCAAAATCAATAAATTGCTCGATAATTATTCATTTAGCATGACCGCATGAACCATTTTGAGCTTAATCCCTAAGTTTTAAAATAACTTTAGAGTCTTTGACTACAGATTACCATTTACCTGAATAGCTCATTACAGGCTTTATAACAAATGGTGTTCCAATTGATTGTATTATACATCTAGATATTCCTGCTCACTATTTGCAAATGCAAATTTTGATGTTGGCAAATTAAGTTCTTTGGCAGATAAAGCCCTACTCTGATCTCTTTGGTGATCCATAGTTACCTTAGTAGCTTTTGCATATGGTACATGAATCATTGTGTATGAAGCTTAACTAGATATGTGTTTGGAGATTTTAGAATTAGCTTTTCTAGTGTCTTAGCATTAAGAATATATAACATAATTCTCATCGAGCTACCTGCATTGCTTGAGCGTTCTTATAGAGATCAACAGCTATATGTCTATACCTAGTCTTTGCGCGGCTATAATGAATGCTTTGCCTAGCTCGCCTGAGTCGGACAGTATAATTTTGATATTAGAAATATTCATGTTGATAGTTAAAAGAGAATTTGTGAAGTTAAGAAATATATTAGCAGAAAAACAGTATTTTATTATTTATAGTATAGAACTCAGCAAATTTACCAAAATCAACATTATTTAGAGAATATAATATCGTTGTTAGCATCAATATCGACAACTATTTTATCTTCAGATTTAAACTCACCATCTAGAAGTTTTAGAGCTAGAGGATTTTCTAAGTTATTTTGAATAGCACGCTTAAGTGGTCTAGCTCCAAATATAGGGTCAAAACCAGCATCAGCTAGTTTATCCATAGCTTTAGATGTAACTTCTAAGCCAATATCTAAATCTGCTAAGCGTTTTTCTAAACTCTTGATTTGTATCTTAGCTATTTCAGTTATTATCTCTTTATTTAGTGGCTCAAAGACTATAGCATCATCAACTCTATTTACAAACTCAGGTCTAAAGTAGCTAAGTACCATTTCCATTACAGCAGATTTTACTGTTTCATAGTCTTGACCTTGCATTTCTTGGATTCTATGTGAACCAAGATTTGAAGTCATTACGATCACAGTATTTTTAAAGTCTACTGTTCTGCCATGACCATCAGTCAAACGACCATCATCAAGCACTTGTAGCAAAATGTTAAATACATCAACATGAGCTTTTTCTACCTCATCAAGTAAGATTACAGAGTAAGGTTTTCTTCTTACATGCTCTGTCAGATAGCCACCTTGTTCATAACCAACATATCCTGGAGGTGCACCAATTAATCTCGCCACGGAGTGTTTTTCTATAAACTCAGACATATCTACTCTAAGCATTGCATCTTGATCATCAAATAAAAATTCAGCTAAAGCTTTTGTTAGCTCTGTCTTACCAACACCTGTTGGACCTAAGAACATAAATGAACCTATAGGCCTGTTTGGATCTGATAAGCCAGAGCGAGATCTTCTTACAGCATTAGATACTGCTCTTATCGCTTGGTCTTGACCAATTACTCTCTTATGTAAGAAACTTTCCATATTAAGGAGTTTCTCTTTTTCACCTTCCATCATCTTAGATACAGGTATACCAGTAGCTTTTGATACTACATCAGCAATTTCATTTTCTGTAACAGATGTTCTTACTAGCTTATTTTCAGAAGGTTCAGCCGTTGTAGCTTCTATTTGTTTAATTTGTGCCTCGATCTCTGGTATTTTACCGTACTGTAATTCTGCCATTTTGCTTAAATCACCAGCTCTTTGATATTTTTCAAGCTCAAACTTTGCTTTTTCAAGTTGTTCTTTAAGTTTGCTAGCCCCTTGCATTTTAAGCTTCTCAGCTTTCCAAAGCTCTTCTAGGCCGTTATACTCCGAGTCTAGTCCTTTTATTTCTTGCTCAAGTATCTCTAAACGCTTTTTAGTAGCTTCATCTTTTTCTTTTTTTAGCTGTTCACGCTGCATTTTAAGTTGGATAATTTTACGATATAAGCTTTCCATTTTCTCTGGCTTAGAGTCAATTTCCATACGAATTAAACTTGCAGCTTCATCAACTAAGTCAATAGCTTTATCTGGTAGTTGTCTATCAGTTATGTATCTATGTGATAGAGTTGCAGCACTTACAATGGCAGAATCAGTAATATTTACACCGTGATGTAGCTCATATCTTTCTTTTAGCCCTCTAAGTATAGCTATAGTATCTTCAACCGTTGGCTCATCAATTAACACTTTTTGGAATCTTCTTTCTAGTGCTGGATCTTTCTCAACATACTCACGATATTCATCTAAAGTTGTTGCACCAACACACTTTAACTCGCCTCTTGCTAGCGCAGGCTTAAGCATATTGCCAGCATCCATAGAACCTTCAGATTTACCAGCACCAACCATGGTATGTAATTCATCGATAAATAAAATTACATTACCTTCTTGTTTTGCTAGTTCTGTTAATACAGATTTTAGTCTTTCTTCAAAATCGCCTCTAAACTTAGCGCCTGCTAATAAAGCTCCCATATCTAGAGATAGTACTTTTTTACCTTTGATGCCCTCTGGTACTTCATTGTTTATAATTCTTTGTGCAAGTCCCTCTACTATTGCAGTTTTACCAACGCCTGGTTCACCAATTAGCACAGGATTATTCTTTGTTCTTCTTTGTAGCACTTGTATAGTTCTACGAATCTCACTATCTCTACCAATAATTGGATCTATCTTTCCTTTTTTCGCAAGATCTGTTAGATCTACTGTATATTTGTCTAATGCACCTTTCATATCTTCTTGATTTTGACTACTCACTTTTTCTCCCCCGCGATAATCATCAACTGCTTTAGTAATTTTGTCTTTTGTAATATTATATTTACTATACAGTCTAGTTAAACTTTTATCATCTAATGAAGCTAATAAAAAAATCTCACTTGAGATAAATTCATCATTATTTTTATTGGCAATTTCTTGCATTTTGTGCAGAGTTGTAATTAGCTCTCGAGAAGGAGCGATCTTAGGATTACCTTTACCTGTTAATACTGCCACACTATCAACTAGATCATTCACAGCTTTTATAAAGCTTTGGATATTAACTCCACAAACACTTAATATAGATGTAACGACACTATTATTTTGTTCTAATAATGCTTTTAGTAAATGAGCTGTAGTAAACTCGGTAGCTTTTTGTTGAAAAGCATAAGACTGAGCCTCAGCTAAAGCTTCTTGTAGTTTTACTGTAAATTTATTTATATCCATTATTTCCCTTTAAGAAAAATTATCTGCTTATATATTTAAGGTCGCTTAATCATCTTTTTCAAGAATTTATACCAAAGATTTTAGTTAAACTATCTGTCATTAAAGATTTATTGTTGCAGCACAGCTATAATTCTTTTAGAATAAATACTCTAGACATGTTTTAAATTTATCTATGAATTTGTTGATAAATACTCTTAGTGGTTGGAGTAAGAAAGAAGTTATATGGTTATTTAGTTGTATCGTACTGACAATACTAACAGCTTATTTGAGTGGTAGCAGTTCTTTTATATTAGTATATTCTATTATTGGTATCACAAATTTAGTCCTCGTTGCTAAAGGAAAAGTTTTTAATTATGTTTTTGGATTAATCGGTGCGCTTATGTATGCACTTATTTCATACCAAAACCATGTATATGGACAATTTGTTTTAGCAATATTTTTCTTGTGTCCTATACAGTTCTACGGTTGGTATAACTGGACTATCCCTCACAACAATACTAAAGAGCAGCAGATCAAAATCAAAAAACTTACGCTAGTACAGTTTTCCAAAATTATTTTTGCTGTAGCGATACTGTCAGCATTATATGGATATTTTGTATTGTACCTTCATTTTGGACAAAGTGTGGGCTTATTCGCTGATGCGATTGTAGAAGTCACATCAATAGTTGCATTTATCTTAACAGTTCTTATATATCGTGAGCATTGGCTTTTGTGGCTGACAATAGATGTTTTAACTATTTCAATTTGGGTTGATGGAGTTATTAACTCTTCTATAACCATAGCAATTATACCAGTTATTATTACAAAGTTAGTCGCACTTATAAATGCCATATATGGTTATATAAGTTGGAGAAAAATTTATAAATTTCAAAAGACATCTTAGAAAATCTTCTTAGTATATTTAGAAGTTGGCAAATGTGTACTTGATGAAATTCTGGAGTATTTGGAAATAGGCAGAGGTAGAGGGTGAAGCTCATTTCATAGATGAAGCTTGTAAGATATATATTTAAAATATATATAAAGATTGGAAAAAAATTTTAAAAGACTATTTTAAAGCCACATGGATAAAACTTGTATATAAAAAAGAAATGGAAGTTGATGTGGTTAATCAAATGGTCGGTGAAGATGAAGGCAGGGTTAATTTAAAGGAGGATAAAAATTTAGGGAAGCTGCAGAAAAACTAAAAAAAATAGTGATAAGTAAATCCTCTACGCGTTTGTTTATATAATTTATTATAGTTTTTAATAAGTCTTATGTTAATTTAAATGATAGTAGCTGCTTTCATTGCTTTGACAAAACTTTTAAGTTTACTAACTTAATTTTATCAGCTAAATTATTTTGGATTATTTTAATAATAGCATGCTCCTATTACTCTAGCTTTTATTGCCTGTTGTACTTATTTTTGCTATTGAAATTCCAAATCCTAGTATTGGTTTAGGAGCATCATACTCTTTAAGTTTTGCTAATACTTCTTCGACCAGCATATTTGCACGGTTTGCGCACGAGTTATTCCTACTCTTGAAAGTAAATAAGTATAAACCACTACCAAGTTCTGAAATTTGTTTTAGTGTCTCTTCACTAGCGTCTGGTGGAGCTATGAATATTTGTGTTATACCAACTTTCTTAGCAATACCATGTAACTCTTTTGACTCATGAACTGGCACATCTGCTATAAGTATTGAGTCTACACCTGCATCTAGACATTTTTTTATAAAAATTTTCGATACCATTTGCATAAATAAGATTTGCTATATAATAGCAATCCTATTGGTATATCTGGATTTATATCTAATTTTAGCTAGAATCTCTGATAGTAAACCTCTATCAAAGCTAAATCCTAGTTGTTTGGCTATTTTATGAGAATACTGCTTTTGTTTATTAATATTATATGGTTTATCAATACAGCTAGTATCAACTTGCTGGGCATTTTTATTTTTTCTAGAAGTGGAGATTTTTTCTTTTAAAGATATTAAAGAAAGGTTCTAATTTAGCCACAGTAATACCTTCTTCATAATCATCGAGTACTACAACGGATGCTTGTTATAGCCAATTCGCTCGATATACTTTTCTAGTATTGAATAGTCTTATATATCTCAAAGTCATTATTTTCAAGCTTATGTCCAGATATTCTGAGCTTATGATAGCAACTTACTGTATGCAAAATATTCGTATTTAGGTATTTTACTGAGTTTATCTTTTTGTTTGGTGGTTAGATAAACTATTCTTTTATTTATATCATCAAATTTAATAAGGTTTTTATTTAAATATTCTAAGCTAGTGTTTAGTTCATTAATATTAGTTATTTCATATAAACCTTTTCACTAAAAAAATAGTTTCAGATGTTGTATTGACTGAGCTTTTAGGAGCCTGTTTTTCTAGGTACCAATGTTGTTGGAGAAATTTACGTGATTATACTTCTTCTTTTTATATGGCTTGTCTTGAAGTATCTGGAGCTGGTTTTTGATTTCGCTCATTTTTTAACTTTGCTTGTTGCTTTCTTTCATTAGAAATAGTTCGTCTTGATAGAGTATCATAATATTGGTTTTTGATGATGAAATGTCAGCATAGATGCACTAAAGCAAGCTATCATTAATGGCAACAGCAGATGAAAATTATAGAAATACCTGTTAATGGTGCACCAACGGTCGCTGTAAATAGTGCACTCATTCCGGTTATTGCAAAAACTTCAGCATCAATATTATACTTAGGAGATAGTTGAGCTACTAATAAACCATAAGCTAGCTCAAAAAACAGTACCAAGAGCAATCATTGGCGCGAATATCTCATCAGTAACGCCGATATTATATGAGAAAATAATGCCAGCAAAATGAAGATCAAAAATCACTAAAAGCATATTGATTGATAAGTTATAATTAAGATTATTTCTATAACAAATATAACAACTACCAATAGCATTTGGTGATACGACGACACCAATACCAAAAATTATGCAAACAATTACAACTAAAGTCCAATACCTTTTTCTTGGACCTTCTGAGAAAAAGTTTGTGGCTTTAATTTAATAATTTATTTAAAATAATCCAAAACAACTAAAATATAATCCCTAAAACCATAAAAAGTCAAAGAGTATTTTGTGGTACTGAGCTAAAAGTCTCTACACGTATTTAGGTGGATTGTCCATAACAGATCTAGGGATAACAGTACTCATTATACATACCACTAGAACATATTTTATTGCCGAGACACTAAATATGAACTTCCTACTAATCTCTTCAATTACAAAATTTTGTAGTTAAGTTTGAATCTATCAACAAATCAACAAAAAAATGTACTAAGGCAGCTGCCATATGGATTGATAATCTTTTTTAACTAAGCTTAAGCCTGATCCTAATGAGAAAAATCCACTTGTAAACTTTACAGACATAACTCTTTTACGTAGTGTTCGAATCCAGCATCTTTAACTTCCTGGATACCACTCCGGTTTCTTTTGCAAATTTTCTGACGATAAAAATTGAAACTAGCACCATTGTAATAGTTAATGATATTGACATAGTGATTTCAATAAAAATGTTACCGCCGCTGAAGGAAAAAAGAATTTGGTTAATTCTAAAAATAAAATCTAAAAGTAGCTGAAAAGCTGTAGCTAAAAGGCCTATCATTGTACATAACACAGCACCAGACAGTAACAACGTCCAAAAATATGTATCTAATACTCATTATTCATTATAGACATAAGGGTAGTTTGCAAATTAAGACAAATTATACATTTTGAATTTTTTTAAAAAGAAAAAGTTAATCAGATTTCGATAAATATTACTTAAGTAATATTTTTTGTTATTGAATTTGCTAAATCGGCAGATTTTTTCTCATCACCAAGCACACCTATACGAATTTTTATCTCTGTAGAACGACTATCAACATTACTTAAATCTATACTAATACTTTCACCTCCTTTTGAAGCTTTAATTGCAGCAGTTTTAGTATTATAGGTTTGGCTTATTAGTTTATTTTGACTATCCATTTGGATAGTTTTTATTGTAGCATTATACACACTTCTAATATCTCTAGGAACTTCAATTATATAATTACCATTTATGTAATATACAGTACATCCTGCGACTACAGCAGTCCCTATTAAAATGGCAGCAACAACACAACTATTAAGAGAGATAGCAATAATTATTGATATTGTGATTAAATAGAGTTTTTTGTACATGTTAAGAAGTTTTGTGCGCAATTTCTTGGATTTGGTCCATTAGTGTTGAGGACATTACCTGATCACCAAAAGTACCAAATTTGATTGTTACCTTGGTTACTTGGTCTGTTAATCTTTCAATTTTGACATTAAAACTTGTACTATCGATTTTGGTGGCGCCTTCAATATCAGCATTTTGATTTGTTTTATCAAGATCTTTTGATATTAAAACAAAATCATTATTATCATTAATAGCTTTAAGGGCTGCTTTATAAACAGCTTTATAGTTACCTTCTATATTCATCGAATAATTTCCATGAATATAGGCAACTGTCCCGTCACCAACAGCTATTGCGGTAACAATACAACTATTTAGGGTTAGTATTGAAATACAAATTGTAATGGTAGCAAAAGCTTTCTTTAGGAAAGTCATTATAGAATTATCTATTTGATTAAACATTTTTCTGAATTTGATCCATTAATGTTGCAGACATTTTTTGATCACCAAAAGTACCAAACTTAATTGTAACTTTTGAAGCATTGTCAGTAAGCTTTTCTATTTTAACATAAAAACTCGTTGAGTCTACTTTGGTACTACCATAAATAACTGCATCCATAGAAGTAATAGATTTTTTAGTGATTACAAAATCATTATTACTTTGAATAGCTTTTAAAGTAGCATTATAAATATCTTTTAAGCCACCACTCATATTCATTGAATACTCGCCAGAGATGTACGCGGCAGTTCCACCACCTACAGCTGCACCAACAAGTAGCCAACAACTGCTTAAAGATAAGGCTGAAGTTCCTAATAATACCGCAATTAATACTTTTTTAAATTTCATAAATTTATACCTTATTTATATGTGGTAATAACATAAATCATATTATACACGCTTCAGAATATAGTCAATTAATTTATTTGCTGTAAATATAGTTTTAGTTACATTAAATTAAAGCTATTATTAACTATCTGTATGTTACCTATATTGATAAATAATAATGAGTTATATTTTTGATTTTTGCACTATGATTATCAATCTTTTGTGTACATTTTTACTAGCGGGGCTTTATGTTATTGGTTGGCCTGTTGGAATAGTCGGCTTGATTATGAGTGCTGGATTATTCTATGTGAGTGGGCTGTACGCAGATGCTATATTGCAAATAGTTTTGCTATTTAGTTTTGCATATGGCTGGTATAGTTGGCAGCCTAATCTTGGTCATAAAAAAATTGTTGTGCATAAACTTAGTATAACTGGTTGGTTAAATGTTTTAGGGAGTATAGGGTCATTAGGGTTACTTGTGTCACAATTGCTTATTATATACACAGATGCAACAACCCCATATATGGATGGCTTTACAAGTGTGGCATCGCTTGTATGTGTGTTTTTGGCAAGTAGGAAAATAATAGATAACTGGATAATTTGGATGGTAGTCGACTCTACTTATGTATTTTTGTATATGTACAAAGATTTGCCTTTTGCTGCTATCACTACTTTTATATATCTAATTGTAGCAATATACGGCTATATTCATTGGAAGAAGTTAATGTATAAATGCTACTAGATGCGCAACAACGTACAAAATAAAAATTATAATATAAGTTGCTACTAAGTGTGAAAATCATTAATACAAAACTTTCGTCTGTTGCTATGTGTGTTCATTCTTTATTAACAAAATAAAAACTTTAAGTCAGGAGTATGATTTTGTTATTCTTTCTTTTGGAATTCATCCTTGGAGAGCAGATATATATTTTAGCAATCTAATATCTCTAGATAAATATAGGCTTAGATAACGATTTTAAAAAAAATATGCGGCATTTTACATTGATCGGGTGAAAGTTTTTGAATATATCATTTTACATGCTTCATAATAAGATAGAAAGTTATTAAATCTACATACCAGTGTAGCAGATATGGAAGTTTTGAAATTTCTGCAAAAAAGATTATTGTTCACTGATATGCCGGAGATCTTGAGATAGTGGATAATTACTTTAGGAGGTTACTTTTCTATTGGTGTTGGTTTAATGAGTATATCAGAGAGATAACTAGAAGAATATACTTTAGATAGGATTTTGATTAAAACAGATAATTTAATACTCATGACTCTTATGAGGAAAGTGTAACAATGGAATGCTCGCACTACTATTTAAAGTCATAGATGAGATTTGTAAAACTAAGAAAATGCCAATTTAAAGCATTTAGAGACTAGCCATAAAATGTTTTAATTTAGTTATATCACATATAAATATGATTTGTTTAGTAATTTTTTGGTAGGTACTTCAAGCATAAGTTCTAAAAATAGAGGTAAAACTATGCCATTATATACAGTAATTTAGCCATATAACCATGAGTTTTTGAAAGTCTCAGTATATACATTGAAGAATGTGGTAATTCAAATGGTAAACCGGTTGTATTTATCCATGGAGGTCCAGGTGTGGCATACAATCAAGTTACCGACAATATTTTAATCCAAAGAAATATAGAGTTATTATTGTAGGTTAATGCGGATGTAGTAACAGTACACCATTTGCAGAATTAAGAGAGAACACAACTTGGAATTTGATTGAAGATTTTGAGCAGATCCGTAAAAAGCTTAGGATTGATAAATGGATGATTTTTGGAGGTTCATGGGGTAGCACGCTAGGATTGGAATATGCTCAAACCTATCCAACGGTTGTGACTGAACTTATTCTCAGAGAAATATTCTTAGGTCGTAAGAAAGAAATATCATGGCTATACCAATATGGTGTATGTGAGGTCTTTCCAGATAAATAGGGAGGATTAATATAAAACCTATTGATGAAGAACGAAGAAAAGATTTTATATCAGCATACTTAACTGGCAGAGATGAGGAGTTAAAGCAACAAGCAGCTAAGGCTTGGAGTATTTGGGAGGCATCAACTAGTAAGCTATATGTAGATGAGAAATCTATAAGAAATATATGGCGAAGATAATTTTAGTTTGGCATTTGCAAGTATAGGGTGTCACTATTTCAAAAATAAATTATTACTAGAAGAAGGCCAATTACCTTAAAACGCAGATAAAATCAAAAACATTCCTGTAGTGATAGTGCAAGGACGGTATGATATGGTTTGCTCATCTACTAGTGTGTGGGTACAAATGTTTGGTCAACAACAAAACTGGACATTCAATAACAGAGCCAGGAATCTTAGAAGCTTTAGTCAAAGCAACGTTGATATGTATCTAAGTAGCCATCATTATCAAATAATATGTTAATTTTATACTTATTTTTTTGTATTGAGTATTAATTTTTGTATTTATACTGAGGTTATTGAGATGTTTATTGTAAAAAAAAGAAGTGAAAAAGTTAAAAAAAATTGAAAAAGCCCTTGCGTTGTAGTGAGGTGATGTGTATTATATGTCTTCACACGGCTGGCGGGTGATGTTAGCGGTTGAGAGGCAAAAATTTCTAGTGATATTTAAGAGGTATATTATATACAAACACTTTGTTAAAGAATTTGAGTATCAGTAGTTAGAGTAAGAATTTGATTTAAACTGAAGAGTTTGATCCTGGCTCAGATTGAACGCTGGTGGCATGCTTAACACATGCAAGTCGAACGGTAGCAGGACTAGCTTGCTAGTTGCTGACGAGTGGCGGACGGGTGAGTAACGCGTAGGAATCTGCCCATCTGAGGGGGATACCAGTTGGAAACGACTGTTAATACCGCATAGTATCTGTGGATTAAAGGTAGCTTTCGAGCTGTCGCAGATGGATGAGCCTGCGTTGGATTAGCTAGTTGGTGGGGTAAGGGCCTACCAAGGCCACGATCCATAGCTGATTTGAGAGGATGATCAGCCACATTGGGACTGAGACACGGCCCAAACTCCTACGGGAGGCAGCAGTGGGGAATATTGGACAATGGGGGAAACCCTGATCCAGCAATGCCATGTGTGTGAAGAAGGCCTTAGGGTTGTAAAGCACTTTAGTTGGGGAGGAAAGCCTTGAGGTTAATAGCCTTTAGGAATGACGTTACCCAAAGAATAAGCACCGGCTAACTCCGTGCCAGCAGCCGCGGTAATACGGGGGGTGCAAGCGTTAATCGGAATTACTGGGCGTAAAGGGTCTGTAGGTGGTTTGTTAAGTCAGATGTGAAAGCCCAGGGCTCAACCTTGGAACTGCATTTGATACTGGCAAACTAGAGTACGGTAGAGGAATGGGGAATTTCTGGTGTAGCGGTGAAATGCGTAGAGATCAGAAGGAACACCAATGGCGAAGGCAACATTCTGGACCGATACTGACACTGAGGGACGAAAGCGTGGGGATCAAACAGGATTAGATACCCTGGTAGTCCACGCTGTAAACGATGAGTACTAGCTGTTGGAGTCGGTGTAAAGGCTCTAGTGGCGCAGCTAACGTGATAAGTACTCCGCCTGGGGACTACGGCCGCAAGGCTAAAACTCAAAGGAATTGACGGGGACCCGCACAAGCGGTGGAGCATGTGGTTTAATTCGATGCAACGCGAAGAACCTTACCTGGTCTTGACATCCTGCGAACTTTCTAGAGATAGATTGGTGCCTTCGGGAACGCAGTGACAGGTGCTGCACGGCTGTCGTCAGCTCGTGTTGTGAAATGTTGGGTTAAGTCCCGCAACGAGCGCAACCCCTATTGATAGTTACCATCATTAAGTTGGGTACTCTATTGAGACTGCCGCTGACAAGGCGGAGGAAGGTGGGGACGACGTCAAGTCATCATGGCCCTTACGACCAGGGCTACACACGTGCTACAATGGGTATTACAGAGGGCTGCGAAGGAGCGATCTGGAGCGAAACTCAAAAAGGTACTCTTAGTCCGGATTGCAGTCTGCAACTCGACTGCATGAAGTCGGAATCGCTAGTAATCGCAGGTCAGAATACTGCGGTGAATACGTTCCCGGGTCTTGTACACACCGCCCGTCACACCATGGGAGTGGGTTGCTCCAGAAGTAGATAGCTTAACGAATGGGCGTTTACCACGGAGTGATTCATGACTGGGGTGAAGTCGTAACAAGGTAGCCGTAGGGGAACCTGCGGCTGGATCACCTCCTTAACGGAAATACGAAAAAAAATAAGTAAATAAGCTTTAATTGTTGATCAAGTGATTTAGCATAGTGTTTGTAGGTAATGTATTTTAGTGTGAATAAAATACGGGTCTGTAGCTCAGTTGGTTAGAGCGCACCCCTGATAAGGGTGAGGTCGGTAGTTCAAGTCTACTCAGACCCACCAATTTATGTTTTGTTGGGGCCATAGCTCAGCTGGGAGAGCACCTGCTTTGCACGCAGGGGGTCAGCGGTTCGATCCCGCTTGGCTCCACCAATATTTTATTTACATGAAAATAGAGATATTTAACAATTTAGTATAGAAATAGACTTAAGAAAATAAGTGCAAGCGGTGGATGCCTTGGCATTCAGAGGCGATGAAGGACGTGATAATCTGCGATAAGCTTCGGTTAGCTGGTAAATGAGCTATGATCCGGAGATTTCCGAATGGGGAAACCTGGCTAGAGAATAATCTAGTCACTCACTCGAATAGGGTGTAGAGCGAACGAGGGGAACTGAAACATCTAAGTACCCTTAGGAAGAGAAATCAATTGAGATTCCCGTAGTAGTGGCGAGCGAAGTGGGAGGAGCCTGGTATGATTTAGCTGTAATTATAGTAGAACAAGTTGGGAAGCTTGACGATAGAGGGTGATAGTCCCGTATACGAAATAATGACAGTGGAACTAAGCATACGAACAAGTATGGCGGGGCACGTGAAACCTTGTCTGAATATGGGGGGACCATCCTCCAAGGCTAAATACTACTGAATGACCGATAGTGAACTAGTACCGTGAGGGAAAGGTGAAAAGAACCCTTATAAAGGGAGTGAAATAGAATCTGAAACCGCTTGCATACAAGCAGTAGGAGCATGATTTAGTCATGTGACTGCGTACCTTTTGTATAATGGGTCAGCGAGTTACTTTTAGTGGCGAGGATAACTGAATAAGGGATCCGTAGCGAAAGCGAGTTTTAATAGGGCGATTAGTCGCTAGGAGTAGACCCGAAACCGGCGCGATCTATCCATGGCCAGGTTGAAGGTTAGGTAGTACTAACTGGAGGACCGAACCCAATACTGTTGCAAAAGTATGGGATGAGCTGTGGATCGGAGTGAAAGGCTAATCAAGCACGGAGATAGCTGGTTCTCCCCGAAAACTATTTAGGTAGTGCCTCGTGTATAACTCATTGGGGTAAAGCACTGTTTCGACAATGGGGGTTTTACGACCTTACTGACTCGATGCAAACTCAGAATACGATGAAGTTCAATCACGGGAGACACACTGCGGGTGCTAAGGTCCGTAGTGGAAAGGGAAACAGCCCAGACCGCCAACTAAGGTCCCTAAGTCATAGCTAAGTGGGAAACGAAGTGGGAAGGCCCAGACAGCCAGGAGGTTGGCTTAGAAGCAGCCACCCTTTAAAGAAAGCGTAATAGCTCACTGGTCGAGTCGGCCTGCACGTAAGATTTAACGGGGCTAAGCTATGCACCGAAGTTGCGGAATATATTTAGTATATTGGTAGGGGAGCGTTCTGTAAGCCGATGAAGGTGAACTGAGAAGTTTGCTGGAGGTATCAGAAGTGCGAATGCTGACATGAGTAACGTAAAATAAGTGAGATTCTTATTGGCCGAAAACCCAAGGATTCCTACGCAATGTTAATCAACGTAGGGTAAGCCGGCCCCTAAGGCGTAGCTGAAGAGTGAAGTCGATGGGAAACAGGTTAATATTCCTGTGCCGCTTATTATGAACGAAGGAGGGACGGAGAAGGTTAGGTAGGCCTGGCGGATGGTTGTCCAGGTGAAAGTATGTAGGTAGAGGTGCTAGGCAAATCCGGCATCTTGTTAATCTGAGATACGAGACGAAGTCAAACTTGTTTGACGAAGCTATTGATACCATGCTTCCAGGAAAAGCTTCTAAGTATAATTGTATAAGCGACCGTACTGTAAACCGACACTGGTGGGTAGGTAGAGAATACTAAGGCTATGAGATAACTCTGGTGAAGGAACTAGGCAAAATGACACCGTAACTTTGGAAGAAGGTGTGCCCTTGATGGTGATAAGACTTGCTCTTTGAGCTGTTGGGGGCTGCAGATACCAGGTGGCTGCGACTGTTTATCAAAAACACAGCACTCTGCGAAATCGTAAGATGAAGTATAGGGTGTGACGCCTGCCCGGTGCTGGAAGGTTAATTGAAGGGGTTAGCACAAGCGAAGCTCTGGATCGAAGCCCCAGTAAACGGCGGCCGTAACTATAACGGTCCTAAGGTAGCGAAATTCCTTGTCGGGTAAGTTCCGACCTGCACGAATGGCGTAACGATGGCCACACTGTCTCCACCAGAGACTCAGTGAAATTGAAATCGCTGTGAAGATGCAGTGTACCCGCGGTTAGACGGAAAGACCCCGTGAACCTTTACTACAGCTTTACACTGGACTTTGAATATTTATGTGTAGGATAGGTGGGAGACTATGAAGCAGCTACGCCAGTAGCTGTGGAGTCGTCCTTGAAATACCACCCTTGAATATCTGAAGTTCTAACTCAGGAGAAATTCGAGGACAGTGTATGGTGGGTAGTTTGACTGGGACGGTCTCCTCCTAAAGAGTAACGGAGGAGTACGAAGGTGCACTCGGTACGGTCGGAAATCGTGCCAAGAGTATAAAGGCAAAAGTGCGCTTGACTGCGAGAGTGACGGCTCGAGCAGGTACGAAAGTAGGTCTTAGTGATCCGGTGGTCCCGAATGGAAGGGCCATCGCTCAACGGATAAAAGGTACTCCGGGGATAACAGGCTGATTCCTCCCAAGAGTTCATATCGACGGAGGAGTTTGGCACCTCGATGTCGGCTCATCACATCCTGGGGCTGAAGCAGGTCCCAAGGGTATGGCTGTTCGCCATTTAAAGTGGTACGCGAGCTGGGTTCAGAACGTCGTGAGACAGTTCGGTCCCTATCTGCCGTGGGCGTTAGAGATTTGAGAAGAGTTACTCCTAGTACGAGAGGACCGGAGTGAACGAACCACTGGTGTTCCGGTTGTTTCGCCAGAAGCATTGCCGGGTAGCTACGTTCGGACGGGATAAACGCTGAAAGCATCTAAGCGTGAAGCCTCCTTCAAGATTAGATCTCTCTGATGTAAATCAGTAAGGAACGTTGGAGACTACGACGTTGATAGGCTGGGTGTGGAAGTATAGCAATGTATGAAGCTTACCAGTACTAATGATCCGAGAGACTTAAGTCTATTTCTATACTGAATTGTTAAATATCTTTATAATCCCAAAACACAGTTTTGGCGATGATAGCTTGTAGGAACCACCTGATCCCATTCCGAACTCAGAAGTGAAACTACAAAACGCCAATGATAGTCTGGCATTGCCCAGGTGAAAGTAGGTAGTCGCCATCTTCTTAGTTTATCCAAAGACTTATCGTGATAAGCTCAAATACAATGCCTCATAAAAATATGGGACTTGTTGTTTTTTGCATTTGTAAACTTATACGATGAGCCACAGATTAAAAGATTTTTAGAAAAAACTTTTTTAGTTTTAGGTCATGATGTTGAGATTGTCGATATAGCTGGTAATGCGACAAAACTTTTAGGAGAGTATCATATATTATGCTGTTATTCTTGATCTTCGACTTCCATGACCAATATGGTCAAGAATGGCTAAAATCTGCACGCAGATATAGTGAGTGCTATAATTAAGTTGTTCTGCGCGTAATGACACTTAAGAGGTTAAAAAGCTATCGAGAATGGTGCTCTTGACTATATCAAAAAGCCTTCTGATATGCGAGCTTATTGCTAGAGTCAAAAGACAGCTAAATCATCTGCTAAAAAAACAAACTGGTAAATATTTTTTTGCAATTTTAAATATAGATTTTAATGATAATAAAATAAGGTTAATTTTACATTTTTCGAAAAAAGAGTTTTTTATTTTGGATTTTATAGTCAGTCATGCTGGTAAGTTAGTGATGCAAAATACTATTCTGAAGGATGTTTGGGGTGAATGCCATGGCGATGGCACACAGCATTTAAGAGTATATATTGAGCAATTAAGAAAAAAACTATTTACTTGTAAAAAAAACAAAACTCTTAATAACCACAGAAAACGCTATAGGTTATCGCTTTGCTGTCGCTGATTAAGTACGATTCTAATACAAGAAGAACGATATTTTTTCTTTTACCAACTATATAAATTACTATTTAGGGTTATTTATGTTTTATGAACTAACTATCTGCGAGAAAGGTTGTAGTTTAAACTTACGGCTATGTTTCATATGTTACTTTTAATTTGGTTAATACTTTTTACATGTATCGTTATTATTTGTATCTTTATTATCAATTTCCTCTATTTATTTTCTAATAAGTCTCCAGGAAAGATTAATTGCTTCAACATCTTTAAACTTTTTTAGACCTTTGTCATGTCTTATTAATAGATGGTGTAACGGGGAATGCTTTTCCATTATGCTTTATCAGTTCCTAAGATTATAGGTTTTTTTCTAGAGTAACTCTCAAAATACTATATTCTTAGTAAGAAGTTTTTTTTTGAAATTTTTGTTTAAATAAATAGCTTATGTAAGCATACCTTTCCTTTGTCCATCGTGTAAACCGCTACAATTTACTACCGAATGCTCGAAATCAAAAGCTTTAATATATTTAAAAAGTATGATTTTGGTTACTAGATTTCATCCACTTTATATTTTTCATGTACATATCCACATGTTTTATTCCATTGATGAATAAGATAAAGTGTATAAATAGCAACTGATAATACAACTAAAGAGTAATTCTTTTTCATTTATATAATTGTAGCCATTATTAATCATTCTTTTGTATATAGAAACTCTATGAAAATCTTTTCTTTTTTTACCAAAAAGTTTTGGATATTATCATTTTTCTCTAGTTCATTTTGAAAAGATATAAAATAATCAAAATATTTTTTATGGTATTTCTTTAGGAAGTTAGGAGTATAATGACTATTTTTAACTCTCTTAACTTGATCTTCTTTAGTATAACCGTTTCTTGCACTATTGTTCATTGTTATAAAATGACCTCGTAGAATTTTTTTATTTACACCACCTTTAAAGTCACTTAATAAAGTTTGATTAGTTTTAATTTGCTCCTTTAGGTTATGATACTTATAATTTTCTATAGATATTTGTAAAAATCTTCTATCTTATATATCCAAATTTTTTAAATATACAAGTACGTAGTTAAAGCTAAGTTATTGCTTAATTATTTCTTATTTGTAACATTTTTTATTAATTATCAATCTGGGATAGTTTTGTTCATCACTAAAAGATTAATTAGGTAATTTTATAAATGTATTTAACTTAATGATTTAGTGGAATAAAACGGTAGATTTAAAGGTATTAACTTATATGCTGTAAATTTAATGATCTTAGAATGAAGTTTTTATCTAAAATGTACCTTTTTTGGTAACTTATTAATATGACTAAAAAACATATCTTAGCGTTACTCTTATTTGCAATTATCAAAATAACCTTTGCTGGGTCACAAGAGAAATATTCTACAAGCATTAATATAGTAGATGATACCCTCAGCAAGTAGCAGCTTAAACAGATCCATTTGAATACTTTTGATTCTTTGACAAATAATGAAGATAGTTGTGGTATGAAAATAGAGCAACTGGTATTTAGGCTTGATGTTTGGTGGAAGTATGAGTGGCTCGAATATGATGCTTGGAGTTGCTGGTAATGTGATGATTATGTCAGGATATAAATTTAACTAATATCTAGGTATTCAGTATAATCAGATGATCTCATATAGCGGAACCTTTACAGGCATAGGTGAGGAGGCAACTATTATGATTCCTACTGGTTCAATGATTATGTCATATGCTGCAGCTGGGGCTGGGTGGTCAAATATGTCAGGATCTGTACAAAGGTTGCTTGGGATATTGGTGGTGCATCAATATTGCGTTATTAAAGACACTTAGTTCTATTGCTAGTTATAGATACATACAGACTATGGCAACCTAAGTCAAGTTTATAGGTGAGGGTATAAATCAGCCATGCTAGAGCTGCTATGAGTATGGTATCGGGTGGTTTGGTTTGATATTTTTAACAAGCTTATATTTTAAACATTCTCTAATCTATATTTATAAATTATTCTTTCATCTTTTTTATGTCCAGATATTTGCCAGTTGAGTTTAATTTGATCTGTAAAAACTTCAATAATAGCAGAATATAGATCATCAATACAAACATAATCTTGCTTGTTATAAGTTATGATCTGTGCGTATTAGATCAAAAAGTTTGACAACAATGTTATTATAACTAAAACGCGCATGAGATAGGCTTATTAGATTACTATCAATACTTTGCTAGAGATATTAAGTTTTTAAGAGCCGTTTCTTTGAAATAGATACTATTATTTATTCTGTTGCACTGTAACAGTTACGTGACATAGCCATTCCAGCCAGTTAGAGATTTTTTGCCACATTTATAAATAAATTCAAAATATTTTACTTGGAGTAATTTTTAAAATAAATCTATAGCAATTAATAGTAATTTTAATTAAGGTTATTATAGGAAAATTGCGTTATAGAAGTCAGCATTATTTGCTTAGTTATTAAAATAGCGTTATTATTCATGGCGTTTAACAAAAAATATAATTGATATATGAATTCTAAATTTATTGGTTCAGTTTTTTTGATAATAGGTACTACAATTGGTGCAGGTATGCTATCTCTACCTTTGATAGTTTCATCTTGTGGCTTTACCATGGCAATAATCCTTTTAATTTTATCTTGGAGTGTGATGTATATAACTGCGCTTAAACTACTAAGAGTTTGTGCTAAGTATCCGTTAGGTGTCAATTTTACATCAATGATGCAATCACGAGTATCAAAAGCATATTTGATGTTTTTTAGTATTATTTATTTGTTATTGTTGTATTCTTTAATGTCTGCATATACCACACAAGGCTCATCTCTTGTAAGTGCTATAACTAGCCTAGATAATTCTAATAAAACTCAAGTAGGGTTATCTGCTGTTATCTTCACACTGATTTTTGGTGCACTAATGTTTAGCTATAGAGTCAGTGACTATGCAAATAGATTTTTTGTGATAGTTAAATTTTTATTTTTTACAGTTGCTGTATTTATTATATTGTTTTATATAAATCCAAGTTATTTAAGCAGAATACCTATTAGCCTATCAGCGTTTATTTTTGCGTGGCCGACTTTATTACCATCATTTGGGTTTCATAATATAATCCCTGTTATTTATGAATATCAAAAAGGTGATATTACTAAGATTAAAAAAAGTATTCTTATTGGTAGTCTAAGTGTTCTAATGATTTATATTATCTGGATATTTTTGGCTTTAGCACTTATTCCACAGCAAGGGTTACATAGTTATCAAACATTATTTAGTTCTGGTAATAACACCCCAGCAGGGTTGGCAGTAGAGATTAGAGAGGTATCAGGTTCAGTGCTTTTAGAAGTATGGTTAAATATATTTATTTATATTGCAATTATTACATCTTTTATTGGTGTTGGTATTTCATTAATGCATTATATTCGGGATTTGTTTACGCGTTATAATAGACGAATAGGTAATCTAGCTTTGGGGTTGATATGTTTTATCCCACCATTGATTTTCACTATTTTTTACCCGCGTGGTTTTATTTTAGCTTTACAATATGCAGCAATATTTGCAGTGATAATATTTGTTTATATACCATCGTTCCTAAGTAGAAAATTCGATCTTAAAGTCTACTGTTCAAATCTTTATGTGATATTTATGGGTAGCTTAGTTATATTTTTCGAGATTTTTAACTTATGTTTTGATATTAATCCTTTTGTTGGCTTTTAAATAGTCAATGATAATTTGAGATAGAACATATATAATGTATGATTAACGTTTTTATAAGTATAAGATTTTGGCGTTATGAGATTTGTAGATGAAGTAGTTATTAAGCTTCAAGCTGGTAAAGGTGGTAATGGTTGTGTAAGTTTTCGTCGTGAAAAATATGTTCCACGTGGTGGCCCTGATGGCGGCTATGGTGGTAATGGTGGCAGTATTTATCTAAAAGCTGATGAAAATGTAAACACCTTGATTGATTACCGTTATAAAAGAGAATATTACGCTGATAATGGTCGTCCTGGTGGGGGGCGTAATTGCTATGGTAAAACTGGCGAAGATTTATATCTAGTTGTGCCTGTTGGTACTAGTGTTTTTGATATAGATACAAATAAAAAAATTGGTGAAGTGCTACAACATGGACAAACTTTTAAGATAGTCTCAGGTGGTAAAAGAGGTATTGGTAATACACACTTTAAAAGTAGTACAAACCAAGCGCCAAGAAAGTTTACCTTAGGTGAAGAAGGTGAGTACAAAGAGGTCAGGCTAGAGCTTAATCTATTAGCAGATGTTGCTTTGTTAGGTTTACCAAATGCTGGTAAGTCAACTCTTATTTGCTCAGTATCTGAAGCAACGCCAAAAGTTGCTGATTATCCGTTTACAACAATGTATCCTCATTTAGGAGTTGTAAAAGTTGGTGTAGATAGTTTTGTGATGGCAGATATCCCAGGAGTAATTGAGGGAGCTGCTGAAGGTGCTGGACTTGGACTTAGATTCTTAAAGCATCTAACTAGAGCTAGGTGCGTATTGCATATTGTTGATATTTGTCCGTTTAATGAGTCGGATCCTGTTGAAAACTATTTTGCTGTTGAGAAAGAACTAGAGAAGTATAGTCAAGAGCTATTTGATAAACCGAGATTTTTAGTTATTAATAAAATTGATTTACTTGCTGATAAAATAGAACACAAGTGCCAAGAGTTCGTTGAGCATATAGGTTATCAAGGTAATTACTATACAATATCAGCATCCACGAAAAAAGGAACAGATGAGTTGGCTAAAAAACTTAGTGAGTTTTTACAAAAGCAAGAGTAAATGTAAATGAAAATAAAAAATCTTATATTTGGTTCACCAATTCCTAATACAAAACAACAAGAGCAAAAAATAGGCTTGTTTGCTGGTTTTGCAATACTTTCTTCAAATGCACTATCTTCTGTGTCGTATGCTACTGGAGAGGTGTTTATAGTTTTGGCAACTGCTGGAGCAGCAGCTGTTCTGCAATACTCGATTGAAGTAGCGCTAATGGTGATATTACTGATATTGTTGATGGGTTTTTCATATGCGCAAGTTATACGGGCTCATCCAGAGGGCGGTGGTTCATATTCGATAGTTAAAACACACTTTAATGAAAAACTTTTGCTGTTAACTTCGGCATCTCTTATTATTGATTATATTCTTACAGTGGCAGTTTCTGTTTCTACAGCGGCGGTGGCTATTAGTTCGGCTTTTCCTGTTTTAGATGATTATAGTGTTAGGTTAGCTTTGGGTCTTTTGGCACTTTTGATGATTATAAATCTTCGTGGCGTTAAATCTACAGCAAAGATTTTTATATGGCCAACCTATATGTTTATTGTCTCAATTATTATCATGATAATTGTAGGGATATATCAGTATAATCATAACTCTTTACAGACATTTACATATACAAAAAATCAACTTGATCAGATGCAGGCTTCGATGGGTGTTTTAACTATAACTCTTGTACTGCGCGCTTTTTCATCAGGTAGTGCTGCGTTAACAGGTATTGAATCATATGCAAATGGAGTTTCAGCTTACAAGTCTCCAAACTTAGCTAAATCTGGTTTGTTACTTATGACGTTCTTATCGATAGTGATGTTTGCCGGAGTAACTTTTATAACTGCAAAAACAAGAATATTGCCAGATTTTTCAGAAAGTGTTTTATCACAAGTTGCTCACCAAGTTTTAGGTAATGGCTTTTTATATTATTTTTTACAAGCATCCACCTGTTTGATTCTACTTATGGCAGCTAACACTTGTTTTACTGGATTTCCTATTTTAGCTTCAATTATGAGTAAGGATAACTATCTTCCTGAACAGCTACAGCGTGTCGGTGATAGATTTGCATTTAGAAATGGGATTATAATGTTAACTGCATTATCGGCAATCTTGGTTATAATATTTGATGCTAAAGTTAGCCGCTTGATACCATTATATGCTTTTGGTGTTTTTATTGCATTTACACTTTGTCAAGCTGGATTGGTTAAGTATTGGTATAGGAATAAGCGTTCATATAGAAGTTGGGGAATTAGAGCATTTATCAATGCCTTTGGCTGTGTTGCTACATTTGTAGTATTAATTATAATCGTTGAAAGTAAATTTTTTGAAGGCGTTTGGATTGTGATAATTGCGATCGCAATTATCATGTATGGTTTATATGCGATAAAAACTCATTATATAAGAAGAGAGCATAATCTAGCACTAAGTGTTGATGAGGCAATTGTAAATGCTTGTATACATGAAAACTTGAAACCAAAAATAGTTGTATTAGTTTCACGTATTCACCGTGGCACAATAGAGTCGTTAAGGTTAGCAAGAAATCTATCTTATGATATTACTCCAGTTTTTGTTTCGGCAAATCAAAAGAAAATCGAAAAAATTAAAACCGAATGGAAAAATTTAGCTTTCAAAGAAAAGCTCTTGATAATGCGACCTATATATAACTCGTTTATAACTCCAGTATTGCAAATTTTGCATAAAAATGACCTAAGAGATCCAGAACGAGGCTATTCTGTAGTAATAATTCCAGAAGTTGTAAATACAAAATGGTGGCACTTCCTACTACATAATCAAAATTCACGCATGGTTAAATTAGCTATAGCAGCAATGGATAAAAAAGATGACAAAACTGTTACTAGAGTAGTGATTTCGGTTCCATATAAAGCAGAATAGATGATGGTTTTTTAAAGTTATTGGCTAGTATCTAGGATTTTTGGAGCTTTAAAGCAGGTTTAGTAGTTTTGTTGATATTGGCTGTATGTGTAGTGTTTGAGTTTACTAGTGTTGGTTTAAGTAGTTTATTTAAACCATTGGTATGTTGCCTTCTATAATGCTGTAGAGCAATATAAACAAGCAAACATTATTGCACCAGCTAGTAATATTTGCTGCTATTACTTCAGTGATGTTATTAAATAGTTTTTTGACATATTTTTGTGGTCAGTATCTTTGATAATCTTTATGTGTAAACTAATGACAGAGAATTATGTCAGTAATTGGCTTAATTCTAAAGTTACCTAAGTTGTGCCAAAATTTATGACAATCCTGAAGAACTCATTAGTTATGATATACAGCAGCTCATTATTCTTTAAAATAATATATTTTTGACAATTATTAATAGTTTGTCTCAACATTAGTTTCTTTCTCTATTATTTTGTGGTGGTTATAGGGTATTATCCTTGTCATTATATGGTTATGACTTTAATATCTATGGTTATATTTTTTTGGGTTAAAATAGTTTTAGTAGTAAATGTTTTGAGTTGTTTTTAGGCTTGGTAAGCCTTTAAGAGAGCTTTTATATAGTCATAAGAAATGTGAAGCAGATTTTAGATATGGCCTTATATGTGGTTAGAAATAATAAAAACTACATTTATGATAATCAATCTGAAAAAAGAGAATATGTTTTATCAAAGAAGAATTTTAATAAGGTTGTTATTTTTATAAAGTTACATTCCGTAAAAAAAAAAAGATATTGTCAGAAGTTTTTTTGTACAAATAGTCCTTGACTAGAACAATTTTAGCATTACCACGCTATTTTGCTAAAATTATTAGTTTTGGATAGATTATGCAGGTGCAGTCAGCATTTACAGTGTCATTTCTCCAATGCTACTTCTAGTTTTTAGAATGAGAATTTAGCTGAGCTAAGAACTAATATTAGTAGGTTTTCTGAGCTTAAAAATTTCTCAACAAAATACCTAAAATACTTTTTTATTATAGCGCCCATATTTACCTGAGGATGATTTTAAAATAGCAATGTTTTATCCATATTTTGCTAATATTCTAGCAAATGATGAATTCAAGCAGATAATTAATTTATTAGGAATAGGCTATTTGGCTAAATTTATAAATACTATGCATGATTGGGGGAATATATATACTATCTTCTGGCAAACAGCAAAAGCTGCGATTATGTAAAATTATTTACTAAAGATTATGATTTGATTTTGCTTGATGAGGCAACTTGAATATAGATGTTAACTTATAGAAAAATCTATTAATTACTCAAAATAAAGGCTTAGCGTATATTTCAGTTAGCCATAATTACAGAGTTAAAGCGTATCATGATAAAGTTATCGAACTTACTAGTGATTGATTAGAAGATGTATAATAATACTAGCAAAATAGCCTAGGGCAATAGCCCAAGTCCACTTTAGATGTCCGACAAAAGTGTATTTGCCTTTAGATTTACCCATTACAGCAACACCAGCAGCGGATCCAATAGCCAATAAACTACCACCAACACCAGCGGTAAGTGTGATTAAGAGCCACTGAGCATGCTCCATAGTAGGGTTCATGCTTAATATCGCAAACATAACAGGTATGTTATCAATAATAGCTGAGAGTATACCAATTATAGTGTTTGCTTGAGTATGTGCCGAAAATAAAGTTGGAGCTATCGACTGCATATCCGAGTAGATATATTGAGAAGCAATACCTAAGTAACCAAGAGCAGCAAGTCCTTGCACTGAGACTAAGATACCATAGAAGAATAGTAAAGTATCCCACTCTGCTTCTTTAACTTTATCGAAAATATCAAAAGCATGTGGAGGCATTTTATGACCTTTAGGATTTTTATTTTCATTAGCTATTTTTAGACCATAAAAGTAATTATAAATCATTACATAGCCAAATCCTGTCATCATCCCTAGTGATGGTGGAAGGTGAAGCATATGTTCAAATGATACAGCTGTAGCTATTGTCAGTATAAATAACGCTATTACTGTAATAGCACCACGTTTAAGCTCAACTTTTTCTTCAATTATTGACTGAGTTTTCATTTTAGGTATAAAAAAACTCATAATAATAGCAGGAACTAAGAAGTTGACAAGTGACGGTAAAAATATAACAAAAAATTCAGTAAACTTGATAACTCCTGCTTGCCAAACCATAAGCGTGGTAATATCGCCAAATGGCGAAAACGCTCCACCAGAATTTGCGGCAACTACGACATTCACACAAGCCATGGTTATGAATTTTTTATTATCTTTACCGATAGATATTACAACAGTACTCATAACTAAAGCCGTAGTTAAGTTATCAGCAACAGCTGATAAGAAAAAAGCAATTATACCGGTAAGCCAAAAAGTTGCTAGATAACCAAAACCAGCGCGTAAAAGAGAACTTTTTAATTTGGCAAAAACATTTCTATCTTCGATTAAATTGATATATGCCATAGCAACCAATAAGAAAAGTAGAAGCTCGCCATACTCTATCATAATATGGTTGAAATTACTATGAACAATATTATTAGCACCCAAAGATTCGCCAACAATAGCTACTAGTATCCAGATTACCCCAGCAGCAACAATTACAGGCTTTGATTTGTTTAATTTAGTAAAGTCCTCTGTCATTACCAGTAGATAAGCCAAAATAAATACTACTATAGCTGTTATTGCTAAAGGGTGATTAACTGCATTGACACTAATAGCACTTAGTGTTTTTTCATCTTTTGCAAATGACAGAATTGGTAGTATAATTGACAAAATAAGTATAATCTTTTTGTACATTTTATTTGATAAAACTCTTTGAATAACGGCTATTATAACACCGATAATCATATAATTAAAAATAAACTAAACAAGCTGATCTTATAAGTCTTAATATGCTAAATGGGTAACATATTTTTATTATTAATGTTATAATAACTGGTTATCCAATATAATAAGTACAAGAGTGTTTCTTATGTGGAAGTATTCTCCATTAAAGACTATTCTTATCTTAGGGCCTATGGCTTTTGCTTTTGCATTAGCTATGGATGTATATATGCCTGTTTTACCTGATATGCGTGAATCTTTACATACAACTCAGCAGATGGTACAAGTGACGTTATCTTTATTTTTGGTCGTGACAGGTGTCGGACAGCTTTTCTTGGGGCCTTTATCTGACCAACTTGGTAGATTTAGAGTTATCCTATTATCGGCGATATTGTTTGTTATAGGTTCTGTCCTTTGTGCTTTATCGAGTAATATAGAGCTTTTGATAGCTTCTAGAGTAGTGCAGGGGTTAGGCTGCTGTGGTTTGTCTGTTTGTGCTTTTGCAATTATTCGCGATGCCTTTTCAGGTAAAACAAGCTCGATTGTCTATAGTTTTATAAACGCAATTATATCAGTCTCTCCTATTATAGGACCTTTAATAGGTGTACAACTAGCTATTCATTTTCATTGGCAATCAGCATTTGTATTCCTTACTGGGTTAGCAATTGTAGCATTTTTGATAGTGGTGATATTTGTCAAAGAGAGTTTACCTATCGAAAGGCGTAAAAAAATGTCTTGGAATGTATTTGCAAGATATTTATATGTAGCTAAGTCTTTACAGTTTTGGACATATTCATTAGCAGCTGTATCTGGAATGGCTTCATTTTTTATGCTATTTTCGATGACACCGTATATTATCAATTATCTAGGGTACCCAATATCTGAAATATATGTCGTATTTGGTTCAGCAGGATTAGCATTTTTGATAGGCTCTTTATTCGCAGGCATTATAGTTAATGCGTTAGGTGTTTATAAAACAGCTTTGTTAGGAGTTGCATGCGTTTTTGTTGCAGGTATCTTATCATTAAGTATTTATGAAATATGGGGATTAAGCTTGTGGGGGTTTTTTGCTCCATGTTTTTTAGCAACATTTGGTTGTGCACTTACTGCAGGTACTGGAGCAAGTGGTAGTATGGAGCCTTTTTATGAAATAGCAGGCGTTGCTGCAGCATTATTTGGAACTATGGAGTTTGCTATTAGTGGAGTTATAGGAAGTATAGCAATGTTATTTCCTGCTACTAGTTCTATACCTATTGCTATTACAATGATTATTATGTCAATAGTTTGCTTTATACTTCTACTCTTAATAAAAGTTAAAACAAATTAAAATATGACTTTTTAAAAAAATTGCAACTTTTAGATTATTGTTACTAATAGTTTTTTATAACAAGGAAAGATCATAGTCAGCAGATTCTTGCTTAAGTTTAATAATAATCTAATGCACGTAAGTATCCTTTTTAGATATTCAAACTTTTTTGGATCCCAATTATGAATATCTAAACTTAGCAAGTCATTTATAATTTCTTTACTAAATCGATATTTAATAGTTTAGCTGGAGATTCAGCAACAATACTATATGGTTCAACATTTTTGGTGACAACTGTATTAGACGCCACAATAGCACCTTTAAATCAATAGTAATTCCTGGCATGATTTACATTCTCGTCCCCAGACAAGCCACGTCATTAATATAAGTATCTCCCTTGCCAATATAAGCCTCTTCAATAAATTCCATAAATGGATACAAGCAAAACCAGTCAGATCTGTGAGTATGGTTACCGCCAATCATAATAATAACTTCTGGCGCGATGAAACTATATAACTTGTCTATCAGACCAACTTACTTTCAATTGTTTGCTTATCTCATAACCATAAAGGATAGCTAATAACGGATTCTTCAAAACCATAATCCCAACAGTCACTATAGTAGCTATTTTCTCCCTTATTTTATATTAGTGTTTTTAACGTTCTCATGTAGAAGTTGTACTTTTAACTTGTGTTTCTTAGACATTTGTGTTTATCCACTTTATAGATTTTTAATCATCAAAGCAAACTTCATATCTTTAGCTGTAACATTATCAAACTTTATCTTAGCTTTATAGCCGCTACCTTTTGCTTCTTCCATATGTTTGCCATCCTTATCTTGCATATTATCTAGGATAATTTCACGGCTACCAGATGGTAACATTAGTTCGATACTATCACCAATCTTGATTTTATTGCGGACATTGACATCAGCATAACCAGTGTGTTCATCAAAGTTTGTTATTTCACCAACAAATTGCTGTGTAGAGCTGCGTGAATTAGAATTATCATATTTTTGATACTCATCGTGTACATGGCGACGATAGAAGCCTTCTGTATAACCTCTGTGTGCAAGACCTTCAAGCTTATCCATTAGCGTCATATCAAAAGGTTTACCGGCTAGAGCATCTTTGATTGCTTGGTCATAAAGTTGAGCTGTTCTTGCGGCATAAAAGAATGATTTAGTTCGCCCCTCAATTTTAAAGCAGTCAACTCCCATTTTCATCATAGTTTCTACATGTTGTATTGCACGCAGGTCCTTTGAGTTCATAATATAAGTGCCATGCTCATCCTCAAACATTGGATTATATTGGCCTGGCTCTTTATCATTTTCTATCAAGACAACTTTATCAGATGGTGTACCGATACCTAAAGTAGATAGTGTTTGTACTGGTTCAAAATTGCCTAATTCGTTTTGTTTTGCTTCGGCAACTTTATAGCTATTACGACACGCGTTGTTACAAACACCTTGATTAGGATCTCTATGGCTATAATATCCTGATAGTAAACATCTACCAGAGTAAGCCATACAAAGAGAACCGTGAACAAATGTTTCAATTTCCATATCTGGACAATGTTCTTTAATCTCAGCGATCTCTTTTAGCGATAACTCTCTTGACAGCACAACACGCTTTATCCCCAGTTTTTGCCAGAATTTAACAGTTTGATAATTTACTGCATTTGCTTGTACTGATAGATGTATTTCTTGATCTGGGAAATGCTCTCTAACAAGCATTATCATTCCTGGGTCAGACATAATCATAGCATCAGGCTTAAGAGCTATTACTGGAGTTATATCTTTTATGTAAGTTTTTATTTTTGCATTATGTGGTGTTATATTATTAGCAAGCATTATTTTTTTGCCTTGAGCATGAGCCTCAGTAATAGCTGTCTCAAGGATTTCTAGCTTTGAAAATTCATTATTTCTTACTCTCAGGCTATATCTGGGTTGGCCGATGTATACAGCATCTGCTCCATATGTAAAAGCATAGCGCATCGCCTGTAGCGTGCCTGCAGGCGATAGTAATTCAGGTCTTTTCATTTATGCTTATATCCTTTAATTTAGTATTTACTAATTTAATTTTTAGAAAGTGAATAATTTACTCTAAGTATTTTAACTTTTTATTTTTTGTCTATAAAGATTTTTTTAAAAAAATCAGAATAAACAAACATGCAGAAATTAGGCGATATTTATAACTATATTGAATTAAATGAACATATATAGCAGTAAAGGTAAATGTCTGCAAATTTCGCATTAATTGAATTTCAGCTGTCATTTATCTTATATTAGAATGTTGATATAAAATAATAACTCAAAGCAAAAAGTAGTAAGGTTCCTTTTGCTGTGGTATTATGATATTATATCTTGTCTGAATAGTAGATGAAATTTACTTCTTAAATATCTAATAGGATCTAATATGAATTTTGAGCTTGCTAGAGAAAATATGGTAAAGCAACAAGTTCTTATTGAAGGACTTTCTTTAGATGGTGTTGCTAAAATTATGGCAGAAATCCCTAGAGAAATTTTTTTACCGAGAGAACTTCAAGGTTTAGCTTATTGCGATACAAATTTAATTGTAGGCGAAAAAGAATTAAGAAGTCCGATGTTTACAGCTAAGCTTGTAGAGGCATTAGCTATCAAAGCTAACGATAATATCTTAAAACTCGGGTTAGAAAGTGGTTATCCAGTAGCCTTAATAGCTAAATTATGTAAGAGTGTCGAACTTGTTGATTATGATGAGCAAAGCTTAGCCTTAGTAAGGCGTCAGCTAGCAAATATTGATATATATAATGTTGAGTTTAATAGTGCTGAACATATAACCAATATTATCAAAAATGGTAAAAAATATAATTGTATATATATATCAAATGTGGTTAAAGAAGATGAGATAGATGAGTCACTATTAGGGCTTCTTGAGACTAATGGTAGACTAATATTTGTCGTTAGAACAGCTATTTGTGATAAAGCTTACTTGATAATTAAAACACCAACACAAAAATACGAAAAGAGTCTCCTCTTTAACACGTACAATAAGTAAGAAGTGCTATGAAAAAGTTAATAACATTATACTTCTTAGGTTTTTTTGGGTTCTGTCTAGCGTTAGCTAATGAAAATACAACTGTTCCTAACTATAACTATGCAGGAAGACCTGTAGGTACTGATGTTGCTGAAAACGCGTATAGTGTCGAAAAACAATATGCCAAAGCTGATCAGATTAAACAAGGCAATAGATTCTATAACCTTAAAAAAGCTGATGAAGTTGCGATGGTTGGTGATACTGAGGATAAGTACTATAGTTTAGTCGATATATATAAGCTAGCTGCTGAACATAATGCTGATTATCAAGCAGCAAGATCAACTTTTGTGGCAAATGTTGAAACTGTGCCAACAGCATTAGGCGCATTATTACCACAGATTGATTTTAATTATAACCTTAGAAGAGATTTGTATAATCAGTTCGGTGGTAGAGTCAATGATACTGCAAATGTGGTAAATTTTAGTGGTTCTCAGGTTCTCTTTGATTGGAGTAAATGGAAGACATATACCCAGGCAACATATTTGCAAAAATCGTATGCGATGATTTATGCTAAAGCTGAACAGACTCTTATAACTGATACGGTTACTGCATATTTTGAGCTGTTAAGAGCAGAGCAGGCACTACAGTTTCAGTTTGCTAACGAAGCTTGGAACAAAAATTTATATTTGACTCAGAAGTATAAGTATAACTCAGGTATGGTTTCGTATGCTGATTTTAAAACTACAGATGCACAATATCGTCAAGCAATCGCTGATAGAGTTAATGCACAAAGAAATTTCATTAATGCCAAAGCTGTGATGGCTAAACTTATTGGTAAGCGTATAAGTTCGATTTTATATATATCAAAAGATACTGAGTTTGGTAATCCAGTTCCTGATGATATTAACTATTGGTTAAATACTGCTGAGAAGCATAATCTCGATATTGCGCAGAAAAAATTTGAATACGAAGCAGCACAAGAGGGGGTTGGCATTCAGTGGGGTAATTTTTTTCCTAAAGCTAATTTAACTGGTGGCATAATGATGTCTCGTAATGCTCTTTCTAATTCACCAGCACAAATAGCTGTAATCCCAACTAAATATGATGTTGCTAATATTGGTGGCGAAGTCAACTGGAATTTATTAAGAGGAGGTTCTGATTATGCTCAACTTAAACGGGCTAGTTACGATAATCAAGCAGCTAACTATGCGTTACTACAGACTAAGAGAGAAGTTTATGCTAGTACAGTAGAGGCATATCAAACAGTTATCCTTGATGTAGTTAGAATTGAAGCCTTTAGAAAGTCTGTATATTCAGGTATAGCTTCTGTAAAAGCGATATTAGAAGGTTTTGAAGCAGGGACACAGACAATCGTTGACTTGCTTAACCGTCAGGCAATACTTGTCCAAGCACAGCTATCATTTGCAGATGCTATATTCAACTATGTTGAAGATTATGTGCGCTTAAAACAATTGCAGGGAAGCTTGACATACAAAGATATTGAATACACTAATAGTATTTTAGGAACCACAGATATAATATCGCAGATTGCAACGGAGTAATTAGTTTGATGTCGCAGGCCTCAGCTTTTATTTTAGACTTTGAGAAATATAAAGCTGAGCACATTAAATCATGGCTCTTTAGTAGAAATATAGATTTATCTCAGCTTACAAACAAGCAAGAAATATTTTCGCAGTTTATTCGTTATTTTGTTTTAGAAGAATTTTATCATATTTCCTCGCCAGTTTTTTTCAATCAGCATGGTAAACCTTACTTAGAGGATAATAGTATTTTTTTTAATATTAGTCATACACTGACAAAGCTTATAATTGCCGTTGCTGATCAAGAGATTGGTGTAGATATTGAAAAGCTATCAGCTAGACAAAATATTATTAGGATCGCACGGCGTTACTTTAGCGAATTAGAATGCTACGAGCTAACTATTAGTGATAATCCTAATAAGGATTTTTATACTTTATGGACACTCAAAGAAGCACAAGTAAAAAGAAATTCACTGGGAATAGCAAAAGGCTTGAGCAGTTCTAATTTCAGCAAAGTTAATAACTTCTGGCTTAGTAATACTTATCCAGATGATTTTGTGACATTTTTTTATGACGAATTAATAATCTCAATATGTTGTAAAAATATCGCTGCTGAGAAAATTAATTTATTCGAGATAGTAGATTTTAAATTTAAGATACAACTATAGCGAGAAGATTATAGCGATACACGGCAAAAATGATAAAAATATGTATAGAATACCTGCAGACTGCAAAATAGAATCGAGCGGTGTAAATATCTTGGCAAATTTGTGGAATTCAGCTACTGAGAATGCTATAGTTTGCTCAACTACTTGGTTCATTAGAGGCAGCTGTACTTGAATGGTATGGTGATGAAATGGCGCTGGCGCGATAAGATGAAAGCCCAAGGTAAAGATTATTCAAAACCAAAATTAGTTACCGGACCTGTGCAAGTATGCTGGCATAATTTTGCTAGATATTGTAATATAGAGCTTAGAAGAGATGCCGATGTCTCGAAATAGCTTAATAATGACACCACAAGCTGTATTAGAAAGGTGTGATGAAAATGCTATAGGAGTTGTACTAACTCTTGGAGTAACTTTTATAGGACAATATGAACTAGTCGAAGATGTATGTAAAGCTCTTGATGATTTTGAAAAACAAACAGATATAGATATTCCGGTTCATGTTGATGCAACTATCATGAGGTTTCCAGGCTCTGTTTATAGATTCATATTTAAAGTGGAATTTTAGATTATCTCGTGTCAAATCAATCAATGCATTATGACACAAGTTTGGCCTATCTAAGCTTGGTGTTGGTTGTGTTGTCTGGGCTGATAAAAAGTATTTACCAGAGAATTTGATTTTAAATGTTAATTACCTATGTGGTAATATTCCACAACATTTGCACTGAATTCTCACGGCCAGGTGGCCTGATAATAGTAGCGTAGTATTATATAATTTTGTTAGGCTAGGTTTTGAAGGTTATAAGAGAGTACATCAGATTTGCTATGATTTTGCAAAATATATACACTAGTAAATTAGAAGAGATGGGTAATTATTCATGCTGGTGAGTGAGGTATTCCTACCGTTAGCTGGTCACTTAAAACAACTAAAGAGTATAGTATTGTTTAATATATCTTAGAAAATCTGCGCTAAAGGTTAGCAAATAGCGGCTTACATAATACCAAAGAATTGCAAAGATCTAGTATGCATGTGCTACTTAGAAAAGGCTTTAGCTGTGACTTGGCATAGTTGATGATTGGAGATTTAGTTTCGGTGATTGATTCACTAGAGGTAAAGTCAAAAACATTGAAAGGAGTAGTTTTGCGCATTAGTATTTTAGATAATTTTGATTAATTTATCGTGTTAAATATTGTTATAATATTGTGTTAATAATTAATTTATACTAAGAGTAATCGGTAGTTTATGTGTGGAGTAATTGGAGTCGCTGGACCAGATCAGGTTAGTTATGCGTTATTTTATGGTTTAAGTCTTTTGCAACATAGAGGTCAAGATGCTGCAGGTATCGCAACTATGGATCAAGGGCACTTTTTTATCCGTAAAAATACAGGACTAGTAAATGATGTATTTACAGATGAGAAATTAGAGAAGTCAAAAGGTAAAATGGGTATAGGTCATGTAAGATACCCAACAGTAGGAAGCTTGGGTGCTGCAGATAGTCAGCCTTTTTATGTAAATAATCCTCATGGTATAGTTTTTGCTCATAATGGTAACTTGACTAATGTTCCAGAGCTTGTACAAATGCTCCATAATATTGAAAGACGCCATCTTAATACAAGTTCAGATTCCGAATTATTACTCAACTTTTTTGCTTGTGGTATGAATAAATCAAAAGGTTGTCCAATTCCAGATGCTGTTTATAAAGCATGTGAGTTTGTCTTTGAGCATGTCAAAGGTGGCTATGCTTGCACTGCAATGATAGCAGATTTTGGTTTAATTGCTTTTAGAGATTCTTATGGTATTCGCCCACTTGTGCTTGGTTTTAAAGAGTACGATAATGGTGATAAAGCCTATATGGTTGCTAGTGAGAGTGTTGCTTTAGATATTTCAGGATTTAAAGTATTGCGTGATGTAGAGCCTGGTGAGGTGATAATAATCACTGAAGATAGAAAGGTTCATTCTAAAATCTGTGCAAAAAATCCAGTATTAGCACCATGTCTATTTGAATATGTCTATTTTGCTCGACCAGATAGTATTATGAATGGTGTTAGTGTTTATCAAGCGCGTGTTGATGCAGGTAAAATTTTAAGCAAGAGAATCAAAGAGTCATGGAAAGATAAGGATATCGATATTGTTATTCCTGTACCGGAGACAGGTAGAGCTTCTGCTCAAGAGATTGCAACAGCACTAGGTGTAGAATACCGTGAAGGCTTTGTTAAGAACCGCTATATTGGTAGAACATTTATCATGCCGGAATCAGTTGATAGAAAGAATTTTGTAAGAAGAAAACTAAACCCTATTCCAGCAGAATTTAAGGATAAAAATGTTCTACTTGTTGATGACTCTATTGTAAGGGGTACAACATCAAAACGCATTATTGAAATGATTAGAGATTTAGGTGCTAAATCTGTTTATTTTGCTTCGGTATCTCCGGCAGTTCGTTATCCAAATGTGTATGGTATTGATATGCCGGTTAAGTCAGATTTAATTGCTCATGGTAAGACCATAGAGGAAATTCGCCAGTGGATTGGTGTAGATGGGTTGATATATTTACCATTAGAGGATTTAAAAGAGATTATTCAACAGCAAAATCCTAAGATTAGAGAGTTTGAGGATAGTGTTTTCTCTGGTAATTACATTACAGGTGATGTTGATGATGTTTATCTAGATGTGCTAGAGAAACATCGTAAAGAGTTAAAAGAATTAGAAAAATATAGGTTTGATAACTAATGATTAGGATTTTTAAAGGTTTAAGTGCATTCTCTTCTTTTAGAAGAGAAAAAATTTTAGCCGATGTTAAAAAAATATCTAGTAAAGTTGAGTCAATATCAGCGCAATATATTCACGTTGTTGAAATTGATCAAGAGCTTAACAGTAAGCAAGAGCAGATTATTAAATCTTTACTTAACTACAATAGAGAGTATGGTTTAGCTCAACCAAAAGGTCATACTTTTATGACGGCGCCAAGAGTTGGTACAATATCACCGTGGTCTTCTAAAGCTACTGATATTATCCGTAATACGGGGATTAATGAGGTTAAGCGAGTAGAAAGAGCAGTTTTATTTGGTGTAGAGGGTCAAGTTTCTGCTACTGAGCTAAAGGAGATTGAAAACTTAGTTCATGATCGTATGGTTGAAGAGATCTTCTCATCAAAAGATGATTTACAACGCCTATTTGAAGCTAGAACTCCTAGAGCTTTAGAATTTATCAATGTTTTAGAAAATGGTCAGCAGGCTATCAAAGATGCTGATAAAAAGCTTGGTTTAGCACTTAGTGAACAAGAGATAGCATATCTATCATCTGAATATAATAAGCTAGGTAGAAACCCAACAGATACAGAGTTGTATATGTTTGCGCAAGCTAACTCAGAGCATTGTAGGCATAAAATATTCAATGCTAAGTGGACAATCGATGGTCAAGAGCAAGATAAATCATTGTTCAAGATGATTCAAAATACAACAGAGAAATCTCCACAAGGAGTACTCTCTGCATACAAGGATAATGCTGCTGTGATAGAGGGTACAACAGCGCAAAGGTTCTACTCAAATACGCAAACAGGTATTTATAATTTCCACCAAGAAGAAGTTGATATTCTGATGAAAGTTGAGACACATAATCACCCTACAGCTATTGCACCATTTAGTGGTTCAGCAACTGGCGTTGGTGGTGAGATTCGTGATGAAGGTGCAACAGGTCTTGGTGCAAAACCAAAAGCTGGTCTAACTGGTTTTACAGTTTCAAACCTAAATATTCCAGGTTTTGAGCAGGCTTGGGAGACTAGTAAATATGGTAAGCCTAATCATATCGTGACACCGTTACAGATAATGCTAGAAGCGCCTATCGGTGGAGCACATTATTCAAATGAATTTGGTCGTCCAAACCTAAATGGTTATTTCCGTACTTTTGAGCAAGCTGCAAATACCTCTAGAGGTAAAGAAATATTTGGTTATCATAAGCCAATTATGATTGCTGGTGGTATGGGTAATATCAAAAGAATGCATGTTGAGAAAGGTGATATCAAAGTTGGTGCTAAGCTAATATGTCTTGGTGGTCCAGCAATGCGTATTGGTTTAGGTGGTGGTGCAGCATCATCAGTAGTTTCATCCGAGGCAAATTCAGAGTTAGATTTTGCCTCAGTTCAGCGTGATAATGCTGAGATGGAGCGCCGTTGCCAAGAGGTTATTGATAGATGTTGGCAAATGGGTGAAAATAATCCGATTACATTTATCCATGATGTTGGAGCTGGTGGTATATCAAATGCGTTTCCTGAGCTTGTCAAAGACGGCAGTGTTGGCGGTTACTTTGAGCTTAGAAAAGTAAATGTTGGTGAAGAAGGGCTTTCGCCACTAGAAATATGGTCAAATGAATCGCAAGAGAGATATGTGCTATCAATAGATCCCGAGTCACTAGAGCTTTTTGAACAGTTGTGTCAAAGAGAAAGATGCCCATTTGCTGTGGTTGGTGAAGCTATTTCAGAGAAACATATCACCTTAAACGATGAGTATTTTGGTAATAAACCAGTTGATTTACCAATGGAGTTGTTATTCGGTAATACGCCACAAATGCATATTAATGTTAAGACTGTTAAAGTTGAGCAAGATGTTTTTGATACAAGTACTATCAAGCTTGATGATGCAATTGAGCGGGTGCTAAAAGTACCAGCTGTAGCTTCTAAATCTTTTTTAATCACGATTGGTGATAGAAGTATTACAGGTATGGTTGCGCGTGATCAGATGGTTGGGCCATGGCAAGTACCAGTTGCCGACTGTGCTGTGACAACTGCTACAGTAGATAGTAAAGCTGGTGAGGCAATGGCGATGGGCGAAAGAACTCCAGTGGCTACTATAAATGCTGCTGCTTCAGGTAGATTAGCAATCGCAGAGGCTGTGACAAACTTATTAGCCGCGGATATACAAAAACTAAGTGATATTCGCCTCTCAGCAAACTGGATGGTTGCTGCAAATCATGGTGATGAAAACCAAAAACTATACGAGATTGTCAAAGCAGTTGGCATGGAATTTTGCCCAGAGTTAGGTATCGCAATACCTGTTGGCAAAGACTCAATGTCAATGAAAACTAGGTGCTCAGATGACAACGGTCAATATAAATCTGTAACGTCGCCATTATCATTAGTCATTTCAGGTTTTTCACCGGTGGCAAATGCACGCAAGACTTTAACACCAGTTTTAGTTGATGATAGTGACACAACTTTATTACATATTGATTTATCAAATGGTGCTGGCAGACTTGGAGCTTCATGCCTAGCACAAGCTTATAACCAAATTGGTAATATAGCTCCTGATGTTGAGGCTTCTAAGCTAAAAGTGTTATTTGAAAATATCACTAAGCTCAAAGCTCAAAATAAAATCTTAGCATATCATGATGTATCAGATGGTGGTGTGTTTGCTACTCTATCAGAGATGTCATTTGCTGGGCGTAAAGGTTTAGATGTTAAGCTACAAACTCAAGATGTATTAGCTAAACTTTTTGCTGAAGAAGTTGGTGTTGTTATCCAAGTTAGAAATAATGACGTAGCGCTAGTTGAAGAGTTGTTTAGAGATACCCAAATTCATCTGCGTGTAATAGCTAATCTAAACTCTAGAGATGAGCTAAATATATTTGTAAATGATGAAAAAGTATACTCAAATATGCGTGTAAATCTACAAAGATGGTGGGCTGAAACTTCATATCATATTCAGTCGATCCGTGATAATAGCGAATGTGCTAAGCAGGAGTTTGATAGTATTTTAAATACTGGTGACAAGGGTATCCATGTAGAGGCTACTTTTGATATTGAAGAAGATATCACTGCAAACTTTATTAATGTTAAGAAGCCAAAAGTTGCAATCTTAAGAGAGCAAGGTGTCAACGGACAAGTTGAAATGGCAGCAGCATTTACAACCGCAGGTTTTGAGGCTCATGATGTACACATGTCAGATCTTCATGCGGGTCGTGTAACTTTAGCTGACTTCAAAGTATTAGTAGCCTGTGGTGGTTTTTCGTATGGTGATGTTCTAGGTGCTGGTGGTGGCTGGGCAAAAAATATTCTATTTACGGAGAAGCTAAGAGATGAGTTTAGCAAATTCTTTGGTCGTGATGATACTTTAGCACTAGGTGTGTGTAATGGTTGTCAAATGCTGGCACAACTTAAATCACTAATCAAAGGTGCTGAAAACTGGCCGATATTTATCAAAAATAAATCGGAACAGTTTGAGGCTAGAGTTTCTATGGTTGAGATTCAAGAATCTGACTCTATTTGGTTTGCTGATATGGCAGGTACAAAGGCGCCGATTGCTGTAGCTCATGGTGAGGGTCGTCCACTATTTGAGAATGATTCCGAGCAACAAGCTATGTTAGCAAGTTCTCAAATAGCTCTTAAATATATCGATGGACAAGGTCAGGCTACGGAGATGTATCCATATAATCCAAATGGTGCAGTAAATGGTCTAACAGCTGTAACAGCACTAGATGGTCGTGTACTTGCGATGATGCCACATCCAGAGCGTGTCTATAGGGCGATTACAAACTCATATATCCCAGAAGAATATAATGAGTATTCTGTATGGATGAGAATGTTTAGAAATACTAGAAAGTGGATTGGGTAGAGTTAAGTCTTTCAAGGAGAGATTAGTTGATCGAAATTACCAAAGTAACAATATTTTTAATATCGTTGATTCTACGATTTCTTTTTGAGCGGATAAATCTAGTCTTATATTTGATTTGTGTTTGTTATAAGGAAGCATATTATCGTATGCTATTTGTTTGTTGTGCAAAAAAATCTATAAGATAATTGACAAATTTATATCAAGACTAATAAGATCAAGTATGTTCTGATATTTTTTCTTTTAGCGAGTTACTGGGATATCGGTTAATGTTTGGTTTTCTAAAGAGATTTACAAGCTTTATAGTAGCTGGATATTATTATCAGCAACATTTTAGAAGTGTTTTGGGTATTGACAATAATATATTCAAGATCTTTTTCTGATAATTTTTATGCTGTTAATGGAATATTTACATTACTACTTCCAATCATAAAATGGTTTATTATACTATTTTACTTGTTTAATTTTATTAATCTTTACTGATATATTTTTTGTTCCTGGAGCCGTTCTTGTAAAGTATACGGATCAAAATGAAGATAGGTTATTTACTAAATATCTTGGTCAATTATTATCTTTGTTTGCTTTAATTCCATTTACATGGTTTTCTGTAATAATACTTATTATACCTAAGGGTATAAGAGTTTAATTCTTGAGATGACGCTGTTGATGTGGTATTTAGAGTTTTAGAAAAATATCGATGCTAAACTATGGTTTAAGAGTTGTTTGTATTTTGTTAAACAAATTTAAATAAACCATGGAGGTGATGATGCTATAGATTTTTAGTTTAATTAGCATTTGCAGAAATAGATTATTTAATCTTAATCTATTTCTGAGATTTAGAGATCGAATCTGATGGAATGACACGCTATTTTGGGGAGGGTAAGTCTGACACAATGACGCCTATTGGTTTAAGGTTACATCTCTTCATCAACAGTAAGGGGATTCTTATAATCAAAATCAACAACGATATTTTATTGGTATAAATTAGCGAGTTAGGTACAGAGGTTTGAGCAATTATAAATGCGACAACAAACCATGAGTATATGTGGTCTGGTGATATTCGAGTTTGGTCAGGAGTTTCTCCTATGTTATTCGCAGTAGTTTGTAATCTCATGGTAATAAAATTAAATATCAAGGCAAAGAATACCTTATATATAATCATGGCTTAGCGTAACATAGCTGTATTTGATATTGTCATACATAGTGAATATTAGTGCTATCTTAGCAATGAAACTAACACAGAAAACTATCCATTTAGACTAAGGTTTGAAGTTATTTATACTCTAGAAGCTAATAAACTTATCGCAGAATACAATATTATAAATCTTGATGAAAATATTGCATCGTGTGGTTTTGGAGCACACCGGGCATTTGCTGGTCCTTTTGATTATAAACATTAGTTTAGTGATTATGAGATAATATTCTCAGAGCTAGAGTTAGGTTTTCATCCAATTACACCAGAGGTTTTTATACAGGAGAAGCTAAGCACTTTAAGCTATCTAAAATTGAGTTAGATAGTCATACTTTTGATAATGATGCTTTAGTGTATAGTGGCTTTACCTATAAAGCTATATTAGCTGAAAAAGGCTCAAAGCTTTATATACAAGTAAATTTTGATGGTTTTTAGTATCTCGGACTGTGGTCAAAACCAGCATAGCTCACATATACCAAAGTGATTATAAATGTAGATGTAGCTATAAGCTTTTCATATTATTTTCTTTTTAAATTAACTAAATTGACTTTACCACAACTATAATAATATAGTTTTTTAGTTAAATTATTGTGGTTTAAGTTTAGAAACTATCAAGCCAATGTTTATTATAACAAAATAACTCAAGTGAATTAGTAAATATGATGGCATATTATTTATTTATAAATATGTTGACAATATGACTCTATTTGAGAAAATTAAGCTATATTTAAGTTGAATCAAATAGTTCATGATTTACTGTCATGCTTGTGCCTTAGCACTAAGTGTGCTTGCAGGTGTTTTATTTAGATAAGGTAGTCAAATGATAAAAAGATATGATATAGCAGAAATCTCAAAAATTTGGGCAGATGAGAATAAATATGCAAAAATGTTAGAGGTTGAGCTTGCGATTTTAGAGGCACTTGAAGATAGAATGGTACCCAAAGGTACAGCGGCAGAGATTCGTGCAAAAGCACAAATTAGACCAGAAAGAGTCGATGAGATAGAAAAAGTTACAAAGCATGATATCATTGCATTTTGTACTTCTATCGCTGAGCAGTTTAGAGCAGAGACTGGTAAATTTTTTCATTTTGGTGTTACATCTTCTGATATTATTGACTCAGCTCTTAGCCTACAAATCCGTGATTCTATGAGTTATGTTATCAAAGATCTAGAGGCGCTTTGTGGCTCGCTACTTGCGAAAGCTCAACAAACAAAAGATATCATCACTATGGGTAGAAGTCATGGCATGTTTGCTGAGCCAATGAGCTTTGGGCAGAAGTTTTTGGGAGCTTATGTAGAATTCAAGCGTAGACTAAAAGATCTAAAAGACTTCCAAAAAGAAGGTCTAACAGTACAATTCTCTGGAGCAGTTGGTAACTACTGTATATTAACTACAGAAGATGAGCAAAAAGCGGCTGATATTTTGGGCTTACCTGTAGAAGAGGTTTCTACACAAGTTATTCCTAGAGATAGGATTGCTAAACTTATATCTATACACGGACTTATAGCCTCTGCTATCGAGAGATTAGCTGTAGAGATCAGGCATTTACACCGTAGTGATGTTTTTGAAGTATATGAAGGCTTCTCTAAAGGGCAAAAAGGTTCATCAACTATGCCACATAAGAAAAATCCAATTTCTACAGAAAATCTAACAGGTATGGCAAGAATGCTGCGTTCTCATGTTTCTCTAGCTCTAGAGAATTGTGTACTATGGCATGAGCGAGATATTTCTCACTCTTCAGCAGAGCGTTTTTATCTGCCAGATAACTTTGGTATCATGGTTTATGCTCTGCGTAGAATAAAAAATACTATTGATAACCTAGTAATACAACAAGATATTATTGAAGATAGAGTTAGAAGTACTAGTGCTTATTTATCAAGTTTTTACTTGCACTTCTTAGTAGCAAATACGCCATTTATGCGTGAGGATTGCTACAGGATTGTGCAGCAAGTTGCTTTTGATCTTAAGCAAGGAGAATCTTTCTCTAAGAAATTACAAGAAGTTATGCAAGATGAACATAATATTAGTTTGGATATCCCTGAGATGGATTTTGATGGTATTAAGAAAACTTATCTAAAAGAGATTGATCATGTTTTTGAGCGATCTATCAAAGCTTAGAATATGTCGTTTTCAGTATTACACTTATTTGCTGCTCCTAAACTCTAAGTAAAATTATAGTTTTCGAATTACTTTTACAGGAGGTGGTGCTGGAGGGACTTACTGGAGTATAATATTACTAAGCTTACAGGATATTAATATTTAAAAATGTATTAGAAGCATAAAATCTAAAGGCTTTGTATCTTATAATGTTATTTAGACAAATAAAAACAGTTTTTAAAATACCTAAGTACATGGTATATACTCTTAATTATATATAGTATATTAAGGTTTTTTATCTCTTACTATCCATTTTCAGTGCAAGCTTTGGTAAATCTAGTTGGTGTAAGCTTTTCGATAAGACCAGTTATATCGTTGATAACGAGTTTATTTTATTAACTGAGGTTTTTTTGTCATAATCTTTAAACTAAAGCTTATTTAGGATATCAATTGTTGAAACTAAGATAATATCTACTACTTATAGCGTCGATTTCAATGATTTGATAAAAATTAATGTTATAGAGAAAATCAATAGAGTATTTGAACTGAAGTTTTTACAAAAGTCGGTTTCAGCGATATTTATAATCATACTTGATATATTCTTACAGACATTTTTTTTGTGATTATTTTAGTATTTTATCATTCTATGTTTTTAGTCTTTGATATATTGTACATGCATTGTATTAGCTATTTTTATTCCTATGAGAGCTGGTTATGAGGCAGGTCTAAAAGAATCAAATAATATTTATGATATTGTTTACTGGTTTGGATATTTGACAGCGTCCAGAATATAGCTTGGTTAAAAAAGTAAATGCTAAATTATGTAAACTAATTTAGATGCTAGAGATAACTTTTTTAGCGTAATATTCAGATAACATGTTTATATTGGTTTGACATATGTCTTTATTAATATCTTATTTAGGTATTGGTAGTTATCTAATAATTAATGGTCAACTATCAATTGGTAAGCTTATTGCTTCAGAGATATTTGTAAATATTTGTGCTATTAGGGTTACTGAAATTTAGTCAATATCTTTATGATTGTTATGGTTTTATGGTAGCAATCCGTAAGATTTTGATCTTTTAGAGATTTCTAAAAAAGGTCAGCCAACATACTAGCATAAAACTTGCTATATGAGAAAATTAGATAAGCTCATTAAAATCATAATTTGACTATACTCAAAGTCATTTTAATAATCTTTGCCTGAAGACCAGAAGAAGCACAAAATAATATATCTGCATCAATTGGGGTAGATTAGGTAAGTGGTATGTCTTTGAGGATGATTCGATCAAAAAATGTGATCCAATAGTTGAAGTTCTAGACTTAGATACAGAAGTTGTCTCAATACTAGAAGAAGAAAAAGCAGCAATTGAGCTAAGTATAAAATCTGTAAAACTAGCTATAAAAAATGCTAAAAATAAAAGATATAAGATATATATATCTTGTTGATAAAGGACCAACAACTATAAAAGAACAGTTACAAAATTAACCATCAAATATAAAATAGCGATTGTAAATCTTTCTTTATCTTAATGAGTATTTTATAATCTAATGGATATTTATTTCAAACGATTTGTTTTAGGTGTTTAAATGGATAAAAAAATAGTAAAACATATTGCTAAACTATCTTGTTTTGATTTGACTGAAGAGCAGTTAGAGCAGTATACCAAAGATCTTACCAATATCTGTAAGATTCTAGATACAGTCAAAAAAATCGATGCTCAGGGAGTCAAACCAATGATATCTCCGATTAGTGTTGATTTTAAATTTCGTGAAGATATACCTCAAGATCAAGATAATCGTGCAAGTTTTAATAAATTTGCTTGTGAAATTGTCGATAATTACTTTATGGTGCCACAGGTTGTTAAATAGGGTGAGCAATGTCATATATTAAGAAATTAAGAGCTAGATTAGATAGTAGTGAAGTAACAGCTGTTGAGTTAACTAAGCAGTATCTAGCAAAAATAAAAGAACAAGATAAGAGTGTAAATTCTGTAATCACGCTATGTGAAGCAGAGGCTCTCAAAGAGGCAGAAATAGCAGATAGTATAATATCTCAAGGCAAACAATCACTGTTAACAGGTATTCCTATTCTGCATAAGGATATTTTTTGTACTAATGGTGTAAAAACTACAGCTGGTTCTAAGATGTTAGATAATTTTATTGCGCCATATGATTCAACAGTAACGAAAAACTGTAAAGATCATGGTATGGTTACTTTAGGTAAGCTAAATATGGATGAGTTTGCGATGGGTTCAACCAATGAGCATAGTTACTATGGAGCTGTTAGTAATCCTTGGGATTTAGATAGAGTGCCTGGAGGATCTTCAGGTGGTTCAGCTGCGGCAGTTGCTGCAGGCTTTGCTCCAGTAAGTACAGGTTCAGATACCGGTGGATCTGTTAGACAACCTGCTAGCTTTTGTGGTCTTACAGCAATGAAGCCTACTTATGGTAGTACATCAAGGTTTGGTATGATAGCGTTTGCATCATCTTTTGATCAAGCGGGGATTTTTGCCCACTATGCTGAAGATGTCGCGATTATGTTAGATGCAATTGCTGGGGAGTGTCAGTTTGACTCTACTTGTGTTGGTGTTAAACAAAACCATTTTACCCAAGATCTACAAAAAGATATCTCAGGTAAAGTAATTGGTATTGATGAAAGTTTGATCAAAGACCTACCAGATCAAATCCAACAAGTAGTAGCAACAGCACTTAAAAACTTTGAGAAGTTAGGTGCCAAGATAAAATCTGTAAAAGTTCCAGATTTAAAAGAAGCTTTATCAATTTACTATATCATAACTCCTGCAGAAGCAGCAGCAAACTTGGCTAGATATGATGGTGTTCGATATGGTTATCGTAATCCAGAAGCTAGAGATTTAGATGAGTTATATATAAAATCGCGTACCTATGGCTTTGGTGAAGAGGTTAAGCGTAGAATTATGATTGGTAACTATGTCTTAGCGTCGAGCCAGTATGATTCTTACTATAATAAGGCTCAGCAGTTGCGTAAAGTAATGACATATCAAATTAACGAAATATTTACGCAAGTTGATGCTATTTTTATGCCAGCATCCCCAAGCGAAGCATTTAAAAAAGGCGATAAGCTAGATCCAGTTTCAGCATATTTATCAGATATCTATACTATTCCTGCTAATATCTCAGGTTTGCCAGCTATTGCGTTTCCTATTGGTTTTGCTAATGGTTTACCAGTTGGTGGACAGCTTATGGCTAAAGCATTTAATGATAATATATTGACTCAGATGGTAGTACAATATCAAAACCATTATGGTATTGAAGAATTTATTTTAGAACAAGCGAGGATTTAATAGTGAATTGGGAAATGGTGATAGGGCTAGAGGTCCATATTCAATTAAGTACTAAATCTAAGCTGTTTTCGACTTCTGCAACAAAGTATGTGCAGCACCAAAATACCCAAGCAGCATTTTTAGATTTAGGCTTGCCTGGAACATTGCCAGTGGTAAACAAAGAGGCAATTCGTAAAGCAGTAATATTTGGTTTAGCTGTAGATGCTAAGATTTCAAAAGATAGTTTCTTTGCACGAAAAAATTATTTTTATCCAGATTTGCCAAAAGGTTATCAGATTAGCCAATCGACTAATCCGATAGTCCAAGAAGGTAAAATAGAAATTGAGACTTCAAATGGGATAAAAAATATCAGAATAGAGCGTGCACATTTAGAAGAAGATGCTGGTAAGTCTGTTCATGGTTATATCGCTGGTGAGACAGGTTTAGATTATAACCGTGCTGGTAAGCCACTTTTAGAGATTGTGACATATCCTGATTTTAGATCAGCAGAAGAGGTTGTTGCTTATCTTAAAAAACTTCATCAGTTGGTTAAGCATTTAGGTATCTGTGATGGTAATATGCAAGAAGGTTCATTTAGATGTGATGTAAACTTGTCTATCAGACCACATGGGCAAGTAGAGTTTGGTACTCGTGCTGAACTTAAAAATATAAACTCATTTAGGTTTATTGATAAAGCTATAGAGTGTGAATATGTTCGTCAAGTTGCTGTATTAGGGTCAGGAGGTGAAGTTGTGCAAGAAACACGTCTTTATGATGCAGATGCTAATGAGACGCGTTCAATGCGTTCTAAACAGGATGCTTTTGATTATCGTTATTTCCCAGACCCGGATTTACTACCATTGATGGTAACCGATGAGTATATTGAAAGTATTAAAAAGCAAATGCCTCTTAAACTAGAAGAGCGTGAAGCAATGTATCGTGAGCATTTGGCAGATCAAGAAGTTGAGTTTTTACTATCAAATCTTGAGATAGCTGACTATTATGATCAAATAGCAGTTGGGATAGGGCACAAGCCAGCTTATAACTGGATAACAGTTGATCTAATATCAACTCTTAATAAAGCTGAAAAAGAGTTCTCCGTTGATGTGATTCCCGCAGAGATTCTTTTAGAGATTATTGCTAATGTACAGAAAAATGTTATCTCACAGGCTAATGCTAAAAAAGTTATAGCTGAATATATTGATTCAGCAGCTTCTGTTGAATCTATTATTGAGAAGCTAGGTTTGAAGCAAATATCTGATGAGGGTGCGATTCGAGAATTGGTCCAAGGCATAATAGCAGCTAACCCTCAACAAGCATCTGACTTTAAAGCTGGTAAGACTAAGCTTATGAGCTTTTTTGTAGGGCAGACTATGAAAGCAAGTAAAGGTAAAGCAAACCCTAAGCAAGTTAATCAAATAGTTCAAGAAGAGCTAAATAAATTAGGAAAATATAATGAATACAAATAAATTTTACTATGAACTTATGAAGCTAAATGTTTTAAGTAGTAGCTATGTTGATGATAGTTATAAAGCAGCGTGGCAAGGGAATGTCTATCCTTTTTTTCATGATAGCAAATATGAGTTTCATTATGAGGTAGCTAAATACTTTGATAGAGCAGATGAGAAAACTATTGATAAGTTATGTTCTCTACTAGATAATTATGTTGATGAAAGATCAGACTTTACTAATTTCGAAGCAAAAGTTGAAAAAGTTGTTGGAAAAGGTAATGTTTACTATGTTCTAAATTATATTTTTAGAGCTGGTCAATATAAGAAACTTTTAGCAAATATTAGGCTAAATAAAATTCATTTTAGTCAACATTTTATCGATCGTTTTGAAGCTGGTGGATATTTCGATTAATAACTCTTAATTTTCTTTATTACAATTTTATTCCTAAATATTCTTTAGCAATGTATCAAAAGTGCTTTGTGTACTTAATAAGTTGGGTGAACACTATCTCAGAATATAAACTTTTCGGGGATATCACAGAGTTTACCAGTTTCAGCAGATAAAATTGCACTAGTAATATCTGGAGTTATAGGTATTTTACTCATATCTATTTTGCTAGTAGGGTACCTATCGCTAGTGCTTCTTTGTAGTAGTGTTGGCTCATGGTTTGATGTTAACAAGCCTTCATAGAAATCGCTCATAGACTGATTGTTAAGTTGATAAGCAAAATATCCACCACTTCAGCAGTTTTGTATGTTTTGTTTGGATCTATCGAAGTTTGGTATTTTTTATTAAAATTATCCGTACCATTAAATAGCATTTCAAAGATTGGATTCATATCAACAAACTCAATATTATTGGTTATATGTAACAAAAATACTTATTTCAGAAGTTTTGATTTCCAATATGTTTTGGTTCAGAAGTTAATCCTAAATTAGGTAGATCGATAATTAATGTTTTCTCTGCATTAATTTTGTTAACTGTAGCTATGATTTTATCAGTTACTTATAAAGTAATAGCATTAATAGAAGCTGGATTTTGATTTGCAGATATTGTTAGATAGTCATTAGCACCAATAAAGAATATTGTTAGATTTTTATTTCGTATCATGATAGCCTTTATCTACAGAATATGCTTTTAGTTCTGCATCTAATGTATAAGTTAGGCTAAGATCTGTCCAGGCTAGTTCAACTACGGTAGCTCCTCCAAAGAGTAATTACTTATTGGGATTTGATTTTGACTTCGTTTAGCAGAGTGGGTCCAAGAGCTATTTGAAAACATTCATCTATAATGGAGTAGGCTTTGGGATGATTCTACTTAGTATACTTATATAAATTGCCAGAGTCACTTAAGCTATCTCCAAATATAAGTACTCTTTGTTACATCTTTTAGTTTAGTATTGCTATATATGCATATTTTGGACATGCAGAAATTGTAATATTGGTATTCGATATTTTAACGTTGTGGTTTAACTATGCCAGCTATAAGCTAGAGTCGCTTCCTTGATGTTTACAGCTATATCACCAACTAAGTTATTAAAAGTATACTTCCCTAAACTGTATTGTATTGAACCATTATGCTGTAAGTTTTTAGAATGATAACAGATATCTATTATTGATTTATAATCTTTCTCATTTGTATACTGTCCGAGATTTATATGGTGAGTTAGCAATTTCTGATTAGTAATCGTTTTACTGTACTATTTCTAGGTAAAACATTCTTTACTAGAGCCTGAGAAGTCTTTTTTATTAGTTGTTGTCGCCCAAACCATCACCTAAATTTAAGAAACAGCCCGCAATAGCATAGATACTGTTTGTATTGACATTAAAACTACCAATATTATTAACTTACTTAAAGAGACATTTCATGCTGCATCCATATTATAAACATAACCAGTATTAAAACCAGCAGCTATATCTTTAGTCGATTTCTGTGCATAAAATAGTCCTGTTGAAAAAAATAAACTAGTTATCATTAGAGCCAAAAACTGTGACATTAGCATTACATATATCATTTAATAATTTAGAGAAACATTTGTCACTTTACCAGGAGAAAGGAATTTTTTTGTTATTTGACCTGAAGAGTTTATTTCTTCCAGTAGTTAATAAAAAAGTGAAGTATCAAGATTACCAAATATAACAAAAGCATTACCTAAAGTTCAGTAGTATTAAACTCTATTTCTGTAGTTACATAATACCCAACATTTGATATAGATTTGGGGCGTACATAGATTTCAGATAGTGGCCTATAGACTATCATTCCTAGGCTTTACCAGCTAAGAAGAAGGCTATTACATACTGAGTAGTTTTACAGCTGCATAGAGTTTTGGAGAGTCAGGGTGGTAGTAATGGCAGTAATAAATGTACACACATATTACCTAAAAAACATGTTAAGAGAACTAACAAAGGAATATATTGTTAAATTTTTAGTATCAAAATCTGCATTTTACCTATTTTATTAGTATGTTTGTTTGACTCTGAGGACTTGATATTGATGATTTTATCAGGATTACACTTGGCTTTAGATGAATGAACTCATTATTTCTTGATATATTAATGAGCACCAGCTCCATCTATTAGTAACTTATCTCCATATTCAAGCTTAGGTAAAAATACACCATCATTCAAAAAATTATGCTGCATACAGCTAGTTTTCTTATAATCTCTTGCTTTTAGGTGATAGATTGGATGCCTATAGTTAGATATTGGTTGGTATGGTATGTATCCCAGCATCTGTTATTAAGATCTGAAAATTCTCATTTTGTTCTCTATTGCCAACTATGGTTTTTAATAGTGCTATTTAATAAACCAATCAAAATACTCCCTAGCTCAACAAATAGTTTGGTTTTGTTATTGATTAAATGGAGCTATTATTGTCGTGGTATATAGCTCTAAATCAAATGGACTGTATGGTTGTAATTATTTATCGCTTAGAGTTGGACTTATTCCTGCTAAACCACCACCTAAATCTATCCAGTCTAAACTAAGCTTATACTTTGTTAGAATTATCTAGCTAGTCTAGCAATATTTTTTGTGATTGCTGCAAATCTAGAGATGTCTCTAATATCTGTACCAATATGACAATGTAGTCCAGCTAATTGAATATTTGGTATTTGTTGTATTTTATTGATGATGGGTAAGTATATCATCATTATTTTGTTCTCCTGCTAAGGCAAATCCAAATCTGGACCAATTTTGTAGAGTTTTATTATCTGCTACTCTTAAGCCAATTTTTGCAGTTATATATAGTCCTTTTGCAATCTTTGTAATACGCAGTATCCCATCAAAGTTATTGCAGTTTATTATAGTATTTAAACGTAGTGCTTTGATTAAGCTTGCATCGTTCTTATTGGACCCATTAAAGATTATATATCTATCCCAGAGCTGTAGTTTTTGTACCAGCTCAACCTTATCACTTTAGACAACTTCGAGGACGAAACCTACTTTATAAAATTTTTGTATAATAGTGCTTAGAGATTGAGTTTTTGCTGAATATACCACTATACTTAGAGCATTTTCATTGATGATGAAACATGGTGAAGCATATTTGTGGACAATTATCTTAATTTGATTGTTTTAAAGTTTATTAAAGACACTTTTAGAATTGCGTAGTTCAGACATTGATTAATTCCTTATTTTTAAAACTATATAGATTTATGGTCAAGCAGATAAAGTAGACAGATATAGATAACTATAAATAATATATAGATAACAGTAGTAATATAGAAAAATGTTTGCATTGTTGACATTTGGAATATAAATCCACCTAAGAAAATGTCATAGAGATTGCCAAATTTAGAAAAAGTGTTGCAATTTCTGATTAGAAAACCAAAATCACTATTTTTAGCTTTACATGCTAAACCTAAATAAGCAAGGTAATGTCCTAGCAAAACTAATCCCAATAGAAGCCTAACTACTAATATCAGGTAAATATTATGCGTAAATCTATGAATATAAATTGCTACAGCTGATATTGCAATAAAATTAATAGCTACTAGCAAAGAAATATTGTTTATCAATTCGTTTGTTAAGAAGCTTATTATAAATATATGACCTATAGTTGCTGAAAATAGGAGTATGGTAAATGTGCAGGCATTGCATAAATAGCAAAAAATGATTGTAGCAAAAAAATTGCTGATTCGTGGACCTATTTTGACAGATTCTGGTGATACTGTTCTTGTTACACTTGTGGCATGGATTGATACAGGTAGCTTTATATGTGGTATTAATCTATTCTTATTTTTAGAAGTTACAGGCAACATCGTTCTAAAAGACATGCTTGGTTTATTAGTACATTTACAATTATTGATAATAATAAGCTGTTTACAGTCTATCAAACATTTGTGCTTAACATGGAGAATATGCTCAGCTTGTCATGGATGAATGGGTATCATTATATAATCACTACTATCAAGCCCTCTGTTATAAAGTTCGTGATTCCAAATTTTATATTGCTCGGTATAATTGATGATCATCCAGTTTTGATAATTGATGTATACGATCATCAATTATCTCGATATGTGCAATATTCTTGTGTATAGATTCAAATTCAGGAGAGTAGAGAATATTCTCAAATTTACTAAGACCAATTTTAGTTTTTGACCCTGGATGATATATGACCAACTGCTCCCCATTCTTCTAGAAAGGCAAGCTGTTGATTTTTAGACATAGTTGTAGTTAACCACTACCAAAGGTTTGAGTAATTTGCAGATTTTATCGTATTTGCAAGTTGTTTTTGTCTTAAACCTCGATAGATATTCATTGATAATTCATTCTCAAAAGAGTTATGCAGTTCATACTCAAATTGTTGCCAGTCATCGTGATTAATGTGTGGATTACTGTTTTTTGCCCAGTTGATAAGTTCATCAATATTTTCAAGAGATCTTTCTTTTTTAGTTAGGCAATCTTGTATAGTTAGTAATATATTCTATTGAGACTTCTAAAGAGGAGTTTTTTTGGAGTTGTATAGTTTTTTTTAGAATAGTTTTAAATTATGGTTATTGATTTACTCTTTTTCGCTACATGACTTGCACTTAACATATATATTAAGGCTATGATTAATCATTTCAGCACCAAACGATTCAACAATTTGCTTTTGCAGAGCTTCAATTTCTGGACTATAGAACTCTTGTATTATATTGCACTTAATACAGATTATATGATCATGATGTTCGCCATTATTTAGCTCATACATTGCTTGCTCATTGTAAAATTTTAAACGATTTATTATCCCTGCTGACTCGAACTGGTTAAGTACTCTGTAAACGGTAGCAATTCCTGTTGAGCTACCCTGTGCTTTAAGTTTAGAAAAAACACCATCAGGACTGAGATGTTTATCCTTGTTTTTTTCAAACAATTTAAGTATTTCAACACGAGGTTGTGTGACTTTAAAACCGAATTCTTTTAAATCAAGATTTTTCGAGTTCATCATTATTTTAGGTAATTTTATAAATTCTAGTATAAGATTATTCGAAAAGCTTAGTTATGTAAAGATTTTAGACAAGGAGTTTTTAGTGATTAAATATACGTCCACTTTAGCTAATCAATAAGCTATAAATAATTCATCAACTTTGTACTTAGGGTCTAATTATGCTATTATTACCGCACTAACCATTTTTATTATCGTTTTTCTATGAGTACAAGTGTTTATGAGCAATTCGCACCTATATTGATATTCCTAATTATAGCTTTTGGTTTAGGGGCTGCTTTTGCAATTATTGGTAAAGTTTTATCAGTAATAGTAGGTGCAAATAATCCAAATAAAATCAAAGGGGAAACATTTGAATGTGGTTTTCCAACTTTTGGTGATGCAAGAGAGAAGCTTGAATTGCGTTTTTATCTGATTGCAGTATTATTTTTGGTCTTTGACTTAGAATTGGCATTTATTATCCCATGGGGAATAAATCTAAGAGCTAGTGCAGGGATACCAGCTATTTCAGATCATGCATTTTTTGCGATGATTATATTTTTAATGGTACTATTCTTAGGCTTAATATATGCCTGGAAGAAAGGAGCTTTAGAGTGGGAATAGGTAATGAAAATAAAGGTTTTATAACCGCAAGTGCAGATGCACTTATAAACTGGGCGCGCACAGGATCTTTATGGCCAGTAACAACTGGCTTAGCTTGTTGTGCTGTAGAAATGATGCACGCAGGTGCTGCTAGGTATGATTTGGATAGGTTTGGTATAGTTTTTAGACCCTCTCCAAGACAATCTGATGTACTTATTGTTGCTGGGACTCTTTGTAATAAAATGGCTCCAGCATTACGTCAAGTGTATGATCAAATGCCTAACCCTAAGTGGGTAATTTCTATGGGTTCTTGTGCAAATGGTGGTGGTTATTATCATTACTCGTACTCGGTAGTTAGGGGCTGTGATAGGATTGTGCCTGTTGACATATATGTGCCAGGCTGTCCGCCTACTGCTGAGGCTTTAGTTTACGGTATTATACAACTGCAGAATAAGATTATTAGAAAAGATACTATAGCGAGGAAGTGATCGTGAGTGCTAAATTACAAGATCATTTTGATAATATAACAATTATTTTAAGTGGCTTTGGTGTTGAAAGTTGTATAGATTATGGTGAGATAACAGTTGCTATCAAGGATCAGCGCGATATCCATTTGATTTTGAAAAAACTTAAAAGAGAGTATCTTTTTGAGCAGCTTACAGATGTAACAGCGGTTGATTATTTAACTTATGGTCAGTCAGACTGGCAGGTTGGTAAGATTGTCTCACAAACAGGTTTTTCTAGAGGGCGTCAGCAAGATTTTAAAACTGCTGATGTAAATAATAGATTTGAAATTATTTATCAGCTACTAAGTATGGCAAATAATGTCAGAGTCAGAGTGAAGTGTAAATTAAAAGATGCGCAGATTATTTTAGTTGATTCTGTCAGTGACTTATGGTCATCAGCGAATTGGGCTGAAAGAGAAGTTTACGATATGTTTGGGATTTACTTTAATAATCATCCTGATCTAAGAAGGGTGCTTACTGATTATGGTTTTGTTGGACATCCTTTAAGGAAGGATTTCCCACAAACAGGCTATGTTGAGATGCGTTATGATGAGAGCCTTGGTCGAGTTGTGTATGAGCCGGTAGAGATTGATGATAGGGTTAATACACCAAGAGTGATTCGTAAGTAAAAATATAATTGTGGATTTATAGTAATGGCAGAGTATAAAAACTATACACTAAATTTTGGCCCAGTTCACCCTGCAGCACATGGTGTTCTTAGGCTTATTTTAGAACTTGATGGTGAAAATGTTGTGCGAGCTGATCCACATGTTGGATTATTGCATAGAGGTACCGAAAAACTTGCTGAATTTAAACCATATAACCAAAGTATTGGTTATATGGACAGGCTTGATTATGTCTCGATGATGTGTAATGAGCATGCTTATGTGATGGCTATTGAAAAGCTTTTGCAGTTAGAGGTTCCAGAGAGAGCTAAGTATATTCGCGTAATGTTCGCTGAAATAACTAGGATTTTAAATCATCTGCTATGGGTTGCTGCTTGTGGTATTGATCTTGGTGCAATGACAGTATTTTTATATGCTTTTAGAGTCAGAGAGGATTTGTTTGACTGCTATGAAGCTGTATCTGGTGCGCGTATGCATGCAGCATATTTTAGACCTGGTGGTGTTGCTAGAGACTTACCAACACAAATGCCGCAATACCAAAAAACTAGATTTACTAGCAAGAGAAAGGCTAAGAAATTAAATGAGCCAAGGCAAGGAAGCATACTTGATTTCTTAGATCATTTTGTTGTTGATTTTGAGAAATCTTTAGATGAGATTGATACTCTTTTAACTGATAATAGACTATGGAAGCAAAGGACTGTAGATATCGGTACGGTAAATGCTGAGAGAGCTAAAGAGCTTGGTTTTACTGGTCCAATGCTAAGAGGTAGTGGTGTTGCTTGGGATCTTAGAAAAACTCAGCCTTACGAAGTGTATGATAAGTTGGAGTTTGATATTCCAATTGGTACAAATGGTGATTGTTACGATAGATATCTTGTCAGAATGGCCGAGATGCGCGAATCAAATAAGCTTATCAAGCAATGTGTGGATTGGCTTAGATCCAATCCAGGCCCTGTATTATCAGATAATCATAAGATCACACCTCCTAAAAGAAATGCGATGAAAAATAATATGGAAGAGCTTATACATCACTTTAAAATTTTCTCGGAAGGTTATTGTACTCCTGAGGGCGAGGTTTATGTTGGAACTGAGCATCCAAAAGGTGAGTTTGGCGTATATATAAAATCAGATGGTGCGAATAAGCCATATAGATTAAAAATGAGAGCTCCAGGATTTGCACATATTGGCGCAATGCATGAATTATTATCTGGGCATATGTTAGCTGATACTCCAGCGATTATCTCAACAATAGATGTCGTGTTTGGTGATGTAGATAGATAGAGGGAAAAGATGTCTTTAGTAGATTTAATATCGCCACAAGCGAGAGAAGATATTGACAGAGTTTTAAGTAAGTTTCCTACCGATCAGCGTAGATCGGCAATATTAGAAGGCTTGCATATTTTGCAAGATCAAAATGGTGGTTATTTGACCGATGACTTGCAAACAGCCCTAGCAGAGTACTTACAGGTTAGTAATGTTGATGTCTATGAGGTTGCTACTTTTTATTGTATGTATAATCTAAAGCCGGTTGGGAGACATAAGTTGAACTTGTGTACAAATGTTTCATGTATGCTAAATGGCGCTTATGAAATTTTAGCACATATAGAGAAAAAACTCAGTATTAAGCCTGGAGAGACCACTAAAGATGGTCGTATAACTCTTAAAGAAGTTGAGTGCCAAGGCGCATGTTGTGGTTCACCTATGCTTGAGGTAGATAAAGTTTTTTATGAAAATCTAACTATAGAAAAAGTGAATCAAATAATTGATTCTTTGGAGTAGTTAATAAATGGCAAATGAAGTTTGTTTTCGTACCCTACATTTAGATAAGCCATATAGTTTGGAGTCTTATCTATCTGTGGGTGGTTATTCCTACTGGAATAAAATATTGACAGAAAAAATTCCACCTGAGCAAATTATTGAAGAACTCAAAATCTCTGGTCTTAGAGGTCGCGGTGGTGCTGGTTTTCCTACAGGGTTGAAATGGAGTTTTATGCCACGCAATACTCCAGGACAGAAATATGTTGTATGTAATTCTGATGAGGGTGAGCCTGGTACATGTAAAGATAGGGAAATTCTTAGAAATAATCCTCATCAATTAATAGAGGGTATGGCTATAGCGGGATATGTTGTTGGAGCTACCGCAGGTTATAACTATACTAGAGGCGAGTTTTATGAGCCAATAGCTAGGTTTGAGGATGCGCTTATTGAGGCATATCAAGCTGGTTTTTTAGGTACAAATATTAGATCATCAGGAATCTCTTTTAATTTATACTCATCTATTGGAGCTGGTGCTTATATCTGTGGTGAAGAAACAGCATTGCTTAATTCACTTGAAGGCAAGAAAGGGCGTCCAAGATTTAAGCCACCTTTCCCTGCGTTTAAGGGTCTTTATGACAAGCCAACAAATATAAATAATACAGAAACTTATGCTTCGGTGCCGGCAATATTGCAGCATGGTGGTGAATGGTTTAAAAAACTAGGTACTGAGAAAAGTGGTGGCACTAAGTTATTCTGTGTTTCTGGGCATGTGCAGAAGCAGAGAGTTGTTGAGATAGGTTTAGGTATGCCGTTTAAAGAGCTTTTAGACATGTGTGGAGGCGTTCGTAATGGTAATAAGCTTAAGGCAATAATCCCTGGTGGGAGCTCATCTAAGATCTTGACAGCCGAAGAGATGATGGCTGTTACTATGGACTATGAATCAATAGCGGCAGCAGGCTCAATGCTTGGTTCAGGAGCAGTTATTGTGCTAGATGAGACTACTTGTATGGTTAGAACATTAGTAAGACTAGCAGATTTTTATTATGAAGAGTCTTGTGGTCAGTGTACACCTTGTAGAGAGGGTACTGGCTGGTTGGCGCGAACTTTACATAGAATTGCTGCGGGCGAAGGAAGACCTGAAGATATAGATACTTTAGTTAGAGTAGCAACGAATATAGAGGGTAATACTATTTGTGGTTTGGGTGATGCAGCTGCATGGCCAGTCCAAAGTTATATAGATAAATTTAGAGATGAATTTGTCTATATGATCGAGAATAATGGTAGAAGTATAGTGGATCAATAGTTGGAGTAGTTTTGTGTCAGACAATAAAGAATCCAAAAAGATAAGTATAGAGATTGATGGTAAGAGTTATCAAGCTATGCCAAATCAATCAATAATTGAAGTAGCAGATGCAAACGGTATATACATTCCGAGATTTTGCTACCATAAAAAATTGTCTGTAGCTGCAAACTGTAGAATGTGTTTGGTAGATGTTGAGGGTGCAAGACGTGCCTCGCCAGCATGTGCAACACCAGTTATGGATGGAATGAAAGTTAAGACTCGTTCGGATAAAGCATTACAAATGCAAAAAGATGTTATGGAGTTTTTGCTTATAAATCATCCATTAGATTGTCCTATCTGTGATCAGGGTGGCGAGTGTGAGCTGCAGGATATTGCAATGGGCTATGGTAATACAACATCAGAGTATCTTGAGTCTAAGAGAACAGTAGAAGATCCTGAGTTAGGTCCTTTAGTGGTTACTGATATGACGAGATGTATTTTGTGTACACGTTGTGTACGCTTTGGTGAAGAGATTGCTGGCGTCAAAGAACTTGGGGTTATGGGTAAGGGAGATCACTCTGCTATTAGTACTTATATTTCTGGTGAAATGGTTAACTCTGAAATCTCTGGTAATATTATAGATCTTTGCCCTGTTGGAGCTTTGACATCAAAACCGTTTAGATTTAAGGCTAGATCATGGGAATTAAAACAGTTTTCAACGCTATCAGCTGGCGATGCTTTAGCAACCGAGATTAATGCACATGTTTATCAAAATAAACTTGTTAGAGTGGTTCCAAGAGAGAGTGAGATTACTGGTAACTGGATAGCTGATAGAGATAGATTTGAATACACTGGTTTGTATAGCCAAGATAGAATTAAACAACCAATGATTAAAAAGGCTGGTGGCTGGGTTGAAGTATCTTGGGAAGAGGCATTAGATTTTGTTAAAGTAGCTATACAAAAAACTAAAGAAGAAAATGGCTCTGAGGCAATCTCTGCTATCGTGTCTGAGACTGCAACTTCAGAAGAAATGTACTTGATGAAGAAGTTATTGGCAGCTGTTGGTTCAGCTAACATTGATGCTCGTGTTAGACAGTATGCCGATATTCCAGGCATTAGTGCAGGTAAAGGTTTAAGCTGCTCATTAGAGGATATTCGAAAAAGTGATTTTATTCTTATTTTTGGTTCTAATATCAGAAAAGAATATCCACTAGTAAATATTGCTATCAAAGATGCAGTTGAAAAAAATGTTGCAGAGGCTGTTGCTTGGAACATTTGTGATTATAACTTTAATTATGATATTAAGCAGGTAAGATTAGCCGCCTATAATATTCAATATATTGTACTATCTTTACTTAAAGCTATTTTTGTTAGAGCAAATCTACCTTATGTTGATCTTGATGAAATTCTAAGAAAGGTTGATCCAGCTGCAGAGGTTAGATATGTTGCTGATAGAATAGTAGCAGCAAGAGCTCCAAAAATAATTATTGGTCAAGATATTGTCAACACAAGTAGCTTTGAAACGGTTTTTAGTATTTTAGATGTATTAGAAAAAGTTACTAGTGTAAGAGGTGGGGTGTTAGCAAGTAATGTCAACTCTGTTGCAGCTTATAGAATATTTAGTCCTTCTAAAACTAAATTTAGCACATATAAGTGTTTAAATGGTCAAACAAATACCAAGTTGCTTTTGACAGCGCATACCGAGTTAGCTAAAGATAGCTTGTATGGTGAGCAAAAGCTTAGAAATGCATTAGAGAATATTGATATTGTGGTAAGCTTTACAGCATTTGCTGATAAATTTACTAAAGAAACTGCAGATATTATTTTACCAATAGCTACTCACTATGAAACTAGTGGAAGCTTTGTTGATTTATTCGGGAATAAAAAAGAGTTTAAGCAAGTAGTTAAATCATATGCTGGCAGTAAAGAGTTATGGAGAGTCCTAAGAGTGCTAGGTAATCTGTTAGAGTTAGAAGGCTTTGAGTATAACTCTATTGCAGAGGTTACTAATGATGCTTATGCTACACGAGCTAGAGTTTGTGTTAATCATGTTACGCAGATTCTTAATGCTAATCTTGATTATCAAAAAGACGTAGCATTTGTGGCATCAAATTCAATGTATAGCACAACCAGCCTACTTAGAAGGGCTGAACCTTTACAAAAAACTGCTGATGCAAAATGTTTTTTTGGTGTGAGAATATCACAAGAACTAGCGGATGATATAGGTCTAAAAGGCCAGTCAGGAATTATCAAAATTTATAATATCGACAATGAGATAAACCATGAAGTAGTTGTTGATCCAAGCTTGCAGGCTAAAAATATTATGCTTCCAAGGACACTGTTTAAGGACTTCTTAAATGGCGATAATGTTAGTATTAAGCTAGTAGAGGAGGAGAGATAATATGCTAGGGTATATTTTATGGACATCACTTTACGTATTGTTGATAGTCATTCCTTTGATACTAGTTGTTGCATACTATACATATGCAGAGCGTAAAGTTATCGGTTATATGCAAGATAGAATTGGACCAAATAGGGTCGGTTCTTTTGGCTTGTTGCAACCTATCTTTGATGCACTCAAGCTTTTTCTTAAAGAAATTATAGTGCCAACAAATTCAAATAGATATTTATTCTTTATTGCACCAATTTTAGCTTTTGCACCAGCGTATGCTGCATGGGCGGTGATTCCTTTCTCAAAGGGAATTGTCCTGTCTGACATGAATCTAGGGCTACTGTATATATTGGCAATGACTTCATTTTCTATATATGGTATAGTAATTGCTGGTTGGGCATCAAATAATAAATATTCACTGTTTGGTGCTCTGAGAGCCGGTGCTCAGGTTATTTCCTATGAGTTGGCGATGGGTTTTGCTATCGTTGGAGTTGTTATAGCAGCAAGTTCTATGGGCGTAGCAGGAATTATTGAAGCTCAAACTGGTGGTATTTTGCATTGGTATTTTATTCCGCTATTTCCGTTGTTTATTGTTTATTTTATTGCTGGTATAGCTGAAACAAACAGAGCTCCTTTTGATGTTGTTGAGGGCGAGTCTGAGATAGTTGCTGGACATCACATAGAATATACTGGATCAAGGTTTGCGTTATTTTTCTTGGCTGAATATGCAAATATGATTTTAATTAGTATCCTAACATCAATCATGTTTTTAGGTGGTTGGAATTCACCATTCCAAGCTACTGCATTAGAGTCTGTATTTAGTTTTGTACCAGATGTAGTATGGTTATTTGCTAAGACTGGTATATTTATGTTTATGTTTTTATGGGTTAGAGCTACATACCCTAGATATAGATACGACCAAATTATGCGTTTAGGTTGGAAGATATTTATACCGCTGACATTTATATGGGTTGTTATTGTTGCTTGTATGGTTAGAATTGGTGTAGGACCTTGGTGGTAAAAGGATAGTATCATGAGAAATATAATAAATTTTTTAAAGACTTTTTTGCTTTGGGAGCTCCTAAAAGGATTAAAAGTTACAGGTAAGCATTTTTTTACACGTAAGGTTACAGTACAGTATCCAGATGAAAAAACTCCTATCTCTAACAGATTTAGAGGTCTACATGCCTTAAGACGCTATGAGAATGGTGAGGAGAGATGTATTGCATGTAAATTATGTGAGGTTGTTTGTCCAGCATTAGCAATTACAATTAATTCAACAGAAAGAGAAGATGGTACCAGAAGAACTTCAAGTTATGAGATAGATTTATTTAAGTGTATTTTCTGTGGCTACTGTGAAGAATCGTGTCCAGTTGATTCTATTGTTGAGACAAATATCTTAGAATACCACTTTGAAGAGCGTGGTGATAATATTATGACAAAAGCTAAACTGCTTGCTATAGGTGATAAATATGAAGCGCAAATAGCTGCTGATAGATTGCAAGATAAGGATTTTAGGTAGGGAAATGGTTGTAACAAATATTTTATTTTATACATTTGCATCATTTGCTATCATTTCTACTTTAGTACTGGTTTTGGCAAATAATCCAGTAAATTCTGTAATAGCAATGATTTTTACGTTCATATTTACAGCGGCAGTATGGATAATTTTACAACAAGTATACCTAGCATTATTGCTTATTGTGGTTTACGTTGGAGCGGTGTTAGTAATGTTCTTATTCGTGGTCTTTATGTTAGATTTGCATGTTGAAGAACATGGTCGAGTTGGTAGATTTTTCTATGCTCTAGCTGCTGTGGTTGTTTGTGCTATATTTGCAACAGTTATAAGCTATGCAGCGACAAACGTTTTTGCGGGAGCTAATATGCAAGGTGGAGTCGGTGGTCTCAAGATCATAGGTTTAACCATGTTTAATAATGCTAACTTGTATGTATTTGAGCTTGTTGACTTTATTTTATTAACAGCGCTGACTACAGCGGTAACATTGACATTAAAAGCTAAGCGTAAAGGAAACAAAACAGTTAATCCAGCTCAGCAAATTAAAGTCAGAGCAAAAGATCGTTTAACTATGATCAAAATGCCAAGTAATAAAGAGGGCGCTAAAGATGAATAGCATTTCAGTGTCAGTCACACATGGACTGATTTTTAGTACACTTTTATTTGTGACAAGTGTTGCTGGTATAATTATAAACAGAAGAAATATTCTTATACTATTGATGTCGATAGAACTGATGTTTTTAGCGGTCAATACTAATTTTTTGATATTTGCTAATATGCATCGTCAGGCAATTGGTGGTGTTTTTGTATTCTTTATAATGGCAGTAGCAGCTGCTGAAACAGCAATTGGTTTAGCAATTGTTGTGGCAATATTTAGAAAACGCAAAACTATTGATTTAAGTAAACTTAATACACTAAGAGGTTAAGAGCAAACTATGGTAGTAAACACTCAAGTAGCAGCTGTACTAATCGCAGTTATAGTTTTAGCTCCTCTATTGGGGGCATTGATTGCCGGATTTGGTGGTAAATCTATAAAAAATGCTGGTGTTAGCTTTTTCACAATTTCTCTATGTGGCCTGTCTTTTCTCCTTAGTGTAATTTTAGCTTATGGTGTTTTTGGTGGTGCTGAAGTTTATTCAGTTAGCTTTTATCAGTGGGCGCCAATCTCAAATATGTTCGCCTTTGATGTTGGCTTTACGGTAAATAAGATCACTGTGTATATGATGTTGATAGTAACATTTGTATCAACGCTAGTACATGTTTATTCGATTGGATATATGAAAGGTGAAGAAGGTTATGCAAGATTCTTTGCATACATTTCAGGTTTTACTTTTGCAATGCTTTGTTTGGTAATGGGGAATAATTTCTTATTATTATTCTTTGGTTGGGAAGGTGTGGGCTTATTCTCATATTTATTAATTGGTTTTTATTTTAATAGAGATCAGGCCAATGTTGCAAGCTTAAGAGCTTTTATTGTAAATAGAATTGGTGATTTAGGCTTCTTGTTAGGTATTGGTGCAGTTATTTTATATACAAGATCGGTTGATTATACAACAGTTTTTGCAGCTTTACTGGATATTGATAATACTCAAACTATCCATTTTCTAGGTATGAGCTTTAGCCCAGTTACTCTAATGTGTTCACTATTATTTATAGGAGCAATGGGTAAGTCAGCTCAATTTCCTTTACATTCATGGTTAGAAGGTTCAATGGCAGGCCCTACCCCTATTTCAGCGCTAATCCATGCGGCAACAATGGTTACAGCTGGTGTGTTTATGGTTGCGAGACTTTCTCCAATGTTTGTGCTGTCTCCAGCGGCTCTAAGCTTTGTATTAATTATCGGTGCTATAACATGCTTATTTATGGGACTGATTGCAATTGTTCAAACAGATATTAAAAGAGTTATAGCATATTGTACACTATCGCAGTTAGGTTATATGATGGTAGCTCAAGGTGTTGGTGCATTTTCAATCGGGATGTTTCATCTAATGACACATGCGATGTTCAAAGCATTGTTGTTCTTAGCAGCAGGTTCTGTTATTGTCGCGATGCATCATGAGCAAGATATTCGTAGAATGGGTGGTCTAAGAAAATATATGCCAGTCACATATTTGTGTATGCTAATAGGTGCTTGGGCGCTTGCAGCTTTACCACCATTCTCAGGATTTTTCTCAAAAGACTTAATTATTGAAGCAGCTCAAGCTACTACAGTATACGGACATAAGTTCGCCTACTATATGGTTTTAGCTTGTGCATTTGTGACTTCATTTTATATTTTTAGAATGTTTTTTATGGTCTTTCATGGTAAAGAAAGAATGTCAGATGAAGAAAAATCACATCTTAAAGAATCACCCATAAGTATATTAATACCTTTGATATTATTGGCTATACCTTCGGTGTTTGTTGGAGAGTATATCTTTAGTAGTATTTTGTCTCAAGAGCATGGTTTATTCGGTAATACTATAAGCCCATTTATACAAGCTGGTCTTGGTAGGGAATCAGTGACTGCTTATTTAGCTAATGAGCCTGATACAGTAAGCTCAATGGCATTTATCAAGCATTCTGTGACAACGGTACCTTTTTGGTTAGCTCTAAGTGCTTTAGTATTAGCATATGTCTTATATGTGTGGCTACCAGTAATTCCAAGACTATTTGCAAATGTAAAATCAGGATTTGGAATAATTTATTATATCTTAGTTAAGAAGTACTTTATTGATGCTTTGTATGATGTGATATTTGTAAATATCTTCTTAGCAATTAGTAATTTCTTATGGAAGGTTATTGATATCCTTATTATCGATAAGACAGTTGTAAATGGGATATCTAGCTTGATATATCATACAGGTGATAGTTTCAAAAAAATACAAAGAGGATATTTATTTGACTATGCGTTTGTAATGATGGTTGGTGTGTTATTATTTATGATTTTGCTAATTTCTGTTTAGGCAAGTTAGAGGATAAATTTGTATTATGAATTTAGGTAATTACTTATTAAGTTTAATAATCTGGCTCCCAATAGTTGGAGGTTTTGTTGTTTTAGCAACAAGAACCAAAGAATTACATGGAGATGCGGCTCGTTGGGTAGCCTTAGTATTTAGTTGTTTAACTCTAGCTTTATGTATACCTTTAGTTACATCTTTTGACTATAGTAGCTCTGAGATGCAGTTCCAAGAATCAGTAAAATGGTTTAAAGTTTTTGGCATGCATGACATTTACTATAGCTTAGGTGTAGATGGATTCTCTATTTTATTTATACTTTTGACATCTTTTGCTACATTAGTGATAGTTTTAGCAGCTTGGACATCTATCAAAACTAAAGTTAGACAATACATGGCAATATTTTTGATTACATGTGGTTTGACTAATGGTGTTTTCTGTGCAACGGATTCGATACTTTATTATGTTTTCTGGGAAGCGTTATTAATTCCAACTTGCCTTGGTATTGGTATTTGGGGCGGTAAGAACAAAGCATATGCTGCAGTTAAATATTTCATGTATACATTTTTTGGTTCGGTATTCTTATTAGCAGCAATTTTGTATATTCAGACACGAGTTGCTGCTTCACCGACACACTTTTTAGTAAATCAAGATACTTATTCTATTCAGAACTTTATCGCCTGGGCAACTCATTCACAAGGCTTTATAGATTCGGTTAAGTTTACTCTAACAGCTCAATGGTTAGTTTTCGGAGCATTTTTCTTAGTATTTGCTGTTAAGATTCCAATGTGGCCATTTCACTCATGGTTACCAGATGCTCACTCAGAGGCACCTGCTGGAGGTTCTGTTATCCTTGCAGCTCTTATGCTTAAGTTAGGCGTATATGGTTTCTTAAGATTTGCCATCCCAATGCTACCGGAGGTAACGGCTTCACTTGAGTATGTGCTGATTGTGATGTCTTTAATAGCTATTGTTTATGTTGGTATTGTTGCAGTTGCACAGACTGATGTTAAAAGACTAATTGCATATTCATCTATTTCACACATGGGACTAGTTACTCTTGGCTTATTCTCAATATTTATATTGAAAAATGCTGATCCAGTACTAGGGACAACTAATGCGCAATTAGCTTTACAAGGTGCAGTTTTCCAAATGATTGCACATGCATTCTCATCTGGTGGTATGTTCATTGGTATTGGTTATTTGTATTTAAGAATGCACACGAGAGAAATATCTGATTTCTCTGGGGTAGCTAAAACTATGCCGATATTTGCAACATTCTTTTTACTTTTTTGTATGTCTAATGTTGGTTTACCTGGTACGAGTGGGTTTGTCGGCGAATTTATGATCTTATTAGCAGTATTTCAATATTCTCCATTAATAGCATTAATTGCAGGATTAACTCTTGTGATAGCTCCAATTTATACTTTATGGATGTATAAGCATGTTTTCTTCGGTGAAGTTGTATCTATACAAGTAGCAAACTTGACTGATTTAAATAGAATGGAGCTATTTGTATTTATATTATTAGCGGTACCAACTTTATTATTTGGTTTCTATCCTGAGCCAATTTTGCATCTTTCAGCATCGGCATCGGCACATATCGTTGGTTTATCTCTATAAGGTGGTGTTTTGATTATGAGTTTATCAATCCTTTATATTTTGCCAGAAATATTATTAGCAATTGGCGTAATAGCTGTGATATTTTCTGGACTTTTTTTACATGGTAAAATTAGAAACATTAACTATATTTTTTTCCAAGTATTTACGCTACTTGCTTTGGTAGCAACTTTTGCTAAAGAATATCTAATTCAGACTAGTGGTTCAGTGTTTGAAGGTCAGGTTGTATTTAGTGGCTTTGCATATACTTTACAGCTAGTGATACTTGTTTTAGCGGTATTTGTTGCACTATATTCAAGGGATTATGTCAAAGATAGAAAAATATCAGATGGTGATTTCTATACACTGTTAATGTTATGTGTGCTTGGTGCAATGGTTTTAACATCTGCACATAGTTTAGTTATAATATATGTCGGTCTAGAATTATTATCATTACCAATGTATGCATTGATAGCAATCCATAGGGATTCAGGTAAAGGTCTTGAAGCTGCTATTAAATACTTTGTTTTAGGAGCAATTGCTTCAGCGTTATTATTGTTTGGGATGTCATTTGTCTATGGTATTACAGGTAAGCTTGATATCACAGAAATAGCTAAAGTTTTAGCACAAGCTGACCTTACAGGATTACAGCAGCAGTTTTTACTTGTATGTTTGGTAATGATGATAGCTACATTCTTATTCAAGCTTGGCGCTTTTCCTTTTCATATGTGGTTACCAGATGTTTATCAAGGGGCTCCAAACGCTGTAGCAAATATCGTTGCAACTATTCCTAAAGTTGCTGCTTTTGCAATGCTTGTGAATATTTTATTTGTTGGCTTTCCATCGTTGAAAGACTCTTGGATATATCTATTTAGAGTTATAGGTATATTATCAATATTCTTTGGTAGTTTGGTGGCACTATCACAAACTAATGTTAAGCGACTTTTAGGTTACTCAACAGTTTCACAAATTGGTTTTGTCCTACTGGCAACAACATTAAATCTTCAAGGATATGCATTAACAGCAGCAAGCTTCTATGTGATAGTATATGTATTTACAACCTTGGCAGTATTTGGTGTAATTACAACTATTTCGGTCGGTGGTTATGAAGTTCAAGATCTTAGTGATCTAAAAGGTTTTAACACAAAAGATTCATGGTTAGCATTTATTTTACTGATAGTATTGTTCTCAATGGCTGGCATCCCTCCATTTGGTGGCTTTATTGCTAAGTTATTTGTTGTGATGGGATTAATTAATGATGGCAACTATTTATTAGCGTGTTTTGTATTGCTTATGGCAGTAATAGCATCATTTTACTATGTCAGTGTTATCAAGACTATGTACTTTGATGAGCCAGAAAATGATCAAACTGTCAAACCACCGCTTGCATCACTAATAGCATTAAGTGTTAATGGTTTGGTACTTTTATTTTTAGGTATTATGCCTATGCTTCTTTTAGGTATCCTTACACAAGTTACTAATGTTATATAATAATCATTAATAGTTTATTGCCTATTGTCATTATTACTTTTATACTTTTATCTAGAAACAATTAAATTTTATTAGATGATGAAAGAAATTCTAAGTCCTATTAATGATGTAATTAAGAACTCAAAAGAAAGTATTATAAATAAAAGCCTGAAGAAACTTGATGTTGTAAGCAGAGAAGAGTTTGAAGTACAGAAGAAAATTCTATTAAAAACTCGTCAAAAGCTTGAACAAATAGAAGCTAAAGTAGATAAGCTTTTAGCTGAGAAAAAAATAGAATGTCTTTAGCGGTTCTAAAAAGTCGAGCACAACTTGATACAGAAGCACCTACTTGTCTCGATAGAGGTGTATTTATCAAATGGTTTACCAGGTTTATCAATAGTAGGATTGCCAGAGGTGGCTGTCAAAGAAAGTAAAGATTTGTAAGAAGTGTTGTGATGATTAACTCAGGCTTTAATTATTCCTAATAAGCGTATCACAATTAACTTGCACCAGAGGATTTACTAAAAAGTAGTGGTAGATTTGATTTACCAATAGCATTGGGTGTTCTGTATGCCTCTGGAGAAGTAAATATTGTCAAAGATATAGATGAGTATGAGTTAGCTGGTGAGTTGGAGTTTTTATCCGTAAATAGTATAGAGATTGATTTTGCTAAGCTATACAAAGATTTAGCAGATGTCAAAGGATAGTTATCAAGCCAAAAGAGCACTTGAGATTGCTGCAAGCAGATGGCCACAAAGGGACCTCCTAGTACTAGAAAAACAATGCTGGCAAGCAGACTACGATTTTACCACCATTAGAATTAGATAAAAAAGAATCACTTTCATAAGCAATGATTGATTACATCAGTCAAAGAAGAATCAGGTATCGCTAAAAGTTCTTATAAAGATCATTTCACAATCTACATTATACTTCCTCTGGAGTATCTTTGGTTGGTGGTAGTAATCCAATGCCTGGAGAAATTTATTTGGCACACAATGGCTTACTTTTTCCTGATGAGTTGCTAGAAAAGTCTTAGAAGTCTTGCGTGATCCTCTAGAAACCAGTAGTGTGAATATTTCTAGGGCTAGGTGTCAAAGTTGAATATCCAGCTAATTTTCAGTTAATAGCGGCGATTAATACATGTCCATGCGGATATTGAGGTTCACAATTTAAAGAATGTGCTAACAAAGCCTATTATGAGATATCAAATTAAATTATCATGGCTACTTCTAGATAGAATAGATCTTCATGTTGAATTTTTGAGCTTGCAAAAGATGATTTGACAAATCAGCAATTAATAGGGGAGAAAAGTAGTATAGTTAGAGAGTGAGTTAAAAAATATTGAGAGAGAAAAATCTCTAGACAGGGTAAGATTGACTCAATGCTATTTAGTAAAGAGCTTGATAAGAGTTTGTAATTTTAATGATGAAAGATGAAACGAGAAAAAATGCTCACATTAGCTATAGAAAAACTTGGACTATACGCAAGAGGGTATTATAAAATACTCAAAGTTGCCAGAACTATAGCAGATCTTAATAATACTGATAAGGCTAAAATAAATTTAGCAATTAATTATTATTTATGAATTTAACAAAGGATTTGTATGAGGGAATTATTTTTGGATGCTTTTGGCGAAAAGAAATTAGAGAGACCACCAGTTTGGATAATGCGTCAAGCTGGTAGATACCTGCCAGAGTATCGTGCAGTTAGAGCAAAATTTGATAATTTTATGGATATGTGTCGTAATGCTGATGCATGTTGTGAAGTAGCGCTCCACCCACTTCAAAGATATGATCTTGATGCAGCAATTGTTTTTTCAGATATTCTGACAATTCCGGAAGCTATGGGAATGGATCTTAAATTTATCAAAGGTCCAGGGCCGGTATTTTCTGAGCCAATACAATCGCAAAAAGATTTAGGTAAGCTAAAGTCAGTTGAGGATAGTGTAGGCTCTTTGGACTATGTTTATAATGCTGTCAAAACTACTAGTTCAGCAATAAATGTACCTTTAATAGGTTTTACTGGAAGTCCTTGGACTTTAGCTGCATATATGATTGAAGGTTCAGGATCAAAACAGTTCAATAAATTGCGCAAGATGATGTATGCGAATCCACAATTGATGCATAGCCTGTTACAACGCCTAGCAGATATAATAGTTATCTATTTGCTTGAGCAGGTTAAAGCTGGAGTGAGTTCTTTGATGATATTTGATACTTGGGGCGGCATACTACCTTTAGAGCATTATAAAGATTTCTCTCTCAAATATATGGATTATATTGCTAAAAATGTTAAGCAAAAAATTAATGTGCCAATAGTTTTCTTTACTAAGGGAGGGTCAAACTTTTTTGAAGAGCTAAAAGATAAATCCTGCGATGGAGCCGGAGTTGATTGGAGTGTTACATTAAAACAGGCGCGACATAGAATAGGAGTTGGTAAAGTTCTGCAAGGAAACTTTGATCCAGCACTTTTGTATGGGACTAAAGAAAGTATTAGAGCGACTGTCAAAGCTAATATTGAATTTATTCAGTCAGATAAACTAAACAACTATATTGTCAACTTAGGTCATGGCATTTATCCTGATATAGATCCTGATAATGTTAAGGTTATGATTGATGCGATTAGAGAATTTAGTGTTTAAATTTTTTAAAAAAAATGAGTATCACATAAAAGACTTGACATCAGTAAAACATATTGATATTATGTCTTTTTACAAAGACGCGGGGTGGAGCAGCTTGGTAGCTCGTCGGGCTCATAACCCGAAGGTCGTAGGTTCAAATCCTGCCCCCGCTACCAAACAGGAATTTTTTACAAAGGCCCTTTAAAGGGCCTTTTTACTATCTGCAGGATATGCTAAATCTAAGGGGTGAAAATGTTACTAGACGATTTATATGAGATAGTAGAACCCATTACGGCTGATCTAGGCTATATTTTATGGGGGATCGAAGTTGTAGGAAGTGGTAAACGTACCATACGTATTTTTATTGATCATGATAATGGTGTTTCAGTTGATGATTGCCAAATAGTTAGTAAAGAAGTGAGTACCGTTTTTGATATTGAGGATCCAGTTTCGGGTAAATATGTGCTTGAAGTTTCTTCGCCAGGAATGAATCGCCAAATTTTTAATATAATTCAGGCACAAGCTCTGGTAGGATTTAATGTAAAAGCGGTTACTTTAGCGCCAGTTGAGTTACAAACTAAGTTTAAGGGTGTGCTATATAGAGTGGAAGGAAATAACGTCATTTTAAAGCTGGAAGGTGGTAAAGAAATAAGTTTTGATTTTGACGAACTTAAAAAGCTAAGAGTATCACCTGATTTTAGTTAGATAGAGGAATTTAAGATATGGGCAAAGAATTATTGTTAGTATTAGAAACCGTAGCAAATGAAAAAGATATATCAAAAGATCTTTTATTTGAAGCTATGGAAGATGCTTTGGCTATTATAACTAAGAAAGAACTTGATGAGCATATGAATATCGAGGTTAAAATAGATAGGATTACTGGTGATTTCAAAGCTAATAGGGTTTGGCATATTGTTTCTGAAAATGAAGATTTAATTGATTATTCAAAAGAGCTTTATGAAGATGTTGCTCAAGAAAAGGGCTATAATGTGAAAGCCGGTGATATCATACGCGAGCCAGTCGAGGTCAAAGAATATGGGCGTATAGCTGCAACGATGGCTAAGCAAATTCTAATGAAAAAAATTAAAAATTTTGAAAGAGAAAAGACTGCTAGATTCTATCAAAATAAAATTGGTGATATTGTTTACGGTGAGATAAAGCGCGCCACCTATGAAATCTTGGTTGTTGATTTGGGTAATAATGCTGAGGGGGTTTTACCTAAAAAAGATCTTATAGCTAGAGAAAGATATCGTGTTGGTGACAAGATAAGAGCTTGTGTTGAGGGTGTTGAGTGTGATGAGTCTAGTAAGCCAAGTACGGTTATGCTAAGTCGCTCAAGTAATACGATGCTTAAAGCTTTATTTAAGCTTGAGGTGCCAGAAGTTGAAGAAGAGCTTATTAATATAGTAAATGTAGTTCGTGAGCCTGGTTTTAGATCTAAAGTAACCGTGAAAAGTAATGACCAAAGAATAGATCCTTGTGGCGCATGTGTTGGTGTAAGAGGTTCTAGAATACACTCTATAATGAGTGAGTTAAATGGTGAAAAGGTTGATGTTATACTTTGGGATGAGGAGATCGTTCAATATGCCATCAACTCATTATCACCTGTAGATGCTGCAGATATCTTAGAAGTGAATGTCGATGAAGAAACTAATTCGATGGATATTGTTGTTAAGCAAGAAAGCTTATCTAAAGCAATCGGTAAAAATGGTGTGAATGTAAGATTAGCAAGCTCACTAATTGGCTGGAAAATTAGTGTTCTATCAGATGCTGAGCAGGAAGAAAAACAAATGTCTATAGTAGATAAATTTGTTGAAGCTTTGGATATAGATCATGATTTCGCATTGGTATTGATTGAAGAGGGTATAGAAACTCTTGAAGATTTAGCATATTTAGATAGAGCAGAACTTTTAGAAATTGAAGGGTTTGATGAAGAGATTGTCGATGAGCTTCAAGAGAGAGCAAAAGCTGTTATTTTATCTCAAGCTTTGGGTGGTAAAAAACCAGCACAAGATTTGCTAGATATGCAAGGTATGAGTAGAGATTTAGCTGAGCAGCTAGCACAGAATAATATAGTTACTATGGAAGATCTGGCAGAATTGTCTGTAGATGAATTACTTGATATTGTACCTATGGATGAAGAGCAAGCGACAGATTTAATTATGCAAGCAAGAGCTCCTTGGTTTGAATAAGAAAAGTACATATCAGTAATAGTACAAAGGAGAGGAAAATGGCAGAGATTACAGTTGGGCAGTTAGCACAGCAAACAAAAAAAGAAGTAGATGCACTACTAAAACAGCTTAAATCTTTTGGTATTGAAAAATCTAGTGAGAAAGATACATTAACTCCTGCAGAGATGAAAACTTTGTTAGAGAAGATCAAAAGTGCAAAAAATACCGTGACTAGAAAGAAAGTAACTTCAGTTAAGCTTGATGGTAAACATAAGATTAATGTTTCGGTTAAAAGAAAAAGACTAATTGCTAAAAGAGTAGAAGAACAAGAACCTGCTACATCGGCGCAGGTACAAGAACTTAAAACTGTAGTTCAAGTTGCTCAGCCAATAGAAGTTATGAAAGAGCTAGAGTTGGTGGAAGATGAAATAAAAAAAACAGTTATAAAGGATAGTGGTTTCAAGATAACTGCAATGCCAGAAATTAAGGTTGAGGAAATTGTTGCCGAGAATGATGAAAAGCCAACTACTAACAATAAACAAGCTAAGAAAAAAACTACTAAGAAAGTTTTTTCTGAAGCTACACATACTAATACAAAGTATAAGCGTGATGAAGAGGAGAAAAAATCTAAAGCAAAGAAAACTGGAGACAAAGGTTTCAAAAAAGCTACCCCGAGACAGCTTTCACAACTTGCTGGTGATATGGAGTCGTTTGATGAATTTGGTGCTAAAAAAGGTAAACTAAAAGTGCCAAAAGTCAAAAAACAAGAATTTACCAAACCCGTTGAAAATACAATTAGGACTGTAGAAATTCGTGAAGGTGTTACTGTAAGTGAACTAGCACAAAAAATGGCGATCAAAGGTGCAGAAATTGTTAAAGTGTTATTTAATATGGGTGTGATGGCGACAATTAACCAATCACTAGACCAAGACACAGCAATTTTGATTGTTGAAGAGATGGGGCATAGATATACTTTACTCAATGAGAATGCTCTTGAAGAAGCGGTAACAACAGTTGATAGAAGCTTATACAAGAAGATTTCTCGAGCTCCGGTTGTAACTATAATGGGACATGTTGATCATGGTAAAACATCTTTGCTAGACTATATCCGTAAAACACGAGTAGTTGCTGATGAGGCTGGTGGTATAACACAGCATATAGGAGCATATTCTGTTAAGACTGATAAAGGTTCTATTACATTTTTGGATACTCCAGGGCATGAAGCTTTTACTTCAATGCGTGCGCGTGGTGCTAAGATTACAGATATCGTAATTTTAGTTGTTGCTGCTGATGATGGTGTTATGCCTCAAACTGAAGAAGCAATTCAGCACGCTAAAGCAGCAATAGTACCAATTGTTGTTGCAGTGAATAAAATTGATAAGCCAGAAGCTGATCCTGATAAGGTGATTAGTGAGCTTGCACAAAGAAATGTAATTCCAGAATCATGGGGCGGTGATGTAATGTTTGTAAATGTTTCTGCTAAGACTGGTGAAGGGGTTGCCGATCTATTAGATGCGGTACTTTTACAATCAGAAGTTTTAGAATTAGAGGCATTTGCTGAGGGCTTAGCTGAGGGTGTCGTAATTGAGTCACGTCTAGAAAAAGGTCGCGGTCCAGTCGCAACTGTACTTGTGCAAAATGGTAACCTTAAGCAAGGTGATAATATTTTATGTGGTACCGAATATGGTAGAGTAAGGGCTATGCATAATGATCTTGGGAAAAAGATAAAAGCAGCTGGTCCAGCTACCCCTGTTGAAATACTTGGTTTATCAGGTGTGCCAGCAGCAGGTGATGAGATGGTTGTGATTGAAAATGAAAAGAAAGCAAAAGAACTTGCAGCTCAGCGCTCACAGAAACAAAAAGAAGCTAAAGTTGCTCAAGAACAAGCACTTAAACTATCAAACATGTTTAATAGCATGGGTAAAGAAGGTGAACAGCAGGTACTTAAAATTATCCTTAAAGGTGATGTACAGGGTTCTGTTGAGGCAATTAGAGAGTCATTGCTTAAGCTTTCAACTAATGAGGTTAAGGTTGATATAATTGTAAGTGGTATAGGAGCGATTACATCTTCAGATGTGACTTTGGCTGTAGCATCAACGGCGGTTGTTATAGGTTTTAATGTCCGTGCTGATAGTGCTGCTAAAAAACTTGCTGAAGCAGATGGTGTAGAATTACGTTATTACAACATTATTTATGATTTAATAGATGATGTTAAAAAAGCGATGTCTGGTTTACTTTCTCCAGAAATGAAAGAGCAAATTATTGGTATTGCTGAGGTTAGAGAAGTTTATCGTTCATCTAAATTTGGCTCAATTGCTGGATGTATGGTTGTGGAGGGTGTGGTTAAGCGTACTAATCCTATACGTGTTTTACGTAATAGTGTCGTTATTTACGAAGGTACACTAGAGTCGCTTAAGAGATTCAAAGATGATGCTAGTGAAGTCAAAAAAGGCTTAGAGTGTGGTATCGGTGTCAAAAACTACAGTGATGTACGTGAGGGTGACCAAATAGAGGTATTTGAGGTTATCGAGGTTACTAAGGAGTTGTAATTATGGCTGCAGATGGTAGAGTACAAAGAGTTGCAAGTGAGCTTCATAAAGTTATATCTTTATTGCTGCGTACTAGAATAAAAGATACTAAGTTAGCCAGTGCAACTATTACAGAGGTTGATATTTCTAGTGATCTATCTTATGCAAAAGTATATTATACCTGCATCACTGTTGAGGATGCTGAATATATTGACAAGGCATTTGAAAAATCAAAAGGTTTCTTTAGGTCATCTATAGCTAAGTCATTAAGCCTAAGAATTGTTCCAACCCTTAAGTTTATTTATGATACTTCGCTTGAGTATGGTATACAAATGGAAGAAAAAATCCAACAAGCACTCAATGCTGATTCAAAAATCATTAAGCAAGATGATAAATCTTTACAAGAAAACTATAAGCACAACGATAAAGAAACTAAAGCTGAGAAGTTAAGGTAGGTAGCTTATGAGTAAGCTTACTATTATTCGTGGATTTAATGATGTACTGCCGCTTGATAGTTATAAATGGCAATTCTTAGAATCAAAAATAAAGCTCATACTTGATAGATATAAATATAACGAAACAAGGTTACCTGTTGTTGAGAAAAGTGAACTGTTTCACAGAAGTATTGGTGAAACTTCTGACATAGTTTCAAAAGAGACTTATGACTTTCAGGATCGTAATGGTGATAGTCTCACGTTACGTCCAGAAGGAACAGCTGGTTGTATCAGAATGGTTATTGAAAATAATTTAGCTACTCGAGGTCAGACACAGAAGCTATGGTATTGTGGTCCCATGTTTCGCTATGAGCGTCCACAAAAAGGTCGTTATAGACAATTTTATCAGCTTGGAGTCGAAGCTTATGGCTTCGATGGTATAGCTATTGATTTAGAGATTATTGCTGTTGCATGGAATCTTTTCAAAGACCTTGGAATTTCTGAGTATGTAACTTTAGAGTTAAATAGCCTTGGTTTGAGCCTTAACAGACAAGAGTATATTCAAGCGCTACTAGAATACCTAAAACCATATCATGCTGAGCTTGATGAAGACTCTATCAAGAGGTTGGATAAGAATCCTCTAAGAATATTAGATTCTAAGATAGATAAGACACAAAAAATCTTAGCAAATTCACCTAAACTTATTGATTTTATAGATCAAGATCTACGATTGAGATTTAAGCAAACTTGCCAATATTTAGATGCTTTAGGTGTTGTGTATAAGATAAATCAAAATCTTGTTAGAGGTTTAGATTATTATAATGGTTTAGTTTTTGAATGGACTACTGACAAGCTTGGCTCACAAAGCGCAATCTGTGCAGGTGGTCGTTACGATAGTCTAATAGAAAACCTTGGTGGTCAGAAAACAGCTGCTATAGGTTTTGCTATAGGGATGGAGCGCTTGCTACTATTATTAGAAGATTTAGGTAAATTGCCTAAACAAGACAACCTTTGTGGTGTGTTTTTTTTATTAGACAGTAATCAGATTCATCGATCTTTAGTTATAGTTGAGAATATTCGCCAAGAGCTTCCTCAGCTTAAAATAGATATGGATCTAAAATTCGGTAGCTTCAAATCACAATTTAAGAAAGCTTATAAATCTGGAGCTAAAATTGCTATAATAATTGGACAAGATGAGTTAGATAATGGGTTTGCTATTATAAAATATCTTCAGCAAGACAGAGAACAACAACAAGTTGCTTTTAATGACTTAATTAATTTTTTAAAAAAGATAGAGGTATATGAAATTACATAATATAAAAGGTTATGATTGGATTGTAGTTGGGTTAAGCTCATTTCTACTAATTGATAAATATATAATGAATGTTTCTCCTAGCTTGATTACTAATGAGCTAATGAGTAGCTTTTCAATAAATGCTACTAAAATGAGTGCAATGGTCTCGCTATTTTTATGGTCTGTAGTGTTTTGTCAGTTTTTTGTTGCAGGACCTATCATTGATAAGTTAGGATTTAGAAAAGTAAGTTTTTTCTCATTAGTATTGTCTGCAGTGGGGTTATTATTATTTGTGTTATCTGCAGATATCCATAGTTTTGCATTAGGGTGTATCTCAAGACTAATGATAGGTATCGGAGCTTCGTTTGCAACAGTTGGCTATATTAAAGCAGCTGCAGTATGGTTTGATCCACGCAAGTTTGCTTTTGTGTGTAGCTTTCTGATGACAGCAGCAATGACAGGTGCTTTGCTAGGCCAAGTGCCACTAGTTTATCTAATTGAGCTTACAGGTTCATGGCATAGAGCATTAATTAGTTATGCTTGTTTTAGTATTGTTATAGCACTTTTATATTTAGCTTTAGTCAGAGACTATAACCCTGATGCTTCATATGCAAATCAAACAAAAGGTAATATTGAAACACTTACTGGAATAAATAAAGTTTTTTTAAATAAAAATAACTGGTATCTTACTTTATATACTGGTCTTACTTTTACCACAATAGACGTTTTTGGTGGAATTTGGGGTAATAACTATTTTAGAGAGTTATATAGTATCCCAGCAAAAGATGCATCCTATATTGTTTCGATGATGTTTTTAGGCCTTGCGATTGGTTCACCTATAATTGGTAAGCTCTCAGAGAAATTTAATAATAGAGTTGGGATTATGGTTGTCTTTCATATTATCGCAACAATTTCACTAGCTGTAGTTCTAAAATTTAAGCTTACACCAATAATATCTGGAGTTTTACTATTTATTTTTGGCTTTTGCTTAGGTATATATATGCTAGCTTTTGCGATTGGGAATCGTATAAATCCAGTGGTGGTTGCTGCAACAGTAGCTGCCTTGATAAATACTGGTGAGCCTTTATTAGGTGCTTTATTTGATCTATTAATAGGTCATTTATTAGATTTGACATGGGCAGGTCAGTATATAGATGTGCAAAATCATATTAGTACTATAGCTTTAGAAGGAGCACATAGATATTTTCATATAAATGCTTATCAACATGCTTTTTTAATACTTGTATTTAGCATGATCATATCATTCTTCTTGCTGATTTTAGTAAAAGATAAAGAAGTTAAATAGAAATGAAACTCGAAAATATTTATCTTCAAAGAATTCGTGAACTTGACTTAAGAGTAGATTCTTTGCAACTTGAGGCTATTAGACGGTTGCAAGAAATAGTAAATCAACTCAATTCAAAAAAAAATTATAAGTTGAGGTTGTTTAACAAATCTTTTTATCCTTGTATCAAAGGATTATATATGTGGGGTGGTGTAGGTCGTGGTAAGACCTTTGTAATGGATATCTTTTATAATAACCTCACAATAAAGAATAAAAAAAGGCAGCACTTTTCACATTTTATGAAAAACATTCATACGCAACTTAGAAAATATCAGGGGGAAAAAAAACTAATTTCAAAAGTTGCTTATGACATGGCGAAACAAACACAAGTTATATGTTTTGATGAATTCTTTGTTGAAGATATTGCTGATGCTATGATCTTAGGTAGCATTTTTACCGAGTTATTTAAGTTTGGTGTGGTGTTGGTAGCAACCTCAAACATAGAGCCAGAAAAACTTTATAAGAATGGTTTGCAACGCGAATTGTTCTTACCTGCTATCGATATTTTACTTAAAAATGTTGATGTACTAAATTTAGATTCTGGGGTTGATTATAGGTTTCGTTTGCCTACTGAGTATCTAAATTATCTCTATCCATACAATGAGCATAATCGTAAAAATTTCTTTGATAAATTCTTCCTTAGAAATAGTTATTTTGATAAAGATCTTAGTATACGAGTCTTAGCTAGGGATATTCCAACAATATTGCTAAGTCATAGAGATGTTTGTTTTGATTTTAAGGTTATTTGTGGTGATGGTAGAAGTGCTCATGATTATATAGAAATTTGTGATACATATGAACAGCTTTTTATCTATAATATAGTTGGGTTTTATCATCATAATGAAGATATGGCTAGACGCTTTATTGCATTAATAGATGAGTTTTATGATCAGAATAAAAAGGTTGTGATTCTTGCTAATTGTGATTTTAAGGACTTGTATAATGGCGAAAGACTCAAGTTTGAGTTTAAACGGACTATAAGCCGATTAAATGATATGCAGAACTCACAGTTTGGAGTTATAGATGAATAAGGTTGAGTTTATTGAGGTTACAGATGATGTCATAGACCAGCGTATTGATAACTTTCTGTTAAGTAGATTTTCTCAGCTACCTAAATCTTTAATTTATCGCTGGATTCGTAAAGGTCAACTACGTGTAAATAAAAAAAGAGTTAAGCAGACATCACGCGTAAGAGAGGGAGATATTGTAAGAGTACCACCATTTAGTTTAGAAGAAGGTGCTAAATCAATAAAAGTCTCACAGTCACATCTAGATTTCTTGGAACAGCGTATTCTTTATGAGAATGATGAATATATAATAGTTGATAAACCATCAGGCATGGCAGTACATGGTGGCTCTGGAGTTAATTCAGGATTAGTTGAGCGTTTAAGGCAGCTACGTCCTAAAGTTAGACGTTTAGACTTAGTGCATAGGCTTGATAAAGAAACATCTGGGTGTGTACTTTTAGCAAAAAAACATAGCTCTTTGGTATATTTCTTTGATATCTTCAAGCAACGCAAAGTTAATAAGGTTTATTATGCGATAGTTCATGGCTACTGGGATAAAAAAATCACTACAATAGATTTACCTTTAAAAAGAATCAAAACTAAAGATGATCAAAGAGTTGTTAAAGTTGATAATAAAGATGGGAAACAGGCTTTAACTAAGATTGTATCAATTCGGCATTTACAAGGAGGCTTTAGTCTACTTGAGATAAAACTAGAAACAGGTAGAACTCATCAAATTAGAGTGCATACAAAAGCTATCGGTCATCCTATTGTTGCAGATAAGAAATATGGCTTTGCTACTAAAGATCAATTGTTGTTAGACAAGGGAATTGATAAGCTATTATTACATGCTGGTAATTTAGAGTTCTATGATGAAAAGCAAAACAAGCAAATATCAGTAACAGCAGCTTTAGATTCTAGATTTGAAAAATTTATGCAAGAGTAGAATTAATCTTTATTATCTTTTATCATAATTAATATTACAAGCGAAGCAATCATACTTGCAACTAGAGTTGTAAATGCAAAATGGTATGAGTTTAATTCAAAGTATTTAATATCAGCAGAACTAGTATATTGAGAAACAATTTCTCCTGTTTTATTTATGTACTTGCCAGTCCATGACCAATCTAGGAAATATCCTATAAGTGGGTCAAATATTGCACCTAATAAAGGTTCACCTGTATTTATGAAAGCAGCAACAGTTGCTGTTATTACTATAGGATTTATAAGGTTTCCTATAGCAAATGAAAGCATATAGATTCCTAAACATAGACCAAAGATAAACAACATTATTGCTGATATTGTAGCGCTTGTTTTTGTCAATAAAACAAAGCTGAGTGCTATAGTACCAATTATATGAAAGAATATCATCACTTCTTTTCTACTATCAAGGATTTCAGATAATTTGCCAATAATTGGCGATCCAATAGCCATACCGATAAAAATCATCGAGATTATACTAGCAGCTTCTTCTCTTGAGATATGATATGCTTCTCTGAAATAAGCATTACCCCAGAAACCAGCAAAAGCATCAACTGCCGTAAAGCTTAAGCCGACATAAAATGTCAAGAGCCAGTTATTTTTATTTTTGATGACTTCTTTAAGAGCATATAGAGTTTTTATCTGATTACTAGGCGAGCTAGCTCCTGGTTGTTTAGGATTAAAATCGCGCACAACAATATAGTAAACTACAGCAATCAGTAAGCTAGCTACAGAAAATAGTAGCATAGCTGTTTTCCAATCACCACAGAGTGTTATTAGATAAGCTAGCGGAGCTTGGGCACATAGCGCACCAATCATTGCTGCTGTAGCAAGGAAACTCGCAGCAAAAGCAAATTTGCGTGGTTCAAACCACACTGAGACAGCTTTGAGATAGGATATAGTAGCAAAGGATACACCTAAACCAGTGGTTATCCTTGCGATGTATGCCATACTTAGACTACCTAAGTTTGCTGCAACAATAAATAATATAATGCCAGTGGCAGAAATTGTGATTGAAATTGAGTTAATTAGTCTAAAGCCAAATTTATCGAGAATTGGTCCAGCTAAAAAGAGTTGGCAGATAATTATAGACCAAAAAAATGCTGAACCTAAAGCTCCTGTTTGTGTAGCATTAGTACCAAAGCTAGACATCATATCATCAGTGATTAGACTTGGAAATACTTGCATTACATACTTGTCAAATAGTAAAAATGAGCTAAGTATTATTATTATCCATGCATAGCCACGTATATTATATATCCCTTGTTCCATATGCCATTAATTCAGATAGTGTGAAACTTAATTTTATGTTCCAAAGTTCTATAAATCAAGCGTTAAAGCTTTTTCTTTGTTAATATTGGCTTTTTTGGTATGATAAGGTGATGTTTTGATTAATGAGACTGACGTATATGTTAGCAAATATTAGGATTTATACCAAAAAAATTATTTTACTTCAATTAATATTGGCATTAGTTGGTTATTTTGTTACTTTAGTATTTTATGGTCATGTTTATGCTAATTCACTTTTAATAGGATCATTAACAATGTTTTTAGCTAATTTTGTGTTTTTTTTCAGACTACTTATAAATAAGCAGTTCAGCCCATGGGCTGAAATAGTGATATTTTATCTTAGCGAGCTTCTGAAACTAAGCACTATAGCACTGCTGACGATATTGTTAGCAATTTATATAAAACCGAAATTATTTTCTTACATTTTTGGTTTAGTTTTGTTACAATTAACTGTGTGTTTTTATGCCTATCTTGTTCAAAAGGTGAGATAGGTTTAATTTAAGTGGTTATATAAAAAATAGATAGCATAATACTGGTGGAATATAATAAATGGCAAATACAGAAGCGGGCTCTCAAGTTGCTACTGAATATGTGCAGCACCACTTGCATCACTGGCAAGTAAGCTTAGGTCAAGGTGCTTTTTGGCAGCTTGATGTTGATTCACTATTGGTGAGTGTCATACTTGGAGTTGCATTTATACTAGCTATGTTTTTAGCAGCTAGAAAGGCTAGAGCAGGTGTTCCTAGTAGATTTCAGAATATGGTCGAAGCTGTGTGGGAATGGATGGATGGAATGGTTGCTGAAAATTACCATTACAAAAGAGATTTTGTTACACCGTTGGCACTTACTATCTTTATTTGGGTGGTGTTGATGAATTTGATGGACTTACTTCCTGTTGATCTTTTTGGTTGGATAATTAGTTTCTTTAATACTAGCCACGAAGCTTATTTCAGGATTGTGCCTACTGCTGATCCTAATGTTACTTTTGCCTTGTCAATAGCTGTTTTCTTTCTAGTAATTTTTTATAATCTTAAGGCAAAGGGTTTTGGACTAGTTAAAGAAGTGTTAAGCTCACCTTTTGGTGTTTGGTTATTTCCTTTAAATATCTTTTTTAGACTGGTTGACGAAATAGTTAAGCCAATTTCGTTGTCACTGCGTTTGTTTGGTAATATTTTTGCGGGAGAGCTTATATTTATCCTTATAGCTTTATTGCCATGGTGGTTCCAGTGGACTCTTGGTGGTATATGGGCAATATTCCATATCCTAATTGTTTTAATACAGGCTTTTGTATTTATGATGCTAACTGTTGTCTATTTAAATATGGCACAGGAAGCTCACTAGGTTTAAACAAACTTAAAAATAAATCTTTAAATAAAACAGGAGAAATAAAAAATGGATATGTCTTTACAGGTTTTAGGAAACTTAAATGGTTTGACAGCAATTGCAGTAGCTTTACTGATATCATTACCGGCTTTAGGAACAGCTATAGGTTTTGGTGTTTTAGGTGGTAAATATCTTGAAGGCGTTGCGCGCCAACCTGAATTAGGTGGAATGCTACTTGGTCGTATGTTTATTGTTGCGGCTTTCGTTGATGCATTCGCTGCTATCTCAATAGCAATTGGTTTCTTAGTTCTTTATGCAAATCCTCTAGCAATTCCTGGCTTGGCTGAAGCAGCTCAGAAAGTAATTGGTGCATAATTAAACAATAAAATCATAAGTTTCATTATGTAAAGGATAAGTAAATGGATATTAATATAACTCTAATAGGGCAAATGATAACATTTGCAATCTTTGTTGGATTTACAATGAAGTTTGTATGGCCTCCGCTACGTAAGGCTTTAGAAGAGCGTAGAGAAAAGATCGCTGAAGGTCTAGCATCTGCTGATAGAGCATCTAGAGAGCGAGAGGTTGCTAAAAGACAATCTGCAGAGATTTTGCGTGAAGCTAAGGCTAAGGCAACTGAAATAGTTGAAAATGCTTATGTAAGGGCCCATAAGGTTGATGAGCAAGCAAAAGAGGAGGCTATTGCGGCTGCTGATAAGATCAAAAGTATGGCTATTGCTGAAATAGAGCAAGAAAAGATTAAAGCAAAAGAGCAACTTAAGCAAGAACTTGTTAGTCTAGCTATAGCAGCTGCTAGCAAAATCATAGCAGTAAGTGTTGATGAAGAAGCTAGTAGAAAAGTTTTAGAAGACTTTTTAGAAAAAGTATAATTGATTAAATAAGGTAGACAAATGACAAATATAAGTGTGATTGCGAAACCATATGCTAAAGCAGCATTTGAGTTTGCAAATGAACATAACCTACTACGACAATGGTCTAAGTTGCTTAAAACATTTTCTGAGTTAATCAAAGATAGCTCTGTGGCTGAAATTATATCTAATCCTATTATGTCTCAGATTGAGATTATCAATGCTTTTAAAAAACAATTGGATGAAAGCTTTTTAAATTTTCTTACTTTGATAGCTGAAAATAAAAAGTTGTCAATAATGCCAGAAATAGCAAACCAATTTGAGTCTATTAAAAATATCCATAACAATATTAAAGTGGCTGATGTTACTTTAGCTTATGCTACAAATAAAAACATCTTGGATGGCTTGAAAGCTAGTTTGGAGAGGAGATTTTGCTGCACTATTGATATGCATATAAATATCGATCCAGCGATAGTTGGTGGGGTAGTGGTCAAGGTTGGAGATACAGTTATTGATAGTTCAGTATCTGGCCATTTAGATAAATTAAAAAGTATTTTGTTATCATAAAATTTATAGGAAGTGAGCTTATGCAACTAAGTCCATCAGAAATAAGTGGTTTAATAAAACAAAGAATCGAAAAGTTTGATAATTCAGTTGAACTAAAGTCAGAAGGTACAATTGTCAGTGTTGCTGATGGTGTTGTTACTATTTATGGATTGAATGATGTCGCAGCTGGTGAAATGGTTAAGTTACCAGGAGATGTGTATGGTCTAGCTCTCAACTTAAATACAGACTCGGTTGGTACTGTAGTTTTAGGTGAATATGAACATATCAAGGAATGTGATAAAGCATACTGTACTGGTAGAATTTTAGAAGTCCCAGTTGGTGAAGCTCTTTTGGGTAGAGTTGTCAATGCATTAGGTAATCCTATCGATGGTAAAGGTGAGGTAGCAACTGATTTAACTTCGCCTATCGAAAAAATTGCTCCTGGTGTTATTTGGAGAAAATCAGTAGATCAAGCATTGCAAACAGGTATTAAGTCAATTGACTCGATGGTACCTATTGGTAAAGGTCAAAGGGAGCTTATCATTGGCGATAGACAGATTGGTAAAACTGCAATTGCTGTTGATACGATTATTAACCAAAAGGGTACGGGTGTTAAATGTATCTATGTTGCTATTGGTCAGAAGGCATCTACAATTGCAAATATTGTAAGACAGCTTGAAGAGCATGGTGCAATGGAGCATACGATTATTGTTGCAGCTACAGCTTCTGATTCTGCAGCGCTGCAATACATTGCACCATATGCTGGATGTTCTATGGGTGAGTACTTTAGAGATCGTGGTCAAGATGCGCTTATCATTTATGATGATTTGACTAAGCAAGCATGGGCTTATAGACAGATTTCATTACTATTAAGAAGACCGCCTGGACGTGAAGCTTATCCTGGTGATGTATTTTACCTTCACTCAAGACTACTAGAAAGAGCAGCTAGAGTAAATGAAGAATATGTAGAGAAATTTACTAATGGTGAAGTTAAGGGTAAAACTGGTTCATTAACAGCATTACCAATCATTGAAACACAAGCTGGTGATATCTCAGCATTCATTCCTACGAATGTTATTTCAATAACTGATGGACAGATATTCTTAGAGACAGGTTTATTTAACTTTGGCTTAAGGCCTGCAATAAACCCTGGTAACTCTGTTTCACGTGTCGGTGGAGCAGCACAAACTAAGATTATTAAGAAACTTGGTGGTGGTATCCGTTTAGCACTTGCACAGTATAGAGAACTAGAAGCGTTTTCACAATTTGCATCGGACTTAGACGAAGCAACTCGTGCACAATTAAATAGAGGCCAAAGAATAACAGAATTACTAAAACAAAAACAATTCTCAACTTTATCTGTGGCTTTAATGGCATTGTCACTTTATGCCGCTGATAATGGTTACTTAGACAGCTTAGAAATTTCAGAAGTGATACCTTTCGAATCAGCTTTACATGCACTAGCAGAAACTAAGTATGCTGATGTAATTGCAGAAATTAATGAAACAGGTAAGTATAATGCAGAGATTGCTGATAAGTTAAAAACTATTGTTGAAGACTGTAAAGTAAATCAAGCTTGGTAATAGGAGTATAGACGATGTCTAGTGCTAGAGAAATACTTTCCAAAGTGCAGAGTGTTAAGAGCACACAAAAAATTACAGGTGCAATGGAGTTAGTTGCTGCTAGTAAAATGAGAGGAGCAATTGTTAAGATGAATAATGTGCGTCCTTATGTTGAAAGCGCAAACATTATTATCAAAAATGTCACAGCTGCAAGTATCGATTATCCTAATCCTTATTTGTTTGATAGAGAGGTAAAAAGAGTCGGTTACATAGTTACATCTACAGATAGAGGTCTGTGTGGAGGTCTTAATATTAACCTTTTTAAACATGTTCTAAAAAATATTAAGAACAATATTGAAGATAAGATTGGAATTGATATATGTGTGATTGGTTCAAAAGCTGAAAATTTCTTTGCAAAATTAAAAGGTGTCAATATTGTAGCAACAGCCCATTATAACGATAAAGACAAAGAAGGAAGTATTAGAGCTATTGGTGGTGCAGTTAAAGTAATGCTAGATAAGTTTATTGCAGGTAAGGTTGATAGGTTATATATGAGTAGTAACCAATTTGTAAGCACGATTAAACAAAAACCTAGGTTACAAACATTACTACCGATTCAAGATATTTTCTCAGCAAAAGAAATAAAAGCAAATAAAGAAAAAGCATCTAAAGGTCACTGGGATTATATCTATGAAAGAGATATAGAAGAAGTTTTAAATGCTCTATGTATCAGATATATTGAAGCTCAAGTTAGAGGTGCGATATTAGAAAATGCAGCATGTGAGCAAGCTGCTCGTATGATGGCAATGAAAAATGCAACTGATAATGCTAGTGATATAATTGATCAGTTGAAATTAGATTACAACAAAGTAAGACAAGCTATGATTACGCAAGAGCTTGCAGAAATTTGTTCAGGTGCGGCAGCAGTTTAGGAGAGGTAAATGAGTACAGGTAAAATTATTCAAGTGATTGGTGCCGTTATTGATGTGGAGTTTACTCGAGATAACACACCTAAAGTATATGATGCTTTAAATGTAATAGAAACTAGTCTAGTGTTAGAGGTACAACAACAGATTGGTGATGGTATAGTTCGTACTATTGCTATGGGATCTAGTGATGGTCTTAGACGTGGTATGGAAGTTGAAAATACAAATGCACCTATTTCTGTTCCAGTTGGTCATGGCACGCTTGGACGTATCATGAATATATTAGGTGAGCCAATAGATGAGGCTGGGTCAATTGAATATACTGAGAAAAGATCCATCCATCAAGCTCCTCCTGCATATGATGAGTTAGCATTAAGTACGGAAATACTAGAAACAGGTATTAAGGTAGTCGATCTTATCTGCCCATTTGCTAAAGGTGGCAAGGTAGGTCTATTGGGTGGTGCTGGTGTTGGTAAAACTGTAACAATGATGGAGCTTATCAATAATATTGCGAAAGAGCATAGTGGTTATTCAGTGTTTGCAGGTGTTGGTGAGAGAACTCGAGAGGGTAATGATTTTTACTATGAGATGAAAGATTCTAATGTACTAGATAAAGTATCATTGGTATATGGTCAGATGAATGAGCCGCCTGGAAACAGATTAAGAGTAGCTCTTAGTGGTCTTACTATCGCTGAAGGTTTCCGTGATGAAAAGCGTGATGTTTTGATGTTTATCGATAACATATATCGTTATACATTGGCAGGTACAGAAGTATCAGCACTATTAGGCCGTATGCCATCTGCTGTAGGTTACCAGCCAACACTCGCTGCTGAGATGGGTGCATTACAAGAGCGTATTACATCCACTAAGACAGGATCTATTACTTCTATTCAGGCTATATATGTACCAGCGGATGACTTAACAGACCCTTCTCCAGCTACGACTTTCTCACATTTAGATGCAACAATTGTATTATCACGCCAGATTGCTGAGCTTGGTATTTATCCTGCTGTTGATCCTCTAGATTCAACTTCTAGACAGCTAGACCCACTAGTTGTGGGTCAGGAACACTATGAAACAGCTCGTGCAGTGCAGAAAGTACTTCAAAGATACAAAGAGTTGAAAGATATTATTGCTATTTTAGGTATGGATGAATTATCTGATGAAGATAAGAAAATTGTAGATAGGGCTCGTAAGATTCAGAGATTCCTATCACAGCCATTCCATGTCGCAGAGGTATTTACTGGTAACCCTGGTAAGTTCGTATCACTTAAGGATACTGTAGCAAGTTTTAAGGCTATAGTTAATGGTGAATATGATCATTTACCAGAGCAAGCTTTCTATATGGTTGGTTCTATACAAGAAGCTATCGAGAAAGCAAAAACTCTATAAATTAGGTTATAATATGACAAAGAAGTATATAAAAGTTGAGGTTGTTAGTCCTATAGGTTCAGTTTTTAAAGGTGAAGCTGATATGGTGAGTCTACGTGGATCTGCTGGTGAAATGGGGATAGCATATGGTCATACTGAACTATTATCTACTTTACCAGCTGGTGTAGTAAATGTCAGAAAAGATCAGCATACTGATGTACTATATGTTTCAGGTGGTATAGTAGAAGTTACTCCAACTCGTGTAACTATTATGGTTGATGATATGGAGAGAGCTGAAAACCTTAATCAGGCTGAATCAGAGAAAGCAAGAGCAAGAGCAAAAGAAGTTCTCAAAAATCCAGATGCTTCAAAGCTTGATATTGAAGCAGCTAACAAAAGATTAAAAGAGGCAGATGCACGCCTTAAAGCACTTAACTCTTCAAATGGTCTGTATTATTCAAAAGATGAATAATTATTAATAACAGAATTAATTGATACAAAATGATAGGCTATTCAAACAAACTATATTGGTAATTTATTAATTTGTAGTTACTCAATTAATTAAAATGCTTTAAATTTAGAGTTATTATTATGATATCAGGGTAAAATTATTTATAATTCAAATATAATATTTTGAACCTGTTATTGATAAATGAGAAAATTTTTTATACAGCTTATAATATTTGCTTTAACATTACCGTTAATGCTAAGGGCTGCACCATTAGCTAATTTAGGCTCAGATTCTAAAGTTTATGAAACATTATTACCGAACAGAATAATCGCAGGGTTTCTCGATATTCGTACTCCAGGTTCGACAACAAGAGTTGATATGCAAAAGGCCAAAAAAGATGGCTATAATGTTATGATAGTTGCTTATGGGGAAGTTTATGATAATGATATAGGTTTTTATACTACTTCTGTAACTTCTACACAGACTATAATAGATAAAATTCGTAATGCTAAAAAAGCAGGAATGAAAATATTATTGGCTGTTGGTGGGAGTCTCAACACTTTCCATCCTGGAGTTAAGCAAGGAACTTTAGATCCAAAAATTTTTGGTCATAATATTTCTGATACACAAATAAAAGTTTTAGCTAATAATATAGTTAATTTTTTAAACAAAAATGATCTTGATGGTATTGTATATAGTATTAAAAAATTTACATCAGCTGACTTTATTGCCAAACTTTCTGCCGCTATAAAAAAAATCGATGCAAAAATAATAATTGCTGCTGAGCCTGAAGTTAACAATTATAAATTAGTTACGACAGGCGTCAGTAATGATTATGACAAGGCTATTCATGAGGGTAAAATAGATTATCTGTTTATACAAGAATATGGTGCATTTCCCGAGTATGATCCAAGTTTTATTTCTGAAAGTTATTCAAAGATTATTGAAAATGCCCATATTCCTCTTAATACAAAAATTTTGATAACAGAGCCAACAAATGCTGTTTCTGGCGGAACAAATACTATTTATCACCCGCAAGGTAACGCAACAAAATCATTATCAACTGAGCAAGCGGTAAAATTAATATTACCACAACTTGAGAAACTAAAATTTAAACCAAGGTTTGCGGGTGTTGCTGGGTGGTCATTGAATACAGATTATGCTGCTGATCTATATGGAGATTCTTCGCATAATGCTGGAGCCTTTGCAAAAGGGCTTAGTGAGTGCATTTATAAGAATGCTTGTGTTGAAATAGATAATAAAATACATGGTCCAGTCGTTGCTGGGGTTTTACCGCTGTGGGGTAAAAGTAGCTCTTATAATATTTCTGGTCAGCAGATAAATACTACTCCGATAAGCATATCAATGCCAAAAGATAAGGAGTATTGTGATTATAATCCTAATGTGTGTAAGTATAACGTCATTATATTAGCATATCTAGCCTACACTAATAGTAAAGGTTTTCAATTATCTTTTAATGAGGAGAATGGCAGTTCTAAGAAAATATATTCTCCAAAAGAACTAAAAGCTTTTATAGCTTATATGAATTCTAAAGGGAAACATACAGTCATTTCTATTGGTGGTAAGTATTCTCATGTTGATTGGGAGACGATAAATTTAAGTGACCTTATAAAAATCGTTCAAGAGTTTGGGTTTAATGGCATAAATTTTGACTTAAGTAGTTCTGATATACCTAAGAATGAGAAAACAGTAAAGGTAGCTGCTGATAAAATAAATAAATTAATAACAATATTAAGACAAAATAACCATGGTTTTTGGTTAACTTTTTCTCCTGAGTGGCACTATATAGTTGCACCATTAGCCAAAAATGACAAAGATAATATTTATGTCAATCATAATTACATTGAATTATTAGATAGCGTTGGTATGAATAAAATAAATTATATTTGGCTTAACACATATGCTGATAAACCTTCTGATGGAATTTTAAGTTTTTATCAGGATAAAAATGCAGAGTATATAAAAATTACTCCTACTGATGGTTATGCTAAGTTCTTAGCAGTACTTGCTTGGGCTTTGACGACGCAAGTAGGCTATGACGTAAATATGCCAAAGTATGATGAAATTGATAAACCTTTGGATATTCCTGCTAATAAGTTGGTCTTAATGATTCCTGCAACCAAGGGTACTACTCATGGTAGGATGATGTATGTTTTAACAGAAAAAGATATCAAAGAAGCAGTCTCTTTGATGAAAGAAAATAAGGCATCTTTTGCAGGTTTTGCAGTTTGGAGTATCGATTTTGATGCAACTAATATTAACAATGGTGATTTGGGTAATGACTACAGCCATAAGCCTTGGAGTACAACAGCTGCAATTTTAGATGTTAGTTTACCACCTATAGTGTCAAAAATAAAAAATCAAATAAAACAACAAACTAAAGTTATTCCATCAATACAGGGACAACAGCAAAGTATAGAGACTGGGGTTATAAATTATCCTGATAAAATTGGCTCTTATAATACTGATACTATCATAAATTTTCAAGGTAAAAAATATAAGTGTAAATCTAGTTTAGAAGTCAAATTTTGTAATAATAAAGGATACATTCCAAATGGACTATATGGTTATCTTGCTTGGGATGAGATTAATACTTTCAAGCCTAAGACAAAAACTAAACAGCACAAACTTGCTGCTGGTAAAATAGTCAAATACCCAAATTTTATTGGAAATTATAAAGTTGGACAAATTGTTATTGCTTGTGATAGAAAGTTTGAGTGTCAAAAGCAAGAGTTATGTAATGATAAATCATACCGACCTATAGGCAAAAGTGGTTATCTTGCTTGGAGTGATATAACTGATGATGTTGCTCACTTGACAAATGAAGCTAAACAGCCTAAGCCCAATGGTGCTGAGTATATTTATCCATATGGTATAGAGAACTATAAGTCAGGTACTATAGTTGCCGTTGGTCAAGAGCTATACCGTTGTAATCTTGGTCCTGAATCTAGTTTATGTACTAGTGTAGCATATAAACCAACTGGTAAGTATGGTATAGATGCTTGGACAAAAATAGATGGTAAGTAAAGATATTTATGTTTCATTATTTTACAGAATCAATTAGCTTTTTTAGTTCGCCAGATTCATTCATTTCCATAATTATATCGCAGCCACCTATTAGTTCTCCTTTTACCCAAAGTTGAGGGAATGTTGGCCAGTCAGCATATTTTGGTAAAACAGCTCTTATATCATGATTTTCTAGAATGTTAACAAAAGCAAATGGCTTACCACATGATCTAACTGCTGTTGCTGCATGAGCAGAAAAACCACATTGTGGTAGGTTTGGTGAGCCTTTCATATATAAGATGATATCATTTTCTTTTAATTGTTTTTCAATTCGATCAACTACTTTTTGTTCTTCTGGAGTATACATTTTGCTTCCTTTTTTATTTTTAAACAATTAAGTTTAGAAATTTCACCTAAAAGGTGATAGTATATTATACTATAATAGGAAGATACTACAAAGTATAATTCAACTGATTCAAGGAGAGTAAGCAAATGAAATTTGAATTACCAAAACTACCTTACAATGTTGACGCATTAGAACCAACAATATCAAAAGAAACTATAGAGTATCACTATGGCAAACATCATCAGACATATGTAAATAACCTGAATAATTTAGTTGAGGGCACTGAGCATGCTGGCAGAAACCTAGAAGAAATCATAAAGAATTCTTCTGGTGGTATATTTAATAATGCTGCTCAAGTTTTCAATCATACTTTCTATTGGAATTGTTTGACTCCTAACAAAACCGAGGCTTCTAGTCAGCTAAAAGCAGCGCTAATTGAGGCATGTGGTTCTGTAGAAAATTTTAAAGAGCAATTCTCAAAAGCAGCTATCTCAATATTTGGTTCTGGTTGGGCTTGGTTAGTAAAAAATACTGACAGTAAGCTTGAAATTGTAACGACAAGTAATGCAGGTTGTCCATTAACAGAGAACAAAAAACCATTATTAACATTTGATGTTTGGGAGCATGCTTACTATATCGATTATCGTAATGCTAGACCTAAGTATGTTGAAGCGTTATGGGATATCGTAAACTGGGAATTTGTTTCTGAGCAATTTGCCAATTAGGATTTTCCTTGATGTTAAAAATAAGACTTCTTTATTACTCTTTCGTAATTGGAGTGTTGTAAATAGTAGTTATAGTGTTTGTAGCTATGTTGTTTTTGTTTTGCAATTATCAATACTACATTTAAGATATATAGTATTGATAATTCTGCTATTACCTTGGATAATATTTGTGCTATCTCTTATAAAGTTAATAAATAAAAATTAGTGTAAGTTTGCCATTAATTTTATTTTTGTTCTAAAGATAAATATTAGTAGTGATATAACCATTCCGACTATAAAACTAAAAATAAACAATCCTTCCCATCTGTAGTGTGCTTGAATATATCCGGCTAAAGGTCCTACAAATACCCTTGCTAAAGAGTCTATTGAACTTAAAATTGCGAATTGAGTAGCTGAAAATTTTACATTAATAAGACTCATGATCATTGCTACTAATATTGCTGTACCCATTGCACCACAAAAATATTCTATACCTACAGAAATTAGCATGAGGTAATAGTTTTTACCGACTATTGCTAATAATAAATAAGTTAAATTTGCACATGCCATAATAATACTGAAGTATAAGAAGCTTTTATAAACGCCAATCTGTTTTGCAATCAGACCTCCAACAACTAAGCCACCTAGTGATGCAAATAAAGATAACACCTTATAAGAAACTGCAATAGTAGTTTTACTAAATCCAAGGTCGGTAAAGAAGATTGAATTAAGTGAAAATGCTATTGTATCAGCTAGTTTATAGCTTATGAGAATAGTTATTATAATTACCGCAGTATTTAAACCTTGACGCTTAAAAAACTCAACAAAAGGTAGTACAAAAGCATCCATGAAGCTTTTAGGAGACTCTTGATACTGACTTTCTTTAATTAGTGGAGTATAAAGAGGGCAAATGATAAAAAATGGGATAATCATTAACCAAGCAAGGTTCCAGTTGTTGTTAAGTCTATCTACGATGATTAAAACTAATGATCCTGTTACTAGCATACCAACACGATAACCCATAACTGCTATAGCATTTCCAAGCGCTCTTTCGTGTTCTAGGAGAACTTCTGTTTGATAAGCGTTTATAGCAATATCTTGTGTTGCTGATACAAAGCATATTAGAAACCCAATAAAAGCAATTATAAGGGGTGAGTTTGCTGGTGAAAATCGACTCATAATTGCAATTAGTATAACTAAAAGCACTTGAGTTAGTAGTATCCAGCCTTTTCTGCGTCCCAATCTAGGTATTTTTACCTTATCCAAGAAAGGAGCCCACAAATACTTAAATGTGTAAGGGATCGCTATAAGAGTTAAAAAACCAATATCTCTAGTTTCTATACCATTATCTTTATACCACAAAAATAATGACGAGGCTGTAAGCATAAGAGGAAACCCTGATGCATAACCTAATATTAGCATAGTAAACATTTTGGCTTCTTTAAAAGGAGCTGTGAGTTTTTCTATAAGTGATGGAGAATTATTCATTTTGTTATCTCGGCAGATTTCACATAAATTAAAATGTTAGTTAAAATAGCTAAGAAAGTAAATAAAGAATGAAGCAGAGAAATAAAATTAGAAAATTCTGCTTGTTGCACCTGTATATAACTGTCTTGGACGACCAATCTTTTGTGCTGTATCATTAACCATCTCTATCCACTGAGATATCCATCCTGATGTTCTTGCTAAAGCAAATATAGCTGTAAACATATCTCTTGGAATGTCCATAGCTTGTAAAATGATTCCTGAATAAAAATCAACATTAGGGAAAAGCTTTCTTTTAATAAAGAATTCATCTTGTAAAGCAATTTCTTCTAATTTTTTAGCTACTGTTAAAAGAGGGTTGTCACTATGACCAAGTTTAGCAAGAATTTCTTCACAGTTTTTTTTCATTGCTGTAGCTCTTGGATCAGTGTTTTTGTAGACTCTATGTCCGAAGCCCATTAGTCTAAATGGATCGTCTTTATCTTTTGCTTTAGCGATATACTTATCGATATTTTTAGTGCTACCAATTTCAGATAACATTTTAAGTACAGCTTCATTAGCACCACCATGAGCAGGCCCCCACAGTGCAGTAATACCAGCGATAATCGCAGCATAAGGAGAATTGCCAGTTGATCCTGATAATCTTACTGTTGATGTTGAAGCATTTTGCTCGTGATCAGCATGAAGCATAAATATTGTGTCCATCGCTTTGATATGTAACTCATTTGGCTTGTAGCTTTCATCTTTAGCAAACATCATATATAAAAAATTCTCAGCATAGTCGTATTCCATTTTAGGCTCTAAGAATTTTTTACCTTGATTATGTCTATAAGCCATAGCTGCTATAGTTGCGATTTTAGCTACGATATTTTTAGCAACCTCATCTTGAGATTCTTTTTGTCCCGTGTGGACATGTTCTGCAGCTAGGACATTAACACCAGCTATTAAGCCTGACATCGGGTGGGTATACTTAGGCATTGCAGCTATTGCGGCTTTGATATGCTCGCACACAGGCATTTTAGCAATAATTTCTTGTCTAAAGCTTTTTACTTGCTCATCATTTGGTAGTTCTCCATAAATCAATGCATAGCAAAGAGTTCTGTAGTTTGAATTTTGAGTCCATTCTTCGATTGGATAGCCTCTGTGTAAGAGTATACCTTTACCACCATCGATATATGTGATTTTAGATTCGCATGCAGCTGTAGACATGAATCCAGGATCATAAGTAAAAATTCCATGTTTTACCAATGATGAAACATCTATGCAGTCACTACCTAAGCTAGGAGAATATACTGGTAATTTTATTTCAATATTCTTATCTGCATACTTAAGAGTTGCGTATTTACTCATTAATATGGCCTCCAAGTTCCAAGTAAATAGTTGATCAAACATATAAGCAAAGGTTTGCAGTAAAACAGATACCTTTTACTAAAAAAAATATCTACAACTATGAGGTAGTATACAGGGAAATAATAAGCTAAAGAATTTTGTTTTGCAAATAAAAAAATCTCATAACTTGTATATCAATTAGGATTATAATTGTCGGCGATTAATTGAACTATCGTGTTTATACTTTAGTGAGATTTAAAATCAAAAAATCGCTTAACTATTTGAATTTGTTTGAGTAAAAATATATCATTAAGAGTTGTTGTAATAACATTGGTTACATCCGATCTACTTCTCTACAAAAATTGCTTCGGAGGAATATCAAGCATGAAAAAAATTACTAACATTGACTTGATGTCAATAAAATCGTATAACTTTCCGATTACAGCTATTAGTTCAATTGTGCATCGCATATCAGGAGTGGTTTTAATTATTGCAATACCACTTTGTGTAGTTGGAATGAACTATGCTCTTGCAGGGCCTGATGGCTATCAGCGAACAGTTGACCTGTTAACTAAAAGTTGGTTTAGTGTATTTTTCTGGCTTTTCTTATCATCGATAACATATCATGTTTATGCAGGTATTAGACATATGATTATGGATATGGGCTTCGGTGAGAGTATGAAAATCGCTAAACTTACATCGTTACTGGTTATCATTTTGGGTGTTTTATCAGCTATTTTATGGAGGTGCTACTTATGGCTGTAATTTCATTAACTTCTTCTGGAATTAAAGACTTTTTTGTACAAAGAGTTACAGCTGTAATTATTGCTGTATATTTTGGCTATCTTATCGTAGAAGCTTTGTACTTGTCGCATATAGGAGCTCTTAACTATGATAGTTGGAGAGGCTTGTTTACTGATGGGATGTTTTTTAGAGTTGCTACATTGATGGCTTACTTGGCGATGTTTTTTCATGCTTGGGTAGGTATCTGGATTATATGTGGTGATTATATTAAATGTGCATGGGCTTCTGCGCTTGTGATGTTGAGCTTTGTTTTGGTATATGTATTCTGTTTTTTTTGGTTATTTGCAGTTTTATTTTTCTATTAAGAGGTTGTTTTATGAGTATAGCTACGCAAGAATTTGACGCTGTTGTTATTGGTGCTGGTGGTGCAGGGTTAAGAGCTTCTTTCCAGTTATCACAGTCAGGTTTTAAAACAGCTGTTATTTCTAAGGTTTTTCCAACAAGATCACATACTGTTGCTGCTCAGGGTGGTATTGCTGCGGCACTTGGTAATACTAAATTTGAAGATAATCTGCCATCAGATGACTGGAGATGGCATATGTATGACACTGTTAAAGGTTCCGATTATATTGGTGACCAAGATGCTATTGAGTATATGTGTGAACATGCACCACAGTCTATTATTGAGTTAGAACATATGGGTATGCCTTTTTCACGTCTAGAAGATGGTAAGATATATCAGCGTGCTTTTGGTGGGATGTCGAGAAATTATGATCCAGCTAATCAAGCTAAAAGAACATGTGCAGCATCTGATAGAACTGGTCATGCTCTTTTGCATACGCTTTATCAAGGTAATTTGGCGCACAAAACTGATTTCTATACAGAATGGTTTGCTGTTGATTTAGTTAAAGCAAACGATGGTAGTGTTGTTGGTGTTATAGCTCTTTGTATTGAAAATGGAGAGACTGTTTTTCTAAAATCAAAAATTACAATACTTGCAACAGGTGGTGCAGGACGCATATATGAATCTAGTACTAATGCGTATATCAATACGGGTGATGGCATGGGTCTTGTGCTAAGAGCTGGTCTGCCGCTACAAGATATGGAGTTTTGGCAATTCCATCCGACTGGTATAGCTGGCGCTGGTGTGTTAGTTACAGAAGGTTGTCGAGGTGAGGGTGGTATTCTGCGTAATAAAGATGGTGAGAGATTCATGGAAAGGTATGCACCAAACGCTAAAGACCTTGCTTGTCGTGATGTTGTATCGCGTGCTTCACAACAAGAAATTATGGAAGGGCGTGGAGATACCTTTGGTGATTCAAGCTGTGTATGGTTGGATCTAACGCATCTTGGTGAAGATGTTATTGATGAGAGATTACCTACTGTTCGAGCACTTGCTAGAACATTTGCAGGTATTGATCCTGTTGAGAAGCCAATTCCAGTAGTGCCAACGTGTCACTATCAAATGGGGGGTATCCCTACCAATAAGTTTGGCCAAGTCATTACCCAAGAGAATGGTCAAGATAAAATCATTGGTGGTTTATATGCTGTTGGTGAATGTGCCTCTGTTTCTGTACATGGAGCAAATAGACTTGGTAGTAACTCGTTGTTGGATTTAGTTGTGTTTGGTAGAGCTGCGGGTATGCATGCTGAACAGAGCTTAAAAGAAGGTATGGCGATGAAGGAAACTTCGCAAGAGAATATTGAGGAAGCTACTGCTAGAATTAAAAAATGGGATACTTCAGAGAAGAGAGGTTGTAAAGAAAAAATTTCTGAATTAAGAAAAGAGCTACAGCAAATAATGCAACAATACTTCTCTGTATTTAGACAAGAAAGTACGATGAAAGAAGGGCTTGATAAATTATTTAAACTTAGAGAAAGGCTTGATAATGCTGTATTAGAGGATGGCTCGAGAGTCTTTAATATGATGAGAATTGAAGCGCTAGAGTTAGATAATTTGATGCTAACAGCAGTTGCTACAGCAAAGCTTGCTTTAGAGCGAAAAGAGTCTAGAGGAGCACACTCTAGAGTTGATTATCCTGAAAGAGATGATAAGAATTGGATGAAGCATACACTATACTTCCTAGATGGAGATAGAACGTCGTTACGTGATGTAAACATGTCTCCTACTAAAGTAAAAGCTTTTCAACCAGCAGAACGTAAGTATTAATACAAGGATTTAATATAATGGAAGTAAGATTTAAAATTTATAGATATAATCCAGAAGTTGATAAAAAACCTTATTATGATGAGTATACGGTTGAAGTAGAAAATCAAGGTGTTAAGGTTCTAACAGCTCTTGAACTAATTAAAGAGCAGGATCCTACCCTTGCTTTAAGAAGATCTTGCCGTGAAGGTGTTTGCGGTTCTGATGGTATGAATATCAATGGTAAGAACCGTTTGTCTTGTATTACTTCGGTTGGTGAGTTGAAGCAGCCTATCAAAGTTAATCCTTTACCAGGATTACCTGTGATTAGAGATTTAATTGTTGATATGAAACAGTTTTATAAGAACTATGAGAAAGTTAAACCGTATCTTATCAACGATGATGAGCCACCTGTTAAAGAAAGACTACAATCGCCAGAGGATAGAGCTAAGCTTGATGGTTTGTATGAGTGTATTTTATGTGCTTGTTGTACTACATCATGCCCTTCGTTCTGGTGGAATCCAGATAAGTTTATAGGCCCTTCTGGATTGCTACAAGCTTACAGATTCATCGCTGACTCAAGAGATACTGCTACAGAACAAAGACTTGAAGATCTAAAAGATCCATTTAGTCTGTTTAGGTGTAGGACTATTATGAACTGTGTTTCTGTATGTCCAAAAGGCCTTAACCCTACAGAAGCGATAGGTAAGATTAGATCAGCATTATTAAAGAAGAGTGTATAAAAATTAAAACCTGATATTTGGGTATCTATATGAAAAAAAAACAACAGGATTTTAGTCAATGGCTGGAGACTTCTCAGTTCTTTGGAGGTAATCTAGAATACCTTGAGTCAATATATGACGATTATATAACGGGCAACCATAATGGAATCGATCCTAAGTGGTTGTCCTTTTTTGATTCTATAGCAAGCTCAACAGATACAGTTCATCGTGAACTGGTTGAAGAATTTAAATACTTGGCTAAAAATAAAACTAATATAGCTAAAGTAACCGCAGTTGTAAGTGCTGAAGGTGATATTAGTCTAAAAGCTAAATCTCTAGTTAAAGCTTACCGTTGTTATGGTTATAAATCAGCTAATATTGATCCACTTAGACTGACAAGGTTTGAAAGAGATTCAGATTTGGAGTTAGCAGCACATGGATTATCTGAAAAAGATCTAATGGAGTTGGTTAATCTAGGAAGCTTTACTAGTAATAAAACAGTTCCTTTACAACAGGTCATCAATAAAGCTAAGGCAATCTATGAATCTAATATTGGTTATGAGTATAGATATATTGGTAACAAAGAAGAAAAACTTTGGCTTCAAGACAGAATAGAAGATACTAATACTATTTCTAATGACAAAAAAAAATGGATTTTACAACAATTAGTGGCTGCTGAAGGTTTGGAAAAATATCTTGCAATAAGGTATGTAGGTCAAAAAAGATTTGGCTTAGAAGGTGGTGAGTCGCTAATTCCATCTTTACAGCATATAATTGAAAAATCTGTTTCTAGGCATTCAACTCGCTTTATCCAGTTGGGTATGGCACATAGAGGGCGTCTAAATGTATTAGTCAATGTATTGGGTAAAAACCCTAAAGATTTATTTGAAGAGTTTGAAGGTAAACAAAGCGTAAAAAGCTTATCTGGTGATGTGAAGTATCATATGGGTTATTCTAACTATAGAAGTATTGATGGTAAAGAAGCTAAGATTGCTTTAGCATTTAATCCATCTCATTTAGAGGCTGTTGATCCAGTTGTTGAAGGTGCTGCTAAAGCAATTCAAGATAAACTAGGTGGTGATGTTTACAGTAAAGTTTTACCAATATTAATACATGGTGATTCAGCTTTCTGTGGCCAAGGCGTAGTAATGGAAACTTTTGGTTTCTCGCTTACAGAAGCATATAGCACAGGCGGAACAATTCATCTTGTTGTAAACAATCAGGTTGGTTTCACTACAAGTAGCGCTTTTGGGGTAAATAGAAGCAGTAATTATTCTACTGACGTGGCTAAAATGGTTGATGCACCGATATTTCATGTAAATGGAGATGATCCAGAAGCTGTGCTTAAAGTTACAGATATTGCTCTAGAGTATCGTATGAAATTCAACAAAGATGTTGTTATTGATTTAGTGTGTTATCGTAGAAATGGTCATAATGAGACTGACGAACCATCAGGAACACAGCCACAGATGTACGAAGTAATTAAGAAACTTCCTTCAACACTGAAAATATATAGCAACAAGTTGATAAAAGAGGCTGTGGTTGATACTGATCATTTTGCGCGCATGAATGCTAATTACCGTAGCAAATTAGATAGTGGTAAAGTTACGATTGATATTCTTGATAGAAATATCGTCAAAGATAAGTTAAATGTTTGTGATTGGCTTCCTTACCTTGGTAAACAAGAAACTAAATACATTTATAAGCCTATACCAAAGATAATTCTTAGGAAATTGGCTTTAAAAATGTGCGAAATCCCTGAAGAAATAAATGCACAGATGCAAGTCAAAAAAGCTGTTACCGATAGAATCAAAATGGCTAATAGTGAACTTCCTCTAAACTGGGGATTTGCTGAGTCGCTTGCGTATGCAACATTACTTAATGAAGGGTATCCGGTGAGAATTTCTGGTGAAGATAGTGGTCGAGGAACTTTTTCTCATCGTCATGCTGTGGTCAAAAATATGAATACTAAATCGCAGCTAAAAGAGTATGTGCCATTAAAACACATCAATGAAAATGTGAGATTTGATATTATCGACTCGACTCTTTCAGAATATGGCGTATTAGGTTTTGAATATGGCTACAGCTGTTACAGTCCTGATGCTCTGGTCGTATGGGAAGCTCAATTTGGGGATTTTGTTAATACAGCACAAGTTGTAATTGATCAGTTTCTTGTTTCAGCAGAAGAAAAATGGGGTATTCTATCAGGTTTAACTTTATTCTTGCCACATGGTCAAGAAGGTGCAGGAGCAGAACATTCATCTGCAAGATTAGAAAGATTTTTAAGCTCTTGTGCTAATGATAATATGCAAGTATGTACACCTACAACACCTGCACAAATTTATCATCTATTAAGACGTCAAGTTATTCGACCGCTTAGAAAACCTTTGATTGTAATGACACCTAAGAGTTTGTTGAGAAATCCTATTGCAGTCTCTTCATTAGAAGAGCTTTCTCAAGGCAAATTTAAAGCAATCATTGATGATGCAAATGCTAAGGAAAATAAAATTAAAAAACTTATATTATGTAATGGTAAGGTTTATTATGATCTTATGGCTAAGAAACAATATACGCATGAAGATACAGCTGTTGTAAGATTAGAGGAGTTGTATCCTTTTCCACAACAGCAACTTGCGGAAATATTTGCTAAATATAACAATGCGAATAAAGTAATATGGTTACAAGAAGAGCCTCAAAACAAAGGTGCTTGGTATAATATTAGACCTTTTATTGAGAAGTTGATAGATATAAACCAAGAGTTGTTATGTGTTGCTAGAGAGAGATCTTCAACCCCTGCAGTTGGATATCATGCTTTATATGTAAAACAACAAGAAGAAATTATTAACAGAGCTTTAGAAATATAAAATTAAATTATTACTAGGAGTAAAAGATGGTTGAATTAAAAGTACCTATGTTCCCAGAGTCTGTAGCAGATGGCACATTAGCTCAATGGAATAAATGTGAAGGTGACTTTGTAAATGAGGGCGATATCTTAGCAGAGATTGAGACTGATAAAGTTGTCTTAGAAGTACCTGCAACAGTTAGTGGTGTTTTAAAAGGGATAAAAAAACAGGCTGGAGATACAGTACTTTCAGAAGAATCATTAGCGATTATTGATACAGCGACTTCTACATCTGAACCTAAGCAACAAACTACTAATCAAGCAAATGCTTCTGGTCAGGAAATGGATGTCAAGGCTCCTGTATTTCCAGAGTCTGTAGCAGATGGCACATTAGCTCAATGGAATAAATGTGAAGGTGACTTTGTAAATGAGGGCGATATCTTAGCAGAGATTGAGACTGATAAAGTTGTCTTAGAAGTACCTGCAACAGTTAGTGGTGTTTTAAAAGGGATAAAAAAACAGGCTGGAGATACAGTACTATCTGCTGAGGTTATTGCTAAGATTACAACAGGGGCAGCTGCTTCTGCTGCGGCAAAGCTAGAAGCTGCAGTAGAAGTTTATCAAGCAAATAATGATCCACACCTAGTACCTTCAGCACGTAAGGCTTTTAATGCAAGTGGCTTAGATTCTTCTGCTAATATTGAAGGTACAGGTAAAAAAGGACGTATAACTTCTGAGGATGTGAAAAAAGCTGCTACTTCGGTAAACAAACCTCAACAATACACAGCACTAGTAAATAAAGGTGCTAGATATGAAAAAAGAGTTGAGATGACTCGTCTACGCCAGACTATAGCAAATAGATTAGTTGAGGTTCAACATACTAATGCAATTTTAACCACTTTTAATGAAGTAGATATGAGTGCAGTTATGGAGCTTAGAAATAAATATAAGGATATGTTTGTCAAAGAACATGATACTAAGCTTGGTTTTATGTCTTTCTTTATCAAGGCAGCAACAGAAGCGCTTAAGAAATTTCCAGATGTTAATGCTTCTATTGATGGTGATGAGATTGTTTATCATAATTATTTTGATATCGGTATTGCGGTAGGTACCTGTAGAGGACTAGTAGTACCAGTGTTGAGAGATACAGATACTAAATCTTTAGCTGAACTAGAAGCTGATGTTTTAGACAAGGCAATTAAAGGGCGCGATGGTAAGCTAAGTCTTGAAGATATGCAAGGTGGCACATTTACTATCACAAATGGCGGTACTTATGGTTCGATGTTATCTACTCCTATTATTAATTCACCACAAAGTGCTATTTTAGGTATGCATAATATTGTTGAGCGTCCCGTGGTAGTTAAAGGTGAGATTAAGATTCGTCCAATTATGTATTTAGCGTTATCTTATGATCATAGAATCATCGATGGTAGCACTTCAGTTAGATTCTTGAAGATGATCAAAGAGTTAATTGAAGATCCAAATAGAATTCTCCTTCAAGTCTAGTTATTTTCCTTTTAAAAATTATCGTAAAGGTATTTTTCTATGAACCTAGATTTTATTAAAAGTAAGATTGTGGCTGTGCCTGATTTTCCGAAACCAGGTATTATGTTTCGAGATATCACTCCTTTGCTTGTACATCCACAAGGGTTAAGAAAAACCGCTGAGGCAATGGTACAAGAGTTAAAAAATAAAGGTATTAAACCAACTGTTATTGCTGGTACAGAAAGTAGAGGCTTTATTTTTGGTGTTACCCTTGCTGAAGTATTAGGTCTAGGCTTTGTGCCAGTTAGAAAGCCTGGTAAGCTACCAAGAGAAACTTATAGTGTTAAGTATGACTTAGAGTATGGTAGCGATAGCCTAGAAATACATCAAGATGCTTTTAAGTATACAGATGAAGTATTGATAGTTGATGATTTATTGGCAACTGGTGGTACTGCAAAAGCGACAGTACAGCTTATAGAAAAAACTCAAGCAAAGGTTGTAGGGCTTATATTTGTGATGGAGCTTGATGGTTTAGGTGGTAGAGAAGTGCTTGCTGGATATAATGTTTCGGCACTAATAAAATTCTAGAGGATAAATATATGGCAAAGTATTTTGGAACAGATGGTATTCGTGGTGAAGTTGCTAACTCAACAATAACAGCAGAGTTTACACAAAAATTAGGTAATGCGGTTGGTTCGTTAATAAACCAAAAGAATTATCCAAAATTTGTGATTGTTGGTCAAGATACACGCAGCTCAGGAGGATTTTTAAAATTTGCCTTAGTTTCTGGTTTAAATGCTGCGGGAATAGATGTACTGGACTTAGGAGTAGTACCAACTCCTGTAGTAGCATTTATGACTGTTAAATATGGATCTTCAGCTGGATTTATCATTACAGCATCGCACAATAAATTTACTGATAATGGTATTAAATTATTTTCTTCTAATGGTTTTAAGCTAGACGATGCTTTAGAAGAAGAGGTTGAAGCTAATATTGATAGTGATTTTATCTATCAGCCAGAATTTAAGTTTGGCAGCTATAAGTTATTGGCAAACGCTATAAATGAGTATATTGAGAGTATCTATAGTCGTTTTGCTAATCTTGTCAATTATAAAGGTAAAATTGTTGTCGATTGTGCTCATGGGTCAGCATCACATAATTTTGAGGCTTTACTTGATAAATTTGGAATAGATTATGTTTCTATAGCTTCTAATCCTGATGGCTTAAACATAAATGTTGAATGTGGTGCTACTTGTATTTCAAATATTAAAAAAGCTGTTAAGCAGTATAATGCTGATCTAGGTATTTCTCTGGATGGTGACGCAGATAGAATAATTATTGTCGATGAAAATGGTCAAGAAATTGATGGTGATGGAATATTAAATATTCTTGCTCAATATAGTGATATTTGTGGTGGTACTAAAGGTATCGTTGGTACACAAATGACAAATATGAGTTATGAGAACCATTATAAGGCTAACAAAATTCCATTTATTCGTTCAAAAGTTGGTGACAGATATGTCTTAGAAGATTTAGTCAAGTATGGTTATAAAATCGGTGGCGAATCATCCGGGCATGTCATTAACCTAAACTTTGGTACTACTGGAGATGGTTTGTTTACAGCAATACAACTCTTAGCTATTTTCTCTCAAGCTGATAAGCCTGTATCTGAATTTAAATTGCAGATGGAGTTAATGCAACAAACATTAATCAATGTGCCACTGATTAAGAAAGTAACACCTTATGATTTACAAAAGGTTGCTAGCGATGTTAATGATGTTGAGAAGCGTTTAGGTAACAGAGGAAGAGTTTTATTAAGACCATCAGGAACTGAACCTGTTTTAAGAGTTATGGTAGAGGCAGATGATAAGAGACTTGCTACAAGCGAAGCTGAGTATTTGGTTGAAAAGGTAAAACAAAAATTGGTGTAGATATGCAAAAATTAATAATGGGTAACTGGAAAATGAATGGTGACTCTACAAGTATAAAAGAGCTGTGTAGTAGTATATCACAAGCAAAATATGATACTTCAAAAGTAGCTGTTGCTGTTTTTCCGTCAAGTGTTTATGTTAAAGAAGTAATTACACAGCTGCCAGAAAAAATAGGTGTTGGTTTACAAAATATTACTTTTTATGATGATGGTGCTTATACTGGAGAAATATCTGCTAAGATGTTGGAAGATATCGGCTGTGATTATTTACTAATTGGTCATTCTGAAAGAAGATCTCTATTTGCTGAGTCTGATGAAGATGTTTTTAAAAAGCTTAACAAGGTCATAGATACAAATATAACTCCAGTGGTGTGTATAGGAGAATCACTAGATAATAGACAAAGCGGTAGGCTCAAACAAGTTTTGGCAACACAACTAAGCTTAATGTTAGAGAATTTATCTGTCGAGCAATTAGCAAAAGTAGTAATTGCATATGAACCTGTTTGGGCAATAGGTACAGGTGTTGTGGCATCGTTAGAACAAATTCAAGAAACACATCAATTTATCCGTTCATTGCTATCTAAAGTTGGAGAAAGTCTTGCTAAAAATATAAAAATAGTGTATGGTGGTAGCCTAAAAGCTGAAAATGCTAACGATATATTAAGTTTGCCAGATGTTGATGGAGGTTTAATTGGTGGAGCATCTTTAAAAGCAGCTGAGTTTAACGAAATAATAAATCAAGCAAACAAGATATGTACGGAATAATTTTAACTATTGATATTATCGCAGCTATAGCAATTGTGGTGCTAGTGTTACTACAGCAAGGTAAGGGCGCTAATATGGGTGTCTATTTTGGTGTAGGTGCGTCAAATACAGTTTTTGGAAGTAAAGGAGCTGCCTCATTCTTATTTAAGATGACAGTATTTTTTACGGCAGTATTTTTTATGTGTTGCCTTACTTTAGGGTACTTAGGTAAAAGCAAAGCGACAACAGCAAATGTAAGTCCTGCTAGTTCTGATAGCTCAATTGTTAGTCAGTACGATCAGTACCAAAAAGAAGTTTCTCAAGCTGCTACAACAGATAATTCTAAATTAGCTTCTAAGTAGGTTCCTGCACTGATGGTGGAATTGGTAGACACGCCATCTTGAGGGGGTGGTATCCATAGGATGTGCGAGTTCGAGTCTCGCTCAGTGCACCAAATTATTATAATGTTTCAAATATATTTTGCTGATATTGTAATTATGCATATATATGAATGAGTAAAGTTATTAAAGAAGTAGTTGATAAAATGTAAGATACTTTACTTGTAGTTGAATTAGGTTCATATACTGCTGTCAAAATCTCTATTCTGTTGAAATAAATACAGTTTAGTAGTTAAGTTAGTACAACCAAATAGTAATAAAATAGAGATAATAAGAGATGGTAAAAAGTATTATGCATCTGTCGTAGGCTGTACACAAATTTAGAAAGCAGTATCTTCACTAGTAGATAACCTTAAATATATTAGAATCTTTGGGATACGCTCACTTATGACTTTATTTCTCCAAAGATAAATCAGGTGAATGAAAGTGGTAAATATACTTCTACATTTTATATTTATTTTTTATATCAGGCAAATATTTTTATCAGTTAAGCAAATATGATGTCGCAATAGTAACCTCTAAAGACTTCGAAAAATAAGATAAAGACCGCTGGATTATTGCTGCAAATATTGATGGAACAAAGATTTATGTTAGCCAATATATTTATATTGGGTATAACCTAGAGATTCGTAGAGATAGTATTGACTATAATTTAACTATCACTATCGATGGTAAACAATTAACTCATTCAATTTAAACATATAAAATTATATTGTTGAAGATGATATCCAAAAGACTAATCTTCTTGAGAAATGTTTAGGTGCTGGTATTAGTAAATATCAAAACTAAATATCATACCTTTAGAAGGCCGGTCACAACGGAAGCTCTAATTGATGAGTGGACAGTTATAGTTTTAAAGTATTTAGAAAATAAAACTAACTGAGTAAAGTTTTTTCGTGAGCAGGCAGAGGAATATATATACTGTTCTAATTAAATAGCTAAGATAATAGTAATTGTTAAGGTCTAATTGATGTTAGATTGATTATATAAAATACGATTATATTTTGGAGGTTATATATGAGTAAGGCAACTTGGTTAACTTCTATATTTGTACTATCAGTAACTGTGCAGTATCATATAATAGGTTTACTGAGGATATTCCAAATTCAACAGTGCTACCACTAGCTAAAGATTGTTAGTAATATCTACTTGCAAGATTATAGTGGTATCAACAAAGTTGAATATGATGATGACGTATATGTAGGCAATAGTTATTAATACAGATGGTTAAGAACAGTTATTTGTATATTGATGCTGCTACAGTAACAGTACCTGCACCAAAACAAGTGCTAAAGAGATTAATATGAGTCAGGCTATAGAGCAGATATTCCTCAAGGTAGATCTAAGACTAGTACAAGTGTTGAGTGTTATAATGGTGCATACAAAGTAGAGTGCCTATATAGTAATAATCAACAAGTTGAAGTTTTGGTTGATGCAGTTAGTGGCAAAATTTTACAAATAAGTTATGATGATTAGCTAAAAAGATTTATACAATCATTTAGGAACAAATAGCCTCTAGTTGTTGGTTTAATTTGATTATTATTTAGCTGTAAGAGACCCTTATCAATACCTAGTTGTAACTGTTGGCTGATAGTATTTCTTGGTAAAAAAGTTTGTTGTTCAAAATTACTAAGATTAAAGCCGTTTTTTAATCTCAGGGCGTTGAGCATAAACTCATATATAATCTCATCTTCAGTGACTATATTTGAGTCTTTGATAAATTTGTTAGTTTGAGTATATATCTTAGGGTGCTTATGTTTCCAAACTCTTTTGATTTGTTTAGTTTTAAGATCGGTAATCTTGCTATGTGCTCCTGCGCCAATACCTATATAATCACCAAACATCCAGTAATTAGAATTATGAATAGATCTTAGAGCATTTTGGGCAAAAGCTGAAACTTCATATTGCTTAAAACCAGCCTGTGCTAGAGCCTCTTTGCCAGCTATTTCAATACTCTCGAGAATTTCTTCATCAGGGAGTTTTGGTGGTTTAGCTGCAAATAAGGTATTAGGCTCAATAGTAAGCTGATACCAAGAAATATGCATTGGTTGCATTGCTATGGCTTGAGTTATATCAAAGATACCATCATCAAAGCTCTGATTCGGAAGCCCATGCATTATATCAACATTAAAATTTGAGATTTTTGAGTTTTTGATTTCATTAATAGTTGTATAAACATTTTCGCAACTATGAATTCTTCCCAAAATTTTTAGTTTATCATCTTGAAAGCTTTGCACCCCAAGTGATATTCTATTAATACCAATATTTTGATAACTTAGTATTGTACCTCTCTCTACAGTTCCTGGGTTCATTTCTAAAGTTATTTCGCAGTTAGTACTAATTTTTGCATTTTTAGTGATATGTTGTAAAACTTTACCGAGATGCTCAGCTTTAAAAAGCGAAGGAGTGCCTCCCCCAATGAAAATACTTATAACTTCTCTAGCTTGTAAATCATCAAGATGAGTATCAAAATCGGCTATAAGTTTTTGATAATACTGTTCTAAAAGATAGCTATCATCTCTTATCGGATGAGAGTTAAAATCACAGTATGGACATTTACGCACACACCAAGGAAAATGGATATAAATTCCAATTTGTTTGTTTATTTCAAACATTTTATACCTTAAAGATTAAAAATTTACTTACAACAAAAGTATATATGGCAACTAGACCCATAGTTATGAATAAAGCTAGTAGATATTGTATTTTTAAGATATGTAATAATACATAATAAATTGATTCATTAAGCCCAAGACCTATTATAACATTTATAAAAAATTGTATTACAGCTTTTTTATGAGATTGGGTAGTTGTCGAAAATGTCAGAAATCGATGACCAAAATAGCTAACATTAAATGCAGTTAAAAAAGCGAAAAAGTTTGCAACTAAAGGTCTAAAAATACTTACTTCAACAAGTATCCAAACGATAATAAAGTTAGTTATAGAAGCTAAGATGCCAACAATAATAAAAAAATAAAGTTGTTTTTTTAGCATTGTTTATGGAGTTTTGTTGTAGTTGTTTATATTATAACTGTTAAAGAAAGTTTTATAAGGAAAAGTTAAGTGGAAATAATTAAATATCAACTAGGAATTATTGAAAACTTGCCATCATCAGCTTTATATATGATGTTTAACATCAAAAAAAATACTGATACTAAGTTTGGATTAAAAATTTTACAAAGATTTGTTGATGGTAAAAGTGTAGTCTCAGGCTTTGGCAATAATCTACTAAAAATGTTTAAAATACCGGAGAATGAAAACTTTAAAAGAATTAAATTTAATAATCCAAGAATGTGCGATAATGATGGTTATGATTTGGTTCTTTGGTTAAGAGATGATGATAGAGGAGAATTATTTCACAAGGCAATAGCCATTAAAAAAGCTCTTGGAGATTATTTTGATATAGGAAAAGTTATCTCAAGCTATACTTATCGTGGTAGGTATGATTTATCAGGTTTCGAAGATGGTATTGAGAACCCTAAAGGTGTAGAAGTCATACCAGCAGCAATAAACTCTGAAGGTGAATTAGAAGGTTCTAGTTTTTGGGTGTTGCAGCAGTGGCTTCATGACTTTGATTGGCTCAATAGTGCTAGTCAATCAACAAAAGAAGAGTGTGTAGGTAGATCTTTGGATGATTCACATCAATTTGATAATTTAAAAGACTTCGCTCACGTTAAAAGATCAGCAAAAGAAAATTTTGAACCAGAAGCACAAATCTTAAGAAAATCAATGCCATGGTCAGATGATCAACTAAAAGGTGGGTTTATGTTTTCAGGGTTTGCGCCATCTTTTAGATCTTTTAATTTACAAATGGGCAATATGCTTGGTGGCAGTGATGGTATCATAGATGGTGTTTTTAAGTTTTCTAAGATTATAGAAACTAGTTATTTATGGTGTCCACCTTTTAAGAAAGGTAAGCTTGATATTTCTCTACTAAATTAGAACAAACTACTTGAAATTCTTTATTTTATATACAAATAGTCATTAACAGGTTAAAATATATGAGTGTTTTGCAAAAAAATAATTAGTATCTACGGAGGTTAAAGCATGTTTGATATTAAAAATATCACTAAGCTGAAAATAGAGGATAAAGGAAAGAAGTATTCTTTATATAGCTTGAAGAAACTTTCTCAAGAGCTTGGTAAAGATGTTAAGCGTCTTCCTTATTCAATTAGAGTATTACTTGAAAACCAACTTAGAAATATAGATGGTTATAAAGTAAAAGAAGATGATATGCACAAGGTTTTAGAATGGGACGCTAAAGCTAGTTCAAGAGCTGAGATTCCATATATGCCTGCTAGGGTTGTGATGCAAGATTTTACAGGTGTTCCAGCAGTAGTTGATTTAGCTGTGATGAGAAAGGCGATCAAGGATGCTGGTGGCGATGTAGATAAAATTAATCCTCTTGTAGATACAGCTATGGTAATTGACCATTCAGTACAGGTCGATTTTTATGGAACAAAAACTGCTTTAGCTCAAAACGTAGCTAAAGAATTTGAAAGAAATGGTGAGAGATACAGCTTACTTAAGTGGGCCCAAAAAGCATTTGATGATTTCATGGTTGTACCACCTGGTATGGGGATTATTCACCAAGTTAATTTAGAGTATATTGCAAAAGGCGCTTTAGTTAAAAACATCAATGGTGAAGATTTAATTTATCCAGATACTCTAGTAGGTACAGATTCACACACTACTATGATCAATGGTGTTGGTGTAGTAGGTTGGGGTGTAGGTGGCATTGAAGCTGAGGCTGTAATGCTTGGTCAACCATATTATATGGTTCTTCCTGATGTTGTTGGTGTGAAACTTACTGGTAAGTTAAAAACTGGTATAACAGCTACTGACCTTGTACTTAAGATTACAGAAGTACTTAGAAAGCATGGTGTTGTTGGTAAGTTTGTTGAGTACTATGGCGAAGGGTTAGAGAGCTTATCTTTACCAGATAGAGCAACTATAGCAAATATGGCTCCAGAATATGGTGCAACAACTGGTTTCTTCCCAGTTGATGAAGTAACATTAGATTTCTTCAACAATACAAACCGTAGTGAGTTAGTAGATGCTGCACGTAAAATGTATAAAGAGCAATTATTATTTAGAGAGAATCCTGCTGAAGAACCAGAATATTCTAGTATAGTAGAAATAGATCTATCCGAAGTCGAATCTAACCTTGCTGGCCCTAATCGTCCACAAGATAGAGTAGCCTTCCATGATATGAAAAAAGCTTTTGCAGAAGCTTTGGTTCATGAGCAAGGATTACATGGTTTTGGTTTAACTCAAGAACAGTTACAAAAATCAGCTGAAGTAAAAGGTCTTGGTGAAAGAATTACTCATGGTTCACTTGCAATTGCTGCAATTACTTCATGTACAAATACTTCGAACCCATCACTACTTTTAGGTGCTGGTTTATTAGCTAAGAAAGCAAATGTAAAAGGACTTAAAGTTAAACCTTATATTAAAACATCATTAGCGCCTGGATCTCAAGTCGTGACTCAATATCTTGAGAAGGCTAATTTGTTGTCAGAGCTTGAAAACTTAGGTTTTAATATAGTTGGTTATGGTTGTACTACTTGTATTGGTAACTCTGGTCCTCTTGATGAGCCTGTAGTAGAGGCTATAAATGAAGCTGATCTTGTGGTTGCTTCTGTAAGTTCTGGTAATCGTAACTTTGAAGGGCGTATTAACCCTCATGTTAAAGCAAATTACCTTGCATCACCAATTCATGTGGTTGCTTATGCATTAGCTGGGACTATTGATTTTGATCCAGTTGAAGATGTTATCGGTAAAGATGCAGATGGTAATGATGTTTACCTTGCAGATATTTGGCCAACTACAGAAGAGATTTCTGCTATACAAGCTGATGTGATTAACTCAGACATGTTCAAAAAAGCTTATGCAACAGTCCTTGATGGTACTGAGGACTGGCAAAAACTTAAAGCTCCAGAAGGCAAGCTTTATGAATTTGATAAATCTTCTACTTATATCCAATGTCCTAACTTCTTTGAGAAGTTTGCAGATGGTAATGATGATTTAGATATCAAAGGTGCTAGAACTCTTCTAATGTTAGGTGATTCTGTAACTACAGACCATATTTCACCTGCTGGAGCTATTCCAGAAGAGTATCCTGCTGGACAATACCTAAAATCGCATGGTGTTGAGAAGAAAGATTTTAACTCTTATGGTTCTCGTCGTGGAAACCATGAAGTTATGATGAGAGGTACTTTTGCTAATATCCGTATCCGTAACTTACTTTTAGATAATATTGAGGGTGGTTTTACTAAGTGTCATCTTGATGGTTCTCAACAGTATGTATTTGATGCAGCTATGAAATACAAAGAAAAAGGTGTTCCATTAGTTATATTAGCTGGTAAAGAATATGGTACTGGTTCTTCACGTGATTGGGCTGCAAAAGGTACATTCCTATTAGGTGTTAGAGCAGTTATAGCTGAGAGCTATGAAAGGATTCATAGATCTAACTTAGTTGGTATGGGTGTATTACCTCTCGAGTACGTTGATGGACAGAATGCTAAGACTTTAGGTTTAGATGGTTCGGAAATATTCAATATTGAGAACTTAAACAACATTAAACCACGTCAAAGAGTAGTAGTTGAAGCAGTTCATCCTGGTACTGCTCATACAACAACATTTGAGGCTTTAGCTCGTCTAGATGCCGATGTTGATGTTGACTACTTAAAGAATGGAGGTATTTTACAAACTGTTCTTAAAGATATTATAGTGGGTAAAAAAGAGTCTAAGACTACCGAATCTGCAACTACTGGTTGTGTCAGTATAAATGCTTCATCTGAAACATCTTGCCCATTTGCAAAGATTGCTAATTTTTTCAAGAAACTATTTAAATAATCAATCTAAAAAATTCCTTAATAGCCTATTTTTATCCTTTAGTAGGAAAGTTCTAATACCATTATTAGATTTAAGTTCTATTCTTGATATGATAAGAAAATTATTAACTCTTTGTGTACAAAAAAAGCCTCTGATTTGTATATATCCTATTATTGTAAGGCTAAATATAGGATAGATGGTAATTTAAATTAATATTGAATCATCACATGTATTAAATTGATAAGATAATTTCACAGATACTTTTAGAAATCATGACTGATGATCAAAAAGATGAGCGAAACTTACGAATGTGATTTTTCTATATATGATAGAGATAATGATGCAGATTTAGGGTAAATGCTTTTTTTCATAACCGTGGTTATGGTGAAGTATTTCGTCGTTTGGAAAATATTATTCCAACTTTAGATCAGTTTTGTGTAGCCAAGAATTCTCAAAGAAGTCCAAGCTAAAAATGGTGGTTTGATCTTAGTTACATTGTCTAAAGATTAGGGTAAGAGTAGTACTTTTGCAACATTAGTCAATGAGATTAATCAAAAATATAATTCGCATATTTTGACTATTGGGGATCCAGTAGAATTTGTTAGTACAAATCAAAGATCACTAGTTAATTAACGTGAGGTTAAAAGGATACAAGAAGCTTTAATGCGGCCATAAAAGCAGCACTGAGGTAAGGGTCCTGATTGTATCCTTGTTGGTGAGATGCGTAATTAAAAAATATTAGATTAGTACTAGAGGCAGCTGAAACAGGTCATTTGGTTTTAGGAACAATTACATACAATGTCAGCTATAAAAACGTTAATATGGTTTTTACTGTATTTCCACCTGCTGAACAGGAGCTTGTGCGCAATATGTTAGCTTAGTCATTACAAATTGTTACCTCACAGCACTTACTTATAAACGTAAAGGCAGTAACCGTGTCGCAGCATATGAGGGTTTATTTCAAATACTGGTATTAGAAATATAATTAAAGAAAACAAATTTCCGCGTATTTATACTGCACTACAAACTGGTACAGCTAAAGGAATGGCACACAATGTAACAGAGTATTGAGAATATTCTTGGCTGGAGCAATTACACCAGTAAATATATAGTTATCAGATAAGAAAGCTTAGTAGCTTAATTTTTCTTTAATTTTTCCTCTGAAAATATAATAAGCGTAGCTAGTATAAAGCAATAATAAAGGAATCATTGTAATTGCTGGGATTAAAGTAAATAGTAATGTTGTATCACTAGCTTGGGCCTGTGTATATGTTATTTGATAAGGAATAACATATGGGAATATTAGTGTTAACATACTTATATAAGTTAATATGAATATCGCTACTGCTAGCCAGTATGGTAGAGCATGATTTCTTGCTTCTATAACTTTGATAAGGAGTAAAAAGCTAATTATAGTAAGTACAAATAATTCTATTAATATTGCAATTTTATAGAAGTTATATAGAGGTAGTTTTATATATAATGGAGTCATCACACCGATTATTAGCATTAGAACAGCTAGAATAAGGCAGCATACCTTAGCAAATTGTTTAGTTTTGTTAAATAACTCTCCTTCAGTCTTTAAAATTAAGCGTGTTGCGCCAAGTAGACTATAGCCAAATACTAATGTAATACCTGTGACAGTAGAAAAACCAATAGTATAAAAGTGAGTATGAGGAAAGCCAACAATTAATTCACCAACTATATAGCCTTGAATGAATGTAGCTATAAACGATGATATAAAGAATAACCTATCCCAATTTTTTATACCTTTTGGTGAAGATTTTAATCTAAATTCAAAGCATATTCCTCTTAATAATATCATTACTACTAATAGTATTGCCGAGAGGTAAATCTTTGGGAAAATGTATGCAAAAGCTATTGGAAACATTCCATAGAAACATGCTAGTGCAAAAACTAGCCATGTTTGATTACCATCCCATGTTGGTAATAAGATACTTGTTGCTATATCTTTTTGGTGATCATCCAAGAGTGGAAATAATATTCCCATTCCTAATGCAAAACCATCCAAGATTACATATAGTAATAGAGCAAAAGCAATAATTGCTAGCCAAATTAATCCTAGATCCATAATCTACTCCTCTTCGCCTGTATTTTTTTCGACTGATTGGAAATATGAGTAAGGCATTCTTTCTTCTCCATCAGTGCTTGGCCCACTATTAATAATTTTAAATAAATATTTGAAGTAAAAGTATCCAAATATGATAAAATAAACGATAATTATTGAAGTGAGAGAAACAAAAACTTGCCAAAAACTAAGGTCACTAACTGAATATTGAGTTCTAAGAATATTGTATACAACCCAAGGTTGTCTACCAAATTCAGCGGTAAACCAGCCGGTAATAATTGCGACAAATCCTAGAGGTGTGGTTAATGTACAAATTTTTAGGAACCACTTTGATGATTCTAGTTTTTTTCTAGATAACAAGAAAGTTCCAACTAAGCCTATTAGTATCATTAATGTGCCTATACCAACCATTATTCTAAAGCTGTAAAAAACTACAGTGACTACAGGTCTATCTTTCTCAGTTACAGATTTTAAGCCGATAAGTTCACCATTAAGCTCATGTGTGTTAATCAAAGATGCTAATTTAGGGATTTCTATAGTAAACAAGTTCTTCTCTTGTACTTCACTCGGGTAAGCAAAGATTACAAAAGGAGCACCTTTTTGAGTATCCCAAACACCTTCTATTGCAGCTGTTTTTAGTGGTTGATGTTTATGAACTTCTCTACCAACATCGTCACCAATTATAAGTTGACTTATACTTAGTATCAAAATCGATATTACCGAAAACTTAATACAAGTTTTAGCAAAAACATGATATTTGCCTTTGACGAGATAGTATGCGCTAACTCCCAAGATTACCATTATAGTACTTAAATATGCTGCCATCAGCATATGAATATATCTAGGTATCACTGAAGGGTTAAATATAACATGATACCAACTATAAACTTCAAATTTGCCATTTATATAATTCACACCACCTGGAGTTTGCATCCAAGAGTTTGCTGATAATATCCAGAAAGCTGAGAGTGTGACACCAGCAAATATAATAAAGTTAGCTGAGAAGTGTATATACTTGTTAATTCTTCCCCAACCAAAAATCATTATCCCTAAAGCACCTGCTTCGATGAAGAATGCTGTTAATACCTCATAAGTAAATAATGAACCAAGTACTGGACCTACTTTTTCGGCAAATCCTGCCCAGTTGGCGCCAAACTGGAATTCCATCACAATCCCAGAGACAACTCCCATACCAAACGTCAAAGCAAATACTTTTGTCCAAAATTTAACAATAGCTAAATATCTATTATTTTTTGTAATTAGCCAAAGAGCTTCAAAAATCATCAAGAATGTTGATAATCCGATACTAAAGGCTGGAAACAAAATATGAAAGCTTATAGTAAACGCAAATTGTACTCTTGATAGAATCTCGACCCAATACATATGAGAACCTCATTTATTCTTGAATAACCTTTTTGTGTAAAGATTGTCATATCTTAGAGTTATTCTCAATATTACTACGGTAAGATTAATCAAATGTAACGTTATTTAGGCTATTTACTACTAATATAACATAATTTATAAGGTTAGATAAAAATTTTTGAAGAGGTGTTATGAGAATATTAGTAGCAGGAGGCTTAGGCTTTGTTTGGTAGATAACTATCTAAATACCTAAGTAGTTGACATGAGTTTACTCTCTTGAGTAGGATAGCAAAACAAAGTCTAGGTGCCTACAAAGATCTCATAACATGGCAGCAGTTGACACAATAGAATATTGCTAATTATGGTATTGCCATAAACTTATTTAGTTACAACATCGGTCAAAAACGCTAGAGTAGAGAGCAGTTAAGAATAAAATATTATCAAGACGTATTCAAACCACAAATAATCTTATATAACTGATAGGTAATTATGCATTATACTATATTTTACACTTTGGGTTTGTTATAGGTAATGGTAGAGTGCTTGATAAAAATAACACTACCAGCTAAGTTTGGTTTTTTAACTATGTTTGGCGATGGTCATAACATATATGAGTTGGGTAAGTGCGTATGATTTATCACGAGCTATTGTATTTATAATCGATAATAAACTAGACAGTAAATGAGTATTAAACTTAACTGCACCAAATGTAGCTCAGCATAAGCTCTTAATCTGGCTTCTAAGAAAATCTCTAGCTAAGAAACGTATTATAAAAATACCTGATGTTGTGTAAAGCTTATGTTTAGGCAAATTGGTGATGAATTGCTTCTTTCAAGTCAAAATATCAATCCAACAAAATTACAATTCATTGGAATTTGTTTTCGAATATTCAAAAATACAGCAAGCTTTAGAAAGTATATATTTAATCTTCATGTCGATGATCAAGAGGAATTTTAACAGTAACAGTTAAGCCTTTTTGGTCAGTATTGTTTTGAGCAAAAATTTTACCGTTATGGAGTCTAACGATTTCTGCAACAATTGCTAAACCTAGGCCACTGCCTTCTTCACCAGTGCCTGTTTCACGATAGAATCTATCAAAAATACGCTCAATATTTTCTTTAAGTATACCAATTCCATTATCTTTTATTTCAACGACTATATTATTTTCTTCTTGATATGAGCTAATCTCAACAAGGCCACCATGTGGAGTATACTTGATAGCATTTGAGATTAGATTTTTAAATAGTATTCCAAGTAGGTAGTCATTACTATAACAATATAAATGCTGTTGCGATGGATAAAAGACTATCTCAATATCCTTTTCTATAGCTTTGATAGCATTTTCGGCAATAAAGGTCTCAAGAACCTTATTTATCATAAGTTTTTTGCCGAATGTAATCTGTTCATTGGGTTGAATTCTACTTAATGTCAATAATTGGTCAATAATATGAGAATATCTATTTGTTGAGCTTTTGATCCGTTCAAGCTTTTGTTTGATTTCATCTATATCATTAGATGCTAAAGCTATTTCAACAAGCGTTTTGACTGCAGCTATTGGTGTTTTAAGCTCATGAGCTGCATCACCTGAAAAGCGCTTTTCTCTTTCAAGAGTTTCATGAAACTTTTCTATTAAAGAATTAATTTGATCAACGATAGATCTTATCTCATATGGTATAATGTCCTCATTAAGTTTTTCATTTTTACGCGGATTTATTTTAGCAACACGTTTATTTATACGTTCTAGTGGATGAAGTGCTGTCTTTAATATATAGTAGATAAATCCAATAAGTACGATATAAGTTGATCCTAAAAGTAGGGCAAATTTAAAGATTATTTGACGTGATATTTTGTCTTTAATAGTGTTGTTAGCAAAAACTGTGATAAGGTTATCATTATCAGTTTTTAGAGTATAAGTATACCAATTTTTCTGTTCATCATCCTCGTCAGTGTATACCCATCCAAATCCTGTTGTAGAAGTTATTCCATCATAGTTTTTATGAAAACTCGGTAAATTAGAAGTCTTTAGTAAGAGCTTTTTGTATTTGCGATCGTATACGATGAAACCAATACTTTTGTTGTAGTTTTTTATATTTAAGAAAGAATTTGAGATTCTATTCATTATCATGTGGGTGGTATTTTCATCATCTTCTAAAGGATAGATTTTTAGTACAGTCTCGATAACTTCAGCAGCAGTTTTTAGCTGGTAGTCAAAGAGTGAATCATTTTGGTGCTTAACTTGATAGAAACTAAAAATTGAGATAACGAGCATAAACACTGCAAAAAAGCTTGCGAATGAAACGACAAGAAAACTTAGTATAGAGCTTTCTTTTTTGTTTTTGAAAAACATGTTTTAACTAAAATATATTTACACTTAGCACAATTATAATAAATTTTGAATTTTATTATTATTATTTTTATAATTGTGTATAATCAAATTTAATATTTTATAAATCATAAGAAGTATAATTTTTGTTAAATCTTGTGAATAAAATAACCCAACCCTTTTATACAAAATACTATGAGTGTGTAGCTTTGTATTTCTATACTCAAGACAATCTAAGGTTTGATGTGTTTATTACATGCCATCTGCCAAGCTTAGTAAGAGTTTTGTTGAGTTTGATTTTCCTGCTATTGGTCAGCTTATTAAACTTAGCAAGGATGATTTTAATGATTTTTTTAGAGTACGATTTTGGTACTCACTAACTTAGTTATGCGATAGCTCAAAAACTATATGTAGTGGCTTATATTACTTTAGTTGCTGAGACATCTTTCCTCGTTCAATATTAGATGATGGAATATTATATCCGATTATGATCAGCATCTAGAATTAAAACAAACTATATAGATCAATATATGCAAAAACTGTGTCACATCATAGATGTAGTCCATCAGCATTTAAACCAGTATAGTCATGATTATCATCAAAAACTCTTGCTGTTTAGACACCACAGCTTGGAAACTTAGCCTTTAAGATAAATATTATCTTAGCAAGACTATGCTGAATTTCGCCATTAACATTAATATGTGTGTTATTTGTCTTAACCCCTCTATATCCTCATAGAAACCAAAGTTGCTCTTGCTACACCAAGACCTGCAACAACCTCAGGAAAAACAATTTTATAGTCAAAATAATTATCATAAACTCCAGTAATATACGATTTATGGCAATTACCTCCATTATAGCGAACATTATTGTCAATTAAACAACTGTTGTGACACCTATAGGTATTTTATCAAAAACTCTTCACCAATTAATACTGTTATTGAGATTATAAATCACAAATAAAGATAATATTAAAAGATGTCGCAATATATTTTATCAAAAAGCTCATAAGTATCTGCTATAACTAGAATCATAACCTTATTATTTAAATCAAGATTACCAATACATGTAATAATAACTCCTTCACTGTCACCATAATTATAGTCAATACCATTTAGCTTTAAGATATTGATAATAATCATCAATAGTTGAGCCTTTAGATACTACAACATTACTATGCTATACCCCAAATGCTCACCATTACGCAACTCATAAGCTAAGAATCCTGCATATTGCTCCTGTTTGTCTTGCATTTACTTTAAGTAAATAAGGAACTATTTGACCATTAATTTATCGTATAAGAAGATCAACCCCAAATTATACGTCCATATCACGTAATATCTCTGTCATCTGGCACATAACTCAATTACAGCAGGTTCTTCATTAAATTTAGATTTGTATTTATTACTTAAATGAGTCTGACCATTAAGCATCTGATCACTTAGACCTAAGCAAATTCAGCTTAATTAATCATAAATAATTCGACTATGTGCATAAGCTTTAAAATATCTCTTAGTTCTTTTTTTCACTCTCAAATCTATGGATTCCATAACCAGAACATGCTCGTGGCATCATTACATCATATTCATAGGTTCCGTTATTTTTATACTTTCCCAATATATTTCTAAAGCTTTTTCCACGTAATCATCATCACTGATTGTAGATAACTATATTAACACTATGGACTAGTATCTCCTTAGCATGTAGCATCTGTCTAAGAAAAGACTTATCATTTTAAAACTGTGTACAACGCTTTAGGCATTGTTTTAATTTTATACCAAGTAGTTCAGCTGTCACTGCGGTAAATGTAACTAAATGAGTATATTCAGAAATCACTAAACTCTTGAATCTGATCTGCATAATTCATAACTATAGTCGATAATCTATAGTGCTACATTAACTTATTCATAGTTAATATATGACCAATATCATAAATATGTAATAATTTTCAACTTTAGGCTACGGTTTTTTAGGTAATATTATTATCTCTATGGTCTTTTGCTAAAAGGCATAATGTACTCGTAACATACTTATTTACAAATGAGCTTACAAGGTCAACGCAATATATATCGGTAGGATTTGGTATATGAATAGCTTTATAACCCCAAATTTTCTAAGAAATAGCGTTTGTTGTCTTTTTTGTCATATGTTATGCACCATTTAATTGTTTTTGTTTCTGCGTAATTACAATAGCTTTAGCAAAAAAGCTTCTACCATCAGAATTAAATTATTTTGATCTACTTCTAGTTTATCTATATCACAGTTCTCATCATCTGTTGTTGTTTTAGTAAAAGATCATTAGGTATATCTATACACACAGTCTCTAATTCACAAATAAAATAATGAGCTACTAAATGCTCGGCAAGAATATAAGGTTTATCATACTACACCTCAACACCAATTTATTGAAGCCCATAAGATAAAGATTCCAGTAATACTTTAGATGCAAATATGCCGCGTGCATCTCCAGTAAAAAGCTCCTTGACTCTTTTTCCACCCTCTTTGTGAGCATTCTTATATATATATGTATATGGCGTTTCTATCACTGTTTCAGAATATCTCTCTTGTACTACATTTGGAGAATAGCTATAGATATAGACATTGTATGCAAATTTATTTAGTATTATAGCTTTTTGCTAGAGCACTAAGGCAATATGACCAACTTTTGCTAATTGAAGATGATGGCAAGCTAAATGATAGACTTTACGTGATTATTTTTTACGTAAGTTTGCTATTATGATTTGAAGACTAACTTTATGTGGTATGTAAATATTGCAAAATTATGGAATATCATTTTAAGCATAAAATAACTAATAAAGTTTTTCAAAAAAATACTTGGTAATATGCTCTCAGAGGCTACAAATAGCACAGATATTGTAGGAATCAAACAAAATTACATACGGCTATCAAGCTATAGATAAACCAGCTAAACAATGCTCTCATTATATGGCATTGCGAAATGTTTTAAGAAAAATGAACAAAAAATATCTAAATCTTAATACCAGTATCTTCAAGAATATTAACTAATATAAAGATTGTAAGATATCATGGGAAGTCCATGTCAGTATAATTAAAATGTATCTTTTAGAACTTGATATACCTTACTTAAACAAGCAAGATTTCTTTAATCCATACCCTGAGTTTGAATTATATAGACTATTAAAACTTATTAGTGATTAAGATCAGCTTGTATTTGCTTAGGTATAAGCATAGCAATTGGTAGGCATACTAACAAGAATATTATTACCATACCAAGAGCATTTTGATAACTTGTGATGGTATATATAGTCGTTGAGTTTACTATAAATGTACCAAAGTGTGTAAGTATGTAACCAACAAGTGGTAGTAGAATAATTGGTACAAAGTTGTTTATCATATTTACACCTGCTGTTGCCGAGCCAGTAGTGCCTTTTGGAGAGATTATTTTAGCTATTCCGAATGTTATAGCTTGAGGGCCAGCTGCAGCTCCAAGTAGGAAATACAACAGGGTAAAAACCAATAAATTCATTGGTAAATAAAGTATAATAGCTAAAATGATAGCAAGCGAGACTATACTTAAAACTATCATTAAGCGATATCTATTTGTCAGTGAAGCAATAATCGCAGCAATTGTAAAGCCTACAGCAGCTCCTATAAATAGTATGCCATTAAAATGTGATGCTAGTTCTTGGCTTAGACCAAATTTAGCTTGAATTAGCCCTACACCCCAGAGAGAGCCTAAAACATTAATTGGAATAAACAGTACTGCGCCAATAATACTTGCTGCCCAGAATTTTAGATTACAGAAGATTTTTGTTACTTTAACTATGGTTTCTTTAAAATTAGCTTCACTTAAATGCACAAATTTCACAACATGTTTAGGATTATCGCGAATAAATATAATGATAAGCAATAATATACCAACACCAACATATGTAAATACAGCATTACCCTCTCTCCAGCCAAGCTCAGAAACTAAGCTAGAAAGCACTATATCCGTGACTAAACCTCCAAGAATACCAACGACTGTTGCAAAACCTATAAACGTGGAAAAAAATTTCTCCGGAAGCCACATTCCAGCCATTTTTGCAGCTCCTGTAAAGCCAAATGCAGAACCTATTCCCATCAGTATTCTACCTATGAATGCTATTTCATAGTAGTTAGTAGCTGAAAATAAGTAATTTCCTAACACACAAAAAGTAGTAGCAAAACTAATCACTAATGTACGATTATATTTATCCAATATTACTCCTGCTGGGATTTGCATGATTGTATAAGATACAAAGTATGCCGATGATAGCATACCTAATTCTGTATGGCTTATTCCAAAATCACTAATTAAATCATTGCCCATAACGCTTGGAACACCACGAATAAAAAAGTCATAACCGTAATTAAGCGTTGCAATTAGGCATATTATCCAAGCCAAAGTGACCGAGGTTTTTGTATTTGGTAGATGTGATTTATTCATAATTTGCTTTAGATTTTATGTATTAATACCTGTTAGAATACCAAAGAGTTATTAATTATCCAAGTAGTAAGATTAGTTGTGTTTTGGTTTTTTTATCTAATAATTTTATAGTTAAGAAATAGTTAATTAGAAGTATTATTTAATTTATGTTCAGCATCAGTTTTGACTAATTTAGATTTATCACTAGCTATATACATATATACTACAAGCAGTACGGATAATGAGAATATTACACTAATAACTAGACCACTTGAAATAACTACACACCAATATAGTTTCTACTGATAGCACCAGCTCAAGATGAGGTTACAAGAGGTATTACACCAACTACCATTGCTGATACAGTCATTAATATTAAGAAGATAATGTGTATTATATCATATTTGTTCATCACTTCATGTTTTTGTAGGTGGTTGGCAAAAATCAACGACCATAATACTTTGCTTTGAAACCTTATTAAAGTATTTCAAACTGTGCTGATAATGCCAAGAATATCAGTACTATTGCAAATAGTATTGCCATTTTCGATATATTGACGCGCTGAACATGATAAGTTATATGAGAAGCCTTCTGGGGTAGTACGCTTCTAACGACACTTTGTACATACTCGATAACTTGTCCTTGTATGCCAGGAGTCATAACATCTGAAATTGTCGATGCGTTTAGCTATTGGAAAGTATTTAAGAGTATAAGAGGCTGTCCTTATATTTTGAAAGTTACTAAGGTTGATAGTGGCACTTCAGAATCAAATAAGTTACTAACTTCATTGGAACGAATATTAGATATTACCAAGTTTTTCTTTAGTAAGCATTTCATTCCTAGCTAATTGCGGAATAACTTCGAAACGATAACTTTTAAAGAAGAAGTAGTTAATGTAAACTCCAGTATACGAGTAACCTAGCCGTTTTAGCAATATCAGAAATTATAATGCCTAAAATTACGGCTTTATGCTATCGATATTAAATCAACAGTAGTTAAGGTCACTTTGAGCAAATAGAAACAAGCCACTTTCATCATTTTGTCAATGATCTTTATTAGTAATCTTATCAATAGCTTCATAATCGTGTTAACGCTTTGTTTTGTATAACTAAAGATAGTGGAGAGTCACCACGTGGGGTACCAGGTAAAGCAGGCGTTTGGTATGTATATGTTTGAATACCATGTATTCGGTAACTTTTGCTTGAGCAAATTTACAGCCCTACGACAATCTTATGGTGAGGATTTGCATAAGTCGCTTGAATAGCGATTGACCTATTAGAGTCATTAATAAAAGAGTTGATTGCTGTTATCTTTATAGTAAAATTTTCACTAAGATATGAGTCATATTACAAATTTATCTCCTAGCCAATTAATTATCATATTTACTTTATTTTGAGGTACTAGGAGTATAATAAAAATAGGGTCGATTGTAGTAAGTGTGGCAGCATTGTCACCATTATTGAAATATTGTCCTAAACTAATATTTTCTAATACCAACTTACTATCAAAAGGCGCTCTAACTTCTTTGAAACCTATTTGGGACTTTATGTTTTCAACTTGAGCTAGTGCAGATAGATAATCAGCATTATCTTTATCAGCAGATTCTTTTTAAGTTGCTCTTTGCTCAAAAGCTTATTATAATGATCTTTTATTATTTTAGCTAGTTTGAGTTTTGATAAATCTTTTCAAGGTTAGCTTTAAGTTGGGCTGGTATCTAGTTTTAAAAGTAAGTTGCCTTTTAAAAATTATTGACCACTCTTGAAATGAATTTCGCTAACAATACACCATACTGTGAATATATTTCTGTAGATTGAATTACTTGAGCTTCACCAATAGTGTTATGACTTATTTCTAATCAGTTTTTTTCAAATACTGATGATGTTACCACAACAGGCTGTGGCACATTATGCTGCCATGCCTTTTTTGATAATACTTTGAATAAACTCAGCAAAATTAAAAAAACACCATCAAAAAGTATGTGTTGCAACTACGATAGCAATATAAGCTGTTCTTTTATCTTTGAGTTTATGGAGTTATTTTAAACATAGTTAATTTAATATGAAATACACGATTGCTAATGATATTCCAAGTTTTCAAGCACAAGTCAAAAAAAAGAATAGTTCTTTTTGCTTGAGTTGATTTTTTTATTTAATGTCTAAAAAAGCTTTCTTAAATCTACTGTTTTATCTAACTATTTTCTTAATATTCTAACTAAAAAAAATACACAATTTATGACCAATAATGATATAAAAAATATAAAACTATATACAGCTGCACTAACGCCAGATATTCGTTCAGAAATATCAGTACAGCTATTGATTGTTCCTGTGATTGATTTGGTAGCATCAAGTAAAAACTTATTACTAACAGCCCCACAAGCGATATTATTGCTGCTAATATCTGTCAAGAAATACTGCATATAAGCTTGATCAGCGGCAATATATGCACCTAATGCTATTACTATTATGGTTATTAGTTGTATTTTTGTGGAAACACTCTTGAAATTTTTTACTGCTAATGCTAAAGAACTAAGTATCATAATAAAAAATACACATAATTGCTGAATTAGACATAAAGGACATGGTTTCCAATCTAAAATACTCATCGTGTAAATGACTATACCTAAAGCTATAAAGCAAACTAAAGTATTAAGAATAAGTATATAGATACCTAATTTTTTCATTGCTATATTAATAAGAAATATAAAATAATTTTCTTAATTGTATCATAGTTTAAATTGTTTTTTTATAATATCTGTATATAGCTGAGCTAAAGTGGTTCTGAGTTTATATTTAGGTGTTTTTATTATTAACTCACGAACTTTTATATTATTAATAGTATTGATAGTGGCTTGTAATAGCTTATAATTCCTAGGTGGAATCTTAAAACTGCTTATGCTTAGGTATTTTTTGTAGACATTTAAACTAATCTCAAATAAATTTTTGTCACGTATAATATTTGCGTTTTTGATTAGTTGAAATGTATCTTCAGCGGTTATGGTTTTATCTTCGAGTATTTTATTGATAGTGCTGCTTGCTTTTAAAAGCTTGTACTGTTTATTTGTCAATAAAAGTTCCTTTCTAACATAATCTAATTGTTGTAGTGGAACCTTAAGTAGGCAAAGAGTTATTTTCTCATTGACATTAGAACCTTGATAGCTGTTATTTTCAAAAAAACATCTACTAGGTATCAATGATGAAATTTTACTAATGTTTGGGAATATTATTTCCAAGACCTCTAATTGGTCTAAGGTGGCAAAGAAGATGTTAGGGTTGTTAAGAGCTTTGATAAGCTCTATATGTAATCTTTCGCGCGTTAAATGATTAAATTTTCCTGATCTAAGCAATTTTTTTGTAAGTTTAAGCGTTTCTTGGGCTATTGAGAAGTTGAAATTGCTAAGTTGGGCCTTAAAACGCGCAAGCCTGACTACGCGGAGTGGATCTTCAATAAAAGCTTCTGATGTATGGCGTAAAATCCTATTTTGTAAATCAATCTGACCATCAAAAGGATCAATGATATTATTGTTTTTATCGATTGCTATCGAGTTGATTGTAAGATCTCTACGTTTAAGGTCATCCTCGAGAGTTATATCTTTTGATGAGTTAACTTCAAAGCCTATGGCAGTTTTCTTTTCTGACCTTGCTAAAGCGTATTCTTGTTTGCTTTGTGGGTGTATAAAAACTGGAAAATTAGCAGTTATTTTTATAAAACCATTTGCTAACATTTCGCTTTCTGTTGCACCAACAACTACCCAATCTTTATCTTTAGGTGTTATTCCTAATAGCATATCTCTAACAGAGCCGCCGACTAAATAAAATTTCATTGCTTAATATAAGCTAAACATCTCTCTGATTACTTTATGTTAGCAGAAAAAAGTGTATAATTACTTGTTATTCATGTCGCTTTTTTAACAAATTATATAAATTTTTATGGTTAATATGATTGATAAAATAGATCTTAAGTCTCAAGGATCTAGTAATCTGAGTGGAGAAATGTCCAATAAGCATAAAGTAGGCACTCTTTATAAAAGGTTGTTATCCCAAGTTAAACATTTATGGCATTTTTTGGTTTTAGCTGCTATTGGAAGTATATTTTTCTCAGCTTCTGATGCCTCAATGATATATTTGATTAATCCGATCTTAAATTATGGTTTCAGCCCTGGTGGTGGTATTACTAAACAAAGTGCTTCGATACTGATGCTTATGGGTGTTGGTATGGTTGGTTTATTAGCACTCAGATCAATTAGTTCATTTATATCACAATACTTTATAGGTTCTTTGGGGCAGAAAGTTGTATATAAGTTTAGAAAAGATATATACAAAAGATTTATGGATTTACCAGCAAGCTTCTTTGATAAGCACTCAACAGGACAGATTATCTCAAGATTACTATACAATGTTGACCAGGTTACAGAGGCTACTTCAACTGCAATTATAACAGTTGTCCAAGATGGAACTTTTGTTATCGGTTTAATTATTGTAATGTTTGTCTCAAGTTGGCAATTATCACTATTTTTAATAGTGATAGGGCCATTTTTGGGCTTATTTATATCTATTGTTAATAAAAAGTTTAGATCTTTAAGTAGAAATACTCAATCATCGATGGGTAATGTTACTCATACAGCTGAAGAGACGATTAGAAATTATAAAGAAATAAGAATTTTTGGTGCCCAGCAAAAACAACAAAATAAATTCTTTAAAAATCTTGATTATACATATTCACAACAAATTAGAACTATAGCTTTAGATGCGCTAACATCACCAGTAATACAGATTATTGCTTCTTTAGTTTTGGCTTTCTCGTTATTTACAATAGCTGTATTTGGGACTAATGAGGATGGTGGTTCATCTTGGTTGACAGCAGGATCTTTTGCTTCATTTTTTGCAGCTGCAGCGGCTATCTTAAAACCGATTAAGAACCTTACTAAGGTAAATGTTGTTATCCAAAAAGCTATAGCAGCAACTGAAGATATATTCTATATTCTTGATTACCCTGCAGAGAAAGAAACTGGTAACAAACAACTATGGAAAGTTGATGGTAATGTAATTATCAAAGACCTAAGTTTTGCATTTGGTGATCATAAAGTACTTAGTGGCGTTAGTGTTGATATCAAAGCAGGTGAGACTGTAGCGTTTGTTGGTAAGTCAGGAAGTGGTAAAACTACTTTGACTAGTATTATATCAAGATTTTACACTCAGCAGAAAGGTGAGATTCTTATTGATGGATTTGATACAAGAGAATTAACCTTAGAGAACCTAAGGTCGCACTTGTCAATGGTTTCACAGAATGTTCATTTATTTGATGATACAGTTTATAACAATATAGCTTTTGGCCTTTCAAGAGAAGTCTCTGAACAAGAAGTAATCAATGCGCTAAAAAGAGCTAATGCATATGAATTTGTCCAAGAATTACCTGATGGTATTCATACTAATATAGGTAATAATGGTTCAAAACTATCAGGAGGCCAGCGTCAAAGAATATCAATAGCACGAGCTTTATTAAAAAATGCTCCAGTTTTGATATTTGATGAAGCAACTAGTGCTCTTGATAATGAGTCTGAGAGAGTAGTACAACAAGCCCTCGAAAGTTTGACTAAATCGTGCACTACTATAGTTATAGCACATAGACTTAGTACGGTTGAAAATGCAGATAAGATTGTTGTGATGGATAGTGGTAGGGTTGTTGAAAGTGGTAAGCATAAAGAATTGCTAGAGCAAGGCGGACTTTATACGAGGCTGTATCAATCAGGACTTCAATAGTACTTTTATGATAGATAAAATTTGGTACAGATCAAAACCAAGTTTGCTTAGTTATTTGCTAGGACCAATATCTTTGGTTTTTACAAAAATTGCAAATAAACGTAAAATGAAACAGCAATTCAATCAATATAAATCAAAAATTCCTATAATAGTAGTTGGTAATATCTCTGTTGGAGGTACTGGTAAAACTCCAGTGGTTAGAATGTTAGCTCAGCAGTATTTATCACAAGGTAGGAAACCGGCTATAATCAGTCGTGGTTATGGTGCAAAGTCTGACAATTATCCTTTTGAGGTAAAAAGTAGTACTTTGGCAAATCAATGTGGCGATGAGCCTGCGATGTTGTTTGATGCTTTACAAGCAAAGGTGCCAATAGTTATTGCACCCCAGAGAGTTGAGGCTGTCAAGTATATTGAAAAGAATTTTTCTGATACCGATATAATTATATCTGATGATGGTTTACAACACTATAAATTAGCTCGAGATAAAGAAATAGTAGTTGTAGATGCTAGTAGGATGTTTGGCAACAAGTTGTGTTTGCCTGCTGGACCACTCAGAGAACCAATTGAGAGACTCAAAAAAGTAGATCAGATTATAGTTATAGGTAACTGCTTAGATAAAGATAAGCAGTTACTTGCAAACTATAAAAATGTAACTTATGCAAAAGTAGTAGCTATTGAATTTGTTAATCTATTAACGGCTGAAAAAGTATCTAAGACTAATTTTCGTAATCAAAGTGTAATCGCTATAGCAGGGATTGGTAATCCAACAAAATTTTTTGAGATTTTAGAAAATAACGCAATAACTCTAATAGCGAGGAAAGTTTTTAAAGATCATCATAAATTTACTTATAGTGATTTTGGGGATGTTGATAATACTAAAACTGTAGTGATGACATACAAAGATGCTATTAAATGTAAAACTTTTGCTAAAGCTAATTGGTGGTATTTGGATATAGCTTTAGATGTTGATGTTTAAAAATCCGCCAAATCAGACAGCATTACAACAAATGAATTTGCTATACTAAGGCATATATATTACCATTAAAATGATAAAAAACTACAATAAGATCTATGAAAAAAATTGTTTTAGTAGATGGCTCTTCATACCTTTTTAGAGCCTATCATGCTTTACCACATCTTACTAATAGCCAAGGTGAGCCTACGGGAGCAATTATTGGTGTTATCAATATGCTCAAAAAATTGCCAATAATCTATAATACGGAATATGTTGCAGTTATTTTTGATGCAAAGGGTAAGAATTTTCGTCATCAATTATATCAACAATATAAAGCACACCGTAAAGATATGGATGATGAGCTAAGAGCTCAAATTCAACCATTGCATCAAATTATTGAGAAGATGGGCTTTCCTGTTATTGTCGAAGATGGTGTCGAGGCTGATGATGTAATAGGCACTTTAGCGCAAAACATTGAAAAACAAGGTTATCAAATCATCATTTCTACTGGTGATAAAGATATGGCTCAGCTAGTTACAGATAACATAGTTTTATATGACTCAATGAAAAATGTCACCACAGATGTTGCAGGAGTGCTAAAAAGATATCAAATTAGTCCACATCAGATGATAGATTATTTAGCCTTAATGGGTGATTCATCAGATAATATTCCAGGTGTTCCAAAAGTTGGCCATAAGACTGCAATTAAATGGTTACAAGACTATCAAAATATTGATAGTATAATAACAAATCAGCAGCAAATTAAAGGTAAAGTTGGTGAAAACCTACGCAATAATATTGATTTGCTAAAGCTATCTTATCAGTTGGCAACAATTAAATGTGATCTTGAGCTTGATTTAACTATAGAGGATTTAAAATGTAAAGCAGCTGATAAAGCATATCTTACTGAAGCTTATACAAGGTATGAGTTTAAATCTTTACTAAAAGATTTAGATAACAGCGATACTAAGATAGTATTAAGTCAAGTGCAAGCTGCCGATATCACTACTGAATATATTATTGTTACCACACAACACCAGCTTGATGATCTAATTGCAGAATTAGACGAATCTAGTAGCTTTGCTTTTGATACTGAGACTGATTCTTTAAATACTTATGAAGCAAACTTGGTGGGTTTATCTTTTTGTGCAAAAGAGGGACGAGCTTTTTATATTCCATTACAACATAGATACTTAGGTGTGCCACAGCAACTAGAGATAGGTTTTGTTCTAGATAAGCTAAAACCAATATTTGTAGATTCCAAGAAAGTAAAAGTTGCGCATAACTTTAAATTTGATGAAAAAATTTTAGCAAAATATGCAGTTGAGATAAACGGTCAAGTCGATGATACAATGATTATGGCGTATGTACTAAAAAGTAGTGGTAAGCATGATATGAATAGCCTTTCTAAAGAACATCTTGGCATAGAGCCAATTGCTTATACTGCAATAGCTAGTTCTGGTAAACAACAACAAACTTTGGATCAGATAGATATAGAGATAGTTGCTAAGTATGCTGCTGAAGATGCTGATATTACTTTTAGGCTTTTTAATCATTTTAAAGCTTTATTAGAGCAAGATGAAGTTCTTTATAAACTTTATTGTGAGACTGAGATGCCTTTGACTATTATTCTTAATCAAATGGAGAAAACAGGTGTAAAGATAGATGCTACTAAGCTTATACAGCAAAGTACTAGCCTTGCAACATCTATTAAAGAGCTTGAAAACAAATGTTATAATCTTGCTGGGCAAGAATTTAATCTATCTTCACCAGTACAGTTAAGAGAGATTCTTTTCGAGAAGCTAGGACTTCCTCCAGTTAAAAAGACAGCAAAGGGCCAAATATCTACTTCTGAAGAGGCGCTAGTTCAACTAGCTAAAGACTATGAAATCGCAGCTTTGATACTTAAATATCGTCATTTATCAAAACTTAAAAATACATACACAGATAAGCTACCTAAGATGTTAGATGCAAATGGTCGTGTACATACTTCATATAATCAAACAGGTACGGTAACAGGTAGATTATCTTCTTCGGATCCTAATTTACAAAATATCCCTATAAAAAGTCCTGAAGGGCGTAAAATTAGAGAAGCTTTTATAGCTGAGGATGGTTACTGTATAGTCGCTGCAGATTATTCGCAAATTGAGCTTAGAATCATGGCACATCTATCAAAAGATAAAAATCTCATCAAAGCTTTTAACCAAGGCTTAGATATCCATAGTGCAACAGCTGCTGAGGTTTTAGGTATTGATCTATATGAGGTTAGCAGTGAGCAAAGAAGAAGAGCTAAAGCAATAAACTTTGGTCTTATCTATGGTATGAGAGCCTTTGGTTTAGCTAAACAGTTAGAAATATCTAGAGCTGAGGCACAAGAATATATGGATATCTACTTTAATCGCTATCCAAGTGTCAAAGAGTATATGGCTACAGCAAAAGAATTTGCTAAGCAAAATGGCTATGTTGAAACCATACTAGGAAGAAGATTATACTTACCAGAAATTAACTCAAAAAATATAATGCAGCGTAATGCAGCAGAGCGAGCAGCAATTAATGCACCGATGCAGGGCACAGCTGCAGATATTATAAAAAAAGCGATGATAGATGTTAACACGATGATTTTACAGGAGTATAATGAAGTTAAGATGGTGATACAGGTTCATGATGAGCTTGTTTTTGAAGTTAAAAAAACTAAGCTTGAAGAGATCGCTGCGAAAATAAAAGCTATAATGGAAGCAGCTGTAAAGCTTAGAGTGCCTTTAGAAGTAAATGTTGATGCTGGTGAGAGCTGGGACCAAGCTCATTAAGTAGATTTATAGGATATTTTATGTTATTAGTAATGGATGTAGGTAATTCTCATATACATATTGGTGTATTTGATGGTGAGAAAATAGTTTCTCAGATTAAATATGCAACTTCAGCTGTAGACTTAACTTCTGATAAGATGGGTGTATTTCTTCAACAGACACGAAGAGAAAATTTGGTAAATTTAAGTAAAATTGATGGCTGTGCGATATCTTCGGTAGTACCACACTTAAATTATTCTATTGGCTTCGCTCTTATCAAATATTTTAATATTAAGCCATTTTTTTATAAGTATGGATACTACAGATTTAGATATGTCTGCCATTGAAGCACATCAAGTTGGCGCTGATAGGATAGCTAGTTATATTGGTGCGATAGCTGGTCATCCTAACAAAGATTTATTGATAATAGATTTAGGTACGGCAACTACCTTTGAATTTAGTAACTAAGGGTAAAAAAATATTTGGAGTCAAACTCTCTTTAAATTCTTTGTGTCAAGGTGCTTCTCAATTATCATTTGTGTCTATTGTTAAGACAGAGGTTGCTCTTGGTTATAATACTAAAACAAATCCGTTCATGGTTATATTATGTTAAAAGAAGAAGTACTAAAGAGTTTGGTAATCTTGCTTATACTATAGTTACAGGTGGCTTTGCTTGGTTCTTTAAATGAAGAATGCAATTTGATAAGATTTTTCCTGATTTGATATCGCGTGGAATTAGAATTGCTTTTTTTGAGAATAAATAAAAAAAAGGTATTTTAATTAGTATGTTAAAAAATAAAAAAGCAGTTATTTTACTCTTTGATTCATTTGGTATTGGACAAGCTCCTGATGCAGCGGATTTTGGTGATGAAGGTGCTGATACTTTAGGTCATATTGTTGATTACTTTACTAATAATGGCATGAGTATTAGCTTACCAAATTTATCAAAAAAAGGTCTTAAAAAAGCGGCAGAATATAATAGATGTAAGGAGTTTAGTCAAGATATTGCAGAATCTGGGCAAGCTGAAAATGCAAAATATGGTTATTGTGCTCAAATAAGTAAAGGTAAGGATACTCCAAGTGGTCACTGGGAAATTGCTGGAGTGCCAGTTATGTTTGATTGGTATTACTTTACAGAAAAACAACATCAAAGCTGTTTTGATAAAGAATTTATTGATAAGTGGGTCGAGAGAGCTGGTATTACAGATGGCTTTATTGATGCAGGGCATGCTTCTGGTACTGAGGTTCTAAAAGAGCATGGTTGTGAAAGCTGTGTTACCAAAAAACCAATTATTTACACATCTGCTGATAGTGTTTTTCAGGTTGCTGCCCACGAGGATTATTATGGTTTATATAAACTTTTGAAAATTTGCCAAGTAGCTAGAGAAGTCTTTGATGAAATGGGTATGAAGGTTGGTAGAGTTATCGCTCGGCCATTTATTGGTGAATCAGCTGATGAGTATATGCGTACTGGTAATCGTAGAGATTTTTCAATCTTACCTCCAGCACCAACATTGTTAGATAAGTTAGTTAGAGCAGGTGGGGAAGTTATCTCAATCGGTAAGATTGCTGATATTTACGCAAATCAAGGTATTACCAAGAAAGTTAAGGCAACAGGGCTAGAAGAGTTATTTAATAAGACTATACACGAATATATTTTAGCAAAACAAAATACATTAGTATTTACAAATTTTGTTGATTTAGACTCAAGTTTTGGTCATCGTAGAGATCCAAAAGGATATGGAAAAGCACTGGAATACCTAGATTCAAGAATACCTGATTTAGATGCTAAACTAGATGATGATACTATTGTTGTTTTAGCAGCTGATCATGGTTGTGATCCAACTTCTCCAGGTTCAGATCATACTAGAGAAAGTGTGCCATTTTTACTTTGGGGTAAAAATATCAAGGCTGAATTTATCGGTGCAAGGGATACTTTTGCAGATATTGGACAAACTATAGCTGACTTTATGGGTATTGAACCTTTAGAATATGGTAAATCAATCTTTGGAGCTAGTTATGATAACTAAGCAAAAAATAGTATCTTTGATAGACTTAACACAACTTGGAGATAATGATACACAAGTAGATATCGTTAATCTTTGTACTAAAGCGAGAAATTCTCTTGGTGAAGTTGCGGCAATCTGTATTTATAAACAATTTATTCCTGTAGTAAAAAAACAGCTAGGTAATAATTTAAAAGTTGCGGCTGTAGTTAATATTCCAAATGGAGATAACCACATAGATGATGTGATTTCAGAAGTCAAACAAGCTTTGTCTTTGGGAGCTGATGAGATAGATTTAGTTATAGACTACAAAGAGTATCTTAATCAAGGTTTTTCTGAGAATTCTTGTCAAATGATGGTTGAAGTTAAAAAATTTTGTAAAGATAAAACTCTTAAAGTAATAATTGAGTCTGGAGAGCTTAAATTACAAAAAATGATTACAAAAGTTTGTCAAGATGTCATATATACTGGAGCAGATTTTATCAAAACATCGATAGGTAGAACCTTCGATGGTGCAACATTAGCAGCTGCAGAGGTAATACTGAAAACAATCAAAAATAGCGCAAAAAAAATTGGTTTTAAAGCATCTGGTGGGATAAGAAATTATTATCAAGCAGTTGTATATATTGAATTAGCTGCTAATATTCTCTCTAATAATTTTGTGAACCCGCAAACCGTAAGTGGTCTTTTAGATAACTTGCTTAACGAGCAACAAGAGCAAATAGATGGTTATTAAATCGCTATATTTCATACTAGGCCTTATAGTTATTTATTTTTTAGCTTATGTTTGGAGTAATAATCGTAAAAATATTAGATATAAAAATCTTATAATTATCCTAATAATTCAGCTTATCTTAGCCAAATTTATGCTAAGTACTTCAATAGGTATCAATATTATTAATTATGTTAATAAATGCTTTGAGATATTACTTGATAGTACGCGTATTGGCGTGTCATTCGTTTTTGGTCATTTAGCTAATACAAAAGAGTTTATATTCTTTTTTGATGCTGCTATGCCGATTGTAGTAATGTCGGCAGTGATAGGGATTTTGCAATATTTTATGGTATTACAGTTTCTTGTGGTTGCTGTAGGGAGTATCTTATCCAAAGTAACAGGGATGGGCAAGCTAGAATCATTTAATGCTGTAAGCTCTCTGACTGTTGGACAACAAGAGAATTTTCTGATTTACAAAAAAATAATTGGTCATTTGCCAGCGAATGTATTATATACAATGGCTGCAACGGCAATGTCGACTGTATCATTGACAATAGCAGGTTCATATATGTCTATAATCGAACCTAAATATGTATGTACAGCTATTGTGTTAAACATGCTAAGTACATTTTTTGTTTTACATATAATAAATCCATATGACAAAGACCATAGTTTAAACTATGATACCCTGCATGCTGATTATGAAACATGCAGACAGAGCTTTTTTGAAATGTTGTCTGAATATATCCTAGATGGCTTTAAGGTTGCTATTATTGTATGTGTTATGATAATTGGGTATATTGCACTACTAAATCTTGTTGATGGTATTTTCCAAGAAGTATTAGGTGTTACCTTTAGACAAATTCTTGGTTATATTTTTTATCCGGTTGCGTGGATTTTAAATATTCATGGTAATGAGATATTTTTATCAAGTCAAATAATGGGAACAAAGATTGTTACTAATGAATTTGTAGCAATGCAAGAATTAGCTAAAAATTCGCAACAGCTTTCAGAACATACAAAGGCAGTTGTTTCAGTGTTTTTAGTATCGTTTGCCAATTTTAGTTCAATAGGCATTATAGTTGGAGCAGTACAAGCTTTAAACAAAGAGGCATCAATTAAAGTTGCAAGATTTAGTTTAAAAATTCTCTATGGTGCAGTTTTAGTTAGTATACTATCTGCATGTGTTGTAGGATTTATTGTTTAGCAAGCGAAGAAAATGCAAAGTAAATTTATTGTAATAGAAGGCCTTGATGGTGCTGGTAAAAGTACAGCTATTAGCTTTGTTAGGAAATATTTAGAACAAAATAAACTAGCAGCAATTTATACTCGTGAACCAGGTGGAACTAAAATAGCTGAAGATTTAAGAAACTTGGTTCTACATAATAAATATGATGAAGAAATTCATTCGGATAGTGAGCTGTTAATGATTTATGCTGGAAGAGTGCAGCATTATAGAAGTCTTATCGCACCAGCTTTAGAAAAGGGTATTAATATAGTCTCAGATAGATTTTACTGGTCAAGTATGGCTTATCAAGGTGGTGGTCGTGGAGTTGAGCTAAGCAAGATTAGAGCTTTAAATGATAATTTCCTTAATGGTTGTGAGCCAGATTTAGTAATTTATCTTGATATTGATCCGATATTGGGATTACAAAGAGCTCAAAAGGTTGGTAGTCCTGATAGGATCGAAAAAGCTGGACTGGAATTTTTCAATAGAACCCGTAAAGTTTTCAAAGATCTTGTCAAAGAGTCAGATAATGCTATTGAAATTGATGCTACACAGCCTATCCAAGAAGTTGAAAAGCAAATATATCTATTATTGGATAAGCATTATCTTCAAATAGCTAGAAAGAATTATTATGAGTGAATATCTACAACAAATTGTTAAGTGTAGGACTTTTGCAATTATTTTCCACCCAAATGCTGGTAAAATGACAATTACAGAGAAAATGTTACTTTTTGGTAATGCTATCACAATCAGGTACTATTAAAGCCAAAAAAAACAGCGATATGCATGCTAATCTGATTGTATGGAAATGGAGAAACAAGGAGGAATTTCAATCACAACCTCGGTAATGTAATTTCCATATAATGGGCGTATTATAAATCTACTTGATACCCCAGCATGAGGATTTCTCCGGAGATACTTTATATAACATTTACTGTAGTAGATTCAGCATTAATGGTTGTTGATGCAGTTAAGGGTGTTGAAAGGACTATTAAGCTTATGAATGTTTGTCGTTTAATAGATACTCTAATTGTAACTTTTATGAATAAATTTGATTGAGATACTCTTGAGCTTTTAGATGAAGTTGAGAATATCATTAAGGTTAAAATGTGTACCGATGAATTGGCCAATTAGTATGGGTAAATATTTCAAAGGGGTTGATGATTTGTATAATGATGAAGTTACTCATATTTGAAACAAGTCACGGTCATGGGATAATCCATATAAGAAGATTAAAGATTTAGCAAATGATAAGGATGCGATAGGAAGGTCTTGAGATTGAAATTGATTTAGTGGTGGTGCAAGTCATGAATTTGATGAGCAGTCATTTTTATAGGGCAGTCTCACTCCAGTATATTTTGGTACTGAACTAATTAACTTTGGTGTCAAAGACATGATGGATGGTTTTACAAAATACGTTCCAGCACCACAACACAGCGAATCAAAAAGTTGTCGCCGCTGATGAGTAAAAGCTGATTGGTTTTGTATTTAAAAGACACAGGCGAATATGGATGAAAAACATTGCGATAGATTGCATTTTTTAGAACTTGTTCTATAGGTAAGTATGAAAAGGGTATGAAAATCTTTCATGAAAGAACAGATAAGCTGATGCAAATCTCAAAAGCGTTAACTTCCATGTCAGGTGAAAGAGAACAAGTAATAATGGTAGTATCCAGATTGGCGATAGTTTTATTCAAGTAGAAAAACTAAAATTCAAATGGATACCAAATTTTACTCCTGATATTTTTAAAAGAGTTAAATTAAATGATCCATTAAAAATGAAAGCATTACAAAAAAGTTTAGTGCAGTTATCAGAAGAAGGGCTACACAAGTTTTCAAACCTTTTAATATGGAATGATTTTATACTTGGGACTGTTGGTGTTTTACAGTTTGATGTGTTTGCATAGCATTTGGCATCAGAGTACAATGTCAAGTATTCGTATGAGGGAGTTAACGTTACTTTAGCGCGTTGGATTTTTTATAATGACGAGAATAAGCTCAATGAATTTTTATGATGGGCTGGGTACCTTACATATCTTGCGCCAACTAGGGTTAATTTACAGCTAGCACGAGAAAAAAATTAGATATCATTATTTAGTGTAACAAGAGAGCACTAGAATCATATGCTTTTAAACTAGAAAAATATGCTATAATTTTTTAGTCTTTGTTTATAATTTATTAGGGTGCTAAATGTTAAAAGGTATCAGTAAGGTTTTTGTAGCTGGGTTTGCATTAGCGATGGTAAGTCCAATGTTCTCGATGGAAATATATACTGTTAAGTCAAATGATTATCTATACAAAATTGCAAAAAATCACGCAGTAACAGGTGTAAGCACATCTGATATAACAGATGCTATTAAAGGTATCAATAAATCTGAGATACCAGGGATTATTGATAATAGGATAAAAATTGGTGATAAGCTTGCTATTCCAACTACAAAGGCTGAGGTTGAAGATGGTTTAACACTGATGAGAAATCATATAATTCAAAGCTCATATAAACAATCTAGCAGCGATACAACGTCACAACCTAGTTCATCTGCTACTAACCTTGGTGATAATACAGCAGTTGCTAATGATGCTGATGATAGTTCAACTCCAAGTATAGTAAGTCAAGATAAAATTCCGGTACTAATCACTAATTATGATAATAGTGCTCCAGAGACCTATAAAAGTAATAACCTAGATACTCAAATAAGCTCGGATAATATTCAAGAAACAGCTTCTTATGAGCAACACTCGACACAATCTTCGAATGCTTGGGGATCATTATTTAGGTTTATTATTTATGCCATGATATTAGCTGTAGTTGTTATTGTTGGTAAAAGATTTTGGGAAACTAGAAGTTCAAGAAAAGAGCAAGAACTTGAGCTCATATCAAAAAAGAAAAGAGATCATCTAATGTCGCGAATATCTCCAGTTGTTTCGGATAATGAGTTCTATAGATCTAATAAGGTTAATAATAGCCCACAAGAAGAATTTGATTTCTTTGAAACTGCAAAAATATCTAGACTACATACAGCTGCTATTGATGAAGAAACTCAATCACATCAACAATTTGAAGATGCTTTTGAGCGGTCTTCTCAGAATGAACAAGATTTATTTGCTGCAAGAGATAAAAATATTATTGTCAAAACTAAGAAAGGTGTGGTTTTTGAGACAAATACAGATGACACACTTATCAACCCTACAGACGATGATACTAAAGTTGAAGAAATAGATTCACAGCAGCAAGCAGAGCAAGAGCTACAGTACATAAATGAACTTATTGAGCAATTCTTAGATAGTGAAAAGTATGTTGAGGCTAGTATCACGATCCAGGATTCATTAGAAAAAGATCCAAATAATATTAATTTACGTTATAAGCTTTTAGAAGTCTATGCTCTTGCAGGTGATGAGATAGCTTTTGAAGGCGAGGTTCATTTTATTAAGTCTAAAAATATTGTCAGCATGTTTGATCCATTACATCAAAAAATTGCTAAACTTAGAGATAAATATTTTGAGTGATTATTTGCTTAATTAGTTTTTTTAGAGAGAAAGATGTTTTTCAGGAAAAAAAAGAATACAGAAATTGATTCAGTTAGAGAAAGAGTACAAGAACAAGAGAATAAAAAAGGGTTATTTCCCCGACTTCAAGCTGGTCTATCAAAAACAGCAAATAAGTTTGGTAGTGGCTTAAGTAATATACTTATGGGCCAAAAAATTGTTGATGAAGAGCTTTTAGAAGATATTGAGATGCAACTATTGACAGCAGATGTGGGTGTTGAAGCAACTGATGAGATAGTTGCGTACTTGCGCAATAAGGTTACTAGAAATGAGTTGCAAACAGCTGATAAGCTTAATCAAATAATCCAAGAAAAACTCACAGAAATAATTTTACATTGTGAGAAACCACTACAAGTTGATACACAAAGAACACCTTTTGTGATATTAATTGTAGGGGTTAATGGTGTTGGTAAAACGACAACAATAGGTAAACTCACAAAGAAATTACAGTCACAGGGCAAATCAGTAATTTTAGCTGCTGGTGATACTTTTAGAGCTGCTGCAGTCGAGCAGCTTTGCGAGTGGGGTAATAGAAATAATACTCAAGTTGTCTATCAACATGAAGGAGCAGATAGTGCTTCGGTTATATATGATGCTATAAGCTTAGCTAAATCAAAAGGAATAGATGTTGTGATTGCTGATACAGCAGGTAGATTACACAACAAAGATAATCTTATGCAGGAGCTTAAAAAAGTTGTTAAAGTTATCAAAAAAACTAATGAGACAGCACCACATGAAATTATGCTTATTGTTGATGCAACAACTGGTGGTAATGCGTTAAGCCAAGCAGAGGCATTTAATCAAATTGTCAACCTGACTGGTATAACAATTACTAAGCTTGATGGCACAGCAAAAGGCGGTATTGTGTTTTCAATTGCTAAAAAACTTGGTTTACCACTTAGATTTATAGGCGTAGGTGAAAAAATTGATGATCTACAAGTCTTTAATGCTAGGGATTTCACTAGTGCGTTATTTAGCTCTAATGACTAACGCTACAAACTAATTTCTGAAACTTAGCACTATATGAATATTTTTTGTTACAATATTGTTTATCTAAGTTATATAAAATATAAATATTCTAATGTCTAATTATGACTTTATCTTAGGATTAAATCCAGAGCAGCAAAAAGCAGCACTACTAGATGATCGTAATGCTTTGATTCTCGCTGGTGCTGGTAGTGGTAAAACAAAGGTTTTGACGTCACGCATAGCATATCTTTGTCGTGATAAGGGCATATCTATTGAAAATATTCTTGCCGTAACATTTACCAATAAAGCAGCAAAGGAGATCCAACAGCGTGTTGAAAAGATGCTAGGGATTTCTACATTTGGTATGTGGATAGGTACTTTTCATGGTATCGCACATAGGTTGTTGCGTAAACATGCCCATGAACTTGGCTTGGATAAAAACTTTAGGATACTTGATCAAGATGAGCAAGCACAATTGATCAAAAAAGTAATTAATAGCCTAGATCTTGATGATAAAAAATATACGCCTAAATTATTGCGGAATTTTATCAACAAACAAAAAGATAAAGCTATCCGTAGTAATAAGCTTGCTAAGCAATATGATGCTAATTTTAGTCATATTTATACTGCTTATGAAGAGAGGCTTCAGCTAGATAATGCTTTGGACTTTGCAGACTTGCTTTTACATCTTTATGAGCTTTTTTCTCTTAATCAAAAGCTTAGAGAATATTATCAAAACAAATTTAAATATATTTTGATTGATGAATTTCAGGACACTAATCATATTCAATACATGTGGCTAAAGTTACTTGTAACTGATAATAACTATATGATGGCAGTTGGAGACGATGATCAGTCAATATATGGTTGGCGTGGTGCTGTCGTGGATAATATCCATAACTATGTAAAAGATCTCAAAAATGTTGAGATTATAAAACTAGAGCAAAACTATCGTTCAACAAAAAATATCCTAAAAGTAGCTAATTCAGTAATCAAAAAAAATGATAATAGAATGTCAAAGGAACTGTGGTCAGCAGCTGAAGATGGCGAAAAGGTAGAGCTTTATTGCGCTGTTAATGAGCGTGATGAAGCAAAATATATTATAGATAAAATTCGCCAGCTACATAATGAAGATGTTGATTATAGCAATATAGCTATTTTATATCGTTCAAACTATTTATCGCGTGTCCTAGAGGAGAGTTTTATTTACGCAAGTATTCCATATAGGATTTATGGAGGTTTTAGATTTTTTGATAGAGCTGAGATTAAGGATGCTTTAGCATATCTAAGGTTAGCTGTTACCAGTAGTGATAATTTAGCATTTGAGAGAATTATTAATACACCAACGCGTGGAATTGGTAATAAGACGTTAGAGACAATTATAAATTATGCGCAAATTAATTCATTGTCATATTGGCAAGCTACGTTAGATGTTATCCAAAAAGAGCTTGTAACTAAAAGAACAGCAAGTTTGCTTTTACAGTTTATTGAATTAATTAATGATATTTCTGCACAAATAAGTCAATACAGCTTAGATAAACTCTTAGAATTAGTAATAAATCAAAGTGGTCTTTTAGCATCTTATCAAGAAAGAAATAGTGAAAAGGATCGCCAAAAGATTGATAACTTAAAAGAGTTAATAAGTGCTGCTAAAGATTTTGAGCCTCAAATAGAATTACTTGATGATAATACTGATATACTACAAGATTTTTTATCATTTGCTGTTTTAGAAGCCGGTGAAATGCAAGCGGATGAGACTACAGATAGTGTTCAGTTAATGACTATTCATGCCTCAAAAGGTTTAGAGTTTCGTTATGTGTTTTTAGTCGCTGCAGAAGAAGGTGTCTTTCCACCAAGTTCAATTGTTAACTCTGAAGAAGTATTTGATAATAAAAACTCTAAAAAAATGCAAGATAAGCTTGCTGAAGAGCGTCGCCTTTTTTATGTGGCAATAACAAGAGCTATGAAAGCCTTAACTATAAGTCATGCACAAGTACGCAATATATTTGGTCGTAGTAGTTTTCAGGTTAAGTCACGCTTTGTTGCAGAGATAGACTCTCAGCATCTTAATCAAGGTAAACTAGAATTTACAGCATCTAAGCTTAAAACCAAACAAAAAACAAATTTTGGAATGTCGCCTTTTGATTTTCTTAAATCAAATAATACTACTAATAGCTTTAAACCAGGTGATAAAGTATTTCATAAAATTTTTGGCAAAGGAGTATTTATAAAAGTGCAAGCACAAGGGACAAAAGAGTTTTATACTGTAGATTTTGGTGTAGATGTTGGTCAGAAAATACTGCTAGCAGATATCGCAAACTTAGTTAAGATTTAATATTTTTGACCATATTTTTCATAACGATAAACGCTAAAATTAAAATAACAATAAATGCTGGAATTATACTCGTATTTGCTTGAATATTAGAATGATCACCGCTATAACAATAGCTAAACCTGCACCACATTGACCAATCTCTATAACTAAAGTTATTCATATTGTAATAGCAATACCTACAGCAGCAAAACTTGGTGGACATATTAATTATTTAAGTAATACTAAACTAAAACTTGTGAGGCAGAAAATGTGCCAAATAAAAAAGCTATGATTATTGTATAATTTTTTATCGTTGAACCTATTACAAAAATATTTTTCTAAGAATACACTATAATGAGAAATTATAATGCTAATGTTTTGTGAGAATACTGCTGCTGCAAGGGTACTCAAAGATATTACCAAACTTGTGATAATCTGAAAATACTTTGACTCAAAGTTCTCTAAAGTTAGTTTTATTATAACAATAAAAGCAAATGATGAACCTAATCTTACTAAGAGTTTACCAAATAGAGCTAACTCATAACCACCTGAGACAAAAATTACATTATCAAACACCACACAATAAAGTAGCGCTAATAAGTACTTTTTACTGCCAAATCTATCAAGTAGTACTACAGCGTGGATTTGCATTAAAAGATAAGTAACGTTATAGCTTGATATTAAGAAAGAGAATATAATATGTGTTGATAAATGAAAATGCTCAACTATCTGTTATTTATATGTACCTGTTAGGGCCTTATAAGAATTTGTAGCAGTAAAAGCTAATACCAATAATTAGAATCAACGAAAGTTTAAATTTTTGCATCTTAAGAAGTATAAGTGAATAATTTCTATAACTTAATTTTTCGTTTTATAAAAAGTAATAAATTTCTATGATTCTAAAAAATAATTATTATGCAAAAAGCATATTTAATCTTGTGCTTTTTATTACCATTATATACTATAAATGTTATTACTGTTAATAGATACATATGAACAAGAGAGTACCAAAAAAAGGAGATCAGACAGCAAAACTTTCAAGAAGTTTTTAAGAAATGTTCATCATTAGTGCTGCAGATGGATTATGTTGGAGAAAATTTCTTACAGCGCTTCTATAAAAAAAATCTACAAATAAAGGAAATACAGATGCTATTGGATAGCTAGGCGTGATGTATTATATAATGGTGAATATGTTAAAAAAGATCAATTTAAAGGGATATAACTTATCAAGTATAGTAATGGTATGGAAAAATCATATAAATACTATGGTACCTTAATGCTTATGAAAAATATTTAGCAATTAAAAAATAAAAAGCATGTGGTTAAGAGTACATATATTTCTAGAGAATACATGTTCGTAAATTGGAGGAAAGTATCAGCGGTGTTATACTTTCCCTAGAGAAAAATGGCCTAACATATGTACTAATAAAGAGAACAATGTTTTATCAATAATTGATCAGGTGTTACGTTATGAGGAGAATAGTAACTTTGTTAAGAAAACTCTAAATATGGACATTTATTATATCCCGAAGGCTCTTTTTTAAAAAAGAAAAGTTAATAATATGTATTTAAGACGTATCGTGAATGGAATTCATGCACTAAAAAGCATATTTTTTATACAAAGCCATACTTGATATTTATTATGATATACTTAAAATAGTAAATTCAGAGAAGTATGTATGAAATTTGTTTGGGGTTGTATTTTTTAGTTAGTTTCTCAAGTGTTTATGTAGATAACAACTTCAACCATCGAACTGGTGTGTATTATATCACTGCTAATAATTTCTTTTATCGTCCAAGTAATGAAAGAGGTAATGAAGTTATTGATAGAGAAAATGCCTCAGAATTCTCAGATAGAATATCAGTTAGTTCTATTAATATTACTGATTCGCTTGTTTTTTTGATGCATATACAAGCTCAACTAGTCTGATAGCGCAAGGATAAATGGGCGATCTCAAAGATACAAAGTTTTATATACAAGAAACAAAATTAGTTAAAAAGTTATGGAATGGTAAACTTGAGCTTTATGGTGGAACAGTTTTAGGAGCAAATACATATCAGTTAAATAATATGAATTCAGCTTATGACCCTAGTTCTAGAATAATTGCTTTTGCAAGTGGACGTACAGATGCTAAATAATAATGTTTCAAGTAACTTTGGTTTATTGGTTGAAGGACAGTATAATCTTACAGGTGAAATAGCTGACAATACTGATATGTTTACTGGCTTTAATGGTGCACAATATAGCAATTTGACATTAGTAAAGACTGGCTTTGAGTGGAATTTTTAGTATAGATAAATAAACTTTTAGCATGGTATACTTAATTGATGGTTAAGGTATGTATAACTAATTGAAGTTGATAGTTAAGAAATTATTTATATTTACATATAAGGGCTTTTGGAGCATAATTTTGAAATATCAAAACACATTTTCAGTTACTCTATGCAAAAAGTTACTAAAGCCGGTTTTATTATATGGTTTATATGTGCATTCTTTTATGCTCTAGAATTTACCATTAGAGCATCAGGAAACTCTTTATATAATGATTTCTCGGTTGAACCATATAACCTTAGTCCTGAGCAAATCAGTGTATTAAGTTCAGCATTTTATTGGGCTTATGTAGCTTCTCAACTTCCAGCAGGAATCTTGATTGACAAATTTGGCGTAAAAAATATTATGCTAGTAAGTATTTTGCTGTTTTCTATTGGTGTTTTTATTGCTACAAGAGCGATATCGCAAGAGTATCTAATTGTATATAGAGTTTTAGCGGGTGTTGGTGGTGGTTTTGCATTTTTATCAGCATTGAAATCTATTGCAATATGGTTGCCAAAAAGAACATTTCCATTATTTACTGGTGCTACGCAAATGCTAATGTATGGTGCTGGTACCTTAACAGGCTTACCATTAGTTATTTTGGCAAATCATTTTAGTATCCAAGTGATTATGTCAGCGATATTAGTCGTTTCAATATTGCTATTTTTAAATGTGATATTCTTTATACCAGCAGTTGAACCACATAATCAAAAAGATTCTGATGAATTAGCAGATACACATACAAAGATAGAAAATATTCAGATTGTATTTAAAATTAAACAGATTCTGTTAAATGGTTTTTTCTGTTTTACTATTTATGGGACAACGGCTATTTTTGCTGATTTATGGAGCTATAGATTTTTAAATTTAGATGGATATTCGGTACATTATGCAGGTCTAGCTTCATCGATGATATTTGTTGGTATTGCTATATTTAGTCCACTTTGGGGCTTTATCGCGACACTTTTAAATAAGCAAAAATCTTTACTTACTTTAGCTTCAATCCTAGGTTTTTTTATAGTTATTGCTATTGTATATATGCATGTTAATCCAATAATAATGTGCATATTATGTATATTATGGGGTGGTATGCAAGCTGTGCATGTGCTTAACTTCACGATTTTGCGTATGCATATAAGCCCATTATATATCGCAACAGGTATCTCAGCTATAAATCTTTTTATCCCTCTTAGTGGTGCTATGTTACAGCCGTTTGTTGGTTTTGTTGTATCTCTATTAGAGAGTTATGGCTTTGAGCAGCTTATAGCATTTAAGTATGCTTTATTCATTTTGCCAGTATTAATGCTACTATCAATAATCTTATCTCTTTTTATTAAAGAGAAAAGAAACTAAAATACTCTTAACAATATACAATTTGTATTAATTTTTATAAGAAGGAATATATATTATGTCAAAAGATTTCATATTAGCTGTAGATCAAGGTACAACAAGTTCACGAGCAATTATTTTTGATAAAAAAGGTAATATAAAAAAGATTGCTCAAAAAGAATTTACACAAATATATCCTAAAAGTGGTTGGGTAGAGCATGATGCGATGGAAATATGGGGAACTCAAAGTGGTGTAATGCGTGAAGCACTGGAATTTGGTCGTATAAAGCCAGATCAAATTGCGGCGATAGGTATCACAAATCAGCGTGAAACAGTTGTGGTTTGGGAAAAAGAAACAGGAGATCCTATCTATAATGCTATAGTATGGCAATGTCGTCGTACTTCAAGTATTTGTGATGAAATCAAGCAAGATACTGAATTTGTCAAATATATAAAAGAAAGTACAGGCCTAGTTGTTGATGCATATTTCTCGGGCACTAAAGTAAAATGGATTTTAGATAATGTTGAAGGTGCTAGAGAAAAAGCTAATGCTGGCAAATTGCTAATGGGCACTATAGATACTTGGTTGATTTGGAATTTGACTCGCGGCAAAGTGCATGCAACAGACTATAGTAATGCTTCGCGCACAATGCTGTTTAATATTAACACCTTAAAATGGGATAAAAAAATTCTTGATTACTTAGATATTCCTAAGTCAATGTTGCCGCAGGTTAAAAACTCAAGTGAGGTTTTTGGGGTTACAGATAGTCATATTTTAGGTGATGCTGAGATTCCTATTGCAGGTGTTGCAGGAGATCAGCATGCGGCATTATTTGGTCATTGCTGTTTTGAAAAAGGTATGGCAAAAAATACTTATGGTACTGGTTGTTTTGCGCTAATGAATGTTGGTGATAAGCCAGTATTTTCTGACGCTGGGCTTTTGACAACTATTGCATGGGCAGAAAATGGTAAGCCAACTTATGCTTTAGAGGGTAGTGTCTTTATAGCTGGGGCTGTTATTCAGTGGATTCGTGATGGTTTAGGGTTGATACGTTCTGCTGAGGATAGTGAGTACTATGCTACTAAGATTAATTCCACAAATGGTGTATATTTAGTGCCAGCATTTGTTGGCTTGGGTACACCATATTGGGATATGTATGCTCGTGCTACTATAGTTGGTATTACTCGTGATACAAGGCGTGAGCATATTATTCGTGCAGCACTAGAGGCTATAGCATATCAGGCAAAAGATGTTTTAGAATGTATGAAAGAGGATACAGGACTTAATCTTGCTGGTTTGCGTGTTGATGGTGGCGCGGTACAAAATAACTTCCTAATGCAGTTTCAATCTGATATTTTACAGACTGAAATCTCAAAACCAAAAATAAATGAAATCACTGGTTTAGGAGCTGTTTTCCTAGCTGGTTTAGCAATAGGTTTTTGGAAAGACAAGCAGGAGTTGAAATCTATTCTTACAACTGAAAAAGTTTTTGAGCCGCAGAAAGACTCTAAAACTGTTGCTCATGATTATAAAGGTTGGAAAAAGGCAGTAGAAAGAAGTAAAGCATGGGTAGAATAAAAAATGTACAATAATTATGATATTATAATAATTGGTGGTGGCGCAACTGGCTTTGGTTGTGCTATTGAGGCGGTTTCTCGAGGTTACCAAACTCTACTTCTAGAATCGAGTGATTTTGGTAAAGGAACCTCTTCGAAGTCAACAAAATTGATTCATGGTGGTTTAAGATATTTAGAGAATTTTGACTTTGCTTTAGTTAAAGAAGGTCTTGAAGAGAGATTCTCTTTTTTACGTAATGCGCCACATCTGACACATAAACAATCTTATCTTATTCCAATGTGTAGCTGTTTTGAGACTATTAAATATACTATTGGTGTTAAGCTCTATGAGTTTTTATCAGGTAAATATAAGATTGGCAAAAGTTATAATCTAAATAAACAACAAACACTTAAAGAGCTCCCTAATATAGATGCCGCAAAACTAAAAAAAAGCTTAGTTTATTATGATGGACAGTTTGATGATACTCGCCTTTTGATCTCTTTGATGAAAACTTTTGAGGCAAATGGTGGTACAGCGCTTAATTATCATCAAGTTGAAAAAATATATAGCTCAACTAATTCAAAATTAGATACTGTTAAGGTTATTGATGTTTTAAACGGTGAATATAAAGAATTCATAGCTAAACATATAATCAATGCTACAGGTACATTTAGTGATAAAACTATAAGTCTGGCAAGTCAGCAAGATGCACATAACTATGTTTCTGTCGCACAGGGAACTCATATTGTTTTTGCTAGGGATAAGTTTCCAACTAAACATGCGATTTTGATACCTGAGACTAATGATGGTCGCGTATTGTTTATCTTGCCATGGCATAATCACCTAATAGTTGGTACTACTGATATTAAAAAAGAAGCACCAAGTCTTGAGCCGAAAGCTGATAAATCGGAGATAGACTTTATATTAGAGACTTTCAACCAATATGCTAAAGACAAAGCAACTATTGCAGATATTAAGTCAGTTTACTGTGGCCAGCGTCCTTTATTAGCTCCAAGAAAAGCTAAAAATTCTGCGAAAATATCGCGTAAGCATGAAATTTTTGAGTCAAAAGATGGCTTAATTACAGTTGTTGGAGGTAAGTGGACTATTTTTAGAAGAATGGGTCAAGATACTATTGATTATATTGAAACTAAGAAAATTGCGCTAAAACCCTCGAAAACTTCAGACCAATTACTTATTGACGCTATCGAACCTAAAGAAAGTTATCCACTAAAAGTTTATGGCAAAAATGCTGAAGATATCAAAAATATTCAAAATGAGCTTAATAATTTTGAACTTTTAGCTAGAGGTTTGCCATACTATCAAGCAGAGGTTATATATCACGTTAGACATGAAAAAGCTAAAACTGTTGAAGATGTCCTTGCACGTCGAACTAGAGCAGCATTTTTGGATATCAAAGCAAGTATTGATGCTGCGCCAATAGTAGCTGAGCTTATGGCAAAAGAGCTTGGTAAAGATCAAGCTTGGCAAAACCAGCAAATTGAAAGTTTCATAGAGTTTTCTAAAAACTTTAATGTTGAAGAGTTGTATAAGTAGAGGAAGTTTATGTTAACAGCATGTATTGCAGAAGTAATAGGCACAATGTTACTTATCATTTTAGGTAATGGTGTTGTTGCTGGTATAGTTTTGAATAAGACAAAAGCACATAATGGTGGCTGGATAGTTATTACATTTGCTTGGGGTCTTGCTGTTTTTATTGGTGTGTTAGTTGCTGGACCAATTAGTGGTGCGCATATGAATCCTGCTGTGACATTAGCTCTAGCTCTTGCGGGTAAGTTTTCATTGGCTTGGGTGTTACCATTTATCATAAGCCAGATTATAGGAGCTATGCTTGGCCAACTATTAGTGTGGATTATGTATTACCCTCATTATTCAGCTACTGATAATCCTGAGCTAAAACTAGCAACTTGCTGTACATCACCGGCAATTAAGCATTTACCAGCAAATTTTGCCAGTGAAGTAATTGGAACATTTATTCTAGTTTTAGCCGTTTTGACTATGCATGGGGTTGTTGTTCAAGTTGGTAATAATAATATAATTAAAGCCTATCCAATTGATATGGGAGCTTTAGGAGGTATTCCTGTGGCATTTGTGGTTGTTGCAATTGGGATGTCTTTAGGTGGAACTACAGGTTATGCAATCAATCCAGCTAGAGATTTTGGTCCAAGACTATTTCATGCTATTATGCCAATACAAGGAAAAGGTCCTTCACAATGGAGTTATGCTTGGATACCAGTAGTTGGCCCTGTGTGTGGAAGTGTAATTGCTACAGCTTTTTATCTATTGCTAAAGGTAGAGGGGGTTTTTTTGGAGTAATGTGTGAAATAACTTTTATACCGCTATTGGCAGATGATGTTATGAGGTTGTTTATTTCTTTTATTTTATTCTTATGTTGCGTGATTCTAAGTTATATTTTTGCTAGGAAAAAGCCTTGGGATATTGCTTTTTGGATTTGTTTTTCGATATTTTTATTTAGCTTATGTGGTTATGGTTATGGTTATGGTTATGTTATTCATCATATCTATCTAGAAAATACTTTTTCGTATGATGGTTTTATTTCTGGAGCTGCTTTTATAACAGTTTGTGGACTGTTATTTTCAAGAAGAAGGTATATCGATTTTGCTGATACCTTTGTAAGTAAAAATACAGCTATTTTATTTGCAACTTTTCTCGTTTTTGCTTTTATTTATATTTTAACGATAAGATATAATTTAGGTTATGTTAAAGAGCCTCATCGGTTTTTTATAGATGCATTACAGATAGTTATTTATCCTTTGTTATTATTGTTTGCTATCTCAGCTTTTTTATATAGATTTGCCATATGTTTATCTGCGTTTGCTGTAAGTATGGCTTTATTTATAATAGAAAATATTTTGTTTATAGTTCATGCTATAGCTACTCAGCATCAATATGATATAGCATTTGAAGAGTTATCATTTGCGATTATATCGATAGTCTTAAGTACTATATCGATAGTCTTAAGTACCATATCGGTGTATATGCTTACTAGAGCAAAAAGGATATATAAGGAAAATAAAGATGTTTGATAAGGTAATTAGTAGTAGTTCATTTTTTGTTAACCTTTTGGTTGCGGTTGTTATTTTATTTGTTGGCCTCTGGGTATCTAAACATATAAAGTCTTTTGTGTATGGCTTGTTGAAAAAATATGACAAAACAGTATCACAATTTTTAGCTAGTCTAGTTTATACAATATTTTTAGTGCTTGTGGTTGTGATTGCTATGGCGAAGTTGGGTGTGCCAATATCCCCTATTACAGGTGTTCTAACTGGTATAGTTTTTGGTATTTCAATGTCACTAAAGACGTCTTATAATACTATTGCCTCTGGTATCATGTTGGCATTTAGTAAGCCTTTTGAGGTTGGTGAAAAAGTCGATTTGGGTGGTGTTAAAGGTACTGTTAAATCAATAGGTTTTTTATATACTAAGCTTGATGATAGCGATGGTAATGAAATTGTAATCTTAAATAATATTGTTATGTCTAAAGTAATTACTAGGTTTACTCAAGTAGATAAATAATGCACAAAAGTTTTCTTTCTTCAGAGAAAACTTTCTATTTACATAATGGTCAAAAGATAGTTCTCAACTAGCAACAATTAGAAGCGGTAACTTAAAATAAATGAATTTCTCAAAAGTGAAGATTGTTATTTTTTATTATCAGGTTTTGCTGGTACTGGCAAACTACTATGGTAAAAAAATCTAGATGAATATCATAAAAAAGTTATAGTATATGCTCATTCTACACGTAAAGCCAATACTGTTATATCACAAGCAACAGCTACACAAGGTTATACTATTAACTCATTGTTAAGTTTGCAACCAGACATGAATTTAGAAGATTTTAATCCAAATGGATCCAGTTTTGGACAGATCAAAAAAAGCTACTATCAGAAACTATAAATCTTGTTGTCATAGATTAAGCAAGTATGGTAAATGCAGTGCTCTTCGAGTCTAAAATAGCTACAAGCTAACACAGTTGATGCGTCATGCAAGTAATAATTCATTAGCACCATTAGTTAACAACTTCACCAACTCAATGATGAATGCCCAGAATTTAATTTTAAAGCAAACTCTTTTAAGTAAAGCAGCCAGAGGGAATGCTTTTTGTGCATTCAAACCAACCGTGAGCAATTAATCGAAGTATTTGGTTCTAGTTACGCAAAAAACTGATCTAAATTATGCTAAATTGATAGCTTGGCGTAATAAAATTATGATGCAATTAAATCGAATAACAGAGATTTGGTGTTTGGTGAGTTTGTAAGACTTGTTGAAAAAGGTGATATATTGATAGATGATCGAGCGATAAAAGCTAATTCAAAAGAAGCCTTTCTGATAAATAACTGTATAGATTATAAAGGTGGTTGATGTATCTGAAAATCAAAAGAACACAAATAGAGAAAGCAAAAATTATTTAAGGGTTTCGATGAGAAAGATATTTTTGTGATAGATTCTCAAGATGAAGCTAATTTGCGTGACTATGAAGAAATACATGATAGCTTATTGGCAATTGCAAGATCTTATAAATTATTAAATACATAAAGAATTTCGTAGAAATAACCTATTATTGATTGATATTGATAGCTACTATTATAGTAGACCTAGATCTAAGAACAATTTAATTAAAAATGATCTTGATATGGTTTTGGTGTTACAGGACATAAGGCGCAAGGTTCAATGTATAATAAGTATAATAAGGTATTTGTACTACTAAAGGATATTCAGTTAAATACAAATATCAGTGAAAGAAATCAGATTCTTTATGTTGCAATGATTAGAGCAAAAAATATTATCAATATTTTTATAAAAAGTTTGTACATTACTTTACATTTTATATTTAGGCATAGTAAGATAAGGACAGTTTTTTTGTAAAACGCTATTGTATATATGGAAAGTAAACAATAATGTAAAAAAGCTTGATTTTTAGTCAAATAAACTTTATAATTTACCTAAAAGTTTTAGGGAGGGGTTCCCGAGTGGCCAAAGGGATCAGACTGTAAATCTGACGGCTCAGCCTTCGCAGGTTCGAATCCTGCTCCCTCCACCATGCGGGTGTAGTTCAGTGGTAGAACTTCGGCCTTCCAAGCCGATAGCGTGGGTTCGATTCCCATCATCCGCTCCACCTAAGCTGGTTTTGTAATATATAAGCTCGCATGGCTCAGGTGGTAGAGCACTCCCTTGGTAAGGGAGAGGTCACCAGTTCAAGTCTGGTTGTGAGCACCATGTTTGAAGTTTTTTTGTTTTTTGTTGAAAAAAAATGGAGTAAAAAATGGCTAAAGAAAAATTTGAGCGTTCGAAGCCGCATGTGAACGTAGGTACAATCGGTCACGTTGACCATGGTAAGACTACTCTTACAGCAGCTATTACAAAAGTTATGGCTGAGAAAAACGGTGGTTCAGCACGTAACTTTGATGAGATTGATAGTGCACCAGAAGAAAAAGCGCGTGGTATTACTATCAATACTTCTCACGTTGAGTATGAGTCTCCTAATAGACACTACGCTCACGTTGACTGTCCAGGTCACGCTGACTATGTCAAGAATATGATTACTGGTGCTGCTCAGATGGATGGTGCTATTCTTGTATGCTCTGCTGCTGATGGTCCTATGCCTCAAACTCGTGAGCATATACTACTTTCTCGCCAGGTTGGCGTACCTAAGATCGTTGTTTTCTTAAACAAGTGTGACATGGTAGATGACGAAGAATTATTGGAGTTAGTTGAGATGGAAGTTCGTGAGCTTCTTGATCAGTACGAATTCCCTGGTGACGATACTCCAGTAGTTATGGGTTCTGCGCTTAAAGCTATTGAAGGTGAAGAGCAATATGTTGAAAAGATTGTTGAGTTAGTTCAAGCTATGGATGACTATATACCAGCTCCAGAGCGTGATACTGAGAAGCCATTTATTCTTCCAATTGAAGATGTATTCTCAATATCTGGCCGTGGTACTGTTGTAACAGGTCGTATTGAGCGTGGTGTTATAAACGTTGGTGATGAAGTTGAAGTTGTTGGTATCCGTCCAACTCAAAAAACTACTGTAACTGGTGTTGAAATGTTCCGTAAGCTTCTAGATAGAGGGGAAGCTGGTGATAATGTTGGTATCCTAGTTCGTGGTCTTAAGAGAGATGACGTTGAGCGAGGACAAGTATTATGTAAGCCAGGTTCAATTAAGCCACATACTAAGTTTGAAGCTGAAGTTTATGTATTATCTAAAGAAGAAGGTGGTAGACATACTCCTTTTTTCAAAGGGTATAGACCGCAGTTCTACTTCCGTACTACAGACATTACTGGAGCAGTTGGTCTTCCAGAGGGTGTAGAAATGGTTATGCCTGGTGATAACGTTAAGATGACTATTACTCTAATCAATCCAATCGCTATGGACGAAGGTTTACGTTTTGCAATCCGTGAGGGTGGTAGGACAGTAGGTGCTGGTGTTGTTGCTAGAATTATTGAGTAATTGATAGTTACTGGTATTTAGGTCAGTAGTTCAATTTGGTAGAGCAACGGTCTCCAAAACCGTAAGATGGGGGTTCGAGTCCCTCCTGGCCTGCCACATAATTAAGGCGGTGTTGTGATTTTTGCAGCATCGCTTTTTTATTTCTTGATATTATATCCTCTGTGTGTTACTTTATAGACTACATTTATTAATTTCTCTATATATAATTGCTTTCTTAAAGGATTTGTTTGTGAAAAAAAATCAAGGTTTTAATAATAACAAAATATGGATAAGTGGGGCTACAAAGACCACTGAAGTTAAGAAAATCTCTAAATCTAATAATCTAATGTTATGGTTTGCTGTGGTGGCAATCATTGTTTTAGGTGTTGCTGTTACAATGTATTCGGATGTTTTAGGTGATAATTATAGTACTTATAATACATCTTTAGCAGTGGTTGTTGTGTTACTTGCTATTGTTGTGGCTAGGTTTACAAACCAGGGACGTAGTTTCTGGGCATTTTTCCAAGCTTCAAAACTTGAATTGGCAAAAGTTGTGTGGCTTACACGTAAGGAGACAATAACTATCTCTGCGATGGTGATAGTTGTGGTAATGATTTTTGCGCTGATAATATCTTTATTTGGTGTTATATTTGAAAATTTTGTTCAGTATTTTCTGGGTTAATAAAGGGATATAAATATATGCTTTGGTATGTTGTGCAGGTGCGCTCAGGTTACGAAAAGAGAGTCAAAACTCAGCTTGAAGAAAATATAGAAATAGCTGGATTGAAAAATAGCTTTGGTAGGATTCTTGTTCCTACTGAAAATGTGGTTGAGATGAAAGGTGGTCAAAAGCGTAAGAGTGAAAGAAAATATTTTCCAGGTTATGTTTTGATTGAAGCAGATCTAACTACTGATGCTTGGAACCTTGTTAAATCAGTTATACATGTTTTAACAGTAGTTGGTTCTAATGGTAAGCCAATACCTTTGAGTAAACTAGAGGTAGAAAGAATACTTGGATTTGTCGAAGGAAATAAATCTACTGTAGAACCAAGATTAAGAAAAACTTATCATGTTGGTGAGGTTGTGCGAGTTCTAGAAGGACCATTTAACGACTTTACTGGTGTTATTGAAGAGGTTAACTATGAGAAGTCAAGATTAAGGGTTGCAGTGTCTATTTTTGGTAGATCTACACCTGTTGAACTTGAGTTTTCACAAGTTGAAAAAGAATCTTAGTATTAAACTAAGATATTGGGGAGCTTATATTGGTTTATAAGTGCTATTAACCTAAATTTGGAGTAAAAAAATGGCTAAGAAGAAAATTGAAGCTATTATTAAGCTGCAAGTTGCAGCAGGAAAGGCTAATCCAAGTCCACCAATTGGACCAGCGTTAGGTCAACACGGTGTGAATATTATGGGATTCTGTAAGGAGTTTAATGCTAAGACACAAGGTATGGAGCCAGGTATGCCGATACCGGTAGAAATATCTGTATATAGTGATCGTAGCTTTACATTTGAAATGAAAACACCACCTGCTTCTTACTTAATTAAGAAAGCAGTTAATGTAAAATCAGGTTCATCAAAACCTTCTAAAGAGTTTGTTGGTACTATAACTCGTGCGCAATTAGAAGAGATTGCAAAAGTTAAAGATCCTGATCTAACAGCTGTTAATTTAGATGCTGCTGTAAGAATTATTGCTGGTTCTGCTCGTAGTATGGGCGTAAAAGTAGAAGGGGTTTAATGATGGCTAAAGTTTCAAAAAGAATGAAAAAAATCTCGGCAAAAATTAATGCTGAGAAAAAGTATCCAGTATCAGAAGCTTTTGATATTTTAAGAGAAGTTTCTTCTGTCAAGTTTGTTGAGTCTATAGATGTATCTGTAGCTCTTGGTGTAGATCCACGTAAATCTGATCAGGTTGTAAGAGGGGCTTCAGTTCTTCCTAATGGAACTGGTAGAACTGTTAGAGTAGCAGTTTTTGCAAAAGGTCCTGCAGCTGATGCAGCAAAAGCAGCTGGTGCTGATGTTGTTGGTATGGAAGATTTAGCTGATGAAATTAAAAAAGGTAATATGGATTTTGATGTTGTAATTGCTTCTCCAGATTCTATGAGAGTGGTTGGACAACTAGGTCAAATTCTTGGTCCAAAAGGCCTTATGCCAAACCCTAAGATTGGTACTGTAACTATGGATGTTACTAAGGCTGTAACTGATGCTAAAGCAGGCCAGATTAGATATAGAGTTGACAAGGCTGGTATAATTCATGCTACAATCGGAAAAATTAACTTTACTAGTGATGCACTTAAGCAAAACTTAGAGCAGTTATTAACTGATCTGGAAAAAGCTAAGCCAGCAGTATCTAAGGGTGTTTATCTGAAAAAAGTTTCTGTATCTAGTACAATGGGGCCGGGAATAAATGTTGACTTTTCAGATTTGAACATATAAAATGCTGCCTTGCAATTTCTTTGGGTTGTATGTAAATGCAACGATCAAAGACCGTAGGAGCCAAGCTTGCTTGGCTTAATAATTATCCTACGCAGACGATGTTGACAACCTTCTTGGTCTAAATATCGTGTTAATTAAATAAAGTGTGGACAATATAATAAGGAGTCGATATGGCACTTAGAATAGAGGATAAAAAAGCAATTGTTGCTGAAGTTGCTGAACAAGTGTCCTCAGCATTGTCTGCAGCAGTAGCAGACTACCGTGGTTTGACTGTTAATGAAATGACTTCATTAAGAAAGCAAGCTCGCGAGTCTGGAGTTTATTTAAGAGTTGTGCGTAACAACTTAGCACGTTTAGCAATTAAAGGAACTGAATTAGAGTGTCTTGCTGATGCTCTTAAAGGTCCTCTTGTTCTTGCTCTTTCTATTGATGAGCCAGGTGCAGCAGCTAAGCTATTTAAAAACTTCCAAAAAGATCATAATGCTTTTGAAGTTAAGAATTTAGTGATGTCTGGTGAACTGTTTGGTCCTGAAAAGTTAGATGACTTTGCTAAGCTTCCTAATAGGGAAGAGGCACTTGCTACATTACTTAATGTTATGCAAGCACCAGTTACTAAGTTTGTTAGTACTCTTAATGAGATTCCGTCTCAGGCGGTACGAGTATTTGCTGCTGTTGGGGATAGTAAATAATTGCACTGGCTTATTAGAAAGCTAAAAAAGAATTAATTGTTAAATAAATAGGAGTTATAAAATGGCTATAACAAAAGAAGATATCTTAAATGCTGTTGCTGAAATGAGCGTTATGGATGTATGTGAATTAGTTAAAATGATGGAAGATAAGTTTGGTGTTTCCGCCGCAGCTGCTGTTACTGTTGCTGCTGGCCCAGTTGTCGGTCCAGCTGAAGTTGCTGAAGAGAAAACTGAGTTTGACGTTGTTTTAGTTGATGCTGGTTCAAACAAAATTGCTGCTATTAAAGCAGTAAGAGGTGCAACTGGTCTAGGTCTTAAAGAAGCTAAAGATGCTGTAGAAGGTACTCCTTTCACAATTAAAGAAGCTGCTTCTAAAGAAGAAGCGGAAGCTCTTAAAAAGCAACTTGAAGAAGCTGGCGCTAAAGTTGAGCTTAAATAGTAAAATTCTAAACTATAATAGTTTTTAGGAATTTATGACTAGTGGTCAGTTTCGGCCCCTAGTCTTTCTAGTATTGAAAGATACATAGATGTTGGTGCAAATATAGTCATATTTGCTTTTTATTTTGTGTAAACAAAATCTTAGGGATGTTTTTGATGTCTTACTCATACGCTGAGAAAAAAAGAATTCGTAAAGAGTTTGGGGTTCTTCCTCATATCTTAGATGTGCCATATTTACTTTCTATTCAAACAGAGTCATACAAAAAATTCTTGACTGCAGACGCAGCGAAGGGAAGAATTCACTCTGGACTTGAACTAGTTTTAAAACAATCTTTCCCTGTTGAGAGTAAAAATGGTCAATATGAAATTCACTATGTTGATTATCAAATTGATGAGCCTACTTTCGATGAAACTGAATGTCAGGTTCGTGGTGCTACTTATGATGCACCATTAAATGTGAAGTTAAGATTAGTTGTATATAATAAAGATGCTCTTCCAAATGAGAAAATTGTCGAAGATATTAGAGAAGAGTATGTATATATGGGAGATATTCCACTGATGACAACTAATGGTACTTTTATCATTAATGGAACAGAAAGGGTGGTAGTTTCTCAGTTGCATAGATCACCAGGAGTATTCTTTAGTAAAGATGACTCTGAGGAAGGAGCATTCTCAGCACGTATTATTCCATATAGAGGTTCGTGGCTTGATTTTGAATTTGACTCAAAAGGTATTATATGGGCTAGGATTGACAGAAAAAGAAAATTCTGCGCTACTGTTATTTTAAAAGCTCTTGGTTATACTCAGGAGCAAATATTAGAGAACTTCTCCGATATTAAGACAATTACTTTTAACAATAAAGGTTTTGCTCTTAAACTTGATAACCTTTCAAATATGAAGGGTGAGCTACTTAAATTTGACATCGTTGATGCTCAAGACAATGTTATTGTTAAAAAGAATAAGAAATTAACTTCAAGAGATGTTAAGAAAATCAAAGATGCTGGTGTTGACTCTATTGCAATTGATTTTGATTTAGTAAGCACATTTAGAATGGCAAAAGATATCATTAATGAAGCTACTGGTGAAGTTATAGCTTATGCAAATGATGATGTCACAGAGAGTTTATTAGAAACATGCGTAGAGATTGGTATGATTGAGCTTGAGGTTATTGATTTTATAACCACAGAAAGAGGCAAATATATATCTGATACTCTAAAATATGATCTTGCAAGAAATACTGATGAGGCTCTTGTTGAAATATATAAAGTCTTACGACCAGGTGATCCTCCTGCAGCAGCTTCAGTTAAATCTTTATTTGAAGGTTTATTCTTTATTGAAAGTAGATATAGCCTTTCTGATATTGGTAGAATGAAATTAAATGCCAGATTAGGTTCAGATAAAGTATCTAAGGATATCTATACTTTAGAAAATAGTGATATTATTGGTGTAATTGAGGAGCTTATAAATATCCGTGATGGTAAAGGTAAAGTTGACGATATCGATCACTTAGGCAATAGACGTGTACGTTCTGTTGGTGAGATGGTTGAGAACCAGTTTAGAATAGGACTTTATCGTGTTGAAAAGGGTATTCGTGAAAGTATGTCTTTAGTGCATAAAGATAAGCTTATGCCAAAAGATATCGTCAACTCTAAGCCAATTACAACAGCAATTAAAGAATTCTTTACTTCTGGTGCTTTATCGCAATTCATGGATCAAGATAACCCATTATCAGAAGTAACACATAAGAGAAGAATATCTGCACTAGGTCCAGGTGGTTTATCACGTGATAGAGCAGGTTTTGAGGTACGTGATGTTCACGCAACACACTATGGTAGATTATGTCCAATTGAGACTCCAGAGGGCCCAAATATTGGTTTAATTAACTCGTTAGCAAGTTATGCTCGTATTAATGATTATGGTTTCTTAGAAGCGCCATATCGAAAAGTTATCAACGGTAAAGTTACGAATGAAATTGAGTATTTATCTGCTATAGATGAAGATAACTATGTAATTGCACAAGCATCTACTAAGCTTGATGGAAATAACCACTTCGTTGAAGACCTTATTCAATGTCGTTCTGGTGGTGAGGCTATATTTACTGAGTCAAGTAGAGTTCAGTATATGGATGTTTCTGCAAAGCAGATGGTTTCAGCGGCTGCAGCGCTTATTCCTTTCCTTGAGCATGATGATGCTAACAGGGTATTGATGGGTGCAAATATGCAACGTCAAGCAGTACCAACTCTTAAATCTGAGAAGCCTTTAGTCGGTACTGGTATGGAGAAAATTGTTGCTAGAGACTCTGGTAACTGTATTATCGCAAGAAATGCTGGTGAAGTGGCTGAGGTTGATTCTAATAGAATCGTTATTAAGGTAGATACTGAAAAATCACAAACTAGTAATTTAGTCGATATTTACAGTCTAACTAAATTTAAACGCTCAAATAAAAATACTTGTATTAACCAGCGTCCAATAGTAAATGTTGGTGATAAAGTAGAAGCTGGTGATATTTTAGCTGATGGCTTTGCAACTGATTTTGGTGAATTGTCTTTAGGACATAACTTGATGGTTGCTTTCATGCCATGGAATGGTTATAACTTTGAGGATTCAATCTTGCTATCCGAAAGAATAGTGAAAGATGATAAGTATACTAGTATCCATATTGAAGAATTCACATGTGTGGCTCGTGATACTAAGCTTGGTCCTGAAGAGATAACTGCAGATATTCCAAATGTTAGCGAATCTAGTTTGGCAAAACTTGACGAATCAGGTATTGTCTATATTGGAGCTAATGTCGAAGCTGGTGATATTTTAGTGGCAAAAATTACACCAAAAGCAGAACAGCAATTAACACCTGAAGAGAGATTACTTAGGGCAATCTTTAATGAAAAAGCATCAAATGTTGCTGATAGTTCATTAAGAATGCCAAGTGGTACTTCTGGTACGGTGATTAATGTTCAAGTATTTGAGAATGACAAAGGCGGCAAGAGTAAGCGAGCTCTTAAGATTGAAAAAGAACTAATCGAAAAAGCTCGTAAGGACTTTGATGAGGAGTTTGCGGTAATTGAATCTGTAGTTAAATTATCAATTGAGAAAGATGTTATTGGTGCAAGAATCCAAAAAGCAAAAGGTCTTAAAAAAGGTGCTATTCTTACTAAAGAGTTCTTAGAGAAGTTACCATTTGCTAAGTGGTTAGAAATCTCTTTTGAGGATGAGAAGCTTGAAGAGAAAGTTCAGAATGCTAGAGAGTATTATGAAGAAGCTAAAATTGCTATAGAGACTAGATTTGAAGCTAAGAAAAAATCTATTACTCAAAGTAATGAATTATCTCCAGGTGTGCTTAAGACTGTTAAAGTTTTTGTTGCGATTAAAAAGTGTATCCAACCTGGTGATAAGATGGCTGGTCGTCACGGTAACAAAGGTGTTGTTTCGCGTGTACTACCTGTTGAAGATATGCCGTATATGGAAGATGGTACTCCTGTCGATGTTTGTCTCAATCCTTTAGGTATCCCATCGCGTATGAATATTGGACAGATTTTAGAGGCACACTTAGGTTTAGCTTCTTACGGATTGGGTAAAAAGATAGAAAAAGCTCTTGAGGAAACTAGAAAAGCATCTGAGCTAAGAAATACTTTAGAAGAAGTATATAATAGTGTTGGTGATAAGAAAGTTAATCTTGAGGCTTTAAATGATGAAGAGATACTAAATCTTTGTGAAAACCTAAAAGGTGGTGTACCTATTGCTACGCCAGTATTTGATGGTGCTAAAGAAGAAGACATCAAATCTCTACTGAAAATAGGTGGCTTTGCAACTAATGGCCAGATGAAGCTTTTTGATGGTCGTACTGGTAAGCCTTTTGATAGACATGTAACAGTTGGTTATATGTATATGCTAAAACTAGATCACTTAGTAGATGATAAGATGCATGCTAGGTCCACTGGCTCATATAGTTTAGTTACACAGCAGCCACTAGGTGGTAAGGCACAGTTTGGTGGACAAAGATTTGGTGAGATGGAAGTTTGGGCATTACAAGCGTATGGTGCTGCTTATACATTAAGAGAGATGTTAACAGTTAAGTCAGATGACATAACAGGAAGATCTAAAATGTATAAGAATATAGTTGATGGTAAATTAACTATGAATGTTGATGTTCCAGAATCATTTAATGTTTTAAGGAATGAAGTTAGAGCATTGGGTATAGATATGGATTTTGACTATTCATCTGAGGAAGAATAAGCATCTTAATTTAAAGCTACTTATTTTTTGTTATTAAAATAAAAGCATAGGAGAATTACCTGTGAATAACAGTATCCTACATCAAAATTACAATAGTAAAAAGTTTGATATTATTAAAATATCTCTAGCATCTCCTGAGGTTATTCGTTCATGGTCTCATGGTGAAGTTAAAAAACCAGAAACTATAAACTATAGGACATTTAAGCCTGAGAGAGATGGATTATTCTGTGCTAAGATATTTGGACCTATAAAAGACTATGAGTGCTTATGTGGTAAGTATAAAAGACTTAAGCACCGTGGCGTAGTATGTGAGCGCTGTGGTGTTGAAGTGGAGCAAGCTAAAGTAAGAAGGGAAAGAATGGGACATATTGATTTAATATGTCCTGTTGTGCATATTTGGTATCTAAAGTCTTTACCTTCTAGAATAGGTTTATTCTTAGATATGCCATTAAAGAACGTTGAAAAGGTTTTATACTTTGAGTCGTATATAGTTACTGACCCTGGTTTGACTCCATTAGAAAAAAAACAACTTCTTACAGATGAGGAGTATGCTGAAGCGCTAGAAAGCTATGGCTATGAGTTTGAAGCGTCGATGGGCGCTGAAGCTATAAGAGATTTATTAGCGGATACTGATATTGAGTCAGAGATTGAGTTACTTCAAGCTGAGTATGAAGATAGTAAATCTACAGTTAAGAAAGAAAAGGCTATCAAGAGATTAAGACTTCTTGAGACTTTCCAAGCTTCTGGTAATAAACCTGAGTGGATGGTTATGACTGTATTGCCTGTATTACCACCAGATTTAAGACCATTGGTGCCGATTGAAGGTGGTAGGTTTGCAACTTCTGATCTTAATGATTTATATCGTCGAGTAATCAATAGAAATAATAGGCTTAAAAAGCTATTAGACCTAAATGCTCCTGATATCATTGTTAGAAATGAAAAAAGAATGTTACAAGAAGCAGTCGATGCTTTATTAGATAATGGTAGACGTGGTAGAGCAGTAACAGGTGCTAACAAGAGACCACTTAAATCACTAGCTGACATGATTAAAGGTAAGCAGGGGCGTTTCCGTCAAAACTTATTAGGTAAGCGTGTTGACTACTCTGGTCGTTCGGTGATTACAGTAGGTCCATCACTTAGGCTATATGAGTGTGGTTTACCTAAGAAGATGGCACTGGAGTTATTTAAGCCATTTGTATATTCTAAGCTAAGATTAGGTGGTCATGCAACGACTATCAAACAGGCTAAGAGAATGGTTGAACTAGAAGAGGCAGTAGTATGGGATATTCTCGAGACTGTAATTAATGAGCACCCAGTGTTATTAAACCGTGCTCCTACATTACATAGACTAGGTATTCAAGCATTTGAACCTAAGCTTATTGAAGGTAAGGCTATACAGTTACACCCATTAGTTTGTGCGGCATTTAATGCTGACTTTGATGGTGACCAAATGGCTGTACACGTACCGCTAACGGTTGAGTCACAATTAGAAGCTAGAGTATTAATGATGTCAACAAATAACATCTTATCACCTGCATCTGGTCAACCGATTATTACTCCTACTCAGGATATTGTATTAGGTCTGTACTATATAACTAGAGAGAAAGAAGATGCGCGTGGTGATGGTAAATTATTCTCTAGTTATGAGGATGTAAGTAGATCCTACAACTCAGGAACTATAGATATCCATGCTAAGATAAAGCTAAGAATAGATAGACAAGTATTTGATACTAAAGGTAATACATATAATGAAAAAGGTGTAGTCACTACTACTGTTGGTAGAGCACTTTTACTAAATATACTACCTGAAGGTTTATCTTTCTCTTTACTAAACAAAGTGTTAGTTAAGAAAGAAATTTCTAAAATTATCAAGCAAGCATTTAGAGTTTTAGGTGGGAAGGCCACGGTAGTTTTAGCTGATAAATTGATGTATGCAGGTTTTAAATATTCAACATTATCAGGTGTATCTGTTGGTGTTGATGATATGACTATCCCTGATAACAAAGAAGCTAAAATTGAAGAAGCAGAAAAAGAGATTAAGCACATTACTGAACAGTATCAATCTTCATTAATTACTGAAAATGAGAGATATAATAATATTATCAATATTTGGAGTAAAACTTCTGATGAGGTTGGAGCTTCGATGATGGATGCGATATCTAAAGACACTCTTATAGTTAATGGCAATAAAAAAGAAATTGAGTCATTTAACTCTGTATATATGATGGCTAAATCAGGTGCAAGGAGTTCTTATAATCAGATGAGACAGCTTGCGGGTATGCGTGGTCTAATGGCAAAACCAGATGGTACTATGATTGAGACTGCAATTACGGCAAACTTTAGAGAAGGTCTGTCAGTATTGCAGTATTTTACATCTACGCATGGTGCGCGTAAAGGTCTAGCTGATACGGCTCTTAAGACAGCTAATGCAGGTTATTTAACTCGTAGATTAGTTGATGTTGCTCAAGATTTAGTTGTTATTGAAGAAGATTGTGGGACTGATGATGGTTTAATGTTCTCAGCTATTGTTGAGGATGGTGAAGTTAAAGTTCCTCTAGCAGAGCGAACTTTGGGAAGAACTTTAGCGGCAGATGTTGTTACTGAAAAAGGAGTTGTGTTACTCGAAGCAGGTACTCTATTAGATGAAAATCTTGTTGAGTTGCTTGATGATAATGGTATTGATATGATCAAGATCAGATCTCCAATAACTTGTAAAACGCGTAGAGGATTATGTGCTAAGTGTTATGGTCGTGATCTGGCTCGTGAGAAACAAGTTAATGTTGGTGAATCTGTTGGCGTGATTGCAGCACAATCAATTGGTGAACCAGGAACACAGTTAACGATGAGAACATTTCATACAGGTGGTGCTGCTTCTCTAGGTATTACAGTTTCTGACATCAAAGTTAAGACTGCTGGTAAGATTAAGTTTAAAAATATTAGAACTGTAACCAATAAAGAAGGTCAAGAAATTGTTATATCACGCGCCGGTGAGATTATTGTTTCTGATACTATGGGTAGAGTAAGGGAACAGCATAAGATCCCTATGGGCGCTACTGTTCCTTTAGCGAGTGGTAAAGCTGTTGAAATTGGTGATGTGATTGCTACATGGGATCCGCATGCTCAGCCGTTAATAACTGATGTGGCTGGTAAAGTTGTTCTTGAAGATGTCATAGATGGTATAACATCTAAGCATACTTATGATGATCTAACTGGTCAGCAAACTATTGAAATAACTTCGATATCACAAAGAACAACATCTAAGAACTTAAAACCAGTAGTTAAAGTTGTTGATGAAAAAGGTAATGAGCTTAAATCAATACCTTTATCAGTTGGTGCGGTGTTAAACGTTACTGATGACTTTAATCTCAAAGTTGGTGATGTCGTGGCTAAGATCCCTCTAGAAGGTTCTAAGAATAAAGATATTACTGGGGGCCTTCCACGTGTTGCTGAGCTTTTCGAGGCTAGACGTCCTAAGGATGCTGCTATACTTTCTCCATGTGATGGTATGGTTAGGCTTGGAAACAGAGACACTAAAGAGAAACAGAGAATTGAGATTATAGATAAGAATGGTCATATTGTTGAAGAAATATTACTACCTAAATCTCGTCATCTAGTAGTTTTTGATGGTGAACAAGTTTCCATGGGTGATGTTTTAGCTGATGGACCTACTGATCCACATGATCTTCTTAAGTACAAAGGGCTTGAGGAATTTGCTGATTATATCCTTATTGAAGCACAGTCTGTGTATCGTATGCAGGGTGTTGTGATCAATGATAAGCATATTGAGACAATTGTAAGACAAATGTTGAGAAAAGCTGTAATTCTTGATGAGGGTGATAGTAAATTTGTCAAAGAAGAAAATGTTGAACTAGTAAGAATTCTTGAAGAGAATGATAAACTGAGTAAGCAAGGTAAAAAAGCAGTCGAGTATGAGCTTGTACTGATGGGTATTACACGCTCTTCTTTATCTACGGAATCATTCTTGTCAGCTGCTTCTTTCCAAGAAACAACAAGGGTACTTACTGAGGCTTCGATAAATTCGCAGATTGATAATTTAAGAGGACTTAAAGAAAACGTTCTTATCGGTAGATTAATACCAACAGGTACTGGTTTAGCAGTAAGAAAAGAGTCAGCTAAAATTGAAAAAATGCGTGAAGAGTTAGGAGTTGAGGATAACATGACGTTTACTGATTTATCATCTTTAAATCCTGAAGAAATTTCTTTTGAGAGTACTCAATCTGAAAAAGAAGATAAAGATATTAATGAAGATATTGAAGAGTCATTAAGAAATGCTCTTGAGTCTTTAGATTTCTAATCTTTGATTATTTTTCAATTCAAATAAAATTTTATTATTCAAATATTTTCAATTATAATAGTGCTATATAATATAACTGTAAGAATATAGTTAATGTTTAGTGCGATTAAAAAGTTATTTTGGCAGATATTATTTGGTATAACAATCATACTAATTGTATTATTATCCATATTAAATACAGATACTGTCAGCTTTGATTATATTTTCGGTAATGCCACTTTACCATTAATGGTCTTGCTATCAATCTCATTTGTTATTGGTTTGGTTGTTGGCTCTTTCATAACTAAGTTTATCCAGATTACTAAAACTAATGGTGGTGCGGGGACTGCTAAGAAATAATGCTAGTACTTGGTATTGAAAGCTCCTGTGATGAAACAGGCTTAGCGATATATGACTATTCGACAAAAAAGTTGATAGTAGATGCTTTATATAGTCAAATCAAGTTACATAAGAAATACGGTGGTGTTGTTCCTGAGCTTGCCTCGCGTGAGCATACTGCTAAGCTTAATGATTTAGCCAAGAAGATATTCAAAGAAACAGATCTTAGCTTTGAAGATATTGATTGTATAGCATATACTGCGATGCCTGGTTTAGTTGGAGCTTTGATGGTAGGCGCTACATTTGCTAAAACATTAGGTTTAATCCACGGCATTGATACAATTGCGGTACATCATCTAGAGGGTCATCTACTATCACCATTATTAGATCAAAATAGTGATATAGAATATCCTTTTGTAGCTTTACTAGTTTCTGGAGGTCATACACAGCTATTTGAAGTAAAAGATTTTGGGAAGTATAGTCTATTAGGTGAATCAATTGATGATGCTGCAGGTGAGGCATTTGATAAAATAGCTAAGCTTTTAGGTATGGGTTACCCTGGTGGAGTTGAGGTGGCAAATTTAGCTGATCAAGCCATTGATCAGGCTAAGTATAGATTACCAAGGCCAATGAAAAATAAGCCTAATTTAGATTTTAGTTTTAGTGGTTTAAAGACTGCAGTTCTAAATACATGGTATGATGAGCAAGATCAGTCATTAGAGAATAAGGCTAATCTATGCTATGCTTTCCAAGATGCTGCTATAGATGTCTTAGTCTTTAAATGTGCTAAGGCACTACAAAGAACCAAAAATACAAGATTGGTTATTTCAGGTGGAGTCAGTGCAAATAAACTATTGCGGAAACGACTAGATCTATTAGCTAGGAGTCAAGGCTATCAAATATTTTTTCCGCCAATGAAATATTGCACAGATAATGGTGCAATGATTGCTTTGGCAGGGGCATATAGATATGTAAATGGTTTTAAAGACACTAATTTAGAGATTAATGTTAAAGCAAGGTCATCAATCTAGCCTTTGTATAAAGTACTATCAAAAAAGTTATAGTTGTGCTATCATTAAGCTGTAATAAAATTTTTTACATCCACACAGAGTGTGTCAATTCAAAAAAGGGTTCCAAATGAATAATAATCAAATAATATACCAAACCATAGAAAAAGAAGGTAGTATAGTCTGGAAAAGTGTTTTCGGGCTATTAATCCTTCCACTATTTACTTTGATAGCAGTACCTTGGTATGCTGTGACTTATGGTTTTACGACTTCTGACTATATTTGCTTAGTCGTTTTTTATGCACTGACAGGTATTGGTATCACAATGGGATATCATAGATTATGGTCACATAAGACTTATAAGGCGAATAAGATTGTCAGCTATATACTTTTAGTTTTTGGTACGGCAGCACTACAAAATAGTGTAATTCAGTGGGCTTCAGATCATAGAAAACATCATAAAGATGTTGATGATCCTGTTAAAGATCCATATGCTGCTACACGTGGCTTCTGGTTTTCTCATTTTGGCTGGCTAATAAGACATAGTAGCCCTGATGTTCAAGAAATCAGAGGTGTAAATGATCTTCTAAAAGATAAAGCACTAGTATTCCAGCATAATCATTATACTGTATTAGCGATTTTATCATGTTTTGGTTTACCTGCACTGGTAGGATTTATATTTGGTTTTTTGAGTGATCATACGCTTAAAGCTGCTTGGCATAGTGCTCTGGGTTTCTTGCTTCTTGGTGGTTTTCTTAGGGTTATATTAGTCCATCATGCGACTTTTTGTATCAACTCTCTAGCACATACTATCGGTAAAAGACCTTACTCCACAAAAAATACAGCTAGAGATAGTTGGATTACAGCTATCGTAACAGGTGGTGAAGGTTACCATAATTACCATCATGCCTTTGCTGGTGATTATAGAAATGGTATTAGATGGTTTGATTTAGATCCATCTAAGTGGTTTATTGCTGGTTTGGCTAAGATAGGCTGGTGTTATGATCTTAAGACAACACCTAAGCATTTAATTGAAATTGCTAAAGCAAAAGTTAAGTTAGAAGAAGCATTAACTAAGAAAAATAAGACTTTTCATCTTAGTATTGAAGAGAAGTATACTAAGCTTGTTACAAATGTTAAAAATATGTATAACGCTAAGCAAGAATATTTGAAAGCTAAGAAAGATAATGTATTGTCTAAAGCTGATCTTAAAGAGATTAAATCAAAATATAAAGATTTAAAAATTGAGTTTATCCAGGCGAAGAAAAAATACAATAAAGCTAGTACTATTGCATAAATATCATTCTCATATTAAAGTTAATTACTATAAAAATTTTATTTTTAGATATTCTAAGCTAATAAGTTATAAAGGTAGTTGCTGAGCTTATCGGATTACTCAATGCTCTTGCACAAGAGTATAGTTTAATTATCTTTGTTTAATTAATTCAATCAAAAAAATTGAAGGAGTATTTTGAATAGTTCAACTATTAGAATGCTCATAAATTAACAAGTTTTGCAGTAAATGCGTAGTTGTTAGCAAGAAAAATAAAATGATGACATTATCTAATAAATGGCTAAAATAGTTAACAGTGTTAAAGACTTAGAACACAATACGCTTATATTTTAGATGCTGATTTAAGAATGTCAGCCTTATCAATTTTTTCCCAACTAAACTCTGGTAATTCGCGCCCAAAGTGACCATAGTTAGAAGTCTTGTGATAAATTGGTCTTAATAAGTCGAGATTTTCAATAATTTTACCGACTCTAAGATCAAAAACCTCAGCCACGAGATTTTCTATTTGATTATCAGTCATTTTACCAGTACCAAAAGTATTAACCATTAGAGAAACTGGTTTTGCTATACCAATCGCATATGCTAATTGTACTTCACACTTGTCAGCTAGACCAGCTGCTACGATATTTTTAGCTATATATCTACCCATATAAGCGCCTGAACGATCAACTTTAGAAGGATCTTTACCAGAGAAAGCACCACCACCATGATGAGCAGAACCACCATAAGTATCGACAATAATTTTTCTTCCTGTAAGGCCGCAATCACCCTGTGGTCCACCAATTAGAAATACACCAGTTGGGTTTATATGATATTTAGTATCTTTAGTAATTAGTTCAGCTGGGATAACTTCATTAATGATTTCCTCAATCACTGCATCATGTAGTTCTTTTTGAGAGATTGACTCATCATGTTGAGTTGATAATACGATCGTATCGATAAATTTAGGTTTATCAGCCTCATATGCTAGAGTTACTTGAGCTTTTGCATCAGGGCGTAACCATGCTAATTTAGCTGTTTTTCTAAGTTCCGCTTGTTTTCTCATCAATAGGTGAGAGTAGTAAATGGCTGATGGCATTAACGTTGGTGTTTCATTTGTAGCAAAGCCAAACATCAAACCTTGGTCACCAGCACCAAGATCTTCTAGGGAACCATGATCTACGCCTTGAGCAATATCTCTAGACTGCTTACCAATAGCATTAATTACAGAGCAAGTCCTACCATCGATACCTTTGCTGGCATTATCATATCCTGTTTCTATAATAACATTTCTTACTAGTTCTTCAATATCTACCCAAGCAGATGTTGTAATTTCGCCAGCAACTAACGCCATACCAGTTTTTACTAAAGTTTCACATGCTACACGAGCATTTTTATCTTGTTTTAGAATCTCATCTAAAATTGCGTCTGATATTTGATCAGCCAGTTTATCTGGATGTCCTTCTGATACAGATTCAGAAGTAAATAAATAATTTTTTGACATTTTGTGCTCCTTTTAGTTTAGCTGAAAGGCTTCTAGAAAATTTTTAGGCAAAATTTAGTAAAAACGCTTTAGCTTATTATTTAATGTCGCAAGCAATTTGTTTGTTAAATACAGCGACTTGCGGTATTATATATTTATGTTTATGTCAAGTCAACTATTGACATTTTAGCTAAGAGACTTTAAAATACTACCGGTAAGTTTTTGCATATTTTTTTGCTAAGTTGGTGGCTACTAAGCTTAGCTAATGAAATATTAGTAATTAAAAAATTAAAATACAAAAGCGGAGAATAATAAATGGTAGTAATTCGTATGGCTCGTGGTGGAGCTAAAAAGCGTCCTTTCTATAGAATCGTAGTTGCTGATAAAAGAAGTCCAAGAGATGGTAGGTTTATCGAAAAATTAGGTTTCTTTAATCCTTTAGCTAAAGGTGGTGAAGAGAGATTAAAGCTTGATGTTGCTAAAGTTGAAGCTTGGCTAGCAAAAGGCGCACAACTTTCTAATAGAATAGCTAGCCTAATCAAAGAAGCTAAAAAAGCTGCTTAATACACCAGCTTCTTAATAAAAATTTATCTCCTATGTCACAGAATTTAGTGGAAATAGCTAAAGTTGGTGCTACTTATAAGCTTGATGGTGAGCTTAATTTATATCCTTTGGCAAGTTCAATAGAAACACTTCTAAGCTATGGCAATTGGTATATTCAATTACCTGCAACTAATGTTTGGCAACAGCTCAAAGGCGAAAGTGTGCTAAAAAGGGCTAATAAAATTTATATTAAACTTGCCAACATCAATGATGTTGAGACTGCTAAGAGGTATGTAAACTCACTAATTGGTGTGCCAAAGCAAGCGTTACCAGAGCTAGCTGAAGATGAAGCGTATTTTAAAGATCTAATTGGTTGTAGTGTCAAAAATACTAGCAATGATTCATTTGGTGTTGTAGTAGATATTATCGAAACTGGCGTTAATGAAGTTTTGGTGTGTAAGGAAGATGGTAGTGAATATCTGATTCCTTATGTTAAGCAATATATTGTTAGTGAATATCTTAATTTAAAAAAGATAGTAGTTGATTGGGAATACGATTATTAGTTTCAAAATTGACAAAAATATTTGCGTAGTTACAAATACGTTATATTGCATTAAGCTATATATTATATTCTGATAGATCAATTATCTACTCTCATATAAGAAAAATTCATTAAAGAAAAATCTTAACAAATGGGAGTAATGTGTAGTGGTCGAGCCTATGTACCTAGCCTTTATTAGAAACAAACATTTGTATTTATGCTTTCTAAAAACTACAATTAAATCTGTTGAGTTAATTTCGTTGAGTTTAATGTAATTAAAATGAAATTCGGAGTAATATCAATATTTCCAGAAATGTTTAGGGCAATAAATGATTTTGGGATTACAGCTAGAGCTTTAAAAGACTCTAAATTATCAATAAAATACTTTAATCCACGTAACTATACTACAGATAGGCGTGCAACTGTAGATGATACTAGTTTTGGTGGTGGTGCTGGGATGGTAATGAAGTATGAGCCTTTGTCAGCAGCTATAGAAGATGCAAAAAATACTTTAGGTTGTAGTGCAAAAGTAGTATACTTGTCACCTCAGGGTGGTATATTTAACCATAAAAAGGCCCTTGAGCTTTTGAAATATGATTCATTAATACTGCTTTGTGGAAGATATGAAGGAGTTGATGAGCGCCTAATACAAGATTACGTTGATGAAGAAGTTTCTGTAGGTGATTTTGTATTAAGTGGTGGTGAGATCCCTGCTATGATAATTATGGATAGCCTAATTAGGCTATTACCAGAAGTGTTGAGCAATAAAGAATCTGTTATAGAAGATTCCTTTTATGATGGTCTTTTGGACTACCCACACTATACAAAGCCAGCCGTATTGCTAAATGGTAATACAGTCCCTGATGTTTTGTTATCTGGTAATCATAAAGAAATAGCTAAATGGAGGCACAAGCAAAAGTTAATAAGAACTTATGAGCGTCGTAAAGATTTAATAGAGTGCCTATGCCTATCTGCGGAAGATAAGCAAGTTATAAATGATTATAAAATAGATAAGGTAAGCACAAAAGGAGAAGAATAATGAAAAATAAATTTGTTGAGTTAGTAGAAAAGTCACAATTAAGAACTGATCTTCCGGAATTTAATCCAGGTGATTCTATTACTGTTAATTTATGGATTAAAGAAGGTGAGAAGCAAAGAATTCAGGCTTTCAAAGGTTTCGTTCTTAGAAAAAGAAATAGAGGTCTTCACTCTGCTTTTACAGTAAGAAAGATATCTTCAGGTATGGGTGTTGAAAGAACTTTCCAAACACATTCACCATTAATAGATAGTATCATAGTAGAGAAGAGAGCAGATGTGTGTAGAGCTAAGCTTTACTACATGAGAGGTCTTACTGGTAAAGCTGCTAGAATTAAAGAAAAAGTATAATTCTAGGATTGTTAAAAAGTGTCTTCAGCAGTTGATGCTTTTCTTGATAATCTTTGGCTTGAGCATGGCTTAAGCCAAAATACTATCTCATCTTATCGTACTGATCTTAAATTTTTACAAAATTATTTCGCAAAAACTGATTTAATTAGTTTGGATTTTGAGCAGCTATATACCTTTATTTCATATCGTTCAAAAAATGGTTATAGTAGCCGTTCTAATGCTCGAATGATATCGACATTGCGTAAATTCTATGCTTGGCTTGTCTCAACTGGTCAAACTGGTAACAACCCTACAGCCAAGTTGACATTACCAAAATTAGCCAAGAAATTGCCTAAAGATATAACAGAAACTGATGTTGAGAGATTGCTTCAAGCCCCTGATATGACAGATGATGTTGGTATTCGCGATAAAGCAATGCTTGAGCTGATGTATGCAACCGGGTTGCGTGTAAGCGAATTAGTTGGGTTGAATATAGATGATATAGATATCAATATTGGTGTAATTCAAGTAATGGGGAAGGGATCAAAAGAGCGCATAGTACCAATAGGTGAGTATGCACTGGAGTATTTGCAAAAATATTTTAATGAAGCTCGCTTGAGTTTATCTAAAAAATTCAAAGAGAAAGCAGTTTTTATCAGTAAACATGCAAAAAGGATAACGCGACAGTCATTTTGGCACCGTATCAAAAATTATGCGTTTATTGCTAATATAGGTACTGATATTTCACCTCATACCCTGAGACACGCATTTGCTACTCATTTACTAAATCATGGTGCTGATTTGAGATCAGTACAGTTATTGCTTGGTCATAGTAATGTTTCAACAACAACTATTTATACACATATATCTCAAAATCGTCTACAAGAGATTTATCAAAAGCATCACCCAAGAGGCTGACTTTGCTATAAGTATTTTATTTTAAGCTTCATGCCTATAAACTAGCAGTGATTAATAAATCTAGCTAATGCAACAATATGGTATAGTTGCTATAATAGGCACAAATTTAATTTTATTAAAAATAATGGAGTGGTAATGAATATTCTTAGTGTTGATTATTATGCAGATGATGCAGCTGAATTGTTTACTAGATCTTTAAAAGAAACTGGTTTTGCAGTTCTTAGAACTCATCCTATTGCTTGGAACCTAATTCAAACAGTTTATAAAGAGTGGCGAGAGTTCTTAAAATCAGGCTTTGCTGATAAGTATATCTTTGATGTTAAGAATCAAGATGGCTATTTTCCTAAGGATGTCTCAGAAGTTGCTAAGGGTGAAACTGTAAAAGACATTAAACATTTTTATCATTTATATTTTCCAAATGGTAGATATCCAACAGAAGTCAGTAGTGCTGCTAGAGAGATGTTTGAGAAAATGATTAAGCTTGGTGAAATACTGTTACGGTGGATTGATGAGCACATGGATCCTGCAGTAGCAAGCAAGTTACCACAAAGACTGAGAGATACAGCATCTTATGAAAATACCTTACTTAGGATATTACACTACCCAGTTATACAAGGAGATGAAGAACCAGGTGCAGTTAGAGCAGCTGCACATGAGGATATTAATCTTATCACACTGTTACCAATAGCATCTTCACCAGGTTTACAAGTATTATCTCCATTTAACAACCAATGGTATGATGTGCCTTGTGATAGTGAGTCTATAATTGTTAATATTGGTGATATGCTTCAAGAAATGACAAATCGAGAATACATAGCTACTAAGCATAGAGTTGTTAAGCCTGAAGATGAAAAGGAAAATCTTGATAGAATTTCAACACCATGCTTTATACATCCTAAATCAGATGTTTATCTCTCTGATAAATATCCAAGAGCAGAGATCTTTCTTAATGAAAGACTAAAGGAACTAGGTCTAAAATAAACTATATGACTAAAGAGCAAGTTATTTCTTATTATGAAAGTCAAGCTCATGAAGATGAAGTAAGAAGTATTCTTGAAAAAGCTAAGCAAATAATAGAGAAGCGTGTTTCATTAAAAGATTGTGCTATAATTATTGATATAGATGAGACAGCTCTAAATCATTATTATCCACTTAAAAAAGCTGGTTTTCCACAAGATGATAATCATATTATATGGCATCAATTAACTTCAAGTACAAAAGTGATGCCGATAAAATCGACACTAGATTTCTATCATTATTGTCTTGATAGGGGTCTTAAAGTATTTTTTATAAGTGCTCGTTTTGCTGAATATTTGGAATCTACAAAACAGGCTTTGAGAAATGCTGGCTATGTAGGTTTTGAAGATGTGTTTGTATTGCCTGAGGATATTGAGGAATACAATTCTAACGATTTTAAGAATTTTAAGGCTGAGAAAAGAGCGCATATAGAGTTATTAGGATATAAAATACTTATTTCTATAGGTGATCAGTCATCAGATCTAGTAGGTGGTTATACACTAAATACTCTACAATTACCAAACTATTTATATGGTGAAAATTCACGATTTTAGTATACTGATTTTGATTTAAAGATTAGAAAATTACCTAAAAATATTAAAATAGCGCAAATTATCATAATATTTTGATCAAATAGTAACAATGCAAACAATGATCCCCCAATAATATATTTAAGACATTGCTAGCGTGATATTTGAATACTTAAAGGCTTTAATATATGAAAACCAGCTATATGGCCAATGATATCTATAGCTAAAGTTAGAAGTAAAATGAACATATTAACACTATGAATTATTACCCAAGTAAAAGGTAGGGAAATTATTATTGTTGAGATCTTACGAAAAAAACAATAAAGTATTTATTGCTACCTTAGCATTGAGCAGTGTTTTATACATAACCACTTCAAGCTCCAAAAATATAGCATCTAAAATTGCCAAACTAAGACCGATAAAGCTATTACTCTTATCATAAAGCTCATTTGTGGCTGTATTATAACTATTATAAAACCAACTATTTTGAATGTTGTTATAGATTCTTTAAGAAAAATTCTTGCTCCAATCATTACTACTACTGGATAGTATGATGATATAATAATCGCGGTTCCAGTCGTGATATCCCGTGTTGAGGCGATTACTTCAACATCTTGAGGACGCAATCCAATCTCTTCATATAGCTCACGATACATTGCCTGTAAAGGCGTTTCTCCAGCAACTACACCACCTTGAGGAAACTGCCAGGATGTTCGGTTTCTTCTCTGCCCCAAAAAGACTCCTGGTAGAGAGCCAAAAACAAAAGCACTCTTCTTAAATTCATTATTTGGTTATAAAACATTTGATAAAATATCATATACAAACCTTGTAAATAAATATTATTTCAGGCTTTCGTAAAGATTTGTTAAGATGATATCAAATAGTAGTTATAGTTTAGGAGCTAAGTTTTACAAAAATAATATTATCTTTTTTAGTTATAGAACCTTTTTCTGGAAAGATTAGCAGTGAAGGGCTGATTTGCCTTCCAAGCTCAATTTGTTGTTTAGTTGGTAATTTGTAGAATAATCCAAGCCATTGCATAAAGTAATATACCCGATGATTTATACTGCTTGTTTGCCACATCTTGTCTGGAAAAACATTACTTAGAAAATCTTCATTCGTGTTAAAGTAAAAAGGCTGAGAATAAATATGTTTTATATAAAAACTATTACTGGCTTTTGGGCTAGCGATAAAAACTACTGGAGTGTGATAGAGTTTATTACCAAATTTATCATGTAGAATAGAGTATATGTGTTCTAAGTTATACTCATTATATTTTTGTACCATATTTTGACTATATGTTAGTTGACAGATTTGTTTAAAATTCACAAATAAACATAAACAAGCTATAGTGGTAAATATCTTTTTTTTAGAAGATACTCTAAGGAGTAATAACATAACTATCGCAATACTTAGAGGTATTGGAAATAGTATTCTTAGTGGTATCGGAGTACCCAAAAATACCACAAAAGCAAATGGTAATGCTAAACACCCTAATAAGGCTAGTACTACAATAAAAGAAAATTTCCTAAGAAAGTATATAAGTAATAGCCATGCTAATACATATGTGAAATTAAAAGGCGATACTAGCATATTAGCAAAGTAAAGTGCTAGTTGTTTTATAACTTGGGAAAAGCTATTATTATGCCATCCTCCGTAAACATTAGCTAAATAATGAGATTGACCAATAAATATATAGGTTAATTTAGTTATTAAAAAATAACTGATAAGCGCAGCTAAAGAGACAAATAAAATTTTTACTAAAATATCTGTAATATCTTTTAAGTTATGTCTTACATTGTTAAGTTGTCCTAGAATCAGTAAAAAAATAACTCCCTCAACAAAAAGTATTATAAATGACTGATATATTCCAATAGATAGAAATAAATAAGTTATAGATATTAGGTAGTTTTTAAGTTTTTCATAGTTATGATTAAATATAAGTGAGAAGTAATATATAGATAGGGTAGCTAATACAAATCCTATACCGATACCAATTGCTTGATTAACAAAATTAAACTGAAATATATAAATAGGTGAGATAAGATAAAAACAACAAAAAACCGAAGTTTCGACTATAGAGAATTTTTTCTTAGTAAGAATAACAATCCAAACAATTCCAGATATAAATAGTAATGACATACTTATTAGTAAAGTAAAATATGGAATAGCAACTTGTCCTAAAACATAAGTTATGATTGCTAAGATAGGTCTGCCTAAAAGAAAGTACTGGATATGTAATGGGTATAAATATTCACTATTACCTAATCCATAGGTTGCAAGTTCTGTATCCATACCAATACTCCAAGATAAAATGAAGTAGGCATAAATAACAATAAACAGAAAAAATAGCACAACGATGCTATAGATAAGCTTATTTGGTAAGTTTCGTAAATCTCTTATTAATTCTTTCATTATATTTTTGCTAACTAATTAATTTAAGCTAATAATAGCCGATCATCTTCTCAAAATACAACTTTGAGTTATTTTTTTATTATCTTTTATAAATGCAATATAAAACCAAGAGGAATTAGTTTAGAATATAATAACTAGGTAGAAGAAATTTTTCTTTTAATAATGATAGATAAAAGTGGATATCGAGCAAATATAGCAATAGTTTTACTTAATAAGCAAAATAGAGTCTTTTGGGGGCAGAGAAGAAACCGAACATCCTGGCAGTTTCCTCAAGGTGGTGTAGTTGCTGGAGAAACGCCTTTACAGGCAATGTATCGTGAGCTATATGAAGAGATTGGATTGCGTCCTCAAGATGTTGAAGTAATCGCCTCAACACGAGATTGGTATAAATATAATATTCCAGACTCATTAGTTAGGACTAAAGAACCTGTATGTATTGGTCAAAAACAAAAATGGTTTCTATTAAGGTTAAAAAGCCCTGAAAGTAACATTGATTTAGATGCTAATGATTCACCTGAATTTGATAATTGGCGTTGGGTAAGTTATTGGTATCCAACCAATCATGTAGTGTATTTCAAACAGGAAGTTTATCGTAAAGCTTTAACTTATTTTAAAGGTTACCTAGCGTAGAGAGTGGTAAACTTTATCTACTATCAACAAATGCCTTAGACCATTACGTCAATATTCTTAATAATAACCCTACTCACTGCAACTAAACAGCTAATTAGTATGCTATTATATGATCAGATGGTAATAAGCCTTTTAAAAGGAAAAAAAGTGAAAGACATAGTGATATCAAACAGCAGCATTTCTGGTTTATATCTAACAAGTAATTTAATAGTCATTATCAATGATAACGACATTGCACATAACTTTTTGTGACGGTTTTTTTGTCATATATTTGTAGATATAAATTACTGTGACTATAGCTGTAATAACAGTCCAGATTTTAGGAGAAAAAATCTTAGAAGTCAAAGCTGCACTGTAATAGTTCCAGTGACAAAGAAATCACTGGCATTGTGCTAGTGTTGTAACTTTTATATCCAACAAATTATAGCTATAGCTTAGGATTACAATTATAAGCGTTAAAATCCATGTAAAACTGTCTTTTTTGCGAGTTTACAATCAAAGCAATTAATATTTAAATTTGTTCAAAATCACCAGATTAGTTGATAAAATGTAGTATTATTATAACTAAATTCCAAAAACTAAAATGTTTAATCAAGGCTGGTATAAAAAAGCTAAATATATTAAGAGTCAGAACTTTAATCAACGGGCTAATAAAAATGATATTAGCCTGGTTGTGATACATTGCATAAGTCTACCTGAAGGACAATACGATAATTGCAATGTTGAGAAATTATTTACCAATCAATTAGATTGTAGTTTGCACCCCAGTTTTACAAGCCTTAAAGGTGTTAAGGTTTCTGCTCATTTCTATATAAAACGCGATGGTGAAATTGTGCAGTTCGTTTCAGTTAATGATAGAGCATGGCATGCAGGGATAAGCGAATTTCAAGGTAGACAAGGATGTAATGACTTTTCCGTAGGAATTGAGCTACAGGGTACTGATAAAACAGTTTATACTGAGCAACAATATCTTAGTTTGAATAGACTGCTAAAAGATCTTAAAAAGGCATATCCAGGATTAGTAAATATTACTGGTCATCAAGATATCGCGCCACAGAGGAAAACTGATCCAGGTAAGTGTTTTGAGTGGACTAAGGTTATGTGGTAAGAATTCTAGTATGAATTGATAATAAATTACTATGATTTAAAAGTAAGTAAAAAGAGCTTATTATTCGACTTCTGCTCTATCACCATAGTTCTCAAGCCAATCACGGCGATCTTTCGCTCTTTTTTTAGCTAAAAGCATATCTAAAATTTCAGCATCATCATATACATCAGATATAGTAAGTTGTAAAAGTCTCCTTGATGATACATCCATTGCTGATTCACGCAGTTGTGTAGGGTTCATCTCACCAAGACCTTTAAAACGCATGATATTTATCTTGCCTGTTAGTTTGGAATTTTGAGCTAAGATAGTTTCTTTTTCATTTTCATCAAGAGCATAGAAAGTGCTTTTGCCAATATCAATTCTAAACAAAGGAGGTTGAGCTATATAAATATGACCATGCTCAATAAGTTTTCTAAAATGTTTTAAGAACATTGCACACAGTAGTGTTGCGATATGTAATCCATCAGAGTCGGCATCTGCAAGGATACATATTTTATTATATCTTAGACCGGAAATGTTATCACTATTAGGATCAACACCAATTGCTGTAGCGATGTTATGGATTTCTTGAGAGTTCATGATAGTATCAGCATCTAGTTCCCAACTATTAAGAATCTTACCCTTAAGAGGTAATACGGCCTGAAAGTTTTTATCACGAGCTTGCTTTGCTGAGCCTCCAGCTGAATCTCCCTCAACAATAAAAAGTTCAGTTGAATTAATATCAGAGCTAATACAGTCGGTAAGCTTACCTGGTAAACGAATAGAAGTATTCATTATGCGTTTACGCGTAGTTTTTTTGTCTGTGTTAATTCTCTTTTGTGCAACTTTACTAATATTTTCAACAATTTGACGCGCCTCATCAAGATTCTGGTTTAGCCATATAGTCAGTAAATCTCTCACAGCAGTAGCGACAAAAGTAGTAACATCTTTATTAGAAAGTTTCTCTTTGGTTTGACCAGCAAATTGAGGATTTGTAATTTTTACAGATATTACATAGTTTAGCTGAGCAAAAGAGTCATTGGCAGTAATTTTGATATTTTTTACGCTAAGCGAGTTTTTCTCAATATATGCCTTAATTGCATCGTAAACACCATTTTTAAGACCAGTAACATGTGTACCATCTTGAGGTGTCGGAATTAGGTTTACATAGCTATTTTTGATACTTTCAGTATGATCTTCACACCAGCAAAATACCGCATCTAAATAAGAGTAACCATTTGAAAAGTTATCAATTATAAATGGTTCAGCTGGGAGTGTTTCTCCAGCTAATTTATGATCAAGATAGCCTTTAAGTCCAGCTTCAAAATGCCATGTAAGCTTCTCTTTTTTTACTTCATTTGAATATTTTATTGTAAGAGCTTTGCAAAGTATCGCTTTTGCTTCAAGCAGATTCTCAAGGGTTTTAAAATTGACTTTGATATCATCAAAGTATTTTTTGTTTGGCCAAAACCTAATTTTTGTACCAGTATTTTTCTTACCAACATTATCAATAATTTCTAAATCTTTGGTTTTAAAACCATCCTCAAAGACTATATGATAAACATTGCCATCTCTTTTAATCTCTGCTTCAAGTTTAGTTGATAAAGCATTAACAATCGATACTCCAACCCCATGAAGACCACCAGAATGAGTATAGTTTTTGTTACTAAATTTACCACCAGAATGAAGCTTAGTCATAATAAGTTCAATACCAGATATTTTATGCTCAGGATGAATATCTACAGGCATGCCACGGCCATCATCTGCTACTTCGATACTGTTATCATCGTATAAAGTGATACTTATTTTGCTAGCAAATCCAGCAAGAACTTCATCAACGCTATTATCAATAATTTCTTGGATTAGATGATTTGGATTTTCTATATTAGTATACATTCCTGGCCTTTTCTTGACAGGGTCTAAACCAGTAAGAACTTCAATAGATTTGGCATTATAGCTTTGTATTGACAATTTTTAGATAGAGTGAAATTATATTATTTAATCTAGATTTTATCATATAATCATTTTAATTCTAAGCTTAACTAAGAATTAAAGCTTTATTTCTTGAGGAAGTAGCAACTATAAGGTAAAAATATCGTTAGACCAATAAGCGGTAAGATCACAAATGCAAAAGATAGCGTAAACTCACTACCTAGGCTGATCTGACTCATAATTGCTGTTGTTATTGAGGCTATGCCCATTTGCATAAAGCCCATTACAGATGAGGCAGCACCTGATGTGGTAGTGAAGTTTTCTAGTGCAATAGGTGTTAGTAAAGGCGTACTAAATGATATACCTATAAATGTCAGTGATAATATTGCAGTTAATGCTATCGATAATTCTAAGCCTGTGAGTTTTTTGAATGCGTAGATACATAGTATTCCTGAAATTAAAGTGCAAAACATACCGAAATTTGCAAGATGTTTGTATGCAATTAGATGGCTTAGTTTTGAGCAAACAAGAGATCCTAGTACAACGGCTGTAACCATTATCGTTAGTAAGTATAAAAAGTTAGATTTATCAAGTTTGAGAATATTGACAAATATATCTGGAGCTGTGATTAAACATGCGTATATCACACTGATATTTATTCCTAAAACAAAAGTGGCAAAGAAAAACTGATGATCTTTAAAAAGTAAAAAGTAGTTTTTTAAAAAGGACTTAAAAGTTAAAGCTTCAAAGTTTCTTTCTCTGATTGTTTCTGGAAAAAATATTGCTACTTTGATGAATAATAGACTAGCTGCAACTAACAATATCCAAAAAATCGATTTAGGACTAAGAAATACTCCAAGTACTGCGCCAAATGCTGGGGCTAGAGCAAAAGCTATATTCATAATAGCAAATACTGCACCTTGCTCTTTAACTTTGAAAGCATCTTTGACGGCAACTGTAGCAATAATACCACCAGCTGCAGCACCAAAGCCTTGTATAATTCTGGCATATATCAAAGTATTGATATGGTTATTTAATATACATATTATTGAACTAATTATGACTAAGCACAATCCTACTAACATTACAGGTTTGCGACCAAACCTATCAGAAAATGGTCCATATAATAGCTGACTAATCGAGTAGCCAAGTAAATATGAGGTAATAGTAAGTTGTACATGGGGATAGTCGGTACCTAAAATTGTTTTTAGCTCAGGTAAGGCTGGAGCATAAATAGTATCACCAAATGGTCCTAGAGATACCATGAGGATTAAGATAAATATTGATGGTCTGATGCCTTTATACATTAGCTAGGTTTACCTTTACTAAAATCACCAATTATTATAGTAGCATGGATGCCTTTTGGTTTAGTTTCTGTTGTTTGTGTGGTTTTAGCTACTACAGTACTTGTTGCTTTAGCATGTTTGTCTTGCTCAAGCGGGTAAATTTGCGCAATACTCTTACCTTTGTCAACATGATAATCACTTAGTATACTATCATAGATAACTTTACCGCTATAAGCATCAATTAAGTATATAGTTCCATTATCAGCTTCAATAACAATTCCTTTTTCGGTTGGGACTAACTGTCCGGAAATACCATAATCAAAAATATCACTTTTAGGAGTTAACTTATATCTGCCAAGATACTCACCATTTAATGAGTTAAAAAAATGTAGATAACCTTGGTAGTCAGCAACAACTATTAAGCCTTTATAATAAACTGGTGCAGTTATTTTACGCCATTTTAGAATATCTTGAGTCCAGACAGTATCACCAGTTTGTATATCATAAGCTTTTAGCTCACTATTATCTTGAGTGGTAAAAATAACCCCATTGTTAATTGCCATATTATTGATAATAGAGGCTTTTTTAGCCCAAAGCATTTTACCATTATCTTTATCTAAAGCAACTATAGCTCCTTGGTAAGCAGCAAAAATAAGATAGTGATCATATAACATTGGGTTAGAGGTGATGTCTACCATTTTATCAGTAGGTGATGAGCCGTGAGAAATCGCTATCGGTATATTGATGGTTCTATCACCACTTTTTATAGTAAAGCCTAAAACTGCACCAAAAGCATTACCAACCATTACGGTATTATTAAGAACTATAGGTGATGAGTTACTAGGTAATGTAATTTCAGGAATATTATTTGAAACACTCCATTCTTTAGAACCATTTCTTGCATCAAATGCTGAAACTGAGCCATCATGAGTTTGTAAATAAATTGAATTATCATAAATTGTTGGCTGGGAAAAAATACTGCTTGGAGCGTCTGTACGCCATAGAGTTTGGCCATCTTTACCATCTATAGCAGTCAATGTTCCTTTTATAGAGCCAAAAATAACAGCATTTGCTATAGTATTTGGTTGTGCTGATAGATTTGTACCAGTATCATTTTTCCAGATTATTTTGCCATTAGTAATTGCTAAACCATATGCCATACCATTTTGGTTAGGGACAAATATAGCATCATTTGCATAAGAAGGAGCAACATTGTAATTTGCTAACCCAGCATTACCATTTCCTGTTTTTCTCTTCCATATAACTTTTACATAAGTTTCTCTAGGAGGTTTCTTAGCTAATGGCGTAGGAGGTGGGACATTACTCTTAGAACAACTAGCTGCTAATACAGATAACAGTAAAGGAGCCATAATAAATAATAGTTTTTTCATGACTAGTTAGTATTGTTTATAAGTTGACTAATGATCTGTTTAAATTGACCAGAGCTATTAGTATCTTGTAAAGCTTTTTGCCAAGCTTCAATGGCTTTTGTTTTATCTTTTTTCTCGCTATATGCTTGTCCTAATAACATCAAAGGATAGGCATTATTAAAAGATTTGATATTTTGAAGCGTTTTAATAGCTTGATCAGGTTGATTTGTTAATATGTACAGTCGAGCAAGCCTTACTTTGCTAATATCTATAAGGCTATCTTTAGGGTTATTTTCTATACTTTGTTGTAGTACTACTATAGCTTTTATTAGATTAGTAACATTTACATTGAAGTTTTTTGTATCTAGTTTCGTTGTTGTAGTATATAGGTCAGCTAGTTGCCAACTTGCGAATATACCAAAGCTAGTATTTGGATAGTTGTTAATTACTTGCTCAAATTTATAGATTTTTGTCTCAAAAGGTGATTTTGGATTTTCATTAGTTATTAGTGCCTTTTGATACATTGTTGCTGCTTCGAGCATTTTTTTATCATTGCTAGAGTTGTAAAACTGTAAAATTATCGCGCAAATTATTGCAACTATGATTATTCCAGCTACCATATACAAAGCTTGAGTTTGTTTCTTTGATAAGTTTTTCATATTCGTAAAGTCTACAAAATTATTGAGTTTACAGTAAACATATAACATCTTAACATAAAATTTATCAACGTTGTAAGTTTATTAATCAGATTAGAATGTAATGTCTTAATCTTTTGTGTTAAAATATGTTTTTGTTTTTTTTAGGTTATTTTATTAGATTTAAATAATATTTGAATATGGCATTAATATCTTTAGCAATTGATTATAAAAAGTCCCCAATAGAAGTTCGTAGTGAGTTTGCACTCTCTGGTTTAGATGTATCTATGCTGTATAGATCAATACTCGCTATAGATGATGTTGCACATGCTGTAATCTTATCTACTTGTAACCGCACCGAAGTGTACCTTGAAATATCTGATCTAAGAGTGGTAGATGATGTTTTGGTATGGTGGCAAGGCTATGTTAGAAATCCTAATTACAAAATAAAAGATTATTTTAAGCTAAGACAAGGTACAGAAGTAATTATGCACCTTATGAAATTGGCTTGTGGTTTAGAATCAATGGTTTTAGGTGAACCACAAATATTAGGACAAGTTAAAGACTCTTACACTCTTAGTAAAAAAAATCATGCTACCGGTAAAGAACTAGATAGGGTTTTTCAGAAAGTTTTTGCAACTGCTAAAAGAGTACGCAGTGAAACTAGAATTGGTCATTGTCCAGTTTCAGTTGCATTCTCAGCAATCACTTTGTCTAAGAGACAACTAGATAATATTTCTAGTAAAAATGTCCTCATCATTGGTGCTGGTCAAACAGGAGAGCTTTTGTTTCGTCATGTTACAGCGCTTGCTCCTAAGCAGATAATGTTAGCAAACCGTACTATCGAGAAAGCACGCAAGATTACTACTGCTTTTAGAAATGCTAGTGCTCATTACTTATCAGAACTACCACGATTGATCAAAAAAGCTGACATTATAATTTCTGCAGTGAATGTTTCAGAATATATTGTTACATGCAAAGATGTTGGTGATAAACCTAGAGTTTTTATTGATATATCAATACCACAAGCTTTAGATCCTAAATTAGGCGAGTTAGAGCAAAATGTCTATTATTGTGTTGATGATATTAATGCAGTTATTGAAGATAACAAAGATAAAAGAAAACATGAGAGCTATAAAGCACATAAAATTATTGTAAAATCTCTTGAGGAATATCTTGAAAAAGAAAAAGCTATTATCTCAAATAGCGCGATTAAAGAACTTTTTCAAAAGGCTGATGTCTTGGTTGATCTATCACTAGAGAAAAGCTTAGCTAAAATAAGAAATGGTAAAGATGCCGAAGAGATAATTAAAAGATTTGCCTATGAAATTAAAAAGAAAGTTTTACACAACCCTGTTGTAGGAATGAAAGAAGCTTCTAAACAGGGTAGAAGTGACTGTATTGTATGTATGAAACGTATGTTTGGTTTAAATGTGGAAAAATAAATGAAAGATTCTATTAAAGCAAAATTGCAAAGTTTGATAGAAAGGCATGAGGAAGTTAGTTCCTTATTAAGTTATGCAGAGATTATCTCTGATCAAAATAAGTTTAGAGACTTATCAAAAGAGTACTCTCATCTTGAGCCAATTGTAAAGGCTTTTAAAGAGTATTCTCGAGCTTTAGAAGATAAAAAAGCCGCTTATGAAATGCTTAATGAAAAAAACGCTGAGCTTATTGAGATGGTAAAAGAAGAGTTAAAGTTAGCTAATGAGGCTATTGAAAAACTTGAGAGTGAATTACAAATACTTCTTTTACCTCGTGATCCTAATGATGATGCTAACGTTTTCCTAGAGATTAGAGCTGGGACTGGTGGTGATGAGGCTTCGATATTTTCAGGTGATTTGTTTAAGATGTATTCAAAGTATGCTGAGCAAAGAGGCTGGAAGATTGAGGTAATATCAGCTAGTGAAGGTGAACATGGTGGTTACAAGGAAATTATCTCAAGAATATATGGTGATGGTGTGTATTCACAGTTGAAGTTTGAATCTGGCGCTCATAGAGTACAAAGAGTTCCTGCCACAGAGTCACAAGGTAGAATCCATACTTCAGCATGTACTGTTGCAGTTATGCCTGAGGCTGATGAAGTTGAGGGAATTGATATTAACCCGGCAGATCTAAAAATTGATACATTTAGAGCATCTGGTGCTGGTGGACAGCATGTTAACAAAACTGACTCAGCAATTAGGATTACCCATATCCCAACTGGAGTGGTTGTCGAGTGTCAAGATCAACGCTCTCAACATAAAAACCGTGCAGCAGCAATGTCTATGCTTAAATCAAAACTTCTACAAGCTGAAATTTATAGACAGCAAAAAGAGCAGTCTGATACACGTAAGAGCCTAGTAGGTAGTGGTGATAGATCAGAGAGAATTAGAACTTATAATTACCCTCAAGGTAGAGTTACCGATCATCGTATAAATTTAACTATTTATAAGCTTGATGAGGTTATGGAGGGTAGTCTAGACAGTATTATACAACCACTAATTATAGAGCATCAAGCGGATCTTTTAGCAACTATGTCTGATGAGTAATATTACAATCTCTCAATTACTAGCAACTAGACTAGCTAATTTTAATCAATCAGATATAATAAAGCATGAGTTACAAATGATTATTTGTGATGCTTTATGTGTTGATAAAACATATATTTATCTAAATTCAGATAGGCAACTTGACAGTAGTATAGTTAAACTAATAGATGCTAAAATATCGCGGCTTCTAGCTGGTGAGCCATTCGCTTATATTCTTGGTTATAAGTATTTTTGGAATCAAAAACTTTATGTAACTAAAAATACGCTTATACCACGTGCTGATACTGAAGTATTGGTATCTACAGTTTTAGATGACATAGTTGATAAAAATGCTGATATTAAAATACTTGATCTTGGCACTGGTACAGGAGCAATAGCGTTAGCTTTAGCAGCTGAACTAGAAAATAGTCAAGTTGTTGCGGTTGATCTGTATCGGCAGACCCTTGATATTGCTAAAAACAATGCTCGAGCAAATAATATTACTAATGTCAAATTTATCCAGAGTAGTTGGTATACAAGCCTTGACGATGGTAAATTTGATATTATAGTTTCAAATCCTCCATATCTAGATTTGGCTGATAAAAACATTGATCAAAGCGTCAAAGACTATGAACCTGCAGAGGCTTTATTTGCCAAATGTAATGGTTTAGCAGATATTAAGATAATTATATCTCAAGCAAATAACTTTCTAAAACAAGATGGTTGTGTTTATATAGAGCATGGTTTCACTCAGGCAAATGCTGTTGCAGCGTTATTTTCAAAATATAATTTTACTGATATTAATACAATTAAAGATTTAAATAATAACTATAGATGTACTAAGGCTCGACTTAGCTATTTATGATAGGGATGACCTTCTAGTATTGTATAGGCTCTGTAGAGTTGTTCGGCAATAATAATACGCACTAAAGGGTGAGGAAAAGTCATTTTTGATATTGATATTTTCTCTTTTGCAATTTCTTTAACACTTTGGTCAATACCGTTAGGACTACCAATTAGAATCACAACATTTGGATTATTAAATTTCCAGTTTTGCATTTTCTCTGCTAACTCTTCTGTTGAGATGATTTTAGAATTAACATCAAGTATCACCAAGTGATCAGAATGATTGAGTTTACCAATAATTGTTTTAGCTTCTTTTTTCATCCATAGTTTAGGATTACCAGTTTTGGACCGTTTAGTTATTGGCAGTTCGATTAACTCAAGAGGTATTGATTTACTTAAACGTTTCTTATATTCATCATAGCCATCACTAACCCATTTAGGTGGTTTTTCTCCAAGTGTGATTATTTTAATTTTCATGGTTTACCTTGTAAAGCACAAAAGGTTTTCTTTTGATAATTCTGGATTAAATTGGTAACCTGCTACATTAAAGTTTTTGATATCACTAATATCTTCGATTCTATTTTTAAGAATAAATCTAGCTATTAAGCCACGAGCTTTTTTGGCATGGATTCCAATAGTCTTATATGTGCCTGCTTTATTCTCTTTAAAGTCAATATCTAACCATTTAGCATCTAAAGATTTTTTATCTATGGCTTGAGAGTACTCATTAGAGGCAAGGTTTATCAAAATTTTATTTTGCTGTTGGCTAAAATACTCATTTAATTTAGTTGTGATTTTATCTTGCCAATACTTATGTAGGATTTTGCCTTCGATTTTAATGTTTGTGCCCATTTCGAGTCTATAAGCTTGTATTAAATCAAGAGGGCGAATCAATCCATATAGACCAGATAGCATTAATAAATGACTTTGTGAATACTCTATGGTTTTACTATTTAACGTATCTGCTTCTAGTCCTTTATATACATCACCATTAAAAGTAAATATTGCAGCTTTTGCATTTGAGTTATCATATTTATTAGGATCAAAGTTGTTGTGTTTAGCAAATACTTCTCCAGCTAATTTAGTGCTAATTTTCATTAGTTTTTCTATTTCTTCAACTTCGTAATGCTTTAGAGTGTTTATAAGTTTTGTTATTTGTTCCTTAAATATTGGCTGCGTGAATTTATAGTCTGTTTTTATCGGCTCAAAATTTTGGCTTTTAGCTGGTGATATTATTACTATAATCATTTTAGTTAATTGTGTATTTGTTACTAACACAATGATACCAATTTATCTTAAATAATGGAATTTGCTTTGATAACTTGTAATTTCTAGCTATATCTAGTATCATATACATTGCTGACTTGGTTTCCACGCAATGATAGATTGCGAACCCCGCCAGGTCCGGAAGGAAGCAACGGTAGCTTTTGATTCATGTGCCGTGTCAAAGATAAGTCAGCACTTCAGAAATTTTATAGTTATTTCAATTCAGCATGTCTAACTCTTAACAATTATAATAATTATCATATTAAAAATAAATCCAAGTAGAAATTAATCTAAAGTTAGTTTATCTCATTAGTATTTGTTTATTTTTTTTGATTATAAATCCATGCCAGCCATTAATAATGGATGATTTTTGGCGATCAAGTATAAATTTTTATAATAATACTGTTTGTTCTAATGTCATATAATGATTATTTTTACTGGACAGGTAGAATTTCTGCTCAGATTCAGATTTATTTGCTTTTAAATAGAAGTTATCCATGTTTGATATATCTTATAGACTTGATAAATGCTTTCGCCATGACTGTATTGATTGTTTACTTATATAAATCTATTATTAAAAATCGTGAGAGTATATTATCAAAAAATTTATTGTATATATATCTTTATTTTATTATGTATTTTAAGTACAACTGGATTTATAAAATGCTATATGGAAAACTGCTGGCATACAATATTTATGGGAAATGAGTTTATTAGTTTATTGTTTTATAATTCTTTATGTGAGAGATAATTTTTCTCCAATAAAAAGCATACCATTAGCTATAAATAATTGGCTTGTATAAATTTTTATGGTTATTTTTTACTAATTTCTTTTGCTAGTAGTATTACTCTTTTATATATCTTATAGTTGGATTTTATAACTATAAAAGGATTTAATGAAGTAGGATAATTAAGAACTCAGGAAAAATATTAGCTTAAAGCCATTGCCTTTGATAGACTTTGTTAGGGATGGTATATATTATTTTGAGCTTACTCCTGATCCTAATGGATGGTATAACAAAGAATTTACTAATTACTATAGTTTTGATTCAGTTAAATTAAAGTAATCATAATATCTTAAAATGTTTTTTTATAATTAATTTATTACAGATTCAACTTTTTTATACTTTCTTTATAAAAGCTTATTTCTGTAAAATTTTAAAATAGCAAAAGTCACTAGTTATTTATAAATAAAACTTATTAATATATTAAAATTTATATATTTAAAGTTGATGAGGTAGTCATGCATAATAAATGTTATGATTTGATAAATAACAAAGGTAATTTAAAAATGAGAAAAGTAACTTTATCACTTAAAATAATCGTATTTTTAGTAACACTAAGTTCAGCAAATGGGCTACATGAGCTAGGTCATTTTTCTAGTGCTAATTTTCCAAGAGCTGAATTGAATTTAGCATATTAGAATATCAGTGGCACACCCAGAGGGACTTGAACCCCCGCCTCCGCCTCCGGAGGGCGACGCTCTATCCAGTTAAGCTATGGATGCTTGTATCAAGTTATTTACCTATGGATAAAATTAAAGTATATCTTATCGAAGGTATAATTATACATAAAAGCATATATAAGGTAAAAAATAACAAAGCCAATATCAACTACAAGAGCTACTAATAAGTTCATATTGAGTATATAAGCTACCAAAGGGATTGTAACTACAAGTAATCCCAGTTCAAAAAGCAAAGTGTGTAAACCACGAATAATAATTTTTCGCTTTGAACGGCACATACCAAATTTTATTTCTATGATATCAAAAATATAGTTATATATGAAATTCCATAACATTGCTATTAGTGAAATTATAATAGCTAAGCTTGAGATATGAAATATATCTTGATGTAAAATAAACATAGCAAAAGGTGTAAATATCACAATGCCAAAAAATTCAAATCCTATTGTATGGATTATTCGAGCTAAAAAGCTCATATTTTTTTTACACTCGTTTATACTCCTAGTTATATAAAGCTTAATTATTATGTACTTTTATTGCAATTGTTTTTTATTTGAATTTGAAAGTTTCTCTATAAATATTGATTAGACACTAAGAATTTAAGTTTACAATAATTTTAGATTAGAGAATTTATTTGACAAAAAAATAAAAAATTTCCTTGAAAAATTTTTTTTTGACTCAATATCTAAGCTTGCAAGAACTTAGAACTATGGTATTGTTCTAAGATGTACACAAATTAAAACGTTTAAACAAGAAGTTAATTTAATAAAGGAGTAAGATTGTTATGAACATTCGTCCATTACAAGATAGAATATTAGTTCGTCGTGCAGAAGAAGAAACAAAATCTGCAGGTGGAATTATCTTAACTGGCAGTGCTCAAGAGAAACCTAGTCAAGGTGAAGTTATCGCTGTTGGCAATGGTAAAAAACTAGATAATGGCTCTACACTACCCATGGATGTAAAAGTTGGTGATAAAGTGCTATTTGGTAAATACTCTGGTAGTGAAGTAAAAGTTGGTGATGAAACTCTCCTGATGATGAGAGAAGAAGATATTATGGGTATTATTGTATAATCAAAGAATCTTACAAATTTTAGAGGAGAAATTAAAATGGCTGCAAAACAAGTTTTATTTTCAGATGAAGCTCGTACAAAAATGCTAGATGGTGTTAATACATTAGCAAATGCTGTAAAAGTTACTTTAGGTCCAAAAGGTCGTAACGTTGTTTTAGATAAAGCATTTGGTGCACCAGCTATAACAAAAGATGGTGTATCTGTTGCTAAAGAAATCGAGCTAGAAGATAAGTTTGAGAATATGGGTGCTCAGATAGTTAAGGAAGTAGCTTCAAAAACTGCTGATGTTGCTGGTGATGGTACTACTACAGCTACTGTACTTGCTCAATCATTATTAACAGAAGGTCTAAAAGCTGTTGCTGCAGGTATGAATCCTATGGATCTAAAAAGAGGCATCGATAAAGCAACTGCTAAGCTAGTTGAAGAACTAAAAGTACTTTCTAAGCCATGTTCAGATCCAAAATCAATTGAGCAGGTTGGTACTATCTCTGCTAACTCTGATGCTACTGTTGGTAAACTTATCGCTGATGCAATGGCAAAAGTTGGTAAAGAAGGTGTAATTACTGTTGAAGAAGGTAAAGGTTTTGAAGATGAGCTTGATGTTGTTGAAGGTATGCAATTTGATAGAGGTTATCTATCTCCGTATTTTGCAACAAATCAAGAGAATATGACTACTGATTTAGAGAATCCATATATTTTAATAGTTGATAAGAAGATCTCTAATATCCGTGATCTGTTACCAGTATTAGAAGGTGTTTCTAAATCTGGTAGAGCATTACTAATAATTGCTGAAGATGTAGAAAGCGAAGCTTTAGCTACTTTAGTTGTTAATAACATGAGAGGTGTAGTTAAAGTATGTGCTGTTAAAGCTCCTGGCTTTGGTGATAGAAGAAAAGCTATGCTAGAAGATATTGCTATCTTAACTGGTGCTACACTTGTATCTGAAGATCTAAGCATGAAGTTAGAAGAGACTAAAATGGAGCATTTAGGTACAGCTAGTAGAGTACAAGTAACAAAAGATAATACAACAATCATTGATGGTGCTGGTGAAAAAGCAGCTATCGCTAAACGAGTAAATGTAATCAAAGCAAATATTGCTGAAGCTAGTTCTGATTATGATCGTGAGAAGCTACAAGAGAGACTAGCTAAACTTTCTGGCGGTGTTGCTGTTATCAAAGTAGGTGCTGTTACAGAAGCTGAGATGAAAGAGAAAAAGGATCGTGTCGATGATGCTTTACACGCTACTCGTGCAGCTGTAGAAGAAGGTATCGTTGCTGGTGGAGGTGTTGCTTTAATTAGAGCACAGAAAGCATTAGATGGATTAACAGGTGAAAATAATGATCAAAACCATGGTATAGCTTTACTTAGAAAGGCGATAGAAGCTCCGTTAAGACAGATCGTGCAAAATGCTGGTGGAGAATCTTCTGTAGTTGTTAATAAAGTTAAAGCTAATCAAGGCAACTATGGTTATAATGCAGCTAATGATACTTATGGAGATATGGTTGAAATGGGTATCTTAGATCCTACTAAAGTTACTCGCTCAGCTTTACAACATGCTGCTTCAATTGCTGGTCTAATGATCACAACAGAGGCGATGGTTGGTGAAATCAAAGAAGCTGCTCCAGCTATGCCTATGGGCGGTAGTATGGGTGGTATGCCTGGCATGATGTAAAATCTAGTTATATTCCTTCTAAAACTTAAAATACTTTTCTAAATTCTTTATTATTCCCTATAATACCTTTATCAAATTTTAAGATAAAGGTTCACTATATGGATATCTAATCAATATAAAGTTCTAGGTTTAAAAGATGTTATAATCATGGCTATCACAGCTAATTTTGGTATTCGCTCGATATCTCTAGTATCTTGCTTTGGTAGCTTCAGTAATATTCTTTTGGATACTTGGTGCTGTAATGTTTTTCTTACCTTTGGTCATAATCGCAGTTTAGTTATCCAGAAAAAAATTCTGATTATGGATGTATTTACTCATAGACCGTCAGAGCCTTAGAGCAAAAGGCAGGTTTTATGGCAGCGTGGTTATTTTACTAGGTAAATACAATATTTTATTATCCAGCTGTATTTTTAGCTATTAACTTTGCATATTTCATAGGTTGGCCTAACTTGGTTAATAATCACTATTTATATAATGATAGTTGTTTTAGTGGCTTTTAGGTTAATTACAGTGATTAGTTTTTATGGTTTGAAAGCTATATTAAATACCTTGTTGATATTGGTGGTGTCTTAGGTTCATTTTTGCCTGTTATAGCAATTATTGTTCTAGGTTTCATAGTATATTTAATCGTATGTAAAAGTGATACAGATTTTTTTTGCTAATATCATCCCACACAATAATATTTGGCATAACCTATCAACACTAACTATTATAATGTTTGCAATGGGAGGTAGAAATTATTCTAACTTTTGCTAATTCAGTCAAAAATACTAAGAAAAACCTATATTATGGTCTAATGTTTTCTGCATTTATTTTGTTGGGGTTGTATATATTTAGGATAATTTCCTTTAATCTTGTCGCATCACCTAACACGATAAATAGTGCTTCAGGATTGATTGAGTCTTTTGGAATAATTGGTCATAGATTTGGTTGGGATTGGTTCCCAAGATTAATGTTTTTTACTGACGTTTGCAGAACTGGCTGCTGTGAGTATTTGGCTCTTATCCCCAGTAGTAATGTTCTTTAAATGTACACCTAAAGTAATATTGTTAGAGTGGTTACTCAAAACTAACAAATATGATTCTCCTAAAAATGCTTTAGTATTTATGGGAGTGTTAGTAATAGCTATTGTATTACTAACAAACTTTTTACCATCAGTAAATTTGATGTATTAAGCTTTAATAATTATGGCTATAGTACTTTATTTTATACCTTACTTATATCTATAGTTGCTTACATCAAGCTTATTGATAGTGCTTACAAATATTTACTGGGATTTTTTGTGTTTACATCGACATCACTTGGAATTATATTTAGTTTTCAGCAATCTAGCGATTTTTTATGTATGAATTTGAATTAATTTCTCGGACCTGCGATCTTTATTATTTATTGGTTGGTTATTATATAAATTCAAGCGATAATCAAAAGGTAGCTTCGCTAGTATCTATTAAGAAAATTATCTAGAATATGTGTTGGTAGTATCTTTTTAAAAGATGCCATAATCCAAGTCGCTTTTGTAATATAGTATCTTGGTTTTGGTTTGTCGTAATTTATTATTTTTCAACAACTTATTGCAACTCTGAAATGGCAGGTTCATTAAATGGAACTTTTTTTGTGTTGGCATGCAAGTATTTTTTTATATTGCTGTTTATATACTGAAGAGTTATAATCAACATTAGTAATTGTTTAAATAGAGTTTTTTCTAAACTTGCTAGTAATAAGGTCCTGTGTTTAGACTAGTTATAAAAATATTAGAGTCTCTTAGTTCTAGACGTATGGTATCTATTAGACCTTCAATAGCATTACACTTGCATTGTATGCGCCTGTGTAATCTAAATATATTTGTTTCAAATTGTTGTTTGAAAAATTTAGTGTCAATATCTTCTAAAGCACCAGCCTGACTATATCTAGCATTATTAAATACTACATTCTAAAGTACCACCAGTTTTATTTAAAATATCAACTAAAGCATTATCTATGTGCTCATAGTTAGTTACATCTATAAGATAGGTCTCAAAACCTTTTGATTGAGTACTTCAACATCTTTTTGTTGTCTTGCTAAAGCAAAAACTCTATGACTTAAATTTTTAAGATGGATAGCTGTAACGTAGTCTATACACCATGAGAGTAACCAGTTATAAGGATTGTTTTGCTATTGCTTGACATAATGAAATTAATGTGTTTTATCTGCATATTGATTAGTTGAGGTTAAAATATTTACTATGTAAATTTATCTTATTTAAGATTTTCTAAAATATCTTCGAATTAATATATATAGCTAGTTGATTATAAAAATCTCATGCTGACCTTTATTTTTGCATCTTACGGTAACCAAAAAAGAATATTTGTATAACTTTTATAATGGATAGCTCTATACGAATCCTGTTATATACAAAAAACTTAAATTATCTTTTTGAATTTATCAAGAATCTTTTTGAAAAATCCCTTATCTTGAGTAGCAGTGTTTTGCTGCTGTAACTGTATTTGTCTGATTTGTTGTAGTTTTTCTTGAATCTTTATTTCAGCGCGATTGATTTGAGGTTTAGGTTCATCTATTACAGGTGGCTGGATATCTTGATTGTTAGTTTGTTGAGTTTGCTGTTGTTGATCTTTTATATCATCATCTAAATCAAGTTTGCTAGATTCAGGCATTCTCGGCTTAATAGAGAATTTATTTTCTGTTATGATATATATGTCATTTTCATTTTTTCTTATGAAACCATGATCTTTGAGTGCTCTACGATACTTATAGATTAAACTTTTAGATACACCAAAGCTATCTGCTAACTGAGCTGGACTGTAACCATGTTCAATTGCTTTTAGAATCGCTTTTTTTATTGCAAATTCTTTATCGGCAGGAATTTTCATACCACAAAATAGCACTTATAAATATTTAATTAATTATAGCCTAGCTTTGTTACTTATACAACTTGACCAGCAGCCCAACCAGAAGCCCAAGCCCACTGGGAATTGCAGCCACCGAGCCAACCGGTGACATCGACAACTTCACCAATAAAATAAAGTCATTTGACTTTATTTGTTTCTAGAGTTTTAGATGAAAGCTCGTCATAACTAACTCCACCAAGGGTGACTTCTGCAGTACAATAACCTTCTGTAGTTTGAGGATATATTAGCCATTGATGTATTCACTATTAATCTCATCGATTGCTAAATCACAGACTCTTTTTTCGAGAATACCACTATCGAAAAAAGTAGCTACGAAATTCTTAGGTAATAATTCTGATAGTGTGTTTTTTAGTGTAGCCTTTGTGCCTTGCTCTTTTTAAATGCTTAGAAAATCAGCAATATTGATATTAGGGGATAAATCAATCTTAATGCTTTCTCCAGAGTTCCAATACGAGGATATTTACAAAATTGCTGGACCACTTAAACCTTTATGAGTAAAAAGAATATTTTCACCAAAATTAGCTTGATGATTAGATACACGACAGAAGATTGAAATACCACGTAGTTGCTCAAATTTTTGTTGATCTTCTTAATTAAATATGAAAGGTACAAGTCCAGCGCGTTGTGGATTTACTTTTAGTCCAAATTCCTTGGCAATCTTATAACCAAAACCTGTAGCGCCAATCATTGGGATAGATAATCCACAAGTGATTGACAGCTATATTCATCTGTTTGTGTTGTAATATGAAATAAAGATACTTTTTAAATAATCTTATCAATAGTAGTATATAGTTGTATCTTAGCATCATACTTATCACATTCTCCTAAGAGCATATTCACGATATCTTTAGCTTTGTTATCACAGAAGAGTTGTCCTAAAGTCTTTTCATGAAATGGGATATTATAATAATTAACTAAGGATATAAAATCCCACTGTGTATACCTTGATAGTGCAAATAAAATGTGGATTATCAGCTAAATATCTATCAGCAGCGATATTATAGTTAGTAAAATTACAGCGTCCACCACCAGTTTTTTTGCAGCTTGTATAGAACACATAAGCCCAGCAGCATCCGTACCGATTATTATTACATTATAATTTTTTGCTGACATAAAATAAAGATTCTTTAGTTTATAACAGTATAACCCAACAATGATAAACATCAAAACTAGGTAAATAATATAATATCTGTAATGTTGCGAGCATAGTATAGCTTTGCATAAAAGAAGTTAAGCTAGTTATAATATTTACAAAGTACGTAATAGCTAAGGCAGTTCCTGATATATGTCAAAACATTGATATGCATTTTTTCATAGATAGAGGAAAAATTTAACCACACGTAAAATTTAAATAACTATAATAGTAGTTATAATAATCAAAGCTATATCATTAGTTGATAAGCTAATTACAAAAAAACTTATTGTTAATAAGGTGTAATCATATGTGTAAATATAAAAAAGATCCTCCCAATTGAAAAGTTACCTAATAACTTGTACCTAATTATTGGTGTTGGTAAAAAAACAAAACCTAAAAATATAGCAAGTTTTACAAAATAAGCGGTTGAATAACCCATTATATTTTGAATTAAGAAAAGGACCCAGGGTGTTATAGGTTATGATAAGTAAATAGGCAATTCCCATTGTGATACTTAAGGTCATAAACTTTTTATTGGTTATTACTTCAGTGATATCTTTTCTATTAATACTCAATTTTTATTGTTTCTTGTATATATAAAAACTAATATTGTCAATAAAGCTACAATTAGATTAAAGAAATAAAAACTAGATTTCCAACTAAAAGCATCTTGGAAAAGTCTCAAATTATTGGCCTTGCAATAGTCTCCAATCCCCATAGAAATCATATAGTAGATCTTAGTTTATAAGTTTATCATGAGGAAGTATATTTGAAAACACCTCTTGTCACAACACCTATTGATCCCATAAGAAATCCTTAAAAGAATCTTGAGCCTAAGCGTACGTATTCATTTGATATTAATATAGGTAGTGAGCTAGCTACTACAAATAGTACACATGTAGTAGTACCTTACGTCATAATGCATCTGTAATGATACCTACTATTTAATTTAGCCTATTTAAATATATATGAGGCATGACCATATTTGAAATAGATGCTGAAGTGTTTTAAGTGAAGTACTTATCCCAGGTAAGGATGGTGCAAAAAGATCTATACTCATACCAATAAGAATAGGGAATGAAAGTAAGACAAATATTCATATTTTATGATTATAATCATCATCATTTATAAAACTAGTTTTTTTAGTGTTAAATTTATTCTAAATGAAAAAGCTCTAAGAGTGTGATTTTAGTAGATTTTACTAGTGAATAAATAGTAGCTAGCATTTTATAAGATAATATGTTTTATTATGATTTAGTATTTACCTTGTTGAATCATAGCTTCTGCTACTTTTTCAAAACCAGCTAGATTTGCACCAGCAACTAAATTATAACCAAGGTTGTATTTACTACTAGCAAACTTACAAGCATGGAAAATGTTAGCCATAATTTGTTGAAGTTTAGATTCAACTTCTTCAGCTGTCCAAGATAATCTAGCTGAGTTTTGGCTCATTTCTAGACCAGAAACAGCAACACCACCTGCGTTAGCAGCTTTACCTGGAGCTAGAATTATACCTTTCTTAATTAAGAACTCAATTGCTTCATTAGTTGTTGGCATGTTAGATGCTTCAACAACATACTTAGCACCAGCATCAATAAGTTTTTGAGCATCTTTAACATCTATTTCATTTTGAGTAGCTGCAGGAATTGCGATATCTGCTTCTATACCCCAAGGTTTTTCACCTGCGTGCCAGCTTGCATTGAATTCTTTAGCATAGTCTTGCATTGTTTTTTCACCATTACGGATTTTTAGCAAGAATTCGATTTTCTCATCAGTTGTAATACCTTCATGGTCATGTACAAAACCTTTTGAACCAGAGATTGTAACAACTTTACCACCTAATTGAGCAACTTTCTTACATACGCCCCAAGCAACGTTACCGTAACCAGATGTTACTACAGTTTTACCTTTTAGAGTTTCACCATCATGCTTAAGCATCTCTTCTAAGAAGAATACTACACCATAACCAGTAGCTTCAGGACGTATTAAGCTACCCCCTGACTCTAGTGACTTACCAGTTAATACACCGTTCTCAAAACAAGCACGAATTCTTCTGTATTGACCATACATATAACCGATTTCTTTACCGCCAACACCAATATCGCCAGCTGGTACATCGATATCTGGACCAATATGACGTTGTAATTCCATCATAAAGCTTTGGCAGAAGTTCATTATCTCAGCGTCAGTTTTACCTTTAGGATCAAAGTCGGCACCACCTTTACCGCCACCCATAGGTAAAGTAGTTAGGCTGTTTTTGAAAATTTGCTCGAAGCCTAGGAATTTGATAATACCTGAGTATACACTTGGATGAAATCTAATCCCGCCTTTGAAAGGACCGATAGCGCCATTAAACTGATATCTGTAACCACGGTTTACTTGGATATTACCATCTCTATCAACCCATGGCACTCTGAAAGAAATACCTCTTTCAGGCTCAACTATACGCGCTAGAATATTTTCTTCGATATATTTAGGATTGTGTTCTAGAGCTGGTTTAAGCGTAGAAAATACTTCTTTTACAGCTTGTATGAATTCTTTTTCATGACCATCTCTTTTTTCTACTTGGGCAATTACGCTATCAATATACTTTTGAGCATTCATTTATGCATCTCCTTTATGATTTGAAATTTATTAGAATATATTTTCATATGTTTTATACAAGTCAACTTATGTAGTTATTATAAAGAAACTTATGAATAAATATCCTCTGCTTGTACAATTTTGCATTTAACCAAGCTAGTTTACAACTAACTTAGTTTAATTAATACGACTTTATAATAGTTTTTTTTGATTAAAAATCAAATAATTTAATTTTGTATATAAAATATTTTACAAAGTTGGTATTTATTATTGTCTTTAGACAATTAAGTATTTTCTCTGGTAAATAATATGATACAAACATGAGTATGTCTTTGGGTTTTAGTTTTATGAGTGTTGTTTAGAATCTATAAAAAGGAGTTGTGGATGTTAATTATTTTTAATCAATCTATTCACCACTGTATATAAATTGCCTAAAGTATATATAATTTTGAATCATCTTTAAAGTAATAACAAGAGCTAGAGGTTGGCCTTTATGAATTCTCAACAACAGCTTTAGACAAAATAGTTTAAGCTAAACAATTGATGGGATATCTGGTAAGGGATGACATGAATATTATCATACTTTACTAGAAATGGTGCAAACACTTGGAGAGTTATTAAACCAGCCATAGCTGTTGTGATTGGTAAAAGTGGTCTAGAATGGGCATATGCTTGTACCAAAATTTAGCAAAGGCGCTACTAAAGCAAGAAGGCGATAGCAGATCTTCAGCAGTAGTTTTTAGCTTAGGTAAAATTTTTGGTTTTGCTAATAGAACATCAGCTGACTGTATTTAAGTTAGAAACAGGCATAGAATGTATCGATGACAGTAAAATATTAAATCACATATATTAATAGCAAGCAAATTAGTGATAATAGATTGATGCTCAGCAGAAAATATGTTAAAGATTTCATTCTAATTAAATAAGGCATAGAAGTTTTGCACAATAAAAATCCAGCAGTATCAACAAAAGGCTCATTTATCTTTATGCATATCTGGAAGTCTGTAACAATTGGTACATAATGGTGTACAGCTATTGATGAATAGGATACTAGTGGATATGCAATTTAAAATGATTGGCAAGGGCATAAATTAATGAATAAATATATATTTTTTTGATAATACAAAATTAGTCAACTATATAGAATTCCCTTACAATACCTTGCTATATTTATGTGTATGTTAGGTTTTATACTTGGTTTATTTCCACCTAGCTTTTCACATGTTAAAAATGTCTTCCAGTACGCTATGATACTTGTGGTAGTGGATAATATAATTATTGCAATACCTCTTCGCTTATATGGATTTGGTTACATATAAAAAGAATTTTGTGATTCACAAAGTAAAAAAGATCATTTATATTTTTTTATTTTGTTATATAGTGATAATTAAATTCAAAACTATCCCTTTAATAGCTTTTTAAACAAGACCATACAAGCCTTTAAGGCTCAATAAAAGTTTATCAATTTTTTCAGATTTTAGAACACTAAAAGTATATTTTACTTGACTTAAATGAATCAATTATGAAGTGTAGACACTGCAATGCCTACGGCTTGATGACGTTAGAAAATTTAAAATTTCAACGTTAGAAAATTAATTTGATAAAATTTCAGCAGCTGCTTTGTTAAGATCTTTTACAGCATTTATATATATCTATAATTATTCTCTTTTTTTATCAGAAAACCAATAAGTACATATCCATCATGACCATATTTTACTTTAGTAGCACATTTAAGAGTTATGTTGTATTATTAACTATCTGCTTCTAAAACATACCACAGGCATTAGTATCTTATTTAGACGAAGTATATTTTGCCATAACATTGATTTTTGAAATTATGATTATCTTAGCATTCTAAGTATTTGATTCGAACTTCAGCAAAAACTCTTTTTTATCTAATCCACCATTATAACCACCAAGTTTACCGTTTGTACTTATTGCTCGGTGACAAGGGATAATTATTGGCAAAAGATTTTTACCATTTGCATTAGCTACAGTTCTAAAAGCTGTTGGTTTGCCAATTTCTCTAGCTTCTTCAAGATAGCTGATAGTCTCACCGTAAGGGATTTTTATTAATTGTTGCCAAACTTGTTTTTGAAAACTAGTACCTGTTAGTTGTAGTGGAATTGAGAAATCTCTTAGCTCTCTTTTAAAATATCTGTATAATTGATCTGCTGTTTGCATTGTTATGCTATTAGCTTTAAAAATTATATTTGCAGTATAAATTTTTAGCAACTTTTCTATTGAAAAGGTACTTGAATTACTGATAAAAAAACAAGCATATAAATAACTAGTATCAGCAATTGCAATTAGACTACCAATAGGCGTTTGTATTTCTTGAGCATAAAATATAGTTTTATAGGTATTTTTACTTAGCGCAGCTAAATAAATTTGATGAGTTTTTTTTAGCATGAGTATATTATGCCTTTAAAGTAAAATACTTCAAATTATGGTTAATAGTAAGTCTTATAAATTTTTGCCTATAGCATTTAATTATTGTATTGTAGCATTTTGTAGCTTTGGTGGGCAAATTATTTATCGTTAAATGCCCTGAAAATTATCAAAGTATTATAATTTTTGCTAATAGTCACTTCTTGACAAGTATAATAGTTTTATCATGCGTTTATACAGTAGTGGTGATACTTTCAATCCCAGGATCTACTATTATGTCCTTGCTTAGAGGATTATTATTTGGTTTACTGTTAGGACTTTTGTTGTTGTGGTTGCTGCTACGGTTGAGTTAGTATAGTTTTCTTTGCGGTAAGAATAGCTTTAGGGGATTCTCTAAAGACTAAAACTAAAGAAAGTATAGCTAAAATACGTAGTGGTTTTGACAAAAATGTTTTTAATTATCTGCTAGTGCTAAGGTTAATTCCGATATTTCCTTTCTTTATTATAAACATCACCGCAGGCATGTAGGTGGTCAAGTTTAGAGATTTTTTACGGGCAAATTTTATTGGTATAATCACTGGTAGTGTTTTCTATGTATGGGTTGGAACTAGTTTTGTCTATGTAATCCAGCAGGGTGCTGAGATTAAACTAGGCATTATATGAGAACCACAATTTATTGTACCAATAGTTGCTTTGACAATATTATCAGTTGTCCCTATAAAAATTAATAAAAAGGTTTACTAGTTATGATTAAGACAGATATTTGTATTATTGGTGCCGGGAGGATTTGTTGCAGTTGGTGAAGTGCAAATGGGTGCTAAAGTTTTCTTGTGTGAAGGCAACAAGATGGGTAGTGATCGTCTTAATTATGGTTGTGTACCTCACATGTTGCATATCCAACTCTAAGTGAGTTAAATAATAATGATAGGGTTAAAAAAAGTAATCCGTTTTTTACTAATGTTTAACTTAAGAACAATAAGAAATTGGAGGAATATATAAAAATAAATAAAAATTTAGTTTAGTAATAAAATATAGAAGTTGGAGAAATAAAAATGTAAAAATTAAATATAAAAAAACTTATTTAAAATTATGGTTTCGGGGGTTATCGCTACTATAGCACTTTCACTATTCATAATTATAAAAATGAAAGCTGGCATTATGAAAACTCAACCCTATAAAGACTTTAACTATGACGGCACATGATATGTTGGGAATGCCTCTTAATCCTATCATCGGGTGGATAATCCATTTTATAATAGGAACTGAGGTATAGCATTTTTTATTTTAATATAATAAATTACCTAATTCTCCAGTTGTTAAGGGTATATCTTTTGGTATAATAGCTTAGCTACTTATGATGTGTATATCTATGCTAATGAGTGGAGAAGGTTTATTTGGATTAAAACTTGGTATGATGGCTCCAATAATTATTAGTACTTCACATTATATATGGAGCAATGATAAGATTCACTTATAAGTTATTACAACCAAAATAGACGTGATAGAACAAAATAATTAGGCCCTAGTTTCATAGGTTATTTGTTAATAAAGCTGCAATTCTGTTGCCTGCTCTAAATATAAGAGCAAATACCTTACTTATACTATCTTTTATAACAGGTTTAATAAGTGCTGTTTTAGTTTTATACCCACCATGGTTAAGGCTATGGTTTTCCTTTTAATATCGGGTTATTATAGATGTGTTAGATGGTAGTCTGGCAAGGCTACAAAATCTAGTTCATGTTTTGATACAATGCTTGATATATTATCTGATCACTTTGTGTAGAGTTTTATTATTACTATTTTCATTAATTAGCTATAAATAGCATGGGTTGGTTTTTAAAATGATAATGTCTATAGTTTTTTATTAGTAGTTTTTTGTTAGTTAGTATTTTCAGTCAAAAAGAATCAATAAACAGTTTTTACTATAGTCCTGGCTTGATTGAGAGAGCTGAAACATTTATATGATTTTATCATAATGATTTTATTTCCTAGTATAGTACTTATTCTAGGATTGTTATACATTATTAGTTTTATGGACGACGTTGTATAGTTGCTATGAGTTTTATGTTTATCCTAAAGAAAGGAGTAAATTTCGATGAGAAATTTGAATAAAACTTTTGTTGGTTTTATAGCTGGTTTAATTAGTGCTTGCATATTATATTTTACTCTTATTCGTCAGCATGGTATTGAATTTAATGATCAGTTTAAGTATACATTATATCGTTTAATTGATATGGGGTTGGGTTTGGGCTATCCTATTTACACTACCATTAAGAATATTTTTATTAAAAGTTCAATTATAACTTTAGTAGTTATTTTATTTAATTTTTAGTTAAAATGCCATAGCAGTACAAGGTTTTTTGCTTCAAATGCTGGCGCTGAAATCTTTACTATGAATATCGTCTTTAACTATATCTGGGCAATATTAGCAGGACTTATATATAAAATTGTTAGCCTTAAATAATCTCTTGACAGATTCATTGATAAGGTTGTTTTTTGTATAAATCTTTCATAATTTAGCTATATTACTTGTTTTTTGCCAATTAATCCTTACATCTAATAGCATAAATTTTATAACATTAATCAAGTAGTTTATATTTAGTATAGATATTATTATTACAGTAGTATTTAGGAGTTTTAGGTATGGTAGATTATTATTCTTTACTAGGGGTGAGTAGAGATGCATCAGAAGCAGATATAAAAAAAGCGTATAGAAGATTAGCAAAAAAATATCACCCTGATGTTAATAAAGAAAAAGGTGCTGAAGAAAAATTTAAAGAAATCCAGACAGCGTATGATGTTTTGGGCGATAAAGAAAAAAGAGCACTTTATGATAGCTACGGAGAAAACTGGGATAAAGTCCAGCAAGGAGGCTTTAGCGGAGCTAGTGGTGGCTTTGGTGGTGGATCTAATAGTTTTAATTTTGAGGATCTTGGTGATATCTTCAGCGATCTTTTTGGTGGTGCTGGCGCTAGAGGTTTTACTGGTGGTCATCCAAGAGCAAGAAAAGGTGAGGATATAAATATATCATTACGTCTAAATGTTGAAGATGCGATCAAGGGTAGTAAGAGAACAGTTTCATATAGTTATCAAGAAGTAGGTGTTAATGGTATGCCGACAATGCAGCATCAAAGTGTTGATGTTAAAATACCGCCAGCGATTGGTAATGGTAAGAAACTTCGTGTTAAAGGTAAGGGTAGTGCAGGTATAGGTGCAAATGCTCAAACAGGTGATCTTTATATCAAAATAGAAGTAGTAGATCATAAAAATTATAACGTTGATGGTAATGATATTTATGAACATATTAATATTGCACCATGGGAAGCAGCTCTTGGCGCATCATTAGAAATAGATACTCCCTATGGTAAGAAAAAAATAAAAGTACCAGAAGGAAGCCAATCAGGGCGTAAAATGCGTATCAAAGGTAAAGGTCTTGGTGATGGTGATTTTTATATTGTTTATGATGTTAAGCTACCTCTTGCAGATACTGATGAGAAAAGAGAGTTCTACATGCAGATGCAAGAAAAAATGAATTTCGATCCTAGGGCTTAGGATTGTCTTTCCCTATTACCAATAAAGTAACTTGTAAGTATTAATGCACCACCAATTATTGTCGATAGATAAATTTTCTAATCATTAATTAATTTTCCAAAGATTGTTGCAAAAACAGGCTCAAAAGAGAAAATGATAGCAACTTGTGACATCCTTAAATGCTTTTGATATAATGGTCGAGATTGAGAGAATGTGATCGCAATTACTAGTATGTAATTAAAATGTAAGTATATAAAAAGATGATATATCAGTAATTAGTGGTATAGGTATACTAAAGGCTACCTGTAGTATTATTTAGTAAACGTAAATCTTTTAAAGCTTCACTACGATGATCTTTTATAGTTTCATAGCTTAGATACACAACTGATACAGCATACATCAAGGCACATAGCACTGATTAAAAGTAGCCAATAGTAAAGTTGTAAAAACTCGCACCAGATAGGGCATAGATCCCTAATAATGAGACGCAAGATGCTATTGCCATATACTAAGGCGATCAACCTTGAAAAGACTACCAAATAAAAGGAATTATAACTATATTCAAAGCAGTTTTTAAAGCTAACACACTTGAAGAAACTGTATATAGTCACTGAGTTTGTAAATAAAAAACTCATACCTTCAAATGAGCTAAATATGACACCAACTTTTAGCAAATAGATTTTGCTATTAATTTAGCTTTCAAGACTAAAGGCAAGAATAATAGGTACGATAAACTAAGCCTAATAGCCACAAAAAGCTCAGGCGGAATATACGCAAGTGAGATTTTGATTAAGGGAAATGTTGCTCCCCAAAATATGGTAACTATAAAAAGATTTAGAATAGCTTTTCTTTGAATATTCATAAAATATTAGATAAGTTTGTATCTATTTGCTCTTTAAATTAAGCTAGAAATTTTAGATGAAGATTAGTTTTGTGGTTTGGCTTAAATTTGTATCTAATTACATCATTGGAAGTATTTTTTGATGTTAGTAGATTGTTGATGTTTGTTTACATTAAATTATTAAAATTGGTATAATTTATTGTTTTTTGAAAAAAGTGCTCAAAGGTTAAACAATGAAACAAGTCTCAAAAGTTAAGCAAATTGGTGCTATAGCTATTATAGCCGGAACAGCTATTGGCGCAGGCATGCTTGGGATTCCTTTTGCGGTAGCTGCAGTTGGGTTTAATTATGCAGCGGCAGCTTTATTTCTTGTTTGGATAATTATGTATGCAACAGCTTTATTAATTGTTGAGGCAAATGTTTCCCAGCCTTTAGGTACAGATATGGACTCGATCGCGCACAGTATATTAGGTAAACCTGGTAAAGTATTAAATCTATTATTTTATCTACTATTATTATATTCTTTACTTACAGCTTATATTTTTATGGGCGGGCAGCTTTTTCAAACTTATATACTTGGTTGGTTAAACCTAGAAAATGCTAGCTTAGCAAAGATGCTATTTTGTTTAATTTTTGGTTTTTTTTTATATAAAGGTATCAAAGTAGTATTTAGTGTTAATGAACTATTCTTAAGTCTAAAAATACTAGCTTTTGTTTTATTTATTGCTTTTGTTGCTCCACAAATTCGTGCACCTATACTAGAAAATAAAGCTCTAGGGGTAGAGTATGTTTGGTTTGCTATTCCAATACTTGTTACATCATTTGGTTTTCATATTGTTATCCCAGCAATTAGAAACTACTTTGGGAATGATGTAGTTTTCAAAAAAACAGTGGCTATTGGAGCATTAGCGCCATTACTTGTTTATTTAGTATGGGTTGTAGCTACACTTGGAACAGTAAGTCTATATGGGGATAATGGTTTTATAGCGTTGAGTAATGAAGGCAAGACTCTAGCAGAAGCTTATCAAGGTTTAGATCAAAATGGTCCATTAGTTTTTATAAGACTTTTTGAGAACTTTGCGATTATTACATCTTTTTTAGGTGTTGCTTTAGCCTTATTCTCTTTTAATAGGGATCTTTATAGCTTGGATATCAGGAAAAAATTGCTAACTTTAGTGATAACGCTATTACCACCACTTATTTTTGCTATATATTTTGTAAATAGTTTTATAGCTGCTTTAGGCTATGCTAGTATCTTTGTTTCAGTATTACTGATCGTGCAGCCTGCAATGATGGTTTGGGCTATAAGAACTAAGCAAGGTAAAAATGATATCCTTAGTAAGCTATATTTATCTTTGATATTATTTAGTGGTCTAGGTATTATTGTATTGCAATTATTAGTAGCCTTTGGTAGATTACCTCATATATAATTTTGTTAACTTTCAAATCTTTGATTATTTTCTATGAAGAAACCTAATTTTGATATTAATAAGAAATCTTTTGCTAATGATGATTTAGTAGGCGATGAGTATAGTAAGAGCCCTAGTGTTGAGGAGTTTAGTATAGATAAGCTTAAGCAATTCCCTAGTGATATGATTGAGCTTTTTAAATTGGTTCAAACAGTTAGATATGATAGGACACGTCTGCAAGAAGAATACAATAACTACCGTTTAAAACTTAATAATGACAGAATGGATCTTGAGTTTGAAGTTATCAAACTAAAAAAACAATATAATGCAAAGATATGTGCTTTGCAGGAAGAATATAATTCGGTAAAATCTAATAATAATATTGAGTTAGCTAAAATTAGAGAAAGCTAATAAATGCAAAGTCAGTCGGACAGTCGCGCTTGTAATTGAGTGAGGAAAGTCCGGGCTTTACAGAGCAAGATGCCAGATAACGTCTGGGAGGCGTGAGCCTACGGAAAGTGCAACAGAAAATATACCGCCTTATTTTTAGTAAGGTAAGGGTGAAAAGGTGCGGTAAGAGCGTACCGCATTGGTGGTAACACTCAATGGCATTGTAAACCCCATCTAAAGCAAGACCAAATAGTGTCACTGTGATGTTGCTCGCATCGTGTCAGGGTAGGTCGCTTGAGCTTACTGGTGACAGTAAGCCTAGATAAATGACTGTCTATTACAGAACCCGGCTTATAGACTGACTTTGTATTTTTTACAAAAAAGTGGGTAATTATGCAAGTTATTGACTCTAAACTTCTAGGTAGTGATGGTCAAATAAAAGATAATCTTTTGATATCTGAGCTTAAAAGTTTTTATACTAGTGATAAGTTTGAGATTATAGCTGCAGCTTTAGAGCTTCTTAAGAGTAAAAGTGCTGAATCTGTGCGCCATCCTACAGGTATTAGCTCATTTTTATATGCTATTGAGATGGCGTATGTACTTTTCAAAATTAGAGCAGATGAAGAATCTGTTTCTGCAGGTATTCTTTATGAGCTGTATAATTTTGGCGATATATCTGATGAAAATATCGAGCAGGCAACTAATCAAACAGTACTTAAGATTTTACAAGGTACGCGTAAAATGTCAGCTATTAGGATGTATCGTTCAGATAACATCTCCTTAGAGCAAATTGATACATTTAGGAAAATGCTGCTGACAATCATTGAGGATGTTAGAATTGTTCTGGTAAAAATTGTCGACAAACTATGTACAATTCGTCATCTAAAATCTTTAAGTAGTAATGCCCAACTAGTTATTGCTAGAGAAACATTAGATATCTATGCGCCACTAGCAAATAGACTTGGCCTAGGTGCTATCAAATGGGAGCTCGAAGATAGAGCATTTTTCTTTTTAGAACAAGATGAATACAAACGAATAGCTAAAAGCCTAGGTGCTACGCGAAAACAGCGTGAAGATTTCTTACTTCAAGTAATACAAGATTTAAAAACAACACTTAAGAAATATAATTTACATGCAGGTATTCAAGGTAGAGTTAAACATATATATAGTATCTACAAGAAATTTAAGAATAAAGGTTATCAAGAACTTGATGATTTATATGATATTACTGCTGTTAGAGTTATAACAAATAATTTAGATGAATGCTATAAAGTACTTGCTGAGGTTAATAACTTATACTTACCAATACCAGAAGAGTTTAGTGACTATATCGCCCATCCTAAACCAAATGGCTACAAATCAATACACACAGTTGTTAAAGTTGGTGAGCAGAATATTGAGGTTCAAATTAGAACACAGCAAATGCATGAGGAATCTGAGTTAGGTTTTGCGGCACATTGGCGCTATAAAGAAGGTGTTAAATTTGATGCTTCTTATGAAGCTAGGGTTGCTTGGTTAAGATCTCTTCTTGAGTGGGAGAGAGAGATTAATGAAGATGATAGTGAAATAACTAAAGAGCTTAATAAGAGGCTTTATGTATTTACGCCAGTAAATGAACTAATAGATTTATCTGAAGGTTCAACAGTTCTAGATTTTGCTTACTCAGTACATACGATGGTCGGTCATCGTACTAAAGGTGCTAAACTAAATGGTAAGATAGTACCGTTAACAACTAAGCTAAAAACTGGTGATAAAGTCGAAATTCTAACAGGTAAAGAGCCTAATCCAAGTAAAGATTGGGCGTCAGAAAATTTAGGCTATTTATATTCTGCGCGTAATAGATCAAGAGTAACTAAATGGTTTAATGAGCAGAACAAAGAAGATAATATAGTTTTAGGAAAAGATCGGCTTCTAAAAGAGCTAAGAGGCTATGATCTTAAAGAGGTTGACTTCGTTGAAGTTGCTGCTAAGTTTAATATGAAAACTAGTGATAGTCTTTTTGCAGCAATTGAGGGTGGTAGCTTAAAGGCTAATAGTGTTGTTAACTATATTATTGACACGTATTCAGCAGAAGAAAAACTAATCAAGAAAAGAAATAAACCAATAACGGTAAAAGCAAAAACTCCAAAAGTCTTAGTTTCAGGCTTTGATGGTATGAAATATGAGATGGCTAAGTGTTGTCATCCTGTTTATCCGGATCAAATTCAAGGATATATGAGTGTTTCAAAAGGTGTGGTTATACATACTACAAGCTGTCCTAATTTAAATCATCTCAAAGATAAAAGTCCAGAGAAATTTATAGAAGTTAATTGGGATAGTGAAGACTAGCTAGTAATTGTTAGAAATTAGTTAATTGAATGTGAATGGGTAAGTTATAAAATTGGCTCCAAGGTTCGAAAGACCGTATCAAAAATTCAATTATTCAGATTTAGATAAATAGTGTTTGTTAATTGCCACGATAGTTGCCAGTATTTTTAGCTTGCTGTAACCAGCCATTTTTGATATAAAAAGTTACTTGGTTAGTTGATTTTATTTCATTACCTTGAGTAGTGCGCCCAGAGATACTAAGTTTATTCTCACCAGGAGCAGGTCTAGCTATTTTCCACTGTCCATCCTCATAGGTTGCTGGAATAGCTGAACCATTTATTATAAATGTTGGACTATCATTGCTAGCTATATGAGGATTGGTTGATATAGCAATTTTACCTTCTTTAGTAAAAATGTTAGCATAATTAGCAGGTGAGGTAATCTCAACGTTGAAATCAGCATTTTGGCCTTCTTCAAGAACTTCTTTGTTTTTCTCTGCTAACTCTGATGTTGCTAGTTTTGCTACGTCAGATTGGTTTATTTTAACTGGTTTATCATTAGTAGGATTTTGCTGAGTTTTAGTATCAATAACAGTAGGCTGACCTACTTCAATAATTTTATAATCAACCTCATCACTAGGTTTTTCTTCTGAAAATACCACATTACCATTCTCATCTCGCCAAGAATAGACTTTTGTATCAGCTGCTTTAGCAAGAGATAAAAAACTCAATATGCAAGCTATAACGCTAAAGACATTTTTATAAAATTTTGACATTATTAAATTCTCAAAGTGCTAATTGTATTAAGTATATATAAAATTAGCTCTAATCAAAAGAGTTCTTAGATTAAATTTATTTACCTATAGTACTCGCTTTCTACAAAATTCGGAATCATTATAGTTAATAATTTTATTATCTTTTATTCTACCTCGAACTGCAATTGTTACTGGACCTGGATTTCGGTTGATTGAAGTAGACTCTAGTATTGTTGCTAATTTATCATTATGCACAAAGCGGCTCTCATGATTAGCTGGTTAGATAATTTTAACTTTAAGTACTCTTATGGTTGATTAGTTGCTTGGGTTGTCGTTGCTTGGTAATTTTCGTTATCTAAAATAAAGATTATTGTGTTTTAAAGAAGCAAGTTGTTGTTTTTTGTTCGACTGGGTTTTCTTTGCTCAATCTACTAATTTTAAAAGAAGTGTTTAATATTTTTATAGACTATAAATATCAAATCTATTAGTCTTACCTTTAAGCTGAGAGCTTGGCTTCTTGTTACTGAGAAACTTGGCATTTATAGGTCTTTTGACTACAGCTTTTTTGGTTATTCGTCCTTGTATAATGTTATCTAATAAATTGGTGTTAGATATCTCATCATTAAATGCGACTTGATGGAGTATTTGCATGCCTTGTTTGACTTTAGCACTTTTTTTACGAGGTGGAAACATTGGGTCGACATATACACAATCAAATGATTTATCAGTTGTAAGCATATAATGATTACTATCTATATTGATTAAGGTTATTTTAATGACAATCTCTTTCAGATAATCTATTTGTTGAGCTCTTTGCAAAGCATCTTTTAGCAGCAGATAGAGATATGGATCTTTTTCTAGAGTTATTAGCGTATGACCTCTAGCAGCTAATGTAACAGTATCCATACCTAATCCTGCTGTAGTATCAAGTATAGTAAGCTTAGCTTTAGAGCGGCCTTCAACTGCCTGTACAACACTACATTTCTTAGCTTTAGGGTTTATTCTATTTAAGGTTTCACTATCATTGAAATCTATAAATAATTCATTATTATCATAATGAAGTTTTAGATTATCATTTTCGAGATACAGGTATTTATGTTGCTGGCAAAGCTTATACTCTAGTGTATCTTCTATAAGCTTATCAAGATGATTTTTTACATCTAAGTTAGAAATATTTATCTGCATTACTTTTTCTTTGCTCGAGGATGTGCTTTATCAAAAACACTTGCTAATTGTTGAAAGTTTAAATGAGTATATATCTGTGTACTAGAAATATCAGCATGACCTAATAAATCTTTTACAGCTAGCAGATCTTTAGATGAGTCAAGTACATGACTAGCAAAAGAATGACGTAGCATATGTGGGTGAATATGGCGGCTAGCATATTTCTCAGCAAATATTTCAAGGCGCTTTTGGATTGATCTATTTGTTAAATGTTTACCATCACGAGAAATAAATAGATAATAACAGCTTGGTTTAAGGGTATCTCTGATTTTGAGCCATCTATTGAGGTTACTTAGGGTTTTAGGACCAAAGTATACAATACGCTGTTTGTTGCCTTTGCCTGTAACACGGATACTTTTTTGTGAGATACTGATATCTTTTAGCTCAATTGACGACAATTCACTCAGTCTAATGCCACAGCTGTATAACAGATCAAAGCAGGCAATATCACGAGCTTCAATATCATTGTTTGGATTTATATCTAGTAGATATGCCAGTTCATCTGTATTAACTGCTTTAGGTAGTCTTTTACTACTTTTAGGTGCTTTGATACCACTAGCTGGATTTTGTGATATTATTTTGCTATTTATTAGAAAATTAAAAAAGCTTCTCACCGAACTAATTTTACGCTGAAGTGTCTTAGGAGAGTTACCTTTAGCGTGTAGCTTCTTTATCCATATCAATATATCATTACTAGTTAAGCTAGTAATATTTTTATCATTAAGAGATTGATTTAGTTTTAATAAATCTCTTTGGTAGTTATTGATAGTTTCTTGAGAGTAGTGTTTGAGATAAAATAAATTATCAAGGAAATTACTGATATATTCTAGGTTAGTCATACTTAGGTTTTAAGCAACAACGCATAATATAACTATTAAACCAGAAACTAGTGAAATTAGCCATAGACTTTTATAAGTTGATATCTTGTAATTGAAATTCTCACCGAGGCTATTTATCTTAAATGCCATAAGTGCTGGCATAATAATTAACAAAACAGCAATTAATAAACCAACACAAGTCATTGCATAAATAAAGATGTCTGGATCCATTTGGTTTATTATTAGTGGTATAGCAAAGGTTAGTACTGCTGCTATTGAGTAACCTACAATTTTTTTAGTTTTATATAATTTATAAGTATCTAAATTAAAATGAAATAGAGATAAGTTTATGCTTAAGAATGATGTCATAATCGCTACATAAGTAAAAATATGTAATACAGCATCTGTCGTTGGAGTTCTTACTTTACTACCTAGCATTTTTAGGATATCGCCGATATTAGCTTTATCTACTGGGATATTATTGAAAATTGAATCCATAAAGCTTACTTGGCCATGTAGGGGTAATACACCTAAAATAGTTACCACCCATACTAAATATAGGATTAATGGGATAATACTACCTATTATAACAATATGCTTCATGTCTTTAGCATTTTTACCAAGATAGTCAGACAATGCCGGTACTATAATATGTGAAGTAAAAGATGTTGTAAAAACAGGAATAGCTATTACCAGTGATATTTCAAGGTCAACAGGAGCTACAAAAAGATTAGGAACATCAATATATCTGTTAAAAACTACACACAAAATTACTAAAACTAAGATCTTAAGGATTATAAAAAATCTATTAGCATAGTCAACAAACCTAGTCCCTAAGACCACAATACTACCAAAGATAATCACAAAGATTAAAGATGATTGTTTTTCATCAAGACTTGGGAATGATGTTGATAATGAAGATGCCGCTGCAGAGATATATGCAGTACTTATGAAATACATTAATATCAAAAAAGCAATACTTGCAACAACTCCACCTGGTTTACCAAGATATTGCTCTGCTATGGTTTTGAAGCTACTGCCATAAGGCATCGAGCATGAGATATCTGATATAACTACCGCGGTGTAGGTCATTATGCTCCAAACTATGAATATGAGCATGGAACCTATTACAAAACCAAGCTTAGCGGTAATTATTGGTAGAGCTAATATGCCGCCGCCAATCATGGTACCTACAATAATCATTATAGATCCTAAAATTTTAATAAAACTATTTTGTGAATGATGCATAGGTTATTTAATCTTACTTAATGTGTGGATTGTTGTGATTGCTGAGTTTTATTTTGTAGATATATTGCATCAAAGTTGATTGGCGCAAGATTAAGAGGTAAGAAACCTCCTTTGATTATTGAGGAGTCAATTATTCTTTTGGCATAAGGAAAAAGAGTATTTGTACAATATGTATTAAGTACAGAATAAATTTGTTCTGCTGTCATGCCTGTAATTGTAAATATTCCAGATTGAGTAACTTCAGCTATATAAGCATTAGTATCGTTGTTCTTTGTAGTTACAGTAATAGTTAAATCTAGTTCGAAATTTTCATCATTTATTTTTGTGGTATTTATGTCAATGTTGAAATCAGAATCAGGATTCCACTGTTCTTTAAAACAAGCAGGTGAGTTAATAGTTTCAAAAGAAACATCTTTTGTATATACTTTCTGGATTAAGAAAGATGGTCGGATTTCATTATTCTGCATGATTTTCCTAAGATTTTTATAAAGTTTTATAGTTTTGGGAAATTATAGCAAATTGAAAAAGGTTTATATAACTAAATTAGCGTTTTTTTTAGATCAAAGAGAATATTTAATGCTTCTAAAGGTGTTATTGTGTTGATATCGATGGCATCAAGTTTTTGTTGTAAAATATTTTTTTTAGTGGTTGGTTCTAACTCAAGTTGGGGTTGGATTTGGGTTGGTTCTGTTAGTTGCTGTTTTTTTTCGAGATTATATAAATTTTGCTTTGCTGACTCTAGAACATCTTGAGATATTCCAGCAAGTTTAGCTACTTGGATGCCATAGGATTTTTTAGCCGCTCCTGCAACGGCTTTGTGCATAAAGTAGATATTATCCTTATATTCTTTTGCTTCAAAGTGGATATTGCATACATTTGAATATTGTTTGGCTAATTCTGTGAGCTCAAAATAATGTGTTGCAAACAAAGTAAATGCACCTATTTTGGCAAATTTCTCTGCACATGCCTTAGCTAAAGCCAGACCATCAAAAGTGCTTGTGCCACGACCTATCTCATCCATTATTACTAGCGATTTAGCACTAGCATTGTTGAGGATATAGGCTGTTTCAGTCATTTCAACCATAAAAGTTGATCTGCCGCTAGATATATCATCAGATGCACCAATCCTTGTGTAAATAGTATCAATGTCACAAATATCTGCGTAACTTGCCGGTACAAATGAGCCGATGTAAGCTAAGAATATTAGTTGTGCAACCTGACGCATATATGTCGATTTACCCCCCATATTTGGACCGGTGATTATTTGTAAGGTATTGGTATCTTTGCTTAGTAATGTATCATTAGGGATAAATTGCTCATCAATATTCTGTTCAATAGCTAGGTGACGAACTTGTTTAAGTTCTAATTTTGCTAAGTTATTAAACTTAGGCTGACTAAGTTTAAGTTTAATGGCTCTTTCAGCAAAATTTGCTAAGACATCTATTTCCGCAATACTTGCGGCAGTTTCTTGTATTTGCTTATAATATTCTAGAACTTTCTTTAATAGTGCATCATAGATTATTTTTTCACGGGCTAAAGCTTTCTCTTTTGATGAAAGTACTTTATCTTCAAAGTTTTTTAGCTCTTCAGTGATATAGCGTTCACTAGCTTTTAGAGTTTGGCGTCTGACGTACTCAGTCGGGATTTTATCAGCATGCTGTTTTGATAATTCTATATAGTAGCCATGGACACGGTTGTAACCAACTTTGAGTGTGCTTATACCAGTTTTTTGTTTTTGTAACTCTTCAAATTTAACTAAAAAATCATAAGAGTTATCTTTTATGTTTTTTAGTTCGTCTAGTTCTTTATCAAAACCATCTTTAATGACGCCACCATCACGAATAGTTGCTGGTGGGGTTTCAACTATAGCTTTCTTTAAAAGTGCGACAAGTTCATCAAGCTGATGGATACGTCTATTGATATTCTTAATCTCTTGAGTATTTTTGTCGTTCAAGAGTTTTTTGAGTGTTGGTAATTGCTCAAGAGAGTCGTGTAGTGCGACAAGATCTTTAGGCTTTACAGTTCCAAGTGCAACTCGTGAGATTATTCTTTCAATATCACTGATATAGTTAAGTACATCTTGAATTTTTAAAAAATACTGATTTTTACTTAAGCTATTTATAACACTATGGCGAGTAGATAAAATATTTAAATTCCTTGTTGGATTGCTGAAATACCTTTTTAGTAAACGACTACCAAGACTAGTCTTACATTTGCTAATTATGCCGAGCAAACTACTTTTTGAGTTATTATCTAACTCAAGATTTATACGACTGTTTATATCTATGTTAATGATATCTTGTTCTTGTTCATAACTGATATTAGTGATATGTCTAGGAGTATCCTTGAGAATATTTGCAAGATAGCTAAGTATTGAGCCAATAGTTGTTAGCTGTTCACTTTTATAAAGATTGAGAATATTATTAGCAATATTATTATCAAAAGAGTTGTTAATATATTTTTTTGCCTCAAAATTACTATAACACCATTCTTCTAAAGCTTTAATTGGTATCTTAAAAGGATTTTGTTGAGCAAGCTCACGAGAGTTGGTAATAATTTCTTGAGGCGATAGTTTAAGAACGGCATTTTTTAGCTCATTTAGACTAGTTAGTGTTTTAACTAGATAAATTTTTCCTTGAGTATAGCTAGTGTATGCTAAATTGTATTTATTTTTTTTGACAAAAATACTTACAAGAATACTATCTTGATTACTGTCTAAAAAAGCTTCTTCAGTAACTGTCGCTGGAGTTATAATGCGTGTAACTTGTCTCTCAACAGGGCCTTTTGATGTATTTGGATCGCTAGTTTGCTCACATATAGCAATCGATAGACCTTTTTTAACAATTTTTGCAATATAAGCTTCAGCAGCATGATATGGTACCCCAGCCATTGGAATTGATTCACCATTTGACTTACCACGAGAAGTCAGAGTGATATCTAAAAGTTCTACGGCTTTTTTAGCATCATCAAAAAAAAGCTCATAAAAATCACCCATACGGTAAAATAATAATATATCTTGGTATTGTGATTTAATTTTTAAATATTGCTGTATCATCGGGGTGTGATTAGAAGTACCTTGCATAATAGTTAAATTGTATAATCTTATTTGTAGTAATGATTATATCTATAAATGTTTAGCATAACAAACTTTCAAAATCAGTCGTTGTCACTTTTTTATTTTGCTAAAATACTTTAAAATATCACGTAGCTATTTTTTATGAATTGATTTGTATTTGAAAGGAGAAAATAAATGAATTATTTAGACTTTGAGTCAAAAATAAAAGAAATCGAAGATAAAATCACATCTTTATCACATGTATTTGAAGATGAAAAAACAGAAGCCGAAATTAAAAAGCTAAGTAAGAAAAGACTTGAGCTGATGAAATCTATTTACTCTAAACTTACAGATTGGCAAGTAGTACAGTTATCACGCCATCCTGATAGACCATATTTTAAAGATTTATTACCATTAATTTTTATGGATTTCCAAGAATTGCATGGTGATAGAACTTTCGGTGATGACTTAGCTGTTATCGGTGGTTTGGCAAAATTAAACAATAAGCCAGTTATGGTTATTGGTCAGGAAAAAGGTCGTGATACCAAGAGTAAAATAAAACACAATTTTGGTATGATGCATCCCGAAGGATACCGTAAGGCTTTAAGACTTATGAAACTAGCAGAGAAATTTAATATGCCAGTTGTAACTTTTATTGATACTCCAGGTGCTTACCCTGGTATCAAAGCAGAAGAGCGTGGTCAAAGTGAAGCTATTGCAAGAAATCTATTAGAGATGAGTTCTCTAAAAGTTCCTGTTGTATGTATCGTAATTGGTGAAGGCTGTTCTGGTGGAGCTTTAGGTATAGGTGTTGGTGATAGACTACTGATGCTGCAGTATAGCTATTTTGCAACTATTTCACCTGAAGGATGTGCTTCAATTCTGCATAAAACAGCTGAGAAAGCATCTGAGGTTACACAAATGATGAATATCACCTCAGGGCGTCTTAAAGAATTAAAAATAGTTGATGAAGTAATTCCTGAGCCACTAGGTGGAGCTCACCGTGATTATAAAACTACTGCTACTAATATTAGAAAAGCTATAACTACAGAGCTAAAAATACTTTCTGACATGACAGTAGAACAAAGAAATTCTAAAAGATATGATAAATTAATGTCTTTTGGAAGGTTCAAGGAAGCATAGTTTATAAGTACTAAATCAAAAATGTTTCGATGCTCTTACAAAAGATAAAATCACAGGCAGGCTTTGGTATAATAGAGTCAATCCTTGCCGCTTTGATTTTGTTGTTTGTGTTATCCTCAGGTTTTCTGCTGCTAAATAGTGTCTTAGTCAATATAACTCTTGAGAACAAAAAATATGAGATAGCAACTATTCTTGATGAGAGAGTAAGTGTTTATCGTCTAACTGGAGTTTTTGATGATACTAAAACCAAAGATGGTATAGAATTTATCAAATCAGTTGTGTTAGAGAAACAAAATGATGCTAAGCCTAAAGAAAAGCTAGAGGCTGTGAATAGATTTAAAGCGTTCAGTGTTACTGACGTAAGAAAAATGGTTGAAAAAGTAGATAAAAAATCCAAAAAAGCTGCTGATAACAATGTTGATATAGTATACAAAGTAGTCAATATTGCAGCTATTGATGATCATCTTGGTGTTGCAGATCGTGTTAAGGTTATTGAGCGTGAGGTAAAGCAAAATGATAGTCAAGAGCAATAATAAAAATGCTGGCTTTACACTGCCAGAGCTAATGGTTTCAATGGTTATAGCAGCTATAGTTATGGCAATGTCTATTGGTATTTATATTGATATGAAGGAGCAATATATCAAATTAAGTGACAAACATAAGATAAATACCAATCAGCTTTTGATTAAGCAAATTTTCTATAATGCGATCAGTCATGCAGGATTTACGACTAAATATGGTGATATCTATCAACAGCTTGTGGATAACTCAGGGGATAACTTTGGAGATATATTTGGTAAAATGGGAATAATAACCATTGGAAAAGCTCCAATTCAAGAGTTAGAAGGTCTGCCAAAGGGACTAAGTTTTTCAGTTGAAGCATGTAAAGAGCGGATATTACACGATGAAGATCTTAGAAATATGAATATAAACGAAAGTATTCACTGTGTACAACCAGGTACAGATTTTCTGATGATTCAAAGAAGTAGCTTAGACTCAACTTTGAAAACTAACTCGTCAAATAATATTTTTAAAATAAATGAGTTTCAAAAAGATACGATACCTGAGAAAGATCTTAAAGCTAATGATTATCTAGTTTTGTGTAATGCTCTTGAGTGTGAGCTAGTTAAAGTTGGTACTGTTACACTAGATTTTATTTCGACTACTAAACGAGTTGAAGATAAGTTTAAGATCGGTGACTATGTTGGTAAGTATATTCTAGAAGTTTTCTTTGTAGCAGATAGTGGTAAAAAAGATAAAAGTGGTCAAGAAATCTACTCTTTATATGAGTATGTCAAACAAAACTCCGATGACTCGGCAATATATGAGTTAATAGATAATGTTAGTGATTTGAAGATCGAATATGTTTTAAATTCTAATATCCATCAAGGAAGTGCAAAACTAAAGTGGCAATCACTACAAAAACAATCAATAAAAGTAAAAAGTGTAACAATTGCGGCGCTTAAGGTTTCTTTTAAAGTATCAGGTCAACCAACTAGTAAAATATTCTTATTAGATCAAGTTTAGGGGCTTATAATGTATAAAAGACTAAAATCAAAAGTTTCTGGTTCGGCATTGTTAATGGCTTTGGTATTTTCTTTTGTGATTATGGTGATGCTTACAGGTCTTTTATATACATTTAAGATGGGACTTTTGACTACTAAAAGTATCATCAAAAATAATAATGAGAAAGTCTTAGGTGAAACCTATATATATAAAGTTAAAGATGATATAAATTTCACAAAATCATCGGAGTTTGAAATAGGCGATAGTAAGTTTCAAATTATAGTTAATAAGGATAATATATCATCGTTTTTCCCCAATAATACAAATGTAGAACTTTTTCAGTCTCAGCAATATGATAGTTATGATGTAATATATAAAGCTTTTAACTTAGGTACACATGTTGATCTTACTGAAAGGATTATCTACAATGCGTTAGCGGCAAATAGCTACCAAAGTTTTGATGACGATTTTATCCCGATTAATGTGCCGATGATAAATATTGATGCTATGACTGATTACCAAGAGAGAATTTATCGCTTAAAAAGTGATGGTACTATTGATGATACACCAAAAGGATTTATTGGCTTTATACAAAAACAGAATAAGCAGTTAAATATTTTTACAAAAAATGCAAAAATTGGTGTGCCAATTCTAGATAAAATGGCAACAGACTATAAAGTTAAGGTAGGCTGGAACCTTGAGAAGGGTAAGTGGAGATTATATTTACTCCTATATGATACAGATAAATTATTTACTACAGATATACTTTTAGATGATCTTATTAATGAAGAGGTCAAAGGTTTAGCAGCTGATAATGAAGCTCTGGGTAATCAAATTGGTAAGTGGCAAGCTGTAACTAGTGGCGGTGGCAGAGGTATGAGTTCATCAGGAGAGCAATTTATCAAAGATGGTATTATTGATGTAGTTTGGTATTTTGATAAAAATGATGCACCTCCTGAGCTGTTAATTGTTAGAAGTGGTGGACAAAACCAAAGTGGTAGTAATACCAATGATAATGCTACTAAAAGAAAAAAAATAACTAGGCAACAGTTAGAAGTCTACTATTCAGAGTATTCATCTATCAATAAAAATTATGTTGTCAAATTGGCTGATAAAATTGACTTCAAAGAAGAGTTAAATGAAGATACAGTTAAGTTACTAGTGCCAGATATGGCAAGTAATCTTGAGGCTAATATGGTGCTGATATTTCATCCTAATGATCAAAGCAAAACACTTATGGGTATCAGTGATTTTAATTATAACGGTGATCATCGTGTTGGTAAAAGTCTAGATACATATGTTGATGGAGAGAACTTTGGTAAACCAATAATAGTGTCAAAATCTAATGATTCGATATATATAATTACATTTGAGCCTAATAAATTACATCGTTACGAATATAAAAAAGGCTATGGTAGTTTTATAAGTTTGGAATACGGCTCAAATAGTCTTGAAAAAGAGTTTGACTTGGATAATCAAAGTAGTGATATGGTTGTTGGCTTACCAAAATCAAAAAAAAAAGCTGATAAAAAAAATAAAGGTATTCAGTTAGTTGTATCAAAGTTTGGCTATTTATTTGTATTTACACCAGATAAAGTTATGCAACTTAATTACGACTTTGACATACTCCAAGAGATTGATTTAGCAGCATCTAGCCCACAAATTTTAGCTGATTTTGATGCTGTTAAAAACACAATTAATAAGATATATATTCAATCAGAGGCATTAGATCTTAAAGTACAGGAAATTAGAGATGAACTAGGTGATGAAGATCAGCCACAGGATAAATCTGAAATTAATGATAAAATTAAATCTTTTTCCCAAAATAAAACTAAATCAAAATCGATAGCTGAAAGAAAAAAACAAGAGTTAACAAAAAAGAATAGCAAAGCTAAAAATGAAGAAGATAATGAGCCAGCTGCTCCTGTATATTTAGATAGTAAGTATCTTTATCCTTTAGGAATAGTCAAGGAAATCAAATTATGAATATCTTAGAAAATATTAATACGGAAAAAAGAAACCCTAGAAGCTTTAATCTTGATTCAATATCTATAGCTGAAGCAGTCAATTTAATGATAGATGAAGAGTATAGTGTAATTGAAGCTCTAAAAGAACAGCATACAAATATAACAGAGGTGATTTTAGCAACATCTTATGCTTTAAAAAATGCTGGTAGGATTGTATACATTGGGGCAGGTACTAGTGGTAGATTAGGTATATTAGATGCTGTAGAGTGTCCACCAACTTTCAGTGTTGATTATAATACGGTTATAGGCTTGATAGCTGGTGGGGAGAAGGCTTTTATCCAAGCCCAAGAAGGAGCTGAAGATAATGTTAATTTTGGCAAAGAAGATTTACAGAGTATAAATCTTACAGCTAAAGATATTGTAATAGGTATTACTGCAAGTGGTAGGACACCATATGTTATTGGCGCTCTTGAGTATGCTAATTCTATCGGTGTAGCTACAGTTGCTATTAGTTGTACTAAGCAGGCAAAAATATCTAGATATGCTAAATATACCATAGAGGCAGTACCAGGGCCTGAGGTTTTGACAGGTTCAACAAGATTAAAAGCTGGAACTACTCAAAAGCTTATTCTAAATATGATATCGACTCTTTCAATGGTTGCTATCGGTAAAGTCTATCAAAATCTAATGATAGATGTAAAACCTACTAACCAAAAGCTAGTTGAGCGCTCAAAAAATATTATCTGTGAAGCTACGGGAGTAGATTATATGACAGCAGCGGATTTTTACTTAAAAGCGAATAAATCCGTCAAGGTTGCAATAGTAATGATACTAAATGACTGTGATTATGAAAAAGCTTTGGCAATGTTAAAGAACAATAGTAATTTTATCAAAGAGTTAAAATGTTATTAATATTATATTATAGCTGTTATGATTAGTTTCAATGTTTGTGCTGTTATTTATGAGACATATAAAATGGCGTGCTAGAATTATCTAATCATACATCTCAAGGTGCCAAGCAGCTAATTTAAGTGATGATCAAGTTTCTGTGATTGATATGAACAGTATTTATACACGCATAATAAGTTTGGGGTAGTAATCAGCAGCAAGTATTATATGTCTTATCCTCAACCACAAGAGGATACGCTTAAAGTAGCTTTTCCAGAAGAATTTATAGATAATTATTTTGATTTCTATGGTAGAAACTATCAATATCATAGCTTGATGTCATAAATAATGGATACAAGTATATATTCACCAAATGATGCAAATAATATGCACCTGCAAAGAAATTGCTAAATTAATTACAATTTAAACTATTGATTATAAGATTTTATGAAATCTGATAGATCACTTTGTGAGGCGAACTTTTTTACTTCTTTGTTTAAGTAGTAACCATTTTGTGGACTTGTGAGTATAAGTAACTTTATCTTTATCATTTATCTTTTTTATAATTTTACTAATTGTAGCATCTACACTTAGGCTATAACCATCATAAGGACGATTATAACGCTTGAAAAAATTTTGTCGCGTTTTTAACACTATAAACATTTTCAGTCAATAAGAGCAATATTTGATATTCAATATTACTAAGTTGATAAAGTGTATCATATTTATTTTGAATTGTTTTCTCTAAGTATCAAAAACAACTCCGTCAAAAAAATAAACATCTAGAGCGAATCATACTCCTGTTAATAGTAGTTTATTTTTGCTAATAAAAGCTTTATATTGAAAGGTTTTGATATAATAGTATTTAGCACCAAATTTGTATGCTAGAGTTTGATCTATCTCATCATCTGAAGCTGTAGCAGTAACTATATTTATAATCTTTCTAATAAACATATCATTTTACAAAAATCTAAGCCACTTTCATTATAGGCATTATAATATATAATGACATTAAGTAAATTTTTTGTGAGTTTAGAATACTCTCTGCTGTTTCTGCTGAATCTGCAATATAAATTTATAGCCCTCTTTTTCTAATAAGTCTCTTAAGTTTATTCTTATTTCTTTTTCGTCATTGACAACTAAAATACTTTTCATAATTAGTTTAATTATAAAAATTATATTTACATCTAATGATATAATGTAAATAAATGTAAATAAATGTAAATAAATGTAAATAAATGTAAATAAATGTAAATTATTTCTTTAAAGTTTTTAGACATCATTTGAGGAAATTTCCATTTTTGAGATTTCAGCACATATAATATGACTTATAATTCAATGAAATCTTGGAAATAGTACAGCTTATATAGTAGATTGATAGGCTTTATTTCTAGAATTAAAATATTTTAACTTATCAATCTCTTTACGATACTCAGTATCATTTTCAGACATTTTATTTTCTTCAAACTTCCTAAAAATTATGTTTTAATTAGCTCTTTATTCTAGCTTAGAATTAGTATATATTTAGTATAATCTTTAGATTCAGTTAGATATTCTAAGTAATCAGAAGTTATATAATACTATCTAACTGTTGTGAGATATTGACTAATACATGAGAGTTAATATTATTTCTAGCTGATAAATTAATATATTCTGAACCAAAAGATGGACTGCTAGAAAGATCTAAACTTAATAAAACTATTTTTTCATCTTTACTCCTATTTTTATATTTTAGATTAAATAGTTACTTTAAAGTTAACAATAATTGTTGAAAATAATGTTAATAGATGTTCAATTTTGAAAAAATTGTAAACATTTGTTACTTTTGTAGATTTTGAGCTAAACAGCTAAGTTTACTAAGCAGAAGACAGTCAATTTAACAGCGAAGTTTATTGTGGGCTTCGACAAATTCAAAAGTTGTAAAAATATCTTTTATAATTATTAGTAGTTGTTAGTTTTAAGCGAAATTATTTATTTATGAAATTAGATATTAAACATATTGTAAATATGGTTTATAAATCAGCCAAAACTTTATATACAGTCAAATTATTTAATAATTTTGATCTTTAAGTTTAGTAGTCACTTTAAAACTACGTGGTTAAATTGTTTTCGATAGATATTTGGAATTGTTGACTTCAAATATCTTTTTTACGATACAATATCAACATAACCAGTATATTTAATATATTATTTATTATATTTGAAAAAGCTCTTTTCATCTCTTTGATTTGAATATATACAATTCCTTCTTCTATTGAAGAATAGAAGTATAAACTTCATAATCCTCACATAAGCATTCCATAAAATTTACTATATATGTTTTAATAGGCTCAATTTTTTATTACTTTTTTGTTGTAAGTAGGTAGGTATCTGAGAAAAAAGTATTCATATCGTCAAAATATTTAAGAATTAATGAATTATTGGAATATTTATTCTCTATCAATAGTTTAGCTTTTGTAAGAGTGGTTTAAAAATCATGAGATATTGCATTTAGAGTAAAAACTCTATTTTTTATTTTTTTTATAGAAAGTAAAATTTAAAAAATAGAGTTTTTGCAATAAGTTCAATATTTTTAGTAGTAAATTGAACCTGATTAGGCTAAATAGTAAAGACTAACTACATATTAATTTTAGAGGAAAGAATATTGATATTATTATTGATAATAATATAAAATGTAGTATATAAAATTTTTAGGGTAACAAATATATATAGCTTTTATAATATCTTGATTTTAAGTATATTTTTAACTTTTTTCTTTGTAGTTCATGATTAGCTTTAGTGTCAAAAATCTATACTATACATGGTGTTAAATTTAGAAGTGCTATATAGTAACATCTACTAAATCATCATAAAAGGTATAATTTCAAATAAGTGGTTATATCATTTATAGATATATATAATTTGTGTATTTAGATAATAAACATATGAAATATATAAGAAACTAAATTAAATATAGCTATAAGAACAAGTATCACTATAAAATAGCTATAGAAAATATTTTTTACTATTATGTTTATTCAACATATATTATCTTTTATCAAAAATCGTAATTTAAAATTGTGCTAAATTTCAATAAATCAAAAAGTACGTTTTATTGTAAAACATTAGCATTTTAAATCTATACTGGTTTATATATCAATATTATTATTGAAGAGTTAATGAGACAAAGATAATTTGGTTACAAATACTTAATTTGATGCATAGGTAATATAATTTCAGTTGATATTTTATTTAAACTTTCTTTCGTGCCAACAAATTCAAAGAAATTAAAGATTTTTCAAGTTAAGTAATTGTGGCAGTTAATATTATGAGTTTTATCGTTTTACTATCATCTAATTTAGCAGTAATTGGCTCTATTACATTATTAGTCGAATAGGGGCCGATAAGCTTAGCATTTTTATTTGCAGCTCTAGTTGGAAATTCTCAAGATGATGAGATTGTGGTATATGTTTGTGAAGTTGCACCAATTTTAGGCTTTCAGTCTAGCATATTGTATTTTAATTCCAATTGGATTGGTAAATCTTGCTATAGTGATTGTTAGATATATCCAAGACAACTAAAAAATATCCAAAAACCAACGTAAAAAATCCCTATTATAAAGTCATATGTGACCTATTTATGGGATAGGTTTTATACGGATCAATATCGTTGTCTGATCAAAGAATTTGTAAAAAAATGTATGCAAACTACAAACTATTTGGACATTAGTGCGTGGATTAATTATCGAATTAATTCGCGTAAACCTACATACTCAACGCCATAAGCAATACAGGTAGATAGTTATATTCAAATACTATAAACATAAATACGAATAATTTATTAGTTATCTATAGTATTTGCAGCTTTCTTAGTAATATTGTGAGGATAAATCATATTTAGAACTATCTTCAAAGTAGAGCCTTGAGCAAGTATCGATAAGATAACTACAGTATAGGTGATACTAACTATAACATTACCTTCGTCAGGTAATGATAATGCTAAGGCTAAAGATATACCACCTCTGACTCCAGACCAAGCTACAAGCAAATTATCTCTCGCTGAAGCTCGAGTAAGTTTTTTATCAATTACAGTAATTGGTATTGATATACTAATTAATCTAGCAAATGTTACAATGAATATGCCAGCAGCACCAACCCAAAAAGCGCCATGATAAAATGGTATACTAGTTAACTCTAAACCTATGAGTATAAATAAGAAAGAGTTAAGCATATTATCAATAACCATCCAAAAGTTATCGAGTTTTTCTACTTGATCTGGAGATGTTTTTTTACGATCTGAAAGATTATTACCTATGAATAAACCAGCAACGACCATGGCAATAGGTCCTGATACATGTAAGCTATGAGCGATTACATATCCCATGCTTGCTACAGCTAATGTTACAAAAATTGAAGTTTCAGAGTCCTGATTAGTTTTGAGAAATATTAGTGCGACTCTAGCAAATATATAACCAAGTAGTATGCCACCACCAGCTTCTGAGCCAATTTGTTTAGCTATTATCCAAACATATTCAATACCATGACCATTAATAGCTTGTCCAAAATCACCACCACTACCAAAGAAAACGATATTTGATAATACGACGAAAAGGACAATACCTGTAGCATCATTAAATAGTGACTCGCCAACTACACGAGTTTTTATATGCTTAGGTATAGATTTGTTACCAGCAAGAGTACTAATTACAGCAATAGGATCAGTAGGTGAAATTAATGCGCCGAAAACTAAGCAATAGCCTAAGCTAATATCAAAACCAACTAATAGACAGAAGCCGTAAATTAATATAGCAGTTGTAAGCGCTGATAGTAATAGACCAATACTTGCAAGTCCAAATATGGCTTTTAGTTCTTTTTTTAGATCAATCATATTAAAATGTAGCGCATTGGCAAATAATAAGAAAGATAACATTCCATCAAGAACTGTTTTTTTGAAATCAAAACTTGATAAAGCCACTACTAAAAAATTTGATGGACTTAAAAAAGAGGCACATAGTGCCGAAAAGGTTATTGAGAGAATTGTTAAGCCTATTGCCTTGGGTAACTTTAGAAACTTAGTATTAATGTAACTCATCAATGCTGCTACAACAGTTAGCAAACTAAATAAAAAATATTCACTCATAATAATTCCCTATAAGCCACAGCTATATTCCCAACTGCATGCTTTTGATAATTCTTCTAATAAATTCTTTTGTGTAAAGAAACCATCACTTAACTTGCTAAAAGGTAGATCTCCAAACATAAAGCTGTTTGTTTTAACTTCTAAATCAGTTACTTTCTCAATATCTTGTTTTGTCAATATCTTAAACTGCTGCTGCGTTAAATGTATACATGGTTGGCATTCAAGACTATGTTTTGCAGGTTCAAATGGTAACTCTTTGGTTAAGTCGCAAATGTCATTATAGCTATTATTTAGTAAAGGATATGCTAAATGTCTACAATCATATCTTTCTTCTTCATCTATATTTTTTAAAAGCTGTGATACACTAGACATATCTTTGCGATGACTAAGTAAAATAGTGGCATTACCATTAGCATCAAGCTCATCGATTTTATTAAGTAAAGTTATGCCTTTTAGAAAACTAGCACACCAGCTAAACTTTTGCGATGGAAATTGCTTGCGTGTTAAAACTAATTCTTGGAAAGTATTTTCTGAATTTAAATGAAAGTAGTTTATATTTTCTCTTTTTAGCCAGTCAAAAACTGCTGCTAAATAACTATTCCACCTAGCTGCAGCAAATCCTGTATCTACAGATAAAACACAGAAGTTATCTGATAAATTTTGCTTCGCCCAGCATATAAGTGCTAAAGAATGAATGCTATAGTTAGCAATAATTATATTACCTAACTTCTGCATTTTAAATTCCTATGATATCTTTAATTTCTTTGAGTTTATTTTTTGCGAAAGGGTGTACCTTTGCAGCTCCTTGACTAAGAATATCATCAACAATTTTAGGATTATGTATATAATAGTCGTATTTTTCTCTAGCATCTCTTAGATACTCATTTATTTTTTCAAAAAGTATTTGTTTGGTATCTCCCCAACCAAGTCCACCTGCTAAGTACTTCTCTTCTAGGGCAATTATCTCTGATTGGCTTGCAATACTTTTATATATTGCATAAATAGTACAATTATTTGGATCTTTTTTCTCTTCAGGTGTTTGAGAATTTGTAATGATTTTCATTACTTGTTTTTTAAGTTTTTTCTCTGTTGAGAAAATAGCTATAATATTATCGTAGCTTTTTGACATCTTGCGACCATCTAAACCAAGTATAGTTTGGCTATCTTCACTTGTCAGAGCTTGAGGTGCTTTAAGAATTGATTTTTGGTAAATATGGTTGAAACGGTTGGCGATATCTCGAGCTATTTCTATATGTTGAATTTGGTCTTTACCAACAGGAACTAGATCTGCATCAAACATAAGAATATCTGCAGCCATAAGTACAGGATAGTTAAATAATCCTATAGTTATACCTTTATCATGGTCAGTATTCCCCTCTTGAATATTTTGGTCAACTAAAGCTTTGTAAGCATGAGCACGATTGAGCAGTCCTTTAGCAGTAGTTGTACTGATAATCCATGTTAATTCCATTATCTCAGGGATATCTGACTGACGATAGAAGTAAGCTTTATCTGGATCAAGACCAAGTGCTAGCCAAGATGAGGCTATTTCATAAATGTATTGCTGGCGTAATTTTTTATCCCAAAGCTTGATTAATGAATGTTGGTCAGCAATAAAGTACATACATTTATATTGATCATTCTTAATCATTTCTATTGCTGGTTTAATAGCACCAATATAGTTACCTAAATGTGGCGTTCCTGATGGAGTAACCCCAGTTAAAATTATTTTTTGTGACATTTTTATCTCTATTGGCTTATTAATACATTTTTAAATAATGTGAATTTTAGCATATAAGGACTGTCAAAATAAGAGAATTTATCATAAATTTATGGAGCGGGAAACGAGGCTCGAACTCGCGACCCCAACCTTGGCAAGGTTGTGCTCTACCACTGAGCTATTCCCGCAAATTTCTGAAGCATGGCGCACCCAAAGGGATTCGAACCCCTAACCGCTCGGTTCGTAGCCGAGTACTCTATCCAGTTGAGCTATGGGTGCAAAATCTGAGCCAGATTATATAGCCTTATTTTTAGTTAGTCAAGTTTGTTATGTTATTAATTGTATCAATTAATTTATTTTCTAATTCTTGATCACTTAGTTCAGTATTATCTATGATAAAATCAGCTATTTTTTCTCTTTCTTTATCAGATATTTGTAGATTTATAAAAGCAACGGCTTGCTGTCTATTTTTGCCATCACGCTCCATTAGTCTTCTAATTCTAGTTTCAAGATCTGCTTTGATAACTATTACTCTTTTTAAATAATCGTAGTGACGAAAGTTGTATGGTCCTAGTAGTGGGATATCAACAATCGTCATAACAGTGTCAGATTCTTTTATTTGTTTCTTTATCTCTTTGTTTATTACTGGATGTAGATAATCTTCTAACCATTTTTTAGCTTCTTTAGACTCAGTAATAATAGCTCTCAGCATAGCTCTGTTTATCTGCTTATTCATTATTATTTCATTACCAAATTGTTCGGCTATTTTTTTTATTACTGAAGGTTTTTTAGTGATTTCTCTACTTATAGTATCTGCACACACAACATTTAAGTTTAGTTTTTCTTTGAGAATTCTTGTTGCTGTTGATTTACCACTTGCAATACCGCCAGTTATACCAATTGGATAAGTGTTTATAAAATTCATCTACAATTTGCTTGTAAAAATTATTTGAGCACAAATTTTAATATTTTTTTTTTAGAAAGTCATATATTTTTTGAATAAAATATATTTTAAGCTTAAAATTAATTAGAGTTTTATATTTTATAAATTGGTATTTTGTGTCGCTTAAAAATATTATCTTAGAGCGGATAAAATCATCTAAGCAGCCACTGCTATTTAGAGATTTTATGCAAATGGCTTTATACTATCCTCAACTAGGTTATTATTCTGGAACAAAAGAAAAAATCTCCTCTCAAGGTGATTTTATTACCGCCACCTCCCAAACGTCTTTATTTGCGCGAACCTTTGCTAGACAGTTTGCAATTGTACTTTGTCAACTTGGTAATGACTGTAGTATTATAGAATTTGGTGCAGGTAATGGTAAGTTTGCTGCAGATTGTATTGATGAGCTTGAGAGTTTGGCAAAGTTGCCAAAACATTACGTAATTATAGAGTTAAGTAATGATCTGAGATTAAGACAGCAGCAATACATTAAGGAAAATAGACCGCATTTATATGACAGATTTATCTGGCTTAATAAATTACCTGAACAAAAGATTAAAGCTATTGTATTTGCTAATGAACTTTTAGATGCAATGCCTGTTGATGTTTTTAGATATAAAAATAATAAATTAATACAGCAGGGTGTTATTGTTGCAAACGATGGTTTTAAATTCTCTGACATGCCACAAAATGATTTTCGTTTTGAGTATGAGTTAAATAGAATTCTAAATGATGGCATTACCTTTGATAATGGTTATATAAGTGAGATAAATACTTGGATACGACCATGGATTAAATCTTTGCTTGAGTTTTTATCACATGGTATAGTTTTTTTATGTGATTATGGATATCATAGGGCTCTGTATTATTCAAAAGAAAGATATATGGGAAATTTAGCATGTTATCATCAGCATCATGTTAATTTTGAACCATTTATAAATATTGGCGAACAGGATATTACTGCCCATGTTGATTTTACAACTGTTACTGAGGCAGCAGTTGAAGTGGGTTTCCAACTTGATGGCTATATGACTCAAGCGAATTTTCTCAAAAGAGCTGGCATCTCTAAGGTTTTTAGTGATATATCGCAACGCTTAAGTACAAAACAGCACTTAAAATATAGTAATGATATAAAAGAATTACTAATTAATGACAAGCTTGCCGAAGTCTTTAAAGTTATTGCTTTTTCATTAGATTTTGACTTTGTTTTAGATGTGTTTGATAATCAAGATAATATTGATTATCTGTTATAGATTATATTTAAAAGCATAGTGAGAGCTCACTTTAGTAGTCATAATTAGTCTATTAATAACAAAAAAATCTAAACATTTATAAAGATTGTTGAAAAGCTAGCTGGGCATAAGTCGAAGTCTTATCTTCTTGGCTTGAAAAAGATATTTCGAAAAGTATTTAATATGCTTAGAAGAAATCCTTGATGATATTTAAGGTAAAAAGCCTTGTAAACTCAGTGTTTTAGCGAAAATATCTAAGACATAATCTAAGTTATATAGTAATCTTTGAGGTTATTGAAGTTGTTAATAAAGTTTTACAAGATTATAATTAAACTAATTAAATAGTTAACAAGCTTGTTATTGGTTGATGTTGTATATCTATTGGCTTATAATCTGGCAATAAGTTTTAATTTCGTTAATATTCGATTAATTCGGAGGATAAAAGATGTCGGATTTTACTAAAGATATTGATGTTTTAGAGACCCAAGAATGGCTTGAGGCCTTTGAAGATGTCATTAAAAGAGAAGGTGTTGATAGAGCTAAGTTTTTATTTGAACAATTGTTAAATAAAGGTTCTGAGCTTGGTTTTGAGAATGCTTATGCGGCAGCTAAAGTTAAAAAATATGTTAACTCTATAGATGTTTCCGAACAACCTAGTTATCCTGGTGATATTGAGCTTGAACAAAAGATAGAAGCTATAAATAGATGGAACTCTACAGTTATAGTAGCAGCAGCTAACAAAAAAGATGGCTCAATAGGTGGTCATATTAGTACTGGTGCTGGTGCTATGACACTTTATGAAGTTGGTTTTAATCACTTCTGGAAGGCACCAAATGATAAACATGCTGGTGATTTGATATTCTATCAAGGACATCTATCTCCTATTATTTATGCTCGCTCTTTTCTAGAGGGTAGAATTACAGCAGAACAGTTAGCTAACTTTAGAAAACAAGCTTTTAATGGCGAAAATGCTGTTTCTTCTTACCCGCATCCTTATTTACAGCCTACATACTGGCAGTTTCCTACAGTTTCTATGGGACTTGGTCCTCTGCAAGCCATTTATCAGGCTAGATTTATGAAGTATCTAGAGGCAAGAGGCTTAGCTAAAACTTCTGATCGTAAAGTTTGGGCTTTTTGTGGTGATGGTGAGATGGATGAGCCAGAGTCAATCGGTTCTATCACTAGAGCAGGTCGTGAAGGTCTAGATAATCTTATTTTTGTAGTTAACTGTAATCTTCAGAGACTAGATGGTCTTGTAAATAGTAATGGTAATATTGTAGAAGAGCTTGCAGATGTATTTACTGGTGCAGGATGGAACGTTATCAAAGTACTGTGGAGTAGTGATTGGGATAAATTATTAAATGATCCAAAAGCAGGCAAAAAATTACAAGAAAGATTAAGCTCATTAAATGATGGTCAGATGCATACTATTAAAGCACATGGCGGAGCAGAGTGTAGATCGGTAGTCTTTAGTGGAGATGAAGACTTAGAAGCTCTAGCTAAAGATATGTCAGATACTGATTTAGCAGCACTTCGTCGAGGAGGTCATGATCCACTTAAAATCTATGCTGCTTACAAAAAAGCTGTAGACAATGCAAATGGTCGTCCAACCATTATCTTACCTATGACTGTTAAAGGCTATGGTTTAGGTGAATGGGGAGAGTCTAAAAATATTGCCCATAACGTTAAAAAGCTTGATACTGATGCACTTGAGCACATTAAAAATAGATTTGATGTTCCTGCTACAAAAGAAGATGTTGAAAACTATAGACTTATTAAGTTAGATGAAAATTCTCCAGAAATGAAGTATCTTCATTCTAAGAGAAAAGACTTAGGTGGTTATATTCCTAGGAGATTAGAGAATAAGCAAGCACTACAAGTTCCAAGCTATAAAGATTTTGCTAAGAGCTTATTAGATGATAGTGGTGATAGAAAATTCTCAACTACTACAGCTTTTGTAAGAATTTTATCAGCATTAGTAAAAGATAAACAAATTGGTAAGCATATTGTACCAATTACAGTTGACGAATCGCGTACTTTTGGTATGGAAGGCTTGTTTAGACAGCTAGGTATCTATAATCGGCATGGTCAGCAATATGTACCAGAAGATAAACAACAAGTGATGTTCTACAAAGAGTCAGTAGATGGTCAGATCTTACAAGAGGGTATCAACGAGCAAGGTGGTTTTTGTTCTTGGATCGCAGCAGCTACTTCATATAGTGTACATAAGGTGCCAATGATTCCTTTCATGATTTACTACTCAATGTTTGGTTTCCAAAGGTTTGGTGATCTTGCATGGGCAGCTGGTGATTCGATGGCAAAAGGTTTTGTCATCGGTGGAACGTCAGGGCGTACAACTCTAAATGGTGAAGGTCTACAGCATGAGGATGGTCATAGTCATATCCAAGCTGGACTTATCCCTAACTGTATCTCTTATGATCCTACTTATGCTTATGAATTAGCTGTAATTCTTGGCGAAGGTATGAAGAGAATGTATGTTGATGGTGATCATGTGTATTACTATATCACAGTAATGAATGAAAACTATTCTCATAGAGCAATGCCAGAAGGTTGTGAAGAAGGTATTATCAAAGGTCTGTATAAGTTAGAGGAAGAGAAAAAACCAGCGGCTAAACATGTGCAGTTATTAGGTTCAGGCTCTATTCTAAGAGAAGTTGAAGCTGCAGCTAAGATGTTAAAAGAAGAGTATGGTATTACCTCTAATGTTTGGAGCATGACTTCAGCAAACGAGCTTTATAGAGAAGCTAAAGATGTAGCTAGAACTAATATGCTTCATCCAACTGCAGAGAAAAAAGAGAGCTATATCGAGAAGTGCTTTAAGAACGAGCAAGGTCCTGTAATTGCTTCTACTGATTATATTAAGCTTTATACTGATCAGTTAAGAGAGTTTATACCGCATAAATTTGTAAACTTAGGTACAGACGGTTTTGGTAGATCTGATACTCGTGTAGCTCTAAGAAGTTTCTTTGAGGTCGATAGATACCATGTCGTTGTTGCTTCATTATATGCACTATATTTAGACGGCAAAGTTGAAGCTAGCGAAGTTAAGGATGCCATCGAGAAGTACAATATAAATCCAGAGCGTATGACACCATTTTATAGCTAATTGGTAAGGAGATATTAATGTCTATAAAGATAGTTAAAGTCCCTAATATTGGGGATTATGATAACGTTGATGTGATCGAGGTTAATGTTGCTGTGGGTGATGTTATCGCTAAAGAAGATTCACTAATTACGTTAGAAACAGATAAAGCAAGTATGGAGGTTCCTTCTCCAGTTGCTGGTAAAATCACTACGTTAACTGTAAAAGTTGGTGATAAAGTTTCACAAGGAACTGCGATAATGGAAGTTGATGTCGATGGTAGTAGTGATCAAGCTGCTGCTACAAAATCACAACCACAATCAACTAGCCAAGCTCCTGCAGCAGCTGCAGCGAGTCAAATTGTCGATGTTGAAGTTCCAGATATTGGCGATTATGATAGTGTCGATGTGATTGAAGTATTTGTAAAAGTCGGTGATAAGATAGCAGAAGAGGATTCGTTAATCACACTAGAAACAGATAAAGCGAGTATGGAAGTACCATCTCCTATAGCAGGTAAGGTTGTTGAAGTTGTTACAAAGGTTGGTGATAAAGTTTCGCAAGGTAGCTTGATTCTTAAAGTTGAGACTGGTACTAGAGCAGCTGTTCCAGCACTAGTATCAAGTTCAGTAAATGAGTATGACGTAGATAACTCTAATGCTCATGCTTCTCCTGCAGTGAGAAAGATAGCGCGAATTTTAAATGTTGATCTAAGCAAGGTTAAAGCTACAGGTCGTAAGGGTCGTGTAACTAAAGAAGATTGCTACAATTATATCAAGTATGCTATCACAAAAGTGCAGACTGGAAAGGTCACTGCTAGTGGTAGTGGTTTAGATCTTTTAGATGATCCAGTAGTAGATTTCAGTAAGTTTGGTGAGATTGAGACTCAACCATTATCAAGAATTAACAAGATTAGCGCTAAGAATTTACACCGTAACTGGGTTAAGATTCCACATGTGACATTCTATGATGCTGCTGATGTCACAGACTTAGAAGAATTCAGAAATGCTAAGAAAGCCTTTACTGAGAAAGATGGTATCAAGATTACGCCTTTATCATTCTTGGTTAAAGCGGCTGCAGTTGCATTACAAGAGTTCCCAAAAATTAATAGCTCATTATCAAATGATGGTGAGAACTTAATTATCAAAAAATACTACAATATTGGTTTTGCTGCAGATACTCCAGCAGGATTAATAGTTCCGGTAATCAAAGATGCTAATAAAAAAGGTATTATTGAAATATCAAAAGATATTATGGAGTTGGCTAGCAAAGCTCGTGATGGTAAACTTGGTGCAAAAGATATGACAGGTGCTACATTTACCATCTCAAGTTTAGGTGTATTAGGTACTACATCATTTACACCAGTTATTAATATGCCAGAAGTAGCTATTATGGGTGTATCTAAAACAGCTGTGAAACCTGTTTGGAATGGTAAAGATTTTGTTCCTAGAACTATGCTACCATTATCACTATCTACAGATCATAGAGTGATAGATGGCGCATTAGCAGCTAAATTCTTAACTAGATATTGTCAGATTTTATCTGATTTACGTGAAATCATAATGTAAGCGGAGTTTTAAAAATGAGTGACATTAAAACGCAACTTGTAGTTTTAGGTAGTGGTCCTGGTGGATATAGTGCAGCGTTTAGAGCGGCTGACTTGGGACTAGAAGTAACTTTGGTTGAGAGATATGAAAATATTGGTGGTGTGTGTCTAAATGTTGGTTGTATTCCATCTAAGGCACTTCTTCATATTGCAAAGGTGATAAATGAAGCTAGACATTTAGCTGCTAATGGTATCATTGAAATGAGAGATATGAAAATTAATAAAGATAAAATTCTTAAGTATAAGGATGATGTTGTAGCTAAGCTTACTGGCAGTCTTAAAGGTATGGCTCAAATGAGAAAGGTCAAAATCGTTCAAGGTTACGGTAAGTTTATTTCTGATAAAGAACTAGCTGTAGATGCCGCTGATGGTAAAGTTACAAAGATTACTTTTGATAACTGTATTATTGCTGCAGGTTCAAGTGTTATTAAGCTACCGTTTGTACCAGAAGATGATAGAATTATTGATTCAACTGGTGCATTGCAAATGAAAGAAATCCCTGAAACTATGCTTGTAGTTGGTGGTGGTATTATTGGTCTTGAGATGGCACAGGTTTACTCTGAGCTAGGCACAAAGATTACAGTTGTTGAGTTTGCTGACCAGCTTATGAACGGTGTTGATAAAGATATCATCAAAGCCTACGAGAAGATGAACAAGCGTTATGAAGTGCGTTTAAAAACTGCTGTAACAGCTATGGATGCGCGTAAAGATGGTATTTATGTGACTATGGAAGGTGATCATCCTGCTGAAGAAGAGCGCTATGATAGAGTACTTATGGCTATTGGTCGTAAGCCAAATGGTAAGTTAATAGATGCTGAAAAAGCAGGTGTTAAAGTTGACGAAAGAGGCTTTATCCCAGTAGATAAACAACTTCGTACTAATGTTCCGCATATCTTTGCTATCGGTGATATTGTTGGTCAACCTATGCTTGCGCATAAAGCTGTACCAGAAGGTAGGACTGCTGCTGAGGTTGTCTCAGGTCTTAATCATAGTTTTGATCCTTCAGTGATTCCTTCTGTTGCTTATACTGATCCAGAAGTTGCTTGGGTTGGTGAGACAGAGACTTCTGCAAAAGCTAAAGGTATCAAGTATGAAAAAGGTGTGTTCCCATGGGCTGCTAGTGGTAGATCATTAAGTATCGGTAGATCAGATGGTATGACTAAGGTTCTATTTAATGAGAATCATAGAATTATTGGTGCATCTATCGCTGGTACTAATGCTGGTGAGCTTATTTCAGAAGCAGCTCTTGCAATAGAAATGGGCTGTGATGCTGAAGATATAGCTCTTACAGTTCATCCACATCCTACTCTATCTGAAAGCTTAATGATGGCTATAGAAGTTTATGAAGGTACTGCAACAGATCTTCCTCCACAAAAGAAAAAGTAATTTCTATTAATTTCAAGTTCTGTAAACTTTTTTCTTTTTATATATTTCATTTTGTTATAATCATAAAAAAATTCTAAAAAATAGTCTCTCAATGGTTATAACTGAATCTCTATCCGCTAGAGGCTTGCTTAAGTAATTTTTATTAATCAAATTTTACAGGAGTGCCAAAAATGATTTGGTCAGATATTATCTCAGAAGAAAAACAAAAACCTTATTTTAAACAAATACTAAACTTCTTAGCTTTTAAAATTGCTAAAGGTAAGGTGATTTTCCCAGCTAAAGAAAATATTTTTAATGCTTTTAAATATACTGAGCTAGATAATCTAAAAGTGGTAATTTTGGGTCAAGATCCGTATCATAATTATAATCAAGCACATGGTTTGGCCTTCTCAGTGCAAAAAGGGGTAGATATTCCTCCATCATTACAAAATATTTATAAAGAGCTTGCTTGCAGTATTCCAGAGTTTGAAATTCCAAATCATGGTTGCTTAGTTGATTGGGCAAAGCAAGGAGTATTTTTATTGAATACTACTTTGACAGTTGAAGCTCATAAAGCAAATTCACATAAAGATATAGGTTGGGAGACTTTTACAGATACTGTAATTAGCAAGATTTCAGAAAATAAGCAGAATGTTGTGTTTATGCTTTGGGGTTCGCATGCACGCAATAAAAAAGCTCTTATTGATAGTTCAAAGCATTTGGTTTTAGAGTCTACACATCCATCGCCGTTATCAGCACATAGAGGTTTTCTAGGCTGTAATCATTTTGTTGATTGTAATAAGTATTTGATTGAGAAAAAAGGTCATAAAATAGACTGGAATTTATTTGGTTGAACCATCCCATCATGGGCAGCCTAGGATGATTATTTAATAATATTCCAAGGATCTTGATGATATTGAGTATGATTTTTTCTACATGATTAACTCCTTTATTTCACAATTGCGCGGTGTATTTGACACGATTAATTTCAACAATGTCACCAGAAATATACTCTTTATAGGATCCTATGTAATGAAGTGTAGACAGAATTTTGCGCCAGTCATATTTTACACTTATATTCACTATCACCTGCTTTTACTACAGTTCCATTTACCATAGCTACAAATACCATATGGATATGTATATTGAGGCTCTGGGCCTGGTTTGCTTGCATCATAATTTAGTAGAATCAATATTATTATTTTGAGCAAGATTAGTTATTGATTTTTGAATTATTGTTGATTGACTGTTTTTTTTGAGTATTTGATAAACTTAGCTCTTTTAGTCTGTTCTTGTAATTTTATTGATAGCTTGATAAAATGCTTTATTAGCATCTTCTACACTGATAAAGTGAAGATCATGAATATATTATCTCGATAAGATAATTTATCACCATTGCAAATACTTGTTTTAGTCTTGCCACTGATAAAGTAACTTGGTTGTTTATTTCAATACCTGTATCTTCGTTTTTTGTTATTATTGTTGAATATTTGATTGATATAGAAAGAAACTTGACGTGAATATCTGTAATTTATAGCTTCACCAGTATTAGGCTTTGCTTCAATTCTAGTTTTTATAACTGATTGTATCTAATAACTTAAATTATCATATTTTTATACTCTTTAGTGTTGGCGCTATCTCCAGCATAGATATTTAATATGTCTTAAGTACATGGTATAGTCACCAGCATTATAGACAACATTAATCACAAATGTGAATGTTAAACCGCCAGCAGTATTTTTTTTGATAGTTTTCTAAACATTATTCCTTTGCTCATGGTACACATACCAATCATTCGTCGAGTTAACATTCATTCTATTTAAATTTGTTTAATACTTGAAATGACTAAAGTAGTTATCATTGGCCCAGAGTATATATTTATAAAGCTTCAGGACCTATTTTTTTGTCTGTGAACCATTATTATTGATATTGTATTGAATGCAGCTACAGCATCGTAGTTTGCTAGACCAAGAGCTCCCTTAGCTTCTGCTGAAGGTAGCCTTTTGAGTAGTCGTTAATCTGATAAGGTGTAGTAGTATATTTGTATATGTGCAGTTATGAATCAGTTGATCAGGATTGTTTGGCTCAAGTTTGTATATTTTTGCTTCATCAAATAACCATACATCACATCAGCTATAGTATAACATACTAACTATATTTGCATATTCGGTATTTGGTAATACGATAATATACATATGCCTCTGACTGAATTATAGTAAAAGGTTATTGTGATAAGGGTTACTTCACTTGATTTAATTGTTTATTTATTAGTAAAAGTTACTGCTGGCAACATAATTGATGCAATATATAACTAATAATAACTTTATTCATTGTTTTTCTAAAAAAAAAGTAGTTTCAGATTATAGATTTTTTTGCAAGATTTTCCTTATCAGTTATTAATAAGAGTTATCAAAAATTGATAAGTGTAATTTTATTATTTGTGATAATTAAGATATTTTGGCAGTGAGATTTTGTAAGGTTTTTGAATGGATTGCTAAAGAGTGCTTTTTGTCATCTGTTATGTTAAAATAGCGGTTATGTTTTATCTTGATTAAAAGCGATAACTAATGTCTATAACCACGAAAGAATCATCATCTATAAATATCGAAAAAGAACTAAAACAATCGTATCTTGATTATGCGATGAGTGTAATTGTTGGTCGTGCTTTGCCAGATGTACGTGATGGTCTTAAGCCTGTCCATCGTCGTGTACTTTTTGCGATGAATGAGTTATCTAACTACTACAATAGGCCATATAAAAAGTCTGCAAGGGTTGTCGGTGATGTTATAGGTAAATATCATCCACATGGTGATACAGCTGTTTATGATACTATTGTTAGGATGGCACAGCCTTTTTCATTGCGCTATACTTTGGTAGATGGGCAAGGTAACTTTGGTTCTGTTGATGGCGATTCGCCAGCTGCAATGCGTTATACTGAAATTAGGATGGAGAAACTAACGCACGAGCTTTTAATCGATATAGATAAAGAAACTGTAGATTTTTCACCTAATTATGATAATACTGAGTTAGTTCCGGATGTTTTGCCCACAAAAGTTCCAAATCTTTTGGTAAACGGTTCATCAGGTATCGCTGTTGGTATGGCGACTAATATTCCACCTCATAATATGACAGAGGTTATCAATGGTACTATAGCTCTTATTGATAATTCTAACTTAACTATAGAAGAGCTTATCGAATATATTCCTGCACCTGATTTTCCTACTGGATCATACATTAATGGTACAGATGAAATACTAGAGGCGTATAAGACAGGTAGAGGGCGCGTAATTATGCGTGCTAAAGCTAATATTCATAAAGATGAAGCATCTGGTAAATCACAAATAGTGGTCACAGAAATACCTTACCAAGTAAATAAAGCTAAGCTTGTAGAGAAGATTGCTGAGCTTGTTAAAGATAAGAAAGTAACAGGTATTTCAGAACTTAGAGATGAGTCTGATAAAGATGGTATTCGTGTTGTAATTGATCTGAAAAGAGATGAGTCACCTGAGGTTGTCCTAAATACTTTATATACCCAAACACAATTACAATGTAGTTTTGGTATTAATATGGTTGCTCTTAGTGATAACAAGCCTAAGCTACTAAACCTCAAAGAAATTCTAGAACAGTTTATTAAGCATAGAAAAGAAGTTGTAACTCGAAGAACAATTTTTGAGCTGAGAAAATCAAAAGAAAGAGCTCATATACTAGAAGGGCTGTTGCTTTCGTTAGCAAATATTGATGAGATGATTGAGCTTATCAAGGCATCTCCTTCACCGGCTGATGCAAAAGAGTCTATGCTTACTAGATCATGGAATGGTTCTATGGTTAAGAGTATGCTAGATGGTGTGGATGTCAAAATGTATCGTAAAGAAACTTTAGCGTCTCACTATGGTATCCAAGCTGATGCTTCATATAATATAACTGAGGAGCAAGCGGATGCAATACTTGCTTTGAGACTACACAGATTAACTGGGTTAGAGCAAGATAAGATTGTCAATGAATTCAAAGAGCTCATTAATAGAATTAAATATTTAATTAGTATTTTGAGCGATGTCAATGAGCTTATTCATGTTGTTAAAGAGGAGCTTATTGAAATTAGAGATAACTATGGCGATCAGAGAAAATCAGAAATTATAGAGTCAAGATTAGATCTAACTAGAGAAGATTTAATTGCAGAAGAAGATATGGTTGTAACTTTGTCTGTGGATGGTTATGTTAAAACTCAACCATTAAGTATGTATAATGTTCAAAAGCGTGGTGGTGTTGGTAAATCTGCAACTAAGACTAAAGAAGAAGATAGTATATTTAAGTTAATGCTTGCTTCAACTCATGATACTATGTTGTGTTTCTCAAGTTTAGGTCGAGTTTACTGGTCAAAAGTTTATGATTTCCCAATCTCAAGTAGAATTTCTAAGGGTAGACCAATTAACAATATTTTGCCACTAGAGAAGGATGAAAGAATAACTGCAATGATGCCAATTTCTCAGTTTAACGAGGGTTGGTATGTGTTTATGGCAACTAAACTTGGCAGAGTCAAGAAAGTTGGTCTGTCTGAATTTGCTAAACCGCGTTTAACAGGCAAGATAGCAATTGGCTTAAATGATGGTGATGAGTTATCTTACGTTGCTCTTACAGATGGTAATAAGCAGATTATGATGTTCTCTGATGCAGGTAAAGCAATCCGTTTTGATGAATCTAATGTGAGGGCTATGGGTCGTTCAGCAGCTGGAGTAATTGGTATGCGTATTCAGTCTGATCAAAAGATAGTTTCAATGCTTGTAACAAATGCAGATGATGGGATTGTCTTAGCAGCTACAGAAAATGGTTATGGTAAGAGAACAGCAGTCTGTGAATATCGTAAAACTAAGCGTGCTAGCCAGGGTGTGATAGCTATATCAACATCGCAGCGTAATGGTAAGGTTGTAGTAGCTGTTTTAGTTGAGAATGATGAAGATATTGTGATGATTACTGATAATGGCACTTTGGTAAGAACATCTTCTGATGAGGTTAGAGAATGCAGTCGCTCTGCTCAAGGTGTTAGATTGATTAATCTGAGAAATAATGAAAAACTTATTAGCTTAAAAGTAGTTAAGCAGGATGATGTTGAAAATAATGAAGGTATAGAATCTTCTGATGATACTACACATAGTGAATAGTTGGTATGTTTAGAAGAGTTAAGATTACCATACTAGGAGCTACAGGGTCAATAGGTGATAGCACTTTAGCTGTTATTAGAGAGAGTAATGATTTTGAAGTTTTTGCTTTAACAGCATTTAGTAATATTGAGAAACTGGCAAAGCTATGCCAAGAGTTTAAGCCTAAGTTTGCTGTAGTTCCCAATTTAGCAAAAAAAGAAAAGTTACAATCATTAGTTGCTAATGTTGATATTTTGATAGCAGAACAGGGGCTTGAGAAAGTATCCAGTTTGCCAGAGGTTGATATAGTTATGTCTGCTATAGTTGGTATTGCAGGGCTTAGGCCAACTTTTGCAGCAGCCAAAGCAGGTAAGAAAATTTTGCTTGCTAACAAAGAATCGTTAGTAACGGCAGGGCACTTATTGGTAGATGAGGTTATAAAAAATAATGCTCAACTTATACCTGTAGATAGTGAGCATAATGCAATATTCCAATGTATAGATAATGCTAATAAGCGATATGCCAAAGATATTGACCAAATAATTTTGACAGCATCTGGAGGACCTTTTAGAGATAAACAGTTGCATGAGCTAATTGATGTAACACATGAGCAGGCATGTGCTCATCCTAACTGGCAAATGGGACGCAAAATTTCTGTTGATTCATCAACAATGGTAAATAAAGCTCTAGAGGTTATCGAAGCATATTGGCTTTTTGGTGTCATAGCTGACAAAATAAGTGTTCTAATTCATCCTCAGAGTGTAATTCACTCAATGGTGAGATATATTGATGGTAGTTATTTGGCTCACTTAGGAGTACAAGATATGAAAACGCCTATAGCAAACGCCTTATACTATCCTCTTAGGGGTGAAACACAAGTCGCTAAGCTTGATTTTACAAAGTGTGAATTGACCTTTAGAAATGTATGTTTTGAAAGATTTGAAGCATTGAAGATTGTATTTGAGAACTTACAGAATAAAAATTATGCCGCTAATATAGTTTTTAATGCCGCTAATGAAGAACTGGTAGCAGCATTTTTAGATGAAAAGATTAAGTATTTAGAGATTGTAGAAGTAAATAAAAAAGTAACAAAAGAGTTAAATTTTGAGAATCCAAGAAATATAGAAGAAGTTTTTGAAATAGATAGAAAAACTCGTGAGTATGTGGATTCTGTTTTGGGGTAAATTGAGTGTTTTTTTTGAGAAAGAAGTTTGTATTAGCCTCTCTTCTTATGTGTATTGCATTTAATGGCTGGGCTGATAATGACAGCTTTATATTAAATAATGTATGTATTAATGGATTAGAGGGCTTACAGAGTGATGTAGTTAAGAGCCGTATTGGTTATAAGAAAGGAAGCTACATTACACCTGAAGATACAAATCAGATTATTAACAATCTTTATGGTACCGGATTTTTTAATAGTGTTGATTTATATCGTAAAGGAAGTAATCTTTTTATTAATGTCAAAGAAAGACCGATTATAGCAGGGTTTAGTTTTAGTGGTAATAAAAAACTTAGTAAAGGTAATCTTGAGAAAGTTTTTACTGATGAGGGTATATATGTAGGTAATGTTTATAATCCTAATACGATGTTTTTGATTAAGCAATCTTTGCTTAATCAGTACTCTATGATGGGTTTATATGGTGCAAAAATACAAGAAAACATCAGGAAACTACCAAATAATAGGATTGATATAAATATAAACTTTCAAGAGGGTAAACCTGCAACTGTTGATTCGATAAACTTTGTTGGTAATAAAAATTTTGATGATGCTGACTTATATACCAGTGTTGCATTTCAAGTGCCTTCGATATGGAATTTATGGGGTTTTTTGTCATCTTTTGATAGTTATTCACCAGATGGTATGAGTCAGTCTGTCCAGGGCATAACAAACTATTATTTAGATAGAGGTTATTTAGATTTTAATGTTACATCGAAACAAGCATCAATGTCCAAAGACCATGAGCATTCATACATTACTTTTGATGTTGTGGAAGGACAAATTTATAGAGTTGGTAATGTTTCTTTAACTGGTAAGTTTATTTTACCGAAATCAGAGTTACAATCTTTGGTAAAGATAAAAAAAGGTGAAGTGTTCTCAAAATCTAAACTAGTTGATACAGTTGAGGGTATAAAGACTCTGCTAGGTAGTAAAGGATATGCTTTTGCTACAGTTAATCCTATTCCTACGGTTGATAAGAATAATCGTATAGTTTCTTTTAAGATTGTTGTCGATGCTGGGAAGAAAGTTTATGTAAATAGAGTAAATTTCTTTGGCAATAATGTAACTAATGATTATGTATTTCGTCGCCAATTACAATATTATGAGCAAAGTCAATATAATAAGGAAGCAATAGATAAGTCTCAAAGAAGGTTAGACCAATTGCCATATGTTGGCTCAGCGGATATGGAGCTTGTTCCTGTTGTAGGATCTGATGATTTGGTTGATGTGAACTATAATATCAAAGAGAGGAATGCTAATTCAATAAGGGGAAGCTTAGGATTCTCGGATTTGTATGGTTTTATGATAGGCGGTAGGCTAAATATGCCTAACGTTTTTGGTACTGGCAATACTTTTAATGTTAATGCGCAGCTTTCGATCCCATTCCAACAATTAGATGTAAGTTATATTGATCCATTTTTTACTACTACAGGAATTAGCCAAAGTATTTCTGCATATGTAAATAGATCAAACTTTGCTAAGACAAATGCTGTTGTTGCGTATCAGTTAAATACGATTGGTGCAAGATTGATGTATGGTTTACCTATATCAACGTTTAGTAATGTTTCAGCAGGTATAACTTTTGCTAATAATACAGTTAAGCAATCAACTGGTTATCAGTCTTCAATTGTACAATGGTTTATCAAACAACAAGGTGGTAGAAACAACTTTAATGAGCCTGCATTGACAGCAGGTTGGAGTTACGATAACTCAAATAAATATATTTTTGCTACAGATGGAGGATCATTAAATTTAAATGGATCTGTTAACATTCCAGTTATTAGTAATATTAATGCATATAAGGTAGAAGTTGGAGGTACTTATAATATAGCCGTGCCAAATACTGATATGTCAGCGCTAACTATTAGAGCTGGAGTTCAATATGGTGGCGGTTTTGGTAAAACAAAAGAACTACCTTTCTACGAGAACTTCTATGGTGGTGGTTGGGGAAGCGTACGTGGTTTCCTACAAGGTTCACTTGGTCCACGTGATATTAACTTAATAGATGGTTCTACAGGTAAATCAATTGGTGGTAACCTTAATATTTATAATAACTATGATTTATTGTTTCCTATACCTTTTATTAAGGATAGTTCTAAGATGAGGATAGGAGCATTTTTCGATATAGGTAATACATATACAACTTATAATTTAAATGGGGTAGTAGCCGCTCAACCAAAGCAAGAAACTGTACCTTCATTTTCTAATTTGAAATACTCTATTGGTGTTGAGTTTAGATGGGCTTCGCCAATGGGACCATTAGCTGTGTCATTTGCTCAGCCATTTAATGTGCAAAAAGGTGATATAACTCAAGTATTCCAATTTTCATTAGGACAAAACTTCTAAAATAGACATGTTATTTTCTTATATAAAAAACTAGGTTTAATTGTATCTGGTACCTAAAACGGTTTAACAACTTTGGTAATATTGTGTTAGAATACATTATTAAATAATTATATAAATTTAGGGGAGATCTTATAAATGAAAAAAATTGCTTTATCAATATGCGTTTTGGCAAGTGCATTTACCGCAGTAGCGTATGCAGACACTAAAATAGCTGTAGTTAATCCAGTTGAGATCTTCAATGATTCTGATTTAGGCTCTGTTAGCGTCAAAAAACTTGAAAATGATCTTAAGCCAGATGCTACTAAGCTTAAGCAAGAACAAGAAAATATTATGCAGAAGATGAAAGCTTTACAAGATAATTCTGCAACTATGACTAAAAGTGAATTAGATAAGAAACAGCAGCAAATCCAACAAGAACAACAAAACTTTGCTGAAAAAGCACGAATCTTGCAGCAAAAAGAGTATATGGCAAAAGATAAGCTATCAAAAAAATTTCAAGCTTCATTTGATAAGGCTGTACAGATAATTGCTAAGCAAAAAAAATATAACATAGTGCTTACAACACAGGCATTAGCTTATGTCAATAATATTGATGATATATCAAACCAAGTTATTGAATTGATGAATAAGGACTCTGAATAATCCTAGGGAGTTTTATTAATGTATACTTTAGATTTTCTAGCATCAAAGCTTGATGGTGAAGTCAAGGGCAATAAAAGTATCGAGATAAATAAGATTGCTACACTATCACAAGCTGGTGAAGGCGATATTTCTTTTTGTACTAACCCTAAGTATTTAAAGGCATTATCCGAGACAAAAGCATCAGCAGTTTTAATTACAGAAGAGGCATTAGAATACTGTAATACAAACGCAATAGTGTTATCAAATCCTTATATGGCTTTAGCAAAGGTTATGGAACTATTTGATAAATCCCCGTGTCCAGATGGTAAAATTCATAGTAAAGCTGTTGTAGCTGTAAGTGCTGTAATTGGTGAAAATGTCACTATAGGAGCTAATGCGGTTATTGGAGAAAATGTAATTATCGGTGATAATGTCTGCATAGGTGCCTGTGCAACTATTGATAATGGCACTAAAATAGGTAATGATACTTTTATTAAGAATAATGTATCTATTGCTCATGATGTTGTAATTGGTACTGGATGTATTATTCATCAAAATGCTGTAATTGGTTGTGACGGTTTTGGTAATGCAAGAGATGAAGATGGTAGTTGGACTAAGATTCCTCAACTAGGTAGAGTAATTATCGAAGATGATGTTGAGATTGGTTCAGGAACAACTGTTGATAGAGGGGCTATTGATGATACGATAATTAAAAAGGGTGCACGTATTGATAATTTAGTACAGATAGCTCATAATGTAGTTATCGGTGGAAATACCGCCATAGCTAGTGTTACAGCTGTTGCAGGTAGTACAAAGATTGGTGATAACTGTCTTATTGGAGGTCAGTCAGCTATAACTGGGCACATCAGTATTTGTGATAACACTATCATAGGTGGCGCATCTAATATTGGTAAGTCGATTACTAAGCCAGGAATGTACTATGCTGCGTTTGAAGCTAAACCTAGGATCCAATGGGGTAGGTTTGTGGCTAAACTAGCTAAGATTGATATTCTAATTACAAAAGTAAGACAACTAGAAGAAAAATTAAATAAGTAAGGATTATTTAATGAGTCAGTTTAATGAAAATAATAAACAGATAGATGTAATGGGAATTAGAAAAATCTTACCTCATAGATATCCTTTTGCACTTTTGGATAAGATCGTTGATTGGAGTATTGAAGATAGAACTATTGTTGCACAAAAAAATGTCACTATAAATGAGGATTTTTTTAACGGGCACTTTCCTGATTTCCCAGTTATGCCTGGTGTATTAATAGTTGAAGCAATGGCCCAAGCAACAGCAATACTTGGTGAATTAATGGCAGAAACATTGTTTGCTCATGTGGTTGAGAAAGCTGGCGGTGGTAGAAGAACGTTTATGCTAGCTGGTATTGATAAGGTAAGGGTTAAAAAACCTGTTGTACCAGGTGATGTGTTAGTGATTGAGTCACGCATGGTAAAACAAAAAAATATCATTTGCACTGCAGAGTCAGTAGCGAAAGTTGGTGGACAAGTTGTTTGTTCAGCTGAATTAATGGCAGCATATAAGGACTATTAATCGTGATACATAGTTTGGCAGTAGTACATGAGAGTGCCAAAATAGCCGATACTGCTATAATAGGGCCATTCTGTGTTATTGGAAAAAATGTTGTTATTGGTGAGAATACTGAGTTAAAAAGCCATGTAACAATTGGTGGTAATGCTGTTATAGGTAAAAATAATCAGATTTTTCAGTATGCTTCAATCGGTGATGATCCAATTGATTATACATATAAAAAAGGCGATTTTTCTCAGGTTGTGATTGGTGATAATAATATTATCAGAGAATGTGCAACCATTCATGGTGGAACCGCAAAAGAAACTGGAATTACGTCAGTTGGTAATAACAACATTATTATGTGCTATGTGCATATTGGTCATGATTGTAAAATAGGTAGTTATATAAATTTGGTTAACGGTGTTGGTTTAGCTGGACATGTGCATATTGATGATTATGCAATCTTAAGTTCTAATGTTGGTATTCATCAATTTTGTAGAGTCGGTAAACATGCTTTTATTGCTCATGCAGCACTAATTGGTAAGGATGTACCTCCATATCTAATGGTTACTGCTGTGAATGCTGGCTCAACTCCTTGTGGTATAAATACTGAAGGCTTAAAGCGTCGTGGCTTTACACCTGAAGAAATGAAAAAAATCAAAGAAGTTTACAAGGTGTTATATCGCAAAGGTTTAATGATGAAAGAAGCTTTTGAGATAATCAAAGATATGGCTAAAGAAGACAAAGTTTTAGAGCCTTTTGTTGATGTGATTAGTACTTCGCGAAGAGGTATACTAAGATAGTGAGAATAGGTATTGTAGCCGGAGAGCTCTCAGGTGATCAATTGGGTGGCACACTAGTTAAGGTTTTAAAGCTAAGATATCCTGATGCAACAATTGAGGGTATCGGTGGCCCTAAAATGGCAGCAGCTGGTTTTAAAAGCCTCTACCCAATGGATGCACTATCATTAATTGGTTTATTAGAAATTATTTCAAAGGGTCTGCGCATATTAAGTATTCGTAGCAAAATTATCAATTATTTTAAGCAAAATAAACCTGATATATTTATAGGTATAGATGCCCCTGATTTTAATCTTACGGTTGAAAAAGAATTAAGAGCTGCTGGTATTAAGACTATACATTATGTAAGTCCTAAAATATGGGTTTGGCGCGAATATCGTATCAAAAAAATACGCAAAGCAACTGACAAGATATTAGCGATTTTGCCTTTTGAAGTTGAATACTATAAAAAAAAGCATGATTTTGAAGTTATATATGTTGGCCACCCATTAGCTAAGAATATTCCAATACATATTGACAGGGCTAAGTATAGAGAAAAACTTGGTTTAGAAAATAATTCTTTGCCAATATTATCAGTTTTACCAGGAAGTCGTACTACAGAAGTTACAAGGCTGTTACCATTATTTTTGACAGCATTACAGAAATTAGTAGATGCTGGGTATAAATTTAAGGCTATTATGCCTTTAGCTAAGTCATCATTAAAAACACTATTTGTTAAATATAAGGAGCAAATTGATGATCTAGGGATTGAAGTTTTTGAAGCAAGTTCGCATGAGGTTTTAAAAGCGTCTGATTTGAGTTTATTAGCATCAGGAACAGCAACATTTGAGGCTATGCTATGTAAACTACCTATGGTTGTAGGTTATAAATTATCATGGCTTTCAGCTTTTATTGGTAAAATGTTTATTAGTAACCATAGTTATTGGGCTTTTCCTAATATCTTGCACAAAAGCGAAATTGTGAAAGAATTAATACAAGAAGACTGTACGGTAAATAATTTATTTAGTGAATTAAAAAGATTGTTTGATGATAAAAAGCGCAACGATTATATAGTAAAAGAATTTGAAAAAATTCATACAGAAATGGTTATAGATACTGAGAGTAAGATCATCGAAGTATTAGATACTATGATAGAAAAAAATTAATTTTTATAGTCTTTAGAGATATAATACATGGATATGAAAACATTATAGGTGTTAGGTAAATGACAATAATACTGGCATTAGTTTTAGTTTTGGTGATATTGATCATAATAGATTTATATCGTAAAAGTTTGCGTCTAAAACAAGTAGAAATACTTAGAAATATTGAACAAAGTAATACTAAAGAGCTTATAAATCAAGCTAAAAGTTTCTCAGAATATGCTGCTAATATTGAAGATGTTCAGCGTGAATATCCTCTCTTAAGAGATGGTTTTTTACTACTTTACTTTGAAGCGATTGAAGCAATTCAAATAAAAGACTTAGCCGCATTTTTAAAGTACTATGGGGTGAAATATACTGATACCAAGGTTTTCCAAAAGGTTAATTATAAGGATGTTATATTTAGCATTTTACCTGATAACCAAGAGCAAGAGTTTTTTAGTGCTACGGATGGTACTATAACTGGTATTATCGCTGTAATGAATTATAGAAAACTTGCCAGTATCGATTATGATGTTAAAACATGCTATGAATTAATGCTAGATGTTTTAGAAGATTTAGCTAAGTATTTTCATGGTACGTTAATGAACGAGCATAAAGTTAGACTTACTAAAAAAGACAAACAAAACTATTTAGCGGCAATTTTATAACAATAAAAATCTAAAAAAGATTTTGTTTTTGGTAAGTCATATCCGTAATTTTGATAAAAAAATAATATATCTCATAATTTCTTAAACTTTACATCAGGAAGAATTTGTATTAGATCTCCATCTTTTATTATATTTTCAACTACGCCATCACCCATTTTTTAAAAAATCTAATCTAATTTTTATAGGCTTGATTAAATTCATTAAAGTCATCCATAAATATTGGTATGGGAAACAATATATAAGTTCCATTTTCTAAGGATAGCTTTGTCTATAGCTTTCTTAGGCTATATGATATAAATCGATAATTGAGTAAATTTTTTATTGTATTTGGCGTAGTACCATATTTTAAAATTAAATTAGGTTAGGCACATAATATATTTGATATGGGTTGCATTTTCTATATTCAAGGTTATCAGTAATAGGGATAATTTGAGTAAAACCTAATATTATATCAATATTGCTTTTTGCTAAATCACTATCTTGTTCAGAAATATTAGTTTACACTCAATCAATTAGAGGATATTTATTTATAAAATCAACTTAGTTAGATGCTTTAAGATTAGTTCTTTAGCTAAAATCTTTGATACTAATACATACAGTTAATTTACCCTAGGGAGTTTTTTGTCTAGATTCTAGAAATTTTTGAAGATTATTTACCTTCTTTAAGTAAACTCTGGCATTTATCAAACATTATTATACCAAAAGGTGTTATTTTCCATGTTTAGCTGTAGTTGAAATACAAAGTTAATCACTAGCTTATTTATAACTTAAATATTCTGCAACTTTTATATATCTTAATTGTGAATAATTTAACATATTTATTAATCTTTTATGTTTCCGTTATTATAAACCAAAGATTTATAAAGCATGGATATAATTTGATTAAATATAATTAATAATTTTTCTTTAGATATAAATAAAAAATATGGATAAACAGTTATGAAATACTAATATCCACCATGCGGGGATTCCTGTAACTGAAACACAACCTGGAGAGCGCTATAGTCAGTCCTAATATGGATATATCACTCAGGTGGTGAACTTCCACAGGCAGAATACAATAAAAGATTTACTCAATTATCGTTTTATACCAAACCGCCCATTAAATAAATTAATCCAGACACTACCTCATATAGCTTATAAAATAATAGATTTATATAGTGTGATTAAGTATAAAAATGTTCTTTTAGAACCTTATTTTCCTATAGAAGGATTTAAAGTTGCTGTAGTTGAGGAAAATGGAGAGATAATAGAGTTTTATATACAAACTGATTTGTCAAACGAAGAGGTATGGAATAAGCCTGAATTCAATCCTGTATCATAGTTAGTATTTAGATTTTTTTATAAATAAATACTTTATAATTGTTTTCTAGATATTTAATTTAGAAAAGGGAAAATAGAGTTTCTCAAGCTGCTGGTTACTACTGACAAAAACTATTGAAGTACAAATTTGGTAACTAATAGATTAAACACTCTTTTGGTAGCTAACCTAGAAAGTGCTTAGTAATTTAGTAATCTACTTTAATAGTAGCATATTAATTATCTTTATATTGTATTATTAGCTGCTTTACATTTTAAATCACTACAGTAACTACAGTAAAAATTAAAAATATTGAGAAAAATTAACATGAAATATTATTTTTTAAAATTTAAATGAGCTTTATTTAATATCATCCTTGCTAGCAGAGTTAGATAAGTAGCTGTGAGCGATGAATCTATCAAAGATATGTTTAAATATTCTTTGATTACTTATTTTAGGCTATGAGTGTACATTGAAAATGGGTACACGTACTCTTAAATGTACACTGCAATATACTCTACTATACTATCAAGGATTAAATAAATCTAAATAACACACAATTTGATACAATAAAGATATATCAAAACATCGTTATTATTTGATTTATGATATCGTAACAGTATTATGAGAAATATGTTTGGTGGGCCCAGTAGGACTTGAACCTACGACCTACGGATTATGAGTCCGGCGCTCTAACCAACTGAGCTATAGGCCCATTAGGCATGATTGTATTTTAAATAAGGTTGTTAGTCAAGAGATATTTTTGTTTTAGATTGTTATTTATATATTTTTGAAGATGTGCCTACGATAAGAGGATCAGGTGGGATTGCTATTTCATGATCTTTATTGTCATACTCAGCGTTATTAAGTATATATCTTATTGCATTTAGTCGGGCGCGTTTTTTATCATCAGATTTAACGATTACCCATGGTGCATATGGTTTGTCCGTATATATAAACATTCTTTCTTTAGCTTCAGTATAGTCATCCCATTTATCTAAAGACGCTTTATCTATTGGGCTAAGTTTCCATTGTTTTAAAGGGTGACTTTCTCTGGCAGCAAATCTATTTTTTTGTTCCTTTTGGCTGACTGAGAACCAAAACTTTATTATCATAGTACCACTATCAACTAGCATTTTTTCTAGTTGAGGAGCCTGTTCTAGGAATAAAAAATATTCCCTTTCAGTACAGAACCCCATAACTCTTTCAACTCCAGCACGATTATACCAAGATCTATCAAAAAGTACTATTTCCCCCCCAGATGGTAGGTGTTCTATGTATCTTTGGAAGTACCATTGATTTCTCTCTCGTTCTGATGATTTCTCTAGGGCAATTACCTTAGCACCACGTGGATTGAGATGTTCCATCATTCTTTTTATAGTTCCATCCTTACCAGCGGCATCTCTCCCTTCAAAAATGACTAGAACTTTTTTATTATTTTCTTTTACCCACTTTTGAAATTTTAATAGTTCTATTTGTAGGTAATGCTTTTGTTTTTCATATACATTGCGTGGAATTTTATGTTTATATGGAAAAATATTTTCTAAAAATAGCTTTTGGCGCTCATCTTGTCTTAAAACTTTCATATAGAATTAGAAAAACAGCTTAACTTAGTTAATTATATTATCATATAGAAGTGATTAAAAGGTAAACAGATTAGCTTTTTACAGGTTTAAAATTTAGCTTTAGACTAAAAAATATATAAAATATTGAGAACATTAATATTATTGTTATCAGAGGTGTTGGTGTTTTTAGCGGGTAAAGTAGTACTGCTAAGAAAGTTACGATAGCCACTAACATTGTTAAAATAAACGTAAATGTTTTGACAAATTTACTCTTACTAATATGCTCAGTTCTTGATAAGTATATATATTTTATCGGTATAAAAGAGAATATTGATAATATTATTATCGTTATTTCATTAATCAATTGACTTGACTGAAAACACAGCATATACATTACTATAACATTCCAGTAACTTGGAAAGCCGACAAAAAAATGATCATTAGTTTTTGCATTTAGTTGACAGAATTGATAAGAAGAAGAAATAGTTATCATTATTATTATCGGAATTAGCCATTGTTGGCTTACTATTGCAGACACATATATCCAAATGCAAGGAACAATTGAATATGTCGTAAAGTCTATAATATTATCAAGAAGTGAGCCATCTAGAGGAGCAAGTTTTTTGATATCAACCAATCTCGCTAGACTACCATCTATTGAGTCAATAAATATCGCTATTATAATGCTAAACATTGAAAGCTTAATATAGTAGTGATGTAGATTTGTTTGACCTAATACAATTGTTTTGGCAGCTTCTATTGAAAATATAATAGCTAAGATACCAAATACAGCACCTAATGATGTAAAAAGGTGCACTAGCCAAGCATATATTTTTTGTAGGGTTTGCATTTTAAATTAACTTTTCAATAAACTTACGGAATTGTAGCAAAAATAACTAACAGTTTCTATTAATAACTAAATCAATAAGTTTTTCAAGTTTGATTGAGCTAATGTTGTTATTTTTGAGCTTATTGATAATTTGATTGATTTCATTTTTTTTATTTACTAAATATTTATTTGCGCCTTCCAATCCCATTAATGACACATATGTTGATTTATTAGCATCTATATCCTTAGCACTAGTTTTTCCTAGCTCAGTAGTTGTCTTCGTGACGTCTAAAATATCATCTTTGATCTGAAAGCATAAACCTATTAAGTCTGATAACCTTATTAATAAATCTTCTTTTTTGTTATTTTGATTTTGTGATAGAATATAAGGTAAAACTATGCATGCTCTAAACATTTTTGCAGTTTTGTTAGTATGTAATATCTCTAATTCATTAAGCATAAGTTTTTTATTCTCACCCTCAATATCTAGCTGTTGACCGCCAACCATGCCACTAGCACCACAGCATTGAGCAAAGAATTTATTCATTTTTCTTAATTTATCTATATCTGGACAGTTGATCTCTTGTAATATTTCAAAAGCTAAAGATTGTAAGGCATCACCTGCTAATATTGCAGTAGCCTCGTTAAATTTGATATGACAAGTCGGTTTGCCCCTACGCAGTCTATCATTATCCATAGCAGGAAGATCATCATGTATTAGCGAGTATGTATGGATAGATTCTACTGCAAAAGCAATTTTATCACAGTTTGCTTTATCAATAGCTAACGCCTCACCAATTACATAAACAAACTGTGCTCTTATTCTTTTACCACCACTAAAAAAACTATAATGCATCGCACTTAGTAATGTTTTGGATATGCATCCAAACTGAGTAAATACATTTTCAGCAAAAATTTCGAAATCTTTTATTATCTTTTCACTACTCATAAAAATTTTACGATATTATTATACTGCTTTTCAAGCACATCACTGTGCGCTTTAAAGGTTTTAAGCGCGCCTGAAGACATCTGTTGTGATAGTTGTTTATCTTCTAATATTTTGAGGATGTTATTTACAAGCTCTTGTTGACTTCTTACACGAGTTAGAGCTTTATTGCGAATTAGTTCTTTGGATATTTGACTAAAATTATAGAGACTTGTGCCGCTTAAAATCGGTTTTGCTAGTGCAGCTGGCTCAAGTAAATTATGTCCACCATTATCTATTAAAGTTCCGCCAACGAAAGTTATATCTGCAATGTAATAAAGATGTAGCAGTTCACCCATTGTATCGCCTAAATATACTTGAGTGTGACTAGAAATTTGACATTCTAAAGAACTTCTTTTTTGGTATGTCAAAGAATTATTAGAGATTAGCTTTTCTACTTTCTGAAAGCGTTCTTTATGTCTTGGAACTAATATTAATAAACAGTTTGGACGTATTTTTAAGATTTGTTTATGTGCTTCAAGTATTATTTCTTCCTCGCCTTGATGAGTACTGCCTGCGATCCATGTTGGTCTAACTTCTAAACTATCTTTGATGCTATGCATTTTATTTTCAAGGTTTTCTGGAGTGATAAGATTGTATTTCAAGTTTCCTGTTACAGAAATATTGTTTTTATTTACTCCCAAAGAATAAAATCTCTTGGCATCTTTCTCAGTCTGAGCATTGATGTGAGAGAGATTCTTAAATAGAAATTCCTTACCAAAAGGAATTTTAGTATAGTTTCTCATTGATTTTTTTGATAGTCTGGCATTTGTTATTATTACAGGAACTTTCTCAACAAAACATTTATTTAGAATATTTGGCCAAATTTCTGTTTCAATAATTATAAAAATTTTAGGATTGACTTTAACAAAAAAACTATTAACAAATGGAATTATATCATAAGGGATATACATATGATGTACATTTGAATATTTACTATATAAACTACTTACAACATCACTACCAGTTGGTGTAGTTGTGGTTATAACAAAATTCTCATAAGGAAAATTCTTTAGTAATTTTTTTACTAGTGGCGCGGCAGAAATAGTTTCACCAACTGATACTGAATGTATCCATATGCTGCTGTCAAATCGAAAGCTAGTTTGTGCGAATCTTTCAGCCCATCTTTTTCTATAATTGATATTTTTAAAGCTTCTTTTAAATTTTTTTACATATAGAAAAGGTATATATACGATAAATAAACTCGAGTATATGTGAGCTAGAAAAACATAAAAGAATTTTTTTAACTGTTCCACTCTTTAAACCTAAAGTTAATAGTTATATTCTTGATAAGAATTATTTGTATATTTTAGCACATAACATATAAATTTATATAATCTGAATTGGTAAAATTTAGTTTTCTAGTAGTAGTTGTACCATTTTATGAAGTGCAATGGCTCTATGGCTTATTTGATTTTTATCTATTTCAGAGATTTCAGCTAAGGTTTTTTGCAATTGTGGCAATACGAATATAGGATCATAACCAAAACCATTTGAACCACTATTTTGATAAGCTATCTGTCCCGCTAAAAAACCATATGCTAAAATTGGGGTTGGGTCAAGTTCATGCTCTACATACGCTAGGGCACAAACAAATCTAGCGTTCCTATTATCATTACCAGCTAATTTAGCTAGTAATTTTTGTATATTAGCCTTATTGTTACCATGTTCTCCACAATATCTTGCTGAATAGATTCCAGGCTCACCGTTTAAAGAAAATACTTCAAGCCCTGAATCATCAGCAATCGTAGCTAGACCTGTATGTTTGGCGCAGTTTCTTGCTTTTAAAATAGCGTTCTCAATAAAGCTAAGTCCAACTTCATCAGCATCAGGAACATTAAAATATGTTTGAGGGATAATCTTAATATTCTTTTGCTTAAACATATTAGTAAATTCTTTAATTTTGCCTTTATTACTAGAAGCTAAAGCTATTTCTTTCATACTATTATTAAATTATTTACTTAAGGATAATATTAGCAATATATTGTTGTAAATGTTATTCTTTCAATACGTATATTTTGTATTGGTAGAAGTAAATTAATGAAAATATGTTTTATCGGTGGTGGCAATATGGCAGCAGCAATGATTGCTGGCATGACTTCCCATGGTTATAAGAGTCAAGATATAATTGTTTTTGATAGAAATGAGTATAAGTGCTTAAACTTATCTAAAAAGTACAATATAGAGATATCTGCCTCATTACTAGATGCAGTTAAACTTGCTGATATCATTATTTTAGCAATTAAGCCACAAAATATGTCTGAACTTATCAAAAATATTAGGGAGGTAGTTACATCTAGACAGGTGATAGTTACAGTAGCTGCGGGGATACAGACTAAAGCATATGAGAGATTATTTAATAAAGAGATCAGTTTTGCTAGAACGATTCCTAATATACCTAGTAGCTTAGGCTATGGTGCTACGGGGATTTATTTTAACGGTTATATTACTGCTGATAAAAAAACTATAGTTATAGACATTATGCAGACAATTGGAGTAGTAACAGTTGTTAGTGATGAAAAAGAAATTGATATCATTGCTGCTATAGCAAGTTCTGGACCTGCATATTATTTTAAATTTATGGAACATATGGTTAATGCAGCAGTCAAGCAAGGTTTAGACAAAAAACAAGCGGTAAAACTAGTTGCTCAAACATGTTTAGGAGCTGCACAAATGGCATTAAATACCAGTAAGGATATGGCATCTTTAAGAAAAAATGTAACTTCTAAAAAAGGTATAACTTATGAGGCATTAAATACTTTTGAGAAGTTTGATTTCGGTGGAATTGTAGATAAAGCAATTCAAGCAAATATAGCTAGAGCACAACAGTTAGCTATAAAATTCGATGCTGAAATAAAATAGTTAGTAATTAAAAGGCTTTGAGCAAGCTTTTTGTGAGCATTAGTAATTTTAAATAAATATTTATTTTATGTATCTTATACTATATACTTGTTCTAATAAAATGCTCTGCAAAATATTTTTAACAGCAAAGGTGGGTTATGAGATTATTGTTAGCTGAGGATGATCTTAATTTAGGAGAAGGTTTATTAGAAGCTTTACAAAAAGATGGACTTATTGTAAATCTAGTTTCAGACGGTGAAGCAGCACAAACTTTTATAGAATCTGGTTTGTATGATATAGTTGTCTTAGATATTGGTATGCCAATAAAGACAGGTTTAGAAGTTCTAAGAAATGTTAGAAATAGAGGTATTAAAGTTCCAATAATCTTGTTGACTGCTAGAGATGGTTTAGAAGATAGAATTAAAGGTTTAGACCTTGGTGCTGATGATTATCTAACAAAGCCATTTGAGCTAAAGGAGCTTGTTGCTAGGATTAAGGCTATTTCTCGTCGGATTAATACTAGATCAGGTAAAAGTCTTAAAGAAGAGATTAGATTTGGCGATTACAGTTTTAATCCAAGTTCTGAAACAGTAACTAAAGATGGTATTATTATTCCGGTATCTAAAAAAGAGTTAGCACTACTTGCAATACTAGTACAAAATGCTGGCAGAGTAGTGCCGAAGACTCAGCTTTTAGAAGAGGTTTATTCTACAGATAAAGAAATGGATACGAACACCTTAGAAGTGCATATGCATAATTTGAGAAAAAAAATTAATATTCCTAATTTTATACAAACTATCAGAGGGGTTGGTTACTTTGTACAAAAGGATAAAGTAATTAAGTAACTTCATGGGATTATTAAATTATATTCTAAACCTAGGTTTTACATTTTGGCTTTTGTACTTAACCGTTGCAAGTGGTTTGATTTATATTATTGATCTTGTATTTTTCCAAAAATCAAGATTAGCTCCATATGCTAATGAACTAAAAGGTTTTTCTAAAAAACAAAAATGCCAATTCTATAAAGATAGAGGATTAAAAGCACCTTTTATAGCTGATCAAGCAAGGTCTTTGTTTAGTGTATTTTTTGTAGTATTCCTACTTAGAACTTTCTTGATTGGTAACTTTTTAATCCCAACTGCATCGATGACACCAACACTTCCAGTTGGTGACTTTATTTTCGTTAATAAAATTGCTTATGGTATCAGATCTCCATTTTCAAATGAAACTTTAATAAAAGTCGGTGAACCAAAAAGAGGTGATATTGTAGTATTTCATTTTCCAGTTAATCCTAATGTTGATTTTGTTAAGCGCGTGATTGGTTTACCAGGTGATATAATTTCATATAAAGATAAAATGCTAACAATAAATGGTAAAAAGCTTAAATATACTAATTGTAATCGTGATGCTGTAAACTATTACAACCAATCTTTAGCTGATGGTAGTGGCGATACAGTATGTACAGAGAATCTTGATGGCGTTAAGCATGAAGTTGATTGGGTAGAGTCTATAAAAGGAACTGATTTTGAAAATCTTAAAGTCCCAGCTGGTCAATACTTTGTCATGGGAGATAATCGTGATAATAGTGAAGATAGTCGCTATTGGGGCTTTGTACCTGAGAGAGATTTAGTAGGTAAAGCAAAAATTGTCTGGATGAGCTGGGATAAGGTAGATAAGAAAGTTCGTTGGGATGAAATTGGTAAGGTCTTTTAATTAAAAATGTTTACTGAATATTCACAATTTTATAATACACTTGGTTATAGCTTCAAAGATTATACTCTTCTAATAAGAGCCTTGACACATCGAAGTAAGACTAAAAAAAATTATGAGAGATTAGAGTTCCTTGGTGACTCTATTTTAGGTTTTGTAATTGCTGAAGCATTGTATCTACAATTTAAAGATATAGCTGAAGGAAGACTTTCTCAGCTTAGATCTAAACTAGTCAAAGGAGCAACTTTAGCACAATTAGCCTTAAGCCTTAAAATGGATGAGTACGTTATTGTAGGAGCTAGTGAGCAAGGTGGACAGAAAAGTGAGAAAGTATTAGAAGATGTTTTTGAAGCTGTGATAGGAGCTATTTATCTAGATAGTGATTTTGTAACTGTTAAGAAAGTTATATTGAAATGGTACCAGCCAGTAATATCAAGTATTAATCTAGATACTATCAAAGTCAAAGATAGTAAATCAAAGCTTCAAGAGATTCTGCTACAGAATGCTTTGAGTTTGCCAGAATATAGTATTGAAACTATAGAGGGTAAAGACCATGAGCAGCAATTTACTGTAATTGCTATATCAAAAGATTTAAATCTTCAAGTTAAAGCTAGGGGAACTTCACGGAAAAAAGCTGAGCAAAAAGCAGCTGAAAAAATGATAGAAATGTTATCACAACAAGGTTTACATGAAAAAAAATAGACTAAACTTAAATGGTGTAGTTGTTATCAATAAGGCTAAAGGTGTTAGTTCAAATAAAGTTTTACAACAGCTAAAGTATTTATTTAACGCACAAAAAGCAGGTCATACAGGTACCTTAGATCCTATGGCGACAGGAGTTCTACCGATATGTTTTGGTAGAGCTACTAAAATAGCACAATACTTGCTTGATGCCGATAAAGAGTATATAGCTACGATTAGGCTTGGTATTGAAACAGATAGTGGTGATGCTGAAGGTCAAATGATAGCTAAAAATAATAACATACCGAAGCTATCAAATCAGCTAATAGAAGAAGTGTTAGCAAATTTTCGTGGTAATATCACACAGGTTCCGCCTATGTACTCTGCACTTAAACATAATGGTCAGCCTCTTTATAAACTTGCCAGAGAAGGTACGAGTGTTGAGATTAAATCAAGAAATATCAAAATTTATGAACTATGGCTATTAGATTTTGACAAAGATACTTTGAAAGTTAGAGTTAAATGTTTAAAGGGAACATATATCCGTAGCTTAGCTATAGATATCGGTAAGAAACTAGGTTGTGGTGGGCATTTAATAGCTTTACAAAGGACTCAAAGTGGACCTTTTAAATTAGCTGAGGCTTTTGAGCTAGAACAACTAAAAGATTTAAGTTTTGAGCAAAAAATTGCTAGTATAACTAGTATAGAGAGTGTATTTATCGACAAGCCAATATACTCTCTAGTAGAAAATGAGAAAGATGATTTATACAAGAGAGGAATCTTAGCTACTAAACCAAATTTAGATAAAACTGTAAGAATATATGATAACGATAAATTTGTAGCTATAGCAGAGTTTGATAAAGGTAAGTTGATTAATAAAAAATTTTTTGATCAGGATATATTGATAAGTGAGTAAATATAGCATACATAATGATCCGAATAGGGATATTGAGGCACGAAAATATGAAAATCCAATCCCAAGTAGAGAGGTGATTTTAAATTATATAAGAGATGTAAAATTTCCTGTCAGTATTGAGAATATAGCAAATACTCTAGAGATTTTCAAAAATAATCTTTTTGAAGGTCTTGTAAATCGTTTAAGTGCAATGGTTAGAGATGGTCAGTTAGAGAAATATAAGGCATATTATAACTTACCAGAAATGGCAGCGATTTATATAACTTCTAAAGTTACATCTGATAAAGATTCTCACCTTGAGTTATTTAGTCATACTTTGAATACTAAAGTTGCTATTGTCTCTCATCAAGCAAAAATGGTAATGGTTGGCGATGAGGTCACAGCAAAAGTTTTAGGTCTTAATAAACGTGGACGAATAGAAGCAGAAATAAAAACAATCGTTTCACGAGCACAAAAGACTATAACAGGTTACTATTATAAAAGCTTTGATTGTCATTTCTTAAAACCTATAAGTAAGAACATAACAAATGACATTGTTCTGTTACCACCGAAACAAAAAATAGAGCATAATTCTCTGATAGAGGCTGAAATAATAGTTTATCCTAGTATAAATAGTGCTGCAGTAGCTAGATTTAAACAAGAGGTAGAAGCTGTATCTCCAGTTAAAGAAGCGATGATTATGGCAACTCAAAAATATGATCTAGTAGAGCAGTGGAGCAAAAAATCGTTGAGATATCTAGATGACATCTCAGAACAAATAACTGTAGGTACTAGAATAGATTTACGCGATAAACACTTTGTAACTATAGATGGTGAAGATGCTAAAGATTTCGATGATGCAGTCTATGCACACAAAACTAAGAGAGGTAGTTGGAAGCTATATGTAGCAATTGCAGATGTTTCAAATTATGTTGAGAAAGATTCAGCTTTGGATTTAGATGCTAAACGTCGTTCAACATCAGTATATTTCCCTGGTTATGTAATACCGATGTTACCAGAAAAACTATCAAATTGTTTATGTTCATTAAGACCAAACGAAGATAGATATTCTCTAGTGTGTGAGATGAATATTAGTAAGGAAGGTAAGCTTTCTAGGTATAAGTTTTATTCAGCAGTAATAAATTCAAAAGCGCGTTTGACATATACAGAGGTAGATAAGCTTTTAGAAAAGAAGCAAAATCTTATTGTTGAGCAAAATCCAGAGCTTATAGAAAATATTTTTGATTTATATGAGTTGTATAAAATACTTCATCAAGCTAGAGTTGAAAGAGGTGCTATAGATTTTGATACAGTTGAAACACAGATAATCCTTGACGAGCATAATCATATCGAATCAATTGTGCCAAAGCATCGTAATGATGCTCATCGATTAATAGAAGAATGTATGCTTGTAGCTAATGTTGCGGCAGCTAAATTTGCAATAAAATATAAGAAGACGTCGCCATTTAGAGTTCATAGTGAACCTAAACAGGATAGAATGGAGACTCTTAAGAAGTATCTAGCTAAACATGGTATACATCTTGCTTATGGTAAAAATGGTAAAGTCACTCCAAAAGCATTAGCACTGATGCTGGACAGCGTAAAATATCGTCCTGATTATGATGATATTCAGATGATGACTTTGCGGAGTATGAATCAGGCTATTTACAGTATAAATAATGATGGTCATTTTGGTTTGGCATATAGTGAATATACACATTTCACATCACCAATTCGTAGATATCCAGATTTAGTAGTACATAGGATAATTAAATCAATTATTGGTGAATATGAGCATGGTGCTGCTGATTATAAACCTTATGAACTAGCTAATATTTGTGAGAATGCTTCAGATCAAGAGCGTAACGCTGATGCGGCATCTAAGCAAGTTGAGAATTGGCTTAAGTGCTACTTTATGCATGATTATATTGGTCATGTCCTTGAGGCACAAATCAAGCATATAAATGGCTTAGGTCTTTTTGCAGAGCTAAAAGATATGTATATAGAAGGTTTGATACATGTATCAGCAATTCCTGGTGATTATTATATTTATGATGAAACTAAGGATATATTGATAGGCAAGAGAACACATAAAGTCTATAATATTGGTCAAGATATAACAGTAAGAGTTGTACGTGCGGATCTAGAGAATATTCATATAGATTTCGAATTATTTGATCCAAAAAAAACATTTGGTGACAATAATTTAGATAAGCCATTTGCTAATAAAAAGCCTAAAAAGACTAAGAAAGTTAAAAAGAAAAAAGCAAGACGTAGAAGAAAAAAATAAGTCAAAAGTGAAATCCTAATTGTAATTATAAGCTTAAAGTTAAGTGTTTTTTTAGGTTGTTTAAAATCCCAGACAATCATAAGTTTCTTTAATACACATAGAATCCTATAAGTAATATCAATTTGCTAAAATTTGAGGTTATTTCTCACCGATAAATAAATTTATGATGGTTGTTGTACCAGCCTTAACCGAATGTAAATTAGTGCTATAAGCCAATTATTGCGACTATTGTCTTAAGTTTCGTCCAAATATGTGGCATTGAATTTACACTAAATGTATTTATTTTAAATATTAGCAAATAAGTGTTGAGATAATATTGCTATAAAATTAAATTTTTTATAAGGATTATTATCCTAGAGTTATACTTTATATGAATTGATGAATTTAGCGGCACTTATTCGATCTAGCTATTGTTGAGGCTTAGGAATATTATTTAATCTTTTTAGATACAATTTTCAAAGCTTGCCCAATGGATTTTAGATAAATCACTTTAAAAGTTAATAGCGGCGATATTTGATTAGAGTTTATACTATAAGATTTTATTTTGCCACTAGTTGCGGTACCAAGCTGTAGCTGATTATTATTGTGTGATTTATAATAATTTGTACTTTTGTATCTGATGGTTAGATGTGAAATACTTTTGAGCCTAAAACAAAATCCTTTATCACGTGGTTGTAACTTCTAGTTTAGCTGCAACATTTACAGCACTTAGTATACTAATTTTCATGGAAGCCGCACCTTAGATAAGTTACATAATAATAGGTATTATTAACTACTGTATTTTATCAAAGTCTTGTTGTAGGTATCGCTTTTTTATCAAAAACAGGGTGCTCAAAAAATATGTTGATTAATAATTTTCGACTGCTGAGGTTTTTGATCAGGATTAATTGTTACAAAATAGTTGGTAGTAGTGTTAAATGGTTGAAGATTATTCATCCAGTAAAGTAATTAAGAGAAACAACCTTACGTTTATATATGGTTTGGCTACTTAGATAGTTCCAACTTGACCAAGCAAGTTGACGCTTTAGCATGATATAGTCATCTGTGTGAAGTATTGCCATGTTAGATTTATATTTAATAGCTGAGATTAGCTCGTATAGTTCAATAGAATCATCAATAAATTTTTTTATATCTAATTTTTGATTAGATTCTCACGCCCATACTCTAGGAATTAAGCCTTAGTAAGTTATTAAATAATATCAAGTAATTGGTTGCATTCTGCTAGTGCTTCTACAATATCTTTGCTTGGATTAGTATGTTGCTCGAGGTTTCCTAATCTATTTTTTAGCTTTGTCAAGTTGTTTTTAGGTCATGGGCAATGTTATTTTATCTAATGAAAGATCCTCAATATTAGCCAAAAGAAGGTTAAAATATTAGCTAGATTACTAAGGTCATCCCAGTTAGTATTTGATTTGATCATTTGGCTAAAATCTTGGGTATTTACTATTGAGGCTGTTGAGTTGGCGATGTGATTAATTTTTCTGACAACAAAGATACTGATCAGATAGCTTATAATCATAACACTTGCTGTGCAGAAGATTCATATACTCAAAGGAACTATATGTTCAATAACTCTATCTCCAAGAACAGTAAAAATTATATAAACTCAAGAGATTATACATTAGTCATAGTAATAATAGTAAAAATTACCATTTTTAAGCTAGAACTTATTATGTATTTACGCTGATAGTATCTATGGAGACTATTCTTAGATGACATAGCCAAAGCCTCGTATAGTTTTTATTAGATCTGTAAGAGGCCGTCTTCGGTTAATTTGTTACGCAGGAGAGAAATATGTACTTCTAATATATTGGTTTGCTGATCAAAATCATATTCCAACTTTTTTGAGTATCAGCGTTTCGCTGACAACTTCATTTTTATGTTTTAGAAGAAAGTAGTATCTTATACTCACGTTGTTGTAGATGTATTAACGTACCATTACGTCGTACTTCATGTACAAGCTCATTAAGAACAATATCACCACAACTTAACTTATGAGTTTGAGCCTAGGTAATTTGTTTGGTTCTTTTGTAGAGTATATTTACTCTTATCATTAATTCATATATCGAGAAAGGTTTGGTAAGATAGTCATACACCCTTATTTGAGGCCTTGAATTGTTTTCAGTACTATCAAGAATGCTTAGAATAATAATTTGGGAGTATTTATATTTGGTTTGCGTAATATCTTAAGCAAAGAAATACCATCTAAATGTGGCATCATCCAATCTATAACTATGACATCATTAGTTATTGGTGTTGACTAGAAACAGAGCTTCTTTACCGTCAAAAGCTATAGTTGTATAGATGCCATTTTCTTCAAATTTGGGTTTTATGAACTGAACTATCTTTTTATCATCATCAGCTACTAAAACCTTAGTGTTGTTACTAATCGTATTTGGTTGATAATTCTAGTTGGATTTTATAACTTATAGCTAATGAATAGCTTACTATTTTGAAAAATAGCTGTAAAACTTATTTTAAAAACAAAATCTTTTATGTATAAAATATTTACAGCAAAAAAAGGAGGCTAAAATGAAGAAAGTTCTAGTGACAATCTTAGGATTAACTGTAGTTTCTGGAGTATATGCTGATAGCTACACAATGTATGCAAAGCCAGATACTAAAACACAAAAGCTTGCAACTATAAATGATCAAGATCCACGTTATAAAGCAATTTTTGCAAAAGATGACTGGATCGAGATAGTTGATAATAAAGATGGTAGTGTGGGTTGGGTCAAACAAAAACCACAAGATAAAAGTTCACAAACTATCACTCAAGATCCAATTGAGCAAATGATGGCAAACTTTCACAAGCAACAACAGTTATTAGATGAGCATTTCAATAAAATGCTAGCTAATATTGATCACAGTATTACCCAAATGCAAGCACAGCATGGCACAATTCAAGCTAAGAATAATCCTCAAGTATTTAAAAAAATTAGTTCTATTACTATAAATTCAGATGGAAAAACTGCAAAGATTGTTAAAAAGACTGAGGATGGTAATGGTGATATTCAAACTGTAGAAAAAGAAATTCCTGCAGATCAGTTAGGTAATATTAAGCTTTAATTGAGTATGGTGCTTATTCTGTTAACTAATATCTTCTGCAGGCTAGTAATATGCTTGTGAATTTATTTTAAAGCTTATTGTTATAAGTTAGTATCATGAATAGATAAATGATTAGTCTGAGGAATAGGTTATGTATGAATAAGATTTTATCAGAAAAATTACAACAGTTTAGCTTACTAGGACGTTGCTTTAGTTAAATTGTCTATTTATTAATATTTCTAACAGCAGCATTTTCAACGGTAATATATTTATTTTCATTTGAGGGTTCGTGTATTCAAAAGGCGCGTAAATACCTAAAATAATCAATAAATATAACTCAAAGTTAGCTACTACAGGTTGCAAAATTAATGATAAAGGTTTTTGATAATAAAAATGACACTAATATATATAAAAAGTCTCAACAAGAATTGTAAGCAATACTCAATCAAGCAAATAGGTTCAGTATATGTATATGTTATTAACCAACCAGTAAAGTAATTTTTACTATTTATTAACAATAACATTACTAATTGTTATAATCACTATACAAGTAATTTTTAAAGTCAACAATATTCAATGAAAAAAAAACTTTTATTTATAACTATATCTGCTAGTTTAGTATTAGTACTTAGTTCATGTGGTAAAACTATTGTAGCATATGAAGATCCAAATGGTGTTGATACAACATCTATAAATTTTAGTTCAACAGATTTACAAGCTATCACTAACAAAATGGCTGAAGATATGCTTAATTCACCTGCAGTTAAAAGGATCACTACTATGTATACGCCAACGTTGTTTTTTAATAATATCCGTAATGAGACTCGTGAGCATATAAATACGACTATGCTGTCAAATACAGTTCAAACACAGATTATAAAATCAGGGTTATTCCAAGTTACAGATATGTCACAAATTAAAAATATCCGTGAGCAACTTGGCTATCAAGCAAATAGTGGTATGGTTGATCAAGCTACTGCAACTAAGATTGGACAGCATATCGGTGCTAGATATATGGTCTATGGTTCTATCCAAGATATTGATAATACTAATGTTGATGGTGATAAGAGATCTAAGTTCTTCTTAACTACACTAAAAATGTTGGATTTAAAAACAGGTTTGGTTGTATGGCAAAATGATAAACAGATTCGTAAATCTCAAACTAAATCAACTTTTGGTTGGTAAGATATAAATTATTGTTAGGATCTTAAAAAAAGAAAATTTTAACTTCATTAATTGCCTCTTAATTTTTGGTAAGCTCATTATTTGCTGCAGATACTATAGCTGTAGACACTAAAACTACCAAGCAGCAAACACAGGCAAAAGTTGATATGTGAGCAGATGTTACTAATTTAAACAATGCTATTTCGTCAGACTCTAAACCAGTTGCGATAACTACTCAATATAAAAGAATAGCAGAAGAGATATTAAACGATGTTATGGAAAATTACATTAATCAAAATAATCTCAGAGATAGGTATGATTATGTTGGTTCTGCGATTGGTACAGCATCTGTTAATCAAACAAATTCAAACTATGTTAATAGTGTGCAGCTTGCATTTGAGAAAGCATTAATAAAGGCTCAAGCAGAGTATATATCATTTATCTCAGCAAATACCAAAGTTGATAAGAGTTTAAGTATAGATAGTACTCAATGGTCAACTGCGAATGAGATTGATACAGATGCTGATAAACCAAAACAGGGAACGCAAGCAGCTATTGATGCTAAGCAAAAGGCTTTTGATGAAGCAAAATCAGATAATCAGCTTAAAGAACAAGGCCTAAATACTAATGATTTTGCGACGCCAGAAGAGAATAAAAAGTCTCTATTGAGCCAGCAAATGACAATAAGAAACTTAACTACAGATTTTGGTAATTTATCATGATTATTACCGATTAAGACTTTTGTAATTGAGAAAGACGGCAATGCTGCTATTGGAGTAGTAGTTATCTACTCATGTTTGAGGATATTAAGCATGGCAATGAGCCAGTAATATTTGGCAAAGGTGGTCAATCACCGTCTGACCTATACAAATATTAAGTCAGGTTAGGATATAATGGGTGACTATGGTATCCGTGTTGGTTGTGGTGAGGATAACAAACCATATATTTTAGCTTATGGTCAGGGTTTTTATAATGGTCAGAGTATTCAAGGTGTTTCAGCAAGTGATTATGGCTACAAACAAGCAGAAATTATGGCAAGGGCAAATCTTGTTACTCTAATTGCAGGGCAGATGTCGACATAAGAAGCATTTACTATGTCTGAGGATATATCAAGTACTCTGGCTAAAAATACAAATATACAACAAACAAGTAGAATAGATGCTACAGCTATTGTAGCACAGAACACTTTGTAAGCACTAGTATGCTCTCAGGTAGTACAAAATGAGCTCTATAAGTTCAGTGCTTAGCTCAGCTAGTAGTGTTGGTTACAAAGGTGTAGATGAGCGTAGTAAAATAAAAATGTTTAGAGTTACAATATTACCTTTTGATACAAAAGGAGCCAAGATAGATGGTGACATTGACCTTAAATGATATTATAATTGCGCAAATCACGCAGTCGCGTAAATTTAGAGTATCAAATCGTGATGTCAATGATGAGAAAGCTTATGAAAAAGAAATTAAGCGTATACTTAACTCTGAGATAGATAATGAGAAAGAAAAGCTTAATCAAAAAATAGGCGTGGACTTTATCCTTACTGGCGATATTTTGAATCTAAATATAACTAAAAACAAAACATCATACTATGGTGAAGGTTTTACGACACTAAATGTTTCTGCTACTGTGGCATATCCTATGGTAGAATTAGCAATAATGGAGGTTAAATGGTCAAATGTTGTTACTATTGAAGTACCAACAAATATTGCTAACCAATATGCTAATGCCGATGATGCTAATTATATGCAACTATTAAGCTATTTAGGTAAGCAGCTAGGTAAGAAAATATCAGACCAAGTTATTGGAGCTATATATCCTATTCAAGTTTTGAAAGTTTATGATGGTGAGATTTATTTTAATCAAGGAGGTAATAGAATTATTAAAGGAAGTGTTTATGAGGTTCGTCAAGATGGTCGAGTTACATTAGATCCTGCTACTGGACAACATATTGTACTTGATAGTAAAGTTTTAGCAAAAGTTAGAATTACTGATGTTATGCATAAATATTCTATTGGTATAGTGATTGATGGTAGTCTAGCTAAAGTTCAACCTGGTTTACGCGCTTATCTAACTAAATAGCATTATGGAAGCGAAGAGTTATTTACTATTACTTTTGTGTGGGATTACTTCGAGTTGTGCTACATTTAGTGGTAGTAGTCATCTTAGCAAAGTTTTGAATGCTAAAAAAGCTATAGAAACTTGCCAATATAAGCTGGTAGAAACTAAGTTTATAAAAACCTTTGATAATGATGGTGTTGATGCAGCTATTGGATTTTTAGAGACTGCTCGTTTTGAGCAACTAATAGGTAATACATATTTATCACAAAAAAAATATACCAAAGCAACTGAATATGTTGCTAAGTCTGAAGCTGAAGCAAAAATAAGAGTTAGAAATATTCTTAAAGATACTCAAGCAACTCTATTAAGTGATAAAGAAAGGTATTATTACATATCTGATTATGAAATAACTTTTTTATATGCTTATCAAGCACTTAATTACCTAAAACAGCATGATTTAGAAAATGCTGCTGTAAGTATACGCAATCTATCCTATGCACAGTATGCAACATTTCAAGCCAAAGATCTAGCTGCTCAAACTCGTGATATAAATTATCAAGAGTTAAGTCATGTTAATTCTAGGCAGATATCATTAAATATCTCAAACTCAAAACAGTACAGACAGCTAGCAACAATAGCTAACAAAGTAAGAAACTCTTACGAGAATGCTTTTGGCTATTATTTAGAAGCGGTAATATATCAATCATATGATACAGATTTAAATAATGCTAATCTATCAATGAGTAATGCATTTAGGGTTGTGACAGATAATCCATATGTCAGCGCAGATTATCAACAAATTAAAAAGGCTTTTGATAGCGGCGGCAATATCTATCCACAAGGACAAGGAAAACTTGTAGTTATTTATGAAAGTGGTTGGGTTGAGCCGCTAAAAAAGTTTGATATTCCAATAACTGTATTTTTTCAACAAGCTGGTGTACAAAAAATTTCTTTACCATACTATAGCTCTTATAATTTAGCACAAAGTGCCGATATTAAGATTTTAAAAGATAACAAGCTTATTGATCATGGCAAAAGCGCTTTATTAGTTGATACTACTGCAATGGCAGCTAAATCTCTAGCTGATCAGTATCCTGTAATTGTGATCAGAGAAGTTTTGCGTTTAGTTACCAAAACAGCAATTTCTGTAGCAGCAATTAAATCTTCTGGAAACTATGCAGCTTTAGCTGCTATCAGCACATCTATTTACAACTTAGCAACGACTCAAGCTGATCAAAGAAGCTGGAATCTTTTACCTAAGAATGTTGATTTGTTTTCTAAGAATTTAGCTGCAGGTAATTACACTCTAAAAATCAATAATAACACCACAAATATTACATTACAATCGCAAAAAATAACTCTTGTGTGGCTAACTAAAGAAGGCTGTTATGAGCGTATTTTATTAAAACAAGTTCTATGATATAGCTAAATCACTATATTTTAGTTTTAATATTTTGTATTTTAAAAATGATATATTAACTAGATTTTCGTCTTTAACATACCAGGCAACAGCAGATAGATAAAGTTAAAAACATTTATATTTAACTTTTTTAGGTAATCAATTATAACTAAATGTAAAAACTTTTTATTTCCTAGTGTTATTGATAATGTTAGGTAAGATCTGCTACCGATAGGTTTTATGCTTATATTAAGGAAAATAGAAAGCCTAGATATGATGAGTTAGATTTGAATTTTATATTTTTCATTATAACTCGTTAAAAATATATAAGGTACTTTGAGTACCATATTATATTTTAAAGATAGTCTTTATTGATAGACTCTTTAACAGAATGTTTAAAATTACAATTTTTTATAAATAGGATAGATTTTAGTTATCATTTTGTGAATATCTGAAGCAGAGTCACTTGAATGATGGTGTGTAGTAATTAATTAGAAATAAAATGATAAGGAGATAATATAATGTATGGAAGATATTTATTTTAAAATACAATTAGGAGTTATTTACTTAAAATTATAGAAGAGATTTCAACCACTAATACCAAATTTTGATGAGCTGGTTGGATTTATAAAGTCTACTGGTAATGAAGATATAAATAAAGATGAAATAAAATAGGTATTAATCAAGGATTTTGAGATTTTTTTTAGATAAAAAGATAATTCTAGAGTCACAACTCAATTTAAAGAAAAGGTTAAAAGCACTGTTGAAGACGAGCAAGCTGAAATAATATAGGGTAACTTTTTTGATCGAACTAGAGTAATTTTAGCTGTAAAAGTTTAAATTTGGTGTAATCTAGGGGCGATAGGGGTCGGGAATATTAAACCTGCCATCTTATAAATGGATTTTTGTTTAATATATAAATTAGTTTTCCATGAAAACACTAAAATATAAAGCTACTTTAAATTACTAGCTTAATTCAAATCAAAGAATAAAATAAATTAAAATATTGTTAGTCTCTAAGACCAATAGAATAGCTTCAATTTTTTAGTTGGCTAAATTGTAAGGAGATAAGCTTGAACTTAGTTATATATTTTTCTGGAACTGGACAAACTGGTATTTGTGATAACTCGAGATGATGAACAACAAAATAAATGTCTAAAATGTGAAACTTTATCATGAATCATAGACATCATTGCCGTATATTTAATAAAGGGCATTTCTGTAGTAAATGTGCCACAAACTTTCCAGGCCTTGATAATCTTAAGTTTTTGTTAACTTTATATTAATGCTATAATAATATTTGGACTATGATATATAACTACTCTATAAAACTAGTAAATATATACTGTTCTACAGAACGCTTATATAAACTAGGCTAGATGTAATGTTACAGTGTAATATTTATAATAAATTTTGTTTTTTTATTAAAACATTAAACAGTTTAATTAGAGAGAATAAAGAACTTCTTTGGAAACACTTAAAATTTTAAGTATGACTTTAAACTCACGTATTCAAGAGATAGATTCTGGCTTTAATGAATTACAGGCGGTACTTATAATATATTTTAATAATATTTTAGTAGTAATTAATAGAAGAGCAGATTGGAATATAAGTAATGTAACAAATACTACAAAGCTTTTAATCAAAATCTATTAATAAAAAGTCTTAATTATCTTAAATCAAAAGCTGAAGCCTACATGAATTATGATAAAATGCTCCTGAATGTAAGTGGGTTTATATAGGAACTTCTGAAAAACGCTAGACAAAAAGTGGTTGAACTACCTATAAATCAATATTGTTTAAAAGAACAATGGCAGACAGTTACTACTATGACTAGTGTATGTAACTGCAGAGTGCAAATAAGCCAATGGCAGAAATATTAAATTGTCATAAAGTTTAGGGAATTGCTTGTTCTATTTATCTAGTAGTTATTGGCCATGATTTCGTTTTAGATGATTTTGAATTAGAAACTAAATATGAGTCAGAGCATATTTTAACTTTGAAACACGATATTTTATGGTTGAAGCGTGAGAAAGGTATTTAGCTGATTTCTCAATAGTAAATATAGTCAGAAAATAAATATGTATTAGTTTTATTCCTTATGAAAAAAATAAATATATTACGGCACAGGCAAAAGAAGGCAATAATTTAGCTATGTCTCTTCTAAGAAATTTAAAAGTTAATTTTTAATTCAGTGTTGCTCAATTTTTATGCATTCGTATTAGCTATCTGTTTAAATATAAAAAGTTCATAAATATATTTGCAATCAGCAATTAGTGAGATATATTTGTATCTATCATAGCTTTAAAAAAATAATGTAATTAATTATGAATAGATATATTGCTAACACCGTAGTCATGGTCGAGCCAAAATACTTCTGCTTTAATCCAGAGACTTCAGTTAATAATACTTTTCAAAACCAACTAGATATTTAAATGATAAGCTACAAAAAATATGGTTGCAAAGACTCGTGCTAATGGTATTGAAGTTATTGTTTTAGAATCAAAACCAAATACTCCAGATGCAGTCTTTCCTATCAACACATCTAATAAGATAACCAGCCACATACTTTTATATATCCAATGTATACACAAAATTGCCGAAACGAAGTCCAAATTTACAACAACTAACTACAAAGTTATAGATTTTTGTGGGGATTGCTCAAAAGCCCTTGAAGGAACAGGAGTTTTTATATTTGATAATGATTACAAGTTATAACAAAAAAGATACTATCTATCATATAAATGTGATGTTAAGTATAGGTGAGCATTTAGCTATAGTTTGCTTTGAGTCTATAAAGACAGCTACAGAAAGAGAACTTGTTTAAGAAACTCTTCAACAGTAAAAGTATATATCCTTAGAGCAGATGTACCAAATGTGTGGTAATGTTTTAGAAGTTAAAAATAAAGGTGATAAAAGCTTTTTAATACTCTCGCAAACTGCATACAATGGTTTTTCTCAAAGTCAATTGGCAATGATTGATAAATATGCAACACCTATAACTTGCGATATTATTAAATATCGAAGTGGTTGTTGGTAGTGCTAGATGTATGTTAGCTGAGCTACTTTATCAGCATATCTAATCTATAAGTTACTTTATATAATATAAATTAGTTTTATTGTTATTTTTTTATAGTAATATGATATTAGAAATTGATTTTTATGATATTTTAGCTATTGTTATGCCTTATAGTAGTAGCACAAAGCAATCATCTATATATAAATTGCGTATTAAATATCTAAACTACGATGACACAAGTTAACGATTAATAGTGGTATATGAGATTTATCAGTCCAATATATGGCAAAATATTGCAAATACGTGATTTTAATAATTTCATAACAGATCTTGTTGAGTATACAAAACAAGACTTGATTCATTGGAGTGAATTTGATAACTCCCCACACTATGCAGCACATGTAACAGGTGGCATTTTAGAACTTATGCCGACAGCAGATAAGAAACTATTTAATCTATATAAGTATGTAAATGGGTCATCTAGGTAATCCAAAGTATGGTAAATAAGCAGTAATTGCTACAGGATAGCTTATCTAAAACAGTTTTAGCAACTGATTATCTGGCGTGTAAAGATAGTAAAACGATGGTTCTAATAGGTACAGGAGTACAGACTTATTTTCAAACTTTAGCACATAAATTGATTAGACCTATACAGACAGTTAGATATTTTGATATAGATCCACAAGCTATGAAAAATAATATGCTATACAATATGATGATGTCGATCTTGAATTTATAGCATGTGATAGTGCTAAAGAGGCTTGTGAAGGTGCTGATATTATCGTTGTATGCACTGTGTGTAAACTTCATGCAATTGTTATTGAAAATGAATGTATCAAAGAAGGTATTCATATCAGTGGTCTAGGTGGTGATTGCAATGGTAAAACTGAACTTGATATGAGGGTAAGGTTGTAGTTGAGTATAAAGAGTAGTCAATTATTGAGGGTGAAATTCAAATCAAAATTTATCTCTGCAAGAAGTAGAACAAGTGCTTAATGCTGAAATTTGGGAAATATTAACAGGCAATAAGAAAGAGCGTGAAAATTATAAGGAAATCACAATATACGATTCTGTAGATTTTGCCATTGAAGATTTCTCAGCTTTATACTTAACTTTGGATCTAGCTGAAAAAAATATGATATAGGCAGTCAAATGGACATGGTTACGCCAATAAAAGACCATAAAACTTATTTTAAGTTCTTTAATCCATATTTATTATTTTATTCTCATCATATATAAGTATAATTTCTATTATTTACTAGTAAATTCTATTATGAGTTTTAATAACCTGCTTCTAATGACAGATAGTTATAAGCATTCACATCCGTATCAATATCCTAAAGATACTAGCTATCTACATTTTTATCTAGAAAGTCGTGGTACAGCAAATAAAGATTTAGGTAATCATACTAAGTTTTTTGGCTTGCAATACTATATAAAAAAATATTTATCTCAACCAATAACTCAACAAATGATAGATGCTGCAGAGAAAATTTTATTATCTCATGGGTTACCATTTTATCGCGCTGGATTTGAGAAAATATTAAGTATTTACAGTGGTTATTTACCGATTAGAATTCGTGCAGTTAGAGAAGGTAGTATAGTTCCTTTGCATAATGTTTTGATGACTATAGAAAGTACCAATGAAGAACTATTTTGGTTACCTGGATTTGCCGAGACTTTACTTCTAAAAGTATGGTATCCAACAACTGTAGCAACAATTAGTTTTAATATAAAACAGGTAATAAAGAAATATCTACTTGAAACAGCGGATAGTTTAGATAGATTAGACTTCATGCTTCATGATTTCGGTTATAGAGGTGTTTCGTCAGAAGAGTCAGCTGGGATTGGCGGTGCGGCACATCTAACTAATTTTCTAGGTACAGATACATTAGCAGCATTGCATATTTGTAAAGAATTTTATTCTGAGAATATGGCTGGATTTTCAATCCCTGCGAGTGAGCACTCAACTATGACAAGCTGGGGTGTCGGCACTAAGTGTGAGTATCAAGCTTTTGAAAATATGATAACACAATTTGGTGATAATAGTGTTTTATATGCTTGTGTTTCTGATAGTTGGGACTTCAAAAAAGCAATTCAAACATGGATTGATTTAAAGGATAAGGTTATAGCTAAGAAAGCAAATTTAGTTATTCGCTCTGATTCTGGAGATGCTGTTGATAATATTTTATATGCATTGCGTGAGTTAGATAAAGGTTATGGTAGTAGGCTTAACTCTAAAGGATACAAAGTTCTGAATAGAGTTGCTTTGATTCAAAGTGATGGTGTAAGTGTTAGCTTAGCAAAGAAAGTTTTAGCAGCGATGAAAGCAAAAGGTTACTCAGCGGAGAATATTGCTTTTGGTATGGGTGGGGCGTTGCTGCAAGGTAATCATGAATCATCAATAAATAGAGATAGTTTCAAATTTGCAATTAAGTGTTCAGCGATTATGCGTGGAAATACTCTAATAGGCGTCAAAAAAGAACCTATTACAGATCTAGCTAAAAAATCAAAACAGGGTCGTCTTGATTTAATAAAAGATGCTAAGGGAAATTATAAAACTATAGTTCTTGATGATAGTTATGCTCTTGGCGAATACCACCATGAGACACAACTACAAACATATTATGATAATGGTGAAATCAAGTTTGAGCAGAGTTTAGCACAGATACGAAATTACAGTCACTAAAGTTATTAATTAATATAATTTGTTTGCTTTTATCTTTTAGTAGATATACAGTTAGGTTATAAATCAAAAATTCTAGGAGCATTTATATGTTAGAACATCATCCACTAGTCAAAGAATTACCTGAGTTAAGAGAAGCAATTACATTATTTAAGTAAAAGCTCCAATAAGTAACTTTTCCTTTAATTTCTTATAAAACTTTGGCTTTATTTAGTATAACTTTATAGTTATTAGGTTATTTCTTAACAGGTGTTTGCTTTGGATTTGATATAGGCGCGTGATCTCAGGTACATTTTATAAAAGAGTAACTATTCCTTAATTTTACGCAACTGCCTGAAATAGCTAGTATTGCATTTTTGTGCACTGGTATCAAGGTTTATATCATGACCTTGTTTATATCATATTACCTTTAATTGGTTTAAAATGTTTTAGCGTTTTTTGGTGCATTCATATTTACATTTTCTATGGTTTTGGTGATGTTTTCTAATACTCATACGACATTATGTTATCAGGCTTTTACAAGTAATATCAATAGGATTGTTATTAACGGTAATTCCAGTTTATATCTCAGAAGCTATTGTAGCTAAATTCGTGGTAGAACAATTGGGATATTTCCGTTACCTCTAGTTTCTGGAATTTTCTTAGCCAACTTATTTGCTAGTTTACTTTTAGCAAGCTTTGTTAGCGTATGCTATTAATTTTTCAATTTTATCTTATTGCGCCATTCTTACCTTCGTGGTTGATATTAAAAGGCAAACATCAGCAAGTCTTGACTATTAGTGAACAACTAGTATTGAAGATACAACACCAATTAACTGAAAAATAATAAAATTGTTTTTTTTGAATTTATTAAAATAGTTATTAAACAGAAATACTATCTTTCTATATAATTTTAATTAGTTTAATGGCAGTTTAAAATGGATACTTATAGAGAAAGTATCTTTATTTAAAGGTTTTTTGATCTTACTCATAATTATGGTTATATACCAGGTTATATTTTATGGAAGCTTGTATTGTTGCATTTATCGTTATTGTGTATAAATTTTTACCAGAAATGGAAAATAAAGAACTTATTTAAGATGTGTGACTAAATCTTCAAGATTGTAACTAGAGATATTTTCTTGTTTGACATGATGTTCTTCTAAAATCATAAAATAAGCATCTGCAAAAGCACATAAATCACCTTTTTCATTATAGATATTGACCTTAATCCAAACGGTTGTGAGACCCTTACTAATAATATTAGTTTTGAATATATGTTCTACTTTACTATAAGTTGGTTTTAGGTATTTAATATTTAAGTTGTGAGTCATACAAAATGGCTTACTAATACTTAAAACATGCTTGCCAAGAATATCATCACAGATTAATGCGATAATACCACCATGAATGACATTATCCCAACCAACATTATTTGGTAAGCATTTGAATTTGGTGTACATGTGTTCTCCGATGTGATACAGAGGTAATTGTATGCTAAAGTATCTTACTAAAGCAAGTAAAATACCATGGAAAATCAATTCGTGTGTAATTACTTAAATCTATCATCTTAGTTAGCTTATAATTTAATTTAGAATTTGGTTGTATAAGTTTAGCTATTTAATTATATAAGCTACTTAGTCTAATGCACATTCAAAGTTAACATGTTTCAATAATAGCATTGGGATTATCTTGTTGAGATCTTAAATCAAAAGCACAACTGGAAATTTAGCATTTACAAAGTGAGCAGCAATTTGTGCTCCCATTGTTCCAGCACCAAAATTTTATCAATAGCTTTACGCTGTGATTTATGGTTAATACAGGTTCCAGTTTATTTGCCATTGTGGTTGGCTTACTACTATCACTTTCTCCAGTAGGAAGATACTCATCGCCATTTAAGTAACCGTGCATAGCATCTTCTTTCAACATACCATTTAATTGCATTACACACCATACATTTAGTACGCTCAACTATCCTTAAAGCCGAATTTTTTAGTATTATTGTCGCTTTTAAAACTTGCTGATAAAAAGCATACAGTTTTAGTTTTTGACTATTATTAGGTTCGAGATCAATAGTCTTATCACGAACGGCTACTAGCATTTCTTCAAATTTCTTTTCTAACTCAGTCATATTTCCCTCCCGGTGTTTATTATATGCATCTTTTTTAGATTCTGCAATTTAGGTGGAATGGCATTGGTACACTATTTTTCAGCATTTGCTGCCATTCTGGATGAGCATTTTTAGGTCCTAGAGTATAATCGTAAACTCATCTGTTTAAATAATATTATCAACCTTAGTAAGCATTTCTTTTAATAGTATTATCCTCTTGTTGTGATATGATTTTATTTTCTAGCGGCATCAATACAGTTTGACCAGTTGGTTTTAGGTAATATCAGTCTTAATTGCATCAGTTTTTTCTTGATAGTATGAGTTACTAACGATGCTAAGTACGCATTTTCAACTCTACCGATTGAATCATTATCATCATTAGGAATATAACATTTATCTTTCATCGATTGTCTAGTGGTACTGTTACTAACTAATGACTTACAGATTTGCTCTTCAAGTTTATCTAAAGGTCTTATGAACTTTTTACCATAAGGAAAAACAAAAAGTTTCAATTTTAGTAGCAAATATTCTATTTGGGAATTTTCTAAATAAATCTAGCATTGCTTGTTAAGCTTGGTATAGACAATGTTGGATACTCCAATCGACAAAAATATCCTCATTTTGAGGCCTCACAGGTATCCTTATAGTATTTCAATAGAGCAACTGCCATATACAGGTAACTCATAATATCTCCTAGACGAGATGATAATCTTCTTGACGCTTCATACCTACTCCTAAAATAGTCATTTAAATATCATTAACATAAAAAGTATGCTGTACTCATATGTGAAATATAGAGATAGTAGGAAGCAGTGAAACCACCACTTAAATCATACCAAAGCATGCGTGTACCGTTGAGAGCTATATATATTAAAATAATTTTAAAAATTACTAATAAATTGCTCTTCATCATCATTCATCAATCTTTCTATCTCTCACTACCGTACATATGGATGGCATTTCATCGCTCCTTGACAAATATAATCAGATTTCGCGTCATAATATTGGCGCATTTTACGTTTATACCAATTGGCGTAGCCATATACGGAATAGCAAGATAGTTATTTGGTCCATAATAATCGCATGGCCACCGTGGATATACAGTGGCATTGTTAATATGTAATACGACTCCATCTCGGTTAGATGACACTTGGCTATAGCAGATGATACTGATGGTCGAATACCACTATCGACGGCTACAACTGTAAATTAACGAGTTGCATTAGCGATATATACAAGCCTAGCAATTTCAGCAAGTTTTTCTTGGACACCTTCAAACTAGGAAATTGGAATCTTAAATTGTTCACGTATACTAGCATAAGCAGCTGTCATAACTGTAGACATTATGTGCCACAGGCTGGTAATGAAATTGCTCTACCTATACACTCAACTAGCATGCACCCCTTCACCAGCCATTTTTTGTCCACCAATTATCCAATCAATCGGAATAAAAACATCCTTAACTTGATATAGTCATTCATAAAAGCCTGCCTAAGCGAAAAACCACGTCTACCAATTTCTAGGTTTTATGGTTATATGGTAGTGGTGCATATGTTGAGCCTTTTTACCTTTGCCATCAAGTAGGTTATCAGAATCTTGTAATTGAAAAGCTAAGCTAACTAGGGTAGCTATAGGAGCTAATGTGATATAGCGTTTATTAATATTTCTTAGCTTGATGCCGAGAGTTTTTTGATCATTAAAATCTTCATAGCAAACAACACCATAATCAAGGTAGCGAGGTTGCATCAGATCCACAGCTTTAGGACCAATAAATGCAAAACAATGTATTTCTTGACCAGTTGCTAGTCTTGGCAGATAATGATCTTTTTGCTTATCTGTACCATAGTGGACTAAAAGCTCACTTGGACTTAGTGAATTTGGTACGATCACCGTAATTGCAGCGGTGACACTTTTTGTATTACAATCTCAGAATGAGCGGCAGCTGAGAAACCTTTACCACCGTAGTCCTTACCAATGACTAAGCCTAAGAAACCTTTAGTTCTGATAAAATCTCAAGCCTCAATACTTAGTTTATTGGTAATTTATTCGCCAATCATCAAGCATTTCAAATAATTTGGTTGTTTCATTTTTAAAAATGACTTTTCTTCTGCAGTAAGTTCAATTTTTTTAAGCTGTGTAGCTTGTTAAAATCAGGTTTACTTTGAAATATATCTTGTTCAAACCAATTATCACCAGCATTCATGGCAGTTTATTCTGTTTACGAAATTACCGGCGTGGTTTTTTGGCTATTTTATAAATCTTGTTGAACATTTTTAGCTCCTTAAGCATCAAGCTGTTCAATTTATTTATTGTTCATACTTCTTAGCATATTATTTTTGTAATGCATTTACATCTATTTTTCCAACAGTATTTTATTTAGGTAACTCATCTTTGAAGGTTATTTTAATACCTTTAAGATATCTTGCTCCAAAAGAAATTATTTGCTTCTTAGGGCTTTGGTAAAGATCGGCAATTTTTGTAACCATTAGGTGTTTAAAGTCTTTACATTCATCTGCAATTGCTTCAACATTATGAGCTAGTGCTGATAGCACTATAATTCTTTTCGCTTTTGAATCTTGGAGAATTCCTTTAATTTCTATTGGTATAAAGCGGGTTTATATTGATAAAAACACAACCTAGTTTTATCAAAGTAAAAATTACCATAGGAAACTGTAAAATATTCGGCAGCATAATCGCGATATGGTTACTTTTGCAGTTGCCAAGTTATTAGAAGCCAGCAAATTTATTGGCATAGTTATCAAACATCGTTAATGTTATTTTCTCACTATGGCATACTAGTGCATCATTATTAGAGAAATCTTGACTGGCGCCTTTGAACCATATCGTTTAAAGTTATATTAGGGATATCTATAGACTGAGGTACTTGTTTGGGTAGTTTTTGTTCCATGGTTTAGTGATCATAAATACCTCCTGAAGCTTTTTAGATTTGGTTACTAGCTAAGCCTTCAAATATCTATTTTAAAAATAACTTATTAACTCTAATAAACATTGTATAATATTTGTCTATATTGATACATTAAATAAACTTAACTTAATTATTTTTTTATGACTTCTACACCAATGTAATTTATAATTATAGACATCCTAAGCGTATTATATACTGTTATGAAAATTTATCATAATCCAAAATGTTCAAAATCACGCCAAGCTAAGCAAATTCTAGATCAAAATAATATCAATTATGAGATACACTTATATTTAGATAAGCCTTTATCGAAAGAGGAGATCATAGCACTACTTCAAAAGCTTAAGCTCTCAATAAAAGATATAGTCCGTACTAAAGAAAATATTTGGAAAGGAAATTTTAGCGATAAAGAATTTACAGAAACTGAACTTATCGAGATTGTTGCAGCTAACCCTAGGCTTTTAGAACGACCAATAATTGAGCATAAGGATTTTGCAGTAGTTGCAAGGTCTGATGAGAAAATACTAGAGATATTAAATACCTACTAGTTTTATGTTAGTATTTGAGAAAATGAAATTCTATCTATAGGAGATTTTAATGCATAAAATATTTTATACATTCACAGATGAAGCCCCAGCATTGGCAACTGGATCATTTTTACCAATAGTTGAGAGCTTTACTAAAGTCGCGGATATCAAGCTAGAAACCAAAGATATTTCTTTAGCAGCTCGTATTCTAGCAAATTTTAACGACTATCTATATGATGAACAAAAGCAGTCTGATGATTTAGCAATACTTGTAGAACTAGCAAAAACTCCTGATGCAAATATTATCAAGCTACCTAATATTAGTGCTTCAATTCCACAATTGATAGCAGCAATTAGAGAACTTCAGTCACAAGGTTATAAAATACCTGATTATCCATTTGAGCCAAAAGATGACAAAGAGCAAGAAATTAAATCACGCTATGCAACAGTTCTAGGTAGCGCAGTAAATCCAGTTTTAAGAGAGGGTAACTCTGACCGTAGAGTGGCTGATGCAGTTAAAAGATATGCTGAAAAGCATCCACATTATATGGGTGAGTGGACAAAAGATTCAAAATCACATGTTGTGAGTATGATTGATAATGATTTCTATGCTAATGAGAAATCTTATATAGTACCAAAAGCGACTAAGGTTAAAATAGTACATACAGATACTAAAGGCACTCAAACAGTTCTTAAAGAAAATTTTGCATTAGAAGAAAAAGAGATTATTGATGCTACTAAGATATCTGTTAAAGCTTTAAGAGAATTTTATAAAACAGAAATTGCTAAAGCTAAAAAAGAGGGTACTTTACTATCACTTCATTTGAAAGCCACAATGATGAAAGTTTCTGATCCAATATTATTTGGTCATGCTGTAGAAATTTTCTTTGAAGATGTTTTCAAAAAATATGCTAAAGAATTTAAAGAGCTTGGTGTAAATCCTCGTAATGGTTGGGGTGATGCAGTAGAGAAAATCAAGCAGCTACCTCAAGATCTCCAAGATAAAATCAATGCTGATATTGAAAAAGTATTTGTAAAACAGCCTGATTTAGCAATGGTAAACTCTGATAAAGGTATCACCAACCTCAACGTGCCAAGTGATGTGATTATTGATGCCTCAATGCCAGCAGCTATCCGTTCATCTGGTAAGATGTGGAATAAAGCTGGCAAGCTTCAAGATATAAAAGCGATGATTCCTGATAGGTGTTATGCTGGAGTATATGCTGCAACTATTGATTTCTGTAAAGAAAATGGTGCTTTTGATGTTACAACTATGGGCGATGTTTCGAATGTTGGTCTAATGGCAAAAAAGGCTGAGGAGTATGGCTCACATGATAAGACATTTGAGATTCAAGCTGATGGTAAAGTTGAAGTTATCGATGCTGATGGTAATGTGATATTTGAACATCAAGTCGACAAAGGTGATATTTGGCGTGCTTGTCAAACAAAAGATATCGCTGTTAAAGACTGGGTTAAACTAGCTGTTAATAGAGCTAAAATAACCAGGAATCCAGCGATCTTTTGGTTAGATTCAAAAAGAGCCCATGATAGAAACCTAATTTCCAAGGTTAATGAATATCTAATTTTACATGATACAACTGGTTTAGATATCCAAACCTTATCACCAATAGAGGCGACTAGGTACTCTTTAAAAAGAATGAAAGCTGGAAAAAATACGATTTCTGTTACAGGTAATGTTTTGAGGGATTACTTAACTGATCTTTTCCCAATTCTAGAACTTGGCACAAGTGCTAAGATGCTATCAATTGTACCACTTCTAGCAGGTGGTGGTTTATTTGAAACAGGTGCTGGTGGTTCTGCACCGAAACATGTTGAGCAGCTTATTGAAGAGAACCATTTAAGATGGGATTCCCTTGGAGAGTTCTTAGCTTTAGGAGCATCTTTAGAGGATTTAGCTATCAAAACAAGAGATACTAAGATTAAGGTATTAGCAGAGGCGTTATCTCAAGCAAATAAGGATTTTTTAGATAATGATAAGTCGCCACGTTGTAAAGTTGGTGAACTTGATACTCGAGGAAGCCATTTTTATTTAGCTTTCTACTGGGTTAAGGCTCTCGCTGAGCAAACAGATGATGCTGAGCTAAAAAATAAATTTGCACCAATTTATACAGAGCTAAAAGCAAATGAAGATAAAATTGTCAAAGAGCTAAATGATGATCAAGGTAAAAAAGTTGATGTTGGTGGCTACTATCATATGGATAGAGCAAAACTAGATGCGGTAATGAGGCCTAGTAAGACTCTAAATACAATTCTAGCAAAGCTTTGATTCTTTATGAAATCAATTATTTTTTATTCATGTTATAATTTCTTCCTTAAGAATATAAATTTCTATTGATTACTATGAAACTAAAAACTTTCTTCTCAGTGTTAGAGCTCTTCTGGAATATTTTAAAAGATATTATGGTTTTAGTTTTGTTAGCTATTTTTGTCTTTATAAGTAAAGCCATCATGTTGGTTTTAAGGTTACTTAATAAAATTCTAAAACTAACAGGTATAAAAAAGCGATTAATTGAATAGCGTGAGTATAAGTAAAAGTTTATATAGTGATTATATTAATAAAATACCAACTAAATTACGCGCTAAATATATAGTAATCCTTTAAACTAAAAATGAGATTATTGCTAAGTTAAAGTCTTTGGTTGCATTAACTAATCAGTAAAATTTATCTAAGATAACTTATCCAGATTTACCTGTTAGTGAGAAAGTTGAACAGATAAAAAAACTTATTAAAGATAATCAAGTTATAGTTGTCGCAGGTGAGATAGGCTCAGGTAAATCAACTCAATTACCTAAAATATGTCTAGATCTTATTTAGGAAAGTGTGGTTTGATAGGGAATACTCATCCTAGAAGACTTGCAGCTAGATCTATAGCTACTAGAATTGCTGCAGAAATTAGTGATCATTCAAAAGTTGCCTATAAAATTCGCTTTAGTGATCAAAGTGATGAAAATACTTTAATAAAGGTAATGACTGATGGCGTATTAATCTCTGAGATAAGAAATGATAGATTTTTGTCACAATATGAAGTAATTATCATAGATTATGATCATGAGAGAAGTTTAAATATTGACTTCTTACTTGGTGGGTGTATAAAGAAGGTTTTACCTTTTAGACCTGATCTTAAGATCATTATAACTTCGGCAACGATTGATTATCACAAGTTTATAACATTTTTTAATAATACTAAAGTTATTACAATCAGTGGTAGAACTTATCCGGTAGAAATCCGTTATCAAAGTGGTGAGGTTTTTAAGGAGTTTCCACTACAGGAAAGAATTTTATATTCTATTCATAAATTTGGTAGCGGTGATGTATTAGTTTTTTACCAACAGAAAGAGATATTTATGAAACTTTAGCTTATCTAAATAAGCAAGATCTTAGATTTACGGAAGTTTTACTTGATTCTCTAGGCTATTAATAAAGATCAAAACAAAATTTTTAACCCTGAGTGCTCTACACGCAGAATTATTTTAGCGACAAATGTAGCCGAGAGATTCTTTGATAGTGCCGCGCATAAAGTATGTTATAGATTCGGGTTTAGCTAGGATAAGTAGATATAGTTATCGCACAAAAGTATAACAATTACCAGTAGAAAAAATCTCTCAAGCAAGTGCTAATCAAAGGGCAGGACGTTGTGGTAGGTTATCTGCAGAGGGATTTGTGTAAGGCTGTATAGCGAAGAAGACTTTAATAATCGTAAAGAATTCACAGATCCTGAAATTTGGCGTACTTAACCTAGCATTAGTTATTTTGCAGATGTTATTTTTGAGATTAGGCAATATCCAAAAATTTCCTTTTATGGATCCTCCAGATTCTAGATTTATTAAAGATGGCTTTAAGCTTTTATTTGAGCTATAAGCAATTTCAGAGCTTAATTATTAAAAGCTTAAAATTACTGATGATGAGATAAAAATGGCAACTATGTCATTAGACCTAAAATTAGCAAAAATAGTTATCAAAGGACATAGAAAAATACTCTTAAAGAGATAGTTTCAATAGTTAGTTTTTTAAAGTATTCAAGACCAGTGTGAGCAACCTTTGAATTTTCAACAAAAGTCTGAAGAAATACATTCGCTTGATAAGGATAAGTCTTCAGATTTTATTGCTATCCTTAATTTAGCAAAAAAGAATTGTCCAATAGAAAGAAAAAAGAATATTTTTAAAAAGAATTTTATTTTACCAATTAAAATTTAATGAGTGGAATAATATTATCAACAAATTATTGAGGTCGTTCATCAGTTTAAGTGGAAGTTATCTTCAAACGAAGAATTAAATTATGAAAATCTCCATAAAGCTATAGCAACGGGTTTTTAAAGTAATATTGGCTATAACTAAGCAGAGTATTTAGGAAGGGGTCTTAATTTTTTATATTTCCTAGATCTCCACAATTTTAAAATAAACCTAAATGGATAATGTCATCTGAAATTATCGAGACAACCAAGATTTATACTCGTAATGTTGCAAAAAAATGAATCGGAGTGGCTAGAGAGCTTGGTAGGACACCTTGTTTAAAAACATTATGATCAACCTTGTTTGGAATAAAAAACGCAGAGCCGTAATAGTAAATGAAAGAGTAACATTGTATGGCTTAGAAATATTTTCAAAAAAAACCAGTACAATATTCGAAGATAAATCCTCAAGATGAACACGAGATTTTTATTACGAATCTTTGATTAATGGTAATTTTGATTATAAGGCATATATCTATCAACAAAATCTTAAGCTTATAAATCAAGTTGAAGATCTTGAAAACAAATCGCGTAGAAGAGATATCTTGGTTGGTGAAGAAATATTGTTTGAGCATTATGATGATTTTATTCCAGATGATGTCTGTGATGGTGTGACTTTTGATAAATGGAAAGACTTTCTCCAAAGAGCCGCAAAATTTTGTTTTTGATATAAAAGTGCTGATGAAACATAATGCAGAAGATATTACACAGCAGAAATTTTCTGATGTTTTGAGTATTGGTGATATACATTTACCGTTAGAGTATTATTTTGATCCATTAGATTAGCTAGATAGTGTAACTGTTATAGTACCTATTGTTTTTCTTAATGATATTAACCTTATAGTAAAATAGAGTGGGGAATGTATGTTTTTTTGTATGATAAGATTGTCGCGCTACTAAAATTGTTACCCAAAAATATCCGCAAAAGCTGTGTACCTATGCCAACATATGCCCAAGCAATATTTAAATAAATAGACTTTGAAGCTGATAAATATAAACCATTACAATCTATTGTTGCAAAACATATTACTCTTATTGGTTGGTTTTGTTGTTGATGAAACTATTTGTCACAATCAAGAGCTAGAAAAACACTTGGTACTAAATATACAAGTTGTTGATGAACAGAGTAAAATTCTAGCTATAGATAAAGACATACATAAGCTAAAACAAAAACTTAAAGACTTAGTGCAGCGACCACAGCTAATAGTTGAAGATAAAGTTTATAATGATTGGCAATTTGGCACTATTGAGCATATACTAGTCAAATAAGGGAACATGGTATAACTATCAAGGTTTATAATTTTGAAGAATATCAAGATGGTATGCGACTGGGATATAAAGAAACTGCAGCTGAAACTAAAGTTTGTATGCAAAATGCTGTGAAAAAGCTGGTTAAATTACGCTTAAAAATTGTTTATTAAAAACAATGATTTAATAAGCTTATCGATGTCATTAAAATTTAATGATTCAAAAGATAGTATTATTAATAAAGCTATTGATTTGAGTTTTTTATACTAAGAATGGAATTCCCATATTGCCAAAAAAAGCTTTGAAGAGTTTTATAGTAGAGGTTTATAGAGTTTTACAGCTAATAAAACTAAGGTTAAACTGTTATTTGCAGAGATAGCTAAAGCAAAAGGGCAACTTGATAGAAAACTTAAAGAAAATAGCAGTTAATTTTATCGAACTTTTTACAGCTGTCAGAAATTAGCTAAATGAGCTTTTTACTGATAATTATTCTAACACAACCTATGCCTTATTTGCAGAGGTATAAGTATTATATTCAAGCTTTAGAAAACCGATTAGATAAGGCTAAACTAAACCTACAAAGAGATATAGCTTACCAGTTAGATGTTGATGAGCTTAAGGCTAAGTTAGTGAAAAAGATTAACGCTAAAGACCTTGCTAGTAATAGTGTAGATGTAATCAAGATTAGTTTGATAACAATGAGTTATGGATATCTTGGTATTTACAAAATGTAAAAACTATTGAATTAGTTTTATATACGAGAAAATTTAGTTTACATAAATGAGATATGGTTAAGATACTTTGGTATAATTAAATCAAAATATCTATTAATTTTTTATTGAATGAAATCTTTATATGATAAAAGAGTACTTAATTTCTTGGTAATAATATTCATCACTATTATTACAGTAAACTGGACTTCTTATATTTTCAAGCAAGATGTTAATTCATACTTTTTAGCTTTTCTTATTTTTTTAAGGTGTTTGGCATCTTTTCTACTTCTTAGAGACTATATGGCAAGTTGGAGAAAATCTACACAAAAGACTTTCTTGCGTAAAGTATTTATTAACCTTCCAGTATTTTTTATAGTTGCATTTATTTTTTATGGTAAAGTTCGATTTGCACTGATATTCTCAGAATTTTTATTCTATGTATTTTTAATAAATTTAGGCGTATATTTTTACTGGCATTTGACTAATAGAAGATTGACTAATAAATCAAAAACAGCTGTAATTTATGGTGCTGGTGCTGCTGGTACAAAAATAGCTCAAGAGCTTGCTTCGGTTGGTTATCGCATAAAGTGTTTTGTTGATGATAATGAAACTTTACAAAAAAGAAGTATAGATGGTAAAAGAATTCTATCTAGTGTACAGCTAAAAAAAATGTTACTTTCCTCAAGGTTTGATTTATTAGTTATTGCCCTACCCAAAAGTGCTAATCAAATTATTAAAAGAATTTATAAAGAATTAGAAAAAGATTTTAGTCAAATTAGAATTATGCCTCCTCTTGAAGATGTGCTCCAAGATGAGAGTTTTATGTCACAGTTAAAGCCTGTTTCAGTCTATGATCTTTTATCTAGGGATTCTAAGAGTTTAGATAAAAAATCTATTTCAAATTTTATCAAGGAAAAGATTATACTTGTCACTGGTGCTGGTGGAAGCATAGGTTCTGAAATAGTTAGACAATGTATTAAATATGGAGCCAAGCAGATAGTTTTATTAGATCATAGTGAATTTAACTTATATAAAATCACGGAAGAGTGTAAAAAATTTGACATTAAGAGTATTTTATGCTCTGTTTGTGATAAAGATTCATTTGCTAATATTTTTGAAAAGTATTCACCAAATATAGTCTTTCACACTGCTGCTTATAAGCATGTCCCTTTGGTTGAGGAAAATATTTCTAGAGCTATTAGAAATAATATTCTAGGTACCCAGAATGCTATAGATCTAGCCATACAAACAGGTGTCGAATCATTTATTCTGATTTCTAGTGATAAAGCAGTGCGCCCAACCAATGTTATGGGAGCTACTAAAAGAGTTTGTGAGCTGTATTTACAAAACGTTGATCCAAAAAATACTAAGCTTGCAGCAGTGCGTTTCGGCAATGTGCTTGGTAGTAGTGGTAGTGTAATTCCAAAGTTTGAAGAGCAAATTAGAAATGGTGGTCCTCTTACTATTACTCATCCTGAGATTACGCGTTATTTTATGTTGATACCAGAGGCTTGTGAACTAGTACTACAAGCTGGTGCTATTGCAAAAAATTCTGAAGTTTTTGTTTTAGATATGGGTCAACCTATCAAAATACTTGATCTTGCTAAGCAGTTTATAAAATTATCAGGCAGAGATGATATTGATATTGAAGTAATAGGCTTACGTCCTGGTGAGAAACTATACGAAGAATTGCTTGTCGACGAAAATGATATTAGCACTGAGTATAAAGATATTTTCATTGGTAGAAGAACATTTTATGATATAAAGATATTAGAAAATAATTTAAAAGAGCTATTTACAGAGGAGCCAGAAGTCCAGGTGGCGTTGCTGAAGAAGATAGTTCCAGAGTTTGATCATAAGTTAAATTAATTTCGCTGGATACGATATAATCCTGTAAGTTCTGATGTCGTTGGGATTAGTTTTTTATTAATGATAAGAGTATCAATAAGTTTATGGTTATTATTTTGGGACATTGTCCATGTACCAAGTAATAGGTAGTTATCGTCTTTACAGTTCGATAACTTTGCCTGTGCTACGATATTTGTTATATCGCTTATGTCCCAGCCTCCCGTAAGAATTCTATCTTGGTATGCTGATAGGAAAAAGTTATATTTTACAGGTTGATCATTTGTGTATAGTACTAAGCACTCTGACTTGGATAGGATATTGCTTATAATAAGTCCTGTTTGCTTTCCTCCGCCTATATTAGCTTGAGCTTTTTCTTGGAAGCTGTATAGTTTAGTGTTACAGGTTAATGATATAAATATAACTATTAATGAAATAATAGTTGCTTTTATTATAAGGCTTGTTGAACTTAAGTTAAATTTACTTTTGTTGGGTTGGTAAATTTTTGTATTGTGCTTATTTTTCAATAATTTTGAAATATATATGCTTAAGGAAGTTATTCCAAACATTTGTACCCACACACTATTTCTATAATCATATGAGAAAGCTAAAAGCCAAACTATAGTACCAATTAGGTATGCTAGAAGCGTTAAGCTTTCGAGTTTTACTATATTTTTTGGACTTTTATATATCGAATAGATGAATAGCACAGGTGTTATAATAAGTATTAGAGTGTTTATAATTAAGTTTAATACCGAAGCCCCTTTTAAAAAAATATAGATTTTATGAGAGAAACTACTATTTTTTGTTAAGTTTATTAGGTACTCTAAGTTACCAGCATAATTGTGTGCATGCTTGTAGAATATAATTAAGAATGAGCTTATAAATATTAATGATCCTAGCGTTGAAATAGAGATAGTTAATAAGCTTCTCTTTGAGAGGTGTTTTATATTTACTGCTATATATGTGATTATAAAAATAAAAAAGAATATACCAGATTGTTTGATAATTATTGAAATGCCAGCAATAATAATAGCCAAACATATGTATATTGTGAATGTGTATTCCTTTTTATTATTTTCAGCTAAATAAAGTAGTAATAGAGAGACGCAGCCAACAAAAGCTATTGGGTAGTCCATGTAGCCACTTGTAGCAGCTGGAGTAATCATATGTGAATAGATCATTATTAGAAATGATACTGCATATATTTTGCTTGTTTTTCTATATATTGACAGTGTCATCAATAATACTATGAGAATTGGATACAGAAGAGAAATTTTTGCTGTGATATTAATTTGAGTTGTACCTTGCAGCTTATATATAAGTGACCAAATAGATGGCAGTAATATAGGGTAGGCTGTATCCATTGGGTAGTATTTGTTTTGTGCTAGTTCTATTGCCCATCTATTCCATGAAACCAAAGCATCCCAATCGATAAAAACTTTAGTATTAAAGCAGTATATTGGTATGATTAATAGTAGTACAATAGTCACTATAGAAAGCTGATATTTAGTAAATCTCATTTTAAACATATATATTAAAGCTATATAAGCGAGTGTTAAAACTATAGCTCTTAGTATATTTGTTGATATTGGCATTACTTTTATATTTAAAAAGATGATAAATAATAACCATGATCCGCTAAAACTAACTATCGTAGATAAAGCTATCTTTATAGCTGAATCGTATCGTTTTAAAAATATGTAACTACAAATTAAAGGAAGGGCAAGCACCGCTAGATAAAAAGCAATGCCAAATAATAAAATCACTTGTTAACTAACCTCTTTTTTGTTAAAAACTATGGTTCCAACAAAACTATAGCTAACTATAAAAAGTATACTTTCTACAAGTATTTTAACTAGCAAAACGTTTAGCCCTGTTGAAGAAGTTATTTTTTCTTGAATTATTACAGATACTACACCACTTAAATATACATATGCTACAAAAAGTATAAAACTGTATTTTTTTGCTACATTTATTTTGAAAACATATTTTTTAGAAGCATTGTACTGAAAAACTATAGATGCTGTCCTAGCTAAGAGGTTTGACCATGAAACACTTGCACCTAGTCCAAATGATATTGAAAATACTAAGAAGTCGATTAAGAAAGTTGCAAAAGAAACAGATACATATCTTAACAAAATAAAGTAAATTCTTAATGAGTCGAACAGTGGATTGAAATGACTTCCTGAATTATTTTCTATGTATATTGTTTGAATATCTGTTTCATAAATATTTATTTTGTCACGTACAGCAATCACAAACTGCTCTGTTTCAAATTCAAATCTATTTGATTTAATGCTAAGACAATCTTTCATGAACTCTCTACTTAAGCCTCTCAAGCCTGTTTGAGTATCTTTGATTTTTTTACCAAGTATGAAAGCATAGATTTTTTTAGAAATAGTATTTCCTAAGTAAGATTTTATAGGGATATCTTTGGTAAATGTTCTACAACCTAGGACAAAATCTTCACCTGTTGAGAGTATCTTTGCGATTTTTAAAGCATCTGTAACGCTGTGTTGGCCATCACTATCTAAAGTTATGCATCCTTTGATATTTGGGTGGTTAACTAGTATTTCATTAAAAGCTGTTTTAAGTGCTGCACCCTTGCCCATATTTATAGCATGCTTGAGAACTAGTACATTCTCAGTTTCCAAAACCTGATCAAAGAATTCTAGCCCATTTTTGCTACCATCATTAATTATAATTATTTTATCACTAGATTTTTCTCTTATTCTTTTGACTAGGTCTACTAGCATATTAGTAGGATTTTTGGAGGGTATTACAAATGCAAACATATCATTGATTTTTTAAAAATATTTTTTTAATTATACTAAGTTTGATCAAATATGAAAAAACAAATTTTTAAAGTGTAGTTTAATTTAATCGAAGTAAAATTTTATTTGCTATAATTATCTCAGTAATGATTAGATTTTATAATAATTAGATGTTTTATAGGGTAGTAAAGAGATTATTGGATGTTTTTTTGTCTTTTATCGGATTAGTGCTGTTAAGTCCGGTTTTTTTGATTATTGTTTTGATGATAAAAAAAGACTCAAAGGGCCCTATACTTTTTAAACAAAAGCGTTATGGCAAAGATAAAAAGTTTTTTTATATATACAAGTTTAGAACAATGTATACAGATACTCCAAAAGATATGCCGACACATTTGTTACAAGATCCATCAGAATGTATAACAAAAGTAGGAAAATGTTTGAGAAAAACTTCTTTGGATGAGTTGCCGCAAATTATAAATATTTTAAAAGGCGAAATGAGTATTGTTGGGCCAAGACCTGCTCTATGGAATCAGGATGATTTAATAGCTGAACGAGATAAATATGGTGCTAATAATGTTCCTGTAGGTTTAACTGGGTGGGCACAAATTAACGGACGCGATGAGCTGCCAATTTCTGATAAGGCTAAGCTTGATGGTGACTATGCTAAATATAAAAGTACATGGTTTGATTTGAAGTGTATTTTCTTAACGGTCTTTTCTGTATTTGCAAAGAATGGTGTTGTTGAAGGTGGAACAGGCTCTCTAGATAAGAAGGAAGATCAGAAATAGTATGAAAAGAGTTTTAATCACTGGCTTAAATAGCTATATTGGTAATTCTTTTGAAATCAAATACAGAAATGAGTTTGCTATCGAAAAAATATCATTAAGAGACAAGTCATGGCAAACTTTAGATTTTTCTAAATATAATACTATATTACATGTTGCAGGTATTGCTCATACATCAAAAGATCCTTCTATGAAAGATAGTTATTATGCCATAAATACAGACTTAACCTTTGAATTAGCAAAGAAAGCTAAAAGCTCTGGTGTGAGACAGTTTGTCTTTATGAGTAGTATAATTGTATATGGTGATAGTGCGCCAATAGGACAGCAAAAAATAATAACAAAAGATACCGAACCTCAACCTGATGATTTTTATGGTGATAGTAAGCTTCAAGCAGAACTTAAATTAAAAACATTAGCATCGAATGGTTTTAAAATTGCTATAGTAAGACCGCCAATGGTATACGGAGAAGGTTCTAAAGGGAACTATCCTAAGCTTGTTAAACTTGCAAGATATGCTTTTATCTTTCCTCAAATAAATAACCAAAGAAGTGTTATACATATTAATAACCTTACTAGAGAATTGAAAGATATTATAAGTAATAATCAAGATGATATCTTTTTACCTCAAGATGCTAAGTATTTTTGCACATCTGAGTTTGTTAAAGAGTATAGGCAAAATTTATTTAAAAAAACCTATCTGACAAAATTATTTAACCCAATAATTAGGTTAATAGCTACCAAGATAGGGTTTTTGAATAAAGTTTTTGGTAATATGGTATATAAGAAATAGCAAGTTTGTAATTCTCTTGGTTTGTGGAAAATTACTTTTTAAAGTAATATAATTTTGAGAGGTAATGATTGTTTGCTTATTGCGATACATACTATAGGAGATGTTGTGATAAACTTGGTACTTTGTGGTGGTAGTGGTACTAGGCTTTGGCCTATTAGCAGAAAGCTATTGCCAAAGCAGTTTGTGAAAATGTTTAGTGATAAGTCATTATTTCAGTTAACTGTAGAGAGAAATTCCACTTTATGCAGTTTAACGATGGTAGTTTCTAACGAAGGACAGTTGTTTTTAGCAAAAGATCAGTTAGATGAGCTTGGTATTTTAGATAAAAGTATTTTTCTCGAAGAACCAGTTGGTAGAGATACTGCTCCTGCAATTGCTCTTGCATGTATGAAGTTAGATCCACAGGAAATTGTATTTGTTACACCATCTGATCATGTTATTAATGTTGATGACGGGTACAGAAGTATATTGGTTCAGGCTAAGAGATTAGCTAGTGAGGGGTTCCTTGTCACGTTTGGTGTAACACCAACTTTTGCCAATACTGGTTTTGGTTATATTAAATCTTCAGGTGACTTTGATGTTGGGAGCTTTCATGAGAAGCCTAATGCTGATACAGCAGAGAAGTTTTTAGCAGATGGATCTTATTATTGGAATTCTGGAATGTTTATGTTTAAGGCTGGAGTCTTCTTAGAAGAGTTAAAAAAACACTCACTAGAAATATATGCAGCGTGTGTTGAGGTTTATGATAAAAGTGACTTGAAAAATTCAGATGCTATAAAATATGATGATATGATGAGTATTCCAGCTAAGTCTATAGACTATGCGGTGATGGAAAAATCTGATAGGATAAAAATGGTCGTCGCTGACATTGTCTGGAATGATGTAGGTAGCTTTGACTCTCTTTTTGATCAACTTCCTAAAGATAGCAATAATAATACAATAAATAGCAACCATATTAGTATTGATAGTAAAAATAATCTAATCCATAGTGAGAATGGTTCTAAGAAAGTTGCTACTATTGGAGTAGAAGACTTAATAGTTGTTGATAGTGGAGATGCTCTTCTTATTGCTAAAAAAGGGAGTTCACAACGAGTAAAAGAAGTTGTAGAGCTTTTAAGTGATGAATTGAAAAATATTCACTTAAAAGCACATAGACCATGGGGTACATATACTGTTTTGGAAGATACTCCAGGTTACAAAATTAAAAAAATAGAAGTCAAACCAGGCAAAAGATTGTCTTTGCAGAAGCACTATCACCGTAGCGAACATTGGATAGTAGTATCAGGTACTGCTACAGTTACTAAGGGGGATCAAGAATTTATCGTTAGACCTAATGAATCTGTGTATATTCGTATGGGAGAGGTGCATAGACTAGCAAATAATGGCAAGATTCCAGTGGTCTTAATTGAGGCGCAAGTTGGTGAATATACTGGTGAAGATGATATTGTTAGACTTGAAGATGATTTTAATAGAATTTAATAAAGTAAATAATAAGGGTTACAAATGAAAAAAGTAGCATTAATAACAGGTATTACTGGTCAAGATGGTTCCTATTTAGCAGAGTTTTTATTAAAGAAAGACTATATAGTTCATGGTATCAAAAGAAGAAGTTCGCTCTTTAATACAGATAGAATAGATCATCTTTATCAAGATCCTCATTTTGAAAATAGAAATCTAATTCTACACTATGGTGATATGACGGACTCTATGAATTTAACTAAAATTATAGCAGATACGCAACCATATGAGATCTATAATCTAGCGGCTATGAGTCACGTACATGTTTCATTCGAGACTCCTGAATATGTTGCTAATGCTGATGGTACTGGTACGCTTAGAATTCTTGAGGCTGTTAGACTTCTTGGTTTAGAGAAAAAAACTAAAATTTATCAAGCAAGTACTTCTGAACTTTATGGTAAGGTTCAAGCAATTCCACAAAGCGAAACTACTCCATTCTATCCAAGATCACCTTACGCAGTTGCTAAGATGTATGCTTTTTGGATAACTGTAAACTATAGAGAGGCGTATGGTATGTATGCTTGTAACGGTATTTTATTTAACCATGAGTCTCCAGTTCGTGGTGAGACTTTCGTAACTAGAAAGATTACAAGAGCAGCATCTAAGATAGCTCTAAATCTTCAAGATAAACTATATCTAGGTAATCTAGATGCGAAAAGAGATTGGGGTCATGCAAAAGATTATGTAAGAATGATGTGGATGATTCTTCAGGCTGATCAGCCTGAAGATTGGGTTATTGCTACTGGTCAAACAACTACAGTTAGAGATTTTGTTAAGTTATCATTTGCTTATGCTGGTATTAACCTAAGATTTGAAAATGAAGGTATTGATGAGATTGGTGTGGTTGATTCTGTAGACTTATCTAGAGCTGAGGAATTAGGGGTTAATTTATCGCATTTGTCAGAAGGTCAGGTAGTAGTTTGTGTTGATCCTAGATACTTTAGACCGACTGAAGTGGACTTATTATTAGGAGATCCTACAAAGGCTGAGCAAAAATTAGGCTGGAATAGGGAGTATGACCTAAGAGATCTTGTTAATGATATGATGGAAAGTGATCTTAAGTTAATGACAAAAGATGTTTATTTAAAAGAAGGTGGCTATAAAATTATGAGCTATTTTGAGTAAGGAATTATTAGAGATGCATGAAGATAGCAAAATATATGTAGCTGGTCACAGAGGCTTGGTTGGTTCTGCTATTGTTAAGAATCTTCAGTCTAAAGGCTATACTAATTTGGTACTAAAAACTCATGCTGAACTTGATTTAACAAATCAAAAAGTTGTTGAAGATTTTTTTAGTGCTGAAAAACCTGAATATGTAATTCTTGCCGCTGCTAAGGTTGGTGGGATTGTTGCAAATAATACTTATAGAGCAGAGTTTATTTATGATAATATTCAGATTCAAAATAATGTTATTCACCAAAGCTATGTAAATGGAGTTAAGAAGCTTCTATTTTTAGGCAGTACATGTATTTATCCTAAAGAAGCCTCTCAGCCAATGCAGGAAGATTGCTTACTAACTAGCCCATTAGAATATACCAATGAGCCGTATGCTATTGCTAAGATTGCGGGTATAAAAATGTGTGAAAGCTATAATTTACAGTATGGTACAAACTTTATATCTGTGATGCCGACTAACTTATATGGACCAAATGATAACTTTGATCTTGAAAAATCGCATGTTTTACCAGCTTTGATTAGAAAAATACATCTTGCTAAACTTCTTAATGAAGGGAAAATAGAAGATGTGTTAAAAGATTTAGCTATAGACTCTATTGAGCAGGCTAAGCAATACCTGTCTAAATTTGGTATAAGCAAAAGTTCTGTGGAGATATGGGGTACAGGTAAGCCAAGAAGAGAGTTTTTATATTCTGAAGATATGGCAGATGCTTGTGTGTTTTTACTTGAGAATAGAGATTTTAAAGATACTTACTCTAATGATTCAAAAGAAATAAGAAACACTCATATTAATATTGGTACTGGTATTGATATCTCTATTAGAGAATTGGCTGAACTTATCAAAAAAAATATTGGGTTTGATGGTGAGCTTAAATTTAATACTGTTAAGCCAGATGGTACTATGGTTAAACTTACAGATCCATCTAAGCTTCACTCTCTAGGATGGAAGCATAAAGTTGATCTTGAAGATGGTATCAGAAGGATATATGATTGGTATCTGGCAAAGTCATAGTTTTACATTTTGAACATCGAGTAGAGTTATGTTGTCTATAAATATCTCTTTGATTGAAATTTAGTGGCTCTACTCGTATACTATCTATTAGATACTGAAGTGTGTTCTTATTAGGATAATTTATGAAAGGAATAATATTAGCTGGTGGTAGTGGTACTAGGCTATATCCAATTACAAAAGGCGTAAGTAAGCAACTAACACCTATATACGATAAGCCACTTATATATTACCCTCTGTCTGTGTTGATGCTAGCAGGATTAAGGGATATCTTAGTAATTACAACAGAACAAGACCAACCTAGTTTTAAAAATCTTTTAGGAGATGGTTCTGATTTAGGTATTAATCTTAAATATATAGTACAGCCTTGTCCTGATGGACTTGCTCAAGCTTTTATATTAGCAGAAGAGTTTTTGGAAGGTGATTCAGCTTGTCTTGTGCTAGGTGATAATATTTTTTATGGGCATGGTTTACCAAAAATGTTCGCTAAAAGTATTCAAGATGTAGAAAAAGAGAATTGTGCTAGCATCTTTGGTTATTATGTAGATGATCCTGAAAGATATGGAGTTGCTGATTTTGATGCAGAAGGAAGTGTTGTAAGTATCGAAGAAAAACCAAAAAAACCAAAATCCAATTATGCAGTCGTAGGGCTATATTTCTATCCTAATGATGTTGTGGAGAAAGCTAAGCAGGTACAGCCATCAGAGAGAGGAGAGCTAGAGATTTCAACGCTTAATCAGATGTATTTGGATGAAGTACGCCTAAAAGTTAAGACTATGGGTAGAGGGTATGCATGGTTAGACACTGGTACGCATGAAAGTATGCTTGCTGCTAGTAATTTCATTCAAACTATAGAAGATAGACAAGGATTAAAAGTTGCATGCCTTGAAGAAATTGCTTATGAAATGGGCTATATTTCTAAAGAACAGCTTCTAAAGTTAGCACAGCCATTGAAGAAAAATCAATATGGTCAATATTTGATCAAAAGAGCTAAAGAAAGAGTGGTGCCACGATGAAATTTACTCGTGCAGATATTGAGGATGTTATCATCTGTGAACCGGCTGTACATGGCGATCACAGGGGATACTTTGTTGAAACTTTTCGCGAAGATAAACTGTTTGATTTCTTAGGTTATAATATTAATTTTTGCCAGGATAATGAGTCAAAAAGTTCTTATGGTGTGCTTAGAGGATTGCATTATCAACTGCCACCTCATTCACAGACAAAGCTCGTAAGAGTTATACAAGGTAGTGTACTTGATGTTGCTGTGGATATTCGTAATGGTAGTCCTACATTTGGTCAGTATGTTGCTGTAGAGCTAAGTGCTGAGAATAAAAAGCAGGTACTAGTCCCTAGAGGTTTCGCTCATGGTTTTGTTGTTTTAGAGGATGATACTATATTTGCTTATAAGGTTGATAGCTACTATTCGCCTGATTGTGATAGAGGGATAGCTTTTGATGATAATTATATTGCTATAGATTGGCAAGTACCATCATCTGAACTGAAACTTTCTGTAAAAGATAAGGTTCAGCCAAAACTAGCTCAAGCAAGCGATTTGTTTGAATATGGTGCGAATTATTATTAATTTTTTTTTTAATTGGTGATTAGTTATTAGTACCAATTAACTAGTGCACTACTAGCTAATAACATAATAACTGTAAAAATAAGAATATATGAGAATATTAGTAACAGGTAGTAGTGGCCAACTTGGATCCGAATTAAAAGAATTAGTTCAAAATTCAAAATTCAAAATTCAAAATTACATATTTGTGTTCACGGATAGTAAGTTATTGGATATTACTAATCATGAAGCGATTGAGAAGTTTATAAAAGACAATAATATAAAAATTATTATTAATTGTGCTGCTTATACAGCTGTCGATAAGGCAGAGTCTAATATGGAAATGGCTGATAAGATAAATCATTTAGCAGTTGTAAATATATCTAGAATTGCTAAAAACTACAATATTAAGCTTATACATATATCTACGGATTATGTTTTCAATGGTGAGAACTTTAAACCATATATAGAGACAGATACTACGAATCCACAAGGCATATATGGAGCTACTAAGTTAGCAAGTGAAAAAGCTATCCAAAGCATAAACCCAAAAAACACCATCATTATTAGAACATCTTGGGTTTATTCATACTATGGGACTAATTTCGTAAAGACAATGATGCATTTAGGTAGTGAAAGAGAATCTTTAGGTGTAATCTTTGATCAAGTAGGTACGCCTACTTATGCTAGGGATTTGGCTAGTGCTATATTACAAATATTGCCTAAGCTTAATAATCAAGATGTTGAAGTTTATAATTACTCCAATGAAGGTGTAGCAAGTTGGTATGATTTTGCTAGAGAGATTATGAGGATTGCAAAATTAAACTGCAAAGTTAACCCCATTGAGACTGTAGACTATCCAACTCAGGCAAAACGCCCCCACTATAGTGTGCTTAATAAAAACAAAATAAAACAAGATTTTGATATCACAATACCATACTGGAAAGATTCCCTACAAGATTGTATAAAGAGATTACAAAAGGATTTATGAAAATGTATAAAGCAAAAAACATATTAGTAACAGGGGCAGCAGGTTTTATAGGTAGTAATTATGTGCGTATGATGTTATCACGTTACAATGATATTAAGATAGTATCTTATGACAAAATTACTTATGCAGGTAGCTTAGATAATTTAAGAGGTTTAGCAAATGAGCATAATCACACTTTTATCAAAGGCGATATTTGTGATGAGGCATTAGTTTATAAAACTCTAAAAAATCATAGTATTGATACTATAGTGCATTTTGCAGCGGAATCACATGTTGATAATTCCATTGTTAACCCTAAAGTGTTTTTAGAAACAAATGTGATAGGGACTTTTATACTTTTAAACTGTGCCAAAAGATATTGGCTAGATGAATTGGGTTTAGATGAAAATAGTTGTAGATTTCATCATGTATCTACTGATGAGGTGTATGGAACACTAGCAAAATATGAACCAGCATTTAACGAGACAAAGGCGTATGAGCCAAATTCACCATATTCTGCATCTAAAGCAGGTTCTAATCATATTGCTAGAGCATATTATCATACCTATAAGCTACCTGTAACAATTTCTAATTGTTCAAATAATTACGGGCCATATCAGCATCCAGAGAAGCTAATACCAGTTGTAATTAATAGTTGTATAAATCAAAAACCCATTCCAGTATATGGAGACGGCTCAAATATTCGTGATTGGTTATACGTGGTGGACCATTGTGATGCTATTCAGACAGTTGTGGCAAAAGGTGTAGTAGGTGAGGTTTATAATATTGGTGGTATAAATGAAGTTGATAATCTCACACTTATAAACACTATATGTAAGCTAATGGATGAATACAAGCCACGAAATGCTCCACATAGTAGATTAATCTCATTTGTTGAAGATAGGAAAGGCCATGACTGGCGATATGCTATAGATAATGGTAAAATTCAAAATGAGCTAGGATGGAAGCCATCACAAGATTTTGAGAGAATGTTTAAAGAGACTATTGAGTTTTATATAGGTGAAATAAATACTGTAGTAAGTACAAAGGTTTGTAAAATGTTTAATAAAAAGAGTATATAATGTTTAATAATAAGATTATATTAATAACAGGTGGTACAGGTAGCTTTGGTAAAAAATATACAGAAATTCTTTTATCTGAGTATAATCCTAAGAAAATAATTATTTATAGTAGAGATGAACTAAAGCAATTTGAAATGTCTCAAGTTTATGACGCACCGTGTATGAGATATTTTATTGGAGATGTAAGAGATCCTGAGAGACTCAAAGAAGCAATGCAAAGTGTTGATTATGTGATACATGCCGCTGCTCAGAAGCAGGTTCCAGCAGCTGAGTACAATCCTATGGAATGTATAAAAACAAACATACATGGTGCTGAAAATGTCATAAAAGCAGCGCTATCAAATAATGTTGAAAAAGTAATTGCTTTATCTACTGACAAAGCAGCAAATCCTATTAACTTATATGGAGCAACTAAATTAGCATCAGATAAGCTTTTCGTAGCAGCTAATAATATGGTTGGTGCAAGAAAAACTCGATTCTCAGTCGTTCGTTATGGAAACGTGCTTGGTAGTAGGGGCTCTGTGATTCCTTATTTTCAGAAGTTAATATCAGAAGGTGTAAAAGAGCTTCCGATTACGCATGAGAAGATGACTCGTTTCCTGATTACTTTGGAGGAAGGGGTTAGGTTTGTGCTGAAGAACTTTGAGAGAATGCAAGGTGGTGAAATATTTGTACCAAAAATTCCGTCTATGTATATGACAGAATTGGCAAAAGCAATGGCTCCTGATTTATCGTTGAAAATTATTGGTATTAGGCCAGGAGAAAAATTGCATGAGATTATGTGTCCTTCTGATGATTCCCATTTAACACTGGAGTTTGATGATCATTATGTACTTTGCCCTACGATTCAGTTTGCATATAAAACTAATTTTCTTGAGAATGCTATTGGTGAGAAAGGAAAATTTGTTGAACAAGGTTTTGAGTATAATTCGGGTAACAATACCGAGTGGTTAACTAAAGAATCATTTTTGGAAATGATGTCAAGGATGTGATTATGGATTTTATCCCCTATGGAAGACAAAATATATCTGCTGAAGATATAGAAGCAGTGGTAGAGGCTTTGAAGTCTGATTTTTTAACTCAAGGTCCAGCTGTGATTAGGTTTGAAGAGTCTGTTGCAAAGTATTGTAATGTTAAGTATACCTTTGCTGTAGCAAATGCAACGTGTGCATTGCATTTGGCATATTTGGCACTAGATGTTGGTAAGGGTGATGTTATCTGGATATCTCCAAATACTTTTTTATCTACCGCAAATGCTGCTTTGATTTGTGGAGCTGATGTCGATTTTGTAGATATTTGTTCAAAAACATATAATATGTCTGTTGATGCATTGGAAAAAAAACTTATAGAGGCAAAAACAATAGGAAAGCTTCCTAAGGTTGTTACTCCCGTGCATTTTGCAGGGCAGTCGTGTGATATGCAAAGGATTTATGAATTATCAAAAGAGTATGACTTTGCAATTGTGGAAGATGCTGCGCACGCTATTGGTGGTAGATATATTGATAAACCGATAGGGTCATGCCAGTACTCAGATATTACAATTTTTAGCTTTCATCCAGTCAAAATAATTACTACAGCTGAGGGAGGGATGCTAACTACAAATTGTTATAAGTTAGCACAAAAGATCAGTTTACTACGTACACATGGTATGACTAGGGATAAGTCTTTGATGATTAATGAGGTAGAGGGGCCTTGGTACTATGAGATGATAGACCTTGGTTATAATTATCGTATTACAGATATTCAGTGTGCTTTGGGCTTATCTCAGATGTCTAGACTTGATGAGTTTGTTGCAAGGAGACATGTTGTAATGGATAAGTACAAAGAGTTGATGTCAGATTGTAAAGAAGTTATTCTTCCTCATCAGTTTGAAAAAAGCTATTCTGGGCTACATTTATTTCCAGTGGTTGTTCCAGCAAATAAGAGAAGAAAAGTTTTTGAATACTTGAGAGATAATGGTGTTGGTGTTAATGTGCATTATATTCCAGTATATCTGCAACCATTTTATCAAAAGTTAGGCTTTAAGCAGGGATATTGTAAAAATGCTGAATCATACTATTATGGTGCAATAAGTCTACCTATGTATCCTGATTTGACATGTGATCAAATTAAGTTTATCTGTGATAAACTAAGGTATGTTTTAAAATGAGACTTGCTGTAATACCAGCTCGTGGAAGCAGTAAAAGAATTCCTCGTAAAAATATTAAGCACTTTGATGGAAAGCCTATTATTGCTCACTCAATACAAGCACTGTTAGATTCCAAAGTATTTGATAGGGTTATTGTATCCACAGATGATGCTGAAATTGCTGAAGTTGCTAAGCAATACAGTGCAGAGGTGCCATTTATGAGGCCAAGCAATATTTCAGACGATTTTGCAACAACTGGTGATGTGATTAAGCATGCGGTTGAATGGTATTATTCCAAAGGTGAGTGTGTTGAAACTGTATGCTGCTTATATGCGACTGCACCATTTATAAAAAGTCAAGATTTAATTGATTCTGTTGGAATTTTGGAGACAGGTGATACCGAGTGTGTATTTTCTGCAACTGAATTTAGTTATCCAATATTTAGATCATTTGCACTAGATCAACAGTTACGCCCAAAAATGTTTTGGCCAGAAAACTTTACAAAAAGGTCACAGGATCTACAGGTAGCCTATCATGATGCTGGGATGTTTTATATTGCAAAACCAAGTATTTTCATTGAACAAAAACCTTTATTTTCAGATTACTCAAAAGCTTATTTAATTCCACATTACAGGGTGCAGGATATAGATACTTTAGAAGACTGGAAAAGAGTGGAATTGATGTATGGAGCATTAAAAAGTTCTGGAGAAATTTAATGAAAGTCATAATCAGAGCGGATTCATCATCTAATATAGGTACCGGACACATTATGAGAGATCTTGTATTAGCGACTCAGTTCAGCGATGTAACCTTTGTCACGAGAGATCTACCTGGGAATATTAATTTTAAGATTAATGATGAGGGGTATAAACTAGAGATTATTAGCGATAATAGTGTTGTAGAGTTTGAAAAAGTTGTTAATAAAATTTCTCCTGATCTAGTGGTTATAGATAATTATGATATTGATTATTTTTTCGAGAAAATTCTTAAAGACAAGTATCCTAATGTATTACTAATGGTTTTAGATGATACTTATGAAAGACATTATTGTGATATTCTTTTAAACCATAATATTGGTGCTGATGAAAAAAAGTATAAAAACTTAGTTCCTAAAAACTGTGAGCTCTGCTGTGGATCTAAATATACTCTTTTAAGACAAGAGTTTTATGACTATAAGGCAAAACCAAAACAAAAAAATCAAATTCCTAAGATATTTGTTGCAATGGGGGGAGCAGACCATAGTAATATAAATATTTCCATTTTAGAAGTCATAGAAGAGATTGGTGGCGTATATGTAAATCTAGTAACAACAGTTGCCAATAAAAACTTAGATGAATTGAGAGAGTATTGTCGAGATAAGAAATGGATTAATTTACATATTAACTCTACTGAAATAGCAAGATTAATGCATGAAAGTAATTTCGCTATTGTAACACCAAGTGTTACGGTTAATGAAATCTATTTTATGCAATTACCACTGATAGCCATTAAAACAGCTAAAAATCAGAGTGATATTTTCGAATATTTGATTAAGAATGGTTATGATGCAGTTGATGGTCTTAATACTGGACTGTTGAAAAAGTATATAGAAAGACATAAGCAAAATGTAATTGTGGGTTATGATCTTCAAGATTTTGTAGATTTGTCACAAGATGATAGCTTAAAAATTTTATCATGGCGTAATGATCCAACCGTTCGTAATAATATGTATAATACAGAAAAAATATCTGTAGAAGATCATTTGAAGTTTGTTAATAGCTTGTTTGCTTGTACTAATAAAAAATATTTCTTAGTTAGAGAATATGGCCATGATATTGGTGTTATTGATTTTACTCAAATCATACATGGTGACAGTCTTCATATGGGTTTGTATGCGAAGCCGAATGTAAATGGTGCTGGCAAGATTCTAATGAATGCTGTTGTTGAATACGCTTTCAAGATTTTAAAAGTTAAAAAAATATTTGCTGAAGTTTTTGAGTTTAATAATAGAGCCTATAACCTATATTTGAGATACGGTTTTAAAAAAATAGGCGATAAAGAAGTTAATAATAAAAAAGTAATTTGTATGGTGTTTGAAAAATGAAGATAGGTAGTTTTGATTTAAAGAGAGATGGTGTTTTTATAATTGCAGAGTTAAGTGCAAACCATGGTGGTAAAATTAAAATAGCAAAAGAATCAATTAAAGCCGCTAAAGATATTGGTGCAAATGCTATTAAACTGCAAACATATACTGCAGACACATTAACATTAGACTGTGGCAAAGATGATTTTATAATCAAAGGTGGTACACTATGGGATTCACAGAAATTATATAATCTTTATCAAGAGGCATTTTTACCTTGGGAGTGGCATGAGGAGTTATTTAGATATGCTAGAGAGATTGGTATAGATATTTTTTCTTCGCCTTTTGATAAGGCAGCTGTTGACTTTCTAGAGCAGTTCAAACCAACCGCATACAAAATAGCATCTTTTGAGATTACTGACTATGAACTTATTAAGTATACAGCTTCAAAAGGTAAGCCAGTTATAATATCAACAGGTATAGCAACTATTGATGAGATTCAGGATGTAGTCAATATTTGTAGGGATGTTGGAAATAATAATATTGTACTTCTAAAATGTACGAGTGCATATCCAGCTAAACTAGAAGATGCAAATCTGGCAATGATTCCTAGTTTAGCCGATACTTTTGGTGTGGTAGCTGGATTTTCTGATCACACATTAGGCTCTACAGCACCTGTAGTTGCAACAACACTTGGTGCAAAAGTTATTGAGAAACACTTTATCCTTGATAAATCTATTGGTGGTGCAGACACTGACTTTTCCTTGGATAGGGATGAGTTCGCTCAAATGATAACTGAAGTAAGAAATGCTGAGAAATTGTATGGTAAAGTAGACTATACACTTACTGAGAATAAAAAGAAAAGTAGGCAGTTTGCTAGAAGCTTATATGTGGTAAAGGATATCAAGAAAGGTGAAGTTTTTACAGAAGAAAATGTTCGCAGTATAAGACCTGGATATGGAATGCATCCTAAGTATTTAAATGATATATTGGGTAAGACTGCAGAAAGAGATTATAAATTTGGAGACAGGTTTGAAAAATGAATTAAACTTAATGTGGAATATTATGTACTATTATTTAGTAGAATGTTTTTCAATGTGATTTAAAGTTGACTAAAGTAATAGCTATGAGTTTTCTAGATAGGTATATTTTCATTAATTAGTAGTCAATATTTAGTTTATAAGTTTAAGTCATTATAAAAGTTTAATGATAGGAGATATATGCAGGCTTTAATTTTGGCAGCAGGAATGGGTAGTAGGCTTGGTAAGTATACAAAAGATAACACTAAGTGTATGCTCGAGATTAATGGGGAAACATTAATTAAACAAGCAATGGAAAAACTAAATAATGTGGGAATAACAAAACTCATTTTAGTTGTAGGTTATAAGAAAGATAATTTAATTGATCATGTTGGCAGTAGATATAAAAATATAAAAATAGAATATATAGAGAATCCAATTTATAGTAAGACAAATAATATTTACTCATTATATCTTGCTAAAGACAAATTAGCCGAAGATGATACTATTCTTTTAGAGAGCGATTTGCTGTTTGAAGAAAGTATTTTGGAGAAACTATTAAGTGATAATAGAAAATCATTAGCAGTAGTTGACAAATATAAATCATGGATGGATGGAACATCTGTAACAATTGATAATGAAGATCGTATTTTGAATTTTTTTTCTAAAAAATCATTTCGTTTTCAAGATGTGGGTAATTATTATAAAACAGTTAACATTTATAAATTTTCTAAAGATTTTTCTAATAATATATATATTCCTTTTTTAGAAGCTTATTCTAGGGCTATGGGTGATAATGAGTATTATGAATCAGTATTAAGAGTTCTTACAGTATTAGACAGTCATGAATTGCGAGCACTTAAGCTAGATTGTGAAAAATGGTATGAGATTGATGATGTTCAAGATAAACATAATGCTGAAGTTATTTTTGCTAAAACGCCAAAAGATAAATTAAATTTAATCCAAGAAAGATTCGGTGGATATTGGAGATTTCCTGAATTAAAAGATTTTTGCTATTTAGTGAATCCATACTTTCCAACTATTAAAATGCAAGAAGAAATAAAAGCATTTTTTTATGATTTAGCTTCTCAGTATCCATCAGGGTTAAATACTCAAAATTTACTGGCAGGTAAAATGTTTGGTATTGAGTCAGAAAATATATTAGTTGGCAATGGTGCTGCAGAGATAATTAAAGTAATTGGAGATGTTATCGAAGGGTCTTTTGGTATGATGTTTCCAACTTTTAATGAGTATCCAGAAAGCTTAAGCCTTGATAGAATAGTTAAGTTTATTCCAGATAACCAATCATTTGTTTACGGAATAGATGAACTAAAGTTGTTATCTGATAAGAGCGATAATCTTATTTTAATAAACCCTGATAATCCTAGTGGACATTTTAATAGAAAAGAAGATTTAATTGAACTTATTGACTATATGAAAAAAAGTAATAAGTTATTAATCATAGATGAATCATTTGTTGATTTTACAGATGGTGGTGAAAAAGAAACATTAATTGAACAAAACTTAATTGATAAATATGATAATCTTTTAATTATAAAAAGTATCAGTAAGAGTTATGGAGTTCCAGGGATCAGGCTAGGTGTAGTTGTATCGTCGAATACAGACCTTTTAAAAAAAATTAGAAGAGAAATTTGCATTTGGAACGTTAATTCATTTGGGGAGTATTTTCTTCAAATAATAGGTAAGTATCAAAAAGATTATTTGATGGCGTGTGAACTTATAAGAAAGGAAAGGTCGAGATTTATTAAAAATTTACAACAAATAAGTTTCTTAGAAGTATTTCCATCTGGAGCAAATTATTTTTTATGTGAAGTAAAGGCTAAATTTAGTGCTACAGAATTAACTGAATTGCTAATAGATAAAAATTTTTATATAAAAGACTTAACTTGCAAAATAGGATTTGAAGGTAAAGAGTATGTGAGAATAGCAGTTAGAGATAGTGAAGATAATGATTCTCTCATACTAGTTTTAAAAGGAATGGATTAATATGATGAATAACTGGAAAAGAGTATGGAGTAAACGTGAGATTGATGCAGATAATGATTCTCTCATACTAGTTTTAAAAGGAATGGATTAATATGATGAATAACTGGAAAAGAGTATGGAGTAAACGTGAGATTGATGCAGATAATGATTCTATTTTAGGAAGATTAATAGCTGTAGATGGTTTTGATACTGGATATGGAAATATAAGTGAAATTGATTGGTTAGATTATGTTGATTATATATCAACAAAGTTAAATTTATCCATTAATGATAAAATATATGAAGTTGGTTGTGGCGCAGGTGCTTTTTTATATCCATTATATAAAAAAGGTCATAATGTTGGCGGTATAGATTATTCGATGAATTTAATAAATATTGCAAAGAAATATTTTAATAAAGGCGATTTTATAATATCTGAAGCATCAGAGATTAATGTTGATATAAAATATGATTATGTTATTTCGAATAGCGTATTTTTTTATTTCCCAAATTATGAGTATGCAGAAGAAGTAATAAATAGGATGATTTCTAAGGCAATTAAAGGTATTGCTATTCTAGAAGTAAATGATCTTGATTTTAAAGAAGAATCAATGGTTATAAGAAGAGAGTATCTAAGTAATAAAGAATATGAGGAAAGATATACTGGTTTGGAGCACTTATATTATAGTAAGCAGTGGTTTATAAATATAGCGCATAAAAATAATTTAAGAGTTGAAATTGAACAGCAGAATATTAACAACTATAAAAATAATATTTATAGATTTAATGTTTTTATGTATAAGATTGATTTGTGAACAATTTTAAATATCGTTAAAAGGAGTTAGTGTTTTAATTTCTAAAAATATTTCGTGGATTCATAGCGATGTATTGGTAAAAGAGCCCTTAATGGTTATCTTATTAAAATGCAAATGTGTTTTGTGATGTCGTTAAATCTTGTGGTTTAGTTATCATTTTACTGATGGGACCTGACCGTATTGCAGGAATAATATAGAGAAATTTATCAAACATGATGTAGATATTAATATTTAAAATGCAACAAAAGTACAGATGAAAAATTTAAAAAAGTTACTGAAGATTGAAAATATTTAGAGAAGTTTATTCCAATGGTAAAATTCAACAAATATGAATTAAGAAGTCTACTTATAATAATGTATTTAATTGGTGAAATTGGTTTTGATTGTAAAAAAAGTATGTAAAGATAGTGCAGGTAGTGATTATTAAGATGGATGTTAAAAAAATGGAGAACTAATGTATATGTTAAAAAAATGGAGAACTAATGTATATGTTAAAAAAACTTAGACATTTAATGAAAGATTATTTATTCGTATTGAAGCATGGAAAATTTGTAGAGTTCCATTCATTTCCATTTGATACAAATCAAAAATTACCTAATGGAGCAGAGAAAGTAATGGAAAAATGTTGTAACATTATTAAAAAGTTAGGTGTAGGCTATAGGCTTACTGATGGAACTATATTGGGGCTGTATAGAGATGGTAATTTTATTCCTCATGATAATGACATAGATATTGATATTATTGGTGATAGTAAAGTAAAAGATATAGAAAGAAATTTTACAAAACTTGGAATGAAGCTTGGTAGAAAAGTAATTTATAAGGGCAAGGTGCAACAGTTCATCTACTATACATCAGAACATATTATTATTGATATTGTTGTATGGCGTCAAAAGAATAATTTTATCTATAATTACTGTGAACGCAACTATGAAAGAAAGCAGGATATTAAGTTCTTTGATATAGATAATTTGGATGTTATAGAGTTTAAAGGAAATAAATACCCAATGCCTACTCCAATAGAGGAGTGGTTAGAAATGAGATATGGAAAAGCTTGGAGGATTCCAAAAACCTATAAAGGTGATTGGAAGGAAGAATGTTTTGATATGAAAAGAGTTTAACTATATACTTTTGAAGTATGGTGAAGAAGAGTATCCTAGAAAATTTTAAAATATCTCCTATTGTTGGTTCATTCATGAATGACTATGTGGCATTTCACCTTGAACTTGATGTTGATGATATTTTTCCTTGTGGCATATACCATATGGCAGTTGATTCAAAATATGATTCATTGTTGATGAAAATTCCAAATCGTCTTTTATCTAAAATAAAAACACATGAAGGTGTAAGTGAAGATAGAGTTAATAGAATTCAAGAGGCCACTAGTAAGTCTATGTATGTTTCTATACCAGCGACAATCTTTGTTAAGGATTTTATATTTTCTGTTTTAGAAACATTTGTTGTTGGTGATAAGAAGTTATCAAGAGTTAATGTTAGTGAAAATTTTCTTGATAATGATTTTTATTTGATGGATGGTCATCATAGGTTAGAGGTATGCAAAAGGTTGAATTTAGATCTATTTGTTATGGTGTTTAAAGAGAAAGATGTTTCCATATTGCCAATGCATAGAGTTTTAAACAAGAACTTAATTGATCTGGATGTAAAATGTCGGGATTGTTACGATAAATTAACAATTTGCGATCACGCCACTTTATGTGATCAGAATTATGGTATGGTTAAGATTTATGGTAATAGAGTTGATTTATATAACATAGTAAATACAATGATTGACATTTCTTGCAGAAAAGACGACCAGTTAAATGTGTCGTATGTGGGCAGCAGGCATCTAAGCTTAAATGATTTTCATGATTGTTATTGTTTAAACTCTACTGGTTTTTTTATGCCAAGTATTAGTATGGAAATTTTTTACAAATATGTTCAAGCTGGAATGCATTTTCCTATAAAGTCAACATGTTTTTCACCAAAGGTAGGATATTTAAATATCTTTATTAAAGTGGAGTGATGGAAATTTAGTATTTACCATAAGTGTGGATCTTTAACACTAAAGTTTAGTAGAGCTAGCTATTTTTCTACAGTCAAAGTACAAGCTTAAATATTACTCAAGTCATGTTGCTTCAACATGCTGAAAGCTGTCAATTTGATGGCTTAACTAAGATAAATGTATTTGCTATATGCTAAAAATGGCAAATATAAATACAAAATTATTAACTTATACTTGAATTTAGACAAAATATATAACATTAAGAAAATGGTCTATATAAACTTTAGCTTGTCAGTAATAATTGATGAGGCTATATTTTATCTATGTTTGGAAGGTATAAAAAAACGTTCGTATATTAAAGATGCTAAAATTAGAGAAATTTCAAAGTGTTTTTGCTGAGATTTAACAGTAACAAATCCAAGTAAAATCATATAAACCAGGCTTTTTAAAATAATGTATTTCTAGAGATCATTTTTATTTGTTTTTAAAGGAATGGAATGGAGTTTTAATTATAGTGATTCTAAAGAGCAATTAAAGCTAATTAGACATTGGGTTAGAGAAAGTTTAAAGTAGGATTATCTAGAACAACCACTATTTTAAAAATTTGCGATATTATGTGGCGGTTAGAATAATAAGGATTACATTTATGGTTTTAAATAATGATATGACTGGTTTAATATTAGAAAAAGATATTATTGAAAACTGGCAAAGTGACGATATTTTAGTAAGTGTATGTTGTACAGCATATAATCATAAACTATATATAGAAGATGCACTTAGAGGATTTTTAAGTCAAAAAACAAATTTCGCTTTTGAGATAGTGATTAGTGATGATTGTTCAACAGATGGCACAACTGAGGTAATACAAAGATATTTGGAGATGTTTCCCAATATTATTAAGTTTATATATCAGGAAGAAAATCAATATTCAAAAGGAGCACTACCTATAAGGGACTTTATTTTACCTAATGTGTCAGGTAAATACATAGCACTATGCGAGGGAGACGATTATTGGATAGATTCAACTAAATTACAAAAACAAGTAGATTTTCTAGAGTTAAATCCACAATTTATGGGGTGCGGACATAATACTAGTTTTTTAGAAAGAAATGAGGAGATAACTAAAGCATTCATAGATTTTAAAAATTATAATGAGGTTTATACTTTTGATAATTTTATTGAGTTATCTTATCTTCATACTAGTTCTATTATTTATAGGTACGAATCTAAATTTAAAGAACAGATTAATGAGTATCTGAAATTGTATTCAAATGTTGATAGAAATGATTATTACATGTTGTTAGTATTTTCATATTTTGGGCCAATAAAATATATAAATCAGGTAATGTCTGTATATAGAGTTAACGATGGAGGGATATGGAATGGTGTAAATAAAGAACAACAGCTTTTAATGTTTCTTAAAGGGTGCCTAGATTTTAGTCATATTTTTGACAGAAAATATACAGAAAAATTTGTATATTCATTTATAAATGTTCTTAGTGAGAATTCTGAGAGTTGCTCTAATCACTTTTTTAATAAGTTGCTAGATAGTATTTATAATAAAGATTTAGCATTATTGATAAGTTATTTTGCAAAATTTAGAAATAGTGATATTAAAAAAATTAAAGAAAGTAGATGTTATATTAATGAGTTAGAAAGGCAATTAAATGATAATAGCATTAGGTCACTTTTTACTAAGTTTTTAAAAACTATAAAAGTGTATAGTTTTTTGAAAAATATTAAAAAGTAAAAAAATCTAATTTTTCACAAGATATATTAACTTATGGAAATGACGAGTCATCTTCAAGTTTTAGGATCGTATATATCATTTAACTTTCAAATAGCTTATTTTTCTCATCTATAATTTTAATTGCTTTTTCTAATAAGAACTAGTCCTTTATGGGCTCTAAATTACAAATACCTCAATATTCAATTTTTTAAAAATAATATTGTGGAGATTAAATCAACATCCTTTAAAATGTGGTGAAATTGGGTTAAGTAAAGTCAATAGGTGTAACTTTTACAGCTTTAAAGCTATAAGGTTTTAGGTTGACTATATTTATATAGGTTTAGAATTTTTGCCTATAAAATAATCTTGCTTATGATATACTGTTTCGTTATGTGAGGTTTTAAGGCTTATTTTTATTATGAAAGTAAAGAAATCTAAAGCTTTACTTATTGTTTATGATTATGGTGAATCTGGAGATTTTTTTTTAGAATGTTTAACCGAAGAGTTTGCACGAAAAAAAAACTTAGATCTTCAGGCAATTTCGTTTGAAAAGCTTTTTGAGAGTGTAAAGTCAAATAAGATTAATAAGTATTTTTATGGTTTTATCTCAGTATTAAGGTTACTGCTAACTCTATTGGTTAAAGGTAGGCGGTCAAAACTACTATATAAAATGAGAAATTTGAAATACAAAAAAATAGATGTTGGGGTTTTTATTTTTTCTAGCTACTTGAGGTCTTCAAATTCTGATGGCTTTATGAAAATGTCGCCTGGCTTTATGAAATTTTACTTCGTGGCATTTCTTTCGTTGTTATATAAGTTTAGAGCACTTGATAAAATTATAAAGAAAGCCGAGTATGATGAGATCTACTTTTATAATAGTGAGATTGTTTACCATTATGGTGCTATAAGAGATTTTCTTGTTAGTAGAGGTATTAAAGAGTTAAAATTTGATAAATGCAATCAAAAGTATATTTTATCTTTGAGTAAAAGCTATAGCTCTTTTGATGAAAAGGTAAAAATGTTATGTTTGTCTGATAAGCAAGTGATGGAAGGGCTTAATCATTTGAAATCACTTGTTTATAGAGAAAAAACGTATTTTTATATGAAAGATGTAGATATTAGCATATCTACCGAATTTGATTATTCTGGAATAAGTTTGAGTAAAAATGTTGCAGTAATTTGCATGCATGCTGTTTCAGATGATCAATATGTTTATGGTCCAGATGGCTTCCTAGATTTGCATGATTGGTTAATGTCTTCGATTCAGGTTTTAAGAAAAAACGGTTATACGGTTTTGATAAAACCACACCCTGCATATTTTCCAAGAAATGTTAAGCAGTTTTATATTGCTGATCACAGATATTTGGTTCACCTAATGGCAATTTTTAATACATATATCTCTTTTGATTCAAAAAATATTTTTAGTACAAGTATTGAAGGTGTTTTTTTCTTGCCTGCAAATCTTTCCTTAATTGAGATGCAGGAAAATTTAGGTGACTTCTTGGTGTTGACTCATCATGGTAGTATTGCTGTTGAAGCTGCTTATTTAGGATTGTGGGTATTAGTTAGTACTTCATCACCTTATTCAAAATATGATTCGTTTGTTTCATTTTATAGTGATAGATATACATTAGAGCAACAATTAATTAAACAAAATAGTGAATCCATAAGAGATTCATCAAGTATTATGAGATCACTTGGTACTTATATGTTTATTAAAGATTTACTTGGTGAAGGTCGATCTTCTTCATACTATTTTAGAAAAGCGGCTTTTCATGATGTTGATGGACGAAAAGCTAATTTAGATATGATTTCTGAGTGGTTAAAAAAAATACCTGTTACTGAGAAAAAAATATTGTCGAAGCAAATTAGAGCACTTATCAAAGAAGAAATGGTTGAGGTTTGAGAGTTTAGGTTAAAATTTGTTATAAAAGCTATCACTGCTATTAATTTTAATATATCTTAACAAAGATAATGTGATTTTATATAGAAAATTATTATCTTTTTATTCTATCTAGATACATATTCTTTAAAAACTGAGATGAACTTTATTTTACTCATTAAGTACCTAAAATACCAGATATTAGTGCTTTATTTATAGCTTTACGACTATATTATGTTTATTACTACTCTTTATTCTAAAATATGATTGATTTAGCCTATAATTAGAGCATTTTTGCCATCATATAAATTTATCTATGGTTTTGAAAGACTAAAAGTTTATTTGTGTATGGTGTAAAAATATTGATTTAAGGACCTTGCAATATCTAGATATGATATAGAGTTTAATTGTTAATTATGTTATATTTGTTGGCGTGAGATATCGTTTTACGGGGGTTTATGGTCTACATTAAAGAGTTTTATAGGTTTATAAAACATATAATTAACAGTAGGAAAATGTTATTTGCTTTGGCGTATAATGGTTTTAAAGAAGAGTTTTTAGGCTCTTATTTGGGTATTATTTGGGCTGTTGCAAGACCTGGGATGTTTATTTTCGTTATTTGGGTGATTTTTACTTTCGGTATTAGGCATACAGAAAGTACTGTAGGACCTCCGTTTATATTATATCTTTTGTGTGGAATGATTCCTTGGTTTTTTTTCACAGACTCAATAGTAAAAGCTTGTAGTTGTATAGTTTCTAATGAGTTTTTAGTTAAGAAAGTATCATTTAGTGTTAATATTTTGCCTTTAGTCAGTATACTTTCATGTCTAATTGTCCATTTAATATTGATTCTGTTTTTGATAATAGTAGTAGTATCTAATGGTTTTTATCCTAGTATTTATTGGCTACAATTACCTTACTACATATTTTGTAGTATTATTTTACTTCTTGGTTTAGGGTGGCTCACATCTGCTATACGGGTATTTATTAAAGATGTTAGTGAAGTGGTTGGACTAGTGGTTCAGTTTGGATTTTGGTTTACTCCTATATTTTGGTCACCATATATGATTTCAGAAAAGTATAGGTTTTTACTTAATATAAATCCTATGGTATATATAATTGAAGGGTTTCGAGGTACTTTTCTAAATAAAGTTTGGTTTTGGCAACACACCTTTAGTACTTTTCTATTTTTTGCTCTGGCCTCGTTAATTTTATTCTTTGGGGCAATAGTTTTTAAGAGATTGTCACCACACTTTGGAGATGTGATCTAATGAGAAAAAATTTGGCAATTAAGGTAGACAATGTATCAAAATTTTATAAGATCTACAATCGAGCTAGAGATAGGGTTAAAGAAGCTTTTAATCCTTTAAAGAAAAAGTATTATAATGAGCATTATGTTCTAGAAAACTTAAATTTAGAAATTGAAAAAGGTGATGTTTTAGGTATATTTGGTCTTAATGGTGCTGGTAAATCAACCCTTTTAAAGATAATTGCTGGAGTTGTTACTCCTTCAAAAGGTAGAGTTACTGTTAGTGGTAGTATTAATGCTATGCTTGAGGTAACTGGATCTTTGAATCCTGAGTTAACAGGGACTCAGAACATAAACTTTAATTTGGATTTAAATAGAATTAAGGGAGAAGATAGGGCAAGTATAACTAAAGATATAGTAGATTTTGCAGAAATTGGCTCCTATATTGAGCAGCCTGTCAAGAGCTATAGTAGTGGTATGAAAGCAAGGTTGGGTTTTGGTATTGCAACATCTATAGAGCCAGATATTCTTATTGTCGATGAGGTTTTAGCTGTTGGTGATGCAGTATTTCAGCAAAAGTGCTTTCTTAGAATTAGGAAGCTATTAGAAAAAAATAAGACGGTTGTTTTTGTGTCGCATAGTGTTGAACTTATGGTAGAGTTTTGTAATAGAGCAATTTTTTTGTATGATAGGAATATAGTTTTTGATGGGCCCGCTGTAGATGTGGCTAATTATTATAGAAGAGTTTTACTCAGTGAAGATAAGCATAAAGAAATTTTGTCTATCCAAAATAAATTGAATATAGGCTTGGAAGCACAAAAAAATATTTTTACGAAAAGAGTCATAGGAGATATTCCAGACAATTTTGTAGGTTATAAAGATGCTAATATTGTAATTCATAATGTTATGATATGTGACGCTCATGGTAATGAAAAAAGTTATCTTAGTTCATTTCAAGAATATTTCTTTAAATTTGCAATAGATTTTAAACAAGATTTTAATAATGTTGAAATATTTTGTATCATGATGGATGTTACAGGTAAAAAATTGCCATGGGTAAGTCATGGTGATTGTAATGTTATACCTAGCGTTAGAGCAGGCGATAAATATATAATAAAGAATAGCTTTAAGTGTAATGTTTATAACGGATTTTATACTTTGAGCATAGTAATAAAAAGTATTGATTTAGAAAATAATCATATAGTTTTAGTTGATACTTCTGATAAATATAAGTATAAATTTGAGGTGGCTAATATAGTCAAACCAGAGTCACGTTTGAGCTTTCAGAAAATATAAAGTTTACTATCGAGTTGTAATGTTGAAGAAGAAAATATCAATAATTACTATAGTATGTGAAGATAGTCTTAATATTGATAAGACCTTAAAGAGTGTTTTTTCTCAGAAATTATTTCATGAGATTGAATATATAGTTGTAGATATTAGTATGGCTAAGTCTGCTTTAAATATTCTTAACAATGATATTGATAAAATTGATAGTCTTTTGCTTTTAGAAAATGCAAATAAGGTAGATGCTATAAAAAAAGCTATTGAAATTGCTAGTGGAGAATGGTTGAATGTCCATTTTTCTGGAGATATTTTTGTTGGAAGCAACTTAGTAGAGAATATTTTATCTAATATATCAAGTTTGCAAAATATAAGTATTATTTCTAATTTACCTTTTGAAAGTAATAAAGAGAAAATAAGTATTCTTGGGCTGGAGGAGCTTCAAGTACAGTTAACTTTTTTTCGAAAAACGATAGTGGAAAGATATGGTTTGAATTATTTGTATTCTGAACAAGCTATTTATGACCTAATAATTAAGTGTTATAAGGAGAACTCTAATATATTTAAGATATATAACGAAACTATAGGTGATGACTTAGAAAAGAGTACTTTTCGATCAGAGATTGAAAGATTACATATCTTGTTAAGAAGTTTTGGTGAGAGTTTTTTATGTGATAGTCTCAGATTTGGATGGATATACCAAGAAGGTTTAAAAAATCAAAAAGCTAAAATAAAAGTTAAATCACAACTTCTAGAGTTAAGGAAGAGAGAATTAGAAGAAATACGTAGTACTAATGTATATAAGTTAGGTTTATTTTTTGAGAGATTTTTTTTAAAAAAAAAAGAAAAAAAGTATAGATTTTAATGAAGAAATTAATAAGTGTTGTAACAGTCGTATATAATTCTGAGAATTTAATAGAAAGAACTATAAAAAGTGTAATTGGACAGTCTTCCTTATCTAATATCGAGTTTATAATAATTGATGGTAATTCTTCTGATAGGACCTTAGATATTATAGATAAGTATAAAAACAAAATAGATATTGTTGTTTCAGAGCCTGATAATGGTATATATGATGCCATGAACAAAGCTATAAGGCTTGCTTCGGGAGTTTGGATAAATTTTATGAATGCAGGAGATACTTTCTTTAGTAATAAAACAGTAGAGTTAGTAATAAAAAAAGTGAATTTAGATATCGATATTTTTTATGGTTCAAGGTATATTGTTGATGAAGAAATAGGTGATAGTAAAGTTGAATTAGCTGATAAAATAGAAACAATTAGTAAAAAGATGCCATTTGGACATCAAGCAGCATTTGCAAAAACAGAATTGTTAAGAATGTATAAGTTCAATACTTTTTATAGGCTTTCTGCTGACTACGATTTTTTTATAAAATGTTATGAAAAAAAACACAAATTTTTAAAGTTAGATTTGCCTGTATGTTATTTCTATGAAGGAGGATTAACAACTACTAAACAGATATTCTCCTTTGTAGAAACTCTTAAGGTATTGCTTGATTATTTTGATGAGAATCTTGTTAAGAATAATGTTGCATATACTGATTTACTAAATTCAGGAAGTGTTCAAAATAGGAATCAAATAAAGTTACTAGAATATGAAATTCATAAGAGAGATAAGCAAATAACATCTTTTTATAGTGATTTCCCATACAGGGTTGCTAGATTTTTAACATATCCTATAAATAAGTATAGATTAATAAAGAGAAAAAAATGAAATTTTCTATAGTGACAGTATCATATAATTCCGAGAAATATATTGAAGAAACTATTTTAAGCGTAATCTCTCAGAGGGGCGATTTTGATATTGAGTATATTCTTGTTGATGGTAAGTCAAAAGATAGTACTTGTGATATTATCCAAAAGTATGTTGATAGGCATGAGAAAGGTGAGCTTGACATATATTGTAATAATTTAGATATCAAGTTTATATGTGAGCCTGATCATGGTATGTATGATGCTTTATCAAAGGGTCTTTCTCTAGTTACAGGTGATATTGTTGCATATATAAATTCAGATGATTTTTATTTACCAAATGCTTTTAAGGCAATAGTAGCTGAAATGAAGAAGTATGGTGATAAAGCTCAGTGGATAAATGCTAAAAATACTTGGTATAATAAAGATGGTGTTATTGAAAATTGTATGTTGCCTTTGGTGCCTTCAAGAAAAAGAATTTTGAAAGGTATTCATGGGACTAGTTTGCCATCAATACAACAAGAGTCAACTTTTTGGACAAAATCATTACAAGATAAAATGGATATGAGGAAATTTGCTGAGTATAAATTGGCAGGTGACTTTTTCATGTGGCATGAGTTCGCAAAGCACGCAAATTTACATATATGTAATAGTAATGTTTCAGGTTTTAGACATCATGAAACTAACAAAAGCCACGATCTAAGTGGCTATATGAATGAATTCTATAATATTGTTGGTGGTAAGCCAAGAAGAAATATTTTTGATTTATGGCATATCTTTATATATAAATTTTATGTTAAATATACATCTGATAACATGATCAGAAGACATAATGAGTATGTAAGGATATTTAGGCATATAGTTTTTAAACTTAGAGAAAAGCTTGGTAAAAAGAATCATTAATATCTTAGGAGTTATTTTTGTCAAATTCTCAAACTCAAAATAAAAAAGCTAATTATCCATTAGTAACGATTGTAACTGTTGTATATAATGCCAAAGAACTTTTAGAAGAGACTATTCTAAGTATATTAAACCAATCATATCAAAATATTGAATATATTATTATCGATGGTGGTTCTATAGATGGTACTTTAGATGTTATCAAAAAATATCAAAATCATATTAGTCAGTATATAAGTGAGTCAGACAAAGGTATTTATGACGCTATGAATAAAGGTATAGCTTTAGCTAAAGGTCAATGGCTAAACTTTATGAATGCTGGGGATAGCTTTTATTCTAATGATGTTTTACAAGATGTCTTTAGTCAAGAATTCAATCAAAATATAAGTGTCGTTTATGGCAATACTTATATTGGACACAAAATCTTAACATATAAGCCTAATTTAGATTTAAAAGATATGGCACAGGGGATGATGTTATGTCATCAGTCAACTTTTTATAAATTAAGTAGCTCAATAAAGTACAATCTTAAATATAGAATATGTGGTGATCAAGATTTTACAATGCAATATTTTAAGCTTGGTAGAAAATCTAAATATTTAGATATTACTATTTCTAAATATGACCTTGATGGTATTTCATATAAAAGCTTAAATAAAATTCTAAAAGAAAAGATTCAAATAAATAAATCTTATGGTCTTTCATATATCCCCGTAATAAAAAGTTACATCATTTCTATATTAGTTAAGTTAAGAAGATACTTTAAGGGTTACTAAAGGCTTGTATTGCTATATTATATTATTTATAAGTCTAAGTTTGATAAAAGGCAGCATAGAATATTATGTATGATTATGTCATAGTTACTCACATTCCAGCTTTTTATAAAGTTAACTTGTATAATCAATTGGCAAAGAAACTAAATATCTTTATTATTTTTTTAGCTGCAAATACTAATGAAAAAAGGGCCAATGATTTTGTTGGTTTAGATAATGCCTGTTTTGAGTATAAAGTTCTGTACTCTGGTAACCTACAGGAGAGAAGTTCTTCAGCAAATATCAGATGTTTAAAGAATATTTTTAAAAGCCTAAAATATAAAAAAGTATTAATAAGTGGCTGGGATTTACGTGAATTTTGGTATCTTATTTTTGCGAATCGCAAGAGTAAAAATTGTTTGGCTCTTGAGTCAACTATTAATGAAAGTAAGACAACAGGTCTGCAAGGTATAATAAAAAAAATATTTTTATCAAGAATCTCCACAGTTTTTGCTTCAGGAACACTTCATCGACAATTGCTAATGAAGCTTGGATATAGCGGAGATATCAAAATTACTAAAGGAGTTGGTATTATTAATAAGCCGAGTTTTAATAAAGAGGCTAAAGTGTATAATAAAAAAATTCTTTATGTGGGAAGATTGTCTGTAATTAAAAACTTAGAAAGATTAGTCCAAGTATTTAATCGTTTAGAAGACCTTAGCCTAACTATAATTGGTGTAGGTGAGCAAAAAGAATATTTACAAAAAATTTCTAATAAGAATATTATAATCAAGCCTGCTATTGAGAATAAAAAACTTAAAGAAGAATTTATTAGTCACGATGTTTTTATTTTGCCTAGTCTAGTCGAGCCATGGGGATTAGTAGTTGAAGAAGCACTTTATTTTGGTTTACCTGTGATCATAAGTCAAAATTGTGGTGCTAGAGATATTATTAATAATGGTATAAATGGATATTGGATAGACCCAGAGAATGTGGACGAGTTAACTTCAGTAATACAAAAAATTGATTCAAATAAATATTATGAGCTTATTTCGGGAGTTGAAAAGTTCTCTATAAATGCAAAAGATGTTCAGCAAATTGAGGCTTATTTATGAAAATTTTGATTGTTCATAATAGATATCAATCGAATAATATTGGCGGTGAAGATATAGTCTATGAAAATGAGTTAAAGTCTCTACAAAATCTTCGTGGCAAAGATAATGTTTTAGCTTATGAAGCTTCTAATGATAATATTAGCAAGTTTAGTCTATTATTGTGGATATGGTTTTCGTGTAAGCATTATAAGAATATTAAAAAAATAGTCAAAGATAATAGTATTGATATAGTTCACGTACATAATTTTTTCCCCTTGTTGACACCAAGTATTTTTAAGGCTGCAAAGATAGCCGGAGCTAAAGTGGTGCATACACTCCATAACTATAGATTATGGTGTATATCTGGGATATTTTATAGAGATAGTTATGGCATATGTGAGTTATGTACTAAAAATAAATTGCCTTTTTTCGGTATAAAAAATAAATGCTATAGAAAGTCTACGTTACAAAGCTTTGTAGCTCAGTTGGCATTTAGTTTTTATAAGTTTTTGAAAATGTTTAAAAATATTGATTACTTTTTTGTATTGACTGATTTTCAAAATCAAAAAGTTAAAGAACTTGGAATTCCGGCTGAAAAAATTATTTTAAAACCTAATAGTATGCCTTTGATTACTCAACAGCATATTTCAAGAGAAAAGCAAAATTATATTTATGTTGGTAGACTTGAAGAGTCTAAGGGTATATTTGAGCTTTTAGATACTTGGAGTTCTTTAGATGATAAGTTTGTACTAATAGTCGTAGGTGATAGTCTTGATAGTGATAAGATAATTAGTAAATACTCATCAAAAAATATCATTTTTAAGGGAAAGTGTTCGAGAGAAGAGACTTTATTACTTATATTCCAATCAAAATATTTGATCCAACCAGCTCTGTTATATGAAACATTTGGTTTAACAATAATAGAGGCTATGAGTTTAGGTGTTCCTGTTATTGGTTTTGATATAGGCACACGCAAAGATTTCATCAAAAATGAACAAAATGGTTTTTTAACTACTAAACAAGATTTACAAAAAACTATAGAAAAATCATATTATTATAGTAATTATAAGCAGATGAGTGAAAATGCAAAAAATACTGCAAAGCAATATCAGAATGATTATATAATAGCTAAGCAGTTAGAGATTTATAAAAAGATTTTAGAAGGCTTATAGTTTGAAAGTGTCAATAATTACAGTTTGTTATAATTCTGTGGAAACTATTGAAAATACTATAAATTCAGTATTATCACAAACTTATCAAAATATTGAATATATTATAATAGATGGTGGTAGTGATGATGGTACTTTAGATCTTTTAGCTAAGTATGGTTCTAAGCTATCAAAAATTATTAGTGAACGAGATAATGGCATATATGATGCTATGAATAAGGGTATTAGTTTAGCTACTGGAGATATTATTGGAATTTTAAATAGTGATGATTGCTATAGTGATATTGATATTATAAATATTATTGTAGATGAGTTTAAGTACAATGATAAAGATATGCTTTTTGCTGATCTAATGTTTGTAAATAAAGATAATAGAATTCTTCGTTATTATTCTGCTAAGAGATTCTCTCCAAATAAATTAAAGTTTGGTATTATGCCACCACATCCAACACTTTTTGTCAAAAAAAATATCTATGATAAGTATGGTGTATACCGATTGGATTTTAAGATTGCTGCAGACTATGAAATATTTGTAAGATTTTTATTGGTAAATAGACTTTCGTATATATATTTAGATAAATGTATAATAAAGATGTTAGTAGGTGGTCTAAGTACGAGTAGCTTAGAGAGTAAAAAAATTATTAACCAAGAGGCAATAAAAGCACTTGAGTCAAATGGAATTAAAGCTAATTACTGGTGTATTTCAACTAAATATGTGACTAAGCTACTAGAAATATTTAAAGGCCGGCTATTAAACTACTACAAGGAAAAATAAATTTGTAGATATGCAAAACTGATCTGGGAGATTTGTATGGAAAAAGTAGTAATTAAGGATGTTATTACGTCTAGTGGTGTAAAGTTTGGTACTAGCGGAGTTAGAGGTTTAGTAGTAGCTATGACTGATAAGATTTGTTGGTTATATACTAAGGCATTTATTCAGTTTTTAGAGCAGAAATACTCTATGTCAAAAGGTGTTAAAGTTGCAATTGCTCATGATTTGCGTGAAAGTAGTCCTAGAATAACAAAAGCGGTTATTAAAGCAGTTATAGATAGTGACTATGAACCTGTATATTGTGGTGAGATACCATCGCCGGCGGTGATGCTGTATGGTATATCTAATGAAATTCCTTCGGTTATGGTTACAGGTAGTCATATTCCAGAAGATAGAAATGGTATTAAATTTAATACTCCTTATGGTGAAGTCCTCAAAGAGGATGAGGAAATGATAGTCAGTCAAGCTATTATACTTGGTGAAGGTATTTTTGATAAAAATGATATGTTCTTACAAAAAACAGAACTTCCTAAAGTTTGTAACCAAGCACATTTTCAGTATGTGGAGCGATACATAGACTTTTTTCCTAAAAATTGCCTAACAGGTAAAGCTATAGGACTCTATGAACATTCTTCTGTAGGGCGTAAGATAGTAAAAGAGATTCTTGAGAAATTAGGTGCTAAGGTTATCTTGTTAGGATTCTCAGAAAAATTTGTATCTGTTGATACTGAGGCAATTAGACAAGAAGATGTAAGGCTTGCAAAGCAGTGGGCGAGTGAGTATAAAATTGATAGTATAGTTTCTACTGATGGTGATGCTGATAGACCTCTAGTGAGTGATGAGTCTGGTAATTGGCTAAAAGGTGATATTTTAGGTGTATTAACAGCTAAATATTTACAAGCTAATGTTGTCGCAACACCTGTTAGTAGTAATACTATGGCTGAAAAGATAGGCTATTTTAATAATGTAATTAGAACTAAAATAGGTTCTCCATACGTTATTGCTGCAATGAATGAATTACTTTCAAATAATCAAAATACTGTAGTTGGCTATGAGGCAAATGGTGGATTTATGTTAGCTAGTGATATATCTAGAGATGGAAAAGAGTTAAAGGCATTGGTAACAAGAGATGCTGTGATTCCTATTCTTGCTGTAATTATGTTGTCTATTGACTCTAATAAAACAATATCAGAGCTTTTATTTGACTTACCACCACGATATACGGCAAGTAGTAAGATAGATGATTTTACAACCGATAAAAACCAAGAAATTTTGAAATCAATACTAGTTAGTGAATCTGGCTTGTTGAATAAGTTTATATTAGAGTATTTTGATGGTAATAACAGTATAGAAAGTATAGATACTACTGACGGTGTGAGAGTAACTCTGGCAAATCAAGATATTGTTCATCTAAGACCTTCAGGTAATGCTCCAGAATTAAGATGCTATACAGAAGCGGCTAATGAAGAATGTGCAAAGAAGCTTAATCAATGTTGTGTAGATTTAATTAATAATTACTTAAATAAGAAGAGATCTAATTTTGTTAATAGTTACAAGTAATTACTTCTCCATGGACTTTAATTTCATGAATTAATTTATATTCTCTTAGTGTATCTTTATCATTTTTAATTGTTTGTGGGCGATATATCAATATTATTCGTAATAAATATAGTCTGGTTTACCTGAAAGTAGATATATTACTTATTATTCTTTGTTGCTCAGGATTACTTAGCATAAAAGTAGAAATATTATCTATCCAGAAGCCTTGAAGCACCAATAGAAATTTTGCTGTGATTGTCATGTATTAATATAGATGTTTTAATATATTATTTCAAGGCGCGGCTTGATAAACCTCAGTAGTCAACGTTACATCTTTCTTTACAATTCTTTCCTACTAATATACTGCTAATATATTGAAGTATACATTTGATAGAGGGTGCGATAATGCTATCTCAATAAGCATTCTAAGTAAAGGAACAGATTACTGCAATATATAGTAACATAGTAAATTTCTTAACTTTTGTTTCAAGTTGTTAAATAAATACATAAAAGCCTTTAAAAGCTATTAAAACAAATGCTTGCTAAATAAAGTATAATTGTCTCCGGCCATTATATAGTGTTGAAGATAAAACAATAATCCTAACTATAAGAGTGATAAGTAATGCTAGATAAATTAAATTATGTATCTCTATTTTATTTGGCCATAAAAATCTATTTTATAAACTCCTTAGCTTGTTGTATTAACTTAAATAATCATTAGTAGAGTATACATTATTGGGGTTGTTATAGTTATCAAGTTATTGAGTAATACCAAGGTATCCTTTTGTTATACCATACTTCGGTTAAAGAATGAGTAACACTGCCATCTAGTGAAGTATGACATGTCATCTGAAAACACATAGTAATGAATAGGGAAATACCATAGTGATGTGACCATGGCGGTAACTAATAGCTATGTTAGTATGAAGTATCCGATTATAAAAACTTACGTTCTTAAGGAACGGTCATTTTTGAATATGTTAATAGTAATTGTTAGCATAGTCGAAAAGATAACTATGACTTCCATTATTCTTACATAAATGCTATATATGCGGATGCGAAAGAGTGTATTAATAGCTATTAAATTACATTTTTCTAATAAATTGTGGTGTACATATGTACAGCAATTGTGGCCATAAAAACGATATCTTTATTCAGCAAAAAGTCTTGGTGATAGAATCAATAAATAAAGCGGCTAAAAGTCCTGCTAGATAATCGGAATAAATACTTTTAGCAATGGCGTAGATAGCTAATACAATATAAAAAATAAATTTTAAAAGTCATTAGGTGTCTTAATTGATATAACTTCTTAGAAGTCTTAGGGGGTAATAGCTTGTTCAGCTATTACTCAAGGTATTTCAAATACTGGTCTATAATCTTTATCATTTAGACTAATGTATTTCATTATTGTGTTGAGCTAAAAAAGTTTATCTTTTATATCTTGCACATTAACAACATCAATCCATCGTTTACTCATCAAGAGAAATTCCATAATCTTTTATAAAAGAAGAGTCCAATAAATAAATTGCAAAGAAACAAAAAACTATTGCTCGCTATTTTTTTACGGCACTAAAAATAATGTCATGATAATCCATAACAGTGATGTATATCTTTTACTTGTTCCAATTGTAATGTTTTTGTTTGGAGTTATCTAGAGTTACACTTGCTTTATGATATTTAAAGTCTATAAGCTGTAATGATTATAGATAATTTATATATAACTAGTTACAATTTGTTGGTGGAGCTATATAAAAGCAAGTAATTAGTAGTTGAACGGTTATGGTATTTTTAAATTACTTTTTCTAAAAAAATAATGAAATTGCTGATAAAACCTAGTAGTAGGATTGAAGATTGTTTAAATTAGGTGCTATTTGTAATAGCAACTATAAATAACTACATTGAAGTATTATATAACAGAGAATTTTAAAGAAGCTAGATAGCGCCTCTTTTCATAGTTTCAAAGAATTCTTCATTGGTTAATGATCCTTTCATCTTCTCTGTTAAGAATTCCATAGCTTGGACATCTTCCATACCACCAAGAATCTTACGCAGCACCCAAAGTTTTTGTAGTACTTCTGGGGTAGTAAGTAACTCTTCTCTACGCGTACCAGATCTATCAAAGCTAATAGCAGGGAAGACGCGACGCTCAGCAATTTTACGATCAAGATGAAGTTCCATATTACCTGTACCTTTGAATTCCTCAAAGATAACTTCATCCATCTTTGAACCGGTCTCGACAAGAGCAGTAGCGATAATTGTCAAGCTACCACCTTCAGCAGTGTTACGCGCAGCACCAAAGAATCTTTTTGGCTTTTGTAAAGCGTTTGCCTCAACACCACCAGATAATACACGACCAGAAGCAGGTGATACCGTATTGTATGCGCGAGCAAGTCTTGTGATAGAGTCAAGTAGGATTATAACATCTTGTTTGTGCTCAACAAGCCTTTTAGCTTTTTCAATTACAATCTCAGCAAGTTGTACATGGCGTGCTGCTGGTTCATCAAAGGTGCTAGCTACTACTTCACCGCGTACTGAGCGTTGCATTTCAGTAACTTCCTCAGGACGTTCATCAATTAGTAGCATGATTAGGTTACATTCTGGATGGTTTTTGGCAATAGATGTGGCAATATTTTGCATCATGATTGTTTTACCAGTTTTAGGTGGTGCCACAATCAAACCACGCTGACCTTTACCAAATGGTGCAGCTAAATCTATAACTCTAGCAGTAATATCTTCATTTGAGCCGTTACCAATTTCCATAGTTAGTCTTTCTTTGGCATATTCTGGAGTTAGATTCTCAAATAAAATTTTCTTTCTAGCTAATTCTGGCGAGTCAAAGTTAACGCTATCGATGTGCTTAACAGCAAAGTATTTCTCATTTTCACGCGGAGGGCGAATTTTACCTACGATGCTATCACCAGTACGCAGATTTAATTTTCTAATAAAAGCAGGTGAAACATAAATATCATCTGGAGATGCGAAGTATGAGCTATCGGAAGATCTTAGAAAGCCATAGCCATCTTGGAGAACTTCTAAAATACCTTCACCATAAATGTCTTCGCCTTTATCAGCATGATATTTTAGGATTGAAAAGATCAACTCTTGCTTTCTTGCGCGAAGTGATTCAAGATCTAGACTTTGAGCTATGTCCATTAGCTCATTAACAGATTTATACTTTAATTCATTTAAGTTCATTGGGTTCTCTATTTTTTTTAAAAAAATCAATATGTTGATATAATTAATTATAGATATTTGTCTACGATTGAGATTAACTGAGTCTTTTGTATTACACCAACTTTAGTTTCTTTATTTTCACCATCTTTGAAAACCATAAGTGTAGGTACACCACGCACACCAAATTTCATTGCTGTCTCTTCATTATCATCGATATTTATTTTGCAGACTTTGATTTTGTCATAGTAGTGCTCTGCAACTTGGTCAAGTATTGGAGAAAGCATTTTGCAAGGACCGCACCATGGTGCCCAAAAGTCTAATAACACTGGGATATCACTATTTACTACTTCATTCTCAAATTGACTATCTGATATATCGATACATTTTGACATGCTTTGACTTTCCTTTAAGTTTTTTGATTTTAAAATTGATTAAGCAGAATCTACTGCTGTATAATATTAGATAATTTTATAAGAAGTTAAACTAATTGCTAGTTATTATAAACAAAAAAACTTCTTAGACAAATTTTATTTAGCTATTTTACAGATATTTTTTTATAATGGTGAGTAGTTAAGAAATGAGCTTTTGTTTTATATGTCAAAGATAGTAGCAACGATAGATTTAGGTTCAAATAGTTTTCATATGCTTATAAGTGAAATCAAGCCTGATGGCGAGGTTGTTACATTATCTAAGCAGAAGCAGAAAGTGCAACTAAGAGCTGGTCTTAATAATAATCTAACAATTAGTAAGGATGCCCAAGAAAGAGCTATTGAATGTCTTGAGTTCTTTGCACAAGAAATCAAAAAATACAAAGTTGAGTATGTCCGTGCTGTAGGGACATATACTCTTAGAAAATCAAAAAATAAAATAAAAGGTTTTAAAAAGAAGTTAGATAAAGCTCTTGGCACTAAGATTAAGATTATTTCAGGTCAGGAGGAAGCTAGGCTTGTCTATGTTGGAGCTAGAGATAATCATGATATTAAACAAAAAACATTAGTTATAGATATTGGTGGCGGCTCGACAGAATTTGTAGTTGGTAGAGGTGATAAGATATTAATTGCGCGCAGTTTAGATATAGGCTGTGTCGGTATGCAGAAGGACTTTTTTGCGAATGAAAAGCTTGATTTTGCTAATTTTCATGCAGCAGCAACTAAAGCTAGAGAAATAATTGCACCAATCCTATATAAATATAGGAGAATAGGCTGGAGTACTGTTTTGGGTTCTTCTGGAACAATTATTTCTGTTACAAATATTTGTCAAGAACTTACTGGTGACACTAATATTACTAGAGAGTTTCTTAATAATCTGATAACGATGATGATGGATAAGCGTCAAGTCGAAAATATCAGTTTTGAAGGTCTTAGAGAAGATCGTGAAAGTGTCCTTGCTGGTGGTGTTGTTATTTTATATACAATATTTGACTGTTTAAACATTTCGCAAATGAAGCTTTCAAATGGTGCTGTGCGCGAGGGTATGCTTTACGAGCTTGTTAAAAGTAAATATAAGATTGTGATTAAATAAACTATCTTGCTGTATCTCTTAGTGAGAGATAGTTAAGATGAAATACTCCTTTATCGTAGAGGAGGTTTTAGGCAGAATTTATTACCTAAAGGATTTAAATGAAATACATCCCATTAGCAGCAAGAATAAGACCTCAAACTATTGATGAAATAGTAGGTCAAGAACATTTATTATCACAAGATGGTATTTTAACAAAAATACTTGCTAGTGATGGAATTTGTTCTTTAGTACTGTTTGGAAAACCAGGAGTTGGTAAGACAAGCTTGGCTAGAATTATTGCAAGCTCAAAAAAACTAGAGTTTTTTGAGTTATCAGCGGTTGATTCTGGTGTTAAAGATGTTAAAAAAATAATAGCAGATAATCAATATTTAGATAGTTTTGTGTTATTTCTAGATGAGATTCATCGCTTTAATAAATCACAACAAGATTTACTTTTGCCTTATGTTGAATCAGGTAAAATTATTTTAATTGGTGCTACTACAGAGAATCCAACATATTACTTAAACGATGCTTTAGTTTCGCGGCTATTTATTTTACGCCTTAAAAGATTAAACATAGCAGCTACTCAAAAACTTATCCAAAAAGCATTATCACAAGATGAGGTGCTAGTGAAACATAAATTCAAAATTGATGATAGTTTATATAATGCTATCCATAATTATAGTGAAGGTGATTGCCGTAAGATTTTAAATCTACTTGAGAGAATGTTTTTGATTAGCGCTAGAGACGATGAAATTTATCTAACTAAAGAGCTTTTTAATCAAGCAGTAGGTGAGGCTTCACGATATTTTCATCGTGAGGGTAAGGATTTTTATGAGCATTTATCGGCTTTTCATAAATCTGTGCGAGGAACAGATCCTAATGCAGCTATTTTTTGGTTAAGTGTGATGTTAGATAATGGTGTTGATCCATTAGTTATTGCTAGAAGAATGCTATGTATTGCTTCTGAAGATATTGGTAATGCCGATCTGCAAGCGCTAAGAGTAGCTATAGACGCTTGGAATGCCTATGAAAAGCTAGGTTTACCAGAGGGAAGTTTAGTATTAGCACAAGCAGCTATTTATTTAGCAGTAGCACCAAAGAGTAATGCTTGTTATAAAGCATTAGTACAAGCTCAACAGCTTGTTAAAAGCTTAGGTAACATAGAAGTGCCACAGCATCTTAAAAACTATAAGGATAGTAACTACCTTTACCCACATAACTACCAAAACTCATATGTTATTCAACAATATATGCCAGATAATATCACACAGAATTTTTATCAACCTTCAGTAAGTGGGTTTGAAGCAAAGATAAAAACTAAGCTTGATAGTATAGACAAAATCAAGAAGTTATAAAATTAAGTTATTAAATTTTTACATTTTTTTACATTTGTATGTTATAATTCTCGGAGTTAAGTTTTACTTATAATAATATAACTAGGTTTTAAATTGCTATGGCATTAGAAAATTTACTACATCCTACTAATATTAAAATTGATGAATATGCTAAAAATGCTACTAAGTTTTCTTTTGAAGCCTTAGAAAGAGGAGTGGGTTATACACTTGGGTTTGCTATTAAGCAAACTATGCTTTACTCTATTGCCGGTGCATGTGTTACTAGTATAAAAATTAATGATGGTAAAGTTACTTCTTTAGAAGATGTTATTCCATGTTATGAGACAGTTGCTGATATTATTCTAAATGTCAAATCTCTTCCTGTGACTTTAGCAGATGGAGTTGATTCAGGTACGATAACTTTTGAATTATCAGGCTCAGAAGAAGAAATTTTCTCAGAGGAAGCAAAATTATCTGAAGGTTTAACTATAACAGAAGAAGTATTTATCTGTAGTTATAATGGTGGTAAAAAGCTAAAAATCAAAGCTAAGGTTGAAAAAGGGGTAGGCTTTAGACCTGCACAGGATAATTTTAAAGACGGTGAATTCCTTCTAGATGCGACTTTCTCACCAGTTACTTTTTGTGATTTTGAGATTAAAGATGCTCGTGTCGGTAGACGTACAGACCTTGATAAACTTGAGCTTAATATTAAGACTAATGGTAATTTAAGCTGTGAAGAAGCATTAAGGCTAGCAGCTACTAAAATCCAAAATCAGTTAAGAAATATCGTAGATGTTGAAGAGATTAATAAGGGTATTTTTGTAGAGGATCCTACTAAAGATATAAATCCTTTACTATTAAAACATGTCGAGGAATTAAATCTAACGGCTAGGTCTTCTAACTGCTTGAAAGCAGTAAATATTAGATTAATCGGTGAGCTAGTACAGAAGACAGAAAATGAGCTTCTTAAAGCGCCAAATTTTGGTAAAAAATCATTAACAGAAATCAAAGACAAGTTATCTGAGCTTGGCTTGTTTTTGGGTACGGCAATTGATAACTGGCCTGAAGATTTATAAATAACTTACTGCCGGAGTGGTGAAATTGGTAGACGCGCCGGATTCAAAATCCGGTTCTGGCAACAGAGTGCCGGTTCGAGTCCGGCTTCCGGCACCATTTTTTTCAATTTTAAAATGCCAGTGATACAGAACCAAATATGATAGGCTATCTCTAAAGTTGATAAAAATAATAACAAAATAGTTTATATTTATATAGGCTTTCTTAACATTTTTTCTACTTCGCCAATGTGAGTTTCTTCATCAACTATTAATTTTTTAGCATATTCTTCTAATATTATTGATTTTCCATTTACAAGCTTCAGAAGCTCATAGTATGCTAAAACAGCTTTTTTCTCATGTTCTAGACTTTCAATTAATATATCATTAATATTGTGCTGATAAGTCTCTGTTAAGTCTGCTATTTTAAGAGATGGGTGTGCGCCAAAATGAGTTATCATTTCTCCAGCAGCTGTTGCATGAGTTAAACTTTCCTTTGCTTGAGATTGCATCCAACTAATTATAGGAATTCTATTATGGCCTATAATCATTAAAGAATAGTGAGTATAACGTACAACACCAGACATTTCGAGTTCTAAAATTTTATTTAACTGATCAATAATTTCTTGCTTATTTTCTAATTGAAGTTCCATATAATCTATTTCCTTTATCTAAAATTTTAATCTATTGCAAGTAAAATAGTAACATAATAGTATTTACATTAGCAATATAGTTATCATGCAAAACGAAATTTAATTTATATACGGCTTGATAATGTTTTTAAATGATCATAAATTTCTTAATATAGTACTGAGTTATTTCATAAGTCATGTAGAGTAAAATTCTTAAGTATGCTTTTAATATCAATTTTATTTAGTTTTATCTATCATATATTTATGGCTTAGTTTATCAAATGCTTAGAATGATCTTTCTAGTAGTCTGTATTTTAAACAGGAGTAGTTAGTTTAATATCAAAGTATTTAAGGATTAAGCTTAGATATTTTAATAAAAATGATATTATGTTATTTTATTAAATAATTTAAATTTAGAGAAAATTGATTTTGTTGATTACTTGGGTTATCGATATAAACACTTTTTATACTAAGTGAAGTACTTATAAAAGATGTGGCTATAACAACAAAACTTGTTTTAACTATGCTTATAATAATTTTCATATCTTTATATGCTTTTAGTTACAACAAAATAAAAAATCCAATAATCGATCTTAGTATATTTTAAAATAAGGACTTTATAGTCTATTTTATGACAAACTTTTTTTGTCGATTAACTATATCATAATTGGATATTTTTTACTTGGTCTGTAGTTTTGAAGTATTACTAAAAAGCTAGTTTATATATGGTTATAAGATTTGTATTAAACAGTAGTGATATTAATATCTATAATTTTTGATACTCACTATATAGTTATATAACTTTTTGTATCGTTGCTATGGAATATTGTTTTGTATTAGGAATGTATCAAACCTCATGAAATGCGGTATATACTCAGTAATTAATAATAAGAAATTAGATAGTGTTAATACAATAAACAATTCTGGCAATGTGACTTCTTCGGCTTTTGCATTTAACTATTTTTACATTAGTTTATGATATTCATAACTATGGAATCTATCATCATTGGTTACAAATATTTGAGCAGGCATATTTCTGTATAGTATCTACTAGTGCTGTAGTTTAGATTATAATTGTAGTATGGATAGCTTTGAGAATGGATAATATTAGAGAAAAATCCTATTTATCTAATAACTTTGCAAATAGTTTTTATACTAAAAAAAAATTATAATACTCTAAATATGATATATTTGATAAATTATGATAATAGATTCACATTGTCACCTTAATTATCTAAAGCTTGAGGATATAACTCTTGAGCAAGTTATTAATAATGCAAAAAATGTCGGTATTGATAAAATTCTCTCAATAGCAGTAGCATGGCATGAAATTGAGGATATACAGAAAATAACTGAAGATTATAGTGACGTTTATTTTTCTGTAGGGGTGCATCCTAGCGAATTAGATACACATCAGCCAAGTGTTGATGAGATTATAGCACGATCACAACCTCAAAAATGTGTTGCTATTGGCGAGACAGGCTTAGATTATTACTATAATGCTAGCGATAGTAAAAAAGCACAAATAAATAAATTTGCTAGACATATCCAAGCAGCTAATCAAGTAAATAAGCCTGTAATTGTACATACTCGGGCGGCAAAACAAGATACATTAACTATTTTAAAAGCTGAAGGTATCGAAAAATGTGGTGGTATTTTGCATTGTTTCACGGAAGACTACGATATGGCAAAAAAAGCTCTAGATATGGGGATGTATATATCTTTTTCAGGGATTTTGACTTTCAAAAATGCTAAAGCTATTCAAGAAACAGCAAAAAAAATACCACTAGACAGAATCTTGATCGAGACAGATGCTCCGTATCTAACACCGGTACCGTTGCGTGGAAGACCAAACTATCCAGAATATGTCAAATATGTAGCACAGTTTTTGGCTGATTTAAAATCTATATCTTACCAGCAAGTAGCAACACAGACTTATCAAAATACTTGTGAAATTTTCAAATTTTAAGATTAGGCTCTTAAGTATCAAACAGATTTTGTGCTAATACATAGTTGAGTTGCTAGCAGTTTTTTCAGTATTCTTATTAATATTACTGATGATTGTTAGCATAGTGATGGTAAACCATATAAGTATCTGAGTATAACTAAACAAACTAGCATTAGTATCTATATATTTAGAACCTAAATCTAATCAAGAAGTATTTGCTGATTTACTTTAAAGTGGTGATCTATATTGAAAAAATAATTTCCTATGTGCAAGTAACTCCAGTCGACCAGCCATATATTACAAGATCATGATGAATGGGTTGTGGTATTAAGAGGTCAAGCGCAACTTAAACTAGAAGATGAGCACTATAATTTCAAACAAGAACAACATTTATTTATTGCTAAAAACACAAGGCATTGAGTTACTTTTATAACTAATCATACTATCTAGTTTACTGTTATTTTGGGAGATTATGATGCAACATTTCTTTGCGGATCATTTTTATATCTTATGTATCTTTATTATATCAATTGACTTTTTGGCAAGTTTTATCGATACCATATCAGGTGGTGGAGGTTTAATTAGTATTACAGCATTAAGTTTGACATATTTACCAATTGTTACTGTCTTAGGAACAAATAAGTTTCAAGCTAGCATTGGTACAGGTATGGCAGTTCTTAAATACTATAAAAGTGGTCTTATTGATATCAAAACAGTAATAAGAGGTTTGGTGGTAAGTTTTATAGGTGCTTATTGTGGGGCACTGCTGACTTTACTGATAAACAATGATTTTATTAATAATATTGTGCTGATATTGCTAATTATTGTTTTTATTTTTAGTATAGTTAACAAAAATCTTGGAGTGGCTTAGGGCAAAAAAAAAGAATGTAAGAAGTATTTTTACTCTATTTGGTTTTGTTTTAGGTGCTTATTATGGTTTTTTTGGACCTGGTACGGGTAATTTCTGGATTATTGCAATTGTATATTTTATTGGCTATATATTTTTGCGAGCTTCAGGTTATGCTAATAAGGCTTAATTTGAAAAATAATGTTTTTGCTCTGACTGTTTTTGCGTTAGGATAGGTTAATATCGCTTTTGGACTTTTAATGGTATTAGAAAGTTTCTTTGGTGGTATCACTGGCTCAAGAATGGTTATTTTAAAGGGTTCAAAATTAGTTAGATCAATATTTATAATTGTTGTTGGTGCCAAGCATTTTGCTTATAATCAAAATTATATATTTTGTATAGTTGCATTTTGTGCTCAAATTATTTAAATAAATCTTAATGTTAATGATTATCTAGTAATGTTATAATGTGTCAATATATTTATAACATATGTTAATTGCTATGGATAATCAAAAAGCATTAGAAATAAAAAATCTTACCAAAATTTATAAAGATGGTTTTAAGGCTGTTGATGATATCAGTTTTGAAGTCAAAAAAGGTGATTTTTTTGCACTTTTGGGACCAAATGGTGCTGGTAAGTCGACAACCCTAGGAATGATATCCTCACTTGTAAATAAAACATCTGGTCAAATCAAGATTTTTGGTCACGATATAGATACTAATTATATCCAAGCTAGGAAGTACCTAGGTGTAATGACTCAAGAAATAAACCTTAATATCTTTGAAAAACCAATAGATGTACTCATTACCCAAGCAGGATTTTTTGGGATTGCTAAAAAAGAAGCAATTGTGTATGCTGAAGAGTTATTAAAAAAGTTGATCTTTATGATAAGCATAATACCCAAGTAAGATTCCTATCTGGAGGGATGAAAAGAAGGTTAATGGTGGTGCGTGCGCTAATTCACAAACCAAAGCTATTAATCTTAGATGAGCCAACTGCAGGAGTTGATGTTGAGCTTAGAAATTCATTGTGGGAGATGATTTCAGAATTTCATAGAGAAGGTTTGACAATAATTTTGACAACTCACTATCTAGAAGAGGCTGAATCGATGTGTAAACATGTCGCGCTTATTAACAAGGGTAAGTTATGTGTTAATACAGATATGAGGACTTTCTTAAAATCAGCAGATAAGTATACTTATATCTTTGACCTTAAAGATAAATGTCAGCAAGAGATAAAACTAGACTTAGGTGAGGTTAAGCGTGTTGATGATTATACAATCGAGGTTGAAGTTTCAAAAGGAGTAGTACTTAATCAAATATTTGCTGAACTAACTAGCAAGTATGATTTAGATGTTTTATATGTGCGTACAAAATCAGCTAAGTTAGAGAAGTTATTTATTGAATTAGCAAGAAATAAATAGGTAAATTTATGAATTTAAGAGATTATTGGATAACATACATAACGATTTTTAATCGTGAGTGTAAAAGGGTCTTTAGAATATGGCCACAAACTTTACTTCCTTCGGTGGTAACAATAGTTTTATATTTTTTGATTTTTGGTAAGGTTGTCGGGTCGCGTATAGGTAGTATGGGAGATGGGGTTACTTATATGCATTTTATTACTCCAGGCCTTATAATTATGGCAGTAATTCAAAACTCATATGGTAATGTTGTTAGCTCTTTCTTTGGTATTCGTTTTAGTAAAGCTATAGAAGAATTGTTAGTGTCACCTGTTAGTAATCATGTAATAGTGCTAGGATATATTTCTGGTGGTATATTTAGAGGTTTTATTGTTGGAATGTTTGTTAGTATAGTAGCATTTCTATTAGGTGGCTTTACTACTATACACAACGTAACTTTGGTTTTATCTGGCTTTATATTTTGTGGTGCTTTATTTTCTCTAGGTGGCTTGATAAATGCGATATTTTCACAAAAGTTTGATGATACTACAATATTTCCTACATTTATACTTACACCACTTATCTATTTAGGCGGAGTATTTTATAATATAAATAATTTAACTAGCTTTTGGCATTTTTTATCATCTTGTAATCCATTATTTTATATAGTTGATTTCGTGAGATATGGTTTTATAGGTGTCTCTACAGTTAATCCATATTTTGCATTTTCAGCAATAGTTATTTTCACATTTTTATTATACTATCTATGTTGGTATTTACTTGAGAAAGGTATTAGATTGAAAGCTTAGTTTAGAGCTCTTATTTATCTTTTACTCTATGTACTTGACGAATAATATATAGTGGTCTGTGCTTTGTTTCGATAAATATTCTTCCTATATAACTACCTAGCATCCCAATACCTATCATTTGTAAACCACTAAAGAATAATATAAAGGTCACTAATGATGGGTAACCTGGAACATCAGCACCGAATAATAATGATTTTAGAACTATTATAGAACCATAGATAAAGCTTATAAGTGCGACAAAAACACCAATATATGACCATATCTCTAGAGGAGCACGACTAAAACTAGTGATGCCATCTATAGAAAACTTAAAGAGCTTCCAATAATTCCATTTAGTTTGCCCAGCAGCTCTTTCTTCTCTGGCGTGGTAAACTATTTTTTCTTTAAAACCTATCCAAGTAAGTAGCCCTTTATTAAAGCGTATTTTCTCTTTGAGTTCTAAAAAAGCATTAACAGCAGCTCTATTTAACAATCTATAGTCACCAGCATTAGGAGTTAGTTTAGTGTCACTAATTCTATTCATAACTCTATAAAAAAGCCCAGCAGTGTGTTTTTTAGTTGAAGTATCTGTATCACGATTTTCTCTAACAGCGGTTACAACCTCATAGCCATCTAACCAATGATGTACCATTTCTAAAATAAGCTCTGGTGGATCCTGTAGATCAGCATCTATTGATATTGCAGCATCACCTTTACAGTTTGCAAAACCAGCAAACAAGGCTGCTTCTTTACCAAAATTGCGTGATAAATCAACTACAGCAATCTCAGGAATGTTTTTTTGTTTTTCTAAAAGTAGTTCAAGAGTATTATCATTACTACCATCGTTTACAAATACAAGTTCGTACTTGGTTGGAAGTTTTTCAAGGATTGGCATAAGTCTAGTAAACAAATGTTCTATGCCTTCTGATTCATCTTTTACGGGTATTATTATACTTGTTAGCTTATCTTTATTATCCATAGAATTAATGTACTTATAACTATTTTGTTAGTTATTTTAAATGTATCAGTAGCGTTGGGCAACTTTATTTGTTTAATAAAACTATAATTTATTTTTGTTTGTAAATATAAGTCAAACGATTATTATGCTAACAAGTCTTTTTGCTATAATACAATTCAAGTTTGTTTTAAAGTATATAAAAGATGGTTTTCAAATATAATAAGGTTGCAATTATTGGTAAGCATTATAAAAAAGAAGTAAGTCAAATGATTGAAATCTTATATGTTTTTTTACAGCAACAAAACTTAGAAATAACTATAGAAAATGATACAGCAGCTGATACTTCACTTGTAAATATTGCCACTGCAAGCCTAAAAGAGATTGCGTTAAGGTGTGATGTTGCAATAGTGGTTGGTGGAGATGGTAATTTTCTTAAAGCATCTAGAGTTTTAGCTTTGTATAGTAATATTCCAATTATAGGTATAAATAAAGGCAAACTAGGTTTTTTGACAACCCTTGCTGCAAATGATAATACATTAAAAAATGACCTTTATGCAATATTAAAGGGTGATAGCTCAGTGACAAAGATAAGTATGCTAAAGTGCCGTGTTGATAATAATTTACGCGCACCATTAGAGGCATCTATCGCCTTAAATGAAATAGCAATAACAGCTAGCAGAGGTTTGATGTTTGGCCTGAAAGTGTTTATCGATGGTCGGTATGCTTTTGATCAAAAAGGTGATGGACTTATTGTATCTACACCTACTGGTTCAACAGCACATGCAATGTCAGCTGGTGGACCAATTTTAAATCCTAATCAAAATAGTGTAGTTTTGGTACCAATATGTTCACATTCATTAAATAGTAGGCCTTTAGTTATCTCAGATGAAAGTATTATTGATATTTATATAACAGAATATAATGACCCTGAACCAGTTTTGAGTATTGATGGTAGACATGATACTATCCTCAAATCTCATCAGAAAGTAACTATCCAGAAAGCGCGGAAGAAAGTTACAGTCTTGCATACAAAAGATTATAGCTATTATGACACTCTAAGAGAAAAATTAGGTTGGAGTAAGGTACTGTTCTAAAAAAGTTTAACTAATATAATTACTACAAAAATAGTGATAAAAATAGCTGAAGTAAATTTATATCTTTAAAATATTTTTTAAAAAATACTTGTCTAAGCTTAAACAACAATAGCAAACCAAATAAATGTACTAAGAACTATGGATATCCCGATGGCTAATCAGATTATGCGACCCTTTTGATTATGAATGGCAAATTTTTTAGAGAAAGAGCTACTAGATAATGGTATTGCTATTACTTGGTGAAAAAGTTGTCTGCTTTGAATCTGATAAAGTCTTATTTGAGTCTTGTAAAGAGATAAAAACAAATTTGGCTGTTTTTAGCTATAAGTAGGTATTGATTTAAACTGATCATATTATTATAAATAATAATTATCAAACATTTGATAAAAATATTTATGCTGCTGGTGATGCTATTTTGGTTAAAAATGCTCTTACAGCTTATGATTTTAACTCGCCTTTGACAGGTCCTGCTAACAGGTCATCTGATAGCAGATCATATCAATAGCCATAATAGTAAATAAAAAGGCTATATTACTCATCTATTATTATAATATACTAGTGCTGCAACAGGTCTAAACAAGGCTTGGATTAAGTTTTATAACTTAGATATTGACTATAAGGTCGCTTATACTGCACCATTTGATAGAGTCAGCATTATGCCAAATGCAGTAAATGCTTTTACAAAAATATTATTTGAGAAAAATATAGGTAAGCTGCTAGGAGCACGAGTTATAGTTAGAGAAATTGTTGATAAAAGAGCAGATGTATTTGCTACAGCTATCAAAGCAGGGATGAAAGTTGAGGATTTACAAGATTTTTAGTATACTATGCACTAGGTGCTTAAATAGTAAAGACATAGTCAACCATGCATGTTATGTTGCCAATAACTTGCTTAAAGGTGATTTTAAGCAAGTTGCTTTTACCCAAGTTGAAGAATTATTAGCACAAAGTGCACAAATTATCGATGTAAGAGTAAGAGAGAGTAGCGAAACTCGTCGAGGTATGCTAACAAAATGTAACATATCTTTGTCTGAAATAAGAACTAGACTATCAGAATTTGATAAAATAAGCCTGTATATGTGCATTGTAAAACATGGAGAGAGATCATATAATGTCGTTTTAATGCTACAACAACACGGCTACAATGCATATAATATTGCCAGTGGCTATAATTATGATCTTAACATTTAATAATGTTAAGATCATAATTGATACTATTGAGCGTATGACAGGTAAAAAAATCCTTTACTAAATCAAAAAAGTATTTTAAAGTAATGTGGTGGTTACATACTAAGGAGAATTATGATTTTCAGACAACTAATCAACAGAGATACTTATACTTTAGCACTAGATAAGCAGTAATGATTAATGTATCTTAGCTGCTAAAAAAGCTAGACCTTAAACTGGTCTACGTAATAGAACTTATGTTCGCGCTGAGCGCATGTTACTGTCGGTGGTGAAGGGTATGCAACCAAAAAAAGTATAAAAAGTATTTGATGGAGATATCCTAGAGTTTGGTAACTATCAACTAAAAGCTTTATATGCTCTAGGTCATATGATGGCTCGTATGCAGCATATGATAGCATTATTAATAAGATAATGACTTCCAGGTAGTACAATTATTTGTCCTGGTCATGACTATATGGTATAACTGTAGTAATGTTGCGGAAGAGAGACAAAAATAATCTAAGATTAAAGGCCTAAATCACTAGATGAGTACGCTAGGTTAATGGCTTATTTAAAGCTGCCACTGCCAAACTATATAGATATTGCAAGTTCTAGCAAATTTAAAATGTGGTAAGGAAGAATAAAATGTTTTTGATAATTTTTGGCTTTATTTGTGTAATTGCACTAGGACTGACAGGCGGCGGCTCAATTTTAGCAGTTCTTTTACTTACTATGGTGTTTAGATTTTCATAGCGCTGTTTTACAATATCTTTGCTTGTGGTTGGTTTTAAGCAATTTTTAGTCTTGTAGTAAATTATAAGCAGTATGATATACACACTAAATAGCGGCGGCTATAATGATTATTACATGGGTTATTTTTACACCAATAGGTAGTTATATCTCTCAAGGTTTGTCAGATAAACTATTAATATTAAGCTTTTCGATACTTATGATTTTTATATGTGTTTGGAACTTAATAAAAATGTAAGTAATGTTAGGATCAGAGAAATCAGTTTGTAAGAATATAGGTCCAAGATTTATAGTAGCATTATTTTAATTAGGTGGTGTTTTATTGGTACATTAACTGGTTTTTTTGCGTTGGTGACGGTTTTAAATCGTGCCTACATTAGTTTTTTATAACAGTACTGCCATTTAAAGAGCTTTTTAGTGATATTTGTTGTATCAATATATCTGATTTGTATCTCATTATGATGAGACTATTATGAACTGGTATATCTTGACTATGTTTGTAGTTTAGTGGTACTATTGGGATGCTTTTAGCAACTAAAGTCAAAAAAAAGTCTCAATTATAAAGTTTTATAAACAATATTCGCTATTATTTTAGTGATATTAGGTGTAATAATTTATTTAATTTAATTAGTTTTTAGCCAACCCGTAATACTAAATCTTTTATTCTCGGTAAGTACTGGTAAGACTTCATGTTCAATACTTTTACTATCAAAAAGAATTATTTTGCCATCAGTTGGAAATATCTCTAGTGTTTGATCTTTAAAGTATAGTTTTAGTTGTCCACCAAAACAATCTTGCCAATCTTTATTAAGGTAGCAAACTATTGATATGGTGCGACAATCATCGTTTTGAAAAGTATCAATGTGTTTTTTGTAAAATGATCCTTGAGGATAAATAGCATAATGAAACTCTTTAGTAACAATTCCAGCAAAGCAGGTTTTATTAATATACTCAATAAAGCTATTTATTTTTTCAAAAAATACTTGCGCATATTTTGTCTCGTCTAGCCAAAAAATAAAATCATTTCGTATTGATCTTTCGAGATTTTCATTTAAACGATTACCGACAGCAGATTTTTTGAAATAATCTTCCTGATAAAGCTTTTCTAGCTGTTGTCTTAATTTACTGGTTTCATAAGTTGTTAGCCAGTTATCAATGATGCAGAAACCATTGTTGAGATAATCATTAATTATTTTTTCATAGAAAGGATTAATAGCAAGTAAATCAGACATTACTATGCCTAATAATATAGAGTAAGCGAATTATATACTAGAAATATTAACTTAGTTATCTATTTTTATTATAAAGTCTTCTAAATACTCATCGACATATAATTCATATTAAGAAATAGCTAAATGCTTTACTGATTTTTTCTGCTTGTGCATTTCTTCAGTTTAACAAGTATTTAGATGATGCCAGTCAGGTTAAATATTTACCTTCAAATAAAAATTTATAGCTACAGCTGTTAGGCAACCATTTGTGAGTATGATTTTTAGTTGTTTGTAGGTTAGATTTACACACTCATGTAAGCTGTTTTCTTTTGATACATGTTTCATTGACATTTGTCAATATAAAGAAAGTTTACAACTAACTCTAGTGTAGTAAACTTCATCTGTTTAATCATCTTTAAGTTTGTTTAAACAACAAAGTCAGCATCTATCACAGATTGACTCCCATTTGTTCACTAGACATATCTTTTAAATCAATTTATTGCCACTATTTACTCATCTGTAGACTCTTTTTTAGCTAAAATTTAAAAATTTAGAACTAATTTTTTAATAATTAATAATTTCTAAACTATTTTATAAGACTTCTTGAACTGGTTGGCTTAATACAGGATATATTCCAGTTTCAACAAAGACTTGCTGTTGGATTTTTGCAAAAGCATTTTTGTATGCTTGTGGATCAAGTATTGCTGAAGAAGTATTTATCAGAGCTCCACCTAGATTTTATCAGATTGTTTATATAGTATGAATAAAGGCAGTAAACTCTGCATATTGAGTATCTCCCCAAAAAAATGCAGTTTGAGTACTCTTTGCAGTAATTATTCCAGTGCTAAAATTAGCATCCTGAATTATATAATCAAGGTTTTGTATAAATGTTACATTGCATTGAAAGCTGTAAGCTTGCTTATCAACATTAAATACTTTTGTTTGCATTAGCTGGATTTACAGATGAGTAAGGCTTGATGCTTGATTTGTAGCGCACCCAGATAAAAATATAATCATTAGCAAGATTACAGGGTTAAAGATTTTTTTTAACATTTCTAAGCTCCATCTTTAGAACTTGTTGATAATGATTTTAATTAGAAACTACATCACCTTTGAATATAATTAATTGTCATGTTTTTTGTGATTGCAATTTTGCTGAGAACTGTCAGCAAGGATAAGAGTTAATAATTCTTCATTTTGTGAAATATTCTCAATAGTTGTGTTTGTTTGATATGTCCAAACTGAATCACTTTCTGCATTTTGTGTCACAATATCCGGTGTGCCCAAAGCTTGTATTACTTACTCTTTAGTAATTTCACCTTTTAAAAAAATTATAGAAACATTACCAGATGTGTATAAGGTTTGGAAATTATTGTGAATTTGTATTATTGCTACATGCTGCTAGTACTATCGCTATAAGCGCTAATATGATAATTTGGATATTCTTTTTCATCGATCTATTTTAAACAATATTATTTGGGTAGTATTTTATTACAGAATTTAATAATTGGTATCAAAAAATTTGCCATTCAAATGAATTAATCAATCATAATAGCTATATATATTATTGCTAATATGGTATAATTCAATGTCTGTAAGACTCAGTTAAGAAATTATATTATAAAGACCTATGAAAACTACAGTAAGAGCTCGAAATAATGCTCGTTTATATACTGTACAAGCTTTGTACCAAAAGAAAGTTGCTAATAATACATTTGCTGAGCTTAAGACTCAGTATTATGCTGATAATGCTGATAGACACTCTACAGATTGGGATCTTTTTTATAGACTTGTGGATGCGGTTAAGTCAAATCAAGACTCTATAAACAAATACATTCAAGAAAACTCAAATAATGGTATAGAGTCAATTAATTATGTCGATTATGCAGTTTTACAAGCAGCTATAGCAGAATTGATAGAGTGTCTTGAAAACCCGTATCAGGTTATTATAAAAGAGTATGTTGGTATATGTTATAGTATGGGTACTGAAGAAGGCTATAAGTTTGTTAATGCAGTATTACAAAAACTAGCCAAAAGTATTAGAGGTGAAGAGTAAATTTATCTTGAGATGCAAGAAAATTAAATTTACTGAGATGTTGTTTACTGTTTATCTTTATCTAAATTCGTTCTTAAGGTTGCTTATTTTAATTCTTGATGAGCTAGTATACGTCAACATTATAATCAATAATCATGCTGTTATCAGCATAACTGAAATTAGGATAATTACCACTCTATTACATACTATGATAAAAGCTGGTTTTCTATAGCTCGAGCTTTTAGTAATGCTTACCAATGTTGATGGCGAGATTATGGCCAGCATGCGACATTAATAAGGATATCATAATCGTTATTATTGCAATTAAAGATTGGGAATATATAAATCAAAGCAGACTATTACAAGGATATTAAAACATTTATAATTGATAATTTGACGTTTATTACCTGCTGTATACTTTTTGTCTTAGCCTGCATGGGGACAGAGGTGGTTTTATTGTATGTATAAACCTGTTTATCAAGCGTTACAAATAATAGAGTCGATTGAAATTTTATCATCACTATAAGTAGCAAGCACTGCCGACTATCACATAGTTTTGCCTTTTACTTGATTGTAATCCAATTAAGATGTCTTATTGCGTGCTTATTTCATTAGTTTAATTCATTATAAAACCAGTATTAAACATCCCACATACATCACATAACATAGTATATCGGTCAATATCTGCAATTGTATTTTCTAGATTACATTAGTTGGCTTGTTTATTATCCCAAATAATATCTGATTGGATTATACTAACTTTTAGTTTTGACATAGTTATTATCCTTATATAAAAAGATGATCGATGTATTTTTATAAAGAGTTTAGAAAATTATTGTAAGTAAATTTATGTTACTGTAAAGGTATGTTGACAAATAATTAAGGCAATAAGATAATAGCATTTAGTTAAAATATATATAAAAAAATACTATGAAAGGAATAAAAACAAAGATATATATAATTTTTTTGGTTGTAACATTAGCTGTTATTTCAGGTTGTGCTAATGACAAAGGAACTCAATATGAAAATGGTTATTACATCACTACCCTTAACTATAATTTTGATACAGTTTATAATGCTGCTCTTCAAGCAATACAAAATGGTCAAACATTTGATTACAAAGGTAATCCATATAACATATTAGTTAACAAAAATAATGATACTGATGCTGAGATAGACTCTGCTAGCGATAGTGATCCTACTGACTCACTAAAAGTAGCAATGAAGAAATTATCTGATAATACTACAAGAATTTTGATTAAATATAGTAGTCAAGGAAATTCAATTAGATCATCAGCTCTAGTAAGTATAATAGAAGGAAATATTCGCTACGGCTAATACTTAGCATTCTATTAAGCTATGATTCTATTACTAGAAAAATTTAATTTCTTGTTATAATCAAATTTAGTTAACTATGTTTACTTATGGCTATCTATTCTAAATATGTATATCTCTATATAAGTTATGTTGAACTTACTTAGTATAGCTAATAATCAATCTAAGTAAAAATATTGCTGATAGTAATATATTGAATAAATTCAGTATGATATTTTATAGTGGCCTGACTAGATTTAGATACTTGCTAAGATTTTAGCTCCTTTGATTGTGTCATTATCTTTTTTAGCAAAACATAGTTTTGTCCATTTTGAGGAGTCCTAAAAAGTGATTATATGGGTAATAAAATAACGTACTCTTTAATTATGATTTACTATCAATATTTATCATAACCTTGATTGCTTATCTCACGATAATCAAGAATTTGAAAATGTGAGCCTTGCCAATCAACGATTTTAAATCTTTAGTCTTCTAAAGTTCTATCTTAGTAACTGATTTTGCTTTTTGTAGAGTTTATGCAGATTTTTATAATATTCAGGATGTTCTAAGATACCATCAGCTAGGGCTAGTTGCATTGGGTATATCACATAGAATGTTGCAAACTGCTTTATTGCTAGCATATTTTCTATCATTTGCGAAGGTGAAATAGTTACACCTTGGCGTGGCCAGCTAGTGAAATTATAAGTTTTGCCAAAAGATTAAAACACTACTAGCTTATGGTGTAGCTCCGATATTTGTATAGCACTTGTAAATTTCTCTCCAGCATATATATGCTCATAAACCTCATCAGAAATTACAAGTAGATCTTTATCTTTGACGGTCTTTGCGATTTCTTTGAATTGCTCCCATAGGATTGAGGAGAGTTTAGGATTATAAGCTTAGTACGATTTGTAAATAGCATTTACAATAGCGTTTGTATCTATATTACCATTTGGTAGTAGTTTAAGTCTAACACATTTACCTTGATTAAATTTTGTAACTTCGGTGTAAGTATCAAATATTGGATCCAACATGATAACTTCATTACATTGACCAACATAAGCAGAAATTAATATAGAACAAGCCTTACTGTGTACCTGCAGTAATTGTGACATTATCAATATTTATATTCTATGTCTTAGCATTGCTTAGTTTTTGTACTATTGCTTTGCGTAGTGCAGCAATCCACTGGAATTGGAGAGTATGGATTTTTACTTTGCTGCATGTAAAAAAATGTGTATGTTCAATTAGGACATCTTTTTGAGTATCAAAATCAGGAGCTCCTTTAGTGAAATTTACAGTTTTATTGCTCAGAAGCTATCAAAGCAAATTTGCTATATACAGATGGCATGGTGTCAATATTTAAGGTTTTGTTGAATCATATTTTCTTTTGGAAATAAGTACTGATAATTAAAGTATATAAATATTAAAATATAAGTATGTACAGAATTTGTATGAAAAAGTTAGATTAATTGATGTTGATTTAATGTAAAAATTATATTGATTACTTAACAAATTCAAATGGGTTACCATACTTTTCCATATATTTTTCCCCTAACAATTCTGAGCCAATATAATTAAGATGATTAGAATCTGCATATATAGGTATATTATTTATTGCAATATCACAGTATTTATCATTACATATTGCTTTTTGGGGATCTATAACTATTAACTGAGGAAATTCTTTTTTTAGTTTCATTACTAAACTTAAAAAAGAAGTTTTCTGTTGTTTTACAAAACTTATGCTTAGCTGGCATGAGTGTAATTTAAACAAGAACGGTAGTTTAATTTTCTCCAATGGACAAAGGTTCGTCATGTCAGTAGTGAGTGTTGGAGTATCTAAAATTAGTATTGGTGTACTACCATTTTCTATTATTAGTCTTATAGATTCTCCTAATGAATTAATAGAGTTTGAATAAATTGGGTTAGACCATGCACCAGCAAGAATTACATATTTGTATTTTTTTGATTTTATTAATTGTGATATAGCTTTGTTTCTATCAGTAACAGAAACATATTCGACAACATTTTGAAAATCAAGTAAGAAAGGAGTAGTTTTTTGTGTTACAACATAAGCTTTCTGGTTTGCATGTTGAAGCCATGTACTTAACATAGGTATTTCTGATCTTGCATGCGAGTCACCAACTAGAAGGAAGTCAGTTTTTTTAGAGTTTGTATTCCCAATTGAACATTTGCTTAAACTTGGGAGTTGCTTTGATTTAAAGCTAAAAGATTGAATCATAAGAAAGCAGTTGTTTTGATCTATTTTTTCAAAGCCATAATTATAGGTTAGCTTATTTTGGTTAAAAAGATCTAAAGAATTAAAGCCAAACTTATGATTTGTTGAGGCAATGTAAAAACAAAAAGCTAATATTAAAGGTAATAACCATAATGCTATAAAACTTTTAATAAAGCTAAACTTATATTTATATCTAAAGGGTTTTTCAATAAATAGGTATGTTAAAGAAGCAAGTATGATACTAATAATGAATATAATAGCGCAAACAATGCTAGTTTTTTCAATACTTAGGTAATTAATATAAGCAATAATAGGCCAATGCCATAAATATAGAGAATATGAAATTATTCCTATTGCAACAAAAGGCTTTAAACAAAGTATTTTACTTATGATAGGAGTAAAGTTGGTATTATTACTACAGTAGATATAAAGAGTCGCTCCAAAACATGTGGTTATAGTCCAAAAGCTAGGAAAGCTGACATTAATAAAAAATATAGGTATTGTCATCATTATAGTAGCAATTATTGAAAGAATATTAAGAGCTAGTTTGTTGTTTATAGATGTTTTTAAGTTGTCATTTAGAAAAATAGCTAAACAACCTCCAAATAATAATTCAAATGCTCTATGAGTCGGGAAGTAATACCATCTTTGTGAGCTTAAAACATATAGTTTAAATTCTCCTGATAAGAAGATAGTAGCAGAAATTACTAAAAAGATTGATGAAATAATAAAAAGTTTCTTTTTCGTAGCAAATTTTAAATGAAATAATAAGATTAATACTAAAGGCCAAATCATATAAAATTGTTCCTCTGCACCTAAAGACCATGTATTAAGTAGTGGAATTATCTGAGAGTCCTGACCAAAGTATCCAAAATCAAGTTTTAGAAAGAAGAAAATATTAGGTATTGATACAATAGCACTTATAAGTGATTCACAATAGTCTATTAAATCTTGAGGTAGAAGTATTAACCATGCAAAAAATGTTGAGACACTAAGAACAACAATTAAAGCAGGCAATATTCTTCTAATCCTTCTAATATAAAAGTTTTTTAAAGAAAATGAGTTGTTTTGTAAATCTCTAATTATTATTGATGTAATAAGATATCCTGAAATTACGAAGAAAATATCTACACCTAGAAAACCAGATTTAATCCAGCTAACATTAAAATGGAAGAAAATCACAGACAGAACGGCAAAAGCTCTTAAACCATCTATATCTTTTCTGTATTTAATGTTAATCATTAGTTATTTATTTTAAAAACAACGTATTTTTATAATACATTTTTCTTACTTATTAATAAAACATATAGCTTAATATTTTTATATATTTTAAACTTAAACTATTATTTGAAAGTATAAAAGATCTTTAGCTTAGTTTTATATTTTTGTTTGTACTTTAATTTAAGTTTATAAATAATATAAGCTACTTAGAAACTTGTTTGTTTAATGTTACTTATGAAAATCACATGTACAAATATATTAATAGCTATTTTAATAATAACTTTTTTCTTTATCATAAATTATTTACAGCCATTAAGAGCAGATGATTTTGGCAGAGCTTATACGGATGCTCTTAGCAAGGGCTTCATTATGTATATTCGAGGTATTGCGTCAAATTATATTCATTGGACAGGGCGTGTGTCTGCACAAGCATTAATTTATTTATTCTTGAGTAAGAAGTATATTCATTTATCTGTATTTTTGATCAATATAATAAATTCCGTATGCTTTTATTTGTTTATCTTGTATTCATATAAGATAGTAACTTTTAGAAGTATGGTACAATTATTTTCGAGAGATTTCTTAGTATATTTATTCTTTTTTATTTTTATTTTTTATCAGACAGGATTTATTGCTAATGTTGTATGGAAGACCGCTGCAGTACAATATTTTTGGGGGATAACTTTATTAACTATTTTCTATTATCTATCAATAATAAAAAACAAACAAACTATTTGTTTTAGTTTATTTGTAGGTTTCTTTATTGGTTTATATAATGAAATATTCATGGGTGTGGCAATTATTTTATCTTTAGCTTATTTTTTAGATAAGAAAGTTTCTCGAGAAACTATAAATAAGAATATTTTATACTTTTTTGTAGCATGTACGTTAGGAGGAGTTATCTTAATACTAGCTCCTGGTAATTATGTCAGACTAGATACTATATCATCTGGAAGGTTTGATGCTACTATTTTTGGTAATATTATATATTTAATAATTGAAATTATAACAAAACCAAGTGATACAGTAATCCTTTTAGTTTTGATGTTTATTTTTTTGATTTTAATATTTTCTAATAAAAATATTCCAAAAACGAAGTCTTTTATTTATGGTGGAGCAATTATTTGCTCAATATTTGTATTAACACCAGTTTCAAAATCATATAATTTAAATCAAAGAGTTTTGTTAATATATGATGCTATTTTCTTTATAGCTATGATGCAACAGTTTTATAATCATAGTAGTTATATTGTTAATAGGCTCAATCATCAGCTTACGAAATTAAGCTGGTTATTTTTAATATATCTAGCTATACAGCTTTATTTAATGATAAGTATTTATTTGATGATATATAGATTTGAAGAGTATCGAAATACTTTAGTTACTTATTACCAACGAAATAATGTTTCCGAACCAGTTTTGCCAATGCTCCTAGAGTATAGTCAAATAATGTTTATTGATGACATTACTTTAGATGAAAATACTTATAATAATGATGCGTTTGCTAAATTTTATGATTTTGATAAAGTCTATGGTAGAGAATTAAACTAATATATTTAATAGTTCTTCAATTGTTATTTGCTGTTTTTCTTGAGTTTTACGATTTTTGTATTCAATTAAACCTTGTTCTAGTAGCCTATCACCGATTACTACATGATGAGAGTAGCCTATTAAATCAGCATCGGCGAACATCACACCAGGTCTAGCACCTCGATCATCTAAAAGGACATCGATACCATTTGCAAGCAAATCTTGATAAATTTTATCTGCTACTTTTTTAACCTTATCAGATTTGTTGTAGTTGATAGGTAATACAGCAACCTGGTATGGAGCAATAGCTTCTGGCCATATGATTCCATTATCGTCATGAGATTGTTCAATCGCAGCAGCCATCACCCGAGATACACCAAAACCATAACAACCCATAAGCATAGGTTTACATTTACCATCTTGACCAATTATATTAGCATTCATGGGTCTTGAGTAAATATCATCAAGCTCAAAGATATGACCAACTTCAATACCATTTGTAAGCTCTAGAGTTCCTTTACCATCAGGGGAGATATCACCAGATATTACATTTCTAATGTCAGCAACTTGATAGTTAGCTACATCTCTATCCCAGTTTACATTTGTAAAGTGATAATTATCTTGATTAGCACCACAAACTAGATCTGTAATTGCAACTGCACTATAGTCAGCAATTATACCAATATGGCAGTTATATATACCAAGTGAACCAGGATTTGCATTAAATAGTGAGAAAATCTCTTCTTTAGTTGCTAATTTATACGGTGCAACGATTTGCTCAAGCTTATTAATTTTAGTTTCATTTAGTTCATGATCACCACGTATAACTAAAGCAAAGAAGTTACCTTTAGCATCCTTGATAACCATAGTTTTAACAGTCTGTTTGATATCAAAATTCATTTGATTACAAAGTTTATCAATGGTTTTGATATTAGGTGTATGGATAATTGTAATTGGCTTTTGAGAGTTTTTTTTTTGACTTAAATCAGGTTTTGCATAAGTAGCTAACTCAATATTTGCAGCATAGTCAGAACCATTACTATAACAAATAATATCTTCACCAGAATTTGCTAATACTTGAAACTCGTGACTGTTATCACCGCCTATAGCTCCAGTGTCAGCCTTAATAGGGCGATAAGCTAAGCCTATTTTATCAAGGATGTTGCAATAGGTTGTGTACATGGTATTGTAAGTATTGCGTAAACATTGACTATTTTCATGAAATGAATAAGCATCTTTCATAATAAATTCACGCGCTCGCATTACACCAAAACGAGGGCGAATCTCGTCTCTAAATTTGGTCTGGATTTGGTAGAGATTTAAAGGTAATTGTTTGTAGCTTTTGATAGTATCTCTAGCCATATCAACAATTGGCTCTTCGTGTGTTGGACCATAACAGAAATCTCTATTATGTCTATCGTGTAATTTTAAAAGCTCTGGACCAAATTTGTCCCAGCGATGAGTTTCTTGTAAAAGCTTCGAAGGTAGTACACTTGGTAAGAGTAGCTCACTAGCACCAGCCTTATTCATCTCAGCACGCACGATGCCTTGAATTTTTTGGAGTACCTTGAGACCTAGTGGCATCCATGTATAGATACCAGAGGCTAGTTTTTTTATAAGACCAGCTTTAAGCATATATTGATGACTAATTAGAACCGCTTCTTTTGGAAGTTCTTTTGTCGTAGCAATTAGAGTTTGTGTTGCTTTCATGAGATTTGTAAATGCTAAAAATAAAAATATGAGCTAAATTATAGCAAAAAATAATTATAAAACATAAAAAACGACTCTAGATAGAATGAAGTTAAGGAGATATGAAAAACTAATGAGTACCACCTAGAGTCATTTTTTATAGCTAGTAAATGCATCTTTTTGGCTACTGCTATAACAATTTTCAATGCTGAGTATTGAAATTATACCTAGGAGAAATATTATACGCATATTATTTTTTTTATCAATATTATTTTATAAATTTTTTAGTGATTAAAGAGCCAATAATTATTTGGATCAGATGGACATTAAGTGTGGGCCGTATTCAACAATACATTTAGTGTATTTGCTAATGTTATGATCATATAAGATAAAAATAATACTTACTATGAAATTCTAAGTATACATATGTAGTGAAAACACCGCATCACCATAATTTCCAGTGCCTGGAACAAAATTGTTATAGTTGCATTTAACAACGCAACTAAAAATTATAAGCAGATAGTGTGCTTATAGCTATTACCATGAGTTAGGTTTAGTAACAAGCTAAAAGTTAGTAAACTTAAAGCCATTCTTTGAAAGACACATAATACAAAAGGTAATTCCTGAAGAAATAGCTTATAATAAAAAGCTATAACTAAGCTTGTTTTATATTGATCTCCTTAAACTTGAATATTTATATATCTGATAGTGTAAGGGGTATAAATACCACTAATAATAATCCTAGTGATATAAAAAAGAGTATTTTAGCTATTTTATACTTTACTGTTATCATAAATATTAAGCTAAGTAGTATTATTGAGAATATTAGTAGTACCATATTATTAAAACTAATTGTTTCTAGATAATGCGATTATATTCTAGTTTATCTTAATATATAAGTAAGCACACTTAGGGCTATTTAGAATCATAAATTTATATAGATAAGAAAGGAGGAGAAAAATATAAACTACCAAATAGCCCTAAGTAAAACTTTTTATTTATGAATTTTTTTATGGCTCCCCGAGACGGACTTGAACCGCCGGCCAATTGATTAACAGTCAACTGCTCTACCGACTGAGCTATCGGGGAACTTGTGGAACAGTATATGGGTGATTTTTAAGACTGTCAACTAGTTTTTATATTTTTTTATAATTTTTTCTCTGTAATAGCAATTTTTTAATCTTGCCTAAAAGATTATGATATTCACCAAGTATCAATAGTATTTTTTTGTCTCTTAATATTAAGTTTTTAACAAGTTTATATACTTATATGTATATGGTAAGATATTCTAAATCAAAAAAATACTACTAGTAATACTTAATAAAGTTATGAAAAGTCAAGTTGTTCAAAAACAGCAAGAATTAGTCGAAGAATTATCGTTTTTTGAAAATTGGGAAGATAAGTATGATTATGTCATTTCATTAGCTAAGCAGCTACCAGAATTTCCTGAGGACAAAAAGACTGAAGAAAACTTAGTCAAAGGTTGCCAATCGCAGGTTTGGTTTGATAGTAATATAGATCAAGGTAAGTTAAACTTCATAGCCACAAGTGATGCTTTGATAGTCACTGGTTTAATTGGAATGCTTTTAAGAGTTTATAATAATGCTACTCCTGCAGAAATATTAGCTTCAAATACTGATTTTATCAAACAAATAGGTTTTGGTAATAATTTAAGTGCGACGCGTGCGAATGGCTTAAGCTCGATGCTTGATTATATATATGCTACAGCTAAAAAAAATCAGTAAATGAAAATACTAGTTTGTCGACCTCAGGATGATGCTATTAGTTTAACAGAGCAACTCTGCCTAAATGGTTTTTTAGCTGTAAGTTTACCAACTATCAAAATTTGTTATCAAAAAATTACTAATAATGTTGTTGACGACTACACCAGTTTAATATTCACTAGTAAATATGCTGTTGAAAGTCTATTTGATCAATATCCTGCTGATTTGTTTAAAAACAAAAAAATCTATAGTGTCGGTTCTAGTACTGCTGCCGTGCTGAAAAAATATCGATTTGATGCTATATATCCAGTTAGGCATGGTTCAAAAGAGCTTTTGAATATTATATTAAAGGATGATATTTCAACAGATAAGTTTGCAATTATTTCAGGAGTTTCTGGTAATGATCTTTTGCTTGAAGAGTTATCTAAGTTGACAGATTGTCATAAATTTGAGACATATTCGCGAGTTTTTGTAGATCTTGATGAATTGATAGATGCTTATAATAAAGTTTTTTTGTATCAGCAGCCGAATATCATTATTGTTACAAGTCTTGATGTTTTTAAATCACTAAATAGAGTTTTTGAAAAAATAACTACTCCAAAGGCTGCAACAATTACCATAACAAGCCCAAAGATGCTAAAATTTGTTAATCAACAAGGCTTTAAACACACCTTAAAACTTGAAAAAATAGATAATAATTATATCTGTCAAAGGATTATTAGAATTTACAGGGCAAAAGTATGTTAGTAGAAAAAAACAACCAGCAACAAAATAGCACTCAAGATAAATTAGCTCAAAAAACAATAGTAGCAAATAATAAATCTTCAATAGGAGCATTTGCTAAGATTACTCTAGTAATATCTATAGTAGCGTTAGCTATGTCTAGCTATGCGCTTATTAACTCGATATCTCAGTCTAAAAATTCTAATGCTAATTTTCAGGCGTATACAGCCCTTGATAAACAGTTTAAAGCAATCAAATCAACTCAAGACCAGCAAAAAAATATCTCGGACGACTTAAATGCACAAAATGATACCCTGACACAGAGTGTTAAGGCTCTTCAATTGCAACTCACAACTATTAATAATCAAATGGCTATTCCTGCAAAAGATTTCTATATGCAAATGAGTGTGATAAATATTCAATCAGCTATAAATTATTTAATTTTAGCTAAAGATGTGATGATTTTTGATGGAGAGTCTCAAAAAGCATCTGAGTTAGTAGATAGCGCCTGTGATAAAATACAAGTTAGTAGGGTGGCAACTGTAAGTTTCAGTGAGTGTCAGAATATAAATAGTGCTTTAGAGCAATACTCATCAAGAGATAATACTTTAAAAGAATTTATCTCAATTGAGCAGCAGTTTTCTAAACTTGAGTATTTAACGCCAGAAAATATCTCCACTACAGTTAAGTCACAAGATTCACAAAATAAATATATCAAGCTTTTAAGCGCTATTGTTGAAATTCAAGATATACCAAAAAATCAAAATCTAGTGGCAACTATACAGGCTAAAGAGTTTGTTACTGATAGTTTATACAGATCTTTGATTTCACTACAAAATGCTATGTATATTAACAATCAAGATGCTATAGATCAGGCTAAAAATAATCTTGTTGATATTGTTAAAAAATATTTTGTCCAAAATGATAATGCTAAAAAACTTGAAAATGCTATACAAAGTATTAAGGCTAAAAATCTTGATAGCTTTTATACTAGTATTGATAAGCTTATTAGTCAGTTATCAAAGCAACAAAATCAACTTATAGCTCAACAATCAAATTTAAATAAAACTAATATCAGAAGGAAGTGAAAATGATAAAAGTTTTTAAACTTGTAATAGCTGTTGCTTTAGCTACTTTAGTTGGAATATGGGCGACTAAATATCATGGTTATATCATGCTGGTTTTAGCAGATAAAACTATCAAAATGAACCTAGTTACGTTTGTATTTATAGCTTTTATAGTACTTTTTATGTTAATCCTTGGTGTTAGAATCTTTAGATCAGCTTTTAGGTTTCCATATTTGTTATTTAGCTGGATTATAGGATTATTTAGTGTAGATAAGCAGGAGAAGTTTGTTGATATTGTTGCGGATATGGCTTTAGAGAATAATAGACTGATTAAAAAGTTTAGTATTGGTCATATCTTGAGATTGACTCCTAAACACTTTAAAGATTATGTTCTCTTTAGGAAAATAAATGTAATTGCAGCTACTCAAGGCATCAAAGAATTAGAAAAAGCTCTTAAGCATATTGATTCCAAAACCTTTACATATAAGTTTTTCGAAGTATACAAGCTTTATCTAGTGCAGAAATTTAGTGAAGCTCGAGCAAAAATAGCTGTAATGCTAGAAAAAAATTACCCAAGATTTAGGCCTAATATTGTCAATCTTGCTGGTTATATTGCCTTAGCAGATGGTGATGATGATTTTGCGTTAAAGATTCTAGAAAAGTATGATGCCTACTTAAAAGAGGATCTTGAGGAAAAACTTATAATCCTAGCTTTAACAGCAGCAAAAGATGTTAATAAGCTAGCAGATATTTATAATAAATCTGATACTACCAAGTCTCTAAGTAGAGTGTATTTAGAACAACTGATTAAATTCGGTGAAATGGTTAGTGCAGAGAAGTTTGCAAAGAAACAATTAGCAAGTTTAAATATATCTGCTGAAATGCTTAAGCTTTATATCAATGCCTTTAATATGCCAATTAGCAGACTTTGTTATAAGGTACTTGATAGAGCAAATCATGATTATAACAGTATTCTTACTTTGTTAGATTTTGCGATGCTTAAATCTGATAATTACTGTTTTAAGATGATTTATGATTATATTGAGATATATATTAAGGACTTCTTATCTACTGCAGAATTAGAAAAATACTCTCATACGCTATGTAAGTTTTTTATAAAAAATGGTGAAGTATCAGGCTTAGACTTATCAGTAGCAAGATTAGTTTATGCCAATAACTAGAGAGGTTATCAGTATGCAAATTAAAAGGTGGTTTTTAAATAATAGCTTAAGAAACTATCAGTATCTCTTATATAATAAGAGTCATGCTATTGTTGCAGATCCTTTAAAGTTTAATATCTTTGTCGAATTTATTGCACAGAATAAATTACAGCTTGAGGCTATATTGATTACACACAAACATGGTGATCATATTGCCGGAGTTAAAAAATTATTGACATTATATCCAAATGCAAAAGTCTATGCATATACTGAAAATGAGTTATTTAAGCCAGATATTTATGTCAAGGATGGAAGTTTTATAAATCTTGGTTTTACTAGCTTTAGGGTTATCTATACGCCTGGCCATATAGATGATCATGTATGTTTTTTATTTGAGCAAGAGCGTGCTCTTTTCTGTGGTGATACATTATTTAATGCTGGGGTCGGTGGTACCCAAGCTGAATCAGCGGATGTAAATCAATTATATGACTCGTTAGTAAAAATTACTAAGCTAGATGGTGATATTAAGCCATATCCTGCTCATGATTACTGGCTTGATAATCTCGATTTTGCATTAAGTATCCTTACTGATGATAGTTATTTTAATTATTATAGAAATCTGGTTGCTGAGCTAGCTGCTGAGGATAAACCAGTGGTTAATTTAGCTGAAGAGGCTAAATTAAATATTTTTATCAGGGCGATAACAGATAAGACGCTTTTGAAAGTCTTAAATGATTATAGTTTAGGTAGAGAAATGTTTGTCAAATTAAGAGAATTAAAAAATAATTTTTAAGACTATTGGTTTGATTGTATAAAGAGTACTGAATACTTCGACAAACTCAGCCAACTTATATAAAGTTTTTATTTATTAAATCAACAGTTTTCTTTTAGTTAAGTGATTTATATTTGAGTTATAATCTTTATTGTTATCTTTAGGCTCTATTTTGGTGCGACTAATTTCACGAGGGAAACCACCATTTAGGCCAATTCTTTGTAGCTTGATGATATCCGGAGCCATTGCTCGCTTACTGTCATAAGGACCTATGTACATTCTAATCCAGTTGCCTACATGTTCAAATTGAGGGTTAAGACCATCTTCTTTCATTTTTTTGACATACCAAGTGGCTTCATCCATATTTCTGAAAGAGGCAATTTGATAGATATAAGTGTATTTATATTGTGCTCTTTGCGTTTCTGGTACTACATCTACCTCAACACTATTATGTTTGAGATTGTTATAAAATGTAAACACCATTTTATCATTTGAACCATTTTCTTTAGCAGTTAAATAAGCTGATTGATCACTAGTTGCTTTTGAACTTTGTTTATTATCTAGTATTTTTGATGTTTGGTTTTTTTCTGCTTGTAGTTCTATTTTGGCTTTTTCTTGTTCAGCTTTTACCTTCTTTAAATGCTTATTTGTAAGTTTAGATGCTACAGCTACAACTAAAAGACATACAATTAAGACTATTAAAATCTTTTTTTTCTTAGTATTTTTGTATTGTTGAGGATTTTGTGAGTTGTCTTTGGCTATTTTTTTTGTAATATCAAGTCTTGATAGATCTTTCATAAGTATTATTTTTCAATAAATTTATTAAACTTGGTAAGTGTTTAATATGTTAATGTTATAATAGATAAGATTATAATTAATAGTTATGTAAATATATAGGGTTTTATTATGACTTATAACAAAAATGATAAATTTATTGTTAGAGGTTTTCACACAAATTGTCCGACTGCATTCAAAGATAAAATAATCGCAATGGGCGTGATGGAAGGCCAGCAAATGACTGTGACAAACAAATCAATCTTAGGTGGACCAATAGCTTTTGAAACTAATTGTGGCTCATTTTCACTGCGTAAAAAAGATCTAGAGTTCTTAAAATTAGAAAAAATAAATTAACAAAAAGAGACTATAATATGCGCTTACAAAAAATATTCTTATTAACATTGATATGTACTGCTACACTTGCTACAGTCTTATATGCTGCACCAACTACTAATACTCAGCATTTAAGTAGCCAACAGCAGGATAATATTAAAAGTATACTAAAAAGTAACCTTGATTCTCTATTCCCATATCAAACACAGATAACTATAGGTGAAATTAATCAAGATGATAAGGGTAGTATTGTAGCATCAGATATTCTAATAATGAACAGCGACTCAAAAAATCCAAATATAACTATAAATAAAATTATTTTCAAAGGCTTATATGCTAATCAATCTATCAAAAATAATTTTACTATCAAAGTAGAAGGTTTGAGTATAGCTAATTTAGCAGCAGCTGTGGCTAACAGTAATCTAGTCAGTGCAAAAGTAGATCCTAAACAGTTGTCTGAAAATCAAGGATTATTTAGTATTGCTATGACCAGTTTAGGACAAGCTATCTATAATTTAGAAATTAATTATAATTATAACAATAGTACAATTAACTATAGTCTTGACTCTAAGATAAATAATAAGCCAATGCTAAAAGCAGATGCTAAATTAAGAGATATCGACTTACCTAACACTAATGTTAACACAGACTTTATAGCAACTTTACTTGGTAAATCTATGGATACTAAGATCAAAGCTATTGAGTTTGATGCTAATTTATCAGTAGTTCTAAAAGATATCACTAATAAATATCTTGGTAAAGATTATAAGCAAATGCCTATTTTAGATATTAATGCTAAGTTGGGTAAAAATCCTGGTCAGTTGATATTAAAAGTTGATGGTAAGTTAGGTTCACAAAACTATGCTAAGTATAATATTGTTATTCATGGGGTTGATTTAGCTAATACAACAATCAATGATATTGTTGATGGCTCTAGTAATGCTTTAGATAATGCTTACATACAGTCAAACACTTTTAGCTCTATGATTGAGCTTAATTTTGAAAAAACCTTTTTCCCTAAAGGTTCACCTATAATCGAAGTATTTTCAGCTTTAGATAAAAACAATATAAATTTTACAATAGTTTCACAGCATCAGTTTGAGGGCACTAGTTGTAATACTAACTTTTATCTAAAAGCAGATGGCTTAGCTAGCTTAAGTACAAGCGCTAATGCAGTAGTAGATGGCAAGTTAAATTTACTGCCGTATCTCGGCACAAATGCACAAAATCAAACTAATCTCTATGATTGTACTAATCAGTTATGTTTAAATAATGTCGATATTAAATTTGCTAATTCTGGATTGCTTGAAAAAGTAGCTCGTTATACAAATAAGGATCCAAATACAACACCACAGCAAATCTTAGGATCTTATGGAGCTTTATTACAACTTTTTGCAGTACAACAGCAAGACAAACTCTTACAACAGATATTATCAGCTTTTGCAATATTTTTACAAAATCCAAAAAATATAGCTATTCATATTAAAGCAAATAAGCCAGTTAATGAAACTGCTTTGTTGAATATGTTAATTGCTGATGCTAAAACACTCAAGAAGTACAAGCCAGTCAATAATAATGGTAATGTTGATCTTAATAGTAACCCTAATGTTAAGTTTATAAACAATATTCAAAATATATTCAAAATTAGTTTTTATGTTAATAATTAGTTAAAAATAATTTAGATTTTTTTAAAATAAATTCTTATTAATTAAAAGCGATATCACTATTGACAACTACTCAAAATAAGGTAATATATGACTATAATAAAGCGGGAATAGCTCAGTGGTAGAGCACAACCTTGCCAAGGTTGGGGTCGCGAGTTCGAGCCTCGTTTCCCGCTCCATGCTTTTGAATGTGTGGCTGGGTAGCAAAGTGGTTATGCAGGGGCCTGCAAAGCCTTAGACGCCGGTTCGAGTCCGGCCTCAGCCTCCATACTAGCCCGGGTGGTGAAATTGGTAGACACAAGGGACTTAAAATTCCTCGGAGCTTAACCTCCGTGCCGGTTCGAGTCCGGCCCCGGGCACCATATTATTGTTTTAATAAATATCATCACGTGTTACAAATATAATAAAAATAATCTTTCAAAAGGTTTGTTATGCTATCTTGTATCATAAAATGTCATCTAAACCTAAAAAAAATACATACTATAGTATTTGTACATACTGAGATATTTTATTAATAACAATCATAAGTATTTTTGGATTATGATGGAAAGTTAACAGATACAAAAATCAAAAAGCTTACCTTGTTAAAAATGGTAAGCCATGGAGATGGTAATAGGCTCTATTTAAAAGCAACACCTTCAAATACTAAATCATGGGTATATAGTATAAATTGAATAAAGGATGCTATACTATGTGATTATGGGCCTATTCTGATGTATATCTAAAACAATCTAGATAGAAAGCTTTAAAGTATAATAGCTTACTTAGCTAACAATGAAAACTCTAGAATACATAGAGATCTTACTAAAACTAAAGATGAGTGTCTATTTATGAATATAGCAATAAAAGCTATAGATAAGTTATATATTGGAGATGATAGTAAGAAAATAAAGTTAAGAGTATTAGATATTAAAATCTTAACCTAGAAAGTAGTAGCTAACTGTGATTTTTGCAGCAATCAAAAAATGTCAAAATAGGAGATTACTTTTAACAAAGTACATATTGTAATTATTACTTATGTATTAAGTTGTTGATAATAAGGGTTGTAGTTGTATACATTAATTCCAGCCTCGGTTTCAGCAAGTATCATTACATATCACAATAATAAATTCAATACTTTGAGATATATTGACTTTCTTATACCGTGTCAAATTTGTATTGTCCAATATCTGACTTTGTGGTGCCTTAAGATTTTTTGTTTGTCATTGGGTATGTTAGCTAAACAATTTCATATAAAAAGAAATAAAAAAATTAAAAAAAGATAAAGCTTATATAAATGGTGATGGATTATAGCTATTAGCCAGGCCTTAAGGGCAATCATATTTAGTACTATAGATATTACATATAATTGCACTATGGACAAAATAAACTATTGGACAAATAGCAGAAGCAAGAGAGAAAGTCTCTGAATATAATAACTTGTAGCAAGTTGCAAGAATCATAAAATAGAGAAAGAAAAACAAAAATTACAAGATACAGATATTTAGATGTTAAATACCCAGTCAGAGGATACTTATCAGCAGAATAAAAAGTTACTTGATAAATTATATATACTACCAAGACTTAAATATCGCAAAATAGATGAGAGCCGTGGGAGAGTTAGTATATTTGATAAAGAGACTCCAAATATTTCATGTCAAATATGAAGTTAGATTCTATTAATCAACTTTAGTTATAGTTGAGAATATCCACCAATAGCTTCCTAAGCTCACTACTTATCTCTATCTCTTAATACTAAAATATCTCAATGTACCGTTATGATGCATTAATTTGATCAGGTACTTCAATGCTTGCCAATACGTAAACCAAACACTTTAGCTGTATATATTTTACTATTAATATTTTGTAATTTAAATGCATCACATAAAGAAGCATCTGTCAATATACAAATCACAGATGGTAAGAATTATTCAAATCCAAGTCTAGAAGATCTTTGTAAATATTTTTCATTGTTGTATGTGATAATTTATAGAAAACTTTATATGCTTGATTTATAATATCATCAGACGTCTGAATAAAAGATTCTTCAGTTAATTGCTTTGCATATACTTCTTGATAACCATATCTAATTCAAGTAAATAATACTGCTCTATGAATGATTTTATTTCATTTTAAATTAGTATAGGTGGATCTATCATAATAATGTTTGATACTAGTAATGGCTTTTGGTTAATATTTCTAATGCAACATTACCACCATAGTTTAGGCTCTATTATTGTAGTAGAATAGGTATTTATCTGGATACATACTCGATAATATCATTTGCGTTAGGTACAATAGTTAAAGATTTTTCTTCTAGTATTTCACTTGCCATGGCCTGCAAAATCAAATATAGTGACACAACAAAATTCCATATTCAATAATATTTCAAATTGAGGCTATAAAAGACTATGATCACCTCCTGCATTGTGCAATAAAAGATATTTTTTCCATTATTTTTTGATTGTTTATACTAATTTTATGATTAATATCAAGTAATGACATTAAATAAATCTCAATCTTAATCCACAGAATCTTGACACACATTATAATATATAAGGTTCAAACCCTTCATAACTATAATAATTTAGCTTCTATAGAGATGGTTTTAAGAACAGCTTTTGGGTGAGGCTCTATAAGCTAAAGCAAATTGTAGTATTAAGAAATTACATAAAGTATTTTAACAGAATGCTTTTAGCTACTTATTAATTCTGCATTGGATATCCATTAATTTCATTTTTGCAGCAAATATAGATTGCAGAGCTATAAATATAAGTTTTCAGGTATTCCCATGGCTTAATAATTTACACTTAAGTTAGTACAAGACTACGTTTTTGACCATTATAAAAATAAAGATAAAACTTAAGGTTTTACAAAGAGTTTTTCCAAAATTAAAGAAGTATTGTGAAAAAAATCATAAATTTTAAATGCTTACTCAAAAAAATAGTAACCGTGGGCAATAAAGTAATAATTTATACCTTCCTCCATAAAGAAAATGTAAGCAAATAATGATTTATAATAAAGGTATACTAAGAACCATCAATTAGTTTCTGCTAATTCTTTCATACCTTAAGTATTAAAAATCAGAATTTTAACTGTAAAAATGTCAAAATATAGGAGTCAATTTTGATAAAGTACATAGCTAAAATAGTCTGGCTTTTAAACTTCTTATATTTAAAAGAGTTAACAACTCTGCCAATTATAATCGCCTCATCAAGATTGAATTTCATCATTGTTTTGAAATTTTGAATTTAGCGGCATTAAACATAAACTATTATTTTCTCTGTATAAAAGTTTAACATAGTCCCATCACAGAGTTTCTAGCTACTACAAATTTATCAATTAAATTTTGCGGATTAACTTGATTATGATCGACTAAGATATTCTCTCCTTCATACAGAGTTATATTTTGAGTTAAGTAGCTGAGACCCAGAGGAATCATATAGCATGCTCTCATTTTGTAACCTTTAAAGGAAGCCATTTTTTGGAACAAGAGTATCTGGGATTTACAAATAATCTATGGGATCTATATTTTCTTGGGATTCGGTAAATTTGCCAGCTTGAAAATAACTTAATACTATGACATTAGAGAACAGCTATTACAGCAATATTATTAGGGCAGTAGTTACCCTTTAAACCTAAATTTCATTACTTGTATATGCCCATCATAAGAAGGGCAGTTCGTACCAGCAACCAAACCTTTGATAGTTTGATTACTTTTTCCAAGCTTTTGTGTTAGTTCTATTTGTTTTATACCTATTCTTTTAAAGGCAGGTTTTAGATAATTTTTGTAGTCAAACATACCTAATACTAAAATATAATAACCTATTTATAGGTATCTTCCTTAGAAGATAGTTAATCAATAAATATTTCTAAGAATGGTGTAATACTTCCATTTATAGCAAAAGTGATTAATATTTGAAAGTGTAATAAAACTGCGCTTTATATAAAATGAAGGAGTTAAAAAAATGATAAGAAAAAGTATCTTAGTAGAAAATCAAAAAATCAAAGATTTATTATATGTTATAAAACACTACGTATATGATAATAAATACTGTTCAAGAAGTAAGTTTGAATCATGTAGTTAATAATTTTTATAAACAAGATATAAAGAATAAATATTAGAGAGCGGTGGGTATGCTCTTGAAACTAAAGTTGGACATCAAGTTGCTTCTTTTAGAAAATAACCATAAAAAAGTATTATTAAAATAAGTTATATAAAAAAGCTCGAGACCTTAATTTTGTGATTTAAACTAGACCTGATGACTCATCACAAGAGTTACATGATTCAATTTTTAAAGCATCATATATATAGTAATAAAAGAGTTTTCGTTTTTTATAAAAATATTAACAAACGTTTACGCCTTTTTGTCTTGTTTATTATTTAGCATTTTTTTTACCTAAATAAACTGAAGCTATTATGATAAACATTCCTGCTAGTTGCTGTATTGAGAAAGTCTCTCTAAATAAATAACTATAAAGCAAATGACTAATTAGTAAAACTAAAAGAGCTCATAGCTAATGAAATATGTTAAATACGGCTGATATAAAGTATATTTCCAAGTAGATGACCAATAAAGCTATATATGAAAAGGACTACTGAGCCACTTAAAGATGCAGTAAACATCATTCTAAAAGTAGAGCATTTCTAAGTTGCTTAGAAAATATTATAAAAATTGCGTAAAATACAGCCTGATTCAATAGCAAGCAAATTTTTCAAAAGATGCTAGGCAATTATACCATTTTGGCTCATTAACAGCAGCAAACCCAAAAATGCTAGTAAAATAACAAATAATATTTTAAAGAAACTTTCTCTTTTAGAAAATATAATTGCTATAAAAGTTGTGATAAATGGACATAAATTTGTCAAAAGACTAGCTTCTGCGATAGATGTACATATCAAAGATATACTAAGAAAGCAAGTCTAATGCTAAAAACAAACCAGTCTTAAAAAGATTTTTTTTGAGAGTTTTTCTTCATTTTTTGAAATAGCTAAAATATGAATACAGAAATACACAAGTGATTAATAAATCTATAGACAAAACTTGAGATTGGACCAACTTCAGAATGCCTAATTAATAGAGATGCTACAATAAGGTTAGAAAGAGCAAATACTATTATGAAAAAAGTCTTTATTCATAATGTCCTTAGCAAGCAACTCTTAAGCAGATGATATTATGAAAACAAATAATCTTTATGTTAATTAGTTGAAAAATATTTGATTAAAACTGTATACTAAAAAAATAGATAATTCCTATAAGAGCAGAATTTAGAGATTTTATCTTGTTAAGATACATGCTAAATTACCCAAAATATAATTTATTAAATTTAAGGAATAAGTTAATGTATATTAGTGAGCGTTGCAAATGGTATATAGGCTTTGCTATTATTGTTATAATAGTACTATTATCACTTTCATTACTACATGCTCCAATATGGGTTAGTATTGGTTTTATTACAATTTTATCAGTGATAGCTATATATGATGTCACTCAGAAAAAGCATTCTATTCTAAGAAACTTTCCTATAGTTGGGCATATGCGCTATATACTTGAGTTCTTGCGTCCAGAAATTCAGCAGTTTTTTATAGCTGATAACGAGGGTGAAAAACCTTTTAGTAGAGAGTTGCGTTCAACAATTTATCGTCGTGCTAAGGGTATTAATGATACTATTGCATTTGGTACAGGGAAAGATATTGATAGAGTTGGTTATGAATGGGTAACACATTCACTCATGCCTAAGAAACTTAATGAGATTGAGACACGAGTTAAATTTGGTGGTTCTGATTGTAAACAACCGTATATGGTATCGCATCTGAACATATCAGCAATGAGTTTTGGTGCATTATCTTCAAATGCTGTTATGGCTTTGAATAAAGGTGCTAAGCTTGGTGGTTTCTATCAATGTACAGGTGAGGGTGGCTTGACTAAGTATCATTTACAAGGTGGCGATCTTGTATTTCAAATTGGCACAGGCTATTTTGGTTGTCGAACTGAAGATGGTAAGTTCTCAGCAGAGAAATTTGCTGAAAAAGCAAATTTAGATAGCGTTAAAATGATAGAAATTAAGTTATCTCAAGGGGCTAAACCATCTTATGGTAGGGTTTTACCAGCAGCTAAGATAACTCCAGAAATTGCCGAAATTATGGGTGTTGGAATGGATAAAGATGTACTATCACCACCTGCGCATAGTGCTTTTTCGACGCCACTAGAATTTTGCCATTTTATTAAACAGCTAAGAGATCTTTCTAATGGAAAACCAATTGGCTTTAAGCTATGTATTGGTAGTCATGTCGAGTTTTTGGCCATCTGTAAAGCAATGCTTGAGACAGAGATAAAACCTGATTTTATAACGGTAGATGGAGCTGCTGGCGGAACTGGAGCAGCACCACTTGAGTTTTCTAACCATATCGGCATGCCTTTAGAAGATAGCTTAATCTTTGTACATAATGCTTTAGTTGGTTGTGGCCTACGCAATGAGATTCGTATAATCGCAAGTAGTAAAGTAGCTACAGGTTTTGATATGGTTAGGTTATTTGCTATGGGAGCAGATATTTGTAACTCAGCTAGAGCAATGATGCTTGCTATTGGATGTATTCAGTCACGACAATGTAATAACAACACTTGTCCGGTTGGTGTGGCGACACAAAATCCACGCCTTAAAAAAGCTTTAGTAGTTGAAGACAAAATGTATCGAGTTTATAACTTTCATAAAGCTACAATTCAATCTTGCTTAGAAATTATTGGAGCTATGGGGCTTACTTCAGCTGATGATGTTGGACCTGAAAATCTTAAAAAGCGTATATCTGTTAATGAAATTAAATCATACGCAGATTTGTATGATTTTATTCCAGAGAATTGTTTAGTTGATGGTAACATTCCAGCAAGTTTTGCTAGAGCTTGGCAAAAAGCTTATGCTAACTCTTTTTAGCTTATTCAAACTTTCAAACCTAAAAATTCATTTTTAAGATAAATATTAATCTTTGTAGTGTTGATTTGCTAAAATAGCTTATATAACTATTATGATTGACAAAACATGGCATTATATACTTACCCTTCAAACAAATTAGAGTATCTTGTACAGGTTTTATCCAAGCTTTTAGATGTTGAACAGAAAGATATTTTTACACCGACACAGTTAATTATTGGTAGCCGTGGTATGCAACATTGGCTAAGTATGCAACTAGCGGAAAATCGTAATATTGCAATGAACCTTAAATATGATATGATCAATGGTTATATTTTAGATATTTGTTATAAAATAACTGGCAAAAAAGAATATAAAAAAGCGTATACAAAGGATATTCTTGTTTGGCGAGTCTTTAAAAGCTTAGATAATATAGATATCCTTAAACTTAGAGAATATTATCAAGATAGTGACCTTAAAAAATATAAATTAGCAGTTAAAATAGCCGAGGTTTTTTCAAAATATCTATCGTACCGTACAGACTGGTTAGAAGCTTGGGAGCAAAATAAATTCATAAACTTATCTAACCCTGAAGATGATGAGGATTGGCAGATGCAGTTGTGGCAAAATCTAGTTGCACAAGTGCCTGATACACCTTATAAAGTGAAAACACAAGCAATACAAAAGCTTGGTAAACAAAACCTACGAGAGTTAAATATATCAAATGATATTTATATCTTCGGGGTCAATACAATATCACCCAAAAATCTTAAATTTATATTTGAATTAGCTAAGTATATTAATTTACATATTTTGTATATTAATCCATGCAGTGAGTATTGGTATGACTTACGCAAAGATAAAATCTCAGTATGGCTAGATAATGATGATTACGAAATTCAGCCACTTTTAGCAAACCTTGGTCAGCAAGGGAAAGAATTTTTTAGAGAACTACTTTTAAATGAAGGTAAACAAGAACTAGAAGTTTTTGAACAGTTTGATACGGGTGAATTAGATTTTACAAAACTTGAGAATAATAATCAAAGTCAGTTAGTTAGCTTACAAAGAAATTTACTTGAGTTAGATTGCCAAAATCACACTAAACAAAAAGATTTAACTATAAGTATTAACTCTTGTCATAGCCAACTTAGAGAAGTGCAAGTTTTGCATGATAAGCTTTTGGATATGATAAAAGCCGATCCAAGTATTAAGCCTCGTGACATTTTGGTAATGTGTCCAAATATTGAAGATTATTCACCATATATTGATAGTGTTTTCTCAAGATATCCAACAGATAAAAAGCTCCATTGTTCAATAGCAGATAGGACACTTCTCGATTCAGAACCTTTAGCAGCTAGCTTTATTGAGCTTTTACAGTTACCAGAGAGTAATTTTGAAGTTAATAAAATACTAGATTATTTATCTGTGCCAGCAATTCAACAGAAGTTTAAAATCTTTGATGAGCAGCTAGAAACTATTCGTTATTGGTTAAAGCAGGCATGTATTCACCATAGTAATAATGATCAAACATTTTCATGGAGCTGGGGATTAAAAAGACTGATTTTTGGTTTTAGCTATAGTGATAGTAGCTATATTATTGATGATAAATTAATGACTGTACCAGTTATTGAGGGAAGTGAGATTGCCGAGCTTGGTAGGTTATATGAGTTACTAGAGCTTTTAGGAGAGTACTCTCAAGAGTTACTTAAAACAAGAAGTTTTGCAGCATGGCAAGATTATCTTTTAGAAATGTTTGATAATATTTTTGATATCACCCAAGAAGATCAATATATCACTAAAAAAATAAAAGATATTATCGCAAAGACAATGACAACAGCTAAGAATATATTAGCTGATAAAGAGATTGATTTATATACAATTAGATATTGTTTAATTTCTCAATTATCAGAGCCAATTATAAATAACCATTTCTTAAATGGAAAAGTTACTTTTTGCTCAATGACAGCGATGCGTAGTGTACCGTTTAGGATTATAGCTATGCTAGGACTAAATAGTAGTAAATTCCCACGCCAAGAATCAGCTATTAGTTTTGATCTAATGGCAAGACTTGGTAGAAAAACAGGTGATAGAACTAAACGTGATGATGATAGATATTTATTCTTAGAGTCAATTTTGTCAGCGAGGGATTATTTGTATATAAGTTATATTGGTAGGAGTGTTAAAACAAATACAGAGCAACAGCCAAGCTTGATACTTAAAGAGTTGATTAGCTACTTACAATCAAATTATGATTTTTATACACCAGATGATGAATCTAAATATAAGAAAAAGTCCAAATCTAAAATAAAAAATATAATAAGTGATATAAAGGAATACCCACTACATGCCTTTAGCCCTAAGTGTTATTCAGATGAATATAGAAGTTATGATAAGGCTTGGTTGAAGCTATTACAAGCACAGTCTATAGCTTTTTATGATGACAAAAAACTACTCCATCAGTCTACGACTGTAACCACTTCGTACCAAAGGAGAATAGGTACTAGTATTCTTACGTCAGGCTTGATAACTGAATCCATAAATGATGGTAATTATAGTAAATTATTACAAAATCTTACTATATCAAAATTAGCAAAAATATTTGATAATCCACTTAAAGCTTATGCAAATTATGGTTTAGATCTGTATTTAGAAGATAACTTTGAAGAGCTAGAAGACAGTGAGCCATTTGATGTTGATAGTCTAGCAAAGCATAGTTTAAGACAAGAACTACTTAATGTTTTAAGTAATAATAAAGATAAAAATCTAACAATAAAAACAGCTAAATTAAGTGGTAAGTTTCCAGAATCTGTACTTACTGATACTGAGATTGACTTAGAAGTTGAGAATATCAAAAAGCTATTAGATACTGTCGATTTAGCTAGTTATGAGAGTAAATATTTTCATAAAGAAATATTAGGTTATGAGTTAGAAGCTAATTGTTATATTAATGATAATAAAATCATGTTATTTACACCATCAAGTTTAAGTATAAGAAAGAAATTTGAACTATATTTAACAGCGCTATTAGTAGCATATAGTGAGCAAAGAGATATTTTTGCAGTTTATTATGGGCTAGAAAAAGACCAAATAAAAGAATTTAGATTAAAAAATATCGGCTATACAACAGCTAAAGAAATGCTAGAGCATTATATAAATCAAGCTGAGCAGATAGTAACTAAACCTAAACTAGTATATTTATCTTTGGTTGAAGTTATTTATAATCCTAAAAATAATACTGATAAGAAAAAACAACTAGCTTGGCAAAATGTAATAAAGTCTTCAGAGCATAATTTTAATGCTCTAGAAGATGATAGTTATTTCAAGCTTTTCTATAATGAGTTTCCAACTATAGAAGATTTTGAGGGTGAGGAGTTTTACAGAGAGTTTTTTGAGGTTATTCATGAAAGTTAACAATAAACATTTCTACTACGCCACAACTATACAAAAACATCTATATAAGCTTTGAAATAGCGATAGCTGCTTGTATATTTTTTATTAGGTTTTTATATGTCGAGCTTGTTGCGTCGTGGCCAGTCAATTATTGGAGTCTTTTGGTGTTTGATTACAGTTTCAACAACCTTACAATTAAGTATTAGAGATTCGTATTTAGCTGCTTTAAAAAATATTAGTAGGCTCTGTGATTGGTAGTGTTACAGCATTTATTTTTACATCTATTTTATTACTATTATGTTATGATTTTAGCTGTAGCTATTAGTGTACTCACTACTAGTCTACGCCTTGAGAATGCTATGCAAATGAGTAGTGCTAATGTTAGGGTGATTGTAGCATTAGGGTTATATCAACCTAGTTATTCACCATTTTAAAAGACTGGTTTGAGTTCGGTAGAAACTTTTAGTGGTACAGCAATAGCATTATTTTTATATTTGTTAGTAGGATTTTTAGGATAAGAACAGATAATAGCTAATATATAGGTTTAACTTATTTAATAGGATTAAAAAATAATAATGAAAAACCTAGATGCAAAAACAATACCTTTACAAGGTCGCCACATCATCGAGGCAAGTGCTGGTACGGGTAAGACTTATAATATCACAGAGATATATATTCGCTTGCTACTAGAAAAACAGTTGTTACCAAGCCAAATTCTTGTAATGACATTTACCAAAGATGCTACACAAGAGATTATCGGTAGGGTTGAAGCTAAGATTAGAGATGCATTATATGATGTATCTAAAGATAAGCAAGTTAAAGTTTCGATAGCAGGTCAAGAAACACTAATTCAAAAAGGTGATGAAAATTACAAGCACCTAAAAAGAGCATTGCTTGAGATAGATGAGGCAGCTATTTTCACAATGCATGGTTTTTGTAAAAAGATTCTAAGTGAACAAGCATTTGCTAGTGGTATAGAGATGGATGTATCTATGGAGGTTGATACTTATGATATTTTACAAAAAGTAGTTGAGGATTTTTTTAGAAAAAATATCAATAAAAACCAGACTAATTTTGAGTATCTAAAAGCTTACAGTTTCCATACACCAGAGAAATTTTTGGGTAGGAATGGTTTGCTAAATTTTATTAGGTCTAATTATGAGATTTTGGTCGATAGTTTTGAGCAGGAAGTTAACAAATTAATAAAAGAGAAAAAGCAGGTTTTTGATAATTTAGAAACTAATAAGGCTTTTATTTTTGATAACCTTGTTATTAAGCATAAAGATAAGGTAAAAAGAATTGAAGAATGGCAGACTATAGAAAGCTGGGCTAATGATAGTAAATTAAGCTTGATGCCTAAAGATGTTTATGACTTCATTAATGGTAAAAGATATTCTCGCCATGAACAAAAAGAACAATTAATAGAAACTTTTGAAGAAATTAAAGCTTTAAAAGATAAATATTCAGATATAAAAGATTTAGAAGAATATAAAAAACAGTTTGAAGCAGCTAGATTTATTCAACAAGCCTGCCTACGAATTCGCCAAGATTTTACAAAAGCTAAAGAGCAAAAAGGTGTCTTAGACTTTGATGATTTAATCACTAAGCTTTGCCAAAGTGTCAAAAAATCACCTGATTTAGTCAAAACTCTACGAATTCAATATCCAGTTGCTCTTATAGACGAATTTCAAGATACAGATGCCCAGCAATATGAGATATTAGATACTATTTACCCACAAAGCAATAAACTACCTAGTCAGTCTACGACTGCCACCCTTTCGTACCAAAGGGGAATAGATGAATTATTGTTACTTATGATAGGTGATCCAAAACAGGCTATTTATGGCTTTAGAGGTGGTGATATTTTTACATATCTAAAAGCTAAGAATAGTTGCCCTACAGAGAATCAATGGAGTATGGATACAAACTGGCGATCTACTAGAAAAATGATAAAAGCATACAATCGTCTTTTTTATACCGAAGATTATCAAGAAGAAGGTGTTATTGGTAAAGATATCTTTAGTCAGAGTATTGATTATCAGACTGTCAAAGCCTCATCAAATGCTGATGAAAAAGCACGAGACTTTGAAGATAACCTTAAGCCGATAAATTATTTTTATTATCAAGTTGAAGAAGATGATAACAAAAACGATATTGATACAAAATTATCTGCATGGACAGCAAATGAGATTGTTAGATTATTAAATTTAAAAAAGATAACAGAAAATGATATTGCAATACTTGTAGAGAATAGCACTCAAGCAAAAACTATTCAGCAAGCATTACGCCAGCAAAATCTTAGTTCAGTTTATTTAAGCCAAAGAGATAATGTCTATCATAGTCAAGAGGCTAAAGAGATATTAACCCTTATGGAAGGTATCAATGATCTTGAGAATAAATCTCTTTTAAAAAAGGCTCTATCAACTAGTTTACTTGGTGGTACTGCAGAAAAAATGCTTAAATATCTTGCCGAAGACGATATATCAGCTTGGGGTGAGCAAATAGAAAAAACCAAAGAATTACGCAGCAAATGGCATAAATATGGCTTTATGACATTTATAATACAGGTTATACATGAGAGCTTTACTCAAAGAGATGACTCTAAAGAACGAACTATTACAAACATTTTACATCTAGCGGAGCTTATAAAAGCAGCTGAGAATAAATATAAACATCCAAATCAACTAATTAAATGGTATCGTCAACAACTCAAAAATACTGCTAGTAGTGAAGCTGAGTTAAGATTAGAAAGCGATGATAATCTTATCAAGATAATTACAATTTATAGCTCAAAAGGACTTGAGTATTCGGTTGTATTTATACCATTTGCAAGTTATATAAGTCATGCAAAGTTTAAAATAGATAAATATTATGATAGCAATTTAAAGCAAACTGTTTATAAGCTTGGTAATAATGAAGCTATAAAAAAGGCTGTTGAAAAAGAAACTATTGAAGAGCTAATGAGATTATTTTATGTCGCAGTTACTCGTGCTGAGCATCGATGTTATATAGGAGTGGCAAAATATCGTAATAGTGAAAAGTCACCATTAGCACAATTTTTAGGCTATAAAAAAGATGATAATTGGCTAGAAAAAATACAAAAAATTACATCTAATTCAGATAATGAAAGTTTACTAATAAATGTTGCAGATACTCAAAATATTAGATTAAAAAAATCACATTGCGAAGTCGAAGCGCTTGATTATAACGCTTTGAAAGCAAATTATATTAGCAGTTTAGAAAATGATAATTGGGAGATGTTATCTTTCTCAAAAATATCCAAATCAAAAACTCAAAATGCAGCTTTAGAGAAAGAAAATGATGAATCAGCTGATGATAAAACTCAAGATTTAGATAAAAAATTAGAATTTAGATTTACAGCTTCAAAGGGAGCTGATATTGGTAATATTTTACATAATGTTTTAGAGCATACAGATTTTAGCAGTGGACAAATTGATGATATTCTTTTACAAGAGCAAGTCGCTAGATATAAGGTTGTTGCTGCAGAAGATTTTAGTGCTTTAAAAGCATGGCTAGAAGAATGTTTAGAAGCTCCAGTTAATTATATAGATATAGAGAATGACACAAAGACTAGTTTCTGTCTAAAAGATATTCTAAATTCAAAAACATTAAAAGAAACAGAATTTTACTTCCCAGTGACAAATGAGAAACTTTATAAAACTCATATTATTAAAGTTCTAGAAAAATATCGTAAAACAATACATGTCATTCCATCAGACTTGACTACACAATCTATTAATCTTGATTTAAACAATATATCAAATACTAAAATCTTTGGTATGTTACATGGTTTTATAGACTTAATTTTTGAGCATAACGGTAAATATTATGTTGCTGATTATAAGTCAAACTATCTTGGTGATAAACTAGAAGACTATAATCAACAAGCTATGCAAGAAAAAAATCAAAGTAGTTTATATGACTTGCAATACTTGATATATAGTGTTGCTCTAGATAAATATTTGCAACAAAATATTCAAGATTATAGTTATGAAAAGCATTTTGGTGGAGTATATTATTTTTATCTTCGTGGTATGAAAGAGGGATTTGGAGTCTATCAAGCAAGACCACCCTTAGAGATTATTAACATCTTAATTAACTTGTTTAATGGAGGTGGAAATGTATAAAACCTTCCGTGAAGCTAGTGAGAAACTAGCAAGTATCAAAGCTGTAGATTTTTTCTTTGCTAGAGAGGTCCTAGAGTTAATTAATTTACAAACTAGTTCTAGAAATAGTTCTGTTAGAGATACTCTATTTCACCTTCTAATCGAGCTTATGTCAGCTTATAATCATGGTTATAGTTGTATAAAAATAAGCAACTTGGCTGACAAGGCTATTTTTGCTTGTGACAAATATCAAAATAAAGTAGGCTTTAAGCTACCAAGTTACCAAGAAATTATAACTATTCTAGAGTCTTTGGATTATACAAAACTACCTATTCACTTTGCTAAAAAATATAACTCTTTATATATCAAGAAATTATGGATATATGAGAATGAAATAGCTAAGTTTATTAGGCAAAAGACAGCTATAAATACCGTAGATATTAATCAAATTAATCAACTTGTAGCTCAGCTCTTTGAACCAAGTAATGAGATTGACTGGCAAAAACAAGCGGTTATCAAAAGTCTAAGTTATGATTTTAGTATTATTTTTGGGGGGCCAGGTACTGGTAAAACAACTACAGTTGCCAAACTTTTGCTAGCTACACAAATGCTTAATCAAAATCAACAGAGAATAGCACTTCTAGCTCCTACAGGTAGGGCTGCTCAGCGTATAACAGAATCTTTAAGATCAACCATTAAAAATATTAATGCCAAAGATTTGGATATTGACGATATTATTGATGTTTTATATAAGCTAGAAGGGCAGACTATTCACCGTTTTTTAGGCTTACGACCAAATTCAAACTATATTAAATATAATCAACAGTCAAAAGCTCCTTATGATCTAATTATTATTGATGAAGCTTCGATGCTTGATATTAATATTTTTATCAAATTAATACGTGCTATTGCTGAGAATACTAAGTTGGTTTTAATTGGTGATGCTAATCAGTTACCTTCGGTAGAAGCAGGTAGTCTTCTAGCTAATTTCACAGTTGCTAGTGATACAACTATTACAGCTTATACAACACAACTGCTCAAAAATTATCGTTCACAACAGTATATAAATAACCTTGCTAATGATGTATTATCTGGTTATATAGATCGACAAAAATATCAAAATGATAATAGCATAAGCTTTTATGATCTAAAAAGTTTAACTAGTTGCCTAAAAGTATATGCAGATAAATATAAACAATTAGAGAAATGTCATGACTATAAACAAGCTTTGGTTGAGCTAAGTAAGTTTAGAGTACTTGTAGCAAATAAAAACTTAGAAATCGGCACTGATAAGCTAAATCAAAAGATAGAAAAGCTAATTGGTAAAACAATAGACTCTAATTACAAAGGCAAACCGATTATGATAACTCAGAATAGCTATTCACTTGGTTTGTTTAATGGTGATGTTGGGATTATCTGGCCAGATGCTACTGGTAAGCTTCGCGCATATTTTGATGGTAAACAATATAAAGCTTTTAACCTTAATATATTACCTAAATATGAGAGTGTTTATGCTATGACAATCCATAAAACTCAAGGCTCAGAGTTTGATGAGTTGGTGGTAATACTTCCGGCAGAAGATAATGAGGCTCTAAGTAAACAGCTATTGTATACAGCTATTACACGAGCTAAATATAGGTTAACAATTATTAGTCAGTATCATAATCTAAATGCGATAATACAAAAATCAATTTGTAGATATTCAAATATAGCTGATTTAGTTAATGATTGTGTTGAGCTTGATTATTGTTAATGTACATCTCAGTATTTAGATCTATTTGATATATTTTTTCAAGATACTTTTGTTGAGATATCAGATGATATTGATATACACAGCTTACTTAGTCATCCTGTATTAACGATATAATCATGTAAAACTAGCGCGTATTATTATCATTAAATATTTTCTGGGTTTGGAGGTTCTTAAAAGGGTTATTTGCAGCACTAACAAATATTTTAGTGTTTTATAAGTTTTGCTTGAGATTAAATGTAAAGATGTACTAGGAATTTGATATACAGAGACAACATTAACATTTATATAAGTATTTTGCGTTAATTGGCATCTATAAATAGTGATATCTATAGTATTAAGGTTATACCATTAGGTAATTGTTGTTTGATTAGTTTAAGTAGATTTAGTTCTACTTTACCAAGTCCTTGAATACTAATACAACTATAAGCTAATGAACTAAATTTGTATTTATAACAGCATTTGATTGCTTGAGGTACACCAAGAGCTGTATAGTAGGAAGCCACTATAAATCTCTATAGTTAGAGCTTTGATTACAGACAGGTGACAAATTTAGAATATTCTAGCAATTAGACTCATCTCTTTATAGCTACTACCTGTATATACCTCTGTTACATACTCACCATCAATATTATTAATGGCTAATGCAAAATCATTTTAGAAGTTGTTCTCTATCTTTATTTTTTGGGACATAGATTACTGCTTTATCTCTAGCTATATCAAAAACGATACTATGAGCTTTTTGTTATTAAAATCTTGTTCAAGAATTCTAATTCTAACACCTCATATAGAGATGGATAGCTACCTTATTAGAAAATAACGCAATATAACCTACATTGGATATTTGGATACATTATTTATTCATATCCCAAATTATTCTTAGACCATGTAATAATAGATCAGTGATAATAATGTCAAAGTATTGCTCTTGTTCAAACAAATGAGCATAGCCTCCTGTTGCTATTAATATTGGTTTTTTGTCTGCAAAACTTTCTTGAGAAATTCTACTAATAATTTCTTTAACAGCACCTATCTGACCGTATATTAGCCCTGACTGGATTTGTGTGATAGTTGTCTTACCTAGAGCTGAACTAGGGTGAGAGATAGTCACATTAGATAGTTTTGCAGTTTTTTGTGATAAGCTTTCCATTGAAAGATTAATACCTGGTAAGATCGCACCACCGATATAGACTTTATTTTCTGAAATAGCACAAATAGTTGTTGCTGTACCAAAGTCGACAATAATAATATTTCTCGATGGAAAATGAGAAATAGCTGCAACTGAGTTTGCAACCCTATCTGCACCTAAATCTAGAGGGTTTTTGATATCAAGCTTTAATCCTGTTTTTATCCCAGGTTTAAGCTCAAGTGGAGTTATATCTAAATACTTTTTACACGCTGAGTTAACTGAATATTCTAAGTGTGGAACCACCGATGAAAGCACAACTGCTTCGATAACTTCTACATTAAGTTTTTTTCTCTCAAAAAATGAAAGTAAAAATATACCTAAAGTATCAGAAGTACAAGGTGTAGTTGATGGATACCTAAAATTATATTTGATTTGATCTCCTATAAAGATTCCACCAAATATATGCGTATTACCAATATCTATACATACTATCATTTGTTATTCTCCAGTTTTTAGATCAACAAGTTTAGGTTTTATTACTTTATTAGTAGGATAAATCTGTGTATAAGTGATTATAAAAAATTGATCACCTATTTCACACTTTCTCTTTAATGCAATAGTTTTTACTACTAGTTTGACCTTTTATTACATAGGTTTCAAGACACTCGCCATTGTTTATGTTTACTAATTAGACTTTTTCATCTTCAATAATATTTGCTTGTTTCATTATCTAACTATCAATAGTTATGTTGCCAACATAAAATAAATCTTTGCCAGTAACAGTAGCGTATGAGAGTTTTGATTTTAAAACTGAAATTAACATTATGGTCAGATCTCCTTTAAGAAATTATCAATTAAACGTACTTTGCCAATATAAAAATGCTAAAAATATTCTCTTATCTAAATCATCTGTATACTTCGGTTTTGCCCAGTAGCTTTAATTTTGTCGATAAGATTTTCTAAGTTTGAGAAATCATATTGTTTTAGGATTTTATAAGCTGCTTTAGCAAAATTTTCTATATCTGTTGCTAAGAGATTTTTATTTCTAGAGCTAAGTGGTAAGCCAGATGGTTCTCTTTGTGTAGGACAATTAATAACTTTAGTATCAATAAAAAAATCTTTTATAAGCTGTTTAATTGGAATGAGTTGTTGGTAGTCTTTTTCACCTAAATATAAATTATCAGACTTGGTTATTTGTAGGAGTTTTAACACAACAATCAATATCCTACTAAAGTGTCTAAGTCTAGTTTTACCTTCGAAAATATTAGCTATTGCAAGCTCAGGTTCTATTTTCAGCAGGTTACCATCTGGGTAGATATCTTTTTCACTTGGGTTAAATAATACATCAACATCTAGTGACTCTAGTATTTGTATATCTTGCTGTAACTGATTAGGGTATGTTTGGTAATCATATTGATTATTAAACTGTGTTGGATTTACAAATATACTTACGATAATTACATCATTTTCTGCTTTAGCTTTGTTGATTAAGCTAACATGACCATTATGTAAAGCTCCCATTGTAGGTACAAAACCTATTTTTTGTTGTTTGATAAGACTATTTCTTATTGAACGAAATTGTTGGATATTATTAGTAATAATCATAACTATGCTCCTTAGTAGGGAAGATATTGTCTTTTATTTCTTTAACATATGTATTTATATAGTACCAGAAAATGACTTTGAGGCATCTACATATTTCTTAACAAACTTTGGTTGAAGGCCAGTGGTTCATACTCAGCATACCTTGGAGTACCAAAATCTGACTATATTATCTATACACCAGCACCAATACCTATAAGTCGGGATTTTTATTATCTGATTTTCCTGCTGCACTATCAAATTTGGTAGCATGAGCTCCTGACTGTATCAATGTTGTTACAGTTTCATAGTTGTTTCTCATGATTGACGTTCATAAATGGTCAATCAGCAATTACAAGCTTATCTGTAGCTCCATTAGCTTACTGCTTGAGTCATAAAACTGTATATCAGCTAGAGAGTTGTATATGTGGTATTTTTTACCAAGTAATACTATATCACAACTATTACCAACAAGAATACAATCTATATAAATAGTATTTAATTTTAGCTAAAGTGTAATAATAACATATGATCATTGATATCTTTTCTCGATTAGCTAGCTCTTTTGAAGTTAGAATAGATTTTATCTTTTCTCCTTAAATGATGGTTAACAATCGCTTTAAAAATATCAAACAAAATCATATCATGCTTTGTTTGGACCAATCGCGCGATGGTGATGACATCACACTACAAAAAGATCTCGAGGCTTTAGTTTGTTGGTGATGATTTCTAGATTTTTTTAAAAATGTGGTTTCTAAGAAAGGTGTTAGATAGTCTGCTTTTATATCAAAGCGATTTCTCCATTTCAGAGTAAAATTTTTGCCAAATTAATGTTATTATATTGTTAGCTAAAGTACATAGCTCATGATAATAAGTTTTGTCATATTTACTATAATAGAAATTAGTATCAGGTAGCATAGGTAAAAGCTTACTAAGAGTGATATAAAAGTGATAGATTTATACTTGGCTAACGAATAGAAACACTTGTTTAGAAAACTCTATAAAGGGTGAGCTGAATAAGCATTTTCGATATTCAAAAGTTATGAATGAACTACTATTAACTTACTTAATCTATTTAAGAGATGCTTTTGTATAAAACTTTGTGTCTTAGCACATTTTTGATTAAAACTAAAACATGAGTTGTATTATTTAGTAGATTATCAAGACTAACTAACGAATCATTTCGTGACCACTGTTTAAAATATAATTTTAAGCATTCAAAATAGTAGCACGTATTTGCTGCTACATTGCTGTTGCCAACAATAACATATCTAGGTACCTGTTACATAAATCAAATCCATTTTTATTAAACAAAAAATGTTATTATTGCCTAGCAAACTAGGTCAATATTTTTGCAAAGTACAAGTATTGTTACTAGCTTGTGTATACGGATTTATTTGTGTAATGTCGATTTATAAAATATCACTAAATACTTTTTTTAACAGCAATATCAATAATTTTTAAGATGATTTTATAGTCTTTTAAAAGAAATAATAGTTTGACAAAAGATTGTAATTTTTAAAGGTTTTCTCTTATGCAAAAGCAACTAAATTAGTATAAAATAACTGCTATAAAATAATTATTTAAGACATTCATTTTCATAATGACTCCGAATGATTTTTTTTCTATAAATTATGGTATTTTAGCTAAAGTAGAATTAAAGGCTTACATAGACAAATTAGCTGATTATCTTAGTCAACACAGCCACTTGTACCATACTTTGGATAAGCCAGTTATTTCTGATTCGGAATACGATAAGCTATTTAGATTACTTCAAGATTTAGTAGATGACAATCCTGAATTTAAACCCATAAATTCGGTACTAGATCGTATTGGTGGTGAGGTTTTAGCAGCATTTGAAACTATCACGCATAAAAAGAAAATGACATCTCTAACAAATGTCTTTAGTCTTGATGAGCTGCGTAATTTTTATGACAAAATAGAATATGATGTTGAGCTTGAATGTGAGCCTAAAATGGATGGGCTAGCTATTAGTATTTTTTATAAAAATGGTGAGTTTGCTTATGCTGTAACACGTGGAGATGGTATCAAAGGTGAAAAAGTTTCCGAAAATGTCAAAACTATTCGTAATGTCCCACTTAAACTAAATACTCCAAATCCATCACAAGAACTAGAAGTACGTGGCGAGATTATCTTAGATAAGCAAAGTTTTTTAGAACTTAATGAGTATATGGGGGCACATGAGAATAAGACTTTTGCAAACCCGCGTAATGCTGCTGCTGGTAGTATTCGTATGCTTGATTCTCGAATTGTTGCAAAACGACCACTTAAGCTTTATACCTATGGTATAGGTTATTTTTCAAAAGACTTTTCTTACCCTCAAACTCAGTTTGAGCTAATGCAGCTGTTACAAAGTTTTGGTTTTACAATTAGTGATAATATGTTTTTGGCAAAAAATTTTGCAGAAGTTGAAGAGTATCATCGTAATATGAGTCATCAGCGTGCTGATTTAGCTTATGATATTGATGGTCTGGTTTTTAAAGTCAATAATATTAAGCTACAAGATACTATTGGTTATACAGCTAGGGGACCAAAGTGGGCTGTAGCATATAAATTTCCAGCTGAAGAAGTTGAGTCAGAAGTTCTAAATGTAGAGTTTCAGGTAGGTAGAACTGGGGCTATTACTCCAGTTGCAAGACTTAAACCAGTAGCAGTTGGTGGTGTTATAGTTTCAAATGCTACATTACACAACATTAATGAAATAAGACATAAAGATATCCGTATTGGTGATAGAGTAATAGTGCGTAGGGCAGGAGATGTAATTCCAGAGGTTGTTAAAAGTTTAGCTAAATATCGTAAGCCTGATGCACAGATAGTCGAGATGCCAAAAAGTTGTCCAGTATGTAACTCAGCAATTGAAAATATCAATGATCAAGCTATACATCGTTGTACAGGTGGCTGGCATTGTCAGGCACAGACTACAGAGAGACTTAAGCATTTTGTATCGCGCAAAGCTATGGATATAGATAAGCTTGGTACTAAGCTTATCGAACAGCTCGTTGCTGCAGATTTAATCAAATATCCGGCTGATATTTATAAGCTTAGTTTTGAGCAGTTATTTAATTTAGAGAGGATGGGTGCTAAATCATCGCAAAATGTCCTAGACTCTATCACAAAAAGCAAAACTCCAAGCTTAGCAAAATTTATTTTTGCTATTGGAATCAAAGATATCGGAGAAGTATCATCAGAGGCTTTAGCAAATCACTTCGGTAGTTTACAAATTTTTCGCCAAGCTAGTTTTGCTGAGCTTATAGAAATTAATGATATTGGTGAGATTATGGCTAATAATATTGTTTCATTTTGGCAAAATTGTTTAAATATTAAGATTGTAGAAGAACTTCTAAATATTGGGATTGAGATACAAAACCCTCAACCACTAGATCAAAATCATAATACTAATTTTGCTGGTAAAACAGTAGTAATTACAGGCACTTTTAACAATTATAATCGTACTGAGCTTACACAGCTGCTAAAATCTATGGGAGCAACAGTTACTTCAAGTGTTTCTAAGAAAACTGATATGGTTATTTGTGGTGGTAGTGCTGGTAGCAAACTTACAAAGGCCCAAGACTTAGGTGTAGAAGTTATTCTTGAAGACAATCTACAAGATTTACTATGAATTATTAATAATAAAAAGTGATGTAATCTTTATAGTTGATGATGCTGAAAAGGATATTTCAAGTTTATCTATTGGTTTTGGAGGTTATAGTTATTATCATTGTGCTTTATTATATTGGTGATAGCCAAATTATTTAAGCTGTGACAGTCGCAGGAATTATACAGGCTAAGTTATAATAAATATTAAGTAAAAAAACTCTAGTTGCACGCGTATCAGAAAGTATTATTCTTTTTAGAAACTGTGATTACTAATGCTAAGTAATTTATAGGTTTTGCTTATAATTATTTATTTTTGCTCGATACAAAAGGTGAGCTTTACTGTTCAGAATTAATTCATGTAGCTTTAAATCCTACAAGTAATTCAGAATACTTTACACAATATATAGCTTAAATTGTGGCTGATAATAGTGCACATCTCAGTATTGGCTTGATTTTTATACTGAATATGGTTTAAAAGTTCCTCAGGAACAGTCATGGGTTACACCCAAGTAATTTATCATTAGATGATAAATTTAATTACAAAGCTTTTTAAAAGTGGTGTCTAATAATAGTTTACAACTTTAGTAGTTTGGAATAGAATCTATCAAAGAGATACTTGTATTAAAGCATTTAAACAACTAAAGGATTGATATGGAAATAAGAGAAGCCACAGCTAAAGATTTTGAGGATATAGTATATATATGGTCAGAGTATTTATTGAACAATTGTCAGTTTTTTACTACTAATGAGATAAATAATCAAGGAAAGCTAGTGGTAGATAAATACCTTAATGATCCAGCATTTAAAAGCTTTGTATTAACGGTAGAAGGTCAAGTCATTGGGTTCTCGTGTATAAAAGATAATGAGATATTATTTTCAACTGTTGAGTCGAGGTTTTTAGGTAAAGGTCTTAGAAGCTTTATGCTTAAATATTTGCTAGAGAATTATAGTGTTGATACTGCATATGTATACAGTGCAAATATCCAAACTTTAGCTTTTTATACATCGATTGGATTTATTATCGAAGATAGAATAGAAGATATTATTTTCTCTTCGCAGTATCATATAAATAAGTTAAAGCTTTCCGGTATTCCTCAAGAAATAGCTCAAAAAATTGCTGCTAAGAACAAGAATTTTTCTTAAGTAAACAATAATAAAAGCCATCACTACTTTGTTGAGATGGTAGTATTTGATATCCGCAATTAATTTTATATTTTTCAAGGATGTCTATATCAATAATTTCAGCATCGCTATTTTTAGCTAAAAAGTCTTTTATTTGTTGTTGATTTTCTTCTGCTAATATTGAACAGGTGATATATAGTAAGTAACCATTATTGTTGAGGTTATTATGCCATAAGTTAGCTAAAATTTTACTTTGTAATATTTTGATAGCTTGAATATCCTTTGGCTTTCTTAGTACTTTGATGTCAGGGTTTCGCCTTAAAGTTCCTAGGGCAGAGCATGGAGCATCAAGGATAATTTTATTAAATTTTCCAACTAGAGGTAGAGTCAAATCGTGTTTGAAAACATTAACATTATTATTTTTAGATAACCTAGTTAAGTTTTCTTTAAGAAGCTCTAAACGCTTATCAATAATATCTATAGCAGTAATATCAGCTTGTGGAGCACATTCTAAAATATGTGAAGTTTTACCTCCAGGAGCAGCACAAGCATCAAGAATCTTATCATCATTTTTAGCTTTGATAATATAGCCTGCATACTGTGCAGAGATATCCTGTATTGTAAAATAGCCTTGTTGAAATAGATGATTGTGTTTTATATTGATAGCTTTATCAAGCTTTATACAATCCTTTAGATCTGTAAAAGAGTATATTATTTTATTTTTCTCAAAATAATCTAAGACTTTTTTAGTATCTTTAGCTTGATTTAAACGAATAAACATATCAGCTTTTGTATTAATTGCTTGAGCTATCGCTAGATACTGTTTAGGATACTGCTTTTTAAGCGTATCACTAAGCCATTTGGGCATATCTATTGCTTTATTTTGATTATAGATGTTAGTTATATTCTTGAGATTATAGGTAATTTCTCTTAGTATTCTATTAATGAGTTTCTTTGCCCATATAATTTTGAGATCTTTACTAGCTGTTACAGTCTCATTAATAATTGCGTAGTATGGCTGCTTGATTTCAAATATCTGTAATGCTCCAAGCATTATTAAAACTTTAACTTTTACTTTAGTTTTTTGTTTTAGATATAAACCAGCTATATTTTCTAAAGAGTAGTAGTTTCTGAAAAACTCATAACACAAAAGTTTAACGAAAGATTTATCTTGCTCAGATAAGTTATGGATAAGAAGTTTTTGCTTAACGGTTAGTAGAGAATATTTATTATCAAGAATATCTAAAATAGTCTTAGCTGCAATAGCACGGGTATTCATTATTTTATGTGTTTTGCTAAAATCTTAATAAGCTTTGGTTGGATTTTATTATTACCAGCAATAATCAAACCAGTATTAATATTATTTGTACCATGTATATCTGTAACTATAGCACCTGCCTCTTTCACAATTACATATCCAGCAGCTAGATCCCATACTTTTACATCACCACATGCCCATAGACCATCAATATATCCTGCTGCTAGGTATGCCATATCCATAGCAATACTTCCAGAATATCTATATCCTGATATTACCTGATGAAGCTTAATTAGCTCTGCAACATAGCTATCTTTAAATATTTTACGTGAATATTTTAATGATGCTGAAATCAAAGTGTTTTGTAAATCTTGGCTTTGAGCAACTCTTATCTTTTTACCATTAAGTAGAGCTCCTTGTCCTTTGTAGGCACAAAACATCAGATCTAAAAAAGGATTATAAATAACACCTAGAACTATTTCATCATCTTTTTTAGCAGCAATTGATATACAACAGTGTGGTAAACCATGAACAAAATTATTAGTTCCATCTATTGGATCAATAATCCAAGTAAAACGACTATCTTTGTTACCAAACTCGCCGTTCTCTTCAGATATGAAGTAGTCATTAAAACCAGATTTTTTGATATTATCAATAATAAAGTTCTCAACAGCAACATCAATATTTGATACAGGTGTGTTATCAAGCTTTTGAAAAATTTTGATAGAGCTTAGGTCATTTTGTGCTTGAAGAATAATTTTGCCAGCTTTTCTGGCAATAGTTGTTATAGCATTAAGAATAGGTTTCATTTTTGAAATATTATCAAAATTATTATTTTTAAGATATAATACATTATTTAGTCTCAAAATAGGATAGCTTTGCTTAAATAAGCTATTAGTATTATGCTAGTTATACCATTAAGTGGTAGCTATGCCACTAAAAAGAGTAACTAAGCAAATAAGATTAGTTAGTGCAAGAAGGAGTGATTTATTAATCCTTTAAACTTAGATACATGAGTTTCTATAGTACCGTCATCGCCCATAGTTAGTAAAAATTTAATCAGCTACTCTAATGCGAAAGATCAAGAGAGTTAAATTTCTGCGACTGTTATAAAACCAATTGCAAACCAAGGTAGATAATTTTCGTATGTAGACTTATGGTCCACTACCAGCAGCTACAAAAATTGAGCTATCTTGCGCCCAAATATTTTTATGCCTAAATACCCTATTATTAAAGTAGATATCAGCATGATTATTGATACATAAAGCTCAGCTAAACAGACAGATGTAATTAACTAAAATGTTAGGTTAAAACCATAAAAAAATATTGCAAATCTAAGAATTTTTTTGATACTAAAAGCAATATCTTCTTTCCACTTATGGATAATTTTGCTCATTGGAGGAGTGTGAGTCAAAATCATACCTAAAAATGTTCCTATAAAGGACTAATACTAAGTTCCTTAATAGCAGAAATCTTTGCGATAAAATATGTAATACCAGCAAGAATAGCCACACTAGTAGTACGCCAAAAATTACTGGTTGAGTTAAGTGTTTTAATAGTTATTTATAAGTTTAATTAAAACAATTTTGTATAGCTATCCATTATAGATTTGTAACCTTGTAATAAAAAGAAACTTATATGATTTTTTAGTAAAAATTGATACAAATGCCTAAGCATTCTTTTGCTTTTTTGAGAAAATAACCGCTAAGATAACAAGTATGAAAGATATTATATAAAAGATTACTATAGCATGCATTACACTAGTTAAGCCAAAGTATTGCTTTATAAAAGCTCCAGTAGTAGTAGAAAGAGCTGTTCCAGTTGTACCAAATAGAAGTATAGTTGTAATTAAAGTTGGTGGAGCATTTTCCATTTGAAATGTTCCATAAGCTAGTAGCCCAGCGTAAATATAGCAGTTAAATAGTCCATAAAAAATTGCAGCCTTAAATATGGTATCCATATTTGATATATATAAAATACATAATAATGCAATTAGCCCAACTAGCATGAATGTTGGCAGGATGTATTTTAATGGGATAAATCTAGTTATTATTGGGCTAATAAACAAGCCAACGCATTGTGCTGACCAGAAATAAGAAAGTGGTTTGTTTGCATCAATAGTACCCCACCCAAGTATTTCTTGGAAATATGATTGAGCATAGCTAGTCATAGTTATTTGAGCTAATAAGAATAAGAAGACTGCAAAAGCGATACAATACAAGCTAAGATTCCATGTTGAGAAATTTAAACTTTGTTTTATCTCTTTGGCAATGTTGTGGCGATTAAGTATCGTGAAATCTGAAAATATTACTAAGACTAAGGTAATTGCCGCAGTTATTTGTAATATTAGATAAATAGTATACCATTCAAAGTGTTGGGTGATTAGATAAGCAGTGAATATTGGTATTAAGGCTCCACCAAAACTAAAGAAAAAGTCAGTAAAAATTACATTCATTGCTCTTATTTTATGGTTATTGTACATATGTACAATCATATAGCTAGCAATAGCCATAAAAAGACCACCAGTTATGCCAACGCAAGTAAGTAGTATTTTAAGAGTAAACATCGATGGGATTATAGTAGTGATTAATGATGATACGATCCCTATCGCTACCGCAGCAATTAGTAATAACTTTATAGAGAATCTATTCATTAAAATGCCTATAATCAATATTGCAAACCACATCGCAACATTGATAAATGTGAAAGCGAAGCCAATATTACTGTTATGAAAATATTTTGATAATGGCTGCATCACCGCACCTGTCACTAGCACTACATTTGCAGTGTAGAAATAACAAAAGTAACAGATAAATGTTATAAGAAGCTTATTTTTTAGTGATGATGAATGGTGTACTGTACTTTCCATGTTTAAGTTATGAGTATATGAAAGCACTATTTTTGCATATACAGCTATTTTTAGCAAGATCCTAATTTGTTATTCTTTATGCAAATAAATACTTAATTATAAAAGTTATATAATTATGGAATTTGCTAAAATAATTTGGGAAAAAAATACACCTAAGTCAGTATCTTTTAATGATTTTTATTTTTCAACACAATCTGGTATACATGAGAGTATTTACAATTTTTTAGTACATAATCATTTACAACATAGATTTTCTCAGTTACAAAAAAATCAATTCTTTAGAATTTGTGAAGCAGGTTTTGGTAGTGGTCTTAATTTTATCCTGACAATGAATCTTTGGTATAAATATGCTTGCAAGGATTCTCAACTAGAATTTATCTCATTTGAGAAGTTTCCTTTAGCACTAAATAACCTTGGAGAAATACTTAAGAGTTTTGATGAGTTAGATGGTTATCAAAATTTTCTCGAGCAATATAATCCTCTTGATGGTTTAAATATTTATGAGTTTGATAATATTATCCTTAAGCTAATAATCGACGATGTTAATAATATTAATCACTATAGCCTTCCATTTATAGATGCATGGTTTCTTGATGGTTTTACACCAAATAAAAATAGTTGTATGTGGAGCGATAATCTTTTTGAGAGTATTTCAAAACTTTGCCACAATGGCAGCAGCTTTGCAACTTTTACAGCCAGTTCTAAAGTAAGAAAAACATTACAGAAGTATGGTTTTGAAGTAAAAAAAGATAAAGGCTTTGGTAATAAAAGAGAGATGATGTATGGAGTATTTAAAGCTTAGCAAGTTCTGGGATATGTTTGATAGCATCAAAACTAGTGAAATGGTATTTTTGTCTATTTTTTGATATAAAACGTGTCATCTTCGATAAATTCCTTGATCTCTTTTAAAAGATCCCCACGCGCAATAATAACACTACCTGTTTTTTTATGTTTTAGGTCCAGATGCTAGAAATCATTTCCTTAGTTATAACCAATATCCAAAAAAATCTCTATGTGATGGTCTAATTTTGGCTACCTCTTCTTGTGTAACCAAGTAGTGTAGATCAATGATATGTATGTGCATATATTTTTCCTTATTTTTTACGAAAAAACTACATTTAGTGGCTTATCGAAAATCAGTTAAATATTAAGCTACTAATACTTAGATTTTTTTGAAAATTACAGATCCATTTGTGCCACCAAAGCCAAAAGAATTATTAAGCACATGATCAATTTTCATCTTCTTAGCAGTATTTGCAGCATAATCTAAGTTACAACCATCATCTAAATTATGTAGATTGATTGTAGGTGGAGCTACTTGATCTCTTATTGCCAGTATACTGAATATTGATTCAATAGCGCCAGCTGCACCAAGTAAGTGTCCAGTCATTGATTTTGTTGAACTCATAACTAAATCTTTTTTATATTGGCCAATTACTTTTTCAACAACTTGTGACTCTTGAACATCCCCTAGTGGAGTTGAAGTACCATGTGCGTTGACATAATCTATTGCATCAGGGTTATTTTCAAGCCCAGCATCAGCTAAAGCATTTTGAATACATCTTTCTTGTCCTGGAGCATAAGGCATAGTCATATGATAACCATCTGCAGACATACCAAAACCTATAACTTCTGCATAGATTTTAGCACCACGAGCTTTTGCTCTTTCATATTCTTCAAGGACAATGACACCAGATCCATCACCAAGCACAAAGCCATCTCTGTCTTTATCCCAAGGGCGTGAAGCACCTTGTGGATCGTTATTACGCGTTGATAATGCTCTAGCAGCAGCAAATCCCCCCATACCTATCGCATTACTTGCTTTTTCAGAACCACCAGCAAGCATAGCATCAGCATCACCACTAGCGATTAATCTAGCAGCCATACCAATATTATGAGCACCTGTAGTACAAGCCGTAACGATTGGCACATTCGGACCACGTAAACCATGATTTATTGAAATGATGCCAGATAGCATATTCACGATTGAAGATGGAATACAAAATGGCGAAATTTTTGAAGGTCCTTTTGTATCTATTATAGCTTTAGTAGTTTCTAAAGTCTCGATGCCACCAATACCAGAACTAACACAGACCCCGAACTTATATGAATCTTCTTCAGATACTTTATCAATACCAGCATCTTTAAGAGCTTCATTAGCAGCGGCAATACCATAATAGCAGAAAGGATCCACTCTCTTTGCGTCTTTTTTACCTACCAGTTCATCTACATCAAAATTTTTAATTCTTGCTGCAAATCTAACTTTAAACTCGCTAATATCAGGAGCAGGAGTATCAAAACCAGTTATAGTTTCTACACCACTTTTACCAGCTAGGATATTAGCCCAAGTTGTAGGGACATCATTTCCTAAAGGTGTTACCATACCTAAGCCAGTAACAACTACTCTACGATTAGATTTCATAATTTAAATTAACCTGTTTATAATTCATTGTAGAAAAAAGTATGAAAACGCCATTCATACTGACTTTGAGATTAATTTTGATTAGTTTACTTTAGAGTCGATATAGTCGTAAACATCTTTAACAGTTCTGATTTTCTCAGCATCTTCATCTGGAATCTCAGTATCAAATTCTTCTTCTAGAGCCATTACAAGTTCAACTGTATCTAGAGAGTCAGCACCTAAATCATCGATGAAAGAAGCTTCTGGTTTTAGATCTTCTTCTTTAACACCTAGTTGCTCAACTATGATAGAGTTTACTTTAGCATATACTTCATTCGCGCTCATTTTTTTTTCCTTCTTATTTTTTAGTTTTGAAAATTTAAAAACCTTATCCGTGTCAATAATATTATTTTTTAATCATTTTTGCAATAATTTTGCAAAATTTAAGCCATATACATACCACCATTAACATGAAGAGTTTGTCCTGTTATATATTTAGCCTCCTCAGAAGCTAAGAAAGCTACTGCTGCAGCGATATCTTTTGGTTCACCCATCTGTCCTGAAGGGATCTTAGTAACAATAAAAGATTTCTGCTCATTAGTTAGTTTATTAGTCATATCTGTAGCTATAAATCCAGGAGCTACAACGTTTACTGTTATATTGCGGCTAGCAACTTCGTAAGCAAGAGATTTTGAGAAACCTATTACACCTGCTTTAGCTGCGCAGTAGTTAGTTTGTCCTGGATTACCAGCTGATCCAACCACAGAGCCTATAGAGATAATTCTGCCCCATCTTTTTTTCATCATACCGCGTACACACTCTTTTGATATACGAAAGATTGAGCTTAGGTTAGTATTTATAACTGATTGCCATTCATCTTCTGACATTCTCATCATTAAGTTATCCCTAGTGATACCAGCATTATTGACTAGAATATCTATTACTAGGTTCTCAGCTTTTATTTCAGCAAAGAAATTTTGAATACTTTCAATATTTAAATTTAAGACTAATCCTTTTACTTTAACTCCTTTTCCTTTCATTGAGTTCTCAAATTTTTCCGCAGAAGCTTGACTAGTTGCAGTACCTATTACAGTAACACCTTTGTTTGCTAATGCATGGGCAACTTCAAAACCTATACCTCTACTTGCACCTGTAACCAGAGCAACTTTTTCATTCAAAGACATTTATTAATCTCCTTTTAAATATTTTCTAAGCTATCAACACTATTTGTATCTTTTATAACTAGTGATTTATCTATTCTTTTGATTAGTCCAGATAAAACCTTGTTAGGACCACATTCAATAAATTCTGTGACTCCAAGTTTGACAATCTTTTCGACAGATTGTGTCCAAAGTACTGGCTTATATAGTTGTTTAATAACGGCTGTTTTTATTTCTACTGGATTTGCATGTGATTTAGCATCGAAATTTTGTACAACAGCAGTAGTAGGCTTTTTGAACTCTACATTATTTAACTCGGCTTCAAATTTATCTGCTGCATCTTTCATTAAAGAGCAGTGTGAAGGTACACTAACAGCAAGTATCTGAGCACGTTTTGCACCTTTTTCTTTTGCTATTTTATTAGCTTTCTCTACAGCAGCTTTTTCACCGGAGATAACAACTTGTCCTGTTGAGTTAAAGTTTGCAGCCTCAACAACACCAGCATCAGCTGCTTCTTGACAACATTTAATTACATCATCACTAGATAAACCTAGAATAGCACTCATAGCACATTCTTTGTCAGTAATAGCATTTTGCATTAATTTGCCGCGTTTAGAAACAAGTTGTAAAGCATCTTTGTATGAAATGCACCCAGCTGCCAGTAGAGCAGTATACTCACCTAAGCTATGTCCAGCAAAGTATTCTACTTTTAACATTGGTTTTTGCTCTTTTAAGACTTTATATATAGCGTAACTAGTGGCAAGTAATGCTGGTTGAGTAAACTCAGTTTTATTTAGAGTTTCTTCGTCATTTTGAATAATATTCCATAAGTTATAACTAAGATGTTGTTTAGCTGCATCGACTATGTTTCTAAAAGTCTCAAAATTTTCATAATAATCTTGGAGCATTCCTAGTTTTTGTGAACCTTGACCAGGGAAAACTATAGCTATTTTTGACATAATAATCCTCTTTTTATGCTATTAAAAAATAATAAATTTATAAAAGGTTATATTGTTGCGATAAAACCGCCCCAGACAAATCCAGCTCCGAATGCTTCAGAGATGATTGTATCGCCAGGTTTGATTTGATTTGTTCTTACAGCATGATCTAAAGCCAACGGGATAGAGGCTGCTGATGTGTTACCATGGTCTAGTAGTGTTGTGACTACTTTAGACATTGGCATGTCAATTTTTTTTGCAGTTGAGTTAAGTATTCTATAGTTTGCTTGATGAGGTACAAGCCAATCAATATCACTAGCTTTTATTTTAGCTTCTTGTATTAGTTCATCAGCTAATGAAGATAAGCGTGAAACAGCAAATTTAAAAACTTTATTACCTTCCATTATTAAGTAAGGATCAATATTTATGCTTTGTCCTCTTGAAGTTGGTAAATTATTTGGGACATTCAGCATATCCAAACACGAGCCATCTGTGAAAAGTAAAGATGATAATATCTTTTTTTCTTGGCTTGTTGAAATTACAACAGCACCAGCACCATCACCAAAAAGTACACATGTTGAGCGATCATTCCAATCTAAGACACGCGTCATTTTTTCAGCACCGATTACGAGAATATTTTTTGAGACACCAGTCTCTATGTACTGCTTAGCGATATCTAGAGCATAAACAAATCCACTACAAGCAGCTGAAATATCAAAACAGCGCACCTTGAAATTATCTATTTGTAGGTTCTTATGAATCATCGAGGCTGTTGAAGGCATTATAAAATCAGGGGTACTTGTTGCAACAATTATCGTATCGATATCATTAGCAGTTAGTTGCGCTGCTTCAAGAGCTTTTTTAGCTGATTGTGTAGCCATATAGCTTGTTGTTTCTGTTTCATTAGCGCAATGACGTCTTTCTATACCGACTCTTTGTTTGATCCACTCATTTGAAGTATTAACAAATTTACTTATATCTTCATTAGTTAATATTTTTTCAGGCAAGTAACTTCCAGTACTTAGTATTTGTGCAAACATTATATAGTTATACCTACTTTAAATTATGATTAACAACAAAAAACCATAAGCTTCCGCACTTTCGCTTGATATTTATTGTAGCATGAATAAGAAAGATTAAAGAACTTTTTCTAAAGATTCCTGAATTGTTTTAGGAATATTGTATTTAATTTCTTTGATAGCTTCATAGATCGCAGTCTCAAAAGCATTAGCACTTGCGCCACCATGGCTTTTAACCACTATTCCAGTTAAACCTAGTAGTGATGCACCATTAAAGCTATCAAGATTCATACCTTTTTTCATTTTTTTGAATATTGGTAATGCCATTATTATAGGAACTTTCATTAGCCAGGAGCTTTCTTGTATTGTATTTTTAATAAGAGACTCTATAAGCCTTAAACTTCCTTCCATTGTTTTTAGAGAAACATTGCCAACAAAGCCATCACAGACTATTACATCAGTGGTATCATCAAAAATATATTTACCTTCAATGTAGCCATTATAATTAATAAAATCGCAACCTTGTAATAACTTTGCAGCATTTTTGATATTATCTAGACCTTTCATTTCTTCTTCACCGATGTTTAGTAATGAAACTCTAGGTTCAGCAACACCTTTTGAACTTGCTGCTAATATTGATCCCATGATTGCAAATTGGAAAAGTTGTTCTGATGTACAAACCACATTTGCACCAAGGTCAAGCATATAAGTTTTACTAAGCTGTTTAGTTTCTCTGTTGAATGCGGGTAATGCATAAACAATAGCAGGGCGATCAACGCCATTAATAGTTTTTAATACAAATTTTGATGTAGCCATTAGCGCTCCAGTGTTACCAGCACTGACGCAGGCATCAACAGTGCCATCTTTAACAAGATTAATAGCTACGCGCATAGAAGAATCTTTTTTCTTTCTAACAGCAATAGATGGTGATTCATCCATACTAACTGTCTCGCTAGCATGATGAATAGCTATTCTTTGTAAAACTGGTAGTTTTATTTTCTTAACTTTTGAATATCTGTCTAAAGCTCTTTTAACTTTATGATGATCTCCAACTAATACTATTTGTAAATTAGAGTCTTTTTTTACTGCTTCAAGAGCCGCTGGGATAGTAGTATTAAAACCGTGATCTCCACCCATTGCATCTATAGATATTTTGTAACCCATAATAGATAAAACTTCCTATATCGCTAATTGTCTATTGCTCATCATTAATAAATTAACTTGTTATTTAGATAAGCTGATTAAAAGTGTTGATGGGAAATATTAATCTTCAGATTTAGTTTCTACTACTTTTCTACCTTTATAGAAACCATTAGGTGATATATGATGTCTTAAATGTAGTTCACCTGTTGATTTATCAGTAGATAGAGTAGGAGTAATTAAAGAATCGTGAGATCTTCTCATGTCTCTCTTTGATCTGCTTTTTTTATTTTGTTGTACAGCCATTTTAGATAACCTCTTAGTGTTTTTTATAATTCTAAATAGTCCATGCTACTTGAGTATTTTAAGAATCTCAAAAGTATTCTTTTTCTCTTGTATAACATTTTCTTGCTCGCTATAGTATGAATGTTTTTTTGTATTTTTACAAGTGCTTGTATCTTTTTTTGGTATTAAAGGTAGGTCTAAAAGTATCTCTTCTTTAATTACATCCTTTAGATCGATAATTGCACTTTTACATATAAAAGGTTCATGAAGACTACCTTCTACTAGTCTGTCATCCTCAGCAATTATTATAGTATTTGTTATGTCAAAATCATGGTCAAATACCTCTAAAGACTCTTGACAAATAAGTTGTAATGTGCTTTTGATTGAATATTTAATGCAAGCATGACTTTTTTCTTCAAAAAAAGAAAATGAGCATATAAATGTGTGAGGAGTAGCTATGATGAAATCAGAAATCTGGTCAAGCTGCTCAATAGTTATCTCAATATTTTTCAATTCTCTTTCTTGCTTGGCAAACATTGAGTAATTTATCTGACTATGCTTACCTTTCATCTTCACTATTACTGGGATATTTCGTTAGTAATAATTTTATTGTATATAGATTTCTTGTTTTATGAAAGACTCTATTGTATCATCATACTAGTTTTTTTAAAAAATAACAATCACGTAACTAAGGGTTAAATTACTAATGGCTTTATCTATTCCGCGCGAGTTTTCAAATGCTATAAGGTTTTTGTCTATTGATGCAACACTCAAGGCTAAATCAGGGCATCCTGGAATGCCGATGGGTATGGCTGATATTGCCACAGTGCTTTGGACAAGGTTTCTTAAGCACAATCCTAACAATCCATATTGGGTAAATAGAGATAGATTTGTTCTTTCAAATGGACACGGCTCAATGCTTTTATATTCTTTGTTACATCTAACTGGATACGATGTATCTATTGATGATATTAAAAAATTCAGACAGCTACATTCAAAAACTCCAGGACATCCTGAGTATGGCTATACCCCAGGAGTTGAAACTACAACTGGACCACTAGGTCAAGGAATGGCAAATGCTGTTGGTATGGCTTTAGGTGAAAAACTCTTATCTCAAAGATACAATACGACAGATTTAAAAGTTATAGATCATTACACTTATGTATTTTTAGGTGATGGATGTTTAATGGAGGGTATTTCGCATGAAGCATGCTCATTAGCAGGAACTTTAGGTCTAAACAAATTAGTAGCATTTTGGGATGATAATAATATTTCAATAGATGGTGATACTAGAGGTTGGTTTAGTGACAATACGCCTGGGAGATTTAGGGCTTATGGTTGGCATGTTATAGAAAATGTAGATGGTCATGATTTTGCTGCGATAGAAAAAGCTATAAATGAAGCTCACGCACAGCAGCAAAAGCCAACATTAATTTGTTGTAAAACTGTAATTGGTTTTGGCTCACCTGAGAAGGCTGGGACTGCTTCTGTGCATGGTTCACCTTTAAGTGAACAAGAAAGAGCTTCAGCTGCTAAAGAGCTTAACTGGAATTATCAAGCTTTTGAAATACCTCAAGATGTTTACAAATATTGGGATGCTAAGGAAAAAGGACAAGCTTTAGAGGCAAATTGGCAAAAGCAATGGAATTTATTCAAAGATAGCCCTAAGTTTAAAGAGTTTGAAAGAATTTTAAACAAAGAGTTACCTGTCGAATTAGAAGCCGCTATTAATGACTATATAGCTTCGCAATTAAGCAACACTATCAAAGTGGCAACACGTAAAGCTTCACAAATGGCACTTGAAGTCTTATGTAAGAATATGCCAGAGATGTTTGGTGGGTCAGCTGACTTGACAAGCTCAAATAATACTAAATGGAGTGGTTCAGTCTGGTTAAATAATACTGAAGAAGGTGCAAATTATCTTTCTTATGGTGTTAGAGAATTTGGTATGGCTGCAATAATGAATGGTCTAAGTTTATATGGTGGCATTAAACCTTATGGTGGTACATTCTTAGTATTTAGCGATTACTCAAGAAATGCTATAAGAATGTCAGCATTGATGAAGCTGCCTGTGGTACATGTTATGTCACATGACTCTATTGGTTTAGGTGAGGATGGACCAACACACCAGCCTATAGAACATATTCCAAGCTTAAGACTTATACCTAACCTTAATGTTTGGCGACCTGCTGATACGGTTGAGACAATGATAGCTTGGCATCAAGCGGTAAAATCAAAAGATACTCCAAGCGTAATGGTATTAACGCGTCAAAACTTAATGCCAATAGTGCAATCACAACATCAAGTTGCAAATATTGCTAAAGGTGGCTATCTAGTTAAACACTATGCTGACACTAAATTAACTCTTGTTGCGACAGGATCTGAAGTTGAGCTTGCTGTCAATGTGGCTAGTGAATTTGAAAAGAAAGGTATAAAGATAAATGTTGCTTCTATACCTTGTGTAGAAGTTTTTGCTGCTCAAACTAAAGAGTATAAAAAATCAGTAATAAAAGATGATATTCCCGCAGTTTTTGTTGAAATGGCACAACCTGATATATGGTATAAATATATGCCAAAAGCTGGAGGAGAAGTAAAAGGAATTTATAGATTTGGTGAGTCGGCACCAGCTGAAGATTTATTTAAGCATTTTGGATTTACTGTAGAAAATATTAGCAATATTGTTGCTAAGTATGTGTAATAAAAATTTCGCAAGATAATATCTTAAGGAGGGATAAATGAGAGTTGCAATTAACGGTTTCGGTAGAATTGGTCGTTTAGCATTTCGTCAAATGTTTGGTAAAGATAACATTGAGATTGTAGCGATTAATGATTTAACAAATCCAAAGATGTTAGCACACTTATTAAAATATGATTCTGCTCAAGGTAGATTTTCAAAATCATCTGTAACAGTAGCAAAAGAAAACTCTATAGTTGTAGATGGTAAAGATATTAAAATATATGCTGAAAAAGATGCAGTTAATTTACCTTGGGGTGAGTTAAATGTGGACCTTGTTCTAGAGTGTACAGGTTTCTATGTATCAAAAGCAAAATCACAAGCTCATATTGATGCTGGTGCTAAAAAAGTAGTTATTTCTGCTCCAGCTGGTAATGACCTACCAACTATAGTATTTGGTGTTAACCACGATATCCTAAATGCAGATGACAAGATTATATCTGCTGCTTCTTGTACAACTAACTGTCTGGCTCCTATGGCTAAAGGTCTTCATGATTTAGCAACAATTAAAAGTGGCTTTATGACAACTATTCATGCTTATACAGGTGACCAAAATACTCTAGATGCTCCTCATGCAAAAAATGACTTCCGTCGTGCAAGAGCAGCAGCTATAAATATAGTGCCTAACTCAACTGGGGCAGCTAAGGCTATTGGTCTAGTAATTCCAGAATTAGCTGGTAAATTAGATGGTGCTGCTCAACGTGTTCCTGTACCAACTGGATCGTTAACTGAGCTTATTGCTGTAGTATCTAAGAGTGTAACAGCTGAAGATGTTAACGCTGCGATGAAAGCTGCTGCAAATGAATCTTTTGGTTATACAGAAGAAGAGCTAGTGTCTAGTGATATCATAGGGATCTCTGAAGGTTCATTATTCGATGCAACTCAAACTAAAGTTACTTCACTAGGTGATAAATCTTTAGTTAAAGTGGTATCTTGGTATGACAATGAAATGTCTTATACAAATCAAATGGTTAGAGTAGTAGAGTACTTTGGAGCTCTATAAACACGATAGGTGATATAAATGAGTTTTTTAACATTAAAAGATGTTGATCTAAAAGATAAAAAAGTCTTGGTTCGAGTTGACTTCAATGTACCTATTAAAAGTGGTAGGGTAACAAATAAGGTTAGAATTGAGGCTGCTATTCCAACTATTCAATATATTTTAGATCAGGGTGGTGCTGTGATTTTAATGTCGCATCTTGGTCGCCCTACAGAGGGTGAATATGATCCTCAGTTTTCTCTAGAGCCAGTAGCAGAAGCTTTGACTCAAATTATTGATAAGCCGGTTAAGTTTGCTAAAGACTGGTTAGATGGTGTTGATGTTAAAGCTGGTGAAATAGTTATGTGTGAAAATGTACGCTTTAACAACGGTGAGAAAAAATCAGATAAAGATTTATCTAAAAAGATTGCTAGCTTAGGTGATGTTTTTGTGATGGATGCCTTTGCTACAGCACATAGAGCACAAGCTTCTACTTATGGGGTTGCTAAGTATATACCGTTAGCATGTGCTGGTATATTATTAACTAATGAAATTCAAGCGCTAGAAAAAGCTTTGAAATCGCCTGAAAAACCAATGGCGGCAATAGTTGGAGGATCTAAAGTCTCAACTAAGCTATCAGTGCTATATAATCTTCTTGATAAGGTTGAGATTCTTATCGTTGGTGGTGGTATTGCTAATACTTTTATAAAAGCAGAAGGTTATAATGTTGGTAATTCATTATATGAACAAGACCTTGTAGCTGAAGCAAGAGATATATTAGCTAAAGCTAAAACTCTAGCAGTTAATATTCCTATGCCAGTTGATATAAGAGTAGCTAAAGAGTTTAGTAAAAATGCACAAGCAATCATTAAAAAAATATCTGATATTACTGCTGATGAGATGATTTTAGATATAGGTCCAGAATCTGAAAAAGAAATTATTGAACTACTAAAATCAGCAAATACTATCTTATGGAATGGTCCTATTGGAGTATTTGAGTTTGATAATTTTGCCGCAGGAACAAAAGCTTTATCTTTGGCTATAGCACAGTCGGTTGCTTTTTCAGTAGCTGGTGGTGGTGATACTATTGCCGCGATAGAAAAATTTGGCATCAAAGATCAAGTTTCTTATATATCAACAGCTGGTGGGGCGTTCCTAGAATTTTTTGAAGGTAAAAAATTACCAGCTGTAGAGATACTTAAAGAAAAAGCAACTAGGTAATTTAGGATAATTATATGAGAAGAACAAAAATTTTAGCTACTCTTGGTCCTGCAAGTGAATCAAGAGAAGCTATAACAGAAATGATTAAATCAGGTGTTAATGCAGTCAGATGTAATTTCTCGCATGGCTCTGCTGAAGATCATCGTAAGCGAATAGAGATGATTCGTCAGATTGCTAAAGAGCAAGATACTTATGTTGGTATTTTAGCTGATCTACAGGGACCAAAAATTAGATTATCAAAATTTAAAAATGGCTGTGTAGAGATTAAAAAGGGTCAAAAGTTTACGCTTGATGCTGAACTTGGCGTTGGTGATGGTGATGAGAATGCTGTAGGCATTGACTATAAAGAGCTTATTCAAGATGTGAAAAAAGGCGATATACTACTTGTAGATGATGGCAAAATTGTCTTAGAGGTCGACTCTGTAAAAGGAAATAAAGCAGTCACTAAAGTTGTCATTGGTGGTAAAGTTTCTAATAATAAAGGTATTAATAAGAAAGGCGGTGGACTTACAGCGCCTGCACTTACTGAGAAAGATAAAGAGGATATAAAAATAGCAGCGATGCTACAAGTGGATTTCTTAGCAGTATCATTTGTTAGGGATGGTAAGGATATGGAATATGCACGTCAACTTGTCCACGAAGCTGGCTGGAGACCTGCAATGGTGGCTAAAATTGAGCGAGCAGAGGCTGTATTAGAAGATAATCTTAATAGTATTGTTGATGCTTCTGACCTTTTGATGGTGGCGCGTGGTGATTTGGCTGTTGAAATTGGTGATGAGAATGTGCCAACTGTACAGAAGCTTATTATTAGTACAGCTAGAAGAAATGAAAAAGGTTCTATTACGGCTACACAAATGATGGAGTCGATGATAGAGAACTCTTCACCAACTCGTGCTGAGGCATCTGATGTTGCTAATGCTGTATTTGATGGTACAGATGCTGTGATGCTATCAGCTGAAACAGCAGTAGGTAAATACCCTGTTGAGACAGTTTCTGCAATGTCAAGGATATGTGAATCAGCAGAGAAAAGTAAGTATACACATGTTTCTAAAAAGCAAAAGATAGCTGACTGTGATAGGATTGATCATGCTGTATCTGTTGCAGCAGTTAAAATTGCCAATGATATTGGTGCTAAAGGATTAATCGTATTGACAGAAGGTGGTAATACTTCACGTTGGATGTCACGTATCAATACTGATTTACCTATCTATGCATTATCACGAAATACTACAACTTTAGGTGCTATGACTTTGTTTAGAGGAGTGGTTCCAATATACTTTGACTCAACTAGGATGTCTAAATTATATGTAAATAGATCAGCATCTATGGAGTTAGAGGACAGAAAGTTGGCTAAAAATGGTGATATTTTTGTCCTTACTAGTGGCGATAGTATGGGTGTTCATGGAAGTACTAATAAGATTAAAGTAATAATTGCAGGTCAGGTAAGATAAGGAGATAATAATGGCTTTAGTTTCATTACGTCAACTATTGGATCATGCTGCTGAGCATGGTTATGGATTACCAGCTTTTAATGTTAATAACCTTGAGCAGGTTAGGGCTGTTATGGAAGCTGCAGATGAGGTTAACTCACCGGTTATTTTACAAGGTTCTGCTGGAGCAAGAAAGTATGCAGGTTCATCTTTTATTAGACATCTAGTTTTAGCTGCGATAGAAGAATATCCATATATACCAGTATGTATGCACCAAGATCATGGTACATCTCCATCAGTTTGTCAAAGATCTATACAATTAGGCTTTTCATCTGTAATGATGGATGGTTCTTTAAAATCAGATGGAAAGACTCCATCGGATTACGAGTACAATGTTAATGTTACAAAAAATGTAGCTGAGATGGCTCATGCTTGTGGGGTATCAGTTGAAGGTGAGCTAGGTTGTCTTGGTTCATTAGAAACATGGCAAGCTGGGGAAGAAGATGGTGTAGGTGCTGAAGGTACTTTATCTATGGATCAGTTACTTACTGACCCTGAAGAAGCAGCTGATTTTGTCAGAAAAACTAAAGTTGATGCTTTGGCTATAGCTATTGGTACTTCTCATGGTGCTTACAAGTTTACTAAACCACCTACAGGTGATGTGTTATCTATCAGAAGAGTAAAAGAAATTCATGCACGAATCCCTCATACTCATTTAGTAATGCATGGCTCATCTTCTGTGCCACAGGACTGGCTAGAAGTTATTAATACTTATGGTGGAGATATGGGAGAGACTTATGGCGTGCCGGTAGAGGAAATCGTCGAGGCTATTAAGTATGGTGTGCGTAAAGTAAATATTGATACAGACCTTCGTATGGCAGCTACTGGCGCTGTGAGAAGATTCTTGGCTGAGAATCCAGCTGAGTTTGATCCACGCAAATATAATGCCGTTGCTAAAGCTGCGATGTCAGAAATTTGCAAAGCTAGATATGAAGCATTTGGGAGTGCTGGCATGGCTAGTAAGATTAAGCCTATTTCACTTGAGACAATGTTACAATACTATGAGAATGGTGAACTAGATCCTGTTGTTAAGTAAATTTTATTTTAAATATTATTGTGACTAAATCGATAAATGATATATATAAATTATAGAGTTATGAATCAAATAGCTAAAACCTCTTCTCTTGTTAAGGATTTTTTTAATAATCACTTAACTTTCTAAGCTTGTTCATCTGTTGGATGTTTAAGAATAAAGGAGTTATTTCCGTTAGACTTGTAATGTCTGTAAGTTCAGTTGTATTATGATTTAGATCATAAAAAAATCTTTTTCACTTTTCCAAAACTTATCTTATTGTATTAAAATCATCTACTTTGGAAAACCGGCGGCTAGCGCAAGCAGCATGAATATTTAGATAAAACCCCAATTTTTATATTTTTTACATGCTAAATGAGTGTAGGAGTCATTCCATCCATTGGTGTTCCTTTTAGAGTTTATCCAAAATGAGTATTCTTTTTCTATTGCTGGTAGATATTTTTCTATAGCAGATATGTTAAGCTCTTGATATAGGATATTCACGATAAAATAAAGTAAAGGAGGTTGAGAGCGTGTTAGATAATATTTTATGTTAGCATTTGGTAAGAAGAGTATATAAGGTATGCAAAGTTATCAGCAATATCTTTAATCGTTTGAATATTGCCATCTACTCTTAAACCTTCACAAGTGAAGTAGCAGTCCAAGTAATAGACTTCTTTGAATCTACCTCATGGTATTATATAAAGTTTTAGTAAAGGTATAAGAGAGCTTAAAGAGTTCTACTTGTCAGATGACTGGTGTAAAAATTCAACATTTGTCTGATGTATTGTGGTAGTGATATTACTTTGTAAATTCTCAGGTTAGCTACTAAGAACATTTGAACATAATGTAGGATATATTGGTGCCGTAAAAAAACAGTCATCGGAAATAGTAGCGCTATAAGTATTGCTATAATACTGTCTGATTCATCAGAGTTTATAAGTTTAGATAGTTGAAGTGTTGATATTATTAGTATTGCACAGTATATAAGTTATATAATAATTTTTCTAGTCAATTTTTCTTCTCATAATAAAACCAAAAGTAATTCTAACAGTAGTAATACTCAAAGCAAAAACACTTACCATAAAGACACTAGTTGATGTAGAAAGATATTAAGCACTCTGGTATTAAATGTTGAAAGCCATGACTGTACCCTTGTTCTATAAAAGAGATAAAAAAATACGCTAACGATAAATAGCATAACTATAGGTAGTTTTATAAGCTTGAGCATACTTAGTGTATCAGTAAGGAAATTAGAGTGTTTAGTTATTTGTACTGCTTGATTCATCAATCTTAGTAAATAAAAGCAAAACAAATGCCACAAAACATAAACTAGCTAGTAGTCAGTATGTGCCAATCCAGTTACTAAAAAGTATAAATATACTAAAAACAAAAAAGCATAAAAATACTACACCCTATTTGAAAGAAACCTTCTAACAATCTCATTAAACTAGCATGTGTTTTTGAATCATATGTAATGAAACTTAATAGTTGAATATACAGAAACTTTGATAAGAGCAAAAGCTACCCATATAACCTACCACCATAAACCTGCCTAATAGTTATCTTGGCAGTTAGAAAGCTATCTAAGCTAGCCATAGCAATACAATCTGTAGCAATAATTGCTAATCAGGAAGCATCGCGTTTTTATAACCAAGTCTTGTAATGAATGAACAAATAGCGAATGAAACGATTGCTATTGTTAGATCTTTGTAAGCCTCAAGAATACTTGCTTGAACTTAGGTTACTTGATATTGAGTAAACGATTGTAATATCACGATACCAACAACTAATTAAGCAAAATAGCACTAACTAATAAAGAAGATGATGAAAAGTGAAAGTTTTAGTTGTAAGTACCTCATATATACTAATAAAGAAATTGTTTCTAATTTTAGGATAAACAAAGTTATATACATAACAAGTTTTAAGGATTGGTTTAGAACTTTTTTAGTATAAAATATACATTATGATATGCTTAAAGACTAGGTATTTGATATGAGTGAGTATAAATATTGTTTAGGAATCATGTCTGGAACATCCCTAGATGGAATAGATGTTGCTTTGTGTAAGATTAGAGGTAGTGGATTAGATATTGATGTTAAATTGATAGATTTTCAAACATATCCGTATTCTGCCAAATTATTATATGATATTAAGCAATCTTTAGATTTATCAACAAGTAATGCTCAGTTATTATGTAGTCTTAATTTTAAACTTGGTATTGAATATGCAAATGCAGTAAAAAAACTAGTAGCAGCCAATAGCTTGAATTTAAAAGATATAGCGTTTATAGCAAGTCATGGCCAAACAATTTATCATCAAGCAAATAGTGATGAACAGTTTGTTAAATCATCATTACAGTTAGGAGACGCTGCGACAATTGCTTATGAATGTCAAACAATCGTAGTATCAAATTTTCGTGCTGGTGATATTGCTGCTGGAGGTAATGGTGCGCCACTTGTTCCTTATGTAGATTACATATTATATAGAGACAAAAATAAATCACGGGCTTTTCATAATATAGGTGGGATAGCAAACACGACAATTATTCGAAAAAATGCAAATATCGATGATATCTATGCTTTTGATACAGGTCCTGGAAACATGATGATAAATAGAGCTATGGAAGTATTATTTAACAGAAATTATGACAAAGATGGTGATATTGCTGCAGCTGGAATAGTTATTGTAGATATGTTACAGGAGCTTTTGGATAATTCATATCTAAAGCAGGAACCCCCTAAATCAACAGGCCGAGAACTTTTTGGAATCGAGTTTACAGATAAGATTATAGCTAAATATAAGCAAAATAGACCTGAGGATATAGTTCATACCTTGACAATGTTTACAGCAAAAAGTATTGCAGTAGCTTATCATGATTTTGTTTTTAACAAACAAAAATTAGATCAAATAATATTTACTGGCGGTGGTGCTTATAATAAGTTTTTGATAAAAACAATTTCTAATTTACTTGATGTGGAAGTTTTAACATTTGAAGATCTTGGTGAGAATAGTAATGCTAAGGAAGCCATAGCATTTGCTGTGCTAGGAAATGAGACCCTTCACCAAAACTATAATAATGTTCCAGTAGCAACTGGTGCTAAAAATAATGTCATATTGGGGCAAATTAATTTATATAAATAGTCATTTTAAATTATATTTTTTTTGGTTGAGTATAAAAAAATCTTAGGAAATTTACATGTGTTTGCAATGTTTATTATGGTTAAAAATGCACCTCATTAGGTGTTAGCTAATTTAAAGATTTTTTGGTCTATTATTCAATTTTGTAACTTTTTTAGATATTTGTGTGAAATATTATTAAAGTCAGTTCCTTTTGGAATAAATTGTCTAATGTATCTATTAATATTTTCATCCTACCTCTTTGCCAAGGACCATATAGGTCAGTAAAGAAAACTTTGATACCTATCTTATTTTATGTTTAGCAAATTATTTTACAATTATCAAATGTCGCTGTGTGCATCTTATATACGTTAGATACTTTGTATAATAGGCTATTAATTGAGTTTGCTATCCTATTAGTATATTTACTCAATGGTAAACTACTCTATATTGTTAACAATATCTGACTTTGGGATATATTTACTCTATTCTTTATTTTGCCTTGCTTTGAGACACTTTCTTTTCTGTAATTATATCGCTTACCTTTGAAAAACAATAAATACCTAAGATTAGATTTATCTCATGAAATTATAGATAGCCTTATGAGTAATGTTTATGATGCCTTTATACTTTAGTCTATCACATATCAGTTCAGGTGATATTTTTTTTAAAGTAGCGATTAATAAGTTTATTAATGTAATAGTTATATTATTATCATCTGGTGATCTATGACTTTTATATAGCTTATGTGTTATTTCAGCATCATATACTTTACCTATAGTATTTCTACTAATTTCATTTATAACTGTAGTTTTGCTATATGAAATATTTTTTACTATTTTTGATTCGTCCGTATCCTAAAGTATAAAGTAGGTTTTCTATACAATATCTATCTAAAAGAGTTTAAATGTTGATATAATATATTTATTCCTTATACTTTATTTAGTATTCTTTAAAACCTAATAAACTATATTTGGAATACTCTTTCAGCTATTTATAAACTTTCAGACTACAATCTAAGAAAGACTGTTGATATAAATCTATAAAATTTCTAATCTCACAGTATTAGGATGTACTTTTTAGTAAAAATTAATATGAACTTGTGTTTTTTATGTTTATATCTGCCATTTTTAGCAGGTATAGATATTATTTATCATAACTAAATCATCATACTGACTGCTTTTAACATGTTTAAATAGCATGTTTTAATAATGCTTGAGGCTTATACTTTGACAGTAGAAAAGTAGCTTGTAAAATTAAATCTTCTTTAAAATCTACCAAAGTATTGCTCAATCTTATATCTAATTTTAAACATAAGAATATCCTTAACTTTATGTCTTTTCGTTATTGGTTTGTTTCTAACAGCTTTTCGCAATATATGATCTTTGATATTTCTACTTTTATATATTATCAGCGGTATCATATGACTTATCAGCTAACTCTCTATCACTTAAACTATACCATTGAACTAATAGTAGTAATCTAAATATCATCACACTATCAAAAACAAAGGTCTACCTTGTCTAGATACCTTTAAGTATTTTTCTAAACTTATTAAAACTTATTTAGCTTAACAAATTTATTATCTTAGCCCATAATCTTTCTTCTAAACCTAAAAAGAAAAAATCCATAACAATAAATATCTTTCATATCTATATTTTATAAATTTTGATAAAAATAACCAAAATTAAGTCAATTGTCTCAAACAATCAGACTAGACTAGTTAAAATCATGAAAAACCATCGTGTAGAGTTGAAATATATTACTTTTGCAGAGTTCATAGTTAGTTTTTTCAGAATGAAGAGTGTATTCTATCGGATAAACCTATAGTATACATTCTCGTATAGCTTCACAGTATATTTTCAAAATTAGTATATGATTTTCAAATCCTTGTTTTTTCATTTCAATAATAATATTTCTTATGTGATGTTCAATTTGAATATAATTTGTAAAAGTCATAGCATTATTAGGATCAATTTTTTTATAATAAGCATTTGCATTATTAATTTGCTTTAAAATATTAGAAATATCGATTTTTTTCTGTAACCCTATAAACTGAACATTATCTCTGATAATATCAAAGTCAAAATTATTTATTATATGAAATATGCATTCAATATAGTTTAATCTTTTGTTATTTTTTATATCATCTAACTTTTTAAATTCATATGCTGGCAAATATTTATTAAATGGTATAATAGTGTAAAAAATTTCATACTCATGAGATTTTGGAAAATCAATTTTTTCTTTATACAATTCTGTAGAGAACTTAAAAAAATTAACACCAAAATGAGCTAATTCTTGATTACGATTTTGAAAAATAGATAATGTTCCCTTGATTTTTACACACATTTTTAAAAGTTTTGCCTTTATTTTATTATCTAAATTTATCATATGAACCAAGTCACTATCTAGGTAACTATGGATAACTTGATATTCATCTAATAAATTTAATTTTACTATAGAAGACTTGGTTAATATAGGAGGAGCTGAAAATGGGAAACAATAAATTTTACAATTACCTATTAATTCTTTTTGATTTAATACACCAAACTTGAAGCACAAATAACATACTTGCGCTAATGCTCCACCAAGACTATGACCTGTTATACTAATAGAACTTATAGCTTTGTACTCATCTTTTATAACTTGAATAATACATTTAATATTTTCCACTGTTGTTGCAAAAGCTTTTGCAAAACCATAAGAAATGTCTATGCCTTTTATTGATGTAAAGATTTTTTTATAAACATTTAAGAAATCTTCTATTTTCAAATTCCATTTTGTATTAAAAATTTCCATATCCGTTACCCAATCAGCATTACCATTAGAGAATAATAAAGCTTTTATCAGAGCTGATACAGGATCACCACTTCGACTACCTCTAAATGAAATCGTTAAATTCTTAGTTTTACGATGAAAAGATATGTATCCAAGAATAGACTTCTGATTTTGGTTTGGATTATTTTTTGCAGCACCTGTAAGACCAGTGAAAGCATATATTTCTAAAACCCCATTATCATTTAAAATATTCTTATTCATTTGAAATTCATCATCAATTATACTAACAAAAGCAATCTGATTTTCTTTAAAATAGAGTGGAAGTCCATATACTTTGATTTGATTATTAACCATGTAAACATGATTTTGTAATAAATCAATCGATGAAATAAAGTTATACTCCATGAAGTCTATATTTGAATGTTTATTACTTCTGTCATTAATTATATGTAAATGCTTTAGAATATCTTTTCTATTTTCAACTTTTGTATAAAAAGGATCTAGAGGATTGTGCAAACTAGATGCAAACAACTTATAAGCCATTAATGAATGATCAATGTGTTTTTTATATAAATAAGATAGTTTTTTATCTTCAAAATTAATTTTACCACTTGACATAGTCAAATATTTTCTTAATATTGTGCGCATAGAAGAAGGGTGATTATTACCTGAATTAAGAATTTTGGTTATTTTTTCTACTGAATATTTCGGAGTAAATCTAATATCATTATTAATTTGTTTGATAAATTCGACAGAAATCGATGAACTAAAATAAGATTTTTTTTTATTTTTTAGAGAAAGTATAGTTTCGATATGATCATAATATCCGCAAAGCAATAAACGCATAACAATTTCTTTAAGTAAATCTGCTCGTTCAATACCAGCTGAGCCATGGTGATGTATCAGCTGAGGATTTATTAAAGACGCTTTTGATTTACTTTTATATTCTTCTATACCTTGGATAAAAAATTTGTACATTTATTAAACTCAAATGTTTGTATACGAAATAATAAAATTATATCTAACTATTTCAGTTTAATGAATAAAAAATCAAAATTTAATTGTAAATATGACTTCAATTTTTATTGTATAGCTAGCACTTTTTTATTTGGTTAAGGTAAATTTTTGTGCATGGCCTATTTATATATTTATATTATTATGATGGACTTTATCATCTAAACGAAATAAAAGTGCTAGCTAAGCATAGAAAGCCAGGAAAGCTTAGCAAGTTTTGTCAAATCTGGAGAATACTCTTTCTAAAACGTTTAATTTTAAAAAATAAATTCTATATAGACAATTGACTTAATTTTGGTTATTTTTATCAAAATTTATAAAATATAGATATGAAAGATATTTATTGTTATGGATTTTTTCTTTTTAGGTTTAGAAGAAAGATTATGGGCTAAGATAATAAATTTGTTAAGCTAAATAAGTTTTAATAAGTTTAGAAAAATACTTAAAGGTATCTAGACAAGGTAGACCTTTGTTTTTGATAGTGTGATGATATTTAGATTACTACTATTAGTTCAATGGTATAGTTTAAGTGATAGAGAGTTAGCTGATAAGTCATATGATACCGCTGATAATATATAAAAGTAGAAATATCAAAGATCATATATTGCGAAAAGCTGTTAGAAACAAACCAATAACGAAAAGACATAAAGTTAAGGATATTCTTATGTTTAAAATTAGATATAAGATTGAGCAATACTTTGGTAGATTTTAAAGAAGATTTAATTTTACAAGCTACTTTTCTACTGTCAAAGTATAAGCCTCAAGCATTATTAAAACATGCTATTTAAACATGTTAAAAGCAGTCAGTATGATGATTTAGTTATGATAAATAATATCTATACCTGCTAAAAATGGCAGATATAAACATAAAAAACACAAGTTCATATTAATTTTTACTAAAAAGTACATCCTAATACTGTGAGATTAGAAATTTTATAGATTTATATCAATAGTCTTTGAGATGTCTTTCTTTATAGTAGATACCAATGAATATTATAATTCTTTGTATAATTGCCTCTAACTAGTATAACTGGTTCATTTTGATTATCACTAAGAAATTTAAGATTTTCTTAAGAAAAGTATGCTTTGTCCGCATTGAGTTTGTAAGACCATTTAACAATTCTTTCGTGTGTAATATTATGAGTATTACTTTAAGTAAGTATGAATTTTAGTAGAGAAAGCCTCCAACATTTTGTCCCAGAGTATGGACCTCATTTCCATTAATTTCATAGCTATTGGCACATACATGAGCTTTTATGATCAACGAATCTAGCATAACTTGTTGTCAATCAGCATCTGAAACGTGAGTCATAAGATCATTACAAATACTTTGCCAATTCTTGTAGTGCTTAAAGCTAGACCTGTTATATACATAGACTTCGTGATATAAAGCCGCTGTATTCCTGTCTTTAAACATAAACAAAGATTCTAAGTCTGGACTGATTTTTTGTATATAATCCCTTTTATGATTGTAAAAATTATAATATAGTTGATCAATTAGAGTCAAATATATGGTATTTCAACAGCACCTCATGTAATAATTTTTCGAAAACCATGATTTAACTATATGTTATGCTTTTTTTAAAAAATTCGTTCTTGGAAACTAATAAAAAATCATTATTTATAAAAAAAATGGTTGTTTCATGATTATTATTAAAATAGAATTGACAATAGAAGGTATCAAAGAAAGGAAGTAAAATGTCAAAAAATAATATTCCAAGTTCAAGGTTGATGATAAATTATGAAACTAATGTCGATGGTGTTCTAAAGAAAAAAGAATTGCCATATAGAGTTTTAGTTGTAGGAGATTTATCAAAGGGGAGATCTATAGATGCAAAGGTAGAGTTTACTGATAGGGAGGTAAGAAGAGTAAAAAACGGTGTTGATAGAGTGCTTGAAGACATGAACATATCTTTTGATTTTGAAGTTCCAAATTTTGTTTCAAAAGATCCTAGTAATCTAAAAGTTAATTATAGAATACAGGGTATGAAAGATTTTAGACCTGATGCAGTTGCAAAAAAGGTTCCAGAGATCAGAGCACTATTAGAAATGAAAGAAATACTGGCTTCTTTTGCTAAAGATATTGAAAATAATAGAAATCTAAAAAAAGTTATCGATATGATCTTCTCTGATAATAATGAGTTAGAAGCTTTAAAAAAGAAAATTCCAGCATTAACTAACTATACTATAAAAGATTCTAGTGACTTTATTGATGTTGATTCTCAGGAGTCTAAATAACTCGGAACAAGTAAAAATAAATAACCAAGGAGTATACATGTCAGAGAATAAATTAAGTCTTGCAGAAGAGCTTCTAAATAATTTTGGCGGATCAGCTGAAGTTGAGAATGTATTAAAGAGTATTGATTTTGATGTTTCAGATGATGCTTCTAAAGTATTATCATTGTCTAGTGACTACAATGCTAGGAATCTTATGGCATTGTCATTAGTATTAGCTAATAATCAAGGTATAAGTAACTACAATCAAAAATATATTCAAAAAGTTATTACAGTTATTGATAAACTAATAGATGTGCAAGTTAATGCAATTATCTCAAACGATGAGTTCAAAGCTCTTGAGCAAGAGTGGTTAAAAGTCCAAGAAGTTTGTAAAGAAGATTACAGTAATGTTGAAGTAAGCATTCTTGATGTTAAGAAGGAAGAGTTGCAGTATGATTTCGAAAGAAATTTATATGATATATCGAGTAGTGACTTTTTCAAGAAGGTATATGTATCAGAATTTGATCAATATGGTGGAGAACCATATGGTTCCATATTAGGACTTTATAACTTTGATAATACAACTAATGACATAATGTGGTTGACTGGTATGGGTATGGTTGCTAAAAATTCACATGCACCTTTCATAGCATCAATTGATAAATCATTTTTTGGTGTTAAGGATATTTCTGAGATAACTCAAATAAAAAGTTTTGAAACTTTGTTAGAACATCCAAGATACAAAGAGTGGAATGATTTTAGAAATCTTGATGTAGCTGCTTATATTGGTTTAACAGTTGGTGATTTTATGTTGCGCCAACCTTACAATCCTGAGAATAATCCTGTTCAGTATAAGCTTATGGAAGGTTTTAATGAGTTTGTCAATTACGAGGATAACAATAGTTATTTATGGGGACCATCTTCTATACAGCTAATTAAAAATATAATGAGATCTTATGATAAGACAAGATGGTTTCAGTATGTTAGAGGTGTCGAAAGTGGTGGATATGTCAGAAATCTAGTTTCTTGTGTTTATGATAACAAGGGAGTTTTAGAGACAAGGTCACCTGTGAATGTTTTATTTGCTGATTATATGGAGCTTTCATTAGCAAATATTGGGTTGATTCCATTTGTGGGTGAAAAAGGTACAAGTAATGCTTGTTTCTTCAGTGTCAATTCGGTTAAAAAAGTAGAAGAATTTGTTGATGATTTTGATTCAGCAAATTCAAGGCTAATAGCTAACCTTTCTTATACTATGTGCATATCGAGAATATCTCATTACATAAAATGTGTAATTAGAGATAAGATAGGTAGTGTGGTGGGAACTGAACAAATTCAAAGTATTCTTTCTGATTGGATATCAGAATTTGTAACCACTGTATACCAGCCAACACCTCTAGAAATGGCAAGATATCCATTTAGAAATGTGTCTATTGAAGTTAAGACTATACCAGGCAAGCCGGGATGGTATTCATGTAAAATAAATGTAATACCACATATCCAGTTTGAAGGTATGGGTACTTCAATGACAATAGATACAAGGCTCGAACCAGAGTTATTTGGTTCTAATAAATAATAAATAAGGAGAATGATTATGAGTGAAATGATAACTAGACAACAAGTAACAAGTGGTGAAAGTATTAATGTAATTACTGATGCTACAGCATGTATAGGTTCTCACCCAGAACGTAGATTGTTTGTAGATTCACTAAGTATAGCAGGTGAATCTTTTGATAAAAATCTTGTTGCTATAGAAGGGGGGGATGATGTCACAAAAGCAGACTCAGCAACTGCAGCAGCTAGCGTTATAAGATTAGATATAACACCAGGTTCTATAAATCCTACAATTAGTATTGTTTTTGGGGCTTTAATTAAATCTAGTTTTAGGGTTAAGCTTCAAGAGAAAGTTTCAAGCATATTGAAAGCTGGAGCAACAGATGTGAAAATAAAGCTTGGCAACTCTAATAAAAAACAAGAATACAAAACTGATGATGCATGGGGTATAATGATAGATCTATCTGGATTGGAATTATATCCAATAAGTGCGGAAGCGTTTAGTATTAACATAGAACCTACAGAGCTTATGGGTGTTTCAAAAGATGGTATGCGTTATCATATTATCTCTATTGAAGGTCTTACAACAACAAAAGGGAGTTTACCTGTATGTTGTGCAGCTAGCACAGATAAAGGTGTTGCTAAGATAGGATATATTGCCACTTCTTAATCTTATTGCTACTTCAATAAAAGAGGTATTATAAATGTTATTGGAGAGAATATATTGGGAAGATGGTTTATTATTAGACAGTGATATTTTAGATAGATCAAATTTAGCTATTCTAGAAAGTTCAGCTTTTTCAAATTATCTTCCATTTAACCTTAATAGGGGAATAATTACTTTTGATATAGATACAGAGAGTTTAAATTCAGGTCTTATTCTTGTAAAAGATTTGAAATTATATTTGCAAGATAAAAAAATTATTTTCTTCAATAAAAAATATCCGTTATCTTTGCAAGTTTCTCTTGATCAAATTTCCGAAGAAATTCCTTTATTTTTAAATGTTAGAGAGAAAGTATTAGAAGAAAAAGGTTTTAAATATATCTATAATCAGTTATCACTTTCTTTAGAATATGACCATAGCATGAAGTATAGTACGCAGATAGCTCTATTTCTATTAGATAACGGTAGATTGGTTGCTAAAGATTATGATTTCCCATTACTGACTTTGGATCACTATTTGATGAATGATGTTTTTGTAAGATTAAATAGATTAGTATCTGAGTTGAAAGCTTTTAACCGATTTGTATTTTCTACTTCGAGGTCATATGCTGCAATTCTACTTACTTTTTTGATAAATAAATTCGAGAAAGATTTGGAGTTTGCTGAGTTTAATCGACTAAATAGTTGTCCTAAACAAATATTTGACCTTCTTCACGATATTTATAGTTTAATTGGATCTAATTTAGATAACATTGAAGATTTTGAAAATATTATATTTGATTTTCAAAAACCTATCATTAAGCTTCGTATTTTAGTTGATAAAGTACTTGCTCTTTGTGAATATAAAAGAATTAATAATTTCGTTAAATTTGAATTACATGGTCAGAAATATATTTGTGATAACTTTCCCGAAGAGTTTTTTGTTGCGACAAAGTACTATATTATCGTTAAGAAGAAAGCATCCGTGTTGTCATCTAGTGTCAAATTTAATAATAAAAATGCTTTAAGAATTACAAGCATAAGTAGAAATAAGAATATTGTAACGTTATCCCTTTCAGGAGTTAGACTTTTAGATGTTGAACATTCAATGATTAACTTTACATTTAAAATTGATAATATTGATGCAATATATGAAATACAGAAAGGATCAGAATTGGATTTTATAATTGCTGATAGAAGTGCTACTTTTTCTGCTTTTGAAGAAAGTAAAAACTTTGATTTTTATATTGCATTTTACTGATTAAATGTAAATTTATTAATATAGTTGAAGTTTATGTAATTAGTTGTAGGCGAGTTTCATTATATTGTTCATTTATTTAGTTTCAGTAGGTCTATGTATTTGATCATTTTACTAAAATAAAAGGGTATTAAAGGTAATTTAACAAATTTATTATCTGAGCCTAATCTTTCTTCTAAACCTAGAAAAAATCCATAAGAATAAATATATTTCATATCTATATTTTATAAATTTTAATAAAAATAACCAAAATTAAATCAATTGTCTTTCTTATATAGAATTTCTTTTCTAAAATTAAACATTTATCCAAATACTGTACTTTCTTTTAAAAATCTTCTGAAAGTAGCAGTCTGTAACTCAAGAGATAGTCTTGCTTGTATGTCTAGTCTATCATATGACTTGATAATCTAGTATTTGTTTTTTGAGTTTATGGAATGCTACATTTCATAAAATTCTATTTCATAGGAGATTATCTGCTATTATAGAATTCTGTATAAACATTACCTAAAGAATACATTATTAACAAACAGTGAATGTTCGTTTTATTGCTGTCTCTGGATTGATTTGGTCCATCATTAAGAACAAAATTATAGCTACATGACTTATATTACATCATTTGTAAATAATCATCATTATAAAAAAGGCTACATAAATTATACACAATAGTATTATCTTAATAGACTATCTATGATTTTATATTTTCAAATAAATACCAGTAAATTTATTGTATAAATCTAAAAAATTCTATCTTGATTATTTATAGCTAATCTGATAATTTTTTGTAAAAGACACAAAATAAACATATATACATCATATAGGAAGAGCTTAACTATGAAGCATAACATTCTGTGAAGCTTATATTATAGTAATTTTCTTCTCATAATAAGGAGGAGTCCAGCCATAAGTTATTCGTTCAATATTTATATCTAAAAAATTGCCTTCGTTATAATTCTTTTGACAAGTTTTATTATTTTCATTTATTAGAATACTTCCTTCATCATCTGATAAATACAATTGTGAAGATACAAACCAATTATAAGTAGCTTTTGAATGGTATGTTTCATATTTATCATTTTTAAATAGACTTAAGCATAAATCTATAACTTCTGGAAGAGTATTTTTTTTATCATATTTATAGGAAATTGTTAAATCTTTAACTGATTCTCCAGTAATTGTGACAGATAAATAATAATTAATACGACTAAGTGGTTCTCTAATTAATTCAGTCATATAAATACAATTATTATCACTCTCATCTTTACATGGTTTTATATTAGTTGGGCATATATCATCTAAGTTTAGCAAAATAGTAGCATCTTGCCGAGAGCTATTTTTTAATTCAAATTCACCGGCTGTTATTACATTACTAAATCCTGATTGACCGATATTGAATACTAGTAAAATTAATAATGATAATTTAAATATTTTTTTACTCATAAATTGTAATCCTTAACCTATTTTGATATTTTTTCAAAAAAGTCTGCTCTATATAGTTCACTTATTTTTTTATATGTTTTTTCAATAGCTATTAGCTTAGTATGAAATACTTTATATATATCACCATTTAGATTTTTATTTTTATAAATAAATAAATCATCAATCAATTTATTTATTAATTTATATTCAGGCTTTCTTAATATGTCATAAAGTAAAGAAGAGGTATTAGTAGTTTTTGATTTTAAAAGTATCCTGTGATGAACGGATATTACTATTAGATTCATAAGAATTTGATAAAAATTTAATTCGTTTTCTCTATTTTCAATTTGTTTATTAATCATATTTCTTTTATATTCACTACACCCAGATTTTAGTTGTTTAACTAACTTCATTATTAAAGTATTACTCCCAATATAATCATTGCATAAGAATGAGTTTTGAATATAAAAAATAGATTCAAACCAAGCGCTAAAATTAATTTCACTTTTATAATCATTGTTTTTATGGCTATGAATATATAACTGTAGAGCTTTTAATTTAAATTGTTGTCCTTCATATTGAAATAATATTATTGGTAAACGGCATATTATTAAATTTAAAGTATTATCATTAATCGTTTTATTATATATATTAAGAATAATTAGAAATCTATCTACCACTGCTTTGGAAGCTTTACTAAGAGCAATTTTAAGATTTTTTTTAAAGTTTAGTTCAGTTGGTAAATAATAGTGCGTATTTATTGAAGGATAATTGATAATTTTACTATCAATCATTAAGAAACTTATATTTCTACCATAATATAATTGCATTAATCTAATATAATATAAGGCATCGATAAAAGTATTAGACAATTCTTGTGTCTCTAAGTCATCTAATACGGAAAAACATGATATAGCTTGATGTGATAGACCGACCCAGACTTCATAGTTAGTACTAGATAAGCTTTTACCAAAATCTTTAACTATATCTTCTTTTTGTTTGTCAAAGCTAATATATTTATATGATGTTATAATATCTTTAGCCACTTTTTTAAAATCATCTTTATTGTTAAGCAACTCAGGTGATAATCTGTATATTTTAGAGTCTGAATTAGGAGTTGCAAAGCTATACTTTTGGTCGTGCAGGTCTATTAAATAGTTTCCTAATCTATCTTTTATTTTATAAAATGTTGTGATTCTATTTTTAACGAAAAAATCATTAAAATATCCATAACAATATCTTGTATTTTGTTTTTTTGCATATACAATACCGTTTTCATTTTCTTCTTTCTTATTTTTTTCTTTATAAACAGCATCAAATTTGCTATCTTTAAAATTATATTTTATATAATCTATATTCTTTTTATCTGTAGAGTATAAATTAAAATCTCTTTCAACCTGTCTGTTATGAGATGAAGTGTATTTTACCCTAGTGTCATACATTCTACCTTGCGCTACAAAAGTTTTGTATTGATTAATTGTTGCATATGTATTATAATTCACCACTTTTTGTTCTTTACCGTTTTCTATAAAACCTCTTCCTGTCTCGGCTTTTTTCTTGCGAGAATATTGTTCTAATAATGTAGAGTGTCTTTCACTGTGCGTTGATAGTAAACCATATAAAGATCCTTCTGAAAGTGAACTGTACAAACAGTTAAAGTTATATAAGTCTTCATATATATCGGATAATGTAGTTACTCTGTTTATATAGGCGTCCTTTAAAATTTTCGAATTTGGTTTCAAACTATCTTCATAGCTTTTGACCAAAGATTTAAACTTATCATTTTTAGATAATCCAAATACTGGTCTAGCAAAAAAATCAGCGATATTAAACATAGGATACTTTTTATCTTTAGAATTTAGTAGGTAAGTATTCGAAGACATTAGTATCTCATCTACAGTATGATCGACACTATGTGCCATGAAAATACAGTAAAGGTATGTCATATATAACATTTGATCTTCATCAAGTACTATATTACCATTTTTTACTGTAGTTGCCATTCCAAGGAGTAATGCCTGAGTCATCGCCTGGTCTAAGTTTCCAGATATACCTACTTTAAAATCAAGATTATATAGTTGAGCTACGTTTAACATAGCTTTTCGTAGGCCAATTTCACTTTCATTTGTTAAATTAAGACTAAATAACGACATTCCATTGTCAATTGAGTGATCTTTTGGTTTGTTAACAGACTTTGGCATAATATTTTTTTCTTTTTCAGAGTATTTATTATGCAACTTTTCAGGTGAGTCATATAATTCAAATTCCATTTTATTAGAAACATTTGCGTTTGATCTTATCAAAGCAGTTGTTGAAGCAAATGCGCCATATCTAAAAACTACTGGTATATAACTTGGTTTAATTTGTGATGATGTTTGTTTTAAAAGTTTAACGACCTCAAGATCCATAAAACTCTTTATATATTTCTCATGTGATTTATTTAAATTATTTAAATAAGGGTTTTTAAGCAAACTTTTACTTTCTACTTTATCAGAATACCAGTCTATAAATTGATCATCTTCGATTACAGAACTCAAGAAACCTGGAAGATAGCATACTATAAACAATTTATTTCTTATATCAGCAAAATACGCTTCTTTTGAGGTTCTACGTTTACCAGTTTCCAGCATACAATTATAGTACGTAAGAGGATTGCTTCCTAAATACCCATAAGGTACTAGATAATTTTTAGTTGAACATAAAAATGCATTTATATAACTAAGAACTCTAAATTTTGGATCTTCTAAAATTTTTGAGAGGTTACTTGCATGTTTCTCTCTTTCTTTATCTGTAACAAAAAGATTATACTTATTTTTATACTTTTCTATACTTAACATTTTTTTTGGATCTTTTTTATAATTTTTTGTATAAACTTCATACTGCTTTTGAAGATTTATAGTATTAATTTTCGGATTAATATTTTCTTCATCTATAAGATCACATAAAGCTTTTGCCTCTTCAATGTCTAATCCATGAAATGTTTCACCAAGCCAAACAATACTGGTGATTTTTCTTGTATCATTTACCAATTGATTTTGAATATCTTTATTTAATAGTCCAGCTTTTAATAATTTACTATATTCAGGTTTGACTGATTTAATACCTTTTTCTATTTCATAAACCGAGTAAACTGCTATTAAATAGAGGTGCCTCACAACTAGTGTGTCTAAAAAAGTCATTAATTTCTCAAGTAATACTTCGTTTTCATACCAAGCATCAGATATCACATAATTGATTATATCATTTTTAATTTTCTCATTATTTTCAATTGCTAGTGAATTAAATAAGTTACTCTTTTTTGTATTTTGTAGTGTTGGAGCTGCTTTTATAGCTTTTGAGAAAAAATCATCATTTGAACTTATTTCAAAGTCTTTTAATTTGGATACCTTTTCCAAATCTTTTTGTATATTTAACAAATCTTCTTCTAAAGGAATATTAATTTTATTTTCTTGCATATCTGATTTTATCCAGAATGGTTCTGGAATTTTTGCCACTAATTCTCTTGCATTCTCCTGATCTATATTATTGAAAAATTCTGGTGTATGATAAATATATAAAAAATCAGAATGGTATGCTAGATGTATGATGTTTTGGTTGCAATAAGTTATTGATGGCATAAAGGATGTAAATTTATGATTAACCCAAGCTTTATCATCTGTATGAACTGCTACAAAATCAACCAATCCCCATAGTTTCTTAAAATCAAAAATAACACTTTTATGTCCAAAAGAGGTGAATTTAGTTTTGTGAATCAGTGTGTCTAAAGAAAAAATTGCGATTATAAAAGAATCTTTTTCCTGTCTAATAGATCTTATTTTGTCCATTGCAATTTTTGAAGGATAAATAACTCTCAATCTCCAAATATTTAATAAATAATTTTCACCAAATTTTAATAGATATACTTTCTTTTTTTTGTCATTACTTATTTTGAGCGCTTTAATATCTTCTTTACTTAGCTTAAAGTCTGCTGAGTTAGTAGGTAATTCTATTTTCTCATAATAGATCCTTAACTTTTTTGTATATTTGTCACTCATGTTCATATCTCCTTTTTATTTTTTTATTTATTAGGTATCTTACATATAAATTTTAATTTTTAAAAATATCTACTATTACTAGTATATAATTAGTTCTTTTTCAAATCAAATTAGGTTATGTGCACAAAAAATATAAATTAGATAAGAAAATAGTTAAACCGCTGTTATTTAAAAGTTGAAAATCATTAAATATCAAAAGTTTAATAGATTAATTATCATGTAAAAGAAGTATTCTGGTCAAGTAAAAAGCACAAAATATATATACCAATGATGAAAATAAGTTGAGATTATTTATTTAAGCTATGTTTTACGTTACGTATAGGATGTCAATGGAGAATGTTACCTTTTACTATGGTAAATATAGAGCAATACATAAACGTTTTAAAGATTGGTTTGATAAGATATATTTTCTAATTATTGTAAACCAGTTCAAGATCCTAATTTACAAGAAGTTATGCTTGACTCAACATTAGCAAGAGTACATGCTTGTGCTATAGAGTATGATAAAAATAAGCTATTGGTAGAGCAGTTGGAGGAATAATTACTAAGATTTACGCTTTTAGGTATCCACTAGAAATAATAGTTTTAGAAGGCAAAACTCGTAACAGTAAAGTGGTTATCAATCTATTATAAAACATAGATAAAATTAAAATTATAGCTGATATGGTATATCATTTAATGAAATTAGGGAACATATTGAAAGTATATCTTACTAAGCTGTTATACCTTGTAAATCAAACACAATAATCCTATACCTTTTAATAAATAAGTTTATAAAGAAAAACAATTGACTTAATTTTGGTTATTTTTATCAAAATTTATAAAATATAGATATGAAAGATATTTATTGTTATGGATTTTTTCTTTTTAGGTTTAGAAGAAAGATTATGGGCTAAGATAATAAATTTGTTAAGCTAAATAAGTTTTAATAAGTTTAGAAAAATACTTAAAGGTATCTAGACAAGGTAGACCTTTGTTTTTGATAGTGTGATGATATTTAGATTACTACTATTAGTTCAATGGTATAGTTTAAGTGATAGAGAGTTAGCTGATAAGTCATATGATACCGCTGATAATATATAAAAGTAGAAATATCAAAGATCATATATTGCGAAAAGCTGTTAGAAACAAACCAATAACGAAAAGACATAAAGTTAAGGATATTCTTATGTTTAAAATTAGATATAAGATTGAGCAATACTTTGGTAGATTTTAAAGAAGATTTAATTTTACAAGCTACTTTTCTACTGTCAAAGTATAAGCCTCAAGCATTATTAAAACATGCTATTTAAACATGTTAAAAGCAGTCAGTATGATGATTTAGTTATGATAAATAATATCTATACCTGCTAAAAATGGCAGATATAAACATAAAAAACACAAGTTCATATTAATTTTTACTAAAAAGTACATCCTAATACTGTGAGATTAGAAATTTTATAGATTTATATCAATAGTTTTTAGTAATTCTAAGAGTATAGATAATCTAATACCCATATTATGTATGCGCTGTGAGTTTGAAAATTTATTTCAAGCATTTTAAAGTAGAGGGTTTAATCTTGAGTATATAATTTGACTAGTACTTGCTAAAATAAAAACAATTCCTAGCAAAAAACTCTTATTATTAGATATGGTTTGATATTATTGCTAATACTATTCAAAAGTTATCCTTCTAAAATAGAGACTTTGTTTTGTGGTTAAAATAATAAAACAACTAAATAACCCCAAGTTATGAAAAAAAATCATTGTGTACAGAAGGCATAGTATTTAAGTTTTATAAACTAAAATAACCTAAGTATATACAATTTTTTCTACTATTTTCAATTGATATTTGGAACTCTATTTTAAATGGGCTGTCTGTAATTTTTTCCTCAATTTTTTTAATTTGTGATTTGATTTTTTCTATAATAGATTCATTCCTTCTAAGAAGGAATATACTGATATTTATAATATATATAATTGAGGGCATATTTCCTCCTAAGAAAGTGTTTCCAACGCTAGAGTGCCTTATTAATCTTTGTTTTCTTCTAATGTTAACTGGCTTTTCTGTATAATTTATTACAGTACAATAGTCTTCTGAGAGTAATTTGTATAGGCTATTTATTATGCTATCTATAGTGTGTTTAGGGGCAGATTTAATATAAGTATTTTCTTGTGTTAGTTTGTATAGCATTTTATTATCTAGAACGTATATATTTAGTAGAACTTTTATACCATATTCAAGCACTTGAATAGCCAAACTATTATTGTTTTGGATATATTCTTGATACATGCTTTGTAATTTGGCGAATGGCTTAATTTTAAATACATTTATTTTTACGTTTAGAGTTTCTTGATCTTCATAAATATCTAATATGGTATATGATGATACATTGTCTATTAGTACTGGTATAAGCTTTATTTTTTCTAAAGGGTACTTCTGATTCTTTAGAAAGCTTATAAAATTATTTAGTGAGATACTTTTATTGATATTATTGATATATTTCATTTTAAGATTTTCCGAATATAAATACTGTTTTACATGTTAAAAAAATCTTCAAAATAATTTTCATCTATCTGATCTGAAATACCTTCTGTAGTAGAATTTTGATTTTTTTTAGTATTAGTATGTTGTTTTATTCCTATTTCTTCTTTAATAGCATCTGTATCAGCCATTATTTTATGATTTTCTGTAGGAGTTTTTTTTACTTCTGAAGATGTTTCATAAAAGTAATTTTTATTTACCTCAGAAAAAGAGTTTAGAAAGTTATTTTCTGGCATTTTTTCAAGTGTATGTAAGAACTTGTTATAATCTATATTATACATTTTTTCAGCTATACTCCATTCTATACTTGATGAATAATAATCTATAGTCTTATGTATATTACTAATAAATGGTGCTATTTTTTGATATAAAGGGAAAAAAACTTCTGGGAAATACTCTTTAGGATCAAAGTTTGCTAATAGATTCTGGATATCATTATAGACAATAGACGTTTCAAATATCCTTTCACTATCGATCAATGATTTTAAAACTTCTATTTTCTCAATAAGCGTTATCCACTTTAAAGAACCTTTAGTAGTATTGTTAATATTTTCTGATAAGGTTTTTTGTATATTCTGACTAGAAGAAGATTTATTTGTAGCTTCTTTATCAGAGCTAACATCAATCTCTTGATACTTTTTCTCTTCTAATAGTAGTGAGTCTTTGATTTTTTTAAGGGTTTTATTTAATCGTAGATTTGTATCAGCATCATAATTAAGATGATTTTCATCAAAAAAAAATATTATGTTTTGTACTAAATCTATAATTGATTGTATGTCTTTAGATGAAAGATTATTATAGTTTTTTATTTCTGCGAAATTAGTTTGAAGCATAAATAAAAATTTATTCATACCTTTTTCAGATAATTCACTTTTTTGTTTTGGGTCTGCAGGACTTATTTCTGTAAATTTAGTACTTAAAAAAGAGTAATATGAGCTAATAATTTCCGGTATCTTTTCAAGTTCAGCTAAGCTAAGACATATTTCTGAGTTTAAGGCTAAAAATAAATTGTATATATCTATATTTTTTGTGTCATTAATAATATATTGTATTTTTTTAATAAAAGATTTATATTCAGCATTTTCATATTTTGCTTGAATTTGCATGTTGCTGATAAGATTTATTTTATTTAATGTTACTAACTCGATATTTTGCAATATATACATGAGTTCACTCATGAGTATCCCCTTTTGTTACTAACTTAAGAAAATCAACAAACTTATAGCGAATAAACCTACTGGAACACTAATTATTAATAATATTTTTATAATTTTATGATATCTTCGCAATGGTGGACTACTATTAACGGAAATATCAATAAAATTGTTTAAATCTGTTTCAGAAAGTTTATCTAAATATTTATCTACTTCTTTCTTGTAAGTAAGAAAGCTGTGATTGTATATATTTTCATAGTATTTACCATAAAAGTCATTATGTAAAATAATAGACATTGTTTGATAGCAAATTTGAGGATATATGTTATCAGATAAAAGATTATCTATTATTTCGAATACATATTCGCCACCATTTTTTCTATCATAATACTCTAATTGTAGTAAACTCCAAGAAATACTACTTCCTGATTGTTCTTTAAGTAACATTAGTTTCTCATCAACGTATGCAAGTATCGGAAAAACTACATACTTACATATAGTTTCACTATATTTTTCTAAAAGCTCTTCTTGAAGAAAGAAAATATTTTTTCTTATATTATTTCGATAATAAGCTATTTGTTCATTGTCAACATTATGCTCTTTAGTAATTTCGCTGGTATTTTCTATTATATTTAGAATAATTTCTATTTCTAAAAAACTTTCCATTTTATAATCCTTTATCTTAAGTCATTCAAAACTATTTTCTTAATAAAACAAAAAGTGTTTTGACTTATAAATTTGCATATAATATTTACAAAAAAATATAAAAAATGTTTGTGTTTTTTGTTATATTTATCAGTTGTAGTTAAAATTAGTTCATTTGTAATAAGATTCACTTCTACATTTTGTAACAATTCTGATAAGAATGATATATTATTAGTATCGACCTTTAAAAGCTTTGCTATAGCTAGAAAAGTTGTTTTTGAATATATATTCTTAGAAATAATCATATCTACCATATTAAACATAGAATTATGATTATAATTATGTATTGCATTATTTATAATTACTGGTGATATATTAGAATTAATCGATGTTATTGCGTTTGAACTAATTTCAATTATATCAGAAATTTCAGTTATCTGTGTCCAGGTTGCGTATGTATGAACTTTTGTTTCTACTATTTTGTTGCTAAGTTGCGGAAAGACTACATTATAATTTAGAGATTGTGTATTACGATTAAAATAGTACTCATTTAGTCCTGAGAAAAGAAAACTGTCAAAAGTACATTGTTTGTTATTTTCATAAACTGATAGTACTTCAATAGCTTGAGCATCATCTTTTTGATAATGCGCAAGCTTAATATTAGAAAAGTTAATCAGAGCAGTAGTTGAATTAGAATAATCATTGAAACTATTGAATACTGGGATTAAATTTGCTTTGAATAAGGAATTTATTTTTTCTTCAGGATAATTATCAATCATAACTTTTAAGAATAAATCTATTTTCTTAAAGTCATCGTTTTTATATTTGAATAAATCTTTAATCTTTATATTAAATCCATACATTAAACTAGGTAAGTGTAAATTGAGAATTAATATTTCAGTAGGTCTTAGCTGTATGTTAATAGGCTTAATTTCTATATCTCTCGTAGCATAGCTATGACTTGAAAACTCAATTCTTGCAGTAGCAGAGTTACTAATTATTTGATTAAAAATATACGTTGCAAGAAAAGGATTCTGAATGCATAATTCTGGATCTAACCATATTGTTAAATTATCATATTCAAAGTGATTATAAAAACTTATGGATAAATTTAAAGATGTTTCATTTTGTTTTATAGTTTTAATTTCTTGAATTGGTAATACTATGTTTTCTGATTTTGTGCTATAAGTCAAAACTTTATTATTTCTTTTATCCTCTATGAAAAAGTGTTCATTGGGATAAATATAATAGCCATTATGTCCTTTATCCTTTACTTCCAATAAACATGACTTAGGAAGGAAATAATAAAGGCTACTATAGTACTTAAATAATAAGCTATTACTATAGTCATTTATTCTTTTATCTAAGTCACTTATTATATTATTACCTATTTGCTCAAAAGTTCTTTTAAGAATAACAGCTTCACTTGTAGTTAATTCTTTATTTAAACCATCCATATAAAAAACCTTATTAAGTTGTTTTTACATTTATTTGTCCACTACTAATAAAACTAACCATTCCTCCGGGAGCAAACATACACATTGCTTTACTATTCATTGTAGTTATGGGAGCATCCTCTAATAATGTTGTTGGGTTAGTAGGGATAAAAAGAGAAAGATTTGGGATACATACCCAAGGAAAGCTAAATGGGTTCATAGTAGGGTTAGCTGGGTTTGTACACCCAGCAAAAGGCAGTATGTTCGTTCCGAGTTTAGAGTCTGTAATATTTGAAGCAGGTAGGCTGCCTGACAATGTATTTACCCTAGTACTAAGATAAGTACCTGGAGCTAGGCTGAAAGAGCATTTAATTTGAGCTCCCATTGAAGGTACTAAAGTTGATGCGTTATCTGATATATTTAGCTGTGTAGGTGATAGCAGAGTTTTTATATTATTTAATTCTGAAACTAAATCATCTATCGAATTTTTAATACTTTTATCATTAGCTTTTATTTGCTCTAAGCGTTTTAACGAGTCATCTATATTAGCTAACATCTAAACTTTCCAGTAAATTTCTTGTTTATTTTTCATATTATCAAAAATTGAAGTATTTGCAACATCTTTGATCACTAAATAAAAATTGTGTGAAACTGGGGGGAGGTTATATATTCCTATTAATCTAGGAGATGAGTAATATGTTTTACATAAAAGCTGCATAGTCAAATTTTTTGCGGTTAATAAAGCTTTTTGATATTTGGCATTAGCAATACTTTTATTTATTTTGGCTAATTCTTTATCAATGTTAATATTTAAATTGTTAAGAACCGTTGTAGTTTTAATTTCTTTAAAATTTAAAAACTCTTTTTTATTTATAAATAAATTAAGTTTATATATATCTGCTGAATTTATAAAATTTTGATTATTAATTATATTAAGTTCTTTAGTTTTAAGTGTATTATAAGCTTCTATTAATAAATAGTTTGATTTGATAATATTTGAAATTTTTTTATTCAATATCTGCATATCTAGCTGAGAATTTCTAGATATCTCTATAGCTAGTTGATTGAAATATTTTTCAAAATCTAAAAAAGGCGAGATTAGTTCTAAGTCATTTTTTGATAATTGAATATTTATTATTGTTGCTACTTCGAGTAACATTTGAAAGTATTTATTAGCTATTTTTGTTAACAAAGTCGCAGGAGAATTTTCTATAATTGTTTGTAGGTGTCCTTTATAACTATCTTTATTAAAGAGATTTTTATATGGTTCATCTTTAGTATTTATTTTATTATAAAGAGTATTTGTATCAAAAATAATAGTCGGTAGATCTTTTAAAGAGTAAATTAATTGCTCTAGAGATTCAGGGCTTGCTATATCTACTTGTTGATAGCGAGGTGGAAAAAAAATATCATTTATACAAAAATCAGAAAAAAATCTAGATAGACGAAATACTTGTAACTCTATATACTCTATAATTGATCGTAAATCTTTAGATTGTTGTGTTGTTTGAATTTTATTTAAAGTTTCAATGTTGTTATTCTTCTCTACATAAATATTAACTATATCTAACTTTTCTATATCTTGCTTCGATGAGAAAAAAGCTTTTAAAAGCAGGATATCAGTATTGCATAGCCTATTTTTCTTATAAGAGCCATTTTTGATTAGATACGCTAGTTTTAGTAAACTTAGAATAGGATTTTTTTTTAGCGGTATGAAATTTTCTATAGTGTGTCCTTCTTTTAAGAAGGCGTTGAGACGATTAAAAAAAACTATATATTGATCAATTATAACCTGATTCGGGTTATTTATGGTTTTGCTATATATTTGCACAAGCTCATCTTTGTTTATGATAAATATATCTTCTTCAGTTAATTTATCAAATAGTTTAACTGTTAGTTCAGCAATATTTTTTATTTTTATATCTTCGATTTTCTCAGAAAAATCTTGACCTAAAGTTAGTTTGTATTTTTCTATAAGAGTTGTTAGACTCTTAAAATGAATTTTGATTTCCTCGTAGTTGTTTGAACTTGATATATTCTCTAGTATTACTGATATTGCCTCACTCAAATATATAGTTTTGTCTGAGGGAATATAATTTGTCAAATATTTTATCTCTTCAATAAGAAATGTAAGATTATAAACATCACTTCTTTTAGAAATTGGCTTATAGATAAACTCTTTTGTAATCTTTAGACAATTATCTAGCTTTGAAGTAATGGATTGATATTCTTGCTGATAATATATAAAAATATTCACAACTAGAATTTCAAAACTCTTATCTATATTATTCATGACTATCCTACCATAGTAGCTGCAGAGCCTTTTATACTTGCTGTGGCACTTCCTTTTATATTTACATTTACACCTTCAGCATTAAGACTAATATCAGCTTTGATACTAGTATTTAAGCTTTTTATACCAATATTCTGAGATGCTTTAATATTTGTGTTTGCAGAACTTACATTAATTGCATTAGATTCAATAGAAATGCTAGAATCATCAAGGACTATTGTCGAATTGCCTATTTTTAGAACAATTTTATTATCACTTAGCATGATGCTTGATTTTTTTGTTGCTAGGATTATTTCTTTCTCAGATATTGAGATTTTTGAGTCTTTAACATTTTTAATGATTTGTTTATCTGCGCTTGATTCTATAGACTCAGTTGCATTGGTAGTAATCTTACCAGAGGATTCTAGTTTTGTTGAGCAGCCTTTAGATTCATCTTTAATATCTATGAATAACCCTTTTTCCTCTAAGTTAAAAATATGGTCTGCTTTTGACATAGTAATATCCTTTAATCTTTTTCTATATTATCATTATTTACAATAAACTCATTTGTACTATCAGAATTTATTAAATATTTCCAATTTTTGGTCTTTTTATTTGGTAATATAAAGTACACGGCATAATTTTTATTATCTTTATCTAGAGTGAACTCATTTTTGCCTATTTTGAGATTGAATACCTTGATGTTATCGTTATAAATTCTCTGAGTAACTGACTGATAAGTATCAGAGTAGAAAATATTCTTGTTCGGTTGAGACTCTAGAACTATTTTTGTTTTAGGAACATTATTTTTGATATATAGACCATCACTTGTACAACTAGTAAGTCCTAATATTATAACTATTATTAAAAAAAGAGTTTTTAAAAAGTTATTGTACATTAGCGCCTCCTTGCTTTTTCCAACCTAGTATTCCTAAAATTTTTGACTCTACTTTAAAGCTTACAGAATATATTTTCCCCTTATGTTTTATTTTCCATGTGCAAATGTTATCTTGGCTACAGTCACCATCTTTGATTGCTTTTAGTATAGACCATTTACCTTGATAACTTATTTGGTCTGTACTTCCATCATCAAATTTTATAGTTATCGTTGTTGGCTCAGTTAAATTCCAATTGTATAATATTTTCGTACTTTCTGAGTATTCTATATTTAGTGAATTGACAAAGTTTTCCTTATCTAAAATAATGCTAAAGAAATTATAGTCATTATCTTTATTTGCAATTGGAGTCAGATCAAACTCAATAGGTTTTGGGTTTCTCTTATCATCCCATAGCAGCTTGTTTAAAGCATATACCTTATTAAATTTGATGAGATAATCTTGCTGTTCTGGGGTTGTCAAATCTTGGCTTTCCCATTTGTTAGTTTCATAATTATAAGTAAGTAACGGTTCCAGATATTTTACAAAATTAGAGTATATATAACCGTTATTATCAAAGTCTTTTGTTATTAGTTGATTTGAAACGACTTTATCGCTATTTTTGTTAAAAGGGAATTGACTATTTATTAGCTCGTATTCGAGGTTAACAGTATTGTCAAGATTGGTTATTGCATCTTGTATTGTAATTGCTCTGATAGTATCAATAGCAACATCAAGATGCTTCTTAAGTAGAATATATAAGTTATTATTATTTGGATCATTTATTGCCGATAAGTCAGAGTAGACTTTTTGTAAAGGTTTAAAGCCTTGTTTTATATCTTTATAAGTATTGGTATAGCCTTGTTCCCTTATTAGGTTATCAAGCTCCTTAAAGATATTTTTGTATTCTGTATAGCTGTTTGACTCAAGATAGTCATCACTTTCTTTGAAATAGTTATCTATAGGTGACCATAAGGAAACATCGTATTGTTGTTTACTATCTTGTTTAACTATACTGTTATCTGTCTTTTTATAAAATTGTTGAACATTGATTATTTTATTCGATTTACTATCTACTTCTTCATTTATTACTAGATTAGTATTTGCAGCATAAAAGTCAATCAAACTATTGAAAGAAGAGTCTTTTGATGACATTGCTAATAGATATAAGTTAAGAGAATTTTTACTTGTTATATTTTTATTAAATTCAGTATCGCTGTTAAGTTCACTAATCATCTGAGTATAAGCTTGAATATATTTAGAGTTATAATTGTTTATGGAACTTTTATAAATTGCTATCATAAAGTCAGGTTCTATATTGTAATTATTTTTTAGATTTTCAATAAGTCTATTAAATTTGTTATTGATAGGATCTATATTATCTTTTATATATTTTTTTGAATATATAGGCGATATTAGGATTCTTTTACTATAGAAATTAGGATTAAATTCCATATAAAGTTTTTTACTCACTGGACTTGTCAAAGGTAATTCTTTGTTGTTGTATGTAGAGTTAATAACGTTATTTAAAACATAGTTTATTAGCGAGATTGTTATTGATTGATATTGCTCCTTATTTTCATTAGATACTCCTTCAGCATTTTTCTCAAGAAATTTTATTAAGTAAGTGATATGATCTAGCATATCGCTGAAACTCTCAAATTTTTTACTTGTCTCTTTTTGATTAAATATTAATGAAACAGGCTTTGTAAGTGATTTAATGTATGAAGAATTACATAGTTTTTTTGACAAAATACCAATTTGTTCTTCATACAATGAGAAAATTTTATTTATCTCGATAGGGATTATATAGTTATGTTTTAGAGTATATATTGCGTTATCAATAGTACATCTATATAAGTATTTTGTATAAATATAGTTTATTATTTTAGCTCTTTGTATACTAGATATTCCTAAATATTCTGTGTTAAATCCTTGAGTACTTAAATAACCATCAGAATCAGCTCCTACTATGATAAGATGGTTATTATATAGTCTATTAGCTATATTGAGAACTAGTTGCATAGTTTCTATCTTTACCTTTGAACTAGTGTATTTCAGTACTATTTCAAGCTGGCTTTCAGATAAATTTGTTAGACTACTTATTACTTTGAGCATACTATCTAATTCAGGGAATGTGTAATGATTATTCATATACTCAAAAAATATCAAGAATGATGTCACCAGTAGCAAATCGTCAGTTCCACTATATTTTGGTAAGATTACATTCTTTAAAAGGTTGTTAGCATACTGTTCATAGATATAATGATATTTTATATTTTTAGGATAAATGCCTTCTAATAATAATGCATCATTAATTTTGTTTTTAAACTCTTGAAGTATTTCGTCGGTACTATTATTAGGTAGATCTTTTAGATTTTTAAGTGAGATTTTTTGTTTTAAATCAATTTGTTGGAAAATATTTATTATAAATATTAAGCTAAATAATAATGAGATGAAGTTTATAGTGATTCCTTTGGGAGAAGTGCTAAAAAATATAGCTTCTGTTTTTGCTGTTATATTATCAGGCTTATTTATGCTAAAGTTAAAAAATATTTCTTTATCGATATTACTAAACTCAGAATAAATTACCTTTAAGCATTTTCTAATTTGGTTGAGGGTTCTAACATTGAAATATTTATTGCTGACACTATCTTTTGAGTAAAGAATTTTATATAAAATTATTTGATCAACTTTCTTGTTAGCATTTTCATCTTTAGTAAGCTTAAATATTGATTTTTTACCAATTGATTTATTGAAGCTTTCAATATTTTCAGCGTTAGAGTTGCTATAAAATGAGACTATTAAGGTTTTAAGTCTTAATTTTGCTAAATCTTTGTATGTCTCCATAACTTTATTATCTTCATAAGTATGAGGATTTGCTATATCAAAACAGAAGTTTAATTTGTAAAAATGAAGATGGAGTTTTTTCTTAAGTTTTTTTAGGCTTTGAGTATTATCGTTAGCAAATATTACCGAAGTATTATTACTATCAATAGCTATTAATGGTAATTCATCATTATCAATAACTTTAGATTCGGGCTTTAATTTAATTATATAATCTCTTGCTGCGGAATAATCGCCATAGAATATATATAACTCACTTAATTTATTTTTTATTTTATGACTTTTAATCAGTGTTTTAGCTTGTTTTATGATATCCGATAAAGATTTCTTATTTGATGATTTGGATAAGTTGTGCCATTTATTTATAATAAAAGCACCGAAAACTAATAAAATGAGAGTTATTATTACTATAGAAATTACTATTATTTGATTATTTTTTATAAAATTCATATTTTAATTTCCTTTTGATTTATATCTTAGAAAAATTCCTTTTTTATCATTTATTAAAAAAGAGTTCTCACTAGTACTATTTAATTGCGTTAATGAGAAAGTCTCGCCATCACTTGTTTGGCAATAAGCAATTTCACAATTTTCTTTAGCACCTAATAACTGCCTTTGTAGGAGTTGTTTTTGCGCCTTTTCGGTCGAGATTGCTGAATTTGAAATTAATTCTTTAATTTCGCCTTTATTAATTGACTGTAGCTCAATCATGATAATATCACCATTTCTTAGAGGCATAAATTGGTTGTTGGCAGAATTTATATTTATCTTTGATGGAAGATATATAATAGGCTTCTCAGATGACTTGGTATAGAGCATCTCTTTAGCTATTTCTATAGCATATAAAATACCTGCTTTACTGTTTAATATTAAAGACGAACCTTTTTCATCTGATTCTTGAAATTCTGCAAAAGAACTTTCTTCTGGTTTATAGTTTTTAAAGAATTTATAAGCTTTTTTCGAGTCTTTATTTACATTTTCTCCAATTGTTATTTTACCAGTAATATAAAAACTATTGAATTTAATGTAAGCAGGATATTCTGGGTTTAGTTGCTCATAATCTTTTACAACATATTTTATAGTATTTCTATGAGTGAGGCTTGGGTATTTAATGTATGATATTTTTTCATATATATCAGACTCTGAATCACTTTGATAATGAAAATTAGATATGTTTTTATATAGCTCTTTAGTAGTATATTTGGTTCTTTTAAATGACAAAGTTTTTCTAATAATAAAAAAAATATTTGTATCACTTGAACCTAATAGATAATCACCATCATTTTCTAACTTCGTTAGGGAGATATCACTATCAATAAACGGTAGAGTATTTTTCGATATAAGCTCAAGTTCAAACTGGGGTAATTCTAATTCTTTATTATTATCAGGATCTTGTGAATAGTATGATATTGATCGTATATTATCTTGGTACATTTTAGAAAAAGCTTTTATTTTCGCATCTGAAATTGATTTTTCTTCTTTTCTAGGTGAGCTTATAACCATGTCAGGATTAACCTTATTCTCTTTTGTATAAAGTTGTGGTTTTTTTGAAACTAGTGTTTGTTTTTTCAAACAGCTTACATCATATACTGATAATTTGGTTTTTAAATCTTCATCTGAGTTAGCAATATTTTTTTGTAGTGAAGCATCAATCTCATCGGTGATATAATAAGTTAACTTGCCAGTTTTTTTATCACAAAAGTATTTTAAGAAACATTTGTTACACTTTAATTGCTCGATAAAAAAATCATAAAAGCTTCTGTTTAGAGTGGATATAAACACTTGAGGCATACGTGATTTTAGTTTATTACTTTTATTGGTATCTAATGTTAATAAACTATCAAAAAAGAAATTATCTTTAAATATATCATCTAAGCTCTTGTTGATGTCTATGTATGAAGGTTTATGAATCATCCATAATGATTTTAGAGGGTCATAAAAGTTTAATCTGAATTCTTTAATTCCTGACGAAAAATTCTTAGAGTATGAATATATACTATATTGATAATCTTCTTGAATATTAACTTTGTCAGGGGTTAAGGCTATTGCTACATAGCGAGTGAATCGCGTATGATGATCTTTTTTTGACTCTTTTTTAAAGAAATTAAAAGTGTCGTCTATTTTAATATCGATTAATAAAGGCTGATTTGGAATTAATAAGAAATCAAAATCTTTGTGATTATTAGTATAAGCTAGTTGAAACGTTAAGCTTCCTTCTAAGCCATATATATAATTTTGAATTTCTAAGCATTTTATATGTAAGTTATTTAGTTTAAGAGATTTTTCTTTAAATGATTGTTTGTTTTTTGATGAAATAAAATTTAGATCTTGAGGTTTAAAATTTGAGTCTAGTGGTTTTATACTTATCGTTAGCTCTTGTTTTTGGAGTAAAGAGTTATAGGCGATTGTTTTAGTAAGAATGCTTTCTAATTTGTTGAACCGTTTTAATATTTTTTTGTCTAGCTCATGAGATCTTTGTATTGCGTTGTTAAGAATATTCATGAGTATGTCTAACTTTCTGATATATTCAGATGGCAACTCCAGAATAGTTTCATTTGAACATGACTTTTCAATTTCATTAAGAGCAAAACTAAGTTTTAATTTGTCTTTATGGCTATTAGAAAAATATAATATATAATCAACTATATTTTGTTTTAACTTAGAGATCTTGTAGAATTTTTGGAATTTTTTATAGTCTAATTCTGATAATACACCGCTGTTATATAATGCTTTTGTATTTAATAACTGAGTATTCAACAGTTTAAAATCATTACAATTAATACTTATAAGGTAATCATTAATCTGTACAGCCACTTCTGCTAGAGACTGGTTACTTTCACTAACTTTAATTTCAGAAGCTAGTTTATATACTAAATTATGTATATTTAATTCCGATATTTTAGCTAGTACTTTCATCACTTTTGAACAAATCCTCAATTATAAAAAATCACAATAATAACTAACTCACTTATATTTATATTGTAGCTATGAATAGTTTAAATGACAAGCTATATAGACATTTATAACTCAATCAGCTAAGTTATTTAATTTTATACTTATTTTTTTGTATTGAGTATTAATTTTTGTATTTATACTGAGGTTATTGAGATGTTTATTGTAAAAAAAAGAAGTGAAAAAGTTAAAAAAAATTGAAAAAGCCCTTGCGTTGTAGTGAGGTGATGTGTATTATATGTCTTCACACGGCTGGCGGGTGATGTTAGCGGTTGAGAGGCAAAAATTTCTAGTGATATTTAAGAGGTATATTATATACAAACACTTTGTTAAAGAATTTGAGTATCAGTAGTTAGAGTAAGAATTTGATTTAAACTGAAGAGTTTGATCCTGGCTCAGATTGAACGCTGGTGGCATGCTTAACACATGCAAGTCGAACGGTAGCAGGACTAGCTTGCTAGTTGCTGACGAGTGGCGGACGGGTGAGTAACGCGTAGGAATCTGCCCATCTGAGGGGGATACCAGTTGGAAACGACTGTTAATACCGCATAGTATCTGTGGATTAAAGGTAGCTTTCGAGCTGTCGCAGATGGATGAGCCTGCGTTGGATTAGCTAGTTGGTGGGGTAAGGGCCTACCAAGGCCACGATCCATAGCTGATTTGAGAGGATGATCAGCCACATTGGGACTGAGACACGGCCCAAACTCCTACGGGAGGCAGCAGTGGGGAATATTGGACAATGGGGGAAACCCTGATCCAGCAATGCCATGTGTGTGAAGAAGGCCTTAGGGTTGTAAAGCACTTTAGTTGGGGAGGAAAGCCTTGAGGTTAATAGCCTTTAGGAATGACGTTACCCAAAGAATAAGCACCGGCTAACTCCGTGCCAGCAGCCGCGGTAATACGGGGGGTGCAAGCGTTAATCGGAATTACTGGGCGTAAAGGGTCTGTAGGTGGTTTGTTAAGTCAGATGTGAAAGCCCAGGGCTCAACCTTGGAACTGCATTTGATACTGGCAAACTAGAGTACGGTAGAGGAATGGGGAATTTCTGGTGTAGCGGTGAAATGCGTAGAGATCAGAAGGAACACCAATGGCGAAGGCAACATTCTGGACCGATACTGACACTGAGGGACGAAAGCGTGGGGATCAAACAGGATTAGATACCCTGGTAGTCCACGCTGTAAACGATGAGTACTAGCTGTTGGAGTCGGTGTAAAGGCTCTAGTGGCGCAGCTAACGTGATAAGTACTCCGCCTGGGGACTACGGCCGCAAGGCTAAAACTCAAAGGAATTGACGGGGACCCGCACAAGCGGTGGAGCATGTGGTTTAATTCGATGCAACGCGAAGAACCTTACCTGGTCTTGACATCCTGCGAACTTTCTAGAGATAGATTGGTGCCTTCGGGAACGCAGTGACAGGTGCTGCACGGCTGTCGTCAGCTCGTGTTGTGAAATGTTGGGTTAAGTCCCGCAACGAGCGCAACCCCTATTGATAGTTACCATCATTAAGTTGGGTACTCTATTGAGACTGCCGCTGACAAGGCGGAGGAAGGTGGGGACGACGTCAAGTCATCATGGCCCTTACGACCAGGGCTACACACGTGCTACAATGGGTATTACAGAGGGCTGCGAAGGAGCGATCTGGAGCGAAACTCAAAAAGGTACTCTTAGTCCGGATTGCAGTCTGCAACTCGACTGCATGAAGTCGGAATCGCTAGTAATCGCAGGTCAGAATACTGCGGTGAATACGTTCCCGGGTCTTGTACACACCGCCCGTCACACCATGGGAGTGGGTTGCTCCAGAAGTAGATAGCTTAACGAATGGGCGTTTACCACGGAGTGATTCATGACTGGGGTGAAGTCGTAACAAGGTAGCCGTAGGGGAACCTGCGGCTGGATCACCTCCTTAACGGAAATACGAAAAAAAATAAGTAAATAAGCTTTAATTGTTGATCAAGTGATTTAGCATAGTGTTTGTAGGTAATGTATTTTAGTGTGAATAAAATACGGGTCTGTAGCTCAGTTGGTTAGAGCGCACCCCTGATAAGGGTGAGGTCGGTAGTTCAAGTCTACTCAGACCCACCAATTTATGTTTTGTTGGGGCCATAGCTCAGCTGGGAGAGCACCTGCTTTGCACGCAGGGGGTCAGCGGTTCGATCCCGCTTGGCTCCACCAATATTTTATTTACATGAAAATAGAGATATTTAACAATTTAGTATAGAAATAGACTTAAGAAAATAAGTGCAAGCGGTGGATGCCTTGGCATTCAGAGGCGATGAAGGACGTGATAATCTGCGATAAGCTTCGGTTAGCTGGTAAATGAGCTATGATCCGGAGATTTCCGAATGGGGAAACCTGGCTAGAGAATAATCTAGTCACTCACTCGAATAGGGTGTAGAGCGAACGAGGGGAACTGAAACATCTAAGTACCCTTAGGAAGAGAAATCAATTGAGATTCCCGTAGTAGTGGCGAGCGAAGTGGGAGGAGCCTGGTATGATTTAGCTGTAATTATAGTAGAACAAGTTGGGAAGCTTGACGATAGAGGGTGATAGTCCCGTATACGAAATAATGACAGTGGAACTAAGCATACGAACAAGTATGGCGGGGCACGTGAAACCTTGTCTGAATATGGGGGGACCATCCTCCAAGGCTAAATACTACTGAATGACCGATAGTGAACTAGTACCGTGAGGGAAAGGTGAAAAGAACCCTTATAAAGGGAGTGAAATAGAATCTGAAACCGCTTGCATACAAGCAGTAGGAGCATGATTTAGTCATGTGACTGCGTACCTTTTGTATAATGGGTCAGCGAGTTACTTTTAGTGGCGAGGATAACTGAATAAGGGATCCGTAGCGAAAGCGAGTTTTAATAGGGCGATTAGTCGCTAGGAGTAGACCCGAAACCGGCGCGATCTATCCATGGCCAGGTTGAAGGTTAGGTAGTACTAACTGGAGGACCGAACCCAATACTGTTGCAAAAGTATGGGATGAGCTGTGGATCGGAGTGAAAGGCTAATCAAGCACGGAGATAGCTGGTTCTCCCCGAAAACTATTTAGGTAGTGCCTCGTGTATAACTCATTGGGGTAAAGCACTGTTTCGACAATGGGGGTTTTACGACCTTACTGACTCGATGCAAACTCAGAATACGATGAAGTTCAATCACGGGAGACACACTGCGGGTGCTAAGGTCCGTAGTGGAAAGGGAAACAGCCCAGACCGCCAACTAAGGTCCCTAAGTCATAGCTAAGTGGGAAACGAAGTGGGAAGGCCCAGACAGCCAGGAGGTTGGCTTAGAAGCAGCCACCCTTTAAAGAAAGCGTAATAGCTCACTGGTCGAGTCGGCCTGCACGTAAGATTTAACGGGGCTAAGCTATGCACCGAAGTTGCGGAATATATTTAGTATATTGGTAGGGGAGCGTTCTGTAAGCCGATGAAGGTGAACTGAGAAGTTTGCTGGAGGTATCAGAAGTGCGAATGCTGACATGAGTAACGTAAAATAAGTGAGATTCTTATTGGCCGAAAACCCAAGGATTCCTACGCAATGTTAATCAACGTAGGGTAAGCCGGCCCCTAAGGCGTAGCTGAAGAGTGAAGTCGATGGGAAACAGGTTAATATTCCTGTGCCGCTTATTATGAACGAAGGAGGGACGGAGAAGGTTAGGTAGGCCTGGCGGATGGTTGTCCAGGTGAAAGTATGTAGGTAGAGGTGCTAGGCAAATCCGGCATCTTGTTAATCTGAGATACGAGACGAAGTCAAACTTGTTTGACGAAGCTATTGATACCATGCTTCCAGGAAAAGCTTCTAAGTATAATTGTATAAGCGACCGTACTGTAAACCGACACTGGTGGGTAGGTAGAGAATACTAAGGCTATGAGATAACTCTGGTGAAGGAACTAGGCAAAATGACACCGTAACTTTGGAAGAAGGTGTGCCCTTGATGGTGATAAGACTTGCTCTTTGAGCTGTTGGGGGCTGCAGATACCAGGTGGCTGCGACTGTTTATCAAAAACACAGCACTCTGCGAAATCGTAAGATGAAGTATAGGGTGTGACGCCTGCCCGGTGCTGGAAGGTTAATTGAAGGGGTTAGCACAAGCGAAGCTCTGGATCGAAGCCCCAGTAAACGGCGGCCGTAACTATAACGGTCCTAAGGTAGCGAAATTCCTTGTCGGGTAAGTTCCGACCTGCACGAATGGCGTAACGATGGCCACACTGTCTCCACCAGAGACTCAGTGAAATTGAAATCGCTGTGAAGATGCAGTGTACCCGCGGTTAGACGGAAAGACCCCGTGAACCTTTACTACAGCTTTACACTGGACTTTGAATATTTATGTGTAGGATAGGTGGGAGACTATGAAGCAGCTACGCCAGTAGCTGTGGAGTCGTCCTTGAAATACCACCCTTGAATATCTGAAGTTCTAACTCAGGAGAAATTCGAGGACAGTGTATGGTGGGTAGTTTGACTGGGACGGTCTCCTCCTAAAGAGTAACGGAGGAGTACGAAGGTGCACTCGGTACGGTCGGAAATCGTGCCAAGAGTATAAAGGCAAAAGTGCGCTTGACTGCGAGAGTGACGGCTCGAGCAGGTACGAAAGTAGGTCTTAGTGATCCGGTGGTCCCGAATGGAAGGGCCATCGCTCAACGGATAAAAGGTACTCCGGGGATAACAGGCTGATTCCTCCCAAGAGTTCATATCGACGGAGGAGTTTGGCACCTCGATGTCGGCTCATCACATCCTGGGGCTGAAGCAGGTCCCAAGGGTATGGCTGTTCGCCATTTAAAGTGGTACGCGAGCTGGGTTCAGAACGTCGTGAGACAGTTCGGTCCCTATCTGCCGTGGGCGTTAGAGATTTGAGAAGAGTTACTCCTAGTACGAGAGGACCGGAGTGAACGAACCACTGGTGTTCCGGTTGTTTCGCCAGAAGCATTGCCGGGTAGCTACGTTCGGACGGGATAAACGCTGAAAGCATCTAAGCGTGAAGCCTCCTTCAAGATTAGATCTCTCTGATGTAAATCAGTAAGGAACGTTGGAGACTACGACGTTGATAGGCTGGGTGTGGAAGTATAGCAATGTATGAAGCTTACCAGTACTAATGATCCGAGAGACTTAAGTCTATTTCTATACTGAATTGTTAAATATCTTTATAATCCCAAAACACAGTTTTGGCGATGATAGCTTGTAGGAACCACCTGATCCCATTCCGAACTCAGAAGTGAAACTACAAAACGCCAATGATAGTCTGGCATTGCCCAGGTGAAAGTAGGTAGTCGCCATCTTCTTAGTTTATCCAAAGACTTATCGTGATAAGCTCAAATACAATGCCTCATAAAAATATGGGACTTGTTGTTTTTTGCATTTGTAAACTTATACATATTGCTAGTTTTTCTTCCTATGTAACTTTAAGAATTTTGTAAATAACTAGCAGCAATCTATTTTACTTTAAATTCTTTTTTACTTTTAAAAAAGATCAATTATAGCTATCTGCTGCTAGCTAACATGTTTTCGTTTTATGCAAGGTGCTGGAGAAAGTATACAAATAGATATTGTCTTTTAATGGGTAAAATTATATGTCTTTAGTTTTCCTACAGATAAAATAATCGAACATTTACAGAAGAAGATACTACTGTATATTAATGTCAATGATGAACCTTTGTTAATTTAAAAGTGCTTGAAAAATGTTTAAAATAATGTTTTTAGAAAATTAAAAATTGAATTAAATTTATGACTACTGTTATGAATGGTTGCATTATAAAAAATAATAAGTTTGATCCATTAAAAGGGATAATTACCAATACTAATACAATAACAAAGCCATATTTTTCTATACTATTATATCTGTATACTAGATTCACTGGTAATAAAGAGGAGATTATTCTACTACCATCTAGTGGTGGAATTGGTAATAAGTTTAATATCATAAGTACTACATTTATCATTATTCCATAAAAAGCCATACCTTGGATATAAGGATGTAGAGTTATGTATTTTGCTACTATTGCCCAAATAAATGCCATTATTAAATTTGCTAATGGACCAGCAATTGCAACTAAAGACATATCGAACCTAGGATTATTTAACTTAGAATAATCAATTGGTACAGGTTTAGCCCAACCAAAAATAAAAGGAAACCCAAACAAAAATGATGAGATAAGCATTAGTCCAGGAAATAAAATAGTGCCAAGAGGATCAATATGAGATACTGGGTTTAATGTTACTCTGTTCAATTTATATGCTGTATCATCACCACGAATTTTAGCTACAAAACCATGGGCAGCTTCATGGATTGTAATTGCAAAAATCAGAGGGATAGCTGCCATTAATGCAGACATCAAAATATGGTTAATATCCATCTATGAGCTATAAATCTATAACATTCATAATATCAAATTATAGAGACTTAATGAATAAATATGAAGTTTTAAATAAATAAAATAATTTAAAAATATCTAAAAAAATGTAAATAAAAGCTTAAATTATCTTTTTTGTATGATATAAGCTTAAGTGACAGCCTAACTATTTAAAATAACATATTTAAAAAACTGTAAGAAAAAAATAATCGCAATTGTTTTAGTTTCATGCGTATTAGCTTCATGTGTGTCAACATATGAGCCAATACTTGGAAATAACCAATCTCAGCAGTAATAATGTACAGGATATAGTAGCTATGAAAATGAATACATGGATTGTTTTTGATGACTTTAATATCTTGTATAATTTAAAATCAATGTCCAACTAAAAAAGATGCTAATAGTAACGTATAATATAGATTCTAAACGCATGTACATCAACCCACTTATTTAGTAAGTATAATTCCTTTACCATAATCTAAAAATAAGGTTATTCTTTAGTATGTAAAAAGTTTACAAACAAATTTAAATTCTATGATTTACATATTAATATTTTCAACTAGACGCTTAGAAAAATTATAATATTAAACTTCTTTTATTTTTAAGATAAGTAATAGCTTTTTGAAAGTTTATTATTACCTCCGCCAACTTTAATAAAGTAGTTAAAATGCAATAATTGCTGTAAAAAGGTTGTTGCAAATAATAAAAGAAGCTGTAAGATAAATACTTTAGGTGGGTCGTTTATATTAATAAAAGTATAAGTTTGAGGAGACTCGTTTGTATGGCAAATCAATATTCTGGAAATTTTGAGCAAATTGTTAAAAATAGATTTAAATGTTCAGCTAAAGAGATCTTATTAAAATGCCAAAGAGAAGGTCTAAGTTATCAAGATGCTGAAAAAGTTTTAGGTTTCAAGCATGTTACTATCAGAAAGTGGGCAAAGAGATTTGATATTAAGTTACCACCTAGATTTAGGTCTCACGATGAGCATCTTGAACAAAAAAGAGAGATTGCATATGTAAATCAATGTAAAACAAAGAAAATCAACAAGACAAATATTTTTAGTCGTTGTTGGATAAATATGAATCTTTATTCTGTAATTAAAGCTAAATTTTGATTGACTTGGATTTTGATGTTAGTTTGATTCTCATCAAATTTGAAATTAACGTTATTTCCAGAAGTTAAAACAATTACAGTTGAACCAAAGTTAAACCATCCAAGTATATCACCTTTACTAAATTTGATATTAAATTTATCACAGTTGTAGTTCCAAGCTTGTACACCTTTGTAGTAGTTTGGAGCAATTTTACCATGCCATACAGTTTCTATACCTGCAACTAAAAGAGCACCAACAAAAATTACAGCAACTTCTCCAATTAATGTATCAAAATAACAGATTAGACGTTCATTTTTTGCAAAGAGATTATCAACCCTCCTGGTTGTTGTTTTATTAACAGAGAAAAGTTTACCTGGAACATAAACCATCTTTGTAAGCTTACCATCTATAGGCATATGCACTCTATGATAATCTTTTGGTGAAAGATAGATAGTTGCAAATTTAGTAAAATTAGTTGTTGAGCTTGCAGCAATTAATGACTCTAATGAAAATAGCTTATCTTTAGCTTGAACTAAATTATTATTGGTTATTGTGCCGAATTGGCTTAATACACCATCTGCCGGTGATGAGATGACATTTTTGTCATTAGAAATAGGTCTTAAATCATCCTTAAGTTTTCTTATAAAAAAATCATTGAAAGATTGATATTTGTTTATATCGGTTTCTTTAGCTTCAGCTAAATTAATGTTGAATTTTTTGATAGCAAGTTTTATTAGATAGTTTTTAATAATTTTATTTTTTGAATCAGTAAGTTTACTAACTAAACGCGATGTTATAGCGTGAGGAAGTAAATATTGTAAATATATAAATAAATTGTCTTTCATTTTTTGCCTATTTATTTATTAAAGCTTTCATTAATATTAGTATATCACTGTGCTATAATTATAAGTCAATTTAATTAGTTAGTTATATTGCTAAAAATGAAAAATACTATCAAGATAGTTATTTTATTGAGTCTTGGGATGTTACTGCAAAATTGTACTACTAATGGTGTTGAGAATGATTTTTCGTATGAGAACTTGACGGATACTATAAGTGGTTCACTATTTAGAAATAGAAAGTATGATTATGCAAGAGTAAAAGTTTCCGAAGAACCAGCACTAAAAATTCCAACAGGATTAAATGGTGAAAAAATAAATCCCGCATTAAAACTTCCTGATGGCGATAATAATTATGCCAGATCACAAGTGACAGAAGCACAAAAACAAATGCTGCCACCAAATTATTCGGTTAAATTTGATATGGCTAAGATTATTAATGATCAAATATTAAAAGTTTCAATTAGTGTTATATATGATGATACAGGTTCATTAAAGCTTGTATTTAGAGAACCTTTGCCGATAACTATTAATCTTTTAGAGAATTATTTCAAAGAGAATCTTGATAATTATATTATTACTGCTGAGAAAGATGAGATACTATCTGGACATTTGATAACTATAAGAGATACTAAGAAGGATTTAATTTTTGTGATACTAGCTCGTAAAGTAGACGAATTATCAAGTTTAGTTAAAGTCAATGCAGTATTTATTAATGATGGCAAAACTTTATCTCCAAATCATATAGATGAAAGTGTTAGAATCTTAAGTGGTATTCGTAAGGATTTAAATAATACCGAACTTAAAAATGATAATAATATTCAAATTGCAAAACAAGTTGGGGCCAATCTGGTAGCTTCAGAGAAAAGTACTAAAAATGGTAGATCTAGTCTTGAAGGATTGTTAGGCTCAAAGAAAAGTACTTTTGTTGGTTCATACGATAGAACTATTTATAACTCCCTAGAGCAACAAAAAACTAATACCATCCAAGAACAACAAGATTACACACAAGCAGCGGTGCCAGCAGATGATAACATCTATGATAGTCAAACTCAAGCCCAAGTATTAAATACATAGGTGAATAGATGTATGATATTTCAGTTTTTATAGGAAGGTTTCAACCTTTTCATAAAGGTCATTTGCATAATATATTAGTAGCACTACAAAATAGCAAAAAAATTATCATAAATGTGGGTAGTTGTTTTAATGCGCCAAATATAAAAAATCCTTTTTCTTTTGAGCAAAGAAAGCAGATGATAGAAAGTGATTTGCAAATTACTGGAATTGATTTAGATATTGTAGTCATAGAGCCTTTAGCTGACTATTTTTATCAAGAACAAAAGTGGCATGATGAGTTACGTAAAAATGTTTATAAGCACGCTAAAAATAATAATAGTATTGCTATTGTTGGACATATCAAAGATAGTTCTAGTTATTACATGAAAAGTTTTCCTGAATGGGGTTATATTGCTGTTGATAATTACAAAAACCTTAATGCTACTGAATTTAGACAAAAGTTTTATAAGGGGATTATACTAAAACAATACATGTGTAGTAGTGATCCTAAGCTAGGCACTTATAATTTCTTGATAGAGTTTATGGCTACAAAGGCATATAAAGAACTAATTGCAGAAAATAAATATGTTATTGAGTGTAGAAAATTATGGCAAAATGTTCCTTTTAAGCCAAACTTTGTGACAGTTGATGCTTTAGTTATAGTAAATGATCATATTCTGATGGTGCAGAGAAAAGCTTTTCCTGGTAAAGGTTTGTGGGCATTGCCAGGAGGATTTCTAGAGTGTGATGAAACTATATCACAAGCTATAATTCGAGAATTATTTGAAGAAACAAATATCAGCTTAACTCAGGAACAGCTTACTATAGCAAAACGCTGTGAAAAAGTTTTTGACTATCCTGATCGTTCAATAAGAGGTAGAACAATTAGCCATGTTGGACTGTTCGTTTTTGATCAATGGCCAATCTTACCAGAAATTAATGCTACTGATGATGCAAAGGCTGCCAAATGGATGGCTTTGGATTCTATTATTGAAAATATCTATGATAAAATGCTAGAAGATTATTATCAAATTATCACAATTTTATTGGAAGAATGTGGTAAGAAACTATAAGGAGTTTTTTTATTATGGGTTTATCAGTTGTTATTTTGGCTGCAGGTAAAGGTTCAAGAATGAACTCAAATAAACCAAAAGTTTTACAAACATTAGCTGCAAAACCTCTAATTGAGCATGTTGTTAGTTCTGTTGAGAAGCTAAGCCCAGATAATATAGTTGTTGTCACAGGACATCTAAAAGAGCAAGTTGAAGATATATTACAAGGAAGAAATATAACATTTGTTTATCAACAGCAGCAACTTGGTACAGGTCATGCTGTGTTACAAACACTACCATATTTAACAGATCAGAAAGTTTTAATCCTATATGGAGATGTACCTTTAATTTCGACCGAGGTTTTAGAAAACCTAGTTGATACTACCAAAGATGTTGATCTTGGCGTTCTAACAGCATTTGTTGAAAACCCCCAAGGTTTAGGTAGAATTGTTAGAGATAGATTTGGTGCGGTTACAGAAATTGTTGAAGAAAAAGATGCTAATGATATCCAGCGCCAGATAAAAGAAATTAATACAGGAATTTACTGTGTTCATAAAAAATTGCTGCAAAAATGGTTGCCGCAGATAAAAGCAAATAATGTTCAAAAGGAATATTATCTAACAGACATAATTACATTTGCAAAAACTGATCATGTTTCGATAAATGTAACTCATCCAATTAATGAGTTTGAAATTTTAGGTGTAAATGATAGAGATCAATTGGCTAGCCTTGAGCGAGTTTGGCAAAGAAATGTCGCTAAAAAGATTATGGCTATGGGTGTGAGTATTGCTGATCCAAATAGGTTTGATGTGCGTGGTAACCTTGATGTTGGTAAAGATTGCTGGATAGATATCAATGTGATAATCAAGGGTAATGTAAGACTTGGTAATAATGTTGTCGTTGGTGCTAATTGTATACTCAAAAATTGTATTATCGAAGATAATGTTAGAATCAAATCTAATAGTATGATAGATGGTTCTATTATTCGTGAAGGTGCAATAGTTGGTCCTTTTGCGCGTGTTAGACCTGAATGTGATATTAAACAAGGAGCAGTTATAGGTAACTTCGTTGAGGTTAAGAAAACTGTTCTTGGTAGAGGTTCAAAGGCGTCGCATTTAACTTATCTTGGTGATAGTGAAATCGGTGCTAATTGTAACATAGGTGCTGGTGTTATAACTTGTAATTATGATGGTGTCAATAAGCATAAAACAGTTATAGGTGATTATGCTTTTATTGGATCTGATTCGCAACTAATAGCTCCAGTTAATATTGGTCAAGGTGCAACTGTTGGTGCTGGATCAACTATTGCAAAAGATGTTCCTTCTGATAATCTTGCAATTTCAAGAGCAAGACAGCGTCATATTGATACTTGGCAGAGACCTGTCAAGAAAACAGATAAATAAAAAAAAATAAGGTTTGTGTTATGTGTGGAATAGTAGGTGCTAACTCTACAAGAAATGTTACTAATATTTTAATCGAAGGTTTAAAAAAACTAGAGTATAGAGGTTATGATTCTGCTGGTTTGGCAATAATTGACGAAAAAAATCACATAGATATATGTAAAGAAGTTGGTAAAGTTGTTGAGCTAGAAAAATCTGTGCATAATTTAGTTAACTTTAAAGGTGATATAGGTATCGCTCATACTAGATGGGCAACTCATGGTAAACCATCTAAGAGTAATTCTCACCCTCATGCTTCTGAAAGCTTTTGTATAGTTCATAATGGTGTCATAGAGAATTTTGCTGAACTTAAAAAGATTCTAATTAATGATGGTTATAAATTCATGTCGGATACTGATACCGAGGTTATCGCCCACTTATTGCAAAAAGGGTGGCGTGATAATCTTTGTATAGTTGAGAATGTTAAGTATGTTATATCTATGCTTAAAGGAGCTTATGCACTAGCAATAATCTCACAAAAATTCCCTGATAAAATTGTTGCGGTACGCTCAGGCTCGCCACTTGTAATTGGCGTTGGTATAGATGAGAATTTTATTTCATCAGATTCGTTATCATTGTTACCGGTTACAAATAAATTTTCTTATCTTGATGAAGGTGATATTGCAATTATTTCAAAAGATGATGTTGAAGTTTTTGATAATAATGGTGTAGCAAAAAAGCTTAAAGTTGAAGAATATAATTACTCATCAGCGAGCGCCTCTAAAGATGGTTATAAACATTATATGCTCAAAGAGATATATGAACAGCCAGAAGCTGTTTCAAATACTATCTTAGCATCATTAGCTGATGACGAAATTAGTTTAGATAGTTTTGATAAAAGAGCTGAAGAATTATTTGAGAAAACTAAACATATTTGTATTGTTGCATGTGGAACTAGCTATAATGCTGGGATGACAGCAAAGTATTGGATTGAAAACTATGCAAAAGTTCCATGTAGTGTTGAAATAGCAAGTGAGATCAGGTACAGAGATAATGTTGTAGTTGATGGTTCTTTGTTTGTGAGTATTTCTCAATCTGGTGAAACAGCTGATACTTTAGAGTCGCTTAGAAAGAGCAAAAAGCAAAATTATGTTGGTAGTATGTGTATTTGTAATGTGCCAAATAGTTCGCTTGTGAGAGAGTCTGATATTGCTTTTATGACAAAGGCTGGTATTGAGATTGGTGTAGCTTCCACTAAAGCATTTACAACACAGCTAGTTGCATTAGCGATATTTACACTAGTAATGGCTAAACTCAAAAATAGTTTATCAGATCAGCAGATAGCTAAATATACTGAAGAACTCAAAAATATCCGAGCTTTGGTTATGGGAGCATTAAAACTAGATGCTGAAATAGATCAGATAAGTGAGTATTTTTCTGATAAAGAGCATACTATCTTTTTAGGGAGAGGATTATATTATCCTATAGCTATTGAAGGAGCATTAAAACTTAAAGAGATTTCTTATATCCACGCTGAAGCGTATCCATCAGGGGAGTTAAAGCACGGTCCTTTAGCTTTAGTTGATAAGAATATGCCAATAGTTGCAGTTGTGCCAAATGATGAATTATTAGATAAAATTTTATCTAATCTACAAGAGGTGCATGCTCGAGGTGGTAAGCTAATTCTTTTTGTCGATAAAACTATTAAAGAAAGAGTTAATTTCAATAACAGTATTGTATTAGAATTAGATACAGGTCATGATTTTAGCGCACCTGTAGTATTTACTATACCACTTCAGCTATTGTCGTATCATGTAGCTATAATCAAAGGTACAGATGTTGATCAACCTAGAAACTTAGCTAAATCTGTAACTGTTGAGTAAAGTCTAAACGTTTTGCTTTCTAATCATTTATTTTTTCGAAGATGCTAATCACCAGTCTGCAGTTAGTTTTAAACATAAGTAAAGTGGGTTTATGGACTTTAATAATCTGTTATGATGTAGTCATTCAGATAATGACTCAAAATGATTTTGATGAGCTATTTGAGATTGTCAAAGATCATGAAATATAGGTGCAACGTAATGATAAAATACGATGTGAGTTAAATGGCTTTAGAAGGTTATTTAAAAGCTTGGTTTTAACAATCCGCAAAATTTTATATGTTATTTTACTTAAAATAAATTGGTTAGTTCAACTAGATATTATGAATATAATTTTAAGTAATCATCAAATATATACCATTCTATACCAAAAAAATACTGTGGTACCGAACTTAAATAGAAAAGTTTAAAAGATACTGCTAGACTATGCTTTTAAATTTGTTGATGATGTGTTTTTTTGATGTCTGGGATAAAAACTTTAGCTCACAAAAAGCAGTAGCTAAGTTAGGCGCTAAAATTTATAACAGAGATGTTACAAGAAATAATTTAGTATTTAGATTGACTAAAAAAGATTGGCAGCATAGTATAATATTCTAGATTAAGTAAAAGTTCTTATCTGAGAAGTTCTTGCTCTTTTGATGGCTTGGCGTTTTGCTATCTTTCTTTTTTCTGTTGGCTTTACGTAGTGCTGTCTATCTCTAAGTTCTTGCTTGATACCAGCTTTTTCGCAAGCGCGTTTGAAGTTTCTTAAACTTATATCAAATGGTTTGCGCTCATCTACTCTAATACTTGGCATTATAGTACCTCAATATTGATAGCTTCAGGACCTTTTTTACCTTCTTGAGTTTCAAAAATAACTTGCTGACCTTCAGCTAGAGTTTCACCATTTAATTTTGATATATGTACAAATACATCTTTTCCACCATTTTCAGGCGTGATGAAACCAAATCCTTTTTGATCATTGAAAAATTTTACTGTACCTTGTGATCTATTATTCATTTTTATTCTCTTTAGTTTTTTTATTTATTTAGTTTTAGCTATAAAAGCTAGATTTATTAGTGTATGGAATTATCAAATGACAATTTAAGAGATTAAGCAAAAATTGAAATTAAATAACGAAAATTTAAATTGAGTAGAAATTTTCTTTACCCTTACGAAAGTAGATTGTAGTACAAAATACTACTAAAAGATATACGTAGCTAGCAAAATATTTAAAGTAATCTAAAATTGCTACTAAGTATTTGTCGAGACTACTAATTTGTATGAGCTCAAACTTAATCTAACTTATCTCTTCTAGCTTTGAGTAAACGCTTTAGCTTTATTCCATTGCTGTACTAGAGGTTTTAGAGCTTATATTTTTGTGCAAACTCAGTCTCTAAATCTATGTTATATGCATTGTTAGTTCAAGTAAAATTTTAAATGTAAGTTCTGCTTTTGATTTCTTTCTACATTATTTCATTTGTCATTCACCAATTTTTTATTTGCATACTATTTATTGATCGATTATATTTATTTTAGTTTTGCAATAATTTTAACATCCTTTCGTAACATCTATATATTCATCAACTGATGGTTTATAATATATAAAATAATAATTTCTTAAAATTAAATATTGATTGCTGATGAGTCAAATAATAATAAAAACTCCACAAGAAATAGAAAAAATGCGTGTTGCTGGTAGGTTAGCAGCAGAGGTTTTAGAAATGATTACTCCTTTTGTTAAAGAGGGAGTGACAACTGCAGAACTTGATAGAATTTGCCATGAATATATAGTCAAAGACCAGGATGCATATCCAGCACCGCTTAATTATAATGGTTTTCCTAAATCTATTTGTACCTCAATAAACCATGTTGTTTGTCATGGAATTCCAGCTGATAAAAAGCTTAAAAATGGTGATATAGTAAATATTGATATCACAGTTAAAAAAGATGGCTATCATGGTGATACAAGTAAGATGTTTATGATAGGCAAGCCATCAGTTATAGCTAAAAAGCTAGTTGAAGTTACTCATGAATGCTTATGGAAAGGTATAGAGGTTGTCAAACCTGGCAATCATTTTGGAGATATCGGTGCAGTTATAGAAAAGCATGCAAAGAAGTTTGGTTATTCGATAGTTGATGCTTTTTGTGGTCATGGAATTGGTGCTCATTTTCATGAGCCACCTCATGTTATGCATAATGGTAAGGCCGGTACAGGTGCGATGTTTGAAGAAGGAATGATATTTACAATCGAACCAATGATAAACATCGGTAAAAGAGCAGTGTCAGTGCTAAAAGATGGTTGGACTACCGTTACAAAAGACCGATCACTCTCAGCGCAATGGGAGCATACAATTTTGGTTACAAAATATGGGTATGAAGTCCTAACACTAAGAGAAGAAGAAAAAAACTAGTATGTCAAAACAAGTAGCTCAGAGGCTGGTAAATCAAAAGTGTAATCTTTTACGAGCCCAAAATGAAGAGATTACTGTCAATAAAGTTCGAAAACTTATTGGTGGTGGTGTATCTATTATTGATTTAGTAGAAAAGGTTACTTTATATAAAGAGGATAAAAAGCAAGCTTTAGCAGTTGCAGAGCAAGAAACACTAGAGATTAATCAGCCAGTGCATGATGAACTACTTGAAACTGTAAGAAGTACGCTAAAAAATTTTGGTGTTGATAGAGATAATATTGCTTTTAGTTTACGCAACAATATTATGCAATATATTCAACAACAAATATCTAAAAGTACTACTAAGCTCAAGTACAAGCAGGTTGAGCTTTCTAATAAAAATGATAGTTTAGAAATTTCTAATCTTAGCTTAGAACGTTGCTATAAAGAATTACTAGAAAAATATACTCAACTCAAAGAAGAAGTGTATAGTATAAAACAAAGTTATAATACGAAGTCTATCAAGTTCTTAGAAAAAGAAACAACAGATAAAATGCTCTTAGCTTGGGAAGATTTTAAGGGTATCAAAGAGCAATTAGCTAGCTTGGCGATTTATTCTAAGATTGCTGCGTATGATAAAAGTGGTGTTATTGTTATTAAGTTTCCAGCAACAGATTTTTTGACTCAAGAATGTAGAGCTGGAGTAAGTAGATACCTAAAGGCAAAAACTGTATTTGATTATAATATTCAAGCTTGGGTTCTCTCTGGCTTTAAGGATATTCTAAAAACTTTAGATTTTTTAGAAAGAAATAAGTTTGTTTTTTCAAAAGAACTACAAACTATAGCCTATCTTAGAAGACATAAGAGTTAAGCCTACAAAATGTTTTTGAACGCTAGTAGCTAATTGTCTAGTATAGTGGGCTTTGTTAATATATTATTTAAAAATAAGTTACTTAATATTTTCTGTATATACATGGATTTATTCTCAAGTTTAGAAAGAACTCGCTCTGTAGCTGAATTTTCCGAACAAGCATACCTAAATTACTCAATGTATGTGATCCTTGATAGAGCTTTGCCACATATTTCTGATGGTCTTAAGCCAGTACAAAGGCGTATCATATATGCGATGAGTGAAATTGGTTTAAGTCATTTATCTAAGTATAAAAAATCAGCGCGTACAGTTGGTGATGTCTTAGGTAAATACCATCCTCATGGTGATAGTGCTTGTTATGAAGCTATGGTATTGATGGCACAAGACTTTTCCTATCGTTATCCTTTTATTGATGGTCAGGGTAACTGGGGATCTATAGATGATCCAAAGTCATTTGCAGCGATGCGTTATACTGAGTCGCGTTTATCTAAATATGCGGTATTACTTCTAGATGAATTAAAAAAAGGCACTGTAGATTGGGTCAAAAATTTCGACGGGACAATGGATGAACCTAAACTTTTGCCTGCTCAGGTGCCAAATATTTTACTTAATGGTGCTATGGGTATTGCTGTGGGGATGTCGACATATATTCCACCACACAATATTACAGAGATTATAAATGCTTGTTTACAATTATTGTCTAAGCCTAATTCGATTATTGAGGAAATTCTTGAGATTGTCGAGGCTCCTGACTATCCTGGTGGTGCTAATATTATCAGTAGCAAACAAGAAATTGCCGAAGTATATAAGTCAGGTAATGGATCGATACGCCAGCAAGCAGTTTATGGATATGATAATCATGGTAATGTTGTGATTACAAAATTACCTCATCAGGTTTCGAGTGCCGCAGTAATGGAGCAAATTGCTAACGAGCTTAAGCAACAAAAAATTACTTGGATAAAAAATATCCAAGATGAATCAGATGATAAAGAGCCTGTGAAAATAGTCTTATATTCGGCAACGACAAAGAAGAATATCAAGAAAATAATGGAACATTTGTTAGCGACTACAGATCTTGAGAAAAGCTATCGTGTCAATATGAATATGATTGGTTTAGACAATCGGCCACAGGTGAAAAATCTTTTAGATATACTTAACCAATGGCTAGAGTATCGTAAGCATACCTTACGAAGAAGACTACAGGCTAGCCTAGATAAGGTTTTAGACCGTTTACATATATTAGAAGGTTTATTGGTAGCATTTCTAAATATAGATGAAGTTATTGATATCATTAGAAACTACGATGATCCTAGTTTAGAGTTAAAAAATAGATTTGAACTTTCTGAAATCCAAGCTGACGCAATTTTGAATATTAGATTACGTAAGTTAGCAAAGATTGAAGAAATTGAGATTAAAAAAGAGCAAATGGAATTGCAAAAGGAAAGAGAATTACTTGAGGGTTATTTAAATAGTGAAGTTAAGTTTAGAAACTTAATGAAGAAAGAATTCAAGCAAATATTAGTAAATTTTGGCGATTCTAGACGCTCGAAAATTATTGCTGTAGAAAAGGCTCAAGCTCTAAAAGAAAAGGATCTGATGCCTAATGAGAGAGTAACTATTATCTTGTCAAAAACTGGTTGGATTAGATGTGCTAAAGGTGAAAATATTGATCCGTCAGGTTTAAGTTATAAGCCCGAGGATAAGCCATTTTTGGTAACTTCAGGTAGTAGTAATATTAAGCTGGTATTTTTTAGTAAGCTTGGTAAGGCTTACTCTATGTATGTAGATAAATTCCCATCTGCAAGAGGTTATGGTGAGCATATAACTACATATATCCCGCTGGATAAAAAAGATCAAATTATAAATATGGCTTTTGTAAATGCTGCTGGATATTTCTTAATTGCTAGTGAAAGTGGCAAAGGTTTTGTGATACCTGCTGAAGATCTTATTACAAATAAAATAACGGGAAAAAATATTTTTGATGCTGATAATGTCTTTAAGTTTATACCATTTGAGCAAGATCATAAGGTGCTAGCTATAAGTTCACAAGGTAGGATGATTGTACGTGATTTTGCTAGTTTTGTATTACTTAAAAAAGGTAAGGGTAAATCAATCATTAAGCTAGATAAAAAAGACAAACTTAAATTTATTGAGCTATTTACAGCAAATCAAGAGTTAACACTAAATGCGGGTAAGAGATTTATTCGTATTGATAGTAAAAATATTGAGACTTACTATAGCGATAAGCCATCTGGTGGTGGAGTGCTATTACCTCAAGGTTTTAGAAAAATAACCAAAATTGATATAGAAACTATAGAGAGTAAACAATGAAAAAAATTGCAATATTAGGAGCAATGGAGATAGAGATCCAACCAATTTTAGATAAGTTAGATAGCTATGAGACTATAGAGTATGCAAATAACAAATACTATCTGGCAAATTATCAGGCTAAAGAGCTTGTAATAGCCTATAGTAAAATTGGTAAAGTATTCTCAAGTTTGACGGCAACGATAATGATTGAGCGCTTTGGTGTTGAGGCATTATTGTTTATAGGTGTTGCCGGAGGACTGCAAGATTTAAAAGTAGGTGATATGATTGCTGCAACTGCTACAGTACAACATGATGTTGATGTGACAGCTTTTGGTTATCCATATGGTAAGATTCCTATTTCAGAAGTTAAGATAACAACATCGACTCGGCTTTTAAAACAAGCTCAAAATGTTGCTAATGAACTTGATATTAAGCTACACACTGGTGTTATTGCTACAGGAGATCAATTTGTCCATTGTGCAGATAGAAAAGATTTTGTGATCAAAGAGTTTGATGCAAAGGCTATAGAAATGGAAGGAGCAAGTGTTAATCTTGTTTGTAATGAAATGGGCGTGCAAAGTCTAATTCTAAGAAGTATTTCTGATACTGCTGATGGTAATGCGCCTGAAAATTTCGATGAGTTTGCTAATATGTCTGCTAAAAGGTCAGCAAACTTTGTAATGCAAATGCTTAGTAATATATAAATTTATCTTTGTATTGTTTATTTTTCGCTGTTATTAATAAAGCTCTAGATATCTCAATAATACATACCACTAGCAAAACTGGGTCTAAGAGATAGTTCCATATATTACCCTGTAAAATACCATTAAAGAATGCAACAGTAGCGATAACAATAATAATATTAAATAATGTAAATCTATTAGAAATCAAAAGTAGTATTAGTCCATAGGTAAATACGCCAGCTAATACTAAATATGCGTTATAACCAATGTCGTAAAGCTTATATGACACTATAAAGAATAAACCATAAAATATAATAAGCATTAATATAAAAGCTGTACTGGTATATGGAAAAATAATAGTTCTCTTACTTATAAATGTAGTTACTATAATAAATATCAGTAAGATAAATGAAGAAAAGCTAAAATAGTTTATAAATCCAGTAACAAAATAAAATATAGTCTCATTGTCAGAACTTATATTTATAAAGTTAAAGCAAAGTAGTATTAATATTGCTAGTAGTAATAATCTTTTAGGTAGAAGAGTAAATATTCTCAAAAAAAAGTATATCACAAAAAGGTTGGCTGTCAAAAGGTTATAATAGTTAAGCATTAGAATTTTCTCCTTTAATCTCAACAACTCTTATTGTCCCTTTAGCTTTATTAGAAAATGCTAAAATAATATTACTTTGATACAAAGTAAGTGCAGGGTATGAAAGCTCTCCTTTAGATTTATTTGGGAATTTATAAATATTTTGCCACTGTTGAGAATTATCTGCTTTGAAGGCTAGACTAAGATTGGAACGACTATTAGTAGAATTGTTGTAGGCTAATAGGATACCATTTTGTATTTTTATTGCGGCAATACCAGAGTCTGGATTATCAAGTCGTGTTGGTTTTACTTTTGACCATGATATACCACTATCAACGGTTTCGTTTGTATATATTTTTTTTATAGGACTATGCATCTGTCTATATAGAGCCAAAGCATGAGTTTTTGATAGTCGAATTACTGTAGGTTGTAAATTTATGCTATCATTAGTCATTTCTGAAACAAATGTAAGTTCACCATCATTATTAAAGACAAACCATCTACCTTTGAGATTATTAAATTCTTTGTATACAGGAATCGCAAATCTATTATTATCTAGTTCGATTGCTGATCCTCTTGTTAATGTGCTGAAATTAAATACTGGTGAAGAGATTATAGTTTTTGGTGTATTCCAAGTTTTACCTAGATCATTTGAGTACATAATATTTAAAGAAGAAGTTACCCATCCACCGCTAGATGAGGTAAAAACTAACCACAATTTTTTTCCTTGAGAATATATAATTGGGTTACCTAAATGATGAATATGTTTCTTAAATATATATTGAAACTTTTGTTTATCCATAACGGGTCTGATTTTATCGAAGTGCCACTTTCCAGCTACTTTCTCAGCTATTGCAAGCATTATCTTAGTATTTGGCGCAGTTTCTTGATTGCCACTATACCAAGTAATAAAAAGTTTATTATCAATAGTTGTCATTGATGAAGCATGATTATATTTGAGATATTTTAGATTAGCTATAGTCTTAACATTTAATTTTTTTGCAATATTATTATTTTTAAGTGTAGATATAGCAAAATAATAATTATGTTGAATACGAAAGTAATAGAAAACTAACAACAAAATCAAGTATATAAAAGCAAATATAAAAAATAGTTTTAGCTTATTTTTCATAGTTTTAAGAAATAATTTTTAGTAGCCACATCGTATTATTGTAATTTAATTAAGCTAAATATACTAACTTTTGCTTATGAATATCTAGAAAGTTTTAGAATATTGATTTTAAATTATGATTATTACGACTGAGGCTTGATAATGATTAGTTTTTTAGTGTTAATAATGTTAGTATTTTAGTAGAATAATTTTCTAATAGTCAAGTTATTGTGATTAATAAAAAGTTTATATCAAGTTGCATGTTGATTTTATCTAGTGCTATTGGCTATAGTCTCACGACACAACAAGTTAAATATTCTCAAAAAGCCATAGATGCATTAGCTAAAAAAGACTATAAATCATATTTTTATTATAAATCGAAACTCAAAGATACTAGTATTTACCCATATTTACAATATAAAGAAATAAGTACAGATCCTAATATTTTTAAGCAATCAACAATAGATGAGTATTTCAAGCAAGATAATAGCTATTGGCAAAACCGACTTAGTGATGATTTAGCGCAATATTATGCCAAAAAACATGACTGGAAGCTCTTTGGCAAGTATTATAAAGGCGATTTAGGGGTACCTGGTAAATGTTGGAGTATGCAAGCAGAATATGAATTAGGTAAAAAAACTAAAGCATTAAATGAATATGGCCAACTTTGGCAGAATCGAGTGTATATGCCTGCTGCATGTAATAAAATCCAAAAATATTGGGATAATTCTAATTATAAACCAAGAGCTTATCTAACAACTAAAGCATATACTCTTGCTTTTGCCAATAAGTTTGATGATAGTCTGTGGTTATTAAATACTTATGTCAAAGATAATAAAGATTATCTCAATTATATAAGTGCATGGAAACAAGCTACTAAAGATTCGAGTAAATTAGACAGTTTTATTAATAGGTTTAATAACTATAATTATTTTGACAAAGTCATTGTTGATATTTCTAGAGATTTAATAAGAAAAGACGCCGAGGGCTATGCAAGAGTATGGGATAATCTAAAAAATAAAAGATATCTAAGCACAAAAGTAAAACAACAGTGTATCTCAGCAATAGTGGTAAGTTTTGCAAGATCTAAATCATCACAAGCAAAACAGTGGCTAACTAGAGTAGATAAAAAATATCTCGATACGACAGCTTTGGAGTGGTTATTAAGAGTTGATTTATACAACAATAACTTTGCGGATTATATAAAAACATATAGTCAACTTCCTACTAAATCACAACAAAACCAAGCATGGAAATATTGGCTAGCATATAGTTATGATCAGCTAGGTGAGAAACAAAAAGCGGAGAAAATCTTTGCTGAATTAATACAACAACCGCTTGATTACTATTCATTTTTAGCGTCTGATAGGCTTGGTAAACCATATAATTTTGGTAATGATACTGCTACGGCATTAAGTAATAGTAAAAAACTACTGGCAGAAGATGCTACCGCACAGGCTATCGATTTATATCAGGTTGGTCAATACAAAGATTCAACAAGTATTTGGAAATGGGCAATCAGAAATAAGCTTAGAGATAAGCATATTGATGAGATTAAACAACTTGCAAGTTTAGCTGAAGTTAATCATATGTATTATGCGGCTATATTTAATATGTCAGTTATTGGTAATTATAATAATATTTATATGCTCTTTCCTAAAGCTTTCATAACCACAGTTAATCAAAATGCCCAAAAATTTGGTATTGATAAAGCTCTTGTTTTATCAATTATGCGTAAAGAATCATTATTTGATATTGAAGCGTGTTCTTCAGCTGGAGCAAAGGGATTGATGCAGGTTACAGAGCCAACCGCAAAATTTATTGCCCAAAAATATAAATTATCTTTAATTGGTGATAAATCTCAAGGTATGACTGGTCAGATATTTATTCCTGAGAATAATATTAAACTAGGTATAGCAAATTTATATTTCTTAGAGAAGCTTTTTGATAAAAATATTGTACTAGATATAGCTGCATATAATGCTGGCCCAGGTAATGTTGCTAAGTGGCTAAATGAAAAGGAAGCCCCAGCTGCGATTTGGATAGAAAATGTACCATTTGGTGAGACACGGCACTACATTCGTAATGTGCTTGTATACATGATTGTTTATAATAATTTTGTATTTAAAGATAAAAAATATCATATTAGTAATTTTTTAGATTATAAAATATCTAATAAGCAAAGTTTTAGGAAATAGTACTAGCGACTACTAAAGAGTATTCTAAATCAACATTTTATAGAGATATAAATAGTATATAATCATAATAAATATTTTATTGTGTTTAGGAATTAGAGAATTGTGTGTATAATAAAACAATGTCAAAAGAGAAATTTCCTGGCGTATTTTTTGACATATGTGGGCTGTAACCCTAACAATTTAAATAACTTTAACCACCTCATTAGTATTTAATTTAGGTTTGTTTTATTATGTTACTCAAATGGCAATGAGTTTATCATTTTTTATGTTTAGTATTTTTGCAATTTTATTTGCGACATTATCAGATGTATTTACTGCTAAAAAGTACTATTTCCCCCAGAGTCTATTAATATTTGGATTAATCGGTTTAGGGCTATCAAGATAGTATCTATATTGTTTATATCTGTTTTGTTAGTTTGGGATTTGGTACTGGTTGTTATTCATCTATTGCTAGATCACTTAGTATCACTAAATGCTGATAATAACAATTAAATGAAAAAAGATTATTCAGTATTATCAATAATGATAATTGTTGCACCAATAGTTAGTACATATTTAGCATTGTCTCTTATTCCTATTTCATATAGATTTGCTTGTTTTTGTATGGTGATGATAGAAATATTATGGTTTATATTTTCAGTTAGCATATTAAGAGCTGATGCGCAAAAACAATTGTAATTTCAGCATCAAAAATGCTGTTAGGTTTTGTTCATGCTTTGTCACAACCAGGATATTTGTTGAGTGTCATGATTATAGCGATACTTTTTTTCTTTTTCGCTCGGTTGTTTTAAAGAGCTCATTTAAAGGATTATTTGTAGATGAATTAAATATATCTAATAAATGTTTTAAATCTGATTTTAGTAACATCTATTATATATTTTAAGGTTTTTAGCTATCGAATCAAGTAGAGAAAAGCCATAAGAAACGCTACAACCTTGGGATTTTAGCGATGGTTTTTATTTTTATAGCTCTTATAGTTTTTACAGGTGTCATCATAGTACTGTGACAACTCTGAATTTAATATGTTATTTTGTGGCTATTTTATACCTATGACAAACAGGTACGGCTATGAGTAATATTACTTAAAGGCCATGGGCACAGCTGCTACTATGATAATATTTTCTGTAGCATTGTGTATGTTGTCTATATGGGAGTTTTATGAAAGCTCATCTTAATATGTCTAACTATAATTTTATGCTTCTAGCATTGTAGGTTAGTTTTAGTTTGGCACTACTACTCAACATTATTGTAGTTTTTGGGGGTTGAGAGAAAGCAATGGTAACAAACGATCGTGTATTTTAAAGATATTTTTAAATATTTTAAAAAATACTGCAAACCTGATGTAACAAAGTTCTGTGAGTCGCTAGAAAAGCAAATACTGTATGTATAAATTATTTTAAGGCTAAGACTGTCTCTACATATTTGATTTAGAACATAACACGCCAACAAGAAAAACTGTAAGCCTTTCCAATGTGTTATTTGCTGCTAGATAATTATTAGGGGATTTTTGTTGATTAATTATATATGTTGATATGCTAAATATTAGGTACAGTGATGGTGTATACTCTTATATAGCTATTAATTTTATAATAATATTTTGCAGTTCTAGCAAGATACTTATTAATTTGAGTAGTATTTATTAATACTGGCTGACAAGAAAATTTTGATAAATTAATTCATAGTATAAATAGTATAAGTTTCGCTAACTTTATACCCAAAATTCGCAACTATAGTTCCACCATTTCTAAACATATTAGTTTGTTGCTTCCAACCACAATTAGCAATAAACAATAACTTTTTGAAGGTTTTTTGCTAGTATCATCATGATTATTAATGTTGAGTAATTTTTAGGTAATTTATAAAGACCACTAGTATCTTTTTTAAAATTGGATACCATATTAGTATGTGTAAAAACGAAAGCAAATAGTAAAACAAAGCCTAATATAAATAAAAAAACTTTTAGTAGTCATTATTTCTATAAAAGTTGTATAATGTCGGTTCTTTATTAAAAGAATTGTTACAGCAAAACTTATTACAATCATATAGTTTTAAGTTATTTATATTTATAACTAAGTTCATATTTTTAAAAAAGTATCTACAATGATTTCTCATCTTATAGTTTTATTGTCTATGATTGATAGTACTAGATAATATTTTTGCTATTTTAAGGTTTTTTATATGGCTATAGTTTTTTTATAAAAATATAATTAAAATATTAGTTTTGAGTATGTAATTTTTAAAAACCATTTAAGGAGCAGAGTTAAAATTATTTTTTTATTAAAACACCAGTTGTCTATAATTATGAGTAAATTATTGTTTCAACCGTATTTTAGCGATAATAAAGTCTTTATAGCTGCCTAGCTACTTCAAAGATATAAAATTTCCTTTTATTCCCATAAAATTAACATAGAAACATTAAATGACTTACTCTCAATTATTACTACAAGTATGCTTACAATAATAGTCTTTGGTAGTAGGTTATATAGTAGATGCTTATAATCCAGCTAGTAATGCTTATCACACTCTCATATTAACTTTATTGCTAAAGGATAATTCTTCACAAAATGCTCACTCTAATTTTATTTATGGTTTTATTTATGGAGTAGTTGCCACTATTGGTGTTAAGTCAGAAATATTTAATCAAAATGGTATATTGTTTATTTTTAAAACTACTATTTTAGTATTTAATTATAGTAATTTCTACTTTTATAATTGCCAAACTTGGTCAAGTAAGAATTTCATTAGCTAAGTTCACGAAAATATCAAGAAGTATATGAAAGATCCATATATGGACTGCAATAAGTTTACTGTTGATGAAATGCTAAAAAGTGTTCCTATCTATATAGGGGAATATAGTTTTTAAAACTGATATTTCTCCAGAAAATTTAAATACATTATGCAAAAAAAAATAATGAAAAGTATATATCATATGGGCACAATGGTAAGCATTTAATAAGTTCCTTATATATTGGCCTATAAGCTCATCTAAACACCTCTCTCTCAAGGAAACATTAGATGAAGTAGTTAAAAAAATTATGTTCTATCAAGAAAGAGTTATGCAGGTAATACCCTTTGGGGGCTTACAATACTTAGTGAAATCTCAGCAAAAGCAGTTTTTAACAATGATCCTTATACTCCTTATTATAGCGATTGATCTTCTTATAGGTATACTAGATAGTTTATTTGAAACACAACCTAGTCAAAATGTAATTTATAAGAATTTATATGTAAAAGAGATCACTATAAACAGTTTATTAATAAGTAGTTGAACACATTAGAAGTTATGGGAGTAGTAATGTTATTAGTGGCTAAACATCTACAAAATAGTATAGCAAACGTTGCTAAGTAACTTAAAAATGATGACGAAAAATTTGTTAAATATTTGGAACAAAATATAAATTAGTAAACTTTATGTAAAGTAATTTAAAAGCACACACAAGAAAAGAGAATAGATCATTATTAATCTACATCTGTCCGTTATGATATACAGTTGTAAATATAGTAACATAATCTGAACCTAAGTTAATTATAATTCCAGAAAATGCTTATTGGCGTGTAATATCATAAGGATATAAATATTCAATAATTTTTTAATCATTTTGTATTATAAATTTTAACGGTAAATATTGTCTGCATGCAGCTATTGGATTAGTAATACAATTTTGCGTGTTTCAAATTATATTTTTTTTGAAAAAAGTACTGGCATATATATGCTAAACGCACTCTGAAATGCTGTAGTATTTGGTTCATTATAGATGTTACCTTTAAAATTCAACAACGTTGTAATGGGGTAATTTATATCTGAACCCATTATTTATATCTATCTACACGTTATTTGCATATACTGTTATCATACAAAAAATATCGTTATCGATGAGCCTATTTGTTTAATCATAATTCTATCCAAGTTTTATTAATTCATAATTATAAATTTTCTGTTCATTCACCTCTGATAGCTGCTCAGTTTACTAATTATCAATGCATATTGAACTTTTAGAAAAAAATCTAAAGTTTGCAAAACTCTCAATTTCTTTTTTGTGTACAGAACCTAATAAAATAGATTGTTTTAATTATTGTAAGATTTTGTTTTTTCGTTTATTTTTAGTTTAAATAATACCTTAAGCTCGTAGCTTATATAGTTTTTGAATTTAAGTTAAAGTTAAAATGATAAAGTTTAAGCAAACAGATCAATTATTAAATAAGTTTCTAACTTAGGCTACTTTTATAGTAATATTTGTAGTTAAGTTCATAATTTAAAAAATATCTACAATGATTTCTCACCTTAGAGTTCATACTGGATTTTCTATTGTTGATAGTACAGTGCGCCTAGGCGATCTTTTTGCAAGAGCAAAAGATAAAAATATTGTTGCGATAGCTCTCACTGATGTGTGTAATTTGTTTGCGGCAATTAAGTTTTATAAACAAGCATTAGCTAGTGGGATTAAGCCAATCTTTGGTGTGGAACTGAAGATTGATACTGAATTTGGTATTGCTGATTTAGTGTTACTAGCAGAAAACAATTATGGCTATCAAAATATGGTTAATTTGATTTCTAGAGCATATCAACAAGCAGATAGATTTGGTTCAATCCCTATTATACCTAAAGCTTGGCTTAAAGAGGTAAATCTAGAACATATTATTTGCTTAAATGGTGGACAGCATGGGGAGTTAGGCAAAGCTATCTTAGCCAAAGATTATATTAAGGCAGATGAAATTATTACTCAAAACATTGCGATATTTGGGGCTAATAATTATATTATCGAAATTCATAAGTTAGAGTATGAAAATGAAGGTTTGTATAATGAAAAAGCTCTAGAATATGCAAGTAAGTATAATCTCATAGCTGTAGCAACAAACTTAACTGTATTTATGGAAGCAGATGATTATGGTATTCATGAAATTAGAGCTTGTATCAATGAGAAAACAACAATCTTAGATGAGTCGCGTAAATCTAAATTTACTAGAGAACAATATCTAAAATCAGCTGATGAAATGTATGAAACTTTCTCTGCACTAACAGTGCTTGTAGATAATACTCTAGCGATTGCAAAACGCTGTAATGTCACATTTGAACTAGGCAAGCCATGTTTGCCAACCATAGATATTCCGGTTGGTTTGACAGAAAAAGAATACTTTTCAAAATTATGTTATCAAGGCTTAGGTAAGCGTTTAGAAAAAATATTAGCTAATAAATCAGCTGATAAGCATGAAAATATCACAAAAGTCTATAAAGATAGGCTACAAAGAGAGATTGATATTATTTGTGATATGGGTTTTCCAGGATACTTTCTAATTGTTGAAGATTTTATCCGTTGGTCAAAAGAAAATAATATCCCAGTAGGACCAGGGCGTGGTTCTGGAGCTGGTTCATTAGTAGCGTATTCTTTGTTAATTACGGATATAGATCCATTACCGTATGGACTACTTTTTGAGAGATTTTTGAACCCTGAAAGGGTATCAATGCCTGATTTTGATATAGATTTTTGTATCCAAGGTAGGGATAGAGTTATCAAGTACGTTGAGCGAAAATATGGCAAAGATAGCGTTGCGCAGATTATAACCTATGGTACGATGGCAGCTAAAGGTGTTGTGCGTGACGTCGTGCGTGTAATGGGACAAAGTTTTAGTTTTGGTGATAGAATTGCCAAGCTTATTCCAGAAACACCTGGTACAACCTTTAAGAAAATTCTAAAAGAGGGAGAGCCATTATATGATGAAATGCGAGCAAATGAAGCAATTGCTGATGTTATTGAAAGAGCGCAAAAATTAGAAGGTTTGCCGCGTAGTTTAGGCAAGCATGCTGCAGGTATTGTAATTTCTCCAACGAAAATTTCAGATTTTGCACCGATATATTGTGAAGATAAAGGTGGCGATCTTGTTACCCAGTTTGATAAAGGTGATGTTGAAGATGTAGGTTTGGTTAAGTTTGACTTTTTAGGGCTAAAAAACTTAACGATTATCAATAATACTATTAAAAGCATTAAGGATAAAAGATCAGCTGATCAAAAGACTTTAGATATTGCTGATATACCCTTAGATGACAAAAAAACATTTAAGCTTTTGCAAGCAGGGAACACTACAGGAATATTTCAGCTTGAATCACAGGGTATGCGCCAGATTGTCAAGGATCTAGGTACTTCTAATTTTAAAGAGATTATTGCCTTAGTGGCATTATATCGCCCTGGGCCGATGGAGAATATTCCTACTTTTATTGATCGTAAGCATGGTAGAAAAAGAGTTACATACTTGCATCCTCTACTTGAGGAAGTGCTAAAAGAGACTTATGGTATCCCGGTATACCAAGAGCAGGTAATGCAAATGGCACAAAAACTAGCTGGATATACACTTGGAGCTGCCGATTTATTACGCCGTGCTATGGGTAAGAAAAAGCCTGAAGAAATGGAGCAACAACGTAAGATTTTTAAAAAAGGTGCTGCTAAATATCATGGCATCGATGCCAAACTTGCTGATGAAATATTTGACCAAATGGAAGCTTTTGCCGGATATGGTTTTAACAAATCTCATGCTGCTGCGTATGCACTAATTGCTTATCAAACAGCTTGGCTAAAAGCACATTATCCAGACGAGTATATGGCTGCTTTGATGTCTGGTGATATGGGAAATACTGATCAACTCGTTAAATTTATCCTAGATTGTAAAAATATGGGTATTACAGTCTTAGAACCAAATATTAATAAAAGTGTCTATGATTGTATAGCTATCTCAAAAGGTACAATCTTGCTTGGCTTAGGCGCTATCAAAGGACTTGGCAGTGAAGCAGTTAAAAGCATACTTACAGAAAGACAATCAGGTGGAGAGTTTAGCTCAATATTTGATCTATGCCGTAGAGTTGATTTACGCAAAGTCAATAAAAAAGCGCTTGAGGCTTTGTGCTTTGCTGGTGCAATCAAAGATATATCTAGAAATAGAGCTACAGCATTTAACTCTATTGAGAAAGCTATCAAAAATGCGGGTTATGTTAATGAGATGAACGCTGCTGGACAGGATGATTTATTTGGTTTTACAGAGCAACAGAGTGATACTGATACAGAGTTTGAAAAAGAATGTATAGTAGAAGAGTGGAACCTCAAAGAGTTACTAATCAATGAGAAAAAAGCTTTAGGAATGTACTTTAGTGGGCATATCATTGATGAGGAGAGTCATTGGCGCAATCATGTTAGCTTTAGTGATCTTAATAAGATTCAGCAGCCTAATATGGATGGTAATTTTGTGAGAATTATCGCAAGTATGATAACACCAGCTATACGCCGAAAGACTAAAACAGGAAAAGTTCTGTATATCATCAATATTGATGATGAGTTTGATAGAGCTGATTGTCTGATTAGTGAAGATGTTTTTGCTGCTGTTAAAGATAGCATTCAAGTTGATGATATCGTTGTTGTTGAGGGTAAAGTTAGTTGTGATGTACAGCGCGAGTGTAATAAACTAAGTGTAGACAAAGTCCAACTAATATCACAATATATTGATGAAAATTTTAGTAAAGTTGAACTAACATTAAGAAGTCAAAATGTAAATCCAACTAATCTCAAGAAAGTCCTTAGTAATCTCAAGGAAAATATAGACTCAACCAATACTCAAAAACAAAATACCTTAGAGATAACAATTTCTCTTGATGATGTTGTTGGTAAGTTTGATTATTTACAAAAGCCGTTTTCTATCTACAAATTTGTAAATGATGTTAGCAGGCTAATAGCCGATGGTAGTACTGTTAGTTTGAGTGTGGTTTAAATTTTAATATGTTATCCCTAAACTTGTTTGACTAATTTCACTAAGAGCTTTGAATAGTGACGTGTAATAGATGGTTTAGCTATATACTTATTAGCTAACATAAATAATGTTTTATATATAAAAGTGTTTATATCAGATATTAAGCAAAGGTTTATTAGCATAAAAATATGCTAGTTAATGACTTTACTTCATAAACTGGTGTACTACGAAGTAGCAGAAAATATTGAATCTGTAATATTAAGAGAAAAACAGCTTAATTGTTGGCAGAGAGATTGGAAGTTTAATTTGATTAATCATAAGTTTAGTGATTTTTACTATAGTTTGTAATAAAATGCTGAATACATACTCAGGATGACTACAAACACTATGTTTAAAATGTATATATGTTGTATGAATATCCAAATTTATACAATATAATGATCCAAATAACGAGGTCTTTTATCAAAAATGTAAACCTATAACAGACAAAAAGTGTTGAAATACAGAATATCATCACAGATATGCGTGAGAAAATGCATGTTAATGGTTATTGTACTTGCAGCTAACCAGGTTGGCTATGGTTATCAAGTTTTTATGATTGAGTTCGATAGCTATAATTACAAGGTATCCACTATATTTTGAAAGTGTGCCATACCAAGTATTTATAAACTCCAAGATTACGAAAAAAGCATCAAAGCAAAGAGTTTTTTGGTATAGTTGTTTTGAGTGTATTAGGTAATAAAAGAGGTAAACTTGCAGCATACACAAAGAGATTGAGTATGCAACATATAACCAAACATAGTGAGAAAATGGCTGGCAAACTTGATTCTGTAGCTGCTGTAATATTCAAGCATGAATTTAATCATTATTGTCTCTCTCTATGTTGATTTTATACTATAAATATGGGATAACGAAGAGCTGCAAGCTAAATTTTCTAGTGGGTGAGCTTAAAGCTTAGCAATTATGATTGATAATGTTAAGTAACGATAGTTAATCCAGCAAGATATATGCTAATCTTGTGGATTTGAGATTTTAGTGATTTTGTCACCTTTATTGCTTATATTAATTTGTTATCTTGGATTAATGTGGTACCCATAAGCTGCTTTTAGCAAAAATTAGTAAAATTTAACAAGTCTAATAAATTTTAAATAGTTAATTAGTTTCTCTATGATACAAAAAAACAGTTGTTATTACATAAGTTATGACAATTTGTTAGATGATTTTGAAATGTTTTTTATTGGCTTAATATGTTATTCTATAGAATAATTTTTATTGCTAAAAAAGGATTTTAATGTTTAAGAGCTTACCACTATTTATTGGATTAAGATATATTCGTGCAAAAAAACGTAATAGGTTTATATCTATTATTTCGGCAATATCATTTTTGGGTATTTCTTTAGGGGTCGCTGTACTTATCACAGTGATGTCAGTTATGAATGGTTTCGATCAGCAGATTAAGAACAGAATTTTAATGATGGTACCACCTTTAAAGGTTTATCAATTAGGTGGAGAGGTTACTGACTGGCCAACATTAGCCAAAGAAGTTGAGAAAAGTACCACAAGTGTCACAGCAGCCGCTCCGATAGTGGAGTCACAAGGGTTGCTTAGTGCAAATACTGCTGGTAGTACTACAGCATTTGTACAAATTCAGGGTATAGAGCCTAAGTATCAAACCAAAATAATCCCTGTAGCTGAGCATATAGTTGATGGTAAGCTATCATCATTAGATGATAACCAAAGATATAATATAATTTTAGGTAGTGTCTTAGCTAATAATTTAGGTGTTAAAGTTGGTGATAAAGTCACTTTAATTGTGCCAAAGATTAGCTTAACACCAGCAGGGATGATTCCGAGAATTAAGCAGTTTAGAGTATCTGGGATATTCTCTGTAAGCTATCAATACGATGCTTATTATGCTTTGATTAACATCAAAAATGCGCAAAAAGTTTTTGAAACAGGTAATTCGGTATCATCTCTTCAGCTAGGTGTAAAAAATATCTATGATGCGCCACTTGTGAAAAACAAGCTTAATGATGGTGCAATCCCCCCTTACTATTTCACTCGTGATTGGACAGATGAGAATAAATCTTTCTTTGATGCCTTAAAAATGGAAAAAACGATGATGTTTTTTATCCTATTGCTAATAATTACTGTTGCAGTATTTAACTTATTATCATCTTTAGTTATGGTTGTCACCGATAAGCGTAGTGATATAGCTATTCTTAGAACTATGGGGATGTCATCACGACAAATTATAACGGTATTTATATATCAGGGTTTTATTATTGGATTAATAGGTACAGTTATTGGTGTATTGCTTGGTATACTTCTTTCAACTTATGCTACAGAGATAGTTAATTTTATCCAGAATGTTACTGGTAAGCAATTTTTAAGTGCAAGTGTTTATCTTATAAATTATATTCCATCAGAGTTAATGTGGTCAGATGTTCTAAAAGTTACTTTAGTTTCTATGTTTTTAAGTTTCTTAGCGACACTTTATCCTGCTTGGAGTGCTTCTAAGGTTCAGCCAGTGGAGGCATTAAGATATGAATGATGTTGTTTTAAGTTGCAAAAATGTTTCAAAAAAATATACAGAATTTAAAACTGATATAGCTATCTTAAAAGATGTAAACCTTGAAATTAAAAAAAGTGAAAAAATTGCTATCCTCGGATTATCTGGATCAGGTAAGACTACACTATTAAATGTTTTAGGTGGACTAGATAAATGTAGTGCAGGTGAAGTATATCTGATGGGTGAGAGGTTTGATAATCAGTCTGTAAATAAGCGTGCAAAAATGCGCAATAAGCATTTAGGCTTTATTTATCAATTACATCATTTATTGCCAGAGTTTACAGCTATTGAAAATGTGATGATTCCATTAGTTATTACTAAAAAATATAGTAAAAAAGAGTCGATCAAACTTGTTAATAAAATTCTCACAAAAGTTGGTCTTGAGCATCGTGCTCATCATAAACCAGCTGAGCTTTCAGGTGGGGAGCGTCAGCGAGTGGCTATTGCTAGAGCATTGGTTACAAATCCAAACTGTATTCTTGCAGATGAGCCTACTGGTAATCTAGATAGTCAAAGATCAGAGAGTATATTTGCATTGATGCAACAGCTTAGTGATGATTTTGGGACTAGTTTTGTGATTGTCACACATGATGAAAAATTAGCTAGTCGTATGAATAAAATTTATAGCTTAGTAGATGGTGAATTAGAATTAGTCGAAAAGTCTAACTAGATTGTGGTTGCTATATTTTTACACTGCACTAATATATAGTTATTTCTATAAGTTCTAAAATTATGAAGACTGTTGTATTTGTCTATAAAGACACTCTAAAGTAATATAAATAAAAATTTTTACTAAAACTTAAAACCATCATGAGTATCATATTTAACAGTTGATGATTTTCTGAAGTTGTTGAAATTCTTGAAGAAGATTCTAGGATATTCTAAATCGTTTTAGATAGAGCTAGTTTCAATATTGAATTTTCATAATATTGCCCACTTGATACAAAAGTTGCAAATATTTGTGGCATCTGATTATAGTCAAAGTATTAAGCTTAATTTGTGTGACTTTAATCTAAATATCAACTTTTATACAGTATGATGTCTTAGCAGGTGAGGATTCTGACTTTCATCATAAAACTATCACAAATTACTTTAACTTATAATATTAAAACCTTTAACTTATTGAATTATGTTTTTACGTCATCTTTTAGCTAATGATGTCGTTAAACTACAAGAAAATAAAGCTCAATATGGCTGTATGCTAAATCATAATGCTGGTATTGTTGATGATTTGATTACTTATAAAGTTGATGCTGAACATTTTAGAATTGTTGTAAATGCTGGCAATAGAGAGTCAGATGTTGCATGGTTTATGGAAAATGCTAAATATTTTGATGTTACAATAATTACACAGACTGATCTAGCTATAGTTGCAGTACAAGGGCCAAAAGCTGTTGAGGTTCTTAAGCGTGTTGTTACTAAAGAAATTGCTGCTGAAATTGAAACACTTAAGCCTTTTTCATTTAAGTTTTTTAGTAAATGGATGATAGCGCGCACTGGTTATACGGGTGAAGATGGTTTTGAGGTAATTCTCCCTGCAGCGCAGGTAAAAAAAATCTGGAATAATCTGCTTGAAAGTGGCGCAAGACCTGCAGGTTTAGGTGCTCGTGATACGCTAAGATTAGAGGTAGGAATGCATCTATATGGTGCTGATATAGATACATCTACAACACCTTTAGAAAGGGGCTTGGGCTGGAGCGTTGATTTATCTGACCAGCATAGAGATTTTATTGGTAAGAAAGCATATCTTACTAAAAAAGCACAAGGATTTGATACTAAGTGGGTTGGTGTAGTACTAAAAGCAAAAGGTGTCCTTAGAGCAGGTCAAGAGATTGATTTTGATAATGGTGAAAAAGGCTATATAACAAGTGGTAGCTTTTCGCCAACTTTAAAAGTTGCTATTGCATTAGCTTATGTGCCTAAACAAGCTAATAACTCTGTGGTAAATATCAGAGGTAAAGAGCTAGAGATTGAGTTAGTTAAACCAAAGTTTGTTAAAAATGGTAAATCTTTGATATAAAGTACATAAGGTTCTTCAAAACAATTAATAGTAGTCAATACGGAGTTATAAAATGTTAAATGTTCCTAAAGAATTAAAATATACAAAGTCGCATGAGTGGGTCAAAATAGATGGCGATGAAGTGACTATAGGTATTACAGCGCATGCACAGTCTTTATTAGGTGATTTAGTCTATATTGAGTTACCAGAAGTAGGCAAAGAGAGTTTGCTACTGGTGATGATATTTGTGTCGTTGAGTCTGTCAAAGGAGCCTTTGATGTACATGCTCCTTTTGATGGTGAGGTAATTGAAATTAATGAATCTTTGATTGATAATCCTTCACAAGTAAATCATACACCATATAAAGATGGTTGGTTATTTAAACTTAAAATTTCTTATGAATTTCATTTAGCTGACTTGTTAACTGCTGATACTTATGCAAAAACTCTTGAGGATGCAAAAACTCTTGAGGATGCAAAAACAACAAATCTATTTTTTTAATCTTTTTATAAAATCTTGTACAAAGACGTGGGGGAAGTATGTCTTTTATTCCACATAAACCGGAACAAATTAAAAAAATGCTTGATGCTATAGGAGCAAACTCTATAGATCAATTATTTGATGAGATACCAACTCAGTTAAGAGCAGCTAAACTTAAAATAAAAGATGGTATTAATGAAATTCAGTTAGCAAATCTTATGAGAAAAAGAGCTAACAAAAATCATCATAATATAAACTTTATTGGAGCTGGTGCATATAGTCACTATATTCCAGCTGCAATATGGGATATTGTAGCTCGTGGAGAGTTCTATACCGCATATACACCGTATCAAGCAGAGGCTTCTCAAGGTAGTCTGCAGGTGATTTATGAGTTCCAAACTATGATGGCAGAGCTAACAGGTATGGATACCTCTAATGCATCTATGTATGATGGTGCAACTGCTCTAGCTGAGTCAGTACTTATGGCAATTCGCTCAAATAAAAAAGCAAGGTCACAAAAGATCTTAATTGCTGAAGCTTTACATCCTACTTATTTAAATGTATTAGAAACTATTACAAAACATCAAGGTATTGAAGTTGATGTTGTAAATCTTGATTCTAAGCTGGGTAAGGCTAATATTGCTAAACTAGCTGATTTTGCTGATACTAACTATGCTGCTGTAGTGATACAAAGTCCTTTTTAGGTCAAGTTGCTGATGTTGATAGCCTTACAAACTGGGCTCATCAGCGTGATGCTCTAGTAGTGGTAGTAATAGAATCCTATGTCTTTAGTAATCTTAAAACCACCAGGAGAATGGGGTGATAATGGTACGGATATAGTCTGTGGTGAGGGTCAGCCTATGGGTGTACCTCTTACTTCAGGTGGCCCATATTTTGTTTTATGACTTGTAAAATGCCTCATATTCGCCAAATGCCAGGTCGTATTGTTGGTAGAACAGTCGATTTAGATGGTAAAGAGGGTTTTTGTTTAACTTTACAAGCGAGAGAACAGCATATTCGTCGTGCTAAAGCGACATCAAATATTTGTACTAACCAAGGATTAAATGTTACAGCAGCAACTATTTACATGAGCTTACTTGGTGTGGAAGGCTTAGAAAGAGTCGCAAGTGTTTCTCATGAAAATACGAAAACTTTGGCAAATAAACTAGCTAAAATAGATGGTGTAAATATAAGATTTGATAATACTTTCTTCAATGAAGTTGTAATTAATTTACCTGTTAATGCAAAAGTATTTGTTGTAGAAATGGAAAAAGAAGGTATTGATGCAGGTTACTTCTTAGGTGAATATAGTAGTGATTTGACTAACTCTATTATGGTTTGTGCTACAGAGATTCATACACCTGAAGATATCAATGAATATATTACTACAACGAAAAAAGTTCTAGCTAGGTTAGGAGGTGTTAATTAAATGGTTATTTTTGAAAAAACTAGAGGGGTCAACTCACCAACTATAATGCCTAGCAAAAAGGGAGATATTGCAAGTATTCCGACAAATATGCTACGCACTAAAAAACCTATACTTCCAGAGCAAGCAGAGTTAGATGTTGTAAGACATTATACACAACTATCACGTAAGAACTTCTGTATAGATACTAATTTTTATCCACTAGGCTCTTGTACTATGAAATATAACCCGCGTGCAGCTCATAAGTATGCTTCACTTACGGGTTTTTTAGAAAGACACCCTTATGCAAGCGCTAAAAGTATACAAGGTACTCTAGAGTGTTTATATGATTTACAAAACTTAATCAAAGAGTTAATTGGGATGACTTGTGTATCTCTTGCTCCTATGGCTGGAGCGCAAGGCGAGTTTGCTGGTATAGCTATGATCAAAGCGTATCATCACAAGCATGGTGATTTCGACCGCGATGAGATTATTGTGCCAGATGCTGCACATGGTACAAATCCAGCAACTGCAAAAGTTTGTGGTCTAAAGGTTATCGAGATTCCTACCAAGAAAGATGGTGATATTGATATCGAGGCTCTTGACAAAGTTCTTGGCCCAAAGACTGCTGGTATTATGCTGACTAACCCATCTACAGTAGGCGTGTTTGAGAGAAGTATTGTTGTCATTGCCAAGAAGGTTCATCAAGCTGGTGGTTTGTTATACTATGATGGTGCAAACTTAAATGCAATTATGGGTAAAGCATCTCCTGGTGATATGGGCTTTGATGTCTTACACATGAACTTGCATAAAACTTTTGCTACTCCTCATGGAGGTGGAGGTCCAGGTGCTGGTCCAGTTGCCGTTAATGACAAACTAAAAGAGTTTTTACCAGTACCAATGGTTGGTAAAAAAGATGACAAGTTTGTATGGTTAGAAGAAAAAGATCTACCAAATACTATCGGTAGACTATCAGCATTTAACGGTAATATTGGTGTACTAATCAGAGCATATATCTATGGTACTATGCTAGGTGGTAATGGTCTGATAGAAGCATCTGAGATAGCAACTCTAAATGCTAACTATATGATGGCTCGTTTTAAACAAGAGGGCTTTAAAATAGCATATCCTGATAGAATGGCATCACATGAGTTTATTGTGACTTTAAAACCTGAATTTCAGAAATATGGTGTTACAGCTACAGATTTTGCTAAGTGCTTGATAGATAAAGGAGTGCATGCTCCTACTATGTACTTCCCGCTATTAGTGCCAGAGTGCTTACTTATAGAGCCTACTGAAACTGAAAATGTTGATAGCATTGAAAAGTTTATTCAAGCAATGGTAGAAATCAGAGAGGTTGCCAAACAAAACCCTGAATATCTGAAAGGAGCTCCATATAATCTACCGTCTCGCCGTTTAGATGATGTCAAAGCAGCGAAAGAGCTAGATATTGTTTGGAAGCCTAAGTAGTTTTTAAATATTCTACAATAGTGCAATTTTACTTTATCAAATTTTAATAAGGTTAAACTAGCTATACTTCATTTACAATATTAAATAATCTATTTAGCATAGATATATGATACTCTGTCTATATTAGAGTGTTCTAAATTCACTATAGAAACTAAATGAGAATTATTAGTATTAAAAAGCTTAGTGTATTAATTCTTACTCTTATATCTATCAGACAGTTGTTTTGGGCTATGCTCATACAATACTAATGCTTGAGAATAACTGTAGTACAGATGTGTTATACACTATCACAGATGTCCAGCATAAGTCTTCATTTAACAAGTATTAAAGCCACATCAATATTACACAACTAAAGAGTTATCTAACGATATTTTTTTACTTAACATCACTCTATGATATTAGCTTTAGATAATAGCATGAATCATATGGTTCTGTTAAATATATATTATCTAATAACTTTTTCTACTTTGGAGAGAAGGGTACTAATATGGTATTATTCAAAGATGCTATTGAAAAGGTAGTAGCGAAGAAAACAGTGATTGTTTGTCTACCTAATCTTAGTATAACGGGAGAGTCTAAGTTCTAAAAATAAAGCTTATACTGTTTTATAAGTTTAGTAATATACATACATACCTTCACCACCTATATGGAAAATATCATTTTATTGCAGTATTCTAGTAGATAGTTCATTTTATATAAGCGTAAAAATACTATTTTTGCTTGCTTTATTAGGCTTATGAATTGAGTATTTTGTTCCAAATCAGCAGATGATTAGATAGGAGTTGCATCAACTACTAAATCATATAGCCCTTCAAAATATATACCTAGTATACCTAGCTCTTTTCTTTTTTGAGCTACTTTTATCAGCATTTCTACCAAGAATGGTTACGTTGATACCCCTAAGTCTTGGATTACTTTTAAAGTAACTCTAGAAAAACTCTACCATTGCCATAAATTACAGCTGTTTTGATATCTTGTTTTAGACTCTTTAATACATTTTGTTAGTACAGCGTGCAAACTGTAGCAATCGGTATTGTAGCCATGAGTTTATCATCTTTGTTTTATGTAGTATTTATAAAGGCTAAAATTTGTTGAGCAAGTGGCTTAACTAGTCTAAAAATGGTATTTAAAACCATTATGAGCTAGTGACGTGTGCCACCATTTACAAAATGAGTTCTCTAAAATATCATCAGTATTATAAGTTTTAGCTGAAATTTTTCCACTAAAAGTAAAGTAACAAAAATTTAGACCAAGTTTTTGTATCGCAATATTGTTGTTCTATGCATTTATTAATTATTCCCAGATGTTGAGAGTAATATACTTAGTTTTAGTATTTAAAGGGATTTTAAATAAACTTGACATTTTTTTACCTATTTGTTTTTTAAAAAAAACTATCTAACTGTGTATAATCATTAATGAATAAGATTTTAAACCTGGAAGTTCACCAGAGCTTACTATTTGGATAGTTTCGGTACCAGCTTTTTCGTGATTTGCGACAATATGCCAAATTTTATTAGCTGGTATTGGCATAAATGCATTGATATCATAACCGTCTATAGAAGTCGCATTATAGATGACAATAATATCTTGCCAGCTATCGCCATTAGCATTATTTTTGAAATGTGAAATAATCACACCAGATTTAGAATCATGATGAGCTGTAGTCATATTTAAGTTCTTTTCTATAGTTTCACGGTCTTTCATTCTAAAAGCAGGATGCTCTTTTCTGATCTTAATAAGCCCTGCAATATAATCAAAGAATACTTTGTAGTGAAGCTTATCTGACCAATGAAAAGCATTGATACTATCGCCACTTTTGTAACTGTTGTGATCGCCTTGCTTGGTTCTGAGAAACTCTGAACCGCCGTGAATAAAAGGTATACCTTGCGCTGTTAAAACAATTCCTAAAGCAAGAGCATTTTGTCTAACAAAACGATGTTCAAAAATATTTTCAGGAAGGTTTTTACGATAATATCCATTGGGAATATCATGACTTTGGCTTTTTTCAACCTGATCCCAAAGGGTGTAGTTATCATGAGCATCGACATAGTTGACAGACTCACCAGGCATTGCTGTTAAGCTATAAATTGAGCCACGTAATCCTTCAATTACATTACTAATATTGCTAGGATTATGAGGATCTCCATTGATAAAACCATTACTAGGATTGTTATTGCCGCGAATAGCATCACGGAAATAATCGTTAAATATTGAGAATTGCTGATTTCTTTGGGTGCCTCTATGCGTACCATTTACTAGTGGTGAGTCGCCGCCTTTCCATGGTTCGCCATAGATAATTACATTTGGATTGATTTGCTTAACTTTGGTAACAATATTTTTAATTGTATTAATATCAATAAGTTCCATTAAGTCAAAACGGATACCATCAATTTTGTAGTTTTTGACCCAGTGAATCACTGAGTCTTGGATAAACTTGCTAACCATAGGCTTTTCACTTGCTAATTCATTACCACATCCTGAACCATTGGTGAAATTGCCTAGTGCATCTGTTCTGAAATAATACTTAGGTACAATTTTATCTAAATTTGAAGTTTCTGTCATATGGTTATAAACCATATCTATTATTACACCAATACCTCTTTGGTGAAAACCTAATATCATATTTCTAGCCCCTCTAATTCGTTGTAGTGGATCATAAGGGTTTGTAGAATAGCTACCATCTAGAGCATTATAGTTTTGTGGATCATAGCCCCAGTTCCGATTATCTTTTTCATTATTTTTTTCTTCATCTACTGATGAAAAATCAAAAATCGGTAAAAGATGAATATGAGTGACTCCAAGCTCAACTAAGCTATCTATACCTGTTGACACTTTTTGTTTTGTGACAGAATCTATATAGTAAGTATTATCCTCAACTGCACCTAGATATTTTCCTCTTAATTCTTCGCTGATACCACTTTCTGGACTAATCGTGAAATCGCGCATGTGTACTTCATAGATGATAGCATCTTCTCTATTTATGCAGTTAGGGTTATGTAATTGTTGCCATTGTTCGGGAGCAACTTTAGCATCATTAAGATCTACTAAGAAACCTTTCCTGCCGTTTAGACCAACTCCATAAGCATATGGATCAACCACATACGTTGTTTTAATAAATTTTTGACCTTTGTTATCCAAATCTTCAAAATGCAATCTGTAGATGTAATATTTGTTTTCATAACTTTTACGACAAATTTCTATATGATGAGTACCATGACTTCTCTCAGCTATTAGTTCATGGACAAAATCTGGTTGCTTTTTATTATTGTCTAAATCTTCGTTATAGAGTAGAACTTCAACCTTAATTGCTGTAGGTGCCCAAATTCTTAGTGATATTAGTTCATCACTAAAGCTAACACCAATACTATAAGGATAGTAGAAATTATTTAAATACTCTCCCATTAATACTTTTGCTGCAGCAAAAGTATTATTCGCTCTTATTTCTACAAGGTCATATGGATTTATGTGTGGTAAACCAGTAAATATAAGCTGCTTAGAGTGATGTTTTACGATTAAGTCAACATTTTCAACTTTTTTTGAATTTACCCAAAGTTCGAAAGATGTACCAATTCTAGGGATATCTGATAGATAAGCAATAATTCGAGAGGCTTCATTCATCACAGCATGTACTATCCTTGGATTAGTTTTATTGATGACGTCTTCTAGAGACCTATAGATTACAGCATTATCACCGTGAATAATATAGTAATTTTGATGTTTTTTTGAAATCTTAAAACAACTAGTTTGTTCCGCCCAATCATTATGCCAGTTTATATCCCAAATTCTCTTTCTAGCAATGACATTTTTATTTTGACAAAGTCCATATAAACCAAAATCACTTCTATGTGAAAGTGAAACTGTATGAGCTGGTCTATTTTTATTGAAATTCCATAAATCCCAGTCGAAATTCTTACCTTTGTATTGTTGATCTTTTTTTATAAAATGTACAAGTGAACCTTTTCTTTTTTCTTTAACAATAGTAAATATCCTTTGAGCCTTAAGTTCGGGATTATTTTTAGCAAAGCATAAGACTTTAACTTCTGTTAAATTACTGACACAAGGATCTATTAAAAGTTTACTATTAGCTAAAGTTATTTTTGAATTTTCAGGGCCAACATGCCATTCAACATCAACAATGTTTTGATAGCCAGTAATTGATTTTGTTATAGCAATTAGCTCTAGGTTAAAACCTGGGACTACATAATTTTCAGAAGCTTTAATTTCGAGAGTACCTTTTGCTACTTGCCAATTAAAGCTAAGTGGTATCAAATCATGATCATTTATAGAAACCTTAAACTCTTCACCAGCTAGGCTTACTAAGATAAATGAATATTTGTTTGTTCCTGCGTTAAGAGTTGATATGTTAAAAACATCTTTGGTTAACCATAAACTACCATCATCATTATCAGTAGTCCAAGTAAGCTTATACTCTTCAAGTTTTTGCCAATTATTAAAATTAGCAATTACATAACCATGTAAAAAACCATATGCTTGGATGCGAAACCTAATACTATTAGTTTCAAAATCCAGGTAAACTTGATGAGTTGCATTAAGGTGAGTAAAATTACCAAATTTATCTTGTATCCATATATTTCGATTTGTTGCTTGCATAAACTATTAAATCTCTATTGTAAAAAAATAGTTATTTGATAAGTTTGATTACGAGTGTTGCCATAGGTGGAATTTTGATTGTCACTCTCTGCTCAAAACCATGTAATGATTGTGGTTCGGTGAAAATATCTGCAGCCATAACTTGCCCTGAGCCACCGAATTCAAGACTATCAGAGTTGAATACCTCTTTGTATAACCCCGCATCTGGAACTCCTAAATGATAGTCATAATATGTCACAGGAGTAAAATTACAAATAAAAATCAGTTTTTGTTTATCATCTTTATTACTTCTGATAAAAGATAGAATACTTTGCTGAGAATTATTGGCATCTATCCATCTGAAACCATGATATTCATAGTCACACTGCCATAGTGCAGCTTCACTACAATAAAAGTCATTTAACTTTTTGAAAAAGTGAAGAGTTTGTTTGTGAGTATCGTATTCATTGATTACCTGCCATTGAAGTTGCTCATATTCACGCCATTCAATAAATTGACCAAACTCACTACCCATGAAGATAAGCTTTTTACCTGGATGTCCAATCATGTATGACATATATAAGCGTAGTCCAGCATATTTATTCCACAAATCTCCCCACATTTTATTGATCAAAGATTTCTTGCCATGAACTACCTCATCATGCGAGATCGAGAGAATAAACTTTTCTGAATAATGATATACCATAGAAAAAGTTATCAAGTTATGATGATGCTTGCGATAAACAGGATCTAGCGAAATATATCTTAACGTATCATTCATCCAACCCATATTCCATTTAAAGTTAAATCCTAAACCACCCTGCTCAGCAGGAGTTGTGATATCTGGCCAAGATGAAGATTCTTCAGCAATGGTAATAACACCTTTACAGGTGTATTTTAGAACACTATTTAGCTCCTTAAGGAAAACTATACCTTCAAGATTTTCATGACCACCATAAATATTAGGTATCCACTGACCATCTTCTCTATCATAATTAAGATAAAGAATATTTGACACTGAATCAACACGCAATCCGTCTATATGAAACTCATTAATCCAGTACATCGCATTTGAAATCAAAAAGCATTTTACTTCATTTTTGCCTAAGTCGAAATTATGCGTTTCCCAACCTTTGTTAATTGCTTTTGTTGGCTCTTGATATTCATAGCACGGACTACCATCGAAGTATATTAATCCATGTTGATCTTTACAGAAATGTCCTGGTACCCAATCTAAAATTACGCCTATGTCATCATTGTGTAGCTTATCTATTAGACGTTTTAAGCCAATTATATCGCCATGACGACTATTCACAGAATAAAATCCAGTTGGCTGATAGCCCCATGAAGCATCTAATGGGTGTTCGTGTAACGGCATAAATTCAACATGAGTATAGCCCATGTCTTTGATGTATTGAGGTAGAGTTTCACTTAGATCATCGTATGTCATGAATTTACCATCTTTAGTTTTCCATGAAGCTAAATGTAGCTCGTAAACATTCATAGGATTATCATAGTAGTAAGTTTTAGAACGTTTTTCTAGCCATTTGTCATCACTCCAATTATATTCTGTTTCTGTAGTGATTATAGAAGCTGTATTTGGTCTTAATTCAGAGAAAAAAGCATAAGGATCACTTTTATAGACATAATAATTAGTATCTTTGTTAGTTACTACAAACTTATATTTATCACCATTTTTTGCATTTGCGATAAAAACACTCCACAATCCTACTTCACTAATACCACTCATGTAGTTGCTACCTTGAATTTCCCAGTTACTGAAATCACCAATAACACAGATACTTTTAGCATTAGGAGCCCAGGTGGTAAATCTTATACCATCAACACCATTTTCATGAGTTTTATGAGCTCCCATAAAATTATAAGCATATATATGTTTGCCTTCGTGGAAGTAATACTTATCTTGATCGCCTATAGCAACATTATGGCTTTGTTTTGAATTTTCATTTTTCATAAAAGCTCCTAAAATTTTTAGACTATATAAAGTTCTTTTAAATACTTTATTAATTACAATCTTAATAGTTTATGTTAGCTTAGTAAACTATAAAAATAATTTTACAAATAATACAATTATTGGTTATTATAAATTCAAGGAGATAGTGATAAGATGAGTGATATATGTTTTTAATTAATAATGCTACCTAACATTGACTAGAGCTCACTATTTAGGTGTATATTTAACCGATAAATACTAGGGTAAAAAATGGCGATTCAAACTATATCAACCAAACCTTTTGCTAATCAAAAACCAGGTACATCTGGACTACGAAATAAAGTTATAGCTTTTCAACAGCCAGCATATCTTGAGAATTTTGTTCAATCAATATTTAATTCACTGACTGATACCACAGGTAAAACTCTAGTAGTCGGTGGTGATGGTCGCTATTACAATGATATTGCAATACAAACTATTGTTAGAATAGCAGCTGCAAATGGTTTTGCTAAAATAATAGTTGGTCAAAATGGGATATTATCTACTCCAGCTGCTAGTTGTATACTTAGAAAGTACAATGCTGTTGGTGGTATTATATTATCTGCAAGCCATAATCCAGGTGGCTATGATGGTGACTTTGGTATCAAGTATAATGTTGCAAATGGTGGTCCAGCACCAGAAAAGATTACAGAAAAAATCTATCAAGAGACACAAAAAATTACTGAGTATTTGATTAGTGATGCTAAATATGATTGTTTTGATTTGACTAAGATAGGTACTTATAAGATAGAGGATGCAACGGTTGAAGTTATTGATTCAATAAGTGATTATGCTGAATTGATGCAACAGATTTTTGATTTTGATAAAATTCGTGAATTATTTGCACAAGGATTTAAAGTACGCTTTGATGCTATGAACGCTGTATCAGGCCCTTATTCAAAATATATTTTTGAGAATCTTTTAAATGCTCCTACTGGGACAGTGGTAAATGCGGAGCCTTTAGAGGATTTCGGTGGACATCATCCTGATCCTAATCCAGTAAATGCTGCTGATTTAGTCAAACGTATGCGTAGTGGAGAATTTGATTTTGGCGCAGCGTCTGATGGTGATGCTGATAGGAATATGATTGTTGGTAAAGAAATTGATGTATCGCCATCAGATAGTCTTGCCATTATGGCAGCAAATGCGCATCTTATTCCAGCCTATAGTGATGGTATCAAAGGTGTAGCTAGGTCGATGCCAACCTCAACAGCTGTTGATAGAGTGGCACAATCATTACAAATACCTTGTTACGAAACTCCTACTGGCTGGAAGTTCTTTGGTAATTTACTTGATGCCGAAAAAATCACTTTATGTGGAGAGGAAAGTTATGGCACAGGTTCTGATCATGTTCGTGAGAAAGATGGCGTTTGGGCAGTACTTTTCTGGTTAAACTTAGCTGCTGCAACTAACAAAAGTATTGACCAGCTTGTAGTTGAACATTGGCAAAAGTTTGGACGTAATTTTTATTCAAGACATGACTATGAATCTATAGATAGTGAAATTGCTAATAAGATCATGGTTTCATTAAGACAAAACTTACCAAATTTAGTAGCGAATCAGTTTAATGGTGAGTCTATAGAAATTGCTGATGATTTTAGCTATACCGATCCTATAGATGGCTCAGTATCAAATCATCAGGGAATAAGAATTATTTTTGCCAATGGCTCGCGTATTGTATTTAGGTTATCTGGTACAGGGACTCAAGGTGCTACTTTACGCGTTTATCTAGAAAAGTATCAAGCAGATAGTAGTAAATTTACTGTACCAACACAGAAAGCTTTAGCAGATTTAATTGATATTACTGAACAGCTAACCAAGATTAAGTCTCTAACAGGTATGAAAGAACCGACTATAGTTACTTAACTAAAAATTTTTTTAACACAAAGGAGCTTTATGATATGGATAATCATAATTCATCACCACAGTTGTACAAAAAAACTATGGCATTGGTTTTAGCTGGGGGGCGTGGATCGCGTTTGTACAACTTAACTGATACTAGAGCAAAACCAGCAGTATACTTCGGAGGTAAATTCAGGATTATTGATTTTGTTTTATCTAACTGTTTGAATTCTGGTATTCGTAGGATAGGGGTAGTAACTCAGTATAAATCACATTCACTATTACGCCATTTACAGCGTGGCTGGGGCTCTTTACTTGGCGATCTAAATGAATTTATAGATCTTTTACCAGCACAGCAAAGGGTTGATGAAGAGCATTGGTATAGAGGTACAGCGGATGCTGTTTACCAGAATATCGATATTTTACGCTCATATGGTCCTGAGTATGTGATAATTCTTGCTGGTGATCATATATACAAGATGGATTATTCAGTTATGCTTAGAGATCATGTTAAAAGTGGTTATAAGTGTACTGTAGGATGTGTTGAAATTAATAAAGAAGAAGCTTTTGCATTTGGTATAATAGGTGTTGATAAAGAGCGTAGAATAACTGGTTTTATAGAAAAACCAAAAAAAGATGCGCCTACTATGCCAGGAGACCCTAACAGATGTCTAGCAAGTATGGGTATCTATATATTTAACTCAGACTACTTATATAGCTTGCTTGAGGAAAATATTGCTAATAAGGCATCAAGTCATGATTTTGGTAAAGATATAATCCCAAGGATAGTTAAGGAGAACCAAGCTTTGGCTCATCCATTTAGTATGTCTTGTGTGCCAAGAGGTGACGGTGTTGAGCCATACTGGAGAGATGTTGGTACTATTGATGCTTTCTGGGAAGCTAACCTTGATTTGGCAACAAATATGCCTGAGCTAAGTATCTATGATAAAGATTGGCCAGTTTGGACAGCACAAGAACAGCTACCACCAGCTAAATTTGTTCCCGATAGAAAAGGTAAGCATGGTGTTATTACCAATACTTTAGCTGCTAGTGGCTGTATTGTTTTAGGTTCAGAGATATCAAAATCGCTTATGTTTTCAAACGTTAGAATCTCGTCTAACTGTGTTATAGATCAGTGTGTGATTATGCCTGATGTTGTTGTTGGTGAGAATTGTTGCTTGAAAAAAGTCATAGTAGATAGGGGTTGTGGTATTCCTGATGGTATGATTATCGGTGAGAATCCTAAAGAGGATGCTAAAAATTTCTTTAGAACTGACAAAGGGGTGGTATTAGTTACTAAACAAATGATTGATAATTTAAAAAAATAAATTAGGGTAATAAGAGACTATGCGAGTTTTACATGTATGTAGTGAACTATATCCACTACTAAAAACAGGCGGATTAGCAGATGTCACAGCAGCTTTACCTCCAGCATTATCTAAGTTTGGTGTTGATAGTAGAGTTTTAGTTCCTGGGTTTCCAGAATTTATTAATGCTGTTGAGAATAAAGAGCTTTTGCTTGAGCTTCCAGGACGATTTGGTAGTGATGAAATAGCAGTTTTTTTAGCTAGGATTCCTGACTCAAAGCTTAATATATATGTAATTGATGCTCCTAGTCTATATAATCGCCCTGGTAATCCTTATGCAGATAATAAAAATCAAGCTTATTCAGATAACTACTTAAGGTTTGCTTCGTTAGCTTGGATTGCAGTAAGACTTTCTGAGGGGTTAGATTCTCATTGGAGACCAAATATAGTGCATAGTCATGACTGGCACGCTGGGCTAGTACCTGCATACATAAAGGCAAGTGAAATTGCTACGGGGATTAAAACTGTCAAGACTGTCTTTACAATACATAATCTCGCGTATCAAGGACTTTTTCCACTAAGTGTTTTCTCAGAGCTAGATTTGCCAGATCATTTCTTAAGCATAAATGGTTTAGAGTTTTATGGTCAAGTATCTTTTATGAAGGCAGGATTATACTTTGCTGATAAGATTACTACAGTTAGTCCAACATATGCTAAGGAAATACAGACTTATCAACATGGATGTGGTCTTGAGGGTTTGCTGGCAGATCGTCACAATGACTTATATGGCATTTTAAATGGGGTAGATCCACAAATATGGAATCCTAAAAAAGATTCTTTGATTGTTGCTAATTACTCGATTACTACAGTGGCTGCAGGTAAAGCAAAGTGTAAAACAGCTCTGCAAGAAATGACAGGTCTAGCAAAAAAAGAAGATGCTCTTTTGTTTGGTATAGTAACTCGTCTAACTGAGCAGAAAGGCTTAAATCTGTTAATTGAAGCTTTAGCAGAGATAATAAATAGAGGCGGACAGGTAGTATTGCTAGGTAGTGGTGATAAATATATTGAGGATATTTTTGTAGCTGCTGCTAAAAAACACCCTAAGTCAATTGCTGTACAGATAGGTTATGATGAAGAGCAAGCTCATCGTATAGTTGCTGGTTCAGATGTGATACTGGTACCATCACGCTTTGAACCATGTGGTTTAACACAATTATATGGTTTAACTTATGGTACTTTACCATTAGTCCATAAAGTTGGTGGATTAGTTGATACTGTTACAGATTCTTCTTTGGAGAATTTAGCTGAAGGTACTGCTACTGGATTTGTCTTTGATGAATTTAGTGTTGAGAGTTTGTTATTAGCAATTCGTAGGGCATTTGCTTTATATAATCGTAAGACAGATTGGAAGAAAGTTAGAAAAACAGCTCTGCAACAGAAAGTAACTTGGGACTCATCAGCTGAAAAAATATATCAAATATATAAAAATTTAGTCCGAAAAAATAGTTAAATAATATTGTTATATCATTGTATAGAAAATATTTTAATGACATTATATTCTTTATTGAAATCAATATTTTAAACTCAAATCAATTTCTTATTAAAGGTTTTGTATAATGAATGAAATAAATCAAATTAAATTATATCTTGAAAAAATATTAAATTGTGATGTAAGTGCAGCAAATGATCAAGATTTGTATTATGCATTACTAATTTATGCTAAAGATCAGATTGTAAAACTTCCAGAGCAAGACTATAAAAAGAAAATTTATTATATTTCTAGTGAATTCCTAATAGGTAAAATGCTAATTAGCAATCTGATAAATCTAGGCGTGTATAATGAGGTCTGCCAAATACTAAAAGAAAGTGGCAGAGATATTGTACAGATTGAGAAGTTTGAGCCAGAGCCATCACTTGGTAATGGTGGTCTAGGTAGATTAGCCGCATGTTTCTTAGATTCTATAGCATCACTAGGTATTCCTGGTACAGGTATTAGCTTGAATTATAATTATGGTTTGTTTAAACAAAAGTTTAAAAACCATTATCAAAATGAAAAACCAAATCCATGGATTGAGAAATTAGGCTGGTTAAATAAAAAAGACACTAGATATAAAGTTGATTTTAATGACTTTAGTGTTGAATCACAGTTATATGAGATTGATGTTGTTGGCTATCAAAATAATTTTGTCAATAAGCTATGTTTATTTGATATTACTAGTGTTGATACAAGTATCATTGAAGATAATATTACTTTTGATAAAACAGCTATTGAGAAAAACTTAACATTGTTCTTATATCCAGATGATAGTGATGAGGCTGGTCATCTTTTAAGGATTTTTCAGCAGTATTTTATGGTTAGTAATGCGGTGAGTTTGATTTTATCTGATATAACTAACAAAAGCTATTCATTAGCAAACTTACCAGAGCATGCAGTTGTTCAGATTAATGATACGCATCCTACTTTAGTTATTCCTGAGCTAATTCGTAAATTAGTGGCTAGTGGTATCGATATCGACAAAGCTATAGATCTTGTAAGTAAAACAGCAGCTTATACTAATCATACAATTTTAGCAGAGGCTTTAGAGAAGTGGCCTTTGAGATATTTAGAGAAAGTTTTATCTAAAGAAATTATAGATATCATTAAGTATTTAGACAAAAAAGTAAAACAACAATATAAACAGCCAGAGTTAGCTATCATAGATGCTAATGACTATGTGCATATGGCGCATATTTGTATTCATTATAGCTTTAGTGTTAATGGCGTTGCAGCATTGCATACAGATATTCTTAAAAAAGCTGAGTTAAAACATTTTAATGAGATATATCCAAATAAGTTTAATAACAAAACTAATGGTATTACTTTCAGACGCTGGTTATTACAAGCTAACCCAGAGTTAACTGCTTATTTAAAAAGCTTGATTGGTGATAGCTTTGTACAAGATTCTAAACAACTTGAGAAACTATTAGCATATCATAATGATAAAAATGTCTTAGCTAAACTTGATGAAATTAAGAAAACTAAAAAAGCGCAGTTTATTGAGTTTGCTAGCTATTATTCTGGGGTTGACCTTTTAGAAAATGGTATATTTGATGTGCAAATAAAGCGTATTCATGAATATAAACGCCAACAAATGAATGCTTTGTATATCATTCATAAATACCTTGAGATTAAGTCAGGACTATATCCAAAACCTAAGCGACCAATCAATTTTATCTTTGGTGGAAAAGCAGCGCCTGCGTATATAATAGCAAAAGATGTTATTCATCTTATTTTATGTTTACAAGAGCTTATAAATAACGATGCTGATCATTATATACGAGTTTTATTTGTAGAAAATTATAATGTTAGTATTGCTGAAAAATTAATTCCTGCAGCTGATATATCTGAGCAAATCTCATTAGCATCAAAAGAGGCTAGTGGTACTGGTAATATGAAATTTATGCTAAATGGTGCTATTACACTTGGTACTATGGATGGTGCTAATGTTGAGATTGCTGATTTAGTAGGAAGTACAAATATTTATACTTTTGGTAAAGATAGTAACACTATTATTGATTTATATAAAACTAGTGGTTATAAAGCTATTGAGTATTATAATAATCCAGTTATTAAAAATGCTGTAGATTTTATAACTTCACCAACAATGTTGACTATTGGTGATAAAGATAAATTAACCAGACTATTTAACGAGCTTATAAATAAAGATTGGTTTATGACTTTAATTGACTTGATTGATTATATTAAGATCAAAGACAAAATGCTTAGAGATTATGAAAATCGCGAAGATTGGTTAAGAATGAGTTTAGTAAATACTGCTAAGTCAGGCTTCTTTAGCTCTGATAGAACTATTGGACAGTATAATAAGTATATCTGGAAAATCTAAGGTTACTTGAATTCAAATAAGAGAAAATCTATGAAAAAAGCTGGATTATTGTTAGCTATTGCAAGTTTACCTAGTCAGTTTGGTATAGGCGACTTAGGTGAGAGTGCTTATGAGTTTGTTGATATTATCAAACAAATAGGTACTAAGATTTGGCAAGTATTACCACTTACCCCATTAGGTTTTGGTAATTCGCCATATCAGTCTAGTTCTTCTTTTGCAGGTGATGAAATATATATTGCTGTTGATAAGCTAGTAGAGATTAGCTTATTGGATAGTAAAGATCTTAATCATTTTAATGTAGATGCAGGTATTATCGAGTATGATGCTGTCAGAGTTCACAAAAACCAGTATCTAAAAAAAGCTTTTGGAAATTTTAATAAATCACAAAACTCAGAGCTTAAATCAGCATATCAAAAGTTTATAACTGAAAATGACTGGGTTAAGAATTATGCTATCTTTAAAGCTTTTAGAAAGGCTAATGATAACCAAGCTTGGAATTTTTGGCCTCAAGATTATAAAAGTTGGATTAAAGAAAGGACTATAGGATTTGAGCAGTTTCAAGAAGAAATAGATTACCAAATATTTTTACAATTTATCTTCTATAAGCAGTGGTTTGAGCTAAAAGATTATGCTAATAAAAATAATATTGAAATTATGGGTGACTTACCTATCTATCTAGGTTTTGACTCTGCTGATGTATGGGAACATCAGGAAATGTTTTTATTAGATGAAAATCAAAATCCAACTTTTGTGGCTGGTGTTCCTCCTGATTTTTTCTCAGAAACTGGTCAATTATGGGGAAATCCTTTATATAATTGGGATAGGTTACAGGAAACAAATTTTGACTTTTGGATTGAACGTTTAGAAGGTAACTTTAAACTATTTGATATTATTAGAATTGATCATTTTAGAGCATTTGATACATATTGGCAGATTCCTGCAAGCGCCAAAACTGCGGTGACTGGCAAGTGGGTTGAAGCGCCTGGATATGATTTTTTTGATACAGTATATAAGCGTATTCCTAATGCTAATATTATTGCTGAAGATTTGGGAGATTTGCGTCAAGAAGTATTTGAATTGCGTGATCACTATAATCTAAAGGGCATGAAAGTCTTCGCATTTCATTTTGATCTTAAAACAGCTAGATTTATTGATGGTAATAATATTATTGCTTACTCAGGTACTCATGATAATAACACCTTAAAAGGTTGGTATTTCGATGAGCTAAATAGATATCAAAGAAAACTACTAAAGAGAAATTTTAAGGCAAATAATAACAATATTTTTAGGAAAATAGTTAAATATTTACTTAGCTGTACAGCTGAGTATGTAATCTTGCCGCTACAAGATATTTTAGAGTTAGGTAGTGAGGCTAGACTAAATACTCCTGGTACAGTTGGTTCGCCTAATTGGCAATGGAAATTGGTTGATTTTTCATCACTAACAATTAAAGCAGCCTGGTTATCACAGCAGTTAGCTAATTCTAAGCGCTGCTAATATTTTGATACTTTTATAAGATACTTATTGATAGCTAAATGTGATAAAATCTTTTACAAAATTATAATTATGTGAAGATTTTAATTAGTATGCTTACATTTCAAGAAATTATTTTAAAGTTACATCATTATTGGGCGTCAAAAGGTTGTGCAATTATTCAACCATTAGATATGGAAGTGGGTGCTGGAACATTTCATCCGGCAACTACGCTAAGAGCAATAGGTCCAGAGCCTTGGACAGCTGCGTATGTACAGCCATCAAGAAGACCTGCAGATGGTCGCTATGGTGAGAATCCAAATCGTACGCAACACTACTACCAATATCAAGTTGTGATGAAACCATCACCAGATGATATTCAAGAGTTATACCTTGGTTCGCTTAGAGAGCTTGGTATCGATCCATTAGAGAACGATATTCGTTTCGTGGAAGATAACTGGGAATCACCAACATTAGGTGCTTGGGGTCTTGGTTGGGAGGTATGGTCAAATGGTATGGAGATTACACAGTTTACATATTTCCAGCAAGTTGGCGGTCTTGAATGTAAGCCGGTGATGGGTGAAATTACTTACGGTCTTGAGCGACTAGCAATGTATATCCAAAGTGTTGATAGTATGTATGATATCTTATGGGCAAATACGCAGAATGGTCCTCTGTATTATCGAGATGTGTTTTTGCAAAATGAAGTTGAGATGTCAACTTATAACTTTGAAGAGGCAAATGTTGATGAGCTATTTAAGCAATTTGATTTATTAGAGAAAGAAGGTTATCGATTAGTTGAGAAAAATCTGCCTATACCTGCTTATGAGTTTGTGTTAAAAGCATCACATACATTTAACTTATTAGATGCTCGCCATGCAATATCTGTTACAGAAAGACAAGGCTATATTCTAAGAGTTAGGAAGTTATCTCTAGAAGTTGCTAAAGAATACTACAGTGCTAGAGAAAAACTAGGTTTCCCTGCTTTTAAAAAATAATTTTCAAGATTTTGTAACTTACTATGTAAGTTTTAGCGTATACTTATTTTGCAATAGTAGAAAAAATTATGAAAAACTGCCTAGCATATGTTCACGCTTTATTGCAAGCCGCAAGCTCGAACAGTTGTAGAGATTGATACTATGACTTTAACAATAGCTTACACAAAGTACTTTGGTTGCAGTGAAAAAAATGAAAAATCAAAATCAAATATTAGAATTCCTGGGAATTAAGGCTTTAGATGATAAAAATATTCTAATTCAATCACTCTATTTAGATAGTCGTAAATGTGATGATAAATCAGTATTTATAGCGCTAAAAGGTCAAATTACTGACGGTAATAAATATATTGCTAATGTTTTGGCTAAAGGCGTAAGACTTGTTTTATCTGATAATCCTAAGCTAGCTAATGGAGAAAATATTTTTTTTGTAGATAATCTAAAGGATAGGCTCAGTGAATTAGCAAAATGGTTTTATGATTATAGGAAACCACAGAATATAATAGGAATAACAGGCACAAATGGTAAGACTTCTATTTCTAATTATATTGCACAGTTTTTAGATTTAAGTTCGCAAAAAACATTACTTTTAGGTACAAATGGCAATGGTATATATCCTGTTTTGAAAGAAAGCACTCATACAACGCTAGATGTTTTATCATTATATGAGGTTATATTTAGATTTAACTCATCTGATAAAGTAATACCATGTCTTGCTTCACAATCCACCCCTTCATACTTCAGCAATCTCAGTGACCATGAAGGTGAATTGAGAAACTTAGTAATGGAAGTTTCTTCACATTCATTAGATCAAAAGCGTGTTGCTGGTTTAGATTTTGATATTGCAGTATTTAGTAATCTTAGTCATGATCATCTTGATTATCATAAAACAATGGATAATTATTTTGAGGCTAAAGCTAAGTTATTTAAGTTTAAAAGTCTAAAAAAAGCTGTAATAAATATAGATGATGAGTATGGTCAAAAGTTTTGTGAAATTTGTTATTGCGATGTTATAACTGTTAGCTTAAAATCAAAAAATGCTGATGTCTATATAAGTGTAAAAAATATACATAATATGCAAATAAGCTTTGATTTGTATATTTCTCAAAAGCATATAGGTACTTATCAAACATCTTTGGTTGGTGAGTTTAATCTAATGAATTTAGGTTTAAGCCTAGGTGCATTGTATAGTTATATTGCTAGAGAACAACTTTTAGCAAGTATTGCTAGCATTAAGCCAGTAAAAGGTCGTATAGAAGTTATTGAGTTAGATAATAGTACTAAGGTTATAATCGATTATGCACATACTCCTGGTGCTTTAGAAAAAGTATTACAGACTTTAAAACAATATTCAAAATCTAATTTGTGGTGTATATTTGGCTGTGGTGGTGATAGAGATGTAACCAAAAGGCCTAAAATGGCTCAAATAGCTGAGAGATATGCTAACAAAATAGTAGTTACAGAAGATAATAATCGCTTTGAGAATATTGAAAATATTTTTAGTGATATTAAGAAAGGTTTTAATAATCCAGAAAACCATATTTTTATTACCTCTCGTGAAAAGGCTATCAAGTATAGTATAGAGAATACAAGTCAAGGTGATATTATTCTTTTAGCTGGCAAAGGTCATGAGTGTTACCTTGATAAAAATGGTGTTAAAGAGCATTTTGATGAGCGAGATATTGTAACTAAGTATAAGTTCCAGTTCAAGTGTTGAAGGAGAATGTTAAAGTATTATGGAGAAATAAATGATTAAATCACTAAAACAATTAGCAACCCAAGCAGATTTGGAATATTTTGGTGAAGATGTATCAATACAAACAGTAGCTATCAATTCAAATGAAATAAGACATGATGGTCTATTTGTTGCAATTGTGGCTAATCGTGATGGACATGAGTTTATTCCAAATGCTATTGCTAATGGTGCCAAAGCAGTTTTAGTTTCAAAAAAGCAAGATTTAGATATTCCGCAAATAGTTTGTCAAAACACTATAAAAGGCTTACGAGCAATAGCAAAAGAATATCGTAAGTCATTAACTATGCCAATAATATCTATAACAGGTAGTTGTGGTAAAACATCTGTTAAAGAAATGATTGTAGCTCTACTTGGTGAGAAAAAAATCCATTTTACTCGAGGTAATCTAAATAACTACCTTGGTGTGCCAATGACAGTATTAGAAACTTTACAGAATGCTGATTTTACAGTTATTGAGGCTGGGACAAATGTTGTTGGTGAGATAAAAGCCGCTGCTGATATCATCCAGCCAAATATAGCAATGATTACAAATATTGGTGCTTGTCATATTGAGAACCTTAAATCTCTTGATGGTGTAATGATAGAGAAGGGTGAGCTTCTAAAGGCATTACCTAAAAATGGCTACTGTATCGTAAATCTTGATGATGAAAGAATTATAAATTATGCTAAGCAACTTGAGTGTAAAAAGCTTACCTGCTCAATGACTAATCCAAAAGCTGATATTTTAGTATTAGATTATAAAGTGACATCAAAAAGTTATGCTGTTAAGATTAGAATCTTTGATAAAGAGTATGATTATCAACTACCAAATATTGGCAAGCATAATTTGTTTAATAGTGTCTTAGCTATATCTAGTGTAATTGCTGCAGGGCTTAAGCCAGAAGAATTTCTTACAAATACACAAAATATCAAAAGCTATAAAGGTAGATTCTCAAGTGAGCATCTTACAGATAAGCTAATTTTGGTTGATGATACTTATAATGCTAGTGCTGCTGCTATTGAGGCTGCTATCGAAGATTTAGCAGAATTTGATGGTAAGAAAATCATTGCTATTAGTTCAATGCGTGAACTAGGTGACGAGGCTGAAAATTATCATAGAAAGATAGGACAGTGGCTTAAAAAGGTAAATTTAGATAAGATATTTTTATTTGGCGAGAAAAATCTAATAGATTATGTTTTAGCAGAATATCCAAACCAAAATGCTAAGTACTATGATTCCAAAGATGAGCTTAATAATGATTTAACTAAAGTATTGGATGAATATAAATCACAAAATACTAAGCTAACTGTCAAGGGAGCTAGAAGTTTTAAAATGGAAGAGGTTGTGGCTTTTGTTAAGCAAAGAAAATAGATGGGATTCTATTTTGGAATGAAATTCTATCTTTAATAATATTCAAAACTCGTCTAAGCGGTTTTGGGAGCTCCCCGTAGCAACTGTCGCAGGTATTTTAGGGTATCTTCTTTATCATTATCATTACTTTAACCCATATTGATTACCTTGAGAAATCTTTTGCTTCTATTCGAGCTTGAGAATGTGATCTTAAGCTAGGTACTCTGACATATACGCCTTCAACAGGAATAGTTTTTTTAGGTTCTAAGATTTTGTGTTCTGTAGCTACTTTAATAATTCTTCTTTTGTCTATCCATTTGGAATAGCAACATTCATCCGAGGCAGGATATTATAAGCTAAAGTTTGTACAGTTTTTTTGTTGAGGGATTTTAAATGAGTCTTTTTAGAATATCTTCATTTACATCATTGGCCTTGCTCAAAAGATCTGTTTGCTGGTGGGTATTTTGTATCGCTGCAGAACCGGCTACTGAGATTGTTTGATAAGTACTAGAAAACCAATTCAACAAGATCTTCTTTAAGTAGCCCATCTATAGCTAGTGATATTAAACTAACAGTACAGTTTTACTACCTATAAAATCTTTTTTATCATTTCAATGGCATAGATTATTTGGTTATGATTTAGAGGATCTGAAACTAGAGTACTACTTTGATCTAAGCGTAGTGAAAGATGCAGCATCTATACAAAAAACCTGCCAGCCATAAGCTCTTAGTTTATGAGGACTTCTTTTTGGTGTATTTACTACCTTGGCAATTCATAAGTATATACATTTTATTAGGTTACTCAATAAATATTGGCATTTTATAACGTGTACCATATTGTTGCATCAATCCAGAAGGATGTTGTCCTACTTGAGATGTAGAAAAAAATGTTGGTGAAATATCATTTAAATATTTTGACTCGATCATACAAGACATAAAAATTGAGCCAACTATATTTCCGCGCCATCCAAAAAAAACTAACTTTAAGCATGAAAACCATCATAATCTAATTAGTGATAAAATTTACTGTTAAAGTATAATAACAAAAGTTAGTAAATTCGCTAAAGCTAGCTAATATGAGTATTTATGCTAGCTCTCAAGGATCATCAGAGATAAGTGTGACATTTGCAGTAAAGCCAGAAGATGAGACTCGTGGTGTTCATGCAATGCGCTGTCACTATAAAATACTGTAAGTGATGATATCGCAATTAAGGTAATTGGTACTAATATAGGTAAAGCTTTTATCAAGCAGTTTAAGCAAACTTATGAGAGAAGATGGTATATGGTATAAATCTATGTATTAGTCGTTACTACTAATTCAAAGAAAATGCGTATATCTTATGAAAGTTACTATTTGAAAATATAGATAATTTGCTTGAAGAGAATACATAGCAAGTTAATTTAGAAGAGTTAGTTGAATTTATGTCCTCGCATCAAAAAGGTATACGTGTAGTTACACCAAAATATGCAAACTCTGGTAGTTATGAGTTATATCAAGAGCTAAGAAAAGTTGCAAAACAAAATAGTACTAGTTTCTTGTATGAAACAAATGTTTGTGCCGGTTTTCATTTGATAATTACATTAAGAAGTATGGTCCAAGGTGGTGATGATAATGTTAAAATCATCAAAGGAATTTTCTCCGGTACATTAAGCTATTTACATAGTTAAGTAATGGTGTGATTTTCTCTGATGCAGTTAAGATAGCTTATGATGCTATAGATAAGAACTATCTATAAGACAAGATTTATTAGGTATGGATGTTGCTAGAAAGACAGTAATCTTAGCAAGAGAAATAGGTCTAAATATAGGTCAGGTCTAAAAGATTTAGTTATCGAAAATTTTAAGAGAATGTAGTGTTGAAGAGTTAGATAAGATTTGTAATAATGCTTTTACTTTTGGTGTGTCAGTACGCTTAGATAAGAACGCATCAGTTTTAGAACTTTTTCATGGTCTAACTTTGTCTTTTAAAGATTTTGGTGCCAGATTTTTAGCAAATTGTTTAAGCTCTATAAATAGCAATAAGCTATTTACATATTTTAATTGCAACTTCTGGCGATATTGGATATGCGGTATTAGGCTGTTTTTTTGGCTAAGCAAATGTGGGCTTTCCAATTGATAAAATATCAATGAGCTTAAATGCTTAATGATACTGTTGTTGACTATATAGAGACTGGTAAGTTTAATCTTAAAGCAAGTATTGAAACACTATCAAATGCTGTAGATGTTGGTAATCTTGAAAGACTTTTATATCTATTAACAATGTCAAAGCAGTTTGTGCCTCTGATTTCTAAATTATAGAAGAGATAAAGCAAGTTGATCGCCAGTATGATGAAATTGTATGTTCATATACTGAGACTGGCTTTTTTTGGCAAAAGAGGTCACTTTTATGCTAATAAAGATTATATAATTTATAATCGTAGCAAACTCTACACATCCAGCTAAATTTGATGGTGTTGTTGAGCTGATATTAGATATACAAATGCCCCCTTCAGCTTTACAGAAGCTACTATACAAAGGTTTCAATACAAAGGGAAAAATCAATAAGTCTATGGATAAGCTTTATGAGGTTTATGCAAAAGCTTTTGAGTTATAAGCTGCTATAAAATTATCGTAATGTAGTAACCTGTATAATCTCACAATCTTTAGAAATTTTTATATAATTACCGTCTTTGAACCAATCGCCTAGTACATATCTAGTGTAGTCATTTGCAATATGTATTGCCATTTTATGTGTATGACCATGAATAACAATATCATAACCTTTACGATATTTTTCTATACCTATAGAAGTGACATCTACATTTGGGTGTTTGAGGTTTTTTGCATAACTAGTTTTACGCACATTTTTTGCAGTATATTCTCTTATAAATAGCGGTAATCTTTTAAAAATAAATCTTAAAATAGGGTTGTATGCGATCCATTTTCTATACCACTGGTAGCTTTTATCATTAGTACAGAATAAATCGCCATGTGAGAAAACTATTTTTTTATCAGTAATATTTAGATAAAAAGGATCTTTAATTAGTGTAATGCCACTTTGTTTAGCGAACTTTTGGCCAATTAAAAAATCGCGATTACCGTGCATAAAAGATATTTCTAAGCCTTTATCAGAGGCTAGTTTTAACCAAGCTGTAATCTTGTGATAGAAATCATCTCGATGATTATCTCCAATCCAGTAGTCAAAAAAATCACCTAATATAAAAAGTTGATTCTGCTGTGATGTAATATTATCTAGAAATTTTTTAAAAAGCTCTGCCATTTCAGTACAATTTGTATTTAAATGTAAATCAGAAATTATATAAATATCTTTGTTATGAGCCATATTTTTGACGATATTGTTTAAATTTATTAATCATGGTTCCATCAAGATTTTTTTTAACATACTCAAAAATACTTTCAAAGTTTGTCACAGCTAAAACTGGGATGTTAAAGTCTAGAGATATTTTCTTAGTTGCTGAAATATTACTATCTTTAGCTTTCTCCTGGCGATCTATGGATAGTACAACACCAGCTATTTCAGCATGGATGCTTTTAAATTTGTTGTATGACTCATAAAAAGCAGTACCTGCTGTCATTACATCATCAATAAGTAATACTTTTTTGTTTGTCATATCAGCCCCAACAAATATGCCACTTTCACCATGGTCTTTTACTTCTTTACGATCAAAGGCATACGGTATATCGATATTGTATTTTACAGCTAAAGTAGTTGAAATAGCTGCAACTAAAGGTATTCCCTTGTATGCTGGACCAAATAAAATATCGTATTTGATATTACTTTTTATAATTAACTGTGCATAGTAATCAGCTAATGATGCAAGCTGTCTACCAGAGTTAAATAAACCAGCATTGAAAAAATATGGACTTATACGACCTGACTTGAGGGTAAACTCGCCAAATTGAAGTACTTTGCTCTCAAGAGCAAACTCTATAAACATTTTTTATCCTTAAACTTTAAATCTACTATAAGTATAAATAATAACTTTGACAATACCAAGTCAATATAACTAACAACTAAAGTAATATTGATTTAATCTTAGTAAACTACTATAATCTAGCCACTTAATATTATAAACGTTTTTAAAAAAAGACTGAATGTCAAAACATATTCATATTTTAGGTATTTGTGGTACCTTTATGGGTTCACTAGCGGTATTAGCAAAACAAAAAGGTTATAAAGTAACAGGTTCTGATGCTAATGTTTATCCGCCAATGAGTACTTATCTTGAATCTCAAGGTATAGAAATATTGCAAGGATTTGATTGCTCTCAGTTAGAGCTAAATTCTGATGAGATTATTATTGGTAATATTATGAAGAGAGGTATGCCAATAATAGAAAAAATACTTGCAGAAAAGTTAAACTATTTTTCAGGTCCTGAGTGGCTATATCAAAATATCCTTAAATATAAAAAGGTTATTGCAATAGCTGGAACACATGGTAAAACCACAACTACGACAATGACTATAAAAATACTTGAACAAGCTGGATTAAATCCAAGCTTTTTGGTTGGTGGTGTTAGTAGCGATTTTAGGGTTTCTTCACGCTATACGGATTCTCAGTATTTTGTTATTGAAGCAGATGAATATGATACTGCTTTTTTTGATAAGCGTTCAAAGTTAATTCATTATGATCCAAATATTTTTGTGATTAATAATATTGAATATGATCATGCTGATATTTTTAAAGATGTTGATGCGATATTTTGGCAATTTCATCAACTACTTAGAAAAATGCCAGCTACAGCAAAGATTATTTACAATGCTAAGGATGATAATGTACAAAAGGTAATATCTATGGGTTGTTGGTCAGAGCTTATCAAAGCAAATTCAGCCGATGGATTTTTTATAACTAAAAATAACTCCGACTACTCTAAGTTTGAATTAGCTAGTGATGGTAGTAACAGTATCCAAATATCATGGGGTTTAATAGGTGAGCATAATGCTTTAAACTCTATGAGTGCTTATGCTGTAGCGAAGCAGCTTAATATCTCTGGTGGAAATATTAAGCAAGCTTTAGATGGGTTTAAAGGTGTTAAAAGACGCCTAGAAGTATTGTCACATCGAGATAATGTTACTTTGTATGATGATTTTGCTCATCATCCAACTTCGATTAAATTGACTTTAGAAGCTGTACGTAATAAAGACAAAGATGCCTATGTAGTGGCTCTTATTGATCCACGTTCAAACACTATGCGTCAGGGGGATAATAAAGATAATCTTTCAGTATCAATAACACAAGCTGATAAAGTTTTGCTGTATAATCATAGTCTATTAAAATGGGATGCTAAAGGGCTGCTCAAAAATATTGATAATGTTGATTTTATCATGGATATTGAAGATTTTGTTACACAAATAAATGACTTACTAAATATTCATCAACACAGAAACTTACAACTTGTGATGATGAGTAATGGCTCATTTGATGGCTTAAGAGAAAAGCTAGTAAAACTTTTGGAGGCTAAATGAGTATTTTAATTTATGGAATTAATGCTGTTGATAGCTTGATAGTATCAGATCAGGCAAAAGAAATATTAGTGTTAAAAAAACAAAATCTTAATCCTAAAATAAAAGCTATCATTGTTAAAGCAAATTCAAAAGATATAAAAGTTACTTTTATTGATGATTTAAAGTTACTTCCTAGCCGTATTAGAAAAGATGCTAATCATCAGAATATTTTTGCACTAGAAAAAAAAACTTTTAAAACTTATACGGAAAATGACATTGAAAGCTTAGTTCCACAAGATAAAAATGCATTTATTTTGATATTAGATAATGTCCAAGACCCTCACAATTTTGGTGCATGTATTCGCAGTGCACATTCAGCAGGGATTGATTTTATAATTATTCCAAAAGATAATAGTGCGCCAATAAATGCGACTGTTAAAAAAGTTGCTTGTGGTGCTGTAGAACATACAAAAATTGTCATAGTTACAAATCTAGCGAGAGCTATTGAAAAGCTCAAAAAACTAGATGTTTGGATAGTTGGCTTAGCTGGTGAAGCTGATGATAGCTTATATGCTATGAACTTAGCTGACCCTATAGCAATAGTTGCTGGTGCTGAGGGAAGTGGTATGCGCCAGCGTACAAAAGCAAGTTGTGATTTTTTAGCTAACTTACCAATGTTAGGTGAGGTCTCTAGTTTAAATGTTTCAGTAGCTACTGGTATAGCATTGTATGAAACTGTTAGACAAAGAATAAGTATTATTTAGCCTCTAATAAGAGTTTTATTTTTGAACATTTATTTTGTGTGATATATACAAACTAATTAGAGTAGGACTACAATTAAAATTGCAAAAAAAATAGATCATAAAAGATAAAAATGCTCCGATAATTAATCGGATAATGAAACTTAAGATTGTATTGCTTAATATTCGTTACATCATGGTATCTTTCCAGCAATCATATGTAAAAGTTTTAAAAGATTCATAGTTAATATAAGAAACTAATTTTAGTAGAATGAAATCTATAAAATATATTATTCATTACTACACTCATAATCGTAGCAATATTAGCAAGGATAATAAAACCACAAAACTACTATCATGTAAGGCACATTTATGTGTAATATACAAGTGCTACTATATATAAGAGCAAACAATGAAGATATAACAATACGAAACTTATAATAGTCATTCGCATCATTGACTCCATTAATAAAAGCTAGCTGGTAGTAGTTTTTTATATTGTTTTGTCATTTTTAATCTTTAAACTTATATTTTTATAGTTAAGACTTAGCTTTTTTATACCACTAAGTGGTATAAAAAGTACTATTGTGATTAAATAATAGTCAATTGTTGTATAGGTAAGTTTGATACAAGCTTGAATTGTGTATGACAATATGAGAATAAATCGTAACAAAAATACTAAGAAGTGATACACTAAGATCAATACGTGTAAATACTTTAAGTTTAACTGATTCACTAAATTTTTTTAATATTCTCTTTATTGTGAGCGTAATATCATATAAATAAGCTTAGAGAAAGCATTTTTCAGAAGTTTCCCAAACATCTTGCTCTCATCAATATAGAGTTCTCTTTAGATAAATCTACTATTGCAAAACTTTATAAAGAACCTGCTTTATTAGAGTTTAAAAATATATAATGAAGAGTCTTTTAATAACGTATTTGGTAATATCAAGAAAAATAAAAGAATAGTTTACAAAGAGCAGTTACGTTTTGAAAGAAATATTTTACCACTAACTTAATAATAAGTAGAATACTAAACTTATAAAGATGAGAGTTTTATCTTTTATATAAAGATGTTTATTTATATCAAAAAACTAGCGTTAAGAGTATAACTATATCTTAAAGATTTCTAAATATTGATAAAAAAGCATAGTTATGGTAGCATATAACGGTTTTATTTTTAATATTTTTTATAATATATGAAGTCTGCAATGAATCTGCACGCAAAGAATATTTTAATCCCAGTGCTTATTACCACGATTATAATAGATGTAATGGGTGCAGGGCTTGTTTTCCCTATTATGCCGTCGTTATTTTTTGGTCAGTCATGTATTACTTTTGGTGATCCAGGCGGTAACTTTCAGAACTGGTATTATTCAATAGCTTTGGCATGTTGGCCATTAGGCTTAATGATCGGCTGTCCTATTATTGGTGAATTATCAGATAAGTATGGACGCAAAATTATCCTAATTGTTGCTTTATCAACCACATGTGTATCATATATTTTATCATCATATGCTATATACTCACATCACTATCTATTATTTGTAGCAAGTAGATTTGTTTGTGGTTTGGCTGGAGGAGCTTTCGAAATTGCTCAAGCTGCAGTCATTGATATATCTACAGAAGAAGATAAGTCTAAAAATTTAGGTTATATTACGATGGCAGCATCTTTAGGTTTTGTTGTTGGTCCGATAGTTACAAGTTTTGTTTCAGTAATGAATGTCAGTCATACATTACCGTTTATTTTTGCAGCGATATTATCACTGATTAATATTGTTTTTATAGCTATTATCATGACTAAAGATTTACCGAAGAATCCTGGTTTAGTTATTCAACTTGGAACAATCTACAAGACAATATCATTTTTATTATCTGATAAGCGTGTTAGATTAATTGGAGTAGTATATTTATTAGTTCAATGTGCGTGGGGATTTTATGGCCAGGGCATAGCATTGTTTTTAAATTTGACTTATAGCTATACAGTTTCACAAACAGGCGCCTTTTATGCTCTTATGGGATTATCTACAGCAGTCGTGAGTATTGTTATTCAACCTATAATTTTTGCAAAGTTATCTAATCAGATAGCTTTTGTAAAAGCCGCAGTTATTTGTGGTATAGGTTTTATTTTTGTGACTATTTTAATTAATCAATTCACACAATGGTTGCTGACAATAGTTTTATCAGCATCTCAACTTATTTGTTATACAGCTCTTTTAACAATGATTTCAACAGCAGTTACTGATAAGGAACAAGGTAAGGCAATGGGTGCTGCTGGAGCTGGTTTTGGTTTAGCTTGGTTTTTAAATGATATTATGATGGGACATCTTACATCAATATCTCTGAGTTTGCCAATTTCATTTGGTGGATGGATGTATTTTACTGCATCGATTATCTTTGTAATTTTCTATTAAAATATTGCGTGAAAGAGTACAAAAATCATCATTATTTGATTATTTTTATTAACTTTAGGTTAATATATTTTTAAAATGTAAGCCTAACTTTGGTAAGCAAATAGTCTTTGATAAGGTTAATTTAGAAAAATTTCAAAAGGTCAAAGAATTTGCTTGATAAGTCGTAATGCTCCAGGGTAACATCACTAATAAAAATTATTGAAGGTAAGGTAATACCCCAGACGGTCGTGAGGTTATTGTGTATAATAATGCTATTGTTTAAAGTATGATTCAGGAAGTTCATAGTGATATGCAAGGAAGTGTAGCTGATGTTATACCTCAAGGTAGTAATTCAGGTAGAGTATTTATCGCATACCAGCAAGACTTTAGGGTCAAATCCATAATCTGCTGAACTTGAACACTTACATAGTTATATCGATGAGAATCATGATTCTTTATTAATTCGTTAAAGAAAATTTCTCAATAATGTTGCTAAAAGTATAGTCTAATTAGATAGAGGACATTTGTATTGTTTTGATGGTAAATTATACTAAGTTTGTTGAGAAAAAAGCAAATACTTGATGCTCAAGAAAAGGCCTAATAGTGAGTTTAGTAAAAAGTAAGCTCAAGAAGAAGCGTGGGGTCGTTAGAGGATTAAAGCATGACGTACAAGAAATGAATGGCGAGTCAGAGCTTTAGAGCAGATGAGTCATGAAAGCAAACAAAAGCATGATTGGTAGCTGATGTTGAAGTTGCTCAAGTTGGATAAATCATCGAAAAAGATTATTCAAGCTGACAAGATTTATTTTGAATATGCTGGTAAGTATTTATTTAAAGATTTTTCAAGGCTGTGTGGCAAAAAAAAATTTTTAATTGTTTGCTTAGGCTGGATAAACTATCTCAAGGTACTCTAGCAGATAATATTAAATTTTTTGCTTTGATCATTTACATTATACACTTACCGATTACACATCAAGCTGGTGGTGAAAAGAATCGGCTTTTACTGGCAAAGATTTTATTAAAACTTAGCAATATCATACATAGTCCTTGATGAACCGTCAAATGACTTGGATATAGAGACTTTAGAAATACTTGAGGAAATGCTTATAAATTATCAAGGTACAATAATTATAGTAAGTCATGATATAGAGTTTATAAATAATATTACCAAGAATAATATATTGAGCAATTTTTAAAATAAGCTGACTTATGAACAAAAAAAACAACTACGCACAATCTGCCAAATCAGATAGAAAAAATTGAGTCTAATATTGAGATTAGACAACAACAAATGTCACAACTAGATTTTTATCAAAAATTCCAGCAGGGGATTGCAAAAGTATAAAAGTAATTAGAAGATTTAAACCGCGATCTTGAACAAAAATTGGAAAGAAGATTTTAGAATTAGAATAATCAAAATATAGTTAGGTATTTATGCCTATCATAGAGCATATGTAAGTTTAATTTTAATTGTTTAGTTTAACTATGACTACCAAAGATATAAATTCTAGAGATCTCTCAGAGAAGAGAAAAAAGTTTTAGCACAATTACCTCACTAGCTGAGTTTACTGAGCGTTATGGCTACAATAATCATTGTTGATATTCTTATTTGATCGGTAAGTTTCAAATCTCTCAAGATTTATTAGCATCTTTAGTTGGTACAACTTTTTCAATGGTTTATATCTAAGTTATTCTGGTGGTTTTGTTGCTGAGAAATATTTAGGCTATTATCGTCGTGTACTGGTTATTAGATTCTTTTTTTTTGTTAGGCTGGTTTTTTTATACTAGCATATTCAAGTAGTTAGATTATTATATAATTTATGTTTAAGTTTTGTTTATGTCATTACTGGTCTTATAAAATCAAATATGTCAGCTTTTATTGGTAGATTTTACGATAAAAGTCTAGCCTAAAATATTCAAATTAAGTAGTTTTGGTGTTTCTATACTAGATAAAATGATAATTACTTATTCTTTTAATGCTTGTGCATTGGTGTGCCTAAGTACTAAAACCAGTTTGTTTAAAGGTGATAGTTTTTTTTGTTTATCATAATCTGAAAACATAGTAAGAATCTCTTGATTGTATGGTATGTTGTGATTATTAAATTTGAGAAACACATAAGGTTTACTTATTTTAATAATGCTCCAACTAATAACATTTGATTATAAACAGGTCTATTACCTTATGACATATGTATGATTTAAATTATTTTTGATAAATTATTCAGCCTTGACAGCAATTTATTACAAAAGTTTTTAGTTGTAAGCTGAGGAGAAAAAATATGTTAAAGTGTTATAAAATATAAAAACTGTAATGTCTATTAAAATAAAAACCAATACAATATTATAGAATATTTTATCCTTTATATTGATTCAAATAAATAAAATAATACTGGTAATGTTAGCGACATTGTACATATTTGCAAACCTTATTTTAAATGTGTGTTGTATGGGTTTGCAAAATAAAAAAATACTAAAGGTATAAACCACACACCACTAAAAGACTAGTTAATTTTTCTAACGAAGTTTTATTTTTAAATAATATTTTTTTTTTGCCGTAAACCGAGAAAAATTATAAATCACAACGGTATAGATAATAACCTAAACTAGATAAATTGGATAACTGTGCGTATAGGATTCAAAATTATAGTTATATAACTACTTTCGGAGATATTTACTTCGCCAATAGCATATTTGATAGGTGCAAAGTGACTATAGTATAAGCTAATAAGTAAATAATTAAAGATATTAAAGTTTATAGTGATTAGTAAAAAAATAGAAGTAATTAATAAAAACCTATTTCAAATTTTGAGTACATTCCTAGAGCTGCTACTATAGCCAAAGTAATAGCAAGTCATTATCCAAAAAAAGCATTACATTTTGGTTAAACTTTACAAAACTATAATCCCAAAATACGCTAGATAACCTCGCTAATATATATTAAAAATAATATTAAAACCAAAGTTGTATTATGATTGAAATATAGCTTTAGAAGTTTATATAAAAAAAAGTATTTATATAAGCATACATATACAACTACATATAAGTCCAGATAAACATAGGGTTAAAAGTTATATTAGTACAAGATTTATTAGAAGGAACCAATAATTGGATGTTTATTGTAAACTATATTAAAGTTCCAAATATCCATATACAAAAAAGAAAAATAACATATAATAGTTTTTTCGAGTTTGATAACATTTTATGTATTCTTTGAATTAGTTTCTAAGAGTCACAATACGATTAAATACTAGCTTATGCTGAGAACAGTCTTTTAGGTCAGCAATGAAATAACCAACTCTGTTAAACTGGAATCGCTCTTCAACTTTGACATTTTCAAGAGATCTTTCAACTTTAGCATTTTTGATAACTTGTAATGAGTTTGGATTTAAAACATCCTCAATACGATCAGCATTTGCCGGATTTTCATCATTAAATAGGCGATCATAAATCCTAACTTCAGCATTAAGACAATTATTAGCATCAACCCAATGGATAATACAATTAGGCTTAATACCATCATTTGGCTTTTTACCACCTAGAGTTTCTGATAAATAAGAGCATTGTAGTTCTATAACTTCGCCATTAATATCAGTTATCACTTCTTGACACTCAATTACATATCCGTTTAGTAAACGAACTCTACCATTTGGACTAAATTTTTTCATATTTTTTTCTTGTTTGAAAACAAAATCGTCTCTTTCAATAAATATTTGAGATGATATTGTGATCTCTCGGCGGCCAAATTCTGGATCTTGTGGATGGTTTGGTACATCTAGATGATGGCTAGGCATATCTTTTATGCTTACTTTTATTGGATCTAAGACAACATTTTTTCTTAAAGCATTTTTGTTTAAATCGTCTCTAATAGCATCTTCTAAAACCGAAACGTCAATAACAGAATCTTGTTTAGATATTCCTATCGTGTCACAAAAATTACGAATAGATTCTGGAGTATAACCTCTGCGACGGTAGCCTTTTATAGTCGGCATACGTGGATCATCCCAGCCATTGACAAGCTTATTATCAACCAAATATTTTAGTTTTCGCTTACTTGTAATTGTGTAATTAAGATTAAGTTTTGAAAATTCAATTTGTTGTGGCTTTATCTCAAATTCTGTTTCCTCAATGACCCAATCATAGAATGGTCTTTGGTCTTGGAATTCTAAAGTGCATAGTGAATGAGTTATTTTTTCGATTGCATCCTCAAGTGGATGAGCAAATGTATACATTGGGTAAATACACCATTTATCACCTGTTTTAGGGTGGTGAGAGACCTTTATTCTGTATAAAGCTGGATCTCTAAGGTTTATATTGCCAGAGGACATATCAATTTTTGCTCTCAAAGTTTTACTACCTTCAGTAAATTTACCATTTTTCATACCTTCAAATAATTCAAGGTTCTCAGTGATACTGCGTTCTCTATATGGACTATTTTTACCTGGCTCTTTTAGCGTGCCACGGTACGTGCGTATTTCTTCTGCTGACAAATCACAGACATAAGCCTTGCCTTTTTTTATAAGTAATATAGCTAGTTCATACATTTTATCAAAATATTCAGAAGCAAAACGCGGTTGATTTTCCCATTTAAAACCAAGCCACTCTACATCTTCTTGGATAGCATTTATATACTCAATATCTTCTTTGTCAGGATTGGTATCATCAAAGCGTAGATTGCATTTACCACCAAATTCTTGTGCAATACTGAAATTAAGACATATAGATTTTGCGTGACCAATATGAAGGTAGCCATTAGGCTCAGGAGGGAAGCGAGTTAGAATACCTGAGACTTTCTTTGTTTCAATGTCTTTCTTGATGATATTTTTTATAAAATTAGTCTTGTTCACTTTAATTTCACTAGTCACTTTTGTCGTAGAAATAATTGCTTAAATTATAGTTTATTTAATAGTTTACTTTATTACAAAAACAATAACATTTTTTTTGAAAAAAAAATATATACTAGCTATAATTTTTACTTAATATTTAATTGCTTTGTAAGCTAAGGGACTTTTGTTAATGGATCCTTCAACCATAGATGAAAATAAGTATCTATATACTTGTGAAAATGTGCATAAAAACCTTTCTCTCGAAGAATTAGCAAAATATGCACATAATAGCGATGGTTTTATATGTTATGATGGTAAAACATTAGTGGTTGACAGTGGTGAGATCAAAGGTAGACTCCCTGATGATAAATACATTGTTGAGACTAAATATGCTATAAAGAATATCTGGTGGAGCGAAGATGGATCAGATAATAAAAGGTTAAAAAGAAAAAACTGGAAGTTAATCAAAGAAAAGCTACTTCAAGAATTAGCAACAAAGGATCTTTTTGTTGTTGATGGTTTTTATAATCATGATGAAAGAAATACCATAGCAGTTAGATTAATAACTACTCAGGCTTCAGCTGCTTATTTTTTAAAGTTAATATCGATAACTCCGAGTAAAAAAGAATTAGAGTCATTTGATCCACAATGGGTAATAATGCATTCATACGAAACGCAGATAGATGATTATCTAGATCTTAATTTAAACTCTCCAAAGGTAATAGCAACTAATCTCAAACAGCGAGAAAGTATATTAGTTGGGACTATGTATCTTGCTGAGATAAATAAGGCACTGTTATCAGTTATGAGCTATTATCTTTCATTGAATAATATTGGCGTATTTTACTGTGCTGTCAGTGTTGATACCGAAGCTAATAGTACGATGTTTTTTGGCTTATCTGGTAGTGGTAAAACAACGCTAGCTTTAGACCGAAATAAGAGTCTAGTTGCTAATGAGGCGATTGCCTGGACAGAAATGCGCGGTGTATATAGCTTAGAGTCAGGTTTGACAATTAAATCAGCAAGTTTTAAAAAAGATGATCTACGGATTAGAGAAGCATTAGCTGGAGATCTTTTGATAGAAAATCCTAACTTTGATGATAGTCAAAATATTATATTTGGTGAGAAAAGTAATTCACAAAGCAATACCTATGTGACTTTCCCGCGTGAAAACTTTGATAATGTTGTAAATACTGATAATCCTAATACAATAATCTTTCTTGTAAAAGACGCAAAAGGTGTGCTACCAAGAGTTGCAAAACTTAGTAAGGGTCAGGCAATTTACTATTTTTTATCTGGGTATACTTCTACTTCTATAGGTGTAGAGGCAGGTGTTACAGAACCTAAACCAGAGTTTACAAGTTGCTATGCACAACCATTTTTACTACTTAAGCCAACTAGATATGCTAATATATTACGCCAGCGCTTAAAGCATAGCAATGCTAAAATTTATATGATAAATGTTGGCTGGATTGAGGGTGATTATAAGACAGGTAGGAGAGTTCCTGTTGAGGAGACAAAAAAAATTGTTAACTACTTATTGACTAAACCGGAGAATGTTAGCTTTAAATTTACTCGTCAAAAGTATTTTAATTTTAAAGCTTTAACTTCAATAAATGATAATGGTCAAGAACTTCAACTTACCAATAATTGGATTGATAGCGCTGAATACAAAAAAGAATATAAATCGTTAGTAAGAGCTTTTATCAAAAATTATGAGCAGTTCGAAAATGATGATTTTGCGATGAAATATAAAAAATTCGAGCCAACTATCTAGAGACTGATTTTGACTCTATTAAAAAAATAACATATTATATGTATAAATACTCGAAGGTAATTAAACATTTTTAATATGCTGATTTATATTTTTGTATGGTTAAGCCGTTTCAAAGGTTTAGAAGTTTTTAGTAGTTATGTATCAGTAAGAATAATCATGATTTCGATAACATCGTTACTAATTACTCTTTCTCTTGGTAGGCCGATGATTAGGTGGTTACAGAAGATGCAAATAGGTCAAGTTGTTAGAGATGACGGTCCACAAAGCCATTTTTCTAAAAGAAATACCCCAACTATGGGAGGTATTTTGATTCTTTCATCAGTTATTATTTCTTGTATACTTTGGGGAGATTTGACAAGTATATATTTATGGATTTTGATTTTAGTGGTTATTTTCTTTGGAGCTATTGGATTCTTTGATGATTATTTGAAGCTGGTACTTAAGCATCCTAAAGGTTTAAGAGCTAAGTACAAGTTTGCTTTGCAATCAATTTTCTCAATAGTTTTGGCTATAGTTTTATTTTATCTATTGTCTAAGAATGGTCAGATAAGTTTATTAATACCGTTCTCAAAGAGTATATATATCCCAATGGGTATTGTTTTATTTGTGGTTTTGACATTTTTTATTGTCAATGGAAGTAGTAATGCTGTTAATCTTACTGATGGACTAGATGGTTTAGCTATTGTACCTGTTGTGCTTGTCGCGGCTGGATTAGGTATTTATGCATACATTGAGACTAATAGTACTTTAGCAAATTATTTATTGTTGAACTATTTAGGTAACTCTGGACTTGCTGAGGTGGCAGTTTTTTGTGCAGCTTTGTGTGGTTCTGGTTTAGCATTTTTATGGTTTAATTCTCATCCAGCGGAAGTATTTATGGGAGATGTTGGCTCGCTAACACTAGGTGCAGTACTTGGTGTAATTGCAGTGATTATACGTCAAGAGTTGATATTTTTTATTATGGGATTATTATTTGTTGTAGAGGCTTTATCAGTGATGTTACAAGTAGGCTCATATAAGCTTAGAAATGGTAAAAGAATTTTTAGAATGGCACCTATACATCATCATTTTGAATTAAAAGGTTGGCCAGAAACAAAAGTTGTAATACGCTTTTGGATAATTTCTTTGATACTTTTTTTAATTGGTTTAGCTGCTATCAAGGTTAGGTAATGTTTGGTTTTTATTTTAATTATAACAAGATAACCAAACTACTGATGGTTGGTTATGGCTCTACAGGTAAGTCTGTTTGTGATTTTCTCGCAGGTTTTATCGATATTACAGTTGATATATCGCATAATAATGATGAGTTTGTTAATTATGATTTAGATAATTATGACTTAATTACAGTCAGCCCAGGAATTCCTCTTAATAAGTCACCATATAGAGTGCTAGCTAAATTTAAAGATAAAATAGTCAGTGATGTTGACATATTTTATCAGTATATTAAGAATACTAAAGCTAAAACAATTGCTGTCACAGGATCAAATGGTAAAAGCACAGTAGTGACAATGACTGATTTTGTCCTTAAAGACCTTGGTTATAAAAGTATTCTTGTTGGTAATATTGGTACCCCAGCTCTAAATAAAATATATGAAAAATTTGATTACTGTATTGTTGAACTATCGAGCTTTCAGATAGATTTATTAAATTGTGTCAGATTTGACTTAGGTTGTGTTATTAATGTCTCACCAGATCATTTAGATAGACACCAAAATTTTGAGGAATATAAGCAGTCAAAACTTAATTTAGCAAAATTTAGTAATGATTTTTTTGTTTATGATGTACATAATAATGGCATCAAGTATGCTGGTGAATATCAAATAGTAAGAGGAGTTATCTATAAGAACTCGACAAAGCTATTAGATATTAATGAGACTAATCTGTTTGGTTGGCATAATTTAGAAAATATTATTGTGGTGCTAAATATCCTTTATAGGTTAGGCTTAGATATTAATCAATCAATAAACTCTATTAAAAAATTTAAAGGTTTAGAACATTGCTGTAAGATTGTAAAGAAAGTAAATGGCATAACTTATATAAATGATTCAAAAGGTACCAATGTTGGTGCTACAATAGCTGCTCTTAACAGTATAACAAATTCTAAAAATATCATATTATTATTAGGTGGAGTAGCAAAGGGTGGTGATTTTAGTTTGATAATAAAATCGCTAGATAAATATGTTAAATATGTCTATTTATATGGAGATGATAAAGAATATATTGAAAGCTGTATCAAAAGCTATTGTAAATATCAGCTATGTAATAATATGAAACAAGCTTTCGAACTAGCTAGTCAAAAAGCTCAAGATAATGAGATAGTATTATTATCACCAGCATGTGCAAGCTTTGATGAGTTTAATAGTTATGCACAGCGTGGTGAAGTTTTTCAAAATCTTGTTGCTCAGCTAGAGCAAAAAAGTTAGGAAGTAAAAGTGCTATATAGATTAAAGCTGTTATTAAGCAGGAAAAACTCAAAAAAAGAACGTGTAAGAGCCAAACTAGAGATTGATGTTTCAATTGTCTTTATAATGCTTGGTCTGCTTACTTTTGGTTGGGTGATGGTGACTTCTGCATCAATGATTGTTGCTCTAGATGACTACAATAATCCTTATTTTTATTCTATTAGGCAGGGTTTTTTTGCAATTATTGCAATCTTTTTGTTTTTATTAACTTTATTAGTACCAACTAAGAATTATGAAAAGAATTATAATACTTTTTTCTTTGTGATGCTGATTATTTTGGTTGCTGTACTTGTGCCAGGAATTGGAAAAAGTGTTAACGGTGCGCGACGCTGGATACCTTTGTTAATTATTAATATCCAAGTTGCAGAGTTAGCTAAACTTTTAACAATTATATTCTTCTCAGGTTATATCGCTGAAAATCTAAAAAAAATGGCTAGTTTTAAAGAAGGAATTCTCACACCAATCACTTTATTGGGTTGTATCGCTATATTGTTGTTGATGCAGCCAGATTTTGGCTCTACAGTTGTTATCTCAATATGTGTTATGGGGATGCTGTTTGTATCAGGTAACAAAGTGCGTTGGTATGGTTTACTTTTGGGTGCTATGGTTATGATGGCAGCAATGTTAGTAATTATATCACCATATCGAATGCACAGAATCACAGGTTTTTTACACCCATGGGAAAATGCTAATGGCTCTGGCTATCAGCTTGTTCAAGCGTTGATAGGTTTTGGACGTGGTGGCTGGTTTGGTGATGGGCTTGGCAATGGTATTCAAAAACAGTTTTTCTTACCAGAGGCACATACTGACTTTATCACTTCTGTAATTACTGAAGAGTTAGGTGTTGTTGGCTTGATGGTTTTACTTGCAGTGTATTTATTTATTGTGTTTAGAGCTATGAGTATTGCTAAAATGGCCTTTGAACTTAAGAGATACTATCAGGCTTTTCTTGCTTATGGTGTTGGCTTTTGGATTGCCTTTCAAGTTTTTGTTAATATTGGTGTTAATATAGGATTACTCCCTACTAAGGGGCTTACACTACCACTTATAAGTTATGGAGGAAGTAGTTTATTAATTATGTGTTATACATTAGGCGTCTTGGTTAGAGTTGATTTTGAGAACAAACTTTTAGCAGATATGATTAATCCACGCTATATCTACAAGAAGGTAAAATAGTAGTTATTGTAGTATAATGTTGTGATCTTTCTGATCTTTTAGCGCTTGTTTGGAGTTTAAGTATGCAAATTCTTTAACGCGTGATTGCGATATTGGGTCTTTTATATCAATATCAACAGCAGGGTGACACATTATTATGCCACCATCTTTAATTTCGGCGTAAGCTTCTAGAATAACTCTTCTAAAGTCTTGATTATTACTCTCTAACGAGTAGATACCAGAAAAACTTGAGTTATGTTTGATATTATTGTTTATTAACATTTTATAGAATTTTTTTGCGCCGCTATGATAAATTATTAGTGACTTAAAATTTGACTTATCCATTTTATATGTTGAGCGAATATATGTTTGCTTAGTATACATATTGAAATCTTTATATAGATTTATAACAGCTTTTCTAATCACTGGAAAATGATGAACATGCTGATGACCATCTATAAAATCAGGTAACTCACCCCAATGTTCGATAAATTTATTTATCTGAGCTTTCAACTCATTATAAACATGGTCATAACTTATTGCTCTGAGTTTTGATTTAACAAGAAGTTTTGATAGCGATAAAAATTTGCGATTACTAGTTATAGATTTTGGATTTGTAAAAGCACTACCCTCAGTTAAATTTAAATGTATGCCAACATGACTAAAATCATCATATATTTTTCTCAATTGAACAATTCCTAGTTTGAATGCTGGCATATTTGGCATACAGCTAGTGGCATTAATAATCTTTTTTTCTAAAAGATTAATAATAGCGCTGTTAATATTATCACTCATACCAAAGTCATCTGCACAAATTATTATTTTTTTTACCATAACTTTTATTTGCTAGTATAATTACTGCCTTTACTACTATATATTTTATACTTTCATAGTTATAATATCATTATAATTAAGCTTAATGTAGTTTGTATTTGTGATGACAAGTAGGAATGTTGATAAACCGATTGTTTATGCGGTGATACCAGTTTATAATGAAGAAGTACTAATAGATCCCTTTTTGAGGGAGCTAGCAGCTAAACTTAGCCAAATTACTATAAACTATAAAATAGTAGTTGTTGATGACGGAAGTTCAGATAATTCTAAGAGAATTATTCAAAAATTAGTTGATCAGATCAATATCAAATTTATTAGTTTTTCAAGAAACTTTGGTCAGGAGGCAGCTATTACAGCTGGTCTAGAAGCATCTAAAGATGCTGATGCTGCAATAATAATGGATTGTGACTTCCAACATCCTATTGAAATAATAGATCAGTTTTACAGCAAATGGTGTGAAGGCTACTCTAATGTTTATGGCGTAAGAACAAGAAATGATCAGAGTGCTACAAGAAGTTTTCTATCTAAGACATTCTTTAAGCTTAGCAATAAGCTTATGGGAGTGAAAATTCCTTCTAATGCTGGTTATTTTAGATTATTAGATAAACAATGTATAAAAGCATTTAATTCACTACCTGAGAATAGTCATTTTATTAGGGGGATTTTTGCATGGATTGGCTTTAGCTCTTATGCTGTCCCATTTGAGGTAGCAGATCGTAAAGATGGTACTTCAAGTCGCTGGGGATACAAAAAACTCTTTAAGCTAGCATTTACTGGTATATTCTCTTTCTCATCAGTTCCTCTTAGATTGATATCTGTTTTAGGTATTGTAATTTCAATATTTGCATTGACATACGGCTTTTATATTTTTGTTCAAAGCTTGTTCTTTAATAATGTCAATGTATCAGGTTGGCCAACTATAGTTGTGAGTATTATGTTCTTTAGTGGTGTTCAGCTTATTTCTCTGGGAGTTTTAGGTGAGTATATAAGTCGTATATTTGATGAGGCAAAAAAGCGCCCTAGATATATTATTGATGAATATGAAAGTAGAAATATTTAAAATCTTATATATTTTCTATTTTGTAACCCTGTTTATCTAATTGATCTAAGCTTTTATTTTTAGTTAGAAAGAAAAAAGTCTTTTGGTAAGTAATTGCTTACTTTTGTCGAGTTACCCAATTAATCTTATGCATATTAATATGCTTAAATACTAACATTTAATTAGTGTTATTTTAATTTTAATAGGAGCAAAAATTTTAACTTTATGTTTTTAAAACTCACTAAAAGTTAAGTAGTTTAATTATTAATAGTCTTCAATTTAGTTATTTTACAACCATGACTACAACATTTTTATTATAGCTACCTTTAATTTCAAAATTTATGCTAGGGTATGTTTGTTTTAATTTTTGTAACTGTTTTTCAGAAGTAAAGATAATAATATTTTTGTTAGTATTTAGCAGTTTATTAAATTCAGGATAAGTTATTAGATATTTAGGCCATTGACCATTATGTGCTTGTTTATATTGGTTTATGCCATAGTAAAATTCTCTTGCCCAGTTATCGATTTCAGGCTTATAAGTATTCCAGTTGTAAACTATGTAGATATTACCATTGAGTAATATTGGTAGATCTTCATCATAGCCTTTTTGTTTTAGCTCTTCTTTCAATATAAAATGTTTTGGTTGTGGCCTATTATAATAAACAAAGATAGTATCTGAATTAGAATCATTGAGTACCTTAGTAACGAGAGGCTCAGAAGTTCTTAGATCAAAATAAGGAATTACAAGTTGTCCTAAAATATTAAGTAGCATTAGAGCAAAAATTATTAGCGTAATTGCCTGTTTAATTTGATTTTTTAATGATAATTTAAGACTAAAAGCTATTATCAACGCAGTTACTACTACTAAAGTAGTATATAGCAAAGGTACTTCAGTATTTAAAAGAAGCTTTTGCATTAAAGAAAATACGATAATAGCAACAGCGGCTACTAGAAATATTATGCTTGTAATAATATGCATTTTTTTAAACATAGTAATATTGTCATTATTTTTAACTATTTTCTCAAATGATAATGCCATTAATAGTGATAATGGTGCAAATATAGGCAAAATATAGCTTACGATTTTTGAGCTGGGAATTGAAAAAAATACTAAAATTAACAAACACCAAGATGCTATTAAAAAAGTTGTGGAGTCTTGCTTTCTATTTTGCCAAATTATTTTTGTACCTTTAAATAATCTATTAAGGAGTAAGACACTAAATGGTAAGAATACAGCGAGGATGACTACAAAATAAAACCATGGTCCTATTGCATTGTTAAAGCCATGACCAACAAAGCGATAAAATTGTTGAAAATAGAAGAAAAAATATAAAAAGTCAGGGTTTTGTTGCTGTGCTAATACTAGCCAAGGTGTGACTATAGCAACAAATAATACTGCTCCTGTAGGTATATATAGTTCTTTTAGTCTATACCAATTATTAGTTATAAGCATCCAAATAAATATAGTCATGCATGGAAAGACAATAGACATAAGTCCTTTAGTTAGAAATGCTAGGGCAGAGACAAAATATGCTGTATACATAAGCAAGCGCTTAGCCTTAGCATTAGTCTGTTTTAAACTAGCTAGGCATAAAAAAAATGCAATCCAAAGTAGGTTAGCTACTATAAGATCCATATTTGCATAGTGAGCCTCAAAAAAATAAAGTACATTTGCAGATAAAATAAGACTAGCTAGAATTCCAGCAAAGCGCGAATAGAAGTACCTACCAAAAGTATATATCGAAATACATCCTAATATACCAAATAAAGCTTGAGGTAGCCTAATTGCCCATGGGTTAATACCAAAAAAATTGATTGAAGTAGCCTCAAGCCAATAATAAAGAGGCGGCTTATCTAAAAAAGGTACACCATTGATAGTTGGAGTAACCCAGTTACCAGAGCTTAGCATTTCGCGTGCTATTTCGGGATAGCGACCCTCATCGGGTATACTAAGATGGCGCCAACCAAGAAAGATAAAGAAATATACTATATATATGCTTAGTAAAATAAATATATCAAAATAGTAAGAATTTTTAAATTTACTCATGTTAGTATTTTCTGTCAAAAGCATGGGGTAAATTTAGCTGTAATTAATCAAAAACTCAAGAAAATATTAGCCTTAAGATTATTTGCAACTATATTTCACTGAATTGTTCTGGTTTTTCTTCTTCATTCTGAAATAGAAATTTATGCATTTGTTCTTTGAGAAATTCTTTTGCTTTTTGATCAATTAGATTTAAACGGTATTCGTTAATCAAGATGGTTTGATACGCTAACCATGCTTGCCAAGCTTGATTAGAGATTTCCGCATGAATTTTTTTACCTAGCTCGCCAGGTATTGGCTGAAATGGAATTGCATCTAACTCTTGATGATATTTTTTACAAAAAACTTTTGTCATATGATTTTACTCCTTTAATCTTAAATACATCGTTTAGGTTTAGGCAAACCAGCTAACTTAGCTGCTTGTACGGCTGGTGATACTGGAAATAACATTTGTAAATATAGACTACTACCTATTTTTTCATCGTATTTTTCCTTCAAAACTTTTACAAGCTCTCTAATTGCTGGCGATTTATTGGTTTGTTGATAAAATTGACGTAGAAACTTTATAACAAGTATATGATCTTGTGTCAGTGATATATTTTCTTGTGCAGCAGCTAAATTGCAGAAATTTATATCCCAACTTGCAAAGTCAAGTAAAAAGCCTTGCTCGTCTGTGTTGTAGTTATTCACAAATATGGTAAAATTTAATATAAGTTCTTACTATCTACAATTATAACAAATTAGAGTAGTTGTTTTAATCTATAAAAAGGCATATTTGATGAAAGTTACATTATATACAACAAAGTATTGTCCATATTCGCTTAGAGCGAGAATTGCTTTATCAGAAAAAAAAATGTCAACAGATATTGTGGAGGCTGGGGACTTAGAACCAGGTATGATCAAGAAGATCTCTCCTAATGGTGTTTTCCCTGTTTTAAGGGAGAAAGACTATAATATTAATAATAGAAAAGCATTGTTAATCTATATAGATGAGAGGTTTCCTGCTCCAAGTTTGTTACCAAGTGTGGTCAATGAGCGTATAAAGATACGCTTATCGCTTGATAAGATTGATAACGAGTGGTATCCAGTACTAGATCAAATTCGCAAGAACAGGACAAACGAGGCGAAGCTTAAATCGATATTCAAAGATTTAAAAGAAAGTCTACTAGTGATGGAGAAAGCTTTTACTGGATCAGAGTTTTTTATATCTTCTGGCTTTACTCTAGCGGATTGTTATATATCTGCTTTGATTATTTGTTTAGAAGCAGAAGGATTTATTCTAGATGAGGAGTATGGTGCAATTTATGAATATATGAAAAGGCTCTTTGCTAGAGACTCCGTTAAAAAAGCTAACTTAAAAGGTGGCACTGGTGAATCATTGCTTAAAACTCTAAGAGCACATAGATAAGGATATAATAGTATGTGGTATCAAAGTTTTATAAATTTTGTATTTTTTGCCTTTAGTACTTTGTTAGTTGTTGCTGCTATAATCTTTGTAATTGGTAGTTTTTTTTCATTATTAAGCAAAGCAAAACAAGAAGCTGTAAGGCTAGCTAAAGGTAAGCTTGAGATAAATAAAATAGCAGTTGAATATAAACAGACTAAACAACAGCTCTTAGAGACCTTACTTGAGAAAAAAGAGTATAAAAAGTTTTTAAAGGAGCAAAAAAAATTAAATAAGCAAGATAAGCCAAAACAAAAAGCTTTTGTTCTTAATTTCAATGGTGATATCCATGCTTCGCAAGTCGAAAACCTGCGTAATGAAGTTTCAGCTGTCTTAGCAGTAGCTAACTCAGAGAATGAGGTTATTGTTAGGATAGATAGTCCAGGAGGTGTTGTTAATGGTTATGGTTTTGCAGCAGCGCAACTAGAGCGCATTCGTCAGTCTGGAATAAATCTGACAGTTTGTATTGATCAAGTTGCTGCAAGTGGTGGCTACATGATGTCAGCTGTTGCACATAAAATAATAGCAGCACCATTTGCTATAGTTGGCTCTATTGGAGTTGTTGGCACTATTCCTAATATTAGAGAATTACTTGAAAAAAATGGCATCAATGTTGAAATGCATACTTCTGGAGAGTATAAGCGTACATTAACCACAGTTGGTATTAATACTGAAGAAGGACGTAATAAGTTTAAGCAAGATTTAGAGAGTATTCATGAGCTATTTAAAAAACATATTTTGGTATATAGACCAAGTCTAGATATTAATAAAGTAGCTACTGGCGAATATTGGTTTGGTAAAGATGCCCTTGAGTTAGGCTTGATTGATAAAATTCAGACTTATGATGATTATTTAATCGATTTACTTAACAAACAGTATGATATATATGAAGTAAGTTATGTTATAAAAAAAGAAAAGGGATTATTAAAGTCTAAGCTTAATATGCTTAAAAGAACTATAGCAAACTTCTTGTATGCACATAAAATAATATAGCATAAAAGTGTTATCTCTAACTACACATCAGCAACTTCTAGATAATTTTCTAGAGCAAAAAGCTAAGCATATACTGCATCATGCTTTTATATTCAGAGTAGAGGATGCTGTATTGCTAGATAGCTTTATTAACTCGTTGTGTCAATTATTGTTAGGTGAGAAAACACTTAGTTATAATGACTCGCCGTATATCAATATAGCAGCGATTGAAAATGATGAGATTAAAGTTACAGAAATTAAAAAAATAATCAAAAATTGCGAGTTGACCGCACATAATGATTTAGCAAAGATTATTATAATTCAAGAGCTTGATTTATTAAATGAATCAGCCGCTAATGCATTATTGAAAACTTTAGAAGAACCAACACAGAATACTTTTTTTTTGATGTTTACAAGAAACTACAATGGTGTTTTAGCGACTGTCAAAAGTAGATCTTTAGTTTATGATATCAAATTTACTCAAAACGATAAGTATAATTATCTAAAATATACATTTGATATGTCAAAAGATGCTATTGAAAAGTCACTACAAATGACACGTAATGATATAAATATAATTGCTAAAATTAAGCTTGAGCAACATTTTTGGCGACTGAGAAATAACTTGATTAAAGTGCTGGCTAATCAGGTTAATCTAAATGTGTTTCTGAAAGCAGATAACCTACATTTTAATGATACTCTTTATTGGTTAACTAGTATAGTTATAGATGTTTATTACTATAAACTTGATGAGCAAAACCAAGACATAGCAAACTATGATAAACTAGCAGTGATAAAATATCTTGCGGCTAAATTTGATGCTGATTATATATACAAACTGTATTCTAAAGCTCTAAAGGCACGAAGTTATTTTGTAAAATTTAAAAATGTAGATAAAGAATTAGTCCTAGAACACTTAATATTAGAAATTATAAAATAGGTAAAAATAAAATGGATGTAAAACAACAAAAAAAATTAAAAGCTCAAGTACACAGCTTAAAGCCAGTCGTTCTGATAGGTGAGAAAGGCTTAACAGAAAATGTAATTTTAGAGATTGACTTAGCTTTAGCATCACATCAATTAATAAAGGTAAAGGCAGGTCGTTTACCTAAAGAAGAAAAGCAACAAATTGCCAGTGAAATTACTCAAACCACAAAGTCTGAGCTTGTGCAGATTATTGGCAATATTATAGTCTTATATAGAAGAAACCCAAATAAAGGCAAAAGGTAGGTATAGAATATGAGTTTTCCAATATCACGTCCACGCAGACTTAGGATTACACAAGCTTTTCGCGATATGGTTGCCGAGACAACTTTAAATGTTGATGACTTGATGTATCCAATATTTGTCGTACATGGTCAAGGCATTAAAAAAGAAATTTCAAGTATACCAAATCAATATAACTGGTCAGTAGACAGACTTGATGAGTTGGTTGATCAAGTTGTCAAGGCTGGAATAAAAAGTCTAATGATATTTGGTATACCCAAAACTAAAGATCTTGTTGCATCGGAGAATTACGATCCTAATGGTATAACACAGCAGGCAATTAGAAAAATTAAACAAGTTGCTCCAGAGCTTGTAGTAGCTACAGATGTATGTATGTGTAGTTTTACACCACATGGGCATTGTGGGGTTTTAGATGAATATGATTATGTTGATAATGATAAAACATTAGAAATATTACAAAAAACAGCTGTTTCTCACGCGCAGGCTGGAGCAGATATTGTAGCACCAAGTGGGATGATAGATGGGATGATAATTGCAATACGACAAGTTTTAGATGAGGCAAATTTTGAGACTGTAAGTATTATGTCATATTCTGTCAAATATGCGTCTGCATATTATGACCCATTTAGAAGTGCTTGTAATTCATCACTTAATGGTGATCGTAAAACTTATCAGATGGATTATCGCAATAAGAAAGAAGCAATCCGTGAAGCGCTTGCAGATGTTGAGCAGGGTGCGGATTTTATTATGGTTAAGCCAGCATTAAGTTATCTGGATATCATCAATGAGCTAAATCATATTATAGATTTACCAATAGCAGCATATCATGTCAGCGGTGAGTATGTGATGATAAAAGCTGCCGTTAGTGCCGGCTTAGTTGATGAAAAGCTAATTACTATTGAAACACTTATATCGATGAAAAGAGCTGGCGCTAAAGTGATACTTACATATAGTGCTTTAAATATGGCTAATTGGTTAAAAGATTAAAATATTAAAATATGATAGATATAGTTTTATACGAACCAGAGATTCCGCCTAATACGGGGAATATTATTCGGCTGTGTGCTAATGTTGGAGCTAATTTGCATCTTATTGAGCCTTTAGGTTTTAAGTTAGAAGATAAACAACTAAGAAGAGCAGGTTTAGACTATCACAAGTTTGTCGATCTTAAGATTTATAAAAACTTCGCTGAGTTTTATCAAGAAAATAAAGATAAGCAAATTTGGGTATGTACAACCAAAGCAAAACAATATTATCATCAAGTAAATTTTGGTTGTGATGACGTTTTGCTTTTTGGCCCTGAAACTAGAGGTTTACCTGCAGATGTATTAGAGCTACTTAGACAAACACAGCTTAAGATACCAATGCATAAAAATAGTCGTAGTTTAAATTTATCAAATTCTGTGGCGGTTATTTTATATAGTGCTTTAAACAAAATCGGTTTTGAAAAATTAGGATTGTTATAGTATAGCAATAGCTTATAAATTCTGTCTTTTAATAGTTTTTTCTAGTCTTGATGTAGAATTATGCCTCAATCAGGATTCTATTATTACTTTAGTTAATAGTAAATATTATATGAGTAGATATTTTAAAAAACTGTAGTTGCTATAGCTATATTTTATTATTATATTTAGCTTGCTTGAGCAGCTTGACCAAATGTGTACATTGTCGAAACTAGTACTATTTGCTGTCTATAAAGCTGGAAGTTTATCAATTAGTGAGACATTTGAGAAAAAGAACCAGCTTTTAGTAAATTAGCGAATATAAAGAACAATTTTATAATATTGATAGTGTATATAAAACAATGCTACTGTGAATTAAGTTTGCTGAGTATGTACAAAAACTAATGTATGATCCAAATATTGATGCTGTGATTATTACTCATTATAATGATAGTATATAGTACAAACAGCGGTTTCCCTTAATCAAGTTTAGATGTAAAGAAACCTGTTGTTTTACTTAGTTACTGCCGTAAACAAACAGTCGATTGGTAAGCGTGTCTTAGTTGTGATGAATGAAGAAATTTTAACTGCAATTGCTGTTGCTAAGACTATTACAACAAATGTTGATACATTTCAAGTTCCAAATTATGGTAAATTAGGTACAGTATTATACTAATGATGTTGATATTATTATCAAAGTCCTAAATATGTTAGTAATAATTCAAATATCGATGATTTGCAAAAAATAACTGCCTTACCTAAGGTTTGTGATTTATGAATCAGCTGATATTTCTGCACAGTTTTTAGATAGTGTGTTGGCTATAAATATTACCTTGCAGGTCTTGGAGATGGTAATATTCTACATCTGATCAAGAAGATTTGCTTAGGAAAGCACGAGCTAAAGGTTTGTATTGGTACGTTCAAGTTATGTCGGTTCTGGTAAGGTTACTCATAACTATAATGTTTAAATTATAAAATATTTAGATTATAAATTTGATCTTGTATCCTCAGTGACTCTTTCGCCAGAAAAGGCGAGGATATTTTTGCATTTGTGCTTAATAAAAAAGCGTTTTTAAAAAGATCAAAAAACTATTCTATAGATTTTAGTAAGTTAATAAATAAAAGTTATTTTATTTACTAATAAGTTTTCTTTTAAATGGCTATAAACTAAAAGAAAAAAATGCAACAACTATTATGCTAATACCTATCACCAAAAAGAGCTGAATATATTTGTCTAATGATGATAAAGCATTTATGAAGAAACTTGTTCTTTGCTAACAGCTGTTATTTGTGCAATTAGGCCACTTAATATTGAGGCAAATGCTAAAAAAAACTACCATATTCCTATCATAAAGCCATTAACTTTAGCTAGAGCAAGTCGAGTAAACATCGATAACTACATTGCTTATATCAGGTTCGCCTAATGCCTGTAAAGCATATCTAGCAAATAACCAATATGATTTGAGTACATAATATATCGCTAGAATTGGTCTTAGTACAAAATATCCAGAAAGTTGTTTAAGGCTTGAAAAGTCTCATAGCGCCCCCTAAGATTAGATGATCAGTATTTTAAATTGTGAAAATATTACTGAAGATGCCATTTGTATATAATATGAATCATATATACTATGGCCTCACATAACTAAGAATAACTATTAGTTTAGCTACAAATAAATAAGAGCTAATAGTGCTTTAACTAATATATCATCACTGCTGCACCTATAATGACCCAAAATATGTAATATAAATTAAGCTTACACCAGCGTATGTTGAAATATGTTTCATTGTAAAGCTAAAGCCTACAAAAGTTACTATAGCAAAAAAGCCATAGAGATAACAACAAAACTAGTTTAATAGCCATATAAGAAATGTTTAAAAGCATTGCTAATTTGTTCTGAATCACTATGGTCATAACATTTAGATAGTAGGCTCGTTTGTTTTAACTTTAATAAAGCCCTGTGCCCACACAAATCAAGCCACATAAAGTTGTCTCTTTATCACCAATAGCCCCAAAAGTATATAACCACATAATAAGATAGTAAGACCAAAGACAAAATAGTTTTCGTTTTGATCCTAAAATAAAGTCGCCAATATAACCACCTAAGACAATAAAAGCACATACTAAATCGGCAAGGTTCATACGTTCGATTGCTTGACTTTCATTAAATGAGTACTTTCTTTTTGCAAATAGACAACTAAAATAGATATTAGAGCTTGATAACCAAAGCGCTCACATATTTTTCTAGCATAAAAATAGTATGAAAAGCCTTTGGTTACTTGAAGATTTTTAACATAAATTTACTTAAAACTAAAAATTATTAAATCTTAATGCTTAATTTATTCAAAAAGAAAATGATTATTTAAAATAATTAAAGATTATCATAAGTTGAAATTTATCTCTTACATTCTCTCTGGAATAGAGATACCTAATAAATCTGAAGCGATTGTCATAGCTTTAACAGTTGCCATACATAGAGCAATTCTTGCTTTTTTAAATGACTTATCATCAAGATTAATAATAGGACAATTAACATAAAATTTGTTAAAACTATTAGCTAATGAGTATGCATACTCGCAAATATGATGTGGTTGCGAATTTTCATAAGCTCTTTGTACAGCAATAGGAAACTGTATTAATTGCAACTGGAGTTTTTCTTCATGTTCATTATGTGCATTTACAACTTTGTAATCTTTTATTAGAATTAGAGATTGGATATCATAGTTTTCACCAAATATTTTTCTAAGAATTGATTTGGCTCTAACTGCAGTATATAAAAGATAAGGGCCTGTTTTACCTTCATGCTGCGCAAATTTTTCTAAATCAAAGATATAATCATTAGCATAGTTATTGACTAGGTCACCAAATTTAATAGTTGCCATAGCTACTTGATCAATAATACTATCATCGTGCTCGTCAGGCATCCTGTTTTTGGCATATTCTTTTGCTTGAGAAATTAAATCTGCCAAATGCATCACACCACCTTCACGAGTTTTAAAAGGGCGACCATCTTTGCCATTAACTGTGCCGAAGGCTACGTGTTTAAGTTTACATTTTTCACTGACAACTTTTGTTCTCTCAGCAACGCTAAATACTTGTTTAAAATGAAGAGACTGTCTTTTATCAACTACATAGATTATTTCATCTGGATCGAGATCTCTACTGCGTTGCCACAAAGTAGCTAGATCGGTAGTACCGTACATAAAACCACCGTCTTTTTTGATGACTATAAGAGGTGGTACACCATCTTTATTTGTATTTATAATCCAAGCACCTTGATCTTCATAGATAAAATTATTAGCTTTAAAGTAATTAATCATCTCATTGACAAATTTATTAGCATCACTTTCACCTAACCATAAATCAAAATGTACATCTAAGCTATCAAAATCTTTTTTAATTGCATCTATCGAAATTTTTACAAAATGTTGCCAAAGTGCAACATAGCCTCTGCGGCCTTGTTGTAATTCAAAGGTAGCTAGTCTAACTTTTTCCATTTCAATTATGTCAGATTTACATCTTTTCGAAGCACGAGGATAAATTTCAGCTAGCTCTTGAACAGTTACTGGTGATTCAGAAGGATACTCTCCGGTATAAGTTTCATCAAAATATGCAAGTTGTGGCGATTGTAGTTTTATTTCCTCTATAAGCATACCCATTTGCGTACCCCAATCACCTAGGTGTACGTCAGAGACAACAATATCATCATAGAATCGGTGGATCCTTTGTAAAGCATCACCTAAAAGTGCCGATCTAATATGACCAACATGCATTGGTTTAGCAACATTAGGACCACCAAAGTCAAGAACTACTTTTTTAGATGATAAATAATTTTGAGCACCAAACTTAACGGAATTTAAAAACTTATCTGTAGTATTAGCTAAGAATCTTGGTGCTAAAGTCATGTTTATAAAACCTGGTTTAGCAACTTCTAGTTTTGCAAAAACATCCTTGGCATCAATATGCTCTATTATCTCTTCGGCAATTATAAAAGGTGGTTTTTTTACAAATTTAGCTAAAGGCATAGCTCCATTACACTGAAAATGTCCCACACCTTCACGAGTTGAGGTTACAACTTTAGCAAAACTTTCTGCATAACCTAGTTTTTGGAATACTTTTGCAAGAATTTCTGATAAATAATTTTCTATATTCATTTTAATAGCCCAATTGTTTTGTTATATCTAGATTTTTAAATTAGAATGGAAATATCTTTCAAATGTAGATATAATACCACGGTTATTTTTTTAAAACTCAATAAATTAAGGCTTTCAAGGTCAATTATGTTAAATTGGATTAATAAGTATCTGTTGATGTGTTTTGGTACTGTATTGTTTACAGTGCAGGCAAATGCTGCGCGGATAATAAGTAATAACCCTATTAAAGAAGATTGGCAGTGTAAAGTTGTCGACGGCGAGTGGAGTTGTAAAAGAGCAAAGAAGCCAAAAAATGTTTTCAGTAAAGAGCTTATTACAGCAGAAAAAGAAAAAGCTATTGCAGATGATCTAGCATGGGTTAATAAGCCATCATATTTTGTTGGTGGATACTACAGTAACGATAGTCAGTTTACTAAAGCATTATGTGAGTCTAAAAAAACAGATCTTAGCTATGAGAGATCTGAGTTTGATAATGATGGAACATTAATAGCATCTGGAAATGTCCAAGTACTACAATGTGATCAGGAACTGTATGGTAATAATGCGATAATAAACTTAAATTATAATAACAGTGCTATAAGGTCGCTAGTTATGACTGGCAATGTTATCGCTAAGCAACCATCGACAGGTATAGTTATCCGTACTACAGAGTTAGATGCTGATATTATGAATAAAACTTATAGTACCGGTGAAGCATACTTTAGATTAGCACGCGAAATGCCTGATACTCGTATATATGATAAAGATCATTTTAGTGGTTATTTACGTGGTTATGCTAAAACATTCAAAAAAGAAACTTCAGGTGACCTAATACTCACTGATGGATATATTACCTCAGGTGATCCTTATGATAATGCTTGGAAAATTACCGGTAATAATATTGATATAGATACAAATACTGGAATGGCATATGTAAAGAATGGTTATTTTGAAATCCAAGATATTCCAGTAATGTACGTGCCATTTTTTTCACATCCAATTAATAATCAAAGAAGATCAGGTTTCTTGTTTCCAAGTTTTGTGCAAAATGCTAATTCTGGTATTGGTTTATCGGTGCCTTATTATTTTAATCTTGCCCCTAATTATGACTTGTTACTAAATAATGTTATATGGTCTGAAAGAGGTATAATGGAAAATGGTACATTCCGTTATATGACTAAATATTTCCAAGGCCAGTTTGAGGGCTCAATAGTGCCTTATGATTTTAAAAAAGGAAAAATACGTGGCGCCTTTACCTTATCAACTACAGGTCAGTATGAGAATTTTAATACAAACTTGAAATATGAGTATGTTAGTGATCAGAACTACTATAATGATTTTTCGGCTGGAAATATTAACTTAGTTACAAAGACATTATTAGATAGAGAGTTTAATCTAAACTATGGTAATGACTATATAGATTCTGGTATAACTGTATTAGACTATGGTGTTGTAAATCCAACTATTGACCTTGCTAATATACCTTATGCTAAACTTCCTGAGGCGAGGTTTAATGTAACATCAGATGGTTACACTCCTGATTACGTGACACTTAGTGCAAATACCCTAAATACGTATTTTTACAAATCACCATGGCCAGTTAATCCAAGTGTGAGTTCTGTAGAAGGAACTAATGTGAGTGGTTTTAGATCTTATGAAGCTCCAAAGATAAAAGGAAATTTTGCTAATAACTGGGTATATCTAAACCCATCGTTAGAAGTACCTATTCGTTATTATCAATTAAATAATAAAACTACAGATACTATTCAATTTAGTAAAAATAGTGTGACTAGTGTGTTACCTATATTTAATATTGATGCAGGGGCGTATTTTGATAGAGATTATACTACTGAGAATGGTTCATACACTCAGACCATCAGACCTAGACTATTTTATACTTATATCCCTTATCAGAATCAGAATGATATCCCTATATTTGATACGAACTTACAGAATGAGCAATATATGCAAATGTTTCAAGTGAATAGGTTTACCGGTTATGATAGGATTAATAATGCCAACAAGTTGACATATGCACTAGAGTCTTACATTACTAGCCAAGATGATGGAAGTACTTTAGCATCTGCTAAAATTGGTCAGATGGTGTATTTTGCTGATAGAAAGGTTAATTTGTGTCAAGGAAACTCAGCTTGTCCATATCCTGGCTTGGAAGATCCATATTCAAAAAATATTTTCTCACCTGTTATGTCATCTTTTGAGTTTCAGGTTATGAAAAATATTTATCTTTCAGCACAAATTAACTATAGATTCCAAACTCAAAAAGTAGATTATCAAGTCTATCAACTATCATATAAGGATGAAAATGAGAATATTTTCAATATTTCATATAATAATATTTTAGACAACTGGAACTCTATTACTCAGGAGCAAATAAACCAGGGACAAATGCCTCCATCTCAAGAAACTATCACTCTATCAACAGTTCTAAATGTTACTGATCATTGGGGTATTACATCATTATGGAACTATAACTTTAGGCAAAAGCTAATCTCTAACGTATTTGTAGGTGTTCAATATAATGCTAAGTCTTGGGCAGTTAGAGCTCTATGGCAAGCAAGTGCATATACCAATCAAGATCCTAACAATCCAACAAAACTTGGTGATTTGACTAATACTTATATGGTTGAATTTGAGTTAAAAGGCCTTGGAGGTATTGGTAATACTAGTAATATATCTTCATATCTACAACAAATAAATGGTTATAAAGTAGGAGAGTGGGGAGAAGGTGTGTAATGAAGAAGTTAATGATAATTATTTCGTTGGTCCTCATATTAACTAATGCTTATTCAGATATCTCTTCAGCTATGTTTCAAAACTCTTTTGATGCTACATCGGCAGTGTCAATCAATACATCAGATAAAAAGTATCTTGTAAACAAGACAGTTGCCATAGTAAATAGTAAACCAATTACATCTTTTGAGTTAGATCAAGAGGTTGCTAAGCTAAAAGCAATGCAGCCAAATTCAACTTTTAATACAGATCCTCTAAAACTAAAAAGACAGGCGCTACAAGACTTGATATCTCAAAGTGTTTTATTGCAACTTGCGGAGCGTAATAATATTACAATATCTAACCAACAATTAGATACCACAATACAAGATATTGCTGCAAAAAATGGTGTATCGATGTGGTCTTTAAAGCTTAATATCGAAGCAGCTGGTATGTCTTTTGATAGTTATAAAAAAAGAATTAGAGATCAGCTTATGATAAGCCGACTGCAACAGCAAGCTATAGCACAGCAAGTATATGTTTCCCCTGAAGAAATACAGAAATATATTAAAAAACATCAAAAACAGTTTGATAAAGAAATGGCTCCTATTAAGTTATATACGCTTAAAAATCTTATTGTGGCTTTACCAGATTCTCAAAAAGCGCGCCAAAAGAAAATAGATTTGTTTAAAAAACTAGCTCTTGCTGTCAATGACGGTAGTATTGATTTTTCTGAAGTTGTTAAGCAGTTTTCTCAAGCTTCAAATGCAATCTCTGGAGGTATAGTTAGTCAACAGGTTAAGTTTGATTCAATACCTGAGATATATAAGAAATATGTAAAAGGACTTAAAGATCATCAAGTATCGCAACCTTTTATAGTTAATCATACATTGCAAATGATATATATAGATAATCTTGATGAAAAAGCACCAATTTTAAGTAAAAAAGTAACAAAGTATTATGTTTATGCCATAGAGATAAAGCTCGATGGTAGTATGACCGAGGATGGTGCTAAAAGTTCTCTTGAAAGAGCAAGAATTGCTATTGAGAGTGGTCAAGAATTTGCTAAAGTTGCGATGAAATATAACCAAAATTATGATCATCCTAATGGTAAATTTAGATGGGTATCAGAACTTGATAGTCCACCTTCATTACCTCTTGCTGCGTTTGCACAAATTAAGCAATTAAAAGAAAACGAATTATCAGAACCTTTTCAAGCTGATGGTAAAACTTGGATGATTATTAAATATACCAAAACCAAAGAGTATGATGCTACTGAGCAGCTTAAAGAACAAAAAGCATTAGAAGCAATATTCTCTGAAAAGGCTCAAGAAATTTATAAAACTTGGCTAACATCAATGAAAGATGATGCATATATAGAAATACTCGAAGAAGATTTTAAAACACCTGAACTTTACTAAAATGCAATATAAGACAAAGGCAGAGAAATCGCTAGGACAGAATTTTCTACAAGATGAAAATATAATTCGTAAGATTGTTCAGCTAGCTAATATAAAAAAGCATGATATAGTCGTCGAGATTGGACCTGGTTTAGGGGCTCTGACAAGATATTTACTTTCAAGTAGTGATAATGTCAGTGTTGTTGAGTTTGATACAAGTGTTATTGATATACTGGTAGCAAATTGCCAAAAATATGGAATTCCACGTATATATAATCAAGATTTCTTGAAATTTGATATGTCTTCTTTGGAGAGTACATCAAATAAAAAAATAAAACTAATAGGTAATCTTCCTTACAATATTTCCTCACCAATCCTTTTTAAAGTAATCAAAGATAGTGAGAAAATTGTTGATGCTCATTTTATGCTACAAAAAGAAGTTGTTGAAAGAATAGTTTCTTTGCCTAATAGTAAATCCTATGGAAGATTATCGGTGATATTACAGTATCACTTTAACTGTAGTATGATTTTAAAAATTCCTCCCGAAGTTTTTTATCCACAGCCTAAGGTTGACTCAGCTATTCTACGACTTAAACCTAAAGATAATAAATTATTACTAAAAAACTACAATTTTTTTGAAAAAATTGTCAAACAAAGCTTTGCGCAACGTAGAAAAACTTTGCATAATAACTTAAAGTGTATATTAAAAGAGCGAAAAATTGATCATAACACACTGCGTATAGATACTAATCTTAGAGCAGAGAATTTAAGTGTTGGAGATTTTGTCAGCTTAGCAAACTTTTTAAGTTAAGGCATAACAACAAGATGGCTACATATGTTATTGGTGATGTACAGGGCTGTTACGATGAACTGCAATTATTACTACAAAAGATAAATTTTGATATACAAAAAGATAGACTTATTTTTGCTGGTGATATTATTAATAAAGGTCATAAGTCTCTTGAGACTATAAACTTTATCATGTCTTTGGGCAGTTCAGCGCAGGTTACTTTAGGTAATCATGAAATATTATTTTTAGCCGTTAGTTATGATTATTTACCATCAAACAATAAAAATACCTTTAATGATGTTATCAAAGCAAAAAATCTAAAGGAGATTCAAGATTGGTTGTGTAATCAAAATCTTTTAATAAGAATTGATGATATTTTTATAACTCACGCAGGAATTCCACATATTTGGTCACCTAAAAAAGCAATGAAAAGGGCAAATGAAGTAGAGTTTGTGCTAAAAAACCAAACAACTAGAAGACTTTTATTAGCAAATCTTTTTAACAATGAAGGTGATAAATGGGATAAGGAATTAGAGGGTATTGAAAGATGGTTATGTATTCTGAACTACTTCACAAGGATGAGAACTATTGATAAAAATGGTCGTTTGAACCTTAAATTTAGTTTAACTATCGATCAGATACCTGAAAACTTTAAACCATGGTTCAAATTAAAGCATAAGAAATTTACAAATAACTATAAGATAATCTTTGGACACTGGGCAGCTATCAAAGGTGAGACAAAAGATAACAATGTAATAGCTTTAGATACAGGATGCGTATTTGGAGGTAAGCTTAGTTGTTATTGTATTGAGACAGATAAAAAGTATGCAGTCAAAGCACTCAGAAGCTATAAGGATATTTAGATATATGGATATTTTAGTTATTAATGGCCCAAATCTTAATCTATTAGGTGCTCGACAACCAAAGTTTTATGGTCATAAGACTTTAACTGATATTAACAATAATTTGTTAGAAACTGCCAAAAAGAATAATATAAGTATTGATTTTTACCAGAGTAATCATGAGGGTGAAATTGTAGATAAAATACAGCAGACAGCTGCAAAAATTATCATTATAAATCCCGCGGCTTACACATATACAAGTGTTGCAATAAGAGATGCTTTTTTAGCTATAAATAAGCCTTTTATTGAAATACATTTGTCTAATATATATAATAGGGAAGAGTTTAGGACTAAATCGCTTCTATCAGATATAGCTTATGGATGTATATTTGGGTTTGGGCCAAATGGTTACATGTTAGCTTTAATAGAAGCAATAAATTATATAAATAATGAAAGGAGAGTAGAAAAAATGGACTTACTAAAAGCGATTGATAGAGTGGCTGAAATTCTTAACTCAAGTGATATAAAGGAAATCAGAGTTAAAGATGGTTGTTCAAGCATCTTTATGACAAAAAATAATACAGCAGCTATTACAGGTGTAGTTTCTACTGCACCTGTTGTTAGCAGCGTTGCTCCAGCTTTAGCGACTCCTACTGCTACTTCAACAGTTACTCCAGTAGCACCAGCAGATACAGTTGAAGAAATACATGGTGAAGAGATTAAGTCTCCAATGGTGGGTACTTTCTATAGTGCATCTTCACCAGATGCTGCTCCTTATGTTAAGGAAGGTCAAGAAGTTAAAAAAGGTGATGTGCTATGCATTATCGAAGCAATGAAAATTATGAATAAGATTGAAGCAGAAAGAGCAGGTAAAATTGTTAAAGTGATTGCTAAAGATGGTGAGCCTGTTCAGTTTGATCAACCTCTATTTATTATTGAATAATAAGCTATAAGTGATAATTGAAATAGAGACACTTCATAGTATAAACTTTTTTAAAGGTAATACAAAATGATTAAAAAAATACTAATTGCCAATAGAGGTGAGATAGCTCTTAGGATTTTAAGAGCTTGTAGAGAGCTGGAAATTAAGATAGTTGCTGTGTATTCTACAGCTGATGCTAACCTTATGCATGTTAAACTAGCTGATGAAGCAGTTTGTATAGGTCCTCCTGCTCCTAATCTTAGTTATCTAAATATCCAAGCTATTATAACTGCTGCTGAAATTACTAATGCTGATGCGATACATCCAGGTTATGGTTTCTTATCAGAAAATGCAAAATTTGCTAAAGCTGTTGAAGAGAGTGGCTTCATATTCATCGGCCCACGTGCAGAAAGTATAGAGATAATGGGTAATAAAGTTGAAGCTATCAAATACATGAAAAAAGCTGGTGTCCCATGCGTACCAGGTTCAGGTGGTCCATTAGGAAGTGATGAAAAGAAAAACTTAGAAATTGCTGATAAAATTGGCTACCCAGTTATAATTAAAGCTGCTGGTGGTGGCGGTGGTCGCGGGATGAGTATTGTTAGAAAGAAAGAAGATCTTATTAGTGCTATTTCTCTAACAAAGAGTGAAGCGAGAATAGCTTTTAATAATGATATGGTTTATATGGAAAAATTCCTAGAAAATCCTCGCCATATTGAAATCCAAGTTTTTGGTGATGGTGAAGGTAATGCCGTATACCTATTTGAAAGAGATTGCTCTACTCAAAGAAGACACCAAAAAGTTATTGAAGAAGCTCCAGCAATTGGTCTTACTGATGAGGAAAGAAAGCGTATTGGTGAGCAGTGTGTTAGCGCATGTAAGATATTAAAATATCGTGGGGCGGGTACTTTTGAATTCTTGTATGAGGATGGTGAGTTCTACTTTATTGAGATGAATACTAGAATTCAGGTAGAGCATCCTGTTACTGAGTCAATTACTTCTACAGACCTTATCAAAGAGCAAATCAGAGTTGCTAATGGTGAAGGTTTAAGCTGGAAGCAAGAAGACATAGCTATAGTAGGACATGCAATTGAGTGTAGAATAAATGCAGAAGATCCTGAAAGAATGATTCCTTCACCTGGTAAGATTGATATGTATCATCCGCCAGCAGGGCCGAGAGTGCGTGTAGACTCACATATATATTCAGGTTACGTTGTTCCCCCAAACTATGACTCAATGATAGCTAAGGTTATTGTGCGTGGTCATAATAGAGAGACAGCGTTACAGAAAATGTGTGCGGCTTTAGAAGAAATGGTGATTAATGGTATTAATACAAATATACCACTTCATCAAGAGATTCTAAATAATGAAGATTTTATTAAGGGTGGAACTAATATTCACTTCTTAGAGAAATTATTAGAGCAAAAAAACAAAGCTAAATAACTAAATCTATCTTATATTACATCTGCATTTAATTTCTACTTTTTTTCTTATATAATTGACTATTATTTATTAAATAATTAGTTAATCGTAAAATTTTATGCATAATTTTCAAACTTTTCTAAAAAGTGTTAGAGGTTCTCGACAGCTTAAACGAGAAACTATAGCTGATGCTATTAATTTATCAGTAGAAACTATACAACTTATAGAAGAAGCTGATAATGATAGTCTATTACTAAATTCTAGTAGTGTACTTAAGAATCAAATTAGGAGATATTGTGAATACTTAGAGGTTCCTGAGAAAAAAATAATATCGATACTTAATAAAATAGATATCCTTTATTATAAAAAATCCCGCTATGGTAAGTTAAAGTTTTTTGACTATATCAATAGATTAATAATACTAGTAATAGCAATAGCAATCATTATTTTAGTAACTCAACATATTAAAAAAAACATCAATACTATAACTCCAGAAAATTCAAAGACTGCTATTATTTATACTCCTATCAATTATGATATTGATAATTCTAAGCAACAACAGCCATCTCTACCTTCAAATACTAGTAATGAAAAAACTAATGATAATACAAATAGTAATCAAGCTATTCAGCTACCAGCAGCTACAGATACTTCAGCATTTGCGCCAAAAACATTAGTAGCTCATACACCACTGCAAATATAAATAATGTCGTGATTGATGATGAGACAACACAACAGCAATCAGAAAATAGTTAGATACAAATATAAAGTTTTGGATATACATAATTTATAAAATGAATCTTTAAAATAACATACTACTAAGAGTTGAGAACTATTCTACTACGTATATTAACTTTTGATTGACTTTGTTATATGGTTTAGTTCTTAGCATAGTTTATAATCTTTACTAGAAAGTCTTTTTAGTAATTAAGCATTAAAATACAATTAGATATTCATTTGTAAAATCATTTAAGCTGACACTATATTAAATATTTGGTCGTATTTTTACCTGTGTTGGTTTACCTGTTATAGTTTATTTACTAGATTATAAAAAAGTTATTGTTTCATGCTCGGATAAAATTTTTGATTTTTGTATTTATTTAACAATTATTATTAGTTGATTTAGGTTTTTGTATAAAAGTAAAAATATTGCTATATATAGGAAATAAAAAAGCAGAAAAAAGATGATTATGAGATTTTAAAGATATCAATGCTATATTTAAAGCCTTAGAAAACTTAGCGCTATAGTGGTTATCAGTAGTAAGATTTTGGTAGCTTTTCGTGTGCCTCTTACAGCTTAATGGGCTTTTAGTGAGGTTGCTTTTGCTGGCCTTAATCTTTCAAAAGTACTCTTCTGACAAATTTATTTAGTGGTACCATCAAAAAAAATTGGCACTTTAACTATACTAAAAGTTGATAATTATGAAACAGCACCAATGCATATACCAAACTCGGTATTTCTGAATACTTTGTCAAATGCATATACGCATAGTACAGTTTATAACTATTGATTATAAAAAATATCGATAAAATTACTATTTTTAAACAAAAAAAATTAGAAATAATTAAATCACATTCAAATATTGATCAAAATAAAACTCTAGCAGTCTCATTAGCATCAGGATGTATCAATATTTCTATTTCTGGTAAGTCAGAGGGAAGTTTTGGTAGTAGTGGCATTAATATACAAATTTATGCGATGGTTAATAAAGTTTTTTTAGTGATTTTATAAATGTTCATGATGAAATTTTTATTAAATATTGCTAAAGAATTAAACGACTTAAATATAGAGTCTGCGATAAATCCAGTTACGCTGCTACAAATATTAATAATCTAATCTAAAATACTGAGATTTTTTATATCGCTAATACCCTCTAAACTCATAAGTAGTCTATCAAAGCCTAAAGCAACTCCGGAACATTCAGGAATATTTTCTAAACACTCTAGAAGTTTAGTATCAATATCTAAAAGAGACTTTTGTTGTTGTTTTCTTGTTGCAAGATCATTCTCAAAGCGCTTTAATTGCTCTTTTTTATCTATAAGTTCATAGTAACCATTTGCTAGTTCTATACCATTATAAAAAACTTCAAATCTTGCGGCAACTAATTGATTATTTTTATCATTAATTATTCTAGCTAGAGCTGACTGGTGGACTGTATAGTCATAGATAAAATAAACAGTATTTTGCTGATTGAGGTTTTTTTCTATTTTATAACTAAAAAGAATATCTAAGCAATCTGCTATAGTTGGATTTTTAAAGCCATGAATTTCACCAACATTTTCTCTAACTAGTACTTGTAGTTCAGATAAACAAATATCGTGTGGATTAATGTTACAATATTTTTGAAATGCTTCTTGATAGCTTAAGTAGATAAACTCTAAATTTGCTTTGAGTATAGCAAATAACTTTTGCATTTCCTGCATTAGTTGAAAGTAATCTATATCTACACAATACCATTCTATAATTGTGAATTCATGATTATGTAACTTATCACAAGGTTCATCACGAAAAGCTTTACAAATTTGATAAATACTACCACTACCAGCTGCAAGTAATCTTTTCATTGCATATTCTGGAGAGCTTTGCAGATACTTTTTTCCAGCTAATGTATTTATAACAAATACATCTATAAATGGATCAGTAACCGCATAATCATATGCTAGAGGGGTATCTACTTCTAGGACATCTAAATTTTTGAAAAAATTACGAATCTTTGTAAGATATTCAGCGCGTTTTTTAATATTTTCTAAATTCATTTTATAACTCTAATTTTATTAATATTAGCTAATTCAAATTTACAATAATTATTATTTTCATCTATGATTTTTAGTCTAAGATCTTTAGAAATACCTTTGGTGATACCTTGATAGCTTTGATTAGCATAGTTAAAAATAATTTTTTTATCTAAGATATAATCATAATTAGCTAATTGTGCTAGCGCAGTGGTATCACTTGTATTAAAGCTATAAATAATTCTTTTAACTAAATCAACTATAACCCTAGAGGAGTTTAATTGTTGGTTATTTATGTTTGATAAAGATGTCCATTCGCGATCAATATTTTCATCAGTATTTGTCATATTGACATTAATACCTACACCAATAATAATATCAAAACCATATTTTTTGATATTTTTAGTTTCTATGAGTATCCCAGCAAGTTTTTGATCTTGAAAATAAATATCATTTGGTAATTTTATTTTTAGGTATTGTCGTAGATTTTTGGGTATATATTTTTTGATAGCTACTAAGACCCCTAAGGCTATTTTGATACTTTTAAGTGAATCAGCTGTGATAGCAGAATTACAATGAAATGCTAATGTTGAGTAGATATTATCTTTATCTTCAGAAATCCACTTATCACCACGACGACCACGACCTTTTGTTTGCTTATCTACATAACAAAAGTGATATTTATGTGTCAAATTTGTTGCTAATAAGTAGTCATTTGTTGAATCTATAGTTGGAAAATATTCAATTTTTATATCATCTATATATTGGTTAAGTTGCGTTTTTATGTAGTGATGATTTTTCATTTTTCTATAGTTTTAATATTAAGTGATAGACTTACCTATCTTAAGAATTTTTCTTTTTGTAACTCATAGCAGGCTTTTACATAGTCGCCGATAGCTAGCTGGTCTAGTATTTTATTGTAAGTAGCATTAAACCATATTGTTTTGATTGATGATAGATTTTTATAGCGTAATACTAGCTGAGTATGAATTTTATCTTTACCAATAAAGCGTAAATTTTAAGTCATAAATTGATTACAAAACAAAGGTTTTTCAAATTTTCCGCCAAAAGGTTCTAAAGCATCTATTTTATCTAAAGTTTCTAAGTTAAAATGATGCTTTTCAAGTTCAAGATCATACATGCTAGGCTTGAGAATTATATTTTGCTTAGTAACAAAGTTATTTCGCTTTCAAATAACTGATAGAAGTTGTTTTAAAATCAGATTTTTTATTGTTAAGCCTGCCAGTACCTTTATGACCATCATATTTAATGATTAGTTGTGGTTGTTTAACAGCTATACTATCTATCTAGATAGAGTTTTGATATGAATATTGTCTATGCTTAGTGCTGATCTTTTACGTTTGGAGAAAATAATTACTTGTTTACCAAACATTTCTTTAATTCTACTTGCTGATATGCCATGAATTCTAGAATGACCATCCTCCAGAAGTATACATGAGTTTTTTGCTGACTTAATTTATGCGATTGAGCTATTATGGCTTCTTGAGTAAGTTTTTTTTGAATGTGCGACTTCTAATAAACCAATAACCTTCCTTTAATCTATGACCAATATATGAGCGGATTTTTTCTTTAGCGTAACCAAATATTTTTGTTAAAGCTTCATATAAAATTGCGTGTGAAGTCTGACCATCACAGTCATGATCAGTTTCTAATCCAGTAACTTTATTATTTTGTAGTGCCTGATAGAGTCTTTATACAGCTTTTTCAATATCTTTGAATAAAAATGGTGATGATAAACCTTTGATTGAACCATTTAATATTAGCTCAATATTATCTATTCCTCTTACTTTAGCTGAGATTATTTTTGCCGTAAAAGAATTATAGCCTTTAGCTAGTAGAGTACTAAAGATATTGTTATCAATTTTTTTTGTTTGATTAGCATAGATTTATATCAGCCTGAGCTTTTTTACCTTTCAGATGATTTCTAAACATATTTACACCTGAGATAAATAGCAGACCTAGTGGTATTGCAAAGAATATTCCCCATAGCCCCCATATACCACCAAATATGAGAATTGCCGAAACAACACCTACGGGATGCATATCTAGAACTTCTGAAAAAAGTAGAGGTACTAACAAATTACCATCAAGTGCTTGGATTATAAAAAACACTATCAACATTGATACAAAAGTACCATTTAAGCCAAACTGCAAAATTCCTACCATTACAACAGGAATTGTAATAATTACCATGCCAACATAAGGAATTATTACTGATAAGCCAACTCCAACAGCTAAAAGTACCGCATAGTTTAGATCAAAGTAGGCAAAACCAATATATGTAAGAGTAGAAACGATAATAAGTTCGATTGCCTTTCCTCTTACATAGTCAGCTAGTTTTGGTTTTAGATCATTCCAAACATAGTATAAAGCACCATTTTTTTCTGGTAAAAATGATTTAAACCAATTAATCATTTTTTCTTTATCTTTGAGAAAATAAAAAACCATTAATGGTACTAGAAACAGATAAATTAGTACAGAAAATAAAACTGGTAATGTTGTTGCAGTGTTTTGTAAAATAAAAGAACCAACATTTGAGCTAATTTTTTTCCAATCAATACTATCAAACCAACTTACGATAAAATTTATACGTTCTTCTGTAAGGATTGTAGGATATTTTGCTGATAGTTCCTCTAAACTAGTTTTTAAACTTGATAATATATGTGAAGCTTGTTTTACAAAGTCAATAAGCTGATTAATGATAATTGGTAGTAATATAAATATTAGTGATAGAAGTGCTATCAAAAACATAATATAAACAATGTATACTAAAACTATACGCTTAAGCTTAGTAACTTTTTGTAAAATATTTACAAAAGTATCAAGTAGATATGCAATTACTAGTGCAGCCAGTATTGGAGCTATATAATCACCTAAAAAAGTTAAAATTAGATAAAAAAATAGCATTAAACCAACAAATACTATTGGCTCATTATTTTGATATCTGTTTTGGTACCAATCTTTTATAGTTTTTAAAAGCATTTATTATATAGAAAATTGTCAATTAAAGTGTTGATATTGTAACAGTTTTAGACAATATTTGAATATTTTTAGAGTGTTAAAGTTTTTTATAGGTAATAGATTTATTTTTTAATGGCTATAACTGCTGGAATAATTAGTGCAATGACAACACCGATAATAAGCATCATATCAAAGTTTAAAACTGAAATAGCCATATTATCTATGGGAATAAATCCAACAATTATCGCTACTAAACAGCTAAAGCATCCTAACAAAGCCATTATAATAGTTCCAAAAGAACCCTTCCATATTTCGTATTGACCTTCTTGAAGTGGCGAACTGATTTTTAGTTTTACAGCGGTGATAAACATCAAGATATATGCTATCACTGCTAGTTGTGCAGTTAAATCACTAAGATACCAATATGCTTCATTTACTGATGGCATAAAAATATATGAGAAACAAAATACAGTAAAAACAAGTGCCTGAGTAATAAGTATAGTATCAGGAGCATCATTCTTATTTGTTCTACCAAATATTTGTGGCAAGACGTTGTCATTACTAACAACCATAAAAGCTCTAGATAATCCCATAATCCAGGCCGACGTTGTTGTAAATGCACCAAATATCAGCGTTACTGCGATTATATAAGTCATCCATGGCATATTAATTTGACTAAAGAAGTAGTGGAAAGAAACCATCAGACCTGTAACGATATCAACATCACCAATTTGTAACTGACTACTTACTAATATCACCGCAATATTTAATAAAATCAAAGACCCTAATATTATTGAACCAGAAATTAGTAGGGCACGAGGGAAGTTTTTCTTAGCATTTTTAACATTTGCTGCGTGTATAGCGCTCATTTCTAAACCAAAAAGGCTAAACATTACTGTTATAAATAAAGCCCAGCTACTGATATTCTTACCTGATGGAATAAAGTCAGAAATATTTGGTACAACAAGCTCAGCAGCATGAGATATTGACCATATTATTGCTATTATGATGATAATAAACATTGGTAAAAGTGTACCAATAATGGCACCAAGTGTACTTATTGTACTTGATGTTTTGATGCCAAATAAATTAATTGCTGTGGCACTCCAAAACATCACTAAACTCATTGATATCATATACCATGGATTAGCGACTAATTGATTAGCATCTTGTCCTATTAGCGGTGCTATGACATAAGCAATCACTCCGGCAAAAAAACCGCAAATAGATGGAAACCAAACTAAGTTGTAAACCCACTGTAACCAGATAACTAAAAAACCTAATCTTTTACCAAATGCCTTTTTAACCCAGATATATATACCACCAGTTTCTTGTGAAGAGCCTGTAGACATCTCCGCTGTTAGTAGTGCACATGGAATCAAGAAGAAAATTCCTGCTAAAATATAAAAAGTTATAACGATCCAGCCTGCTTGAGCAGTGATAGAAATATTTCTTAAGCTATCAACAGCAATAATATTTATCATTATTAATCTAATAAGACCAAACTTTTTACTACTAATAATTTGTTCCATTATTTTACTTATTTATTTCTTCAATACCACGCTTTAGTATATACTTAAAGTTATTTTATAACAACTAGAGTGTGTGTTGCTTTTATGAAACGAAAGGTTTTTATTATTGGCCTGATAGTTAGCTTGTTTAATTTGGTATATTCAAAAGATGATTCATACATTTGTGATAATAAAATTCTTAAAACTCCTATCACAGCTACACAAACTAGAACACAGTTAAATTTTACTAACTGGGCAAACTATATATCTCCTAATATAGTACCATGCTTTTCAGAACTATCTAATACTAGAGTCAAGTATATTTATACCTCTGACGATAATATGACTCGTGCTAAAATAATGACAGGATCATCTGGTTTTGATCTAATCGAGCAAGGTGCACTATATCTAAATAGCGAAATAGTATCTAATGCTCTTATCAAACTTGATAAATCAAAGCTACCAAATCTAAAATATCGTAATAAAGTAATTTATGATAAAGTTTCACAGATAAATGATCCAGGTAATAACTATGCTATGGTATATAGTTATGGAACAACAGGGTTAGCGTATAACAAACAAAAAATAGAGCAAAGACTTGGTAAAGACGTGGTTCCTAATAGCTGGAAGTATGTTTTTGATAAAAAATACCTCAAACAAATAGCTCCATGTGGAGTTTCGTTACTTGATGAACCAGAGCAAATATTTGGAAATTATTTTTTCTATCATGGTATTGATCCAAATACGAATAACAAAGCTGCGTATGAAAAAGCAGCTTTAGATATTATTAGAAATGTGCGTCCATATATTAAATATTTTGATAGTAATAAGTATCAAAATGATTTCACTGCAGGTAACCTTTGTTTAGTTATGGGCTATTCTGGTGATGTAGTTAGATCTGTAGAAAGAGCAAAGTCAGTGAATCCAGATGTCACACTTGCGTATGTTATCCCTAAAGAGGGTACTAATATTTGGTTTGATATGCTAATGATACCAAAAGGAGCTAAAGATTTAGATAAAGCTTATGCTTTGATGAACTATATCATAGATCCATATGTATCAGCACAAAATAGTAATTATTTGTATCAACCCAATGCTGTTACGCAAAACAAAAAATATCTAGATGATATATTTGATAATACTAATATCAGACCTACTGATGAGATGATTAAGAAAATGTATGTTCTTAATATCCATGATGCAAAAATGCAAAGCTTTATTAGTAGAATATGGATGAATGTTAAATATGGCATAGAATTTACACCGAAGTATTATAATCCTCAAAAAAATAAATAATTCTTATAAATATTATCTTTTCTTTTAGCTTGATATTAGATTAGTGAAAAATTATATTCAATTTGAAGGGTATTAGCTGTAGCTGATTGGTTGATAATAATGGATGTATTTTGTTTTTATTTTTTAATTTCTGCTAGTATTCTATGATAATTCTTAAAACGAATAAGGTTGATATTACCAAGATTAACTTGTTTGACTATTTCACAACCTTTCGCTCCTTCTCTATGTGAGCAGTTTCTAAATTGACACATTCCTCTGTATTTTTTGAAATCTAGAAAACTATCGAAAAGCTCTTCTTGTGAGATATGCCAAAGTCCAAACTCTCTAATACCTGGAGAATCAATAATATTCGTAGTGTCATTAATTTCATACAGGGTTGAGCAAGTTGTTGTATGACACCCCTTTTTGGTCGAGCCTGGAACCTCAGTTGTGGCAGTGATTTTTTCACCAAGTATTGTGTTTAGTGTTTCAGACTTACCAACTCCAGACTGTCCTAAAAAAATAGCTGTCTTATTAGCAAGAGTATGAACTAACTGATTTATTCCAATGTTATTCTTTGCTGATATATAAAAAATCTTGTAATCTATATTTTTGTATATATCTACAATATTTTGTAGATGTTGTTTATCATCTTGAGACTGATCATCAATCTTATTGATGACTATTATAGGTTCAATATCACTATTGTGGAGAGCAGCTAAATATCTATCAATGTAATGTTCAACTGGAGCAGGTGAATGCGCGAGAATAATCACGGCATTATCAATATTAGCAGCAATATTTTTATTTTTACGCTGATATTGATTTGGACGTGATATTAGATTTTTTCTATCAAGTAGTTTAGTAATTACATAAGTGGAATTTGTGTATTCTAATTCGACATCATCACCAACTGTAAGTTTTCCCTTTAGGTGACTACGCTGTAATGCTGAAACTTTTTCACCAGTGGTGAGCTTCACAGAAATACTACCACCAAAATTTATTATGACTTTTGCTAGCAAAAATTATTAAAAAGTTATTTTTTATAGTTTAAATTATAAGCTTTTTTTATAAAATTGTTAATAATAGTTATTAAGTATATTTGAATAAAAATCGCTTGTTTGTTACTATCGAGAAATTAAGCAAAAAAATGTATTTATGAAAAAAAAGAGTAGGTAATGAAAGAATCAAAAATCTTAGTGTTGATAGCAATTGCAGTTTTTGGAACTACAGCAATGTCTTTTGCAGCAGATGTTGATAAGTCCAATTCAACAGACAAACTATCTCCAGAAGGTTATTGGGTTCAGTTTGATGAGGATAACGATGCTGGTCGTGGTATACCTGAAGGTATTATCCATACATATTTTGCTAAGAACGATAAGTATGGTAAAAAAGGTACACTACAGGTGGAAATCGTAGTGCCGCTAATGTATGTTGATTCATCTGGTAAGCCTACTAAACCAAGGGCTACCTGCTATAATTGTTCTAATGGCTCTTATAATGGTTTTAACTATAGAGGTAAAAATGCACCTTTAGAATGTTTTGTATTTGCAGGTAATATGCAACCAGAAGCTGGAACAGCTGTTGCTAACCAAAAAAGTGATGTTTATAAAAATGGTGGGGTAATAAACCCGAATGATGGTAAAGTTTACTCCTCAGAAGTCCAAGTCCAAGATGGTGGGGATACTATGTTTGCCAAAGCCGCATATATTGTTTGGGGTAAAGAGTTAGGTAGTAAATCTGCGCATTGGAAGAGAATAACAAAAGCTGACTATGAAAAAGTCAAGACAGATTGCGGTGTTACTGCTGATGGTCAGTATACGAATAGTGATACAAAAGTCACAAGCATGTGTACTAATTATCCAGTTGGTCAATTTGGTGTTAAAAGTCCAGTCTAATTAGTTTATATAATTACAAATTTTCTTTATACTATTTTTCTAAAAGTTAATCTAAATAATCTTTAATAATGTTGTGTAAGTTGATTGTTATAATCGTTACTATTTTTGTATTTTCTTTTGCTTATACAGAAGAAGATTGGCAAAATCTCTATGCTACTGGCTATTGGTTGCAGCGAGATAATGTTACAAAAACAAATGTTGCTGTTATTCATGCTTATTATAATCAGTATGGTAATTTAAATGCCAAAGTCTATGTACCATTATCAAATGTTGATGATGACATAATCCATGAACCAATTATTTACTGTGAAAAGTGTGGAAAAGGAGATGCTTATGGTAATATTTATGATTATTCAAGTGGCAAAGATAAATATCAAGGCTTAGAATTTGTTTGGAATGCTAAAAAAACTGACTCTGGAGATCCTGCTAAAGGTAAAGGTCCACTATATACAGATGGTGCGGTTCTAAATCCACATGATGGTAAATACTATCATATAAAAGCTAGAACAATAGAAAATGGTAAAAAGATTTATGTAAGAGCTTACTGGGGTTTTTTAGGTAAGAGCGAGTATTGGCAAAGATTATCTGCTGATCAAGCTGAAAAAATAAAAAAATTATGCGGTTTGACAGCAGATAATGTCTATACCTATGAGGGTAAAAACGGTAAGGTTAACGATAAAAAGCTATTTAAAGAATGTGCCACCAGAAACTTTGTAAGAGATCCTTTATAACAAAAATATGCAACCACAAAAACATGACTACCGTCAAATAAAAATTCTACCAGAGAGTCTAGCTAACCAGATAGCTGCTGGTGAAGTTATCGAAAGGCCATCTTCAGTAGTCAAAGAGCTTATTGAAAACTCTATTGATGCAGGAGCAACTCAAATAACAATTGAAATTCAAGAGGGTGGTAAGTCGCTAATTAGAATTAGAGATAATGGCAAAGGAATTGCACAACAAGATTTAGAATTAGCGTTAGCTCCACATGCAACAAGTAAGATTTATACCCTTGGTGAGCTTGAGGCTGTGGCTAGTATGGGTTTTCGTGGAGAGGCTTTGGCAAGTATTGCTTCAGTTGCTAAGTTAAAGATTATCTCTAAATGTCAAGATGCCCAAGATGCTTGGCAAATTAATAATCATACTAGAGAAGTTATCCCTGCTGCACATGTTACAGGTACAACAATCGAAGTTTGTGAGCTTTTTTATAATACTCCTGCGCGACGTAAGTTTCTTAAAAAAGATAATACTGAGTTTTTATATATTTATGATTTATTCAAGAAATATATGCTTTGCTATTTTGGTGTTGCTTTTAAGCTTATAAATAATGGTAAAGAAGTCAAAGATTTAATTGTAGCTGAAGATGCGCAACTTAAATATAATCGTGTCTTAGATTTGTATAGTCGCGAGTTTATTGAAAATACTATTTATGTAGATAAACAAGTTGGTGATGTTCATCTGTGGGGATGGATAGCCAGTCCAAGATTTAATCGAGCTCGTCCAGATATGCAGAATTTCTATATCAATGGGCGTATAATCAAAGATAAAATTGTTGCTCATGCGATGAAAAATGCTTATAAAGATGTGATGTATGGCAACAGATATCCTGCATTTTTACTTTATTTGGATATTGATTATCGTGAGGTTGATGTTAATGTCCATCCGGCAAAAAGTGAAGTGCGTTTTAGAAATCAAAAATTCATCTATGATTTTCTCTTTGGTAGTGTCAATAAAGCGATAACTACTAGTTCGGATATAAAAATATCCCGTCATCAACAAGTAACTAGTCAAGAAAAACATGCTAGTGATAACAACACGCTTAATATTGGTAATATGAGCTTGAATATTAATATTGAAGATGGAGTAGAGACTAATACAAATCTTCACTTGCTTGATAAAGATTTTGAAAAGCAAACCACAAAACAAAATCAAATTAGTATCTCACACCAGTCAAAATCTAGTGGCTTAGGTCAGGCTATTTGCCAAATCCATGGTATATATATTCTCTCACAAGTTGAGGATGGTGTTGTACTTGTAGATATGCACGCAGCACACGAGAGAATACTGTATGAAGAGATGAAAAAAACTTGGCACGCAGATACTGATAAATTTAAGCAGAATCTATTAGTGCCGCTAACTTGTCAGCTAACTAATAATATAGTTGCAACTATAGAAGAAAATCTAGAAGCCTTTGAAAAGTTAGGTTTTGTAATATCTATAGTTGCTGATGATGTTATACTTGTTAGGGCAACACCAATATATGTCAAAAATAAAGATATCCAAGATTTAATATCAAATGTAGCTACAGAGCTTAGCTCTTCTAGTAAAACAAAAAGTATCGAGTTTTATTTAAATCATATTTTAGCTACAGTATCTTGTCATGCTGCCGTTAGGGCTAATGATAAGCTTAGTATTCCAGAGATGAATCATTTACTTAGACAAATGGAAAATGTTGAAAATTCAGGGCAGTGCAACCATGGGCGACCAACTTGGGTGAAGCTTAATTTTGCACAGTTAGATAGTTTCTTTTTAAGGGGTAGATGAAAAACGACATATATCTAGTTCTTTTTATTTGTGCAATAGTTTCAAAATATATACTGTTCTTAAATTTACTTTATTTAATTAATAATCATTGATTATGATAATCGATACATAGTATCTTTTACATTAAATTTTAACGGCCAAAAGTTAGTGATTTTAAGGATATAACTATAAGGGACTAACTTATGACAGATTATACTAATTCTCAAGGGATTTAAAGCTTAACTAAGAGTTTCATTGGCTAAATTCCTTTTATCTATTAATTAGCTGCCTATTTAGCAAATGTAATTATACCAGGTATGCTCCAAGTAATCGTGATTTCGAAAGTGAATTTTCTATAATTCAAAACTTCATTAACAATTTTTATATTAGGGGTTGTGGTACTATATTACATATTTATAGGACTCATAGCTAACATTATAGGAAGGCGTCCTGTGGATGATATTAGGTTGTTTGTTTTTTTATTAAACACAATTTTTATTATATTTCACCAAATATTAGTTACTTTATTCTTGGGAGATTCTTATAAGATGGTTATGTTTTATAGGTACAATTGGTATGTCATTGTTTAAGAGATATTACTATAAATGGCCAAAGTTGTATGCACCACTTCATATTATGAAGTACGCAGCTTGATTAGTAGGTCCTTTGTTAGGTTAGATTATTGTAGAAATTATTCCATTGGAGAGTTGATTTTTCTAATTCTTGCGTTATTATCTGTCTTGGCCTTAAGGTGTATAATAATAGTGTTATATAGTGCGTCAAGACAAAATACTTAAGCTAAATTTCGTTAAAATTTATCGTAATTACGTTAAGCTTTTGATTTCATTTACATTCTTTATATGTGCTGTAAGTTTAGGCTTTAAAAGTGTTTCTTTTATAGTATGGCTTGGAATACCCCATCTATTCTATTTATAGAAAATTCTCATATTAGCACTATAGAGTATGGTTTATGGAATTTTTTTTTAGTTTTATTAGAAAGCTTTATAATGAGGAATAAAAGTAGAAGTTTCTCTCTAAAGGCACTTATAAAAATAGGCACTGTATTAGCATTAGCTTCATTAATTGTGTTTTGTTTATATGGATTTAGTCTTATGGTTTAGTATAACACCTTTAATAAGATTTACTATTCTCAGCAATTAGAATAGGTATACAGTCAGTAGCAACTAAAGTTTCAGCTGCTTATAAATATACTTGGTGAACAATCACTCTAAATATATCAACATCTCTATTTTCAATAATCAACATACTCATCAGTAGACATCAAATGATTAAAATGAGATAGGTTTTAAAATATGCTTCATTATTTTAAATCTAGAAGTAGACTATAAAGAGCAAGGCGACTATAAATATTTGGATTGCGAAGGCAAGTAGACATTATTTTAAAACTAAATAAACACTGTCATACTTAATAATTTTAATTATTGAATATTATATTACAGCTAATATTTAATTTAAAAAATGAAGAAGTATATTTTACTGATCTAGATTGTCTAAATATTTTTCTGCATCTAATGCAGCCATACAGCCAGTACCAGCTGAAGTTACAGCTTGTTTATAAATATGATCCGCGACATCGCCAGCAGCAAATACTCCTTTGATATTTGTTTGTGTAGCATCTCCAGCTAGTCCTGATTTGACTTTGATATAGCCATTTTCCATCTCAAGCTGACCAGCAAAAATATTAGTGTTTGGTGTATGACCAATAGCAATAAAAACACCAGCGACATCAATTTGAGATTCTTCGTTAGTTTTGATATTTTTTATACGCAGAGCATTAACCCCCATATCATCACCAAGTACTTCTTCTAATGTCGTATCCCAGATGATATTTACATTACCATTCTCTACTTTTCCCATTAGCTTATCAATAAGGATTTTTTCAGATCTTAGAGAGTCTCTACGATGGATTAATGTTACAGACTTAGTGATGGTTGATAAAAATAGTGCTTCTTCAACAGCTGTATTACCACCACCGACTACTGCGACATCTTTATTTTTGTAGAAAAATCCATCACAAGTGGCACATGCAGATACACCTTTGCCCATAAATTTTTCTTCTGATTTTAACCCTAGATATTTAGCTGTAGCACCAGTTGCTATGATTAGAGCATCACATGTATATTGCTCTACTTCACCAACTAGTTTAAAAGGTTTATTTTGTAGATCTACAGCATTGATGGTGTCATAGATTATTTGGGTATTAAACCTTTCTGCTTGTTTTTGTAATTTATCCATTAGTTCATGACCTATAATACCATTAGGCTCACCAGGCCAGTTATCTATATTTGTAGTAGTCGTAAGTTGACCTCCTGGTTGCATACCTGTGATTATCACTGGTTTTAAGTTTGCACGAGCTGCATATATTGCTGCAGTATGGCCAGCAGGACCAGATCCTAAAATTATTAGTTTATGATGATTTGCCATTTTGAGAAAATTGCTTAAATAAAACTATGAGCAAAATTATAGCATAGTGCTTAGCTAAGTAAAATTTATAAGTCTTCTAACTTAGGGTTGGCTTACCTAATTAAGTTAAATTTCCAATCTCTATGGTCAGTATTTGAGTTGTTTTTCCTTAATATAGCAGATTCAATATTTTCTGCTATTTACAATATACTAGCTGTTCGATATTTTTTTAGTAAAGTCCTCAACTAACATATTCTTATGTTGATATACTCCTTTGCATTCATTGTATCTAAGGTAGATCTATTCATTTAAAGAGTTTAATATGAGATCATGAAACAAGTTAAGAATTAAATTTAGCTTATAAGATATTTTATTTCAGCAAAATCATCAATATGAGCAAAGCTCTCTAAAGACTTAAGGTCAATACCATTATGATAGCCATAACTAACTATTACTACTTTTATATTAGCACCTTGTGCACATAAGAAATCACTCATTGAGTCACCAACCATTAAACTCTCATCCGGCTTAGAATTTAACTTATTCATAGCAAAAAGTAATGGTTTTGAGTTAGGTTTATAACTAGGAGTTGTATCACCACCAACAATAATATCAAAATAATCAAGTAGATTTAAATGTGATAGAGATTGTATAGCATCTTCCTCATGCTTATTTGTGACAACAGCCATCTTAATATTTTGCTGTTTCAAGAAGTCTAATGTTTCAAACACATTTGGATATACTTTGCTATTAGCACTATTTAGTGTTTTATAAGTATCACTTACTATTTTGACACCAACATCTGTGATAGATTCAATATACTTTTTATCAGTAAAATCTAATGCCAATACTTTTCTAACAGTAGTAGGATAGCCTTTGCCAATAATATTAGCTAAGACATCTTTGGATACTGGTTTAAGTCCAAAATACCTACGCATAGTATTTGTTGCGACTGTTAGATCGCCTACTGTATTTACAAGCGTTCCATCTAAGTCAAAAAATATGTTTTTTATCATAAGCTAAATAATAAGTTATTTTATAAACAAAATTATATATCTTTAAATTCAAAAAAAAATAAGTGATTCAAAACTTATTGATATGACTAATTTTGTTATTAAATCGTTAGTTTAGAATAGATTTACTTATCAGTTTGTGTTTTTTTGTAGCTATTTCATTAGTTTGACTAATTTAAATTTCTAAAGTGTAGAGCGACTATCTCGTCAAATTTTCTTAGAAGCAGAACAATGAATATTTGTTACTTTTGTACTAATCTAATATTTCTCTTACATTCTTCTAATTGATGCCATCACCTGGCATTACTTGTATTTGGCTACTAAATTATTGTTGCAGCAACTTTAAAGTTTCTAAACCTTTTATTACATTCATAGCAGTTCCTGATGTCAGGATTCTATTGAAACCAGAGTAATTATCTCTTGTGTAGATTTGTATATATCCGTAGTTAGATCAGTAACTCTATGAAAAGTTAGCTCTTTTGTAAGTTTAATAATAAATGGTTTTTAAAAAACTCCTGATCTACTTTATTATCTTTTGTTAATGCACCAATAACACCATCGACATCAAGCTTAAGCATAGTTTTTAGATTAACAAGCATAATCTGTTGATCTAATTGATCGCAATAAAATATCACTACCGCGATAGCGAATCATAGCTTGTAGAGTGAGCCTTTAAAATTAGTTTTAGCAAATTTTACTAGGCTAGGTGATGTGGTTCCCTAAACACTTAATGCTGAACAAAGTCCCAATCTATAAGCACCAGCTTGTGTTGTGCATTTAGGATTGATTGTGAGTTATCTGCACAGATTTCTAAGTTATCATTATTTAAGAAGTTTCACAGAGTTATATCCATATTATAGCTAGTTGCTTTTAAGAAAGTCTATTATAATAATGTTTTGCTATTTACTGGGTAAGTTATAGCATAATACTTTTTTCATGGCAGTCCTTCGACACTAGTCATGCAAAACTGCCTAGAACTTATGCTATCGTAGTTTAAAATAAATGGAAAATAAAAAACAACCAAGTCATTTTGAACTAGTTTTAAAATCTCAAGAAATTTAGCTATAATTATTTGTGAAAAAAATATTTTATTAATAAGTTATTGATCGTATATTTGGGTGGTAGTGCTCTAAAAGCAAATATTGAGTTATACAATATATAGTTTGTCGTTGGTGAAACTATTGAAAATACTTATGAGCAACTTAGAAAAAACTGGTTTAGTACTATTTAGTCTTTATTATTCATTAATTTTTCAATACCTGCAAAAGCTACATTAAATTATTACTGGACCAAGAAATATTTCCAATAAAGCCAAACGCATGAATACCTCCCATAATACCTATTAGTGAAGCAACAAAGCTAAGCTTAACTTTTTTGTTAATAATCCTAGGTTGCATTATATTATCTGTAAAAATATTTAGGCTAAAACCAATAATCAAAATAACAATAGCTTTTGTTGCACCATATATGACAAATACACTTGCGCTAATTAAGATATAAATTATGCCAACCATAAATGGTATCATTGAAGCAATGGCTGCTACAAATGCAAATAATATAGGGCTTGGTTATACTTAGCCAAAAGAATGTAATCGCCATAATACTACCTACAAGCATTACCGTTAGAAATATCGCTAAACTAACTCTACGAGTTATTACAATAGCAGTTGATACAAAACCTATCACTATCGTGAAAGTCTTTTAGAACAATTTTTTTAGAAATTTTTCTAAACTAGTGCTACTTATTAAAAACTGATAGACTAATAAGAGTGTTATCAAGAAATCAGTTACTAAACTTACTGAGGTAAAGCCGATGTACCTTATTGTGGGTAATATTTTTCCAAGATTAGAAATTAACACATCTTTATCTTGGTTAACCACGTTAATGAGTTTTTCAAAATGCTCATGAAGAGTATTGCCAATGTAAGGAATATTAGCTATTGATTTGCTTAATTGTGAGAAAGTTTGAAAAAGAGATTCACTATGTTGCAAATATGAAATAATTTCTGTAATTACATATGATAGGACAACAAGGAGAGGTATGAAAATACATAATAAAATAGCAATCACAATTATAAAGCTACTTTTATGTTTGCCAATATGTTGCTCTAGATATACTTGTAGTGGTGTAAGAATTATCGCAAGCAGACCAGCAAATAAAATAGGGTAGATAAAAGGATATAAAACCCAAGCAATTAACCCTCCTACTAAACAAATAATGCTTAATTTTTTGATAGTAGTGTAAGAAGTCATTTTAAAATTATAATCATCAGCGAAATTTATACTCTTGACTAAGAATAACAGTTTAATTTTTATTATTAAAGTTTATGTTATCAATTTATCATGGTTGTTGGTTACCCTGTGCATCTGAGAACTTTCCAGAATCTTCAATCTTTAGTGAGCTAATAACCTTAGTCATATCGTGTATACTTTTTTAACTTCTCTACCCATAGCAGTTTTAACCCAGTCGTATCTTAGACTTATAGTTATTAGTTTCAGAACATTCATCAGCAAATGTTTTAGTTAATATATTAAGTTGCTTTATAGATACGATAGGCATAGCCAAAATCAGCTTGTGTTTGACTTATGGATTCAGCTTGGCTAAATATTTATAACTATTGGTTTATTTGGTCTTAGTAAATTATTCTTAAAATTATGTATAAGATAAAATGGACTTGGGCAATTGGTTTTAAAAGCATTATTTACCCAATTTGGATTTGTATTAGATATGCTAATTCTTCTGTGGTGTTCTGGATAGATACTAGCTTATTTATAAGTATATCAAGCGTGATATGATTATATTTTTGCAAGCCTATTCTGATCTACGACATCTGTAACATCAAGTTTTCTCTATAAATTATATTATCATTATAGAACTTTAGTAAATTGTTGCAGCTCAGTAGCTTCAGCAAGAGCCATATAAATAGCTACAACGATATGGTTGTTTTAGGTAATACTTTTACCAGGACCTATTCATCTATTTGCATTTGTTATCAGAATAGTCTTTTGATTTATATTTGCCATGTTTTATTGATTTTCCCTTAGAGCATATAACACTGACTATGTCAATCTAGAAGCTGTTTGAATTGGTAATTCAACACTATGACACTAGCACCTAAAAGAGTTGTGTCTGTTATTTGTATTAGCTGAATTATAGGATTTTTGCTTAAGCTACTACTATCAAACATCATTGGTGATATTATGCACAACACCTACCATTCCACCTAAAAGACTAACAGGAACCATTATCACTGTTGCAATACCAATACTAGCAGCGTAAATAGAAGTCGTGATCTCACTATAGCACTATATATCTTTATTCACAATCTTTTGTCTTATTTATTATCTTGGTAGTCTAATTTTTTTAGGAGTTTGAGTATTTGGAGTTTTAGTTTGTGGTAAGTACTATAAGTAGTGTACAATAACATACTTATTTTTCTAAATATAATTAAATATTTTTTATATAGAATATACTATCACTTTAAATCAAAGTTGTAATAAATATAGGATATAAATTTAAAAAAATAATGAGAGAAAATTTTAAGAAGAAAAGATTACCAGCCAGTAATTTCTTTAAGCTTTTTGCCGATATCAGCAGGTGATCTAGTGTAAGCAATTCCAGCAGCTTCAAATGCAGAGAATTTCTCTTCAGCTGTACCTTTACCACCAGAGATTATAGCACCAGCATGACCCATACGCTTCCCTGGAGGAGCTGTAACACCAGCAATATAACCAATCACTGGTTTAGTAACATTATGCTTGATGTACTCAGCAGCTTCTTCTTCAGCTGTACCACCAATCTCACCAATTAAGATAATTGCTTCTGTTTGTGGATCATTCTCTAGAAGTTTAAGAGCTTCGATTTGGTTCATGCCTGGAATAGGGTCACCGCCTATACCAATACAAGTAGATTGACCAAAACCTAATTTAGTAGTTTGCGCAACTGCTTCATAAGTTAGAGTACCTGAACGGGAGATGATACCAACTTTGCCTTTCATATGAATATGACCAGGCATGATACCAATCTTACACTCACCTGGAGTGATTACGCCAGGACAGTTGGGACCAATTACTCTTACATCTTTATCTTTTAAGTACTCTTTAACTACTAGCATATCTAGGGTAGGAACGCCTTCTGTGATGATTACTACTAACTTAACACCAGAATCAATAGCTTCGATTGCAGAATCCTTTACAAATGGAGCTGGTACATAAATTACCGATGCATTAGCACCGGTAGTTTTTACAGCTTCTTCCATTGTATTGAAAACTGGCTTACCTAAGTGAGTTGTACCACCTTTACCAGGAGTTACACCACCTACAATATTTGTACCATAAGCCATAGCCTTTTCTGAGTGGAAAGTACCATTTTTACCAGTAAAACCTTGTACTAAAACTTTTGTATTTTTATCAACTAATATGCTCATTATTTAATAATCCTTTTAACTGTTTTAATTTATTCACTTAGTGATTTAACAACTTTTTCAGCAGCATCAGCTAAACCATCAGCAGGTATTAGTTTTAGACCTGAACCAGCTAATATTTTAGCACCTTTTTCTACATTGTTACCTTCTAGACGAACAACTACGGGTACGGTTATATTTACTTCCTTAACAGCTTCAATAATTGCTTCTGCGATCATATCACAACGAACAATACCACCGAAAATATTAATTAAAACAACTTTTACATTCTCATCATCTAGGATTAGTTTGAAAGCTTCGATTACTCTTTCTTTAGTAGCGCCACCACCTACATCTAGGAAGTTTGCCGGCTTACCACCATATAGTTGGATAATATCCATAGTAGCCATTGCTAGACCAGCACCGTTTACCATACAGCCAATGTTACCTTCCAGAGCTACATAGTTTAGCTCATGCTCAGAAGCTTTTAGCTCTTTAGCATTTTCTTGAGATTTATCTCTTAATGCTAACAGTTTTGGATGTCTATAAAGAGCATTTGAGTCAAGGTTGATTTTACCATCAACACAAACAATCTCACCATTTTCTCTTACAGCAAGAGGGTTGATTTCAAGTAGGGAAAAATCACATTCGATAAATGCTTTATAAGCACCTAGCATTGTTTTAACAAAATCATTGATTTGCTTACCTTCTAAGCCAAGTTTGAAAGCTACTTCGCGAGCTTGGAAAGGTTGTAGACCAACTAATGGATCAACTTCTACTTTAAGGATTTTTTCAGGAGAGTTGTGTGCAACTTCTTCAATATCTACACCACCTTCAGTTGATGCCATAAAAGTTACTTTACGGCTAGATCTATCAACTACAGCACCTAGATATAATTCACGTGTAACAGGATAAACATCTTCGAAAACACCTACAGAATTAACTGGCTGACCTTCAGCATCAGTTTGGAATGTCACAAGATTTTTACCGATTAAGATTTCTGCTACTTCACGAGCTTCTTGAGATGATTTAACAACTTTTACACCACCAGCTTTACCACGACCACCAGCATGTACCTGAGCTTTAACCACAGCAAATTTGCCACCTAGTTGGTCAAATGCTTGAGCAGCTTCATTAGGGTTATGAGCTACGATACCTTTTTGAACTTTTAGACCATAGCTTTCTAAAAGATCTTTAGCTTGATATTCATGTAAGTTCATTGATTTTCTTCCTTATTTGATCGTTTGACGAAAATTTTTGTTAATAACAGATAAAATAATAACTCATTTATGCTATTATTTCTAATAAAAATGCTTATTTAAATGTTTGATTTGCCTATAAATAATTGGTATGTTAATTTGGTAAAATTATAAAAAAAGGTAGTTAAAAATGTTTGATTATATATTTAACAAAATCAAATCGACTATTTTTTCGAAAATTACTCCAGCTCAATTGCTTCTTACTGCTATTTTAGCATTTGTATTTGGATTTATTCCGGTGATTGCCTATTCACCATTACTTTTCATAGGGGTACTACTTTTAGTCATAATTCTAAGAATAAATATCGGAGTATTTATCTTTATTACGCTTACTGCTAAAGCTTTATCTCATATCTTACAAGGACTTAGCTTTGCTGTAGGGACATTTTTACTTGATGGTTTTACGCAACCATTATTTAAAATTCTAGTAAATACCCCTGTAGTTGCATATGCAGGTTTTAATTATTACCTTGTAACGGGCGCGTTTGTTATTGCCATAGTTTTGGGATTAATCTTTGGGATTATTATCGCAAAGATTTATAAGAAAATAGTAGCAAAAATGGCAGCAGTTCAGTCTGGTACGGAGCTTTATAATAGAGTAACAAAAAACTTTTTTGTTAAAATTGCTGGCTGGATTTTCTTAGGCAATAATATTGCTAAAGTTGACTGGGTTGAGATGCAAAATAGTAAGTTTAGGCAGCCATTTAGATTAACTGGGATTGTCCTAGTAGCTTTGATTGTCACAGCTTTAATATACTCACCAAAGCTTTTAGAAACATCGATGGTATCAAATATCATAAAACAGCAGTTAACCAAAGCTAATGATGCAACTGTTGATTATCAATCTTTAAATCTGGATTTAACTAATGCTAAACTAGAGATAATAGGCTTAGGAGCAGCAGATCCAAATAATCTTAATAAAGATAGATTCTATGCACAATTTGTAAGTGCAAGTATAAATATTTCAAACCTACTCACACGACAAATCACCCTAAAAGATGTTGTTATAACTGGAGTGGCTTTAGATAAACAAAGAACTACTAAAGCTGAGTTATACATTAATACAAAATCATTGGCTCCACAACAATCTAAGATTAGTTCAGAGGCTGTAAAAAAACAAGCTATTGAGACTGTTGTTAAGGTTGGCGAAAAATTACAACAAGTTGACCTTCAAAAACTCAAAGAAAATACCAAAAAAGCTAAAGATATAGCTAATGGTATCAAACAGGTGGTTGAGTTTTTATCTAATTTTAGCTCTAAAAATGATAATACTGGAGGACAAGATGTTCAAGGTATTACTACAAAAGCTAAAGCTAAAGTATATGGTTATGCAAATATTGAAAATGAGACTTTACGTGAAAAGTATCCAAATTTTATAATTCAGAATATGGATATAAAAGGCTATGAAAATGCAGGAACCGTATATGATACTAATGTAACTAATATATCAACAAACCATCAATTATTAGGGTTACCAACTACGATAATTATTAAATCAACAAATAATAATGATGTTGATATCAATGTGGTTATTACTAATAAACCAAATGTTGATAATACAGTTAAGTTTAACTTACAAAATATTGTTGGTAATGCTATTAAAGGTTTAACTGTTGAAGGTGTTGATTTATATGCCCAAAGCTTAACTGTATCAGGTCAGGGAACTTGGCAGTTTAATGGCATAACAAATATAGTGTTTAATATTCCACTTCAGCTGGACTTTAACAATGCTAGTGCTAGTCTTAATCAGTTTAAAAAAAATGTTTCTAAACTAACATTTAAAGGGGCTATCTCAGGAGATTTAAATAATATTAGTTTTGTTGTGGATACATCATCGTTACAGAACTTGCTAAGTGTTGATACAGTCAAAGATGCTGCAGGACAAATAGCTAAGCAAACAGGCCTAGATAAAAAAGCACAGCAAGTTATCAACAACACTAAGATAAATGGCAAATCTATCAAAGATTTAAATGCCAACGATTTAAAGAATATCAATAAAAAAGATATTCAGAATATTGCTTCTCAGTTTGGAATTAATATTAACTAAGTTGTTTGTCTATACTAATTCTAATTTAGTTCTCGATTATAAGTTACCTATCTAAAATACAAAATCATTTTAATAGTTTATTCACTTTTTTAGTTAATTTTTTATATTTAGTTTAGTATCAGTAATGTATTTTAGAGATTCAAAAAAAAAACAATAATATATATAAAAAAAAGATTTGGATAATATTCCTAGAAAAACTAATAATCCTAGTTACAAAAAACACCTTTATTCATAGCAAAAATAATCTTAATTTTGTTACGATATAAGAGATTAATGTTAAGGAATTACTTTACGAAAAAGATATTAATTGCTGTTTTAGGCATTTCAGCACTAGCATTATCAAGTTGCACTAATCATTAAAATACTCAAGCAGCTGTAATTACTAATGCTGATGAGAACTCTAACGATTATGCTAAGATTATATCTATTCCAGATGTTGTTAATGATTTGTTGAATGATCCGGCAACCCCTATACAGTAGGACCTCGAGATGCTAATAAAGCTGTTGTAGTATTTTTTGATTATGGGTGTGGTAAGTGTGCTGAAATTTCTAAAGAAATTAATAAACTTAAAAATAAAATTACAGTGTCAAGTTTATCTTTAAGGCTTATCATTTTCCAAAAAGAGATGCTAAGGTAGCCAAATGCTTCTTTAGTTGCTAATGAGGCATATTTAGAAGGAGGCTGTGAGTTATTTTAGCATATTAATAAAGCAGTTTTTTCACAGCGCAAGACCTAATGCTAAGCTTACATATCATGATGTTGGTAATTTAGTTAAGCAGCTAGGTATCAAAGTAAATGACGTTAAATTTAAAGTAAAAAGTTGCTGCTAATATTCAAACACAGCTTAATTAATATTAAGTAATTTAGACTATATTTCATTCTCAAAAACTTCTAAAGCTTTTATAGAAAGTATCAATATTTGCTTCTTTTTTTATAGTATTTTCAATTAATAAGACGATATGTTTTAGAATTAGTTAAGCTATTAAATAAGTTAAAGGTGTGCTTAGTTATATTGTTAAGTTTTATGTATGGATCATTATCTATTTGAATTTTTATATATCAGCCATTTTATAACCAATTTCTAGCGCCGAGATATCGGCACTAGGCTGATTATATAAAATATTATCAAAGTCTTTAAATAACATAGGATTTGTGTGCCCATCTACCTATCATAACACTATCTACATGTTTAAGGTGTTGCTTAGTTTCTTCAAGCGTTGTAATTCCACCATTAATACCCAGGCTCAAGATTTGGAAAATCTGTTTTGATACTGTAAACAACATCATATTTAAGCTTAGGAATGGTACGATTTCTTTTGGTGATAGGCCTACAAGCATGAACACAAAGATAATCTGCACCGGCTTGAACTTGCTTATCAACGAAATTATATGGTTTCTCATAACTATCATTATGGTTATAGCCAATACGACACTTAACAGAAATTAGAATATTTTTATTACTTTGACACAGCCTGCTACAAGCTCTAGTTCTGCATTAATGATAAGCTAAATTTGCCTTTTTAAACTCTTTCGCTTAGGCAACCAACATTTTATATTATGTAAGATTGCATTTAATAGTAACCATTTCAGTATATAACATTGTATGTTTGGTAATTAGACGCATCATGTAAGCGATAATGCCTATCAGTCAAGTCAAGCACTAGGCTATACATATTTTCTAGTGTTATTTCATCTTAAAATCTATAAGAAATTTAGTTTGTTACAATTATAGAGGATCATCATCAAAAGTTAAGCGACGAATTATTTTATCAATTTGAGGACGATATTTTTCAGTATCTTGTGAATACCTACTATAGCGAGGGTTTGATCGGTCATACAACCAGTTTGCTAGATCCCAGTTGTATGTTGTATCAAAGCAAAGTTTACCAAACTCAGTTAGGTTAAATTCTGCTTGAGTTTGTAGACATCCAGTCATAAAAACATCAGCATATGTTTGTAAGATAGGATATTTTTTATTAGGAAATTCGGCATCCTTAAAATCTTTAATATACATCCAAAAATCACCTTTTGGTAAACTCTTGATACCTAGAGGTACGATATTTTTACGTGGTATTTTTACACGACAATATGATGCTTCTCTGAGATCTGTTGCTGAGATATCTTTTGTATCGGCTTTATAGTATATTGCATTCATTACATAACCTTTATTAGGCACTGCAAGTAAGAATGTAGCACGAGATTTTTCGCTGCGTGATGCCCATACTCTTTCAAAACCACTGACTAAAATTGGTGCAGCATATGTTGCACCTGGAACTGTTATTCTTCTAGAATTTTTATTCATAAGGCTACCATAGCCGATCACATAATTATCTTTGTTTTGATTAACTTCAGGGCGACAGTTGATACTATCTTCAGGTGTTTGATATAATTTACTTTGCTCAAGTATCCTAAGCACACTTTGATGAATGGACTCAGCTTTATTAAAACCTAATTTTTTTCCTAGTAAAAAACTTGCTGTTATGACAGCAACTATTACCATTACGATAAATATATTTTTCTTTTTCAAAAAAATTGACCTATCTGCAAAATTATTAGAGTAATATTAGCATTTTTGGATAAAATGAAAAACCATCAATGTTTATTATAACTTACATTGTTATCAACATTAATAATCAAGATTTATTTGTGCTATAATATCTAGCGATTGAATTTAAAATAATAACTATAAATTTGGAGCTTGTTAATGTCTGAGAATAAAGCTTATGACTCATCTAGTATAAAGGTACTTAAAGGTTTAGATGCTGTTAGGAAAAGACCTGGTATGTATATTGGTGATACTGATGATGGTAGTGGCTTACATCATATGGTATTTGAGGTTGTTGATAATGCTATCGATGAAGCCTTAGCTGGTTATTGTGATGATATTAAAGTTATTATAAATAAAGATGGTTCTGTTTCTGTAGCAGATAATGGTAGAGGTATTCCTACAGATATTCATAAAGAAGAAGGGCGCTCTGCTGCAGAGGTTATTTTGACTGTACTGCATGCTGGTGGTAAATTTGATGATAACTCTTATAAGGTATCAGGAGGTCTACATGGCGTTGGTGTATCAGTTGTAAATGCTCTGTCTGAACAATTAAAGTTAACAATATATAGAAATGGTATAGAGTATTATCAAGAGTATGTTCACGGGGTACCACAATTTCCATTAAAAGAAGTTGGTCCAACAGATAAGACTGGAACGCTAATTACTTTTAAACCAAGTAAAGAAACATTCTCATTTATAAACTTTGATTATGATATCTTGATGAAGAGAATCCGTGAGTTATCTTTCTTAAACTCTGGTGTCAAAATTGAGCTTATTGATAAAATTAACAATAGGTCAGAAGTATTTAAATATGATGGTGGTATTGTCGCTTTTGTTAAGTATTTGAACAATAGCAAAAAACCTATTCATGAAAATGTTATAGCTATAAATGGTATAAAGGATGATATCCAAGTAGAGCTTGCTTTACAGTGGAATGACTCATATAAAGAATCAATTTTTTGCTTTACAAACAATATTCCACAAAGAGATGGTGGTACACATTTGTCTGGTCTTAAAGCAGCAGTTACTCGTACAATGAATAACTATATTGAGTCAGAAGGTTTAAATAAAAAGCCAAAAGCTACTTTAACAGGTGAAGATACACGTGAAGGCTTAGCCGCGGTATTATCTGTGAAAGTTCCTGATCCAAAATTTTCATCACAAACTAAAGACAAACTAGTATCATCTGATGTTAAGTCAGCTGTAGAGTCATTAGTTAATGAAAAGCTACAAGAGTTTCTTTTAGAAAACCCTAAAGAAGCTAAAATTATATGTGAGAAAATTTTAGACTCAGCAAAAGCTCGTGAAGCTGCTCGTAAAGTGCGTGATATGACTCGTCGTAAGGGTGCTTTGGATATTGCTGGTTTACCTGGTAAGCTGGCAGACTGTCAAGAAAAAGATCCAGCATTATCTGAAATTTACCTTGTTGAGGGAGATTCTGCGGGAGGATCAGCAAAGCAGGCTCGTGATCGTAAAACTCAGGCAATCTTGCCATTAAAGGGTAAAATCCTGAATGTTGAAAAGGCTCGCTTTGATAAAATGCTTAGCTCTCAAGAGTTAGCTACACTTATTAAAGCTTTAGGTTGTGGTATAGGTACGGAAGATTATAACCCTGATAAAACTAGGTATCACAAAATTATTCTAATGACAGATGCTGATGTTGATGGATCCCATATTCGTACTTTGCTATTGACATTTTTCTACAGACAAATGCCAGAGCTTGTTGAGAGAGGTTATTTATATATTGCTCAACCACCTTTATACAAAGTAAAAAAAGGTAAGCAAGAAACATATCTAAAAGATGAAGATGCTTTAGCAGAATATCTTGGTAATATAGGCTTAGAAGGCGCGTGCATCTATCTAAATAATGGTAATGTTATTTCTGGTCAAGTTTTGGCTAACTATTATGAGCTTTATCAAAAATCACAGAAAGTAATCAAGAAGTATACAAAAACATATCCTGAGAAACTTCTTAGAGTTATGGCGTATGGAACTAAATATGTTGATGAAAGTACTGATATTTCTCAATGGTGGCAAAAAATCGTTGAGAACTGTAATCAAAAAGCTTTAGCATATGAGCGCTTTAAGCTTATCGAAACAAAAGATATAAATGAAGATGGTAAAGAGACTATATCGTATGGAGTTAACCATTATATTAATGGTTATGATACTGACTATATAGTTAAGAGTAGTTTCTTTAGCACTAAAGATTATGAAGATTTAGTGACATACGGAGATTTTTTATTGGATATATCTTTTGAAGGGGCTTATGTAGAAAGAGGTACTAAAAAAGAATATGTTGATGATTTTGAGTCAGCTATTGGTTGGTTGCTTAAAGAAGCTAGAAAAGGTAATGATGTGCAGCGTTATAAAGGTCTAGGTGAGATGAACCCTGGTCAGCTTTGGGAAACTACTATGGATCCTGATAATAGAGTTCTTTTACAAGTATCAATAAAAGATGCAGTTGAGGCAGATACTTTATTTACTACTCTTATGGGTGATGAGGTGGAGCCACGAAGAAACTTTATTGAATCAAATGCTCTTAATGTTATTAACCTAGATGTTTAGTTTTTAAAAGGTTTATATTTTTACTAAGCCTTTGATTATTAATAATCAATTAGCTTGTTTTTGTTAAGCCTTGTATATTATTCTAATAAACTTACTGGCTTAGTCCATATATTTAGTAAAGTACATAGTGAGCCAGATTTTTATGGTATTTTTCTACCAAATTTTTATAGCTTTGTAAAAATAAATTCAAATAACTGTTCAAAGCATTTCTATACTTTGAAACTTGAGTTTTATGATCTATATTAATTTCATTAAGATGTAAGAAGTTATTTGTATTATTGGTATTAATAATAACATTTTTGGAGACATTTCTAAAAAATAAAAGCTCTCATTTGACAGTCTATACCATGATATTGTTTAACTCCATATCCATTTGTATCAAGAAAGATAGTATTGGTAATATTTTATTGGTAATATTTTCAAATGACGAGATGATGTTGTCTACTTGAAGTATTTTAGCCTCCTATCTAAGTATACGTCTAGTGTGACATTATTATATCCCAACTCCTCAATATCTATTTTTCTTTTATTTAATATATTCTTTTATTGCTTTTTGGATATTGCTGTTTTTTAGAGAAAAGGTTATTGAGAAGCATTTTAGTTTGAATGTCACATTTACCTAGAGTATATTAAGTTATATCTTTATCAGATAAAGAACTTAGCTTTTTAGATTTAATATCTAAGAAAAGATCTTAATTGTTGTTTAAAAATTAGCTAGAGCTTCTCCTACTTTAGAATATATTTGATATCCTGTTTTAAATTTACTAACACTTAGCATGTATTTTTGTAAGTCATTATTAATTGAAGAGACAAGCCTGGTGAATTACAGCTAAATATACTAAAGTTGTAAGATAAGTAAGTTTCTTAGAAGAGGTGTTGGTGTTTTTAAGGCTCCAACTTGAAATATTATAAAAATTTGCTTTTTTCAGAGCATTGGAGTGGTGTTTGCACCATTCTATTTTAGAAATTGCAGAAAATACTTCTATTATGCGCTCATTTCCTCTACTATACTCATTTGTAATTGCCATTGTTCATATGCTTCAATTCCATTTTCTGATATAAAATACCTTTAAATTTTAATTCTACCTAATGATTTCTTTAAATTATTTTCTTCAATCTTGGGATAGATTTAAAATTTTATACTGCTCAATAGCATCAAGAAAAGCTTGTTTAATAGCTTTAGCACTTATGAATTTGATTATTTCCATTATAAAACTATACTTTTGTTTATTTTTTTTATAAGGTATTTTCTATAATAATTTATATAAAATATTTACCAATTGTAACATTTTGTAATTATCTTATTTAAGATAACTTTAACTCTAATTTAGTTATAAGTTGGTTTATGAACATATGGTTTAATAATTTTTTTAAATTTAAAAATACTTGTAACTTTAAAAAGTATGCCCTCACTTATTATATATAATTTTTTAAAAAATTAACTTATCTATAGCACCTAAAAAAATTATAATTCTTTGAGTTAGTTAGTATGACAAAATTAAGGGAGTCAATAATGTCAGATATTAACATAAAAATTGGTTTAGCAGAAATGCTAAAAGGTGGGGTTATAATGGATGTTGTCAATGCTGAACAAGCAGAAATAGCTCAACAAGCTGGGGCAATAGCTATAATGGCTCTTGAGAGAGTTCCTGCTGATATCAGAAAAGATGGCGGTATAGCTAGAATGTCTGATCCTAAGCTTATTAAAGAGATAATGTTGGCGGTTTCCATACCAGTAATGGCAAAAGCTCGAATTGGTCATTTTGTCGAAGCACAAATCCTAGAGTATTTGGGGGTTGATTTTATTGATGAGAGTGAGGTTTTAACTCCAGCTGATGAGTTAAATCATATTGATAAGGATAGCTTTAAAGTGCCATTTGTATGTGGTTGTGCAAACCTTGGTGAGGCTTTACGTAGAATAGGCGAAGGTGCAGCACTAATTCGTACTAAAGGTGAAGCAGGTACAGGTAATATAGTTGAAGCAGTAAGACAGTTAAGACAAGTTAACAAGGATATAAATTATATCAAAAATGCCGATAAATTAGAGCTTATGGCTATAGCAAAAAATATGCAAGCACCTTATGATCTGGTCAAGTATGTGCATAAGAATGGTAAATTACCAGTACCAAATTTCTCAGCAGGAGGAGTATCAACTCCAGCAGATGCAGCATTGATGATGCATCTAGGAGCTGAGTCGGTATTTGTTGGATCAGGAATATTTAAGTCTGCAGATCCTCTTAAGCGGGCTAAAGCAATAGTTAGCGCTGTGACATATTATAATGATGCCAAAATATTAGCTGAAGTTTCGGAAGATCTTGGTGAACCAATGACAGGTATTAATTGCGATTTTGAGAAATTTTCACAAAGAGGTTGGTAATAATGGCACAAAAAGTCGGGGTATTGGCAATTCAAGGAGGTTATCAAAAGCATTCTGATATGCTCAAATCTTTGGGTGTTGAGATAAAACTGGTTAAGTTTGCAAATGATTTTGATAGTATTGATAGACTTGTTATTCCAGGTGGAGAGAGTACAACCTTGTTAAATCTGCTAAATAAGCATCAAATTTTTGATAAGCTACATAGCTTTTGTAGCAATAATCCAGTTTTTGGCACATGCGCTGGTAGTATAGTTTTGTCAAAAGGAGAAAGTTATCTAAGCTTGATAGATCTAGAGGTTGAGAGAAATGCCTATGGGTGTCAATTGGATAGTTTTGTTACTGATCTGAGCTTTAATAATAAAAATATTGTTGGTGTTTTTATTAGAGCCCCAAAATTTGTTGTAGTTGGCAATCAAGTTGATATCTTATCAAAATATGAAAATTCACCAGTATTACTTAGACAAGCAAATATTCTTGTTAGTAGTTTTCATCCTGAGCTGACTCAAGATACTGCAATACATGAGTATTTTCTTTCGATGTAAGTTTATTTTTGGCACTTTTTACAAAAAAAAGTATTTCTTTGAGCTATAACTAAACTTTCTATTTTTGTATTACATACATAACATTGCTGGTTAGCTCTGCCGTAGACATTTAGTTGTTGAGTAAAATAACCAGGCTTGCCCTCAGTGTTTTTATAATCTTTAAGTGTAGTTCCACCTTGAATGATAGCTTTTTCAAGTATTTTTTTAATAGAATATACTAGTTCGTATATTTCTTTTTTAGTGATAGTATTAGAAGCCCTTGTTGGCAAGATATTACTATCAAATAGTGTTTCACTGGCATAAATATTACCAATACCAACGACAATATTATTATCCATAATTGTTTGCTTGATTTTTCTTGATGTATGCTTAAGTTTAGAAACTAGATAATCACCATTAAAATCAGCTGTTAATGGTTCAACACCATGTGATACTAAAACTCTATGTCTAAGAGGATTGTGATTAGTATTTACCAGCCAATAACCAAATTTGCGTGGATCATTGTATACTAAATTTAGATTATCTGATAGTTTTACAACGATATGATCATGTTTAATTTTGTTGTAGTTTGCTGAGTCTATAACTTTAATGACTCCAGACATACCTAGGTGGATAATTAATTGTAAGTCATTCTCAATAATAACTATTAAGTGTTTACCTCTGCGTTGAATTTGTTTGACTACTTTATTTTTAATTTTTACTAACTGATTTTTATCAATAGTATAGCGAAGCTTATCAGTATTAATTTCAATATCAAGTATAGTTTTATCGATGATAGTTTTAATTAAGCCTCTTTTTACTATTTCTACTTCAGGAAGTTCAGGCATAAAATAATTTTATTAAAAAATTAAAGTGAGTATATGATAACATAATACTTTATCTATGCTTACTATTTATGATTTGATACTGGTAGGAAAATGCGTTTAAAACAGCTTAAATCTTCAATACATAAAAGGCTAAATCAGCGTTACATATATGATTGTAATAAAAACATTGATTTTAAAAACTTTAAAAATGGCTCAATAATTGTTGCTAATGATACTACTATAGTTACAGTATTAGCATTGAAGACTTACCTTGAAGATAAGCATATTACAGTTCTAGGAGCTTTTGATGATAGGGCTAAAGGTCTTGAGAAGGCTTTGGCCAAAATCGGTATTAAATATATCGATCATATTAGCTTTTGGGATCATCAAGGCGTACTATTAGTTAATAAAAACTTAACTTCTCAAGTTGAGCAAAGTGAAAATAGATTGATATTGTTTATCTGTGGTCCAGAAATGCCATATTTTTCACAACGAAGAAATTTAGACAGGCAAATTTATTTTGATATTGCTAAGCTAGAAAATCTTAGATGCTTGAATGATGAGATTGAGAATCTTTCTATCAAAACATGGGAAGGGTACCTAAATCAACTCAAAGAGCCTGCAGAAATATGGTTTAGGCAGATGCTTAATGCTAAAAATAATCTAGTGTTAACAGATACAACAGGTGTTGCATTAGATGGTTACAAATTTGCTGCTGGTGCAGTATTGATGTCTAAAAAGCTTCAAGAAATTATCCAACAAGAGAATAATGTTGGTGTCTGCTTACCGACAAGTGGCGGTGGTTATTTGGCAATTTTAGCACTCATCATGAGTGCTAAAGCAATAGTTAATCTAAACTACACTGCTTCTGAGGAGACATTAAGACATTCTATTAATAATGCTGGAATAAAAACTATCATTACTTCAAAAGCATTTGTTGAGAAGCTAACATATAAAGGTTTCTTTGTTGAAGAAGTTTTTTCAATGTGTAAGATTGTTTATCTTGAAGACATTAAGGCTAAAATTACTAAAGTAGAAGGTATAAAAACATTTTTAGAAATTAAAATTTTGCCGGCTTCATGGTTAGTCAAAAAATATCTCAAGCCAACTAAGCTAGATGATGTTTCATTTATAATATTTAGCAGTGGTAGTGAGGGTGTGCCTAAGGGAATAGTTATAAAACATAAAAATCTCTTGGCAAATGTATATCAAAGTACAAATGTTATAGAATGTAAGGAAAATGATTCTGTAGCGGGGATACTTCCAATATTTCATGCTTTTGGGCTTACTATTTCATTGGTGTCACTATTTCAAGGTGGCTATATCGCGTGTCATTCTGATCCAACAGATGCAAAGGGAGTTGCAAACTTAATTAGAAAGAATAAAAACACAGTACTATGTGCCACACCAACATTTTTGCGAATTTATACTAAGAATAAATCAGTTAAGAAAGAAGATTTTGCTACACTTAGATTAATTATTACAGGTGCTGAGAAACTTTCAAGAGAAGTCCGTACAATGTTTGAAGATAAATTTGATAAGATTATTAACGAAGGTTATGGTACTACTGAGCTTTCACCTGTGGCTGCAGTTAATAGACCGACTAAATCACCAAACAAAATAGGTACTGTTGGACTAACTGTACCAGGAGGGCAGTTTAAGATCATCCATCCTGAATCACATGAGGAGCTTCCAGTTGGCGTCGAGGGTATGATTATATATAGAGGTGTTAATAAGATGGATTACTATCTCAATGACCCTAAAAAGACGAATGAAGTGATGATACAAAAATATGGTTATACATGGTATATAACCGGCGATAAAGGTAAAATCGATGGAGAGGGCTATTTGACAGTTGTCGATAGGTATTCTAGATTTGCTAAAGTTGCTGGAGAGATGGTGAGTTTAGGCTTACTTGAACAAAAAGTCTATGATGCTTTAAGAGAAAATGGTTATGATTCACACAAGATAGATTTTGAGGTCTTGGCAGTAGCTACTTCAGATACAAAAAGAGGAGAGATAATTAGCTTACTTTATACTCTAGAAGCGCTTGAACCATCTGATCTTAAAGAGATTGTAAGACATTCAGGTATAGAGAATTTGTACAAGCCAACAAACTATTTTCAGGTTATATCTATACCTAAGCTTGGTTCTGGTAAAACTGATTTTTCAAAAGCCAAGAAGTTAACTAATGAATTAGTCAAGGCATAATCTAACATGCATTATTCAGTATTGCTGCAAGAGTCTATTAATGATTTGAATGTTAATCCTCAAGGTGTCTATATCGATGCAACTTTTGGTAGGGGAGGACATTCAAAGGCTATTTTGGATAGGCTTACTATAGGGCGTTTAATAGCTTTTGATAAAGATCTTGATGCTATCAGCTACGCTAAGCAAAATTTCCAGTTTAGTAATTTCGAGATAGTTCATGCAAGTTTTGCTAGTATTTATGACTACTGTTTGCAAAATAACATCCTTGGGAAAATTGATGGCGTAATTATGGATCTTGGAGTCTCTTCGCCACAACTAGCTAATGCTGCTAGGGGCTTCAGTTTTATGCATAATGGTCCACTAGATATGCGCATGGACGTTTCTAAAGGTATTACAGCTAGACAAGCTTTAGAAGAGTTATCAGTAGATGATCTAAGTTATATATTTAAAGTTTATGGTGAGGAGCGTTTTGCAAGAAAAATAGCACTGCGCATCAAAGATTATATCCAACAAAGTGGTAGTATTAATACAACATTAGAACTAGCAGAACTTATTCGCACAACTATTGGTAAAAGAGAAAAGAAAAACCCAGCAACACGCTGTTTCCAAGCTTTAAGGATTTATGTTAATAATGAGCTTAAAGATTTAGAAGTCCTGCTAGAAAATATTTTAGCAGTTATTAAAGTTGGTGGTAGGATAGCTGCTATATCTTTTCACTCATTAGAAGATAGGATTGTGAAACAAAAATTTAGCGTACTTATAAATCCAAAACGAGAACTTAACAGAATTACAAAGATGTTACCACAAGATAGTAGCCAGATAAAATTAAAATGGATTACAAAAAAAGCCAAAGCTAATAACGATGAACTTAATCAAAATGTTCGCTCAAGAAGCGCTATACTAAGGGTGGTCGAAAAGCTATGATGTTAACAAACCGTCAAATAAGGATAAGGTTATTTGAATCACTTAAAAATAGTTTCTTTAAAAAAACAGTTGGTATTTCTTTTGCATTGTTATTCGTATTGCTTATTACCGCATTTAGCCTTATAGTTGTGCGTTTTGAATATAAAATGCAGCTAAATGAGCAAAAAAATCTAATTCTTGAAGATACTCGTTTAGATGAGCAATGGAGTCAGATTGTATTAGAATATAGTTCTTTAGCTACACCAACTGCTGTAGAAAAGTTTGCTCAAAAAGAAAAAATGGCGTTACCAATACGTAAAAATATTGGTTTTTTGAGTGAGTAAAAAGAGGAGTTAAATTGATGAGTAGTTATCAACCAAAACTGCGTCATCTTGTTGTAATTATTTTACTGCTACTAAGTTTTATTGTTTTATTTATAAAGCTTATCTATATGGAAACTATCGAATATCCTAAGCTTAAGCAAGAAGGCGATAATCGTAGTGATAGAAGTATAGATATAAAAGCATACAGAGGAATAATCCTTGATAGAAATGGTAATCCTTTGGCAATAAGTACACCTGTGGATACAATTTGGGTTGACCCTTTTTATGTTAGTGCAGATAGTCATGAACTAAATAAAGTCATGGATATTTTAAATCTACTTGAAAAAACTAGAGAAAAGATAAAAAGACAAGTTAAGGTTAGAGAGGGAAGAAGTGGTTTTGTATATATTGAAAGAAAGGTTCAACCATACTTATCTCAAAAAGTTAAGGACCTTGATATTACAGGTATTCATGTAATACGAGAGTTTAAACGCTATTATCCAATGGCTGAAGTAGCGTCCCATATTGTAGGTTTCACTAATATTGATGGTAAGGGACAAGAAGGCTTAGAGCTTGAGTTTAATAAGTTTTTAAGTGGTCATGATGGTTATTTTGAATACAAGAAAGATCTTCATGGTGGAGTTGCTTCTAAAGTTGAGGATAAATATGTCGAGCCTAAGAATGGTCATAACCTGCAGATAAGTATTGACTCTAGGTTGCAATATATCGCATATAAATATCTCAAAGAATGGGTTATTAGAACCAATTCCGAAGCAGGTTCTGTGATAGTTGAAGATGTCCATACTGGCGAGATATTAGCAATGGCAAATTATCCTTCGTATAACCCTAACAGTATGGCTGATGCTTACCCTGATAGGAGAAGAAATAGAGCTATTACAGATGTCTATGAGTTGGGTTCGGTAATGAAAACTTTTGCAGCAGTAACAGTTTTAACTTATGGTGATAATGTAACTCCAGAAGAGCCAGTAATTGATACTCATCCAGGCTTCTATCGTATCGGTAAAAATACCGTAAGAGATGAGCGAGATTATGGTTATATTGATTTAAGACATATCTTAATGAAATCTAGTAACGTAGGTATCTCAAAGATGATTTTAGGTTTGACAGAGCCAAGTATATTAGAATTTTCATTAAGAAATTTTGGTTTTGGCAATAAAACGGGGATAAAATTACCTGGTGAAAGAGATGGTTATGTTCCAACTAAAGATAAGTGGGGTGATTTCCAACTAGCGACATTATCTTTTGGTTATGGTATGAATGCTACAGACTTACAGCTGATAGCTGGTGTCTCTGCAATTGCTAATAATGGTCAGTATATTAAACCAGCTATTCTAAAAAGAAGACCTGGGGAAGAGATTGAAACAAGACCTATCATCTCTGAAAAGAATTCGAAAGAAATGATAAGTATGATGCAGTCTGTTGTTGAAGACCTTGGTGGAACTGGTTCTAAAGCACAAATTCCACTTTATCATGTTGCCGGGAAAACAGGTACAGCTAGGATGCTTTCTGGAGGTAGTTATGGTGCTAAATATTTAGCAAGTTTCGTTGGTGTTGTTCCAGCAACTGATCCTAAACTAGCTATAGTTGTGACAATCAAAGATCCTAAAGGTGATAAGTATGGCGGTGGTTCTGTAGCCGCGCCAGTTTTTGCAGATGTTGCATTAAATAGCTTGCAGATACTAGGTGTTAAGCCAGATAAGATTACTAACTAAACTTTTTGTTTTTTTATAGTTATGGTATATAATCACCTATTGGTAAGCTGTTCCTTTGTGCGGTTTGCTTGATGTTAATTTAAGACAAATGGAGTAAATTTATGTTAACAACTCAAGATAAACAAAAAATAATTAAAGAAAATCAATTAGCAGAAGGCGATACTGGATCACCAGAAGTGCAAGTAGCTCTTTTAACTGCTAGAATCAATGATTTACAAGGTCATTTTGAAACACATAAAAAAGACAATCACTCAAGAAGAGGTCTTTTAAGATTAGTAAGTCAACGTCGTAAGTTATTAGACTATCTACATGATAAGGATGTTGAAAGGTACCGTAGTCTAATCAAGAAATTAAATATACGTAGATAATATACTTAATCGTTCTTACGTCATTAAATTCAAGAAAAAAGGTTAAACTGTGAAAATATTTAGAGAAGTCTTTGAACTAGGTAATAAAGAAATAGTTCTTGAAACAGGTGGTATGGCACGTCAAGCAGATGGTTCAGTGATTGTAAGTTGTGGGAATAATGTTGTGTTGGTAACTACTGTAGTTAAAAAATCAGTAGCTGATGGTGCTGACTTTTTTCCGTTATCGGTACATTATTTAGAGAAAACTTACGCTGCTGGTAAAATACCTGGTGGTTTCTTAAGAAGAGAAGGTAGACCTTCTGAAGAACAGATTCTTATTTCTAGGTTAATAGATAGATCTATAAGACCGTCATTCCCAGAAGGGTTTTTAAATGAGATTCAAATCGTTGCTACAGTTTTATCTTATGATGGTGCTTTTTCACCTGATATACTAGCTTTGATAGGAGCTTCGGCATCTTTAGCAATATCTGGAGCTCCTTACGATAATATTGTTGCTGGTGTAAGAGTAGGTTATATAAATGGTAAATACATTCTTAATCCAAATAAGCATGATTTGAAAGAATCAGATTTGGATCTAGTAGCATCTGGAACGGATGATGCTATTTTGATGGTTGAGTCTGAATCTAATAGCCTTCCAGAATCTGTTATGCTTGGTGGGATCTTATATGCTCATAAGCATTTAAAAACTATTATTAACTCAATTAATAGACTTGCTAAAGTAGCATCTAAACCTCGTATAGAATATTCTATATATCAAATCAATAAGTTTCTTAAATCACAAATTAAGTCACTTTTTTTGAGTGAGATTAAGAACGCTTATACTATAGCATCAAAGCAAGAAAGAAACCTAAAGCTTAATTCGATTAGAAAAAATGTTCTAGAGTATATTTTCTCTAGTGATGTTGATGGTAATGAATATAGTGAAAAAGAAATATTAGAGTCTTTCCAAGATATTGAAAGAGATCTTGTAAGATCGAATATTCTTGAAGGTAAGCCAAGAATAGATGGTAGATGTACAGAGACGATTAGACCTATTAATGTCAAAATAGGTGTTTTGTCAGGTGTACATGGCTCTGCTTTGTTTACACGTGGTGAGACTCAAGCTTTAGTTGTAACTACTTTAGGCAGTGATAGAGATGCGCAGATTGTAGAATCTTTAGATGGTATAGAGAAATGTCGTTATATGTTGCACTATAATTTTCCACCATATTCTGTAGGAGAGTGTAGTATGGTTGGTATGGCTCCAAAGCGTCGTGAGATTGGTCATGCTAACTTAGCTAAGCGTGCAACTCAGGCAGTATTTCCTAACGAAGAAGCATATCCTTATGTTGTTAGGGTTGTTTCTGAAATTTTGGAGTCAAATGGTTCAAGCTCTATGGCGACGGTATGTGGTTCTTCTTTATCAATGATGGATGCTGGTGTGCCAATTGCTGAGCCAGTAGCTGGTATTGCTATGGGGCTTATCAAAGATGGTGCAAAATATGCTGTATTATCAGATATTTTAGGTGATGAAGATCACCTGGGCGATATGGATTTCAAGGTTGCTGGTACTAGATATGGTGTTACAGCACTACAGATGGATATCAAAATTAAAGGCATTTCAAGAGAAATTCTGGAGCAAGCACTAGAGCAAGCAAGGGTTGGTAGATTACATATCCTAGAAATTATGAATGAAGTAATAAAAGAGCACAAAGAAGCTGTATCTGATGTTGCGCCACAAATTCATGTGATGAATATTAATCCTGCTAAGATTAAAGATGTTGTTGGTCGAGGAGGTTCTATTGTAAAAGGTATTGTCGAAAAGACTGGTGCACAAATTGATACCAGTGATTCAGGTGAGGTTAAGATCTTTGCTAAAGACAAAAAATCTATGGATATGGCTATAGCAATTATAGAAGAAATCGTTGCAAAAGTTGAGGAAGGACAAATTTACAAGGGTAAAATAGTTAAGCTTTTAGATTCTGGAGCTTTTGTAAACTTGTTTGGTAATCAAGATGGTTATTTACCTTTTTCTGAAGTTGAACAGGCTGGTATGAAGACTAACTCTCTAATTGAAGGCCAAGGTCTAGAAGTCTTAGTACAGAATATTGATAGAGGTGGTAGAGTTAAACTTTCTCTTGTAGTGAGGTGATTTTATGAGTGTAGAAGTTAAAAGTATTGAGCCAATAAACTTTACAGAGGCTGCTTCTTTAAAAGTCAAAGAGTTGATTGAAGAAGAGGGTGATAATTCTCTTAGCCTTAGAGTATATATCACAGGTGGAGGTTGTTCTGGATTTCAATATGCCTTTGCTTTTGATAATGAAGTAAAAGAGGATGATATGGTTTTTACTAAAAATGGTGTTCGTCTTGTTGTTGATTCGATGAGCTTTCAGTATCTAGTTGGTGCTGATGTTGATTATATGGATGATGTTGAAGGCGCTTATTTTGTAATTAGAAACCCAAATGCCAAAACTACTTGTGGATGTGGTTCATCTTTTTCTGTATAATGGCTATAGTTGTATTTAAATAATTTTAAGTAAAAATCTTATGAAAATTGCTAATTTTGAAGTAGGAAATGGCAAGCCATTTTTCTTAATGTCTGGTCCTTGTGTTATTGAATCTGAGCAAATGGCTATGGATACTGCTGGGTACCTTACTGAAGTAACTAAGGATCTTGGTATAAATTTTGTGTATAAGTCGTCTTTTGACAAAGCTAATCGCTCATCTATAGATAGTTTTAGAGGATTGGGCGTAGATAAAGGTATTGAAATTTTAGCAAAGGTTAAAAAAACTTATAATATACCTATTGTTACAGATGTTCATGAAGATACACCATTTGCTGAAGTTGCTAAAGTTGTTGATGTACTACAAACGCCAGCCTTTTTATGCCGTCAAACAAATTTTATCGTTGAGGTTTGTAAGCAAGGAAAGCCAGTAAATATCAAAAAAGGTCAATTTCTAGCACCTTGGGATATGCAGCATGTAGTAACAAAAGCTAAGTCTACAGGCAATGAGCAGATTATGGTTTGTGAAAGAGGAGTTAGTTTTGGTTATAACAATCTAGTCTCAGATATGCGTTCACTTGAGATTATGAAAGCTACAGGTTGTCCTATAGTATTTGATGCTACGCATTCGGTGCAATTACCAGGAGGTCAAGGTAGCTCTTCTGGTGGTCAAAGAGAATTTGTACCAGTTTTATCAAAAGCAGCAATGGCAGTTGGTATAGATGGACTTTTTATGGAGACCCATCCGAAACCTGATGAAGCTAAAAGTGACGGCCCTAATTCGTTCCCTATGTATAAAATAAAAGAGCTTCTAAGTTTACTAAAAGAGCTTGATAATTTAGTAAAAAGTCAACCAAAAATAGATACTATAGGGTACAAATAATGGCTGGTAAAGGCGATGTTTTCATAATAGGTATAGTTGGTGGCTCTGGCTCTGGTAAAACATTATTTTCGAATGCTATCATCAATAAATTAAAATCAAAACATTTAAACAAAATCGCAGTAATTTCTGAGGATAGATATTATAAAAACTGGGGTGAAATGCTTGGCTTTGAAGAGGCTTGCAAAGTAAACTATGATCATCCAGATGCTTTTGATCATAAATTACTAAGAAAAGATTTAAATAATTTAGTCCAAGGTAATGATATCTATATTCCTCATTATGATTACACTACTCACTCAAGGATTGAGGAAAAAGCAGAGAAAATTGTTGGTGGTGTAAGTGTAATTATCCTTGAAGGAATTATGCTGTTCAATGATCATAAGTTATTAAAAATGATGGATTTTAAGGTTTATATGGATACTCCTGCTGATTTATGTTTTATCAGACGCTTGATGCGTGATCAAAATGAAAGAGGTAGAAGTGTAGAGAATGTTATAAACCAATATCTAGAAACCGTGCGACCAATGCACATTAAATTTATTGAGCCATCAAAGAGAAAAGCAGATATTATAATTCCTGATGGTGCACAAAATAAAACTGTGATTGATATTATATATAATAAAGTAAGACAATTATTGAAAAAAAATGGAGTGAAAAATGGCTAGAGTAACAGTGGAAGATTGCTTAGATAAAGTAGAAACAAGATTTGATTTAGTAGTTTTAGCCTCTATGCGAGCAAGTAAGATACTAAAAAATGGCTATTCTGAATCTATAGAACATGAGAAAAAAGAAAAAGCTACAGTTGTAGCTTTGAGAGAAATTGCTGAGTCAGAAATCACCCCAGAGCAAATATTAAGAAATGAGATAGAAGGATAATATTAATTAATCTGCTTAAAAATATTCTTGATTTGTATTAAAATTTCTATATAATGCATTGCTATCGGGTGCTTAGCTCAGCTGGGAGAGCATCGCCCTTACAAGGCGAGGGTCGGGGGTTCGAGCCCCTCAGCACCTACCACGGTCTAGAGCGGCTTTATGCCTAAATTTTATTTTCAGGTGTTATTTTATACTAATAAAATCTGCTTAGCATGAGGTAGAATTTGTTTAGAGGCATATCTAAGGATATTATATGAAAAAAGTTTTGTTAGGTTCATTAGTAGCAGTGGCAGCTAGTTCTATATCTTATGCTGATAATACTTTAGCAGCAGTTTGTCCAGCTGACTTAAAATATAAAACTATTAGCATGAGAGACATGTCTTTTAAATATGCACAATATAAAGATCATATTTGCGCTATTTTGGAAGTTGAACTTAATAAAAATAAACAATGGCAAGAACAAGGTAGTGGTTGGTTTGCCGCTGGCTTTGGAGCTAATACCATGAAGGATTCAAATATGTTTATATTTGTGCCGCAAAAATCTCAATCTCAATATGTACACTACGATGTTTTTGCAAATATTGGTGGTGCATATGGTCCAATTAAATCTTTAGATACTAAACCACAAAAAGGACAAATAGAGCTTTTATCATCTTCATTAGCTAAAGTTGAGTTCGCATTATATCCACAAAAAATACCAGGTTTAAAAACTAGTGGAAAGATAGATATGATTTTCTCACATTCAAAAGCTGGAGTTTATCAGTTTGCTCCAGGTCATGTCGCGGCATACGATGGTAAAGCTATTAATATAAAATAATAAAAGCCAATACTAACTTTTGTGATTAAGTTGTATTTGTTATTTGAATTAAATACAATTGTCGTAATATTTTTTCGTTGAATTATTTATGGGAATATCTAGACGTCATAATAAGCTAAAAGGTGGAATCTTTGAGGCAGAAATTACAGCATTAAGTCATGATGGTAGAGGTATTGCAAAAGTTGATGGTAAAACTACTTTTATACCTTTTACATTACCTGGAGAAATAGTAAAATTTGAATATACCTTTACAAAAGCAAAATTTGATGAAGCAAAAGTGGTTGAGTATATAAAAAAATCTCCTAGTAGAGTTACACCACCATGTGATTATTTTGAAATATGTGGTGGTTGTAGCTTACAGCATATGTCTACAGCATCGCAAATTGAGCATAAACAACAGACTTTACTTAATCAATTAAAATATATTGGAAATGATGTTGAGCCGGAGAATATTTTACCACCACTACACACAAATAATACCAAAGGTTACCGTAATAAGGCGCGTCTTGGTGTACGCTATGTTACAAAAAAGGACAAAGTACTTGTAGGTTTTAGGGAACGCAATGGTAGGTTTTTAGCTGATATAGATAAATGCATAATATTAAATCCGCTTGTAGGTGAGAAATTAACTGAAATAGCTTCTTTTATAGAGACTCTATCTATACATCAACATATAGTACAGTTAGAGATTGCAATAGATGATACAAGGCCAGCGCTTATTGTACGTCATCTAGAGCCATTTGTGAATGAAGACCTTGAAAAGCTAAAAACTTTTGGTTCGCAAAATAATTACTGGATATATCTACAGTCAAAAGGTCCAGATACAATTTTTAGATTATATCCTGAAAAAGATATTGCTCCAGTCAAGTTAAGTTATCAACCTATTGATGGTATTAGTATTGGTTTTGAGCCAAATGATTTTACCCAAGTAAATAATGATATTAATAGAAAAATGATAAAAAGAGCCATACAGCTTCTTGATATATCAAAGCAAGATTCTATTATCGATTTATTTTGTGGTTTAGGTAATTTTACACTACCAATCTCGAAATATGCTAAAGCTGTAATTGGTGTTGAGGGTGATGCTATGATGGTACAAAGAGCTAAAGAAACTGCAGCTAATAATAACATTACAAATGTTAATTTTTATGCAGCAAATCTTTTTGAGAGTTTTGAGAATAAAGAGTGGTTTAATAATTTTGAATACAATAAGATGCTTTTAGATCCGCCTCGAGCTGGTGCACAAGAAGTTTGTAGCAATATTGAGAAATTTAATGTTGAGCGCATAGTGTATGTTTCATGTGATACTGCTACTTTAGCACGTGATGCTGGCATTTTAGTTAATAGCAAAGGTTACAAATTGATAAGTGCCAGTGTAATGGACATGTTTCCTCATACAATGCATGTTGAGTCAATAGCTATTTTTGAGAAGGTCTAGTAGACACTTATGTACATAGGTTTAGATATCGGTGGTAGTAAATATCTCTACTGGTATTTTTGATGAGCAAAAAAACTGCTTAAGACTTCTAAGGTAAAATCAAAGGGTAAAAGTGATGCTGAGTAATCCTAGCGTAAATTTTCAAAGTAATAATAAATTAATTGATAATATTAAATAAAGGTAAGATAAAAACAATAGGTATTGATTTGGTATTGCTGGCTTTGTTGATTCAAAATTAGGAGTCTTAAATTTCAGCGCTAATATTAACCTTAATGGTATAAATATCGCTAAAAAAGTCAACCAAAAGTTTTCAAATGTAACCAGTATTTATCGAAAATGATGTTAATGTTGGTGTGTCATCGGCGAGTGAAAATATGGTGCTGGTAGATGTCACCAAGTTGAGATATTTGCTGGTACTGGTATTGGTGGTGGTTAAATAACTAGTTTTTATATGGAGTTACAGGTGGTGCTGGTGTTTGTTGGTAATGTAAGCATTAATAGTCAAGGAACTTCTTGTCAAAGCTGTAGTTCACAATGATGTTTAGAAACTTATGCTGGTAAAATTGGTATCGAAAACTGGCTTATTAATTTGCATAAAAAAAGTATAAAAAGCATCTTAATAGATTTTGTCTTAGATATAAAAGATAAATTTAAACTTGGAGATGTAAAAAAATATAAAATAATTCTATCAACAAAACATCAGCTTCTCATATAATTCAATTATTACAAATATTATATTTGACAGCTGCCAGGCAGTGAATAATTTTATTCCAATACGATCACATTATCCAACTATATTTTCTCAAATGTTCCAAATAGTATTTCTAGAATCAAATCAACAGCTTCATCCAAACCTAAATAAGATAAATATTGGGTTAGTTATTATGAAGAAACAAATCAAAACTTTAAACTTATTATATAGTAACTAAAAATTATATAACAAGCATAGATTTACAAACTGTATCTGAGTATTTTTTATGAGCTATTATATTTAAATCATAACTGTGAAATAAGTATTAATAATTATAAATAAATATGAGCATTTTTAAAAATTTTGGAAAAAAAGAAGAGTCACAGTAATTCAAGTGGATTTAATAATATCGAAATTGTTAAATGTTGATCTTAACCTTCATCACCATAAAATGAAATTGAAAAATTAGTAAAATATAAGAGCTTAGGCTATTTGTTGTTTAGCTTGAGAACTACGTCTTACTTGGACAGCTTCAGCTAGCATTTCTAGCATATTAAGAGTTTCTTCAAAGTCAACACATTTATCTGTAACACTTTGTCCATAAGTAAGAGGTTTGTTATTGATATCTTGATTGCCAGCAACAAGATTACTCTCAATCATTACCCCAAAAATATCATTACTTTGCTTTATCTGCTCACAAATATCTGTTAATACTGTAATTTGCTTAGTATGGTCTTTTTGACTATTACCGTGACTACAGTCAACCATTACCTTAGTATGAATATTAGCTTTTTTAAGTTTAGCAATACAGTTATCAACATGCTCTTTACTAAAGTTAGGACCAGAAGCACCACCACGAAGAATTACATGACCATTTTGGTTACCTTTAGTTGCAAATATTGCTGTTGAACCAGATTTTGTCGTACTTAAAAAATGATGCGGATAAGTAGCAGATTTAACTGCATCTACAGCTACTTGGATATCACCATTAGTAGCATTTTTGAAACCAATCGATGCAGAAAGACCAGAAGCTAATTCTCTATGTACTTGGCTTTCAACAGTTCTAGCACCAATTGCTCCCCAAGTGATTAGATCAGCAAAGTATTGAGGGGTGATCACATCTAGAAACTCAGTTGCACACGGCAGTCCAATACTAGTTAAATCTGATAATAAATTACGCGCAAGACGCAAACCTTTGTTGATATTATATGAATTATCAAGGTCAGGATCATTAATAAATCCTTTCCAACCAATCGTTGTGCGTGGCTTTTCAAAATATACTCTCATTATAATAAGTATATTTTTGTGAAATTTCTTAATTTGCTCTTTTAGCTTAGTAGCATACTCAATTGCAGCAACAGGGTCATTGATAGAACAAGGCCCTACAACAACAGCGACTCTATCATCATTTCCATGGATAATATCAGTTATTTCTTTCCGAGATTTTCTTACAGTTTCAAAAGAAGTCTTTAAAAGAGGTATATCTTGGATTAGCACTTCTGCAGGAATCAATACTTTTTCCTTTTTTATATTTATATTAGAAACTTTATCAAAGTTTTTATCACCTATCATTGATTTAGTATATGTCCTTATATTTATTATATACTTATTTTCTTTTACCAAAAAGACCTGACATATTCGCCATACCTTGCATAGTAGGCATGCATTTCATTAAGTTTGCCATACCACCTTTTTTACCAATAACGCTTTTCATCATTTTTTTCATTTGCGTATGTTGCTGAAGCAGTTTATTAAGATCTTGAATTGTAGTTCCAGACCCTTTAATAATTCTCTGCTTTCTACTATGTTTTATAAGTTCTGGTTTTTTACGCTCAATTGGAGTCATGGAATCTATCATAGCCTCAATCTTCTTGAACATATCATAACCAACATTACCTTGTAGATTTGCTGGCATATTTGGTAGTTTAGACATAATTGAACCTACACCACCCATTTTTTTCATTTGTTGGATTTGTGCCTTGAAATCTTCTAAATCAAAGCTCTTACCACTTTTAAGCTTTTTAGTTAGCTGTTCAGTAGATTTCTTTTCTGTTTTTTGCTCTATATTCTCTATCAAGCTAAGAACATCACCCATACCTAGAATCTTAGAAGCAATTCTATCAGGATAGAATGGCTCTAAAGCATCAGTCTTCTCACCAGTACCCAAGAATTTAATTGGCTTACCGGTGATCTCTCTGATTGATAAAGCAGCACCACCTCTAGCATCTCCATCAGTTTTTGTCAAAATCACACCAGTTAACTCTAAAGCGTCATTAAATGCTTTGGCTGTTACTGCAGCATCTTGACCTGTCATACTATCAACAGTAAAGAATGTTTCAATTGGGTTAGCAATTTTGTGGATTTGCTTAATCTCATCCATCATGTCATTATCAATATGCAATCTACCTGCAGTATCGATGATAAGTACATCTATAAGTTTAGTTTTTGCTGTTTTTATAGCAGCTGCTACAATATCCTGAGGCTGTTGTGAAGAATCTGACTCAAAAAACTCAACATTTAAACTATTTGCTAAATTTCTTAGCTGATCGATAGCAGCAGGGCGATAGACATCGGCACTGACTACCATGACTTTTTTCTTGTGGTGCTCTTTTAGGTATTTAGCTAGCTTAGCTGTAGATGTTGTTTTACCAGCACCTTGTAGACCAGCCATTAATATAACAGCAGGTGGCTGAGTTTTTAGGTTTATCAGTACAGTCTCTTCACCTAGTGCTTTTTCAATTTCTTTTTTGACAAAAGAAATAAAAGTCTGATCTGGGGTAAGACTTCTTTTGACTTCTTTACCAATAGCTTTTTCTTTGATGTTAGCTATAAACTTTTTGACTACTGTTAAGGCAACATCAGCTTCTAAAAGTGACACTCTAATATCACGCAGCGCCGATTGGATATTCTCCTCTGTTAGATAGGCTTGGCCTTTTATCTTTTTTAAAGACGATTGTAGTTTCTCTGATAAACTAGTAAACATATTGCTATAAGTTTCTTACTCTTAGGGGTACATTATTTATAATAATAAACAGAATACTAACATTTTTTTTAAAAATATACTATCTAACAAACGATACTTATGACTATTATTATGAATAATACTATACAAACTAATATATAAGTGTAATTTTTATCTCTTATAAAAAATATTAGCTCAAGAAAAATTCTTAATAGTGGCGAAATTATTATCAACAAAATGCCAATACTTATAATACTTTTTGCAGTATCGGCATTTCCTAAAAAGGTGTTTAGCGTGCCAATAGCTATAAACAAGATAGCTATAAATAAATTTAATTTCAAGACTTTATAAATAACATCATCTTTAATCATACTAACCCCTTAATAATCATTTGTATTGCTGATATAAATACAACCACAAAAAAAATTAATCTAAGAACTTGAGTTGGGATATGTGGCATTAATTTTGAACCAATTGTCGCACCTAATAAAGTACCTAATGCTGCAGCTGCTGTGATAGAGCTGTCTATATATCCAGCAGAGTAGTAAGTTGAAGTTGCAGCAAATGCAGTGATACCCATAATGAAGTTACTTGTCGAGGCACTAACTCTAAAAGGTATTTTCATAATTTTATCCATAGCTCCAACTTTAAATATCCCAGCACCAATACCAAGTAAACCACCAATAAACCCAGCACCAGCCATAGAAATAAAACCAAAGATAGGGTGGTTAACATTATAATTTTGCTTTTGCCCACCTATAATAATACTATCATTAAGCTGTAGTTTATTAGCTATAAAAAAATGCTTTGGTAATTTAGTTTTAGCGTTTGATTTTTTCTTAATGAAACTTAAAATTGCAACCACAATAAGTATGCTACCAAAAATCAAAAATAATACTTTAGCTCTGAGCATCACAGCTAGCTTACCTCCAAATATAGCTCCTACAGCTGTTGCTAATGATAAAAATAAACCTAATTTATCTTTGGTTAATCCATGTGACTTTAATGAAACTAAAGATGTTGCTGTAGATGTGCAGATAATAGCTACTAGTGATGCACCTATTGCATAGTGAAGAGGTACTTCAAGCACTGTTGTTAGCAATGGGGTAATTACTAATCCACCGCCTAAGCCAATGACAGCACCAATACCACCGCCTAAAACAGCAACAATAAAAATTATTAATTCAAAGAATAAGTAGTTTTCCAAGCCTAAATTTTTGAGTACTGAGTTCTGATAGCGAGATTATAACCTTTTTAACAACTATTTATTCAAAAAAATTGTGTTTTTACTTAAATGCTTTTAAAATATATGCTGTTTTGTGTAACTATTGAAAACATAATTAAATGGAGAAGAGGCCAGTATGGCGAAAGAAGATTGTATAGAAATGGAAGGTATTGTTTTAGAAGCACTTCCAAACACAATGTTTAGAGTTGAACTTGAAAATGGACATGTGGTAACAGCTCATATCTCAGGTAAGATGAGAAAAAACTATATCCGTATATTAACTGGTGATAAGGTTGTAGTTGAGATTACTCCTTATGATTTAACTAAAGGTCGTATTAAGTTCCGCAGCAAATAATAATTTTCAAAACTCTTAATATTTATATTTATCATAAAGAATTACTATTTTATTAAGATTAATAAAGCAGGTGTTATTACTGTAAGCATAATTACAATAGTTATAACTAGTGGCACTACTTTATTACTATAAAGTATTTCTAACTATAGGTTTATTATGCTTTAAATCTCAAAAAATCTCTCAAGTTATAAGTATAATAAAACTATAATTAGAGCGAGGAAAAGTATCAATGATTTATATATTTTTAATAATTTTTTAATTTAATTTTTCTATAAAATATAAAAAACACTACAGGTATGATTGACAATACAAAGCATACAGACAACATTTGAATAAATTCTAATAGATTACTATATAAATTATCTGGAGGGACAAAGCCAACAATCACACACAAAATAGTGCCTATAATACCTAAAAGACAAACAACAGCCATACCAATTTTTCCGCCAGGGATATGAAAATCATCTGTATTTCTTACTGTTTTATTGTTTGTTAACTTTAGTTTTAAAGCAGCAAAAAACATAATGAGATACATCAAAGAATATATTTGCGTACTAAGAGCTGTAAGAAGCCAGTAATAAGCTTGAACCGAAGACACCAACTCTAATAGTAGACATATTATAGTCATAATTATAGCTTGAAGTATTAGTATACCACTTGGTACATCATGTTTATTTGTTTTATCTAACATATCTGGTAAAAAATGGTCGTCAGCTGTTTGGAGTAATCCTCTTGCTGGTGAAATCATCCAGTTAATCATTGATCCTATTGATCCAACAAAAACCATTAAACCTAAGAAATAGTAGAAAAACATTGGAATTCCTAAATCATTTAAATAAACTTTAAAAGTTTTGATAGTACCATGAACAACATCAATTTGTGACTGTGGAAATATAATCGCAACAGCCAAAGCACCTAGAACCATTGTAAATATTATAAATATTACTGAAATTAAAAGTGCTATGGGAAATGTCTTTTTAGGATTTATAACTTTTCTAATATGCACAGTTGCTAACTCAAGCCCCAAGAAAGAAGCTATGATAGCTGTTAATCCCATCCATGATTCTGTAGATGTGAAACTAGGAATTAGATTATCTAGATGAAAATGGATATTTAGGTTATAACTATTAATAAACCAAATTAATGCAAATAGTACCATTAATAGCATAGGGATTACCATACCAAAAAAAGTACAAGTACTAGCAAAAATTGCTGATACTCTTAGACCTTTGAGATTAAGAATTGTCAAAGACCAAAAAACTACAGTTATAAATATAATTGTAAACTTTATATTCTGCGCAAAATCAGGATTAAATAAGTATGCAATTGTTCCTGCGAGAAATGTTAGAATACTTGGAAACCAGATAAGAGTATTTATCCATTGAAACCACACAGCTATCATCGCGACATTAGGGCCAAAAGCTTTTTTAACCCAACCGTATACTCCTTCTTCACCCTTAGCAGTATATGTTGCGGTCATTTCTGCAGATACTAATGCAACTGGTGCTAAAAATAAAAAAACAGCAACTGCAAAAAAGAAGAATATGTATGTTCCTGAAGTAGCTGTGGAGGGAAGGTTTCTAATATTATCAATAGCTCCCGTCATTAATAATACTAGCAAGATTAAACCAATTTTTTCTTTTGCTGATGAGTTTACTGTCATAGTTACATATTTATGAACACTTTAGTTATATAATAACTTAATGGTGTCTAAATTGGCAATCATTTATGCGATATACAATGGCATTACTTGAAAAAGTTTCTCTAAGGTTTGTAATGCGTTTTTATTATCGACTTTTATTATTAATCTATCTTGATCTTGTATTAGTAAACTATCAGCATAAAACCTTGGGATATTATCAACTTTCATTATCGCAATGATTTCTAGACCTTGAGGTAATTTTAAGTCACCGATCTTTTTACCTATAACAGTAGACATATTCTCTTGACCATGTACTTTAAGCTCAACAAGCATGTCTTCACTATCTTCGATCTCGTACATTCTTAGCATATCAACCTGAGTTAAAAATGCCTTAATTGTTGTATATGAGAAATTATGTGGCGAAATAGAAATATCAATAAGTTTTAGATCTCTAGTAATATCATAGTATTCGGCACTATTAACTGTAGCTATAGTTTTCTTAGCACCAAGTTTTTTTGCCAAAATTGATGACATAATATTTATCTCATCAGAATTTGTCAGAGCAAAAAACATATCTGCTTCATCAATACCTTCAGCAATTAATAAATTATTATTAACAGGGTTATAATGTAAAATTGTTGATTTAGATAACTCATTCAAAGCAAACTCGCATTTTTGAGCACTTGGATCTATCATTTTAATAATATATCCTTTACTCTCCAAAGATTTAGCTAAAGTGATACTTGCATAATTTATACCTGCTATAAATATCTTTCTGATGTTAGCTTTTTTTGGTTGAAATATTGATAGTATTTGTGATGAATATGCTTTTTTTGAAAGATACATAACTCTATCACCAGGATTAACTAAGACACCAGTATCATCAATATCTAATTTTTGGCCACCTCTATATACAGAGATAATATCAACTTTAATATCACCTAGACCTAAATATATATCTTTAACTGCAAGACCTATAAGAGGGGAATCTGATGATACTTCAACACCTATAATCTGAACACGCTTGTCAAAAAAACTTGATATAAAATATGCTCCAGATAAGAAAATTAATTGTTCTAATCTTTTTGTAGTTTCAAAAAATGACTTTATAACCAAATCGATATTATTCAGCAGTTTAGGGAATCTATTATACTCAGTATCGCGAATTCGTGCGATTTTATAAGGTGTTTTATATAACTTGTAAGCCATATCACATACAGCTATATTTGTAGTATCATTTGATGTCACAGCTATTATCATATCAGTATCTTTAAAATTAGCTTCCATCATAATATTTGGTTTTGTAACATCACCAATAATTGTCTGCACATCAAATGCTGATGAGATAAAGCCAAGTTTTTCTTTATCTAAGTCAATGACAGAAACTTGATGGTCCAAACTTAGTCTTTGAGTCAAATATACCCCTAATTGCCCAGCTCCTAAAATAGCTATTCTCATAATTAAATTGTTATATTACTTTAAATGATAGTATGTAAGTTTAAACATGCTAATATAAGGCAGGAAAATAATCAAATTTTTAATTTACATTTATCCTTGTAAATATTATTATGTAGGCATATGATACTAAATCAGTATAGATTGAAGATAATTATGCTTAAGGTAAGTAAATTACTCGACTACGGTTTACTAGTAGTTGTTACAATAGCACAGAATGATTCTAATCCATATAGTGCTGCAAAAATTGCTGAATCTACGAGACTCAATATCCCAACAGTAAGAAAGCTACTAAATCAACTATCTTTGACAAATATTGTAACCTCAAAGCGAGGTATCGAAGGAGGCTACACACTAGTTAAAGATCCAATAAATATCACTGTTTTAGATATTGTTAAATGTGTAGAAAAAAACGTAAATCTAACAGAATGTTGTGATTTGCAAAAAAAATGTAACTTAGGAAACTGTATGGTGAGTGGTTATTGGAGAGTTTTAAACAGTCAACTACTTGATTTACTATCAAAAACGTCAATTTATGATATTATCAACAACAAAGAAAAGAGTTAAAATAAAATGAGTGATAATTTAGATAAAATAATTGAGCGAGACTATGAGCATGGTTTTGTTACTAATATTGAAGCAGAAACGATTGAAGCCGGTCTAAATGAGGATGTGATTCATCTAATATCAGCAAGAAAAAATGAGCCTGAATTCTTATTAGAATGGCGCCTAAAAGCTTATAACAAATGGCTAGAAATGAAGTCGCCTAAGTGGGCTGATTTAAATTATCCTCATATAGATTTTCAGGCTATTAGCTATTACTCGTCTCCTAAGTCACTAAAAAATCATCCAAAAAGCTTAGATGAGATTGACCCAGAAATTATTGAGACTTATAACAAACTTGGTATACCTTTGCATGAGCAAGAAATGTTAGCAGGTGTGCGAAATATTGCTGTAGACGCGGTATTTGACTCAGTATCTGTTGTAACAACATTTAAAGAAAAGTTAGCTGAAGCAGGAGTAATATTTTGCCCAATATCAGAAGCAGTGCAAAAATACACTGAACTTATACAAAAATATCTTGGCTCAATAGTTCCTCAAGGTGATAATTTTTTTGCCGCTCTTAATTCAGCGGTATTTAGTGATGGTTCATTTGTATATATTCCTAAGGGTGTGACTTGCCCAATGGAATTATCAACATACTTTAGAATTAATGCTATGAATACTGGACAGTTTGAAAGGACCTTGATTATTGCTGATGAGGGTAGCTATGTAAGTTATTTAGAAGGCTGTACTGCTCCAATGCGTGATGAAAATCAACTTCATGCCGCAGTTGTTGAGTTAGTAGCACTAGATGGTGCTGAAATTAAATACTCGACAGTACAAAACTGGTACCCAGGTGATAAAGATGGTAAAGGTGGAATTTATAATTTTGTAACAAAAAGAGGAGTCTGTTACAAAAAGGCAAAAATTTCATGGACGCAGGTTGAAACAGGCTCTGCTATCACATGGAAATATCCTTCTGTAGTTTTACGTGGAGATAATTCAACTGGTGAGTTCTATTCTGTAGCACTAACTCGTCATGCTCAACAAGCTGATACAGGTACAAAAATGATTCATCTTGGTAGAAACACTAAAAGTACCATCATTTCAAAAGGTATATCTGCAGGCAAGGCGTCACAAGCATATAGAGGTTTAGTAAGAATTGCACCGAATGCTACTAACTCAAGAAACTTCTCACAATGTGACTCTTTACTGATTGGTCATAGTTGTGGGGCACATACTTACCCATATATAGAAAACAAAAGTAATTCCTCACAGATAGAGCACGAGGCTACAACCTCTAAGATTTCTGATGATCAGCTTTTCTATTGCAAACAAAGAGGTCTATCAGAAGATGATGCAATTGCTATGATTGTAAATGGTTTCTGTAAAGAAGTATTTAATAAACTTCCTCTTGAGTTCGCTGTAGAAGCTCAGAAACTTATGGAAGTTAGTCTAGAAGGTGCGGTTGGTTAAGCTATAAGTTATAATAACTTGATAAAAAGGTTTTAAAAATGTTATTAGAAATTAAAGATTTACATGTAAGTGTTGGTGAGCAAAAAAAACGAATATTAAAAGGATTAAACTTAACAGTTAAAAAAGGTGAAGTTCATGCAATTATGGGACCTAATGGTGCTGGTAAGAGTACTTTAAGTAATGTTTTAGCTGGTAAAGATGGTTATGAAATTACTCAAGGTTATATCACATTTGATGATAAAGATTTAAATGACTTAAGTATCTCAGAAAGGGCTGCAGCTGGTATCTTTTTAAGCTTACAGTATCCCATTGAAATACCTGGAGTTAGTAATGTCCAATTCCTTAAAACAGCTATAAATAGCGTTAGAAAGCAAAATGGCAAAGATGAGATTGATGCTATTTCTTTTATGAAAAAACTAAAAGAAAATATGCAGATATTAAAAATTGATCAAAAATATATGTCACGCGGTGTTAATGAAGGTTTCTCTGGTGGTGAGAAGAAGCGTAATGAGATGCTGCAACTTATGATGCTTGAACCAAAATTAGCCATATTAGATGAAACTGATTCTGGCTTGGATATTGATGCTCTACAAGTAGTATCACAAGGTGCAAATAGTATGAGATCTGCAAATAGAAGTTTCTTAGTAATTACTCATTATCAAAGACTTCTAGACCATATTCAACCAGACTTTGTCCATGTTTTAGCAGATGGCAAAATAGTTAAAACTGGTGGCAAAGAGCTTGCTCTTGAATTAGAAGAAAAAGGTTATTCTTGGTTAAATAGCTAAAGGTTGCTAAAAATGTTAATAAATAACAAATCTCTACCTACAACTAAACAAGAAAGCTGGAAGTATACAAATATTGCTTCTATTTATGACAAAAATAATATCAAAGAATTACTAAAAGAATCGCCTCAGTCAAAAGACTATCTTGAAGGCTTTAAGTTTGATACACAAGAGAATGTTGTAATCATACTTGATGGTGTGCTAGCTATTGATTATAACAAAAAACTAAAGCATATTAGTGCCTTAGAATTACACAAAGACGATAGAAATATGTCTAAACTAGCTATAGAGAATTCTAAACACTTCGGTATTAATATAGCTAAAGATACTAAAGATTGCTTAAGCCTAATTTTCATAAATACTGATATGGCTAAGAATAAATTAACAAATATATCACTAAAGCTTGATGTCAATATGTTTGCTAGTCTAGATTTAGATATTGACTTTGTAAACCTTACTGAAAATTCTGCGATAAATTTATTTTTAGATATAAATATTGCTGAATCTGCAAAAGTCAATTTTACCAACAATACTAATAATCCAAATAATACTAAGTTAATCACAACAGCAAACTATTTAATAAATTTAGATAGAGCCGCTGAGTTCAATGGATTTAATCTTATTAATAAATATGCTCTATTAAGAAGTGATTTTGTAGTTAATCTCAATAAGCCTCATTCAAGATTTGATGTCAGAGGACTATACTTGGTAAATGATAATATTATTGCTAACACTTGTTTTTTAGTTAATCACAATGCCTCACATACTTTTAGTAGTGTTAACTTCCGTGGTGTTGCTAATGGTAATGCTAAGGCTTGGTTTAATGCTAAAGCGATAGTTAATAAAGGTATTGAGAAAATACAAGCATATCAAAATAATAAAAACATACAATTAAGCAATAAAGCTGAGATAAACACTAAGCCAGAGTTAAAGATTTTTGCTGATGATGTAGTCTGTACTCATGGCGCTACGATAGGGCAGCTAGATAAAGATGCTTTATTCTATTTACAATCTAGGGGGCTAGAGCTTCATTATGCCCAACATTTTCTTCTAGAAAGCTTTTTAAAATCTCAGCTGACAGCCGATGATTTTCCTTTTGAAAATAAAATTAAAGAAAAGATAATGGAATCTTTAGATGATATCCTCCATACTATTATTTAATAGTATTAATAGCTAACAATAAATTCTTATTTATTTTTCTTTTATATGGTAAATTAGAGCTATATTTAAATTAGTTTTTAAAATAAAATACTTATGAAAGAAGTTTTGATGTGCCGACCAACGGCTTTTTATGTTGTTTATGCTATATGATCCATTGATGCAAGTTAATAATAAATAATAAACCTAATAAAACTTTAGCATTTAACAATGGCAAAATCTTTATGACACTGATCAAAAACTTGGTTCAAAAATCAATTTAATTGAACAGGGCGAAAATGCTCCAGATATGATCTTTATAGCAAATGCTGAATATAGCAGGTAATTTTCGTCCTGTAGAAAGAAGGCCTGAAGAAGTATGATTCCAAAAATGGTTTAATGATAATGGCTATAGGTTGAAACTCTAGATTGCTACCATAGTTGGCGAAGGAAATGCTCTATTATTCTATAATAAGCTCTATTGTGGTTATGGATACCGCAGCAGTTTAAAGACAACTCAACAATTAGCGCTAAATTAGTTGATGTTGAAGCAGTAGAATTAAAGATTGTTGATTCTTTCTTTTATGATCTTGATTAACTATTTTGTCATTTAAGTGATAGAGACACTGTATGTACTATTGAAAAAAGCATATGCTAATGCTCAAAAAAAGCCAAGAATCATAAATGCTATTTATTTGAACTGACTCTTATGAGCAGATTGCTAATCAATTTGCACAAATAAGTATTTATACAAATGGGAAACTAATTATTAGTGGTTGGAATGATAAGCTTAGAAAACAGTTATATTAGATGTCAGTGATTTAGAAAAGCAGCAAGTAGTGTGGCATTAAGTGTATGATTCTTAAGCTAGCTTAATATAAAATATTTGCTGGCAAATATAATTAATTAAAATTTATATATCTGCTAAACTCAATAATGAGATTATTGTAGAGGAGTTATTAATTCATGAAAAAAAAGATTATTTCTATTACTTTAGTAAGCCTTTTTACAACGACATCATTTGCTATAGCATTTGGCGATTGTCATTATCATAATACAATCAAATATTCTGCTCAGGCTGAAACTACAGTTAAAAGTGAGAGTATACTTGTCCAGGTTACAGGCTATGCAACAACAACATTTGAAAAACAAAATAGTATAGAAAAACAAATTTCAGGTAATGTTAATAATATAGTTAAATCTAACTGGAAAGTGAAAAAAATTGAGCAGACTGCTAGCAATAGTGGTGCGATTAATATCACTATCAAACTACAAGCTAGAATATCACAAAGTGATCTTAATAAGCTGCAAACAGCATTTGAGAATCAAGACAAATCTTCAGGCACAAAACTAGTTGTCGATGTATTAGATTACAATCCTCCTGCTAAAGATATACAAGCAGCAAAACAAAAGCTAATGATTAAACTTTTTAATGATACTAAAGATTATCTTGCTAACTTTAATAAACAAACTAATAGTAATTATACTATCCAATCTATACAATACATTGATGTAGATGATGGTTATCAGCCTAGGAATAATTTAATGTTAATGAAAACATCTTATAACGCTAATGCAAGCTCAAATAGCTACAATACTATAGCTGTATCTCAATGTATTAATATCAAGGCTAATGTTACATTTATGGAGAAATAAACTATGGCATTGAGTAATGTTATAAAAACAGATAAAGCTAATTTTGAAAAACTTATTAATAGCACAAACAAGGTTGTTTTAGTTAATTTTTACGCTGATTGGTGTGGACCATGTAAGACACTAGGTCCGATTCTTGATCAACTTTCAAAAGACTATCAAAATGCTATGATTGTTAAAGTAAATGTTGATGACAATCAAAATTTAGCTACTAAATTTTCTATTAGAAGTATCCCAACCTTGATTATTTTTAAAAATGGTAAGCAAGTTGAGACTCTAATGGGCGTCCATACCGGCTCTCAGTTAGAGCAAAAGCTAAAAGTATATGAGTAAAGAGTTCAAATCTCAAGGTTTATGCCAGTGGTATTTTAAGACGCTTTTTGAAATACCAGTTAAACCAAATAAATTTCCTAAAGAATTTGCTATAATAACCGCTTATAATCCACTTAATCAAAAACTAACTACTCAAGAAAACATTTTTAGAAATATTCTCTTAAAATACCAATTAACTAGAAAATATAATTGGGTGTATCAAATCAACGGCTTTGATAAAAGTACTCAATACAAAGAAAATGGTTTTATGTTTAATTCTGAATCTTTAGATAGCGCTTGTGAACTTGGTCAAAAATATTCTCAAGATGCTATTTATTATGTAATTGGTAATATTCTCTATGTTTGTAAGTGTGAGCCAGGTAAAAGGAAGCTTATCGAAGTAGGTAAGTTTTTATCTAGGATTTGCTGATACAAAATTAACAATTCTTTTAAATTCATCAACATAATCAAGAAAAATCTATTTTCCTTTATTTGTGATTTTATAAGTTGTCATTGGTTTACCAGATTTGAAAGATTTGTTATTTATAATATAACCATTTTTAATAAAGACTTTCATATGTGTACTAATATGCCTATCAGTTAATTCTAATAAAGTTTTTATATCTTTAATTGTCGACTACTGAATATATAATAAGTAATTATTTTTGTCATAATTGGTTGATGTAATATATAATTAAGCGTGTTTTACCTATTTTTTCTAGTATTTTAAATAATAATATAAAATACTATGTATTATAAATACAATTTCTATATTATTTTTAATAAAATCATTTTTCCAAAATTAGATATTTTTTTATTTTACAATACTTTTTTACATATATCCTATATAAAATAGAAAATAATAAAACCAATACTATACCTGAATATATGACAATGCGTTGCTCATAATACAACAAAACATTCATAATATAACACATGAGTTAAAGGTAATACTTAAAAATAAGGTATCAAAGGAAATCCCCATGCTTTAAAGCGGAGATTTTAAATTTGTGATTCTTAGTGTAAGAGATTTTCCGAAGAAAATCTTAAATTCCTCAATGAAAATCAAAATGAGTCGGCTATACCAGCTAGAGATGACTATACTAATGGTTAGTATAGGTTGTAGTATGTATATAATTGGTGTGTATATAAAGAGAGGCATCTTAAGTATTTTATAGTTATATAGTTAATATATTCTAATCTGCTGTACAACCTATTTTAAAATAAAATAGGTATATGGCAAAATCTTAAATTTAGAATAAACACCAAAATAGTGTGGCATGGCAGTAATCACGCAAATAGAGAAGAACTGCACAAAAAAAGTTTTGACTCCGCTAAAAAATATTAATGAAAATTCTAAATATGCTGATAATTTAATTATAAACCATTCAAGGAAATTGCCTTAAGGAATTTTTATGGACAGTAATATAAAAGATGAGTATTTATCCTCACCAATTTCACCAATACTTGCCGCAATTGCTAATATTTCAAGTAGTAATGTCTGTGTGTACATAAAGGATATAAATTCTAAATACGTTTTTTTTAGCAAAAATTTTCAAAACTTAGTAGGCAGTGATTCATACCTAGAGATTGGTAAAAGTGACTATGATTTATGGGACAATAGATTAGCAACTGCATTTAGAAAAGACGATTTAGTTGTATTAAAAAGTAAGGAACCACACATATCTAAGTATCTAACACCTAAAGGTAAAGAGCTGGTATGGATAAAAACAGAAAAAATTCCAATCCTCGACAAACAAAATAATCCTATTGGTATACTTTGTATTGTTGAAGATTTATCACACAAAAAGATAATAAGACCTAAAGAAGAATCAATTACAAAAACTCAGATTAGAATAAAACAAAGAAACCCTGCGGCTATTGTCTTAGAAGTAATTGAAGAATACATACGAAATAATTATAAGAATCAAATAAATCTCTACGATGAATATTCATTTATCAGAAATTCATTTATAAAAAAATTATCTTGTGAATTAACCACAAAAAATGAGCAACATCTTTTCAGCTATATAAATTTAGAAAATCAATTAAAAAGAACTTTATCAATATTCATTGAGAACAGAGAGTTGATAATTATTGGCACTGGGAAAGTTAAATACAAATATTATATATATTTAGTAATTTGTCTATGCTTCATTGAGCTATACAAAAACAAATCTCTCAGAGAAAAAATTATGATCAATATCGATGATAACACAATTAGGCTAATGATAAACAGGGCAGGTGAAAGGTATAGATTTTGCATAGATGATAACCACTCTGACCACAAATTTATAACAAATTATCTCACTTCTGATATAGTAAAACTACTAAATTTAGATTTAGAAATTTTTACTATAGATGGATTAGTTTCAGCAGTAAATGTGATAATTGATAATCAAGACATTACCTTAACTGACTAACCATCTACAAATATTGCCTAAATCGACACAGTTAACTGCGATTATAGCAGTTATATTAAGGTAATTATTACAAATTCAATATCACTACAAACCCAATAATTATACAAATATTTTTATAAAATATATATGGTTTATTGTAATAATTTATATAAAGTTGCAGAAACTATACTAAATTTTTATAGCAAACTGTTTATAAAAAAATAAGATATATTAAATAATACACAACAGTTTAAAATGCTAAGAATAAGCATTTTCAATACTTTCAGTAGGAAAGTATAAATTAATTTATAAAATCAAAAATTTTTGTTATAAGAATTTTTTATAAGGAACAAAAGTGATATTTTTCAATGTTGAGAGTATTTTTTGCTATTTTGCAAGACTATTTTTTCTCTTTTTCAATAGTTATTATCTTAGGCAAGGCAAGTTCATTATAAATTTTATAAGCTAGACAAGAAGGATTCTCTTTACTAGTTGTTTTTTTGTATAAAGTTTTTTTGTTTAAAATTGAAAGTTTAAATGGTTTGAATGATGATAGAAAATACTAAAGTAGTATTAGTATTCAATAGAAATAGTATTTTCATCATATCAATCTATTTATGTTAGTAACTTTATATACTAAGGAGAATCTAATATGTCTAGAAGATATTATGTCATAAAAGAAAATCAAAAAATGAGGACATTATTATCAATAATTAAATCAAATTACAACTCAGATAATAAAGATTCATTACAAGAGGTAAATCTAGAACATGTTCTAAATAGAATTTTTAATCAAGATATTAGAGTTTTAGTAAGAAATGCTTGGAAAGATTTAGAAACAATAGCTGGTCAAGAAATCAGGTTGCTAGAAAATAATTGTAAGAAAAATTTTATAAATCGGCTTTATAAAAAAAACAAAGACATGAATTTTATTGTTAAGACAGAACTTAATGATGAAATAGCAGTTATAAACTTTAATTCTACAAATAATCTAAAACTTGAACACAAATATATAAACATTTAATCTATTTTGTGAATCTAATACTACAAATTAAAATCAATAGTTTGATAAGTATTTAACTTTTTTCACAAATATATAAACATTCGCATAATATATATTATGTTAAATTATTTAAATATATAAATATAACATCTTCTGCTTGTGGATAACCCATGCTTACCACCAGGAAATTTCCCAATAGTTACTATATGTATGAAATTTTTGTCTTAGGCTTATGTAGACTTTAGCTTTATCTTCATCTAAAATTATCGCCACTGTGCGGCATTAATTTGTGCCATTTTTGTAAAAAGTAAATTAGTACTAAGAAATATATATATGTACCAAAATCATAAAAGTGAAATTTTATTAGCAACACCGCTTATAAAAGATGATACAGTATTTACCAAATCAGTAATTTATTTGTGTCAAAATAACCGCCATGGTGCTATGGGTTTGATAATAAATAAACCTCTTACAGATACATTAAGAGATGTTTTTGAAGAGCTGCATATACCTCATAGTAATACTTTCGAAGAAATTTTAGAATATCCTCTTTATATGGGCGGGCCGATAAGCCCACATAAAATTATGATATTGCATACCACTAATGGTCGCAACTATAGTTCAACGATAAAATTAGATGAGGGTTTAGCTATAACAGCTTCGATGGATATTTTAGAAGATCTTGCCAACAATATTTTGCCCGAGTATTTCTTGCCAGTTGTTGGTTATAGTTGCTGGACTGCCAATCAGCTTACAGATGAGATTAAATCAAATGATTGGATAGTAACTAATAAGCTTAGTAAGAAAATTTTGTTCAATCATGAAAACAAGGTAAAATGGCAAAATCATTTAGAACATGCTGGCTATACTTTACGAAGTCTTGATGCATTATTTAATAGGAATACAGGTAATTGCTAATGTTTCGGTTATTGATAGCTATTGATTATGGTAAAACGCGTATAGGCTTAGCTAGTGGTCAAATGATTACAAGAACTACAACACCTATAGGTACTGTTGAAGCTTATGATGGAGTACCTAACTGGATTGAGCTTGATAAAATTATCAAACGCTGGAACCCTTCAAATATTATCATTGGTTTACCATTAGATACCCAAGATTTTGAAACTGATATTACTAAAGCTGTTAAAGATTTTGCCAAAAAAGTACAGCAAAGATATCAAAGAAAAGTTTACCTTATTAATGAAGCTTACTCAACTCGAGAAGCTAGATGGCGTCTAGAAGAAGTCAAAAGTAAAAAAGTTTCTCATATAAAAGTAGATGCTCTAGCAGCCTGTGTAATATTAGAAACATGGATGTCTGAAAATTAATTTAATAATACACGTATTAAATCTGACTGTAATTATTTGCTTATTTAAAAAGATTAGTTTGATAAGTCATTTAAAAGATTATTGGCTAGTGCTAAGCTAGAAAAGCAGTTTTAAAGAAGACTAACTGAACATCTAGATATTTATGATATTTTCACTTAAAATTATTTAACATATTTTATTCAAACTATAATAAACCTAGGTCTTAATTTCAAATGAATGAATATAATTTTAGTGATATAGAAAAATCGGCACAAGATTATTGGAGTAAAAATGCTTCTTTTAAAGCTGTAGAAGATAAAAATAAACAAAAATTTTACTGTCTTTCTATGTTGCCATATCCTAGTGGTACGCTACATATGGGACATGTACGTAATTATACGATTGGCGATGTAATTGCAAGATATCAAAAAATGCAAGGCAAAAATGTCCTTCATCCTATGGGTTGGGATGCTTTTGGTCTACCTGCGGAGAATGCTGCAATTAAGCATAAAAAATCACCATACGAATGGACAAAAAGTAATATTGCTCACATGAAATCACAACTTGACTCTTTAGGCTTTAGTTTTGACTGGTCAAGAGAAATTACAACTTGTGATCAAAACTATTATAAATGGGAGCAATGGTTTTTTATTCAGCTATACAAAAAAGGCTTAGCATATCGTAAAAACTCTGTTGTTAACTGGGATCCGGTTGATCAAACAGTTTTGGCAAATGAGCAAGTTGTTGATGGTAGAGGTTGGCGCTCTGGTGCTTTAGTTGAGAAAAAAGAAATTCCTCAATGGTTCCTAAAAATTACTAATTATGCTGATGAACTTTTACAAGATATCACCAAATTAGAGGACTGGCCAGAAGCCGTTAAAACCATGCAAACTAAGTGGATTGGTAAATCTAAAGGTTTAACAATTAAGTTCAAAATTAAAGAATCCAACCAATATCTTGAAGTGTTTACAACTCGTCCTGATACAATAATGGGCGTAAGCTATCTTGGTATTGCACCTGAACACCATCTTGCTCTTGAAGAAGCTAAAAATAATCCAGAGCTAGAAGTATTTATAAATGAATGTAAGAAATCATCAACAATGGAAGCAGACTTAGTAACTCAAGAGAAAAAAGGATTTAAGACACTAATTAAAGTAATTCACCCTGTTTCTGGTGAAACTGTAGATGTTTGGGTAGCCAATTTTGTGCTTATGGGATATGGCTCTGGTGTTGTTATGTCTGTACCTGCGCATGATCAAAGAGACTGGGAATTTGCACAAAAATATAATATACCATTAAAACAAGTTATACAGCCTAATGACAAAAAACTACAAATTGATTTACAGAAGGCTGCTTTTATTGAAAAAGGCATACTAATAAACTCAGGCGAATTTGATGGTCTAGACTTCAAAAATGCTTATCAAGCTATCAAGAAATACCTTATAGATCAAGATAAAGGTTATGAAACTACTAATTTTAGAATTCACGATTGGGGTATTTCACGCCAAAGATATTGGGGTTGTCCTATTCCTATGATCAACTGTGATAGCTGTGGCATAGTACCTGAAAAAGAAGATAATTTACCAGTAAGATTACCTACTAATGTAACCTTAACAGAAGCAGGCTCACCACTTAAAGATATTCCAAAGTTTATGAATGTAGCTTGCCCAGAATGTGGTAAACTAGCAAAGCGTGAGACTGATACATTTGATACTTTTTTTGAATCATCTTGGTATTATGCAAGATATACTTGCCCTACTGCTAACCAAATGCTTGACCAAGAAGCTAATTATTGGCTACCAGTAGATAAATATATTGGTGGTATTGAGCATGCCATCATGCACTTACTATATGCTAGATTCTTTCATAAATTAATGCGTGATCAAGGATTACTTAGCTCAGATGAGCCTTTTAAAAACCTCATTACACAAGGAATGGTGCTAAAAGATGGTGCAAAAATGTCTAAGTCCAAAGGTAATACTGTAGATCCTCAAGAGCTTATTGATAAATATGGTGCTGATACTGTAAGATTATTTAGCATGTTTGCGGCACCTCCTGAGCAATCACTTGAATGGTCGGAAACAGGAGTTGAAGGAGCAAATAAATTTCTACGCAAAGTATTTAATTATGCTGAATTAAATAAAGATATATTTGCTAAAAACATAACTCTAAAGCATCAAAAACTTACAAAACAAGATAAAAAAGTACGCTTTGAAATACACTCTAATCTAAAGCAGGCGATTTTTGATTTTGATAAGAGTCAGTTTAATACTGTAGTATCTGCTTGTATGAAAATTTTAAATTCCCTTAATAACTATGATAACCTCTCTCAAAGTGTCAAGGTTGAGGGATTTAGTATTTTACTAAGAGTTCTAGCACCATTTACGCCACATTTGTGCCATCATCTATGGCAACAGCTAAATTTAGGAGAAGATATACTTCATACTAGTTTCCCAACGGTTGATAATAATGCTCTAAAAAAAGATGAATTTCTTTTAGTAGTGCAGATTAATGGTAAGTTAAAAGCTAAGCTAGAATTAGATGCTTCATTATCTCCAAATCAAGTTGAAGAAGCAGTGTTAGCTTATGAACATGTCAAATCATTTATAGATAATAAACAAGTTGTTAAAGTAATTTATGTTCCACAAAAACTTATCAATATTGTAATTAAATAAGGTAAATATAATGAGAATAAAATATTTTCATATTATATTTTTGTTTATTGCAACAATCATATTAGTTAACTGTAGTTTTCATGCACGTGGAGTTTTGGCTGATGGCAATGCAGGTAACTTTGATAGCTTAGTTGGTACTAAATTTTATATTCAAAGTAATGGATATTATAGTCTAACAAATGAACTAAGACATAATTTGATAGCTTATAAAGCGATTGTTATTAAAAATGAGGAATTGGCTGATTATATAATTAATATCCAACAGGTAAATAAAAGCTCTCAATTAACAAGTATTGTTGGAGGTGCATCTAATAATACTTATCAATTAATTTATACAATAACTTACAATTTAGTAAGACCTAAGATAAAGACTCCTGTCATACATAATACTACTATTAATTCACAAATGTTTTGGCAGTCTAACTCAGGTACACAGTTAGCTCAAAATAATGAATCAACTAGGATATATAACTATCTCCAATCAAATTTGGTTACAAGGATGATTTTACAGATAGCAGAGCTTTTACCAAGTAAGAATATATCCTCTAGAGATAATTCTATGCAATAAACCTAAGGAGCTCTCTATTTTTTTTTTCAAAAAGAGAATAATTTATCTATTAGATATCTATACAATAAAATTTCTGTAGATCAACAACTTTTAGAAAAATTAAGTAAAGAAGGATCTTTTCTAGTAGGTTTTTTATCACTGCAAAAGCTAATGAAAAGCTTACAAATATTAGCTTGTTTTGTGCCTATATTGAAAATGACATATATACAATAATCCAAAAATACATCTAGGCTTGACGTTTTTGATTAGAGAACTTCAAGCCTATACTCAATTTGGCTTACCTGTTGAGTTATATATATTGAGTTATATATTTGCTGGTTTACATACGTTCGATTTAAAAGCTTTCCAAGCTTTAGCACTTAGGTAAGGTAACACCAACTTGACCTTGGTATTTACCGCCTTTGTCAGCATAAGAAGTTTCACACTTTTCATCAGATTGGAAGAATAACATTTGAGCCACACCTTCATTTGCATAGATTTTAGCTGGTAATGGTGTAGTATTTGAAAACTCTAATGTCACATAACCTTCCCATTCTGGTTCAAGAGGAGTCACATTTACTATGATCCCACATCTTGCATAAGTAGATTTACCTAAACAGACTACTAAAGTATCTCTTGGGATTTTAAACTTCTCAACTGTACGCGCTAAAGCAAAAGAGTTTGAGGGAATTATACAAACATCACCTTTGAAATCGACAAAATTTTTATCATTAAAATCTTTAGGATCAACTATTGAAGAGTTTATATTTGTAAATATTTTAAACTCATCTGCACAGCGCACGTCATAACCATAGCTTGAAGTTCCATAGGAAACTATTTTTTGGTTATTGATAATTTTTACTTGACCTGCCTCAAAAGGCTCTATCATGTTATGCTCTTGAGACATTTTTTTTATCCATTTATCTGATTTTATTGTCACGTTTTTGCTCTCTTAATTTTCTAATTTAATACCAATAGAATCTAAATTACTTGCTTTAGGTAATTTCTCAATTTCATTTAAGGTATTTTCAGCTACAGTCATATAACTTATATTGATAATATCATCCTTGTCTAAACTTACATAAGGTTTACCATTATCAGCATTCTCACGAATATCTTTATGCAGCGGTAAATTGCCTAAAAACTCAATATTATTTTTGCCACATAAAAGATGAGCGCCATCATCACCGAAAATATGTTCACTGTTACCACATTTAGGGCAAATATAATAACTCATATTTTCTATTACACCTAAAGTTTTGATATCAACTTTTTGAAACATTGCTACAGCCCTTCTTGCATCAATTAATGATAAATCTTGGGAAGTAAATTAGTACTAAGAAATATATATATGTACCAAAATCATAAAAGTGAAATTTTATTAGCAACACCGCTTATAAAAGATGATACAGTATTTACCAAATCAGTAATTTATTTGTGTCAAAATAACCGCCATGGTGCTATGGGTTTGATAATAAATAAACCTCTTACAGATACATTAAGAGATGTTTTTGAAGAGCTGCATATACCTCATAGTAATACTTTCGAAGAAATTTTAGAATATCCTCTTTATATGGGCGGGCCGATAAGCCCACATAAAATTATGATATTGCATACCACTAATGGTCGCAACTATAGTTCAACGATAAAATTAGATGAGGGTTTAGCTATAACAGCTTCGATGGATATTTTAGAAGATCTTGCCAACAATATTTTGCCCGAGTATTTCTTGCCAGTTGTTGGTTATAGTTGCTGGACTGCCAATCAGCTTACAGATGAGATTAAATCAAATGATTGGATAGTAACTAATAAGCTTAGTAAGAAAATTTTGTTCAATCATGAAAACAAGGTAAAATGGCAAAATCATTTAGAACATGCTGGCTATACTTTACGAAGTCTTGATGCATTATTTAATAGGAATACAGGTAATTGCTAATGTTTCGGTTATTGATAGCTATTGATTATGGTAAAACGCGTATAGGCTTAGCTAGTGGTCAAATGATTACAAGAACTACAACACCTATAGGTACTGTTGAAGCTTATGATGGAGTACCTAACTGGATTGAGCTTGATAAAATTATCAAACGCTGGAACCCTTCAAATATTATCATTGGTTTACCATTAGATACCCAAGATTTTGAAACTGATATTACTAAAGCTGTTAAAGATTTTGCCAAAAAAGTACAGCAAAGATATCAAAGAAAAGTTTACCTTATTAATGAAGCTTACTCAACTCGAGAAGCTAGATGGCGTCTAGAAGAAGTCAAAAGTAAAAAAGTTTCTCATATAAAAGTAGATGCTCTAGCAGCCTGTGTAATATTAGAAACATGGATGTCTGAAAATTAATTTAATAATACACGTATTAAATCTGACTGTAATTATTTGCTTATTTAAAAAGATTAGTTTGATAAGTCATTTAAAAGATTATTGGCTAGTGCTAAGCTAGAAAAGCAGTTTTAAAGAAGACTAACTGAACATCTAGATATTTATGATATTTTCACTTAAAATTATTTAACATATTTTATTCAAACTATAATAAACCTAGGTCTTAATTTCAAATGAATGAATATAATTTTAGTGATATAGAAAAATCGGCACAAGATTATTGGAGTAAAAATGCTTCTTTTAAAGCTGTAGAAGATAAAAATAAACAAAAATTTTACTGTCTTTCTATGTTGCCATATCCTAGTGGTACGCTACATATGGGACATGTACGTAATTATACGATTGGCGATGTAATTGCAAGATATCAAAAAATGCAAGGCAAAAATGTCCTTCATCCTATGGGTTGGGATGCTTTTGGTCTACCTGCGGAGAATGCTGCAATTAAGCATAAAAAATCACCATACGAATGGACAAAAAGTAATATTGCTCACATGAAATCACAACTTGACTCTTTAGGCTTTAGTTTTGACTGGTCAAGAGAAATTACAACTTGTGATCAAAACTATTATAAATGGGAGCAATGGTTTTTTATTCAGCTATACAAAAAAGGCTTAGCATATCGTAAAAACTCTGTTGTTAACTGGGATCCGGTTGATCAAACAGTTTTGGCAAATGAGCAAGTTGTTGATGGTAGAGGTTGGCGCTCTGGTGCTTTAGTTGAGAAAAAAGAAATTCCTCAATGGTTCCTAAAAATTACTAATTATGCTGATGAACTTTTACAAGATATCACCAAATTAGAGGACTGGCCAGAAGCCGTTAAAACCATGCAAACTAAGTGGATTGGTAAATCTAAAGGTTTAACAATTAAGTTCAAAATTAAAGAATCCAACCAATATCTTGAAGTGTTTACAACTCGTCCTGATACAATAATGGGCGTAAGCTATCTTGGTATTGCACCTGAACACCATCTTGCTCTTGAAGAAGCTAAAAATAATCCAGAGCTAGAAGTATTTATAAATGAATGTAAGAAATCATCAACAATGGAAGCAGACTTAGTAACTCAAGAGAAAAAAGGATTTAAGACACTAATTAAAGTAATTCACCCTGTTTCTGGTGAAACTGTAGATGTTTGGGTAGCCAATTTTGTGCTTATGGGATATGGCTCTGGTGTTGTTATGTCTGTACCTGCGCATGATCAAAGAGACTGGGAATTTGCACAAAAATATAATATACCATTAAAACAAGTTATACAGCCTAATGACAAAAAACTACAAATTGATTTACAGAAGGCTGCTTTTATTGAAAAAGGCATACTAATAAACTCAGGCGAATTTGATGGTCTAGACTTCAAAAATGCTTATCAAGCTATCAAGAAATACCTTATAGATCAAGATAAAGGTTATGAAACTACTAATTTTAGAATTCACGATTGGGGTATTTCACGCCAAAGATATTGGGGTTGTCCTATTCCTATGATCAACTGTGATAGCTGTGGCATAGTACCTGAAAAAGAAGATAATTTACCAGTAAGATTACCTACTAATGTAACCTTAACAGAAGCAGGCTCACCACTTAAAGATATTCCAAAGTTTATGAATGTAGCTTGCCCAGAATGTGGTAAACTAGCAAAGCGTGAGACTGATACATTTGATACTTTTTTTGAATCATCTTGGTATTATGCAAGATATACTTGCCCTACTGCTAACCAAATGCTTGACCAAGAAGCTAATTATTGGCTACCAGTAGATAAATATATTGGTGGTATTGAGCATGCCATCATGCACTTACTATATGCTAGATTCTTTCATAAATTAATGCGTGATCAAGGATTACTTAGCTCAGATGAGCCTTTTAAAAACCTCATTACACAAGGAATGGTGCTAAAAGATGGTGCAAAAATGTCTAAGTCCAAAGGTAATACTGTAGATCCTCAAGAGCTTATTGATAAATATGGTGCTGATACTGTAAGATTATTTAGCATGTTTGCGGCACCTCCTGAGCAATCACTTGAATGGTCGGAAACAGGAGTTGAAGGAGCAAATAAATTTCTACGCAAAGTATTTAATTATGCTGAATTAAATAAAGATATATTTGCTAAAAACATAACTCTAAAGCATCAAAAACTTACAAAACAAGATAAAAAAGTACGCTTTGAAATACACTCTAATCTAAAGCAGGCGATTTTTGATTTTGATAAGAGTCAGTTTAATACTGTAGTATCTGCTTGTATGAAAATTTTAAATTCCCTTAATAACTATGATAACCTCTCTCAAAGTGTCAAGGTTGAGGGATTTAGTATTTTACTAAGAGTTCTAGCACCATTTACGCCACATTTGTGCCATCATCTATGGCAACAGCTAAATTTAGGAGAAGATATACTTCATACTAGTTTCCCAACGGTTGATAATAATGCTCTAAAAAAAGATGAATTTCTTTTAGTAGTGCAGATTAATGGTAAGTTAAAAGCTAAGCTAGAATTAGATGCTTCATTATCTCCAAATCAAGTTGAAGAAGCAGTGTTAGCTTATGAACATGTCAAATCATTTATAGATAATAAACAAGTTGTTAAAGTAATTTATGTTCCACAAAAACTTATCAATATTGTAATTAAATAAGGTAAATATAATGAGAATAAAATATTTTCATATTATATTTTTGTTTATTGCAACAATCATATTAGTTAACTGTAGTTTTCATGCACGTGGAGTTTTGGCTGATGGCAATGCAGGTAACTTTGATAGCTTAGTTGGTACTAAATTTTATATTCAAAGTAATGGATATTATAGTCTAACAAATGAACTAAGACATAATTTGATAGCTTATAAAGCGATTGTTATTAAAAATGAGGAATTGGCTGATTATATAATTAATATCCAACAGGTAAATAAAAGCTCTCAATTAACAAGTATTGTTGGAGGTGCATCTAATAATACTTATCAATTAATTTATACAATAACTTACAATTTAGTAAGACCTAAGATAAAGACTCCTGTCATACATAATACTACTATTAATTCACAAATGTTTTGGCAGTCTAACTCAGGTACACAGTTAGCTCAAAATAATGAATCAACTAGGATATATAACTATCTCCAATCAAATTTGGTTACAAGGATGATTTTACAGATAGCAGAGCTTTTACCAAGTAAGAATATATCCTCTAGAGATAATTCTATGCAATAAACCTAAGGAGCTCTCTATTTTTTTTTTCAAAAAGAGAATAATTTATCTATTAGATATCTATACAATAAAATTTCTGTAGATCAACAACTTTTAGAAAAATTAAGTAAAGAAGGATCTTTTCTAGTAGGTTTTTTATCACTGCAAAAGCTAATGAAAAGCTTACAAATATTAGCTTGTTTTGTGCCTATATTGAAAATGACATATATACAATAATCCAAAAATACATCTAGGCTTGACGTTTTTGATTAGAGAACTTCAAGCCTATACTCAATTTGGCTTACCTGTTGAGTTATATATATTGAGTTATATATTTGCTGGTTTACATACGTTCGATTTAAAAGCTTTCCAAGCTTTAGCACTTAGGTAAGGTAACACCAACTTGACCTTGGTATTTACCGCCTTTGTCAGCATAAGAAGTTTCACACTTTTCATCAGATTGGAAGAATAACATTTGAGCCACACCTTCATTTGCATAGATTTTAGCTGGTAATGGTGTAGTATTTGAAAACTCTAATGTCACATAACCTTCCCATTCTGGTTCAAGAGGAGTCACATTTACTATGATCCCACATCTTGCATAAGTAGATTTACCTAAACAGACTACTAAAGTATCTCTTGGGATTTTAAACTTCTCAACTGTACGCGCTAAAGCAAAAGAGTTTGAGGGAATTATACAAACATCACCTTTGAAATCGACAAAATTTTTATCATTAAAATCTTTAGGATCAACTATTGAAGAGTTTATATTTGTAAATATTTTAAACTCATCTGCACAGCGCACGTCATAACCATAGCTTGAAGTTCCATAGGAAACTATTTTTTGGTTATTGATAATTTTTACTTGACCTGCCTCAAAAGGCTCTATCATGTTATGCTCTTGAGACATTTTTTTTATCCATTTATCTGATTTTATTGTCACGTTTTTGCTCTCTTAATTTTCTAATTTAATACCAATAGAATCTAAATTACTTGCTTTAGGTAATTTCTCAATTTCATTTAAGGTATTTTCAGCTACAGTCATATAACTTATATTGATAATATCATCCTTGTCTAAACTTACATAAGGTTTACCATTATCAGCATTCTCACGAATATCTTTATGCAGCGGTAAATTGCCTAAAAACTCAATATTATTTTTGCCACATAAAAGATGAGCGCCATCATCACCGAAAATATGTTCACTGTTACCACATTTAGGGCAAATATAATAACTCATATTTTCTATTACACCTAAAGTTTTGATATCAACTTTTTGAAACATTGCTACAGCCCTTCTTGCATCAATTAATGATAAATCTTGGGGAGTTGTAACAATCACTGCACCAGTAACTGGCATATTTTTTGATATAGTTAACTGGATATCACCAGTTCCAGGAGGTAAATCTAAAAATAAATAATCTATATCACCCCAATCTGTATCATTTAAAAGTTGCATTAGAGCTCGAGATACTATGGGACCACGCCAAATTACTGCTGATTCTGGGTCTATCAAATTACCGATAGAAATCATCTTTACCCTGTAACGTTCTAACGGAATAATTTTTTTCTTATCAGTAGTTTGTGGATTTTGCTTAAGATTTAGTAAAGTCGGCTGGCTTGGGCCATAAATATCTGCATCTAAAATCCCAACTTTTGCGCCCATTTTTGCAAAGCAAACTGCTAAATTTGCTGTGACAGTAGACTTACCTACTCCACCTTTTCCGGAGGCTACTAAGATAATATTTTTGATATTAGGTAAAAGTTTTTGTCCCTGTTGAACTTTCCTTTTGATAACATTTTCAATTCTTATCATATTAAAACTATTAGTTTTTATAATTTATTTGCTATTGTAACGATAATTTTATTGTAATTATACTTAATTAAAGATGCTTTAAAAAGATGATTTTAAAATGTTTTACTCATTTGTCAAATAGTTACTATTAAAGTATAGTGTTTGGTATATTTTTTTGCATAGATAAAACTGTAATAGTAACTACATATTTTTCTAAGTGATGATTATTTGGCGTGTAGCATTTATGTTTGTTGGTGGTATTGCCGCTATTATTAGTTCTCTTTCTTTTAGAAAAGAAATTGATGAGATTGGATATTCTTAAACTAAAAAACTCATTATAAATTTCATATTATTAATTTATTTAAAATAGAGAAATTAGCAATAGTTAGGGCTGTGTTGCTGCTATTTCAATTTTACAATGGTAGTACTTCTTTTACTTACCAATATATTTTCAATTAAATCACATCGCAAATAGCTCGAGTTTGATACTTGTCAACCTATTTGTTTTCTGTAGTATCTATCCCAGCAGGTTTTTTCTTGCTGATAAATTTATATACCACTACTATACTATTTATCTGGCGCGATAGGCTTAGTAATTTTTTACTATAGTGTCGTTACTAACTCTAAATATTTATTCTTTTATTATAATATTTTTATGGAACTAGTTGTATGAGTTGCTTTTAACTATTCAAGTACCACATTTTTAACTATGGGGTGAGAGCTAGTGGCTTAGGTTTAAGTTATAACATTAGTTTTGTGCTATTTTAAATGACGCTTTTTTGGTTTTGGCAAGTTTAGGGTATTGCTAAAGGTTTTATATTTACTTTTACTCTATTATATATTGGTTTAGTAGTGATTATTATCTCTGCCATTATACTAATATTTACGCGTAGTAACCTTCCATTTCTATCTAGCACACTATCAAGTGTGATAAAATTTTTTTAAAAGATCTTTTATTTTATTAGTAATGGAAAAATTCTTATCAAGTTTAATATATATATTAGAAGCTAATACGATTTTATTTGTTTGTCAGATTTTTACTATTTTTATCGTATTAAAACTAATTGTTGATAAAAGATCAGCATCAAATATCCTTGCATGGATTTTAGCAATATTGTTTATCCCGTACATTGCCATTCCATTTTTCTTTATATTTCAACGTAAAGATAAGCGTAGCTTTTGGCAAAAAGAAGCTATGAATATTAGTCAACCATCACTAGATTCATTCTGCTTAGATAAAAGTGAAAATTGTAAAAATCTACCTAATGAAATTATTAATGTTTTTGCTAATATGGAATTAAATACTCTTACAAGTAAAAACTCTTTTGAAATGTATTGTGATGGTGTTAAATCATTTCAAGCTTTTATGCAAGCTATTAAGTCTGCAGAACAAAATATTTATATCCAAACATATGTATTTAAAAATGATACTACCTCTAAGCTAGTAATAAATGCTTTAGAAAAAAAAGCTGCTGAAGGTGTTGAAATTAAGATTATGATTGATTCTCTAGGTTCATTTTATGTATATCGTCATAATAGAAAAATATTCAAAAAATTACGTAATTTAGGTGCTAAAGTAGTATTTTTTATGCCGGTGATATCTAATCCTTTGCGTAATTATATTAATTATAGGAACCATAGGAAAATATATATTTTTGATAATCATACGGTATTTAGCGGTGGTATGAATATTGGTGATGAATATATGTCACCTATCGAACATGAAGGAATGTGGGATGACTTACTATTTAAAATTCAAGGGGAATCGTTAATATATTTTTTAAAGATTTTTTGTTCTGATTGGCACTTTGCGACAAATCAAGAAATTGAATTTAATATGGAGAATGCCATAACAACACAAGAAGGTTTTGTGCAAGTAATTCCTTCTGGACCAGATCTAAAAGAAGACCAACTATATTCTGGGTTAATCACTGCAATTAATTCAGCTAAACAAAAATTATGGATTATAACTCCATATCTAATACCTTCAACAGAATTATATCATTCAATAGTTCTAGCTAAGAAAAAAGGTATTGAGGTAAAAATTATCACACCCAAAAACTCCAATCATAAGTTAGTTGATAGAGCTAGAGCGAGTTATATAAGAGATTTTTTAGAAGCTAATATTGATATTCATTTCACTAAAAACATGATACATGCCAAAGCTGTATTAATTGACGATAATATAGCAATGATAGGCTCAGTAAATTTAGATATTCGTAGCCTATTTTTAAATTATGAAATTGCTACATTTTTGTATAGCAAAAATGATATTGTAAAAATGTATCAATGGGCAGATAAAATCCTAGAGGACTCAACTCAAAGTACCCAACACATGAGCACAAGTCGTGGTAGTCTGATTGCAGAAAGTATACTTAAAATACTTACTCCTTTAATGTAGAGCGAGATCTTAATAAAAAGGTTTAAACATTTATTAGCTTATTTTTGAATACATTCTTTAATATATATTTTAAAATAAAAACTAATTATAACCGCTTGATTTTCTAGGTTAGTATGTCCTTTGCTTTTGATTTATTTAACTAAATAAGTTAAAGAGGCTAACAAAAAATGTAAAAGCTAAAAAATATACTTAATAAAACAATTTTTTATTAGTTTTAGGTGCTATGCTATGATAATTACTCGCATGTTCTGACAAAAAAACAATCAAAGTGGTGTTTTAATTATCCTTTAGAGCTTAATAATAATGTTACACAGCTTGAAGCTACTTTTGATGAATATTAGTAAGCTTAAAATGAATCAATTTTTAAAAATAGGCTTTTATTAAAGCTATATAGAAAAAGATGGTAAATATCCTGCTATAATGCTTGATATCGATAAGTTAATAATCTTTTAATAATATTATGATAACAGAGGTACCAAACCAACTATCCCTTATATGCTGATTTTGTTTAAAATCAATGTTTCAAACAAATTATAATCACATACCGTCTTTTTACTTGAACAATAACAGTCTTTGTACTATGTGCAGCCAAAAACCAATTTTGCTTACAAAGATTCATTTAGGACAGCATCATCTTGAACAAAGAAATGTTTACTGGTTAATGTACTATATATACTACTATCGGTGATAAAAATGTAGATTGGTATGGTTCTAATAACCAAATAACTATTACGATGATCTAAGTAGCTGTAGTTTTGATAACCAACCGTAACAGTTTCCTACTCAAAGTTGCTATAATAGACACATCATGAAATATTAGAAGTATGGAACAATCAATTTACTGTAAGAATTTTCAAAGATAATCAATATTATTTAAATGAATAAAAATATAACAAACTGCCAAAGAATTTTGTGAAAAAAATAAGTACATATTTATTAAACTTCGAGAGCAAGTGCTTGAAGCTATTTTAAAATCAAGATAATTCTCTAAGTGCCTATGATATTTTAGAAATTCTTTCAGTAAAAAAACAAATAAATACCCCAACTGTATTTGTATATAGAGCTATAGATTTTTGGCTAAAACATGGCTTTATGACATAAGATACATAAAGGTTTTGAAGTATTTATTTGCTAGAACTGTGGTTTTGTTAATGAGTCACATTTTTGTAATCTATATATTTTAAAAGAATTTCAAAGACTTACATCCTATCAGATTAATAGTTGAACCTTGAGTTAAAAGGCTTATGCAATAAAGTATATAATATAAAAATAAATAAATATTAGTTAATTTAACCAAATTTATCTCAAAAAAGTTTTTTGATTATATTTAAGATCTTTGCTCAATATTAAATTTAGATTTCAGTGCCTCTAGGATTTTATCTGTACTTTCAATAATAACCTTATCATCTAAAGTTTGTAAGTTATCTTGAAAAAGTATGCTTAACGCTATACTCTTTCTTTGATCATAATGGTTTTCATAGACATCGAAGATATTGACATCTTTTAAGATATTTATATCTAAATCTTTTATAGCTTTGATAATATCTCCAGCAAAGACAAACCTATCAACCAAAAATGAGATGTCCCTTATTACTGATGGATATTTAGATATTTTCTCAAAACTTGGTATTTGTTTTTTTGTTAAAATAGCTAAATCCAATTCAAAAACTATTGGTGCTTTAGCCTTAATTTGGAAAGTTTTTAGTACACGTGGATGAATCACTCCAATTACTCCAATCATATTACCATTAGCTAAGATATAAGCAGATTGACCTGGATGAAGCCAATTGATATCATCACAAACTTCAAAGCTTAGGTTTGTAACATCATTACATAATGCTTCAACATCTGCTTTAACATCAAAAAAGTCTACTTTTTTACAGTTAGACCAGTTAATATTTAAAAGCTCACCGTAAACTAAACCTGCAATTCTATCAACTTGGATTCTCTGGTTATCTTGTAGTTTAAAACAAGCACCGTTCTCAAATATTCTAATTCGATTTTGCTGGCGCGAAGCATTTGCCTTAAAAGTACTAATCAAACCAGGTATCAAAGATTGTCTCATTATAGATAAATCTTGTGAAATAGGATTTTTAATTGCAATACCTCTATCAGCAAAGAAAAACTCGTCATATTTTGGATCTATAAAACTATAGTTAATAGTCTCATGATAGCCTCTATCTATCAAACGCGCATTTATCGTAGCTAAAGACTGGAATGTTTCAGATATATCAGTTTTAGCCACTGCATATTTAGGCATAGTTTCTGGAAGCTTTGAATAACCATAAATACGTGCTACCTCTTCGATTAAATCTTCTGGTATTTCCATATCAAAGCGATACGCTGGTGGTGATACTTCTATATAATTACTATCAAAAGTCTCTGTAACATCTATATGTAATGCTTGTAGTATTTCAGTAACACACTCCAAACTGAAATCTGTGCCTAATACACGATTTAGCTTCTTAATAGAAAGATTTATTTTGTTTTCTTTATTTAATCTCTCTAAATCCTCAGCTCCATGAATTGGCGCAACATCACCAGCTGCTATTTGTGTTATTAGTTGAATAGCTATTTTTATAGCATTTTTAGCTAATTGTGGATTAACTCCTCGCTCAAAACGATGAGAAGAATCAGTATGGAGATTATATCTACGTGCTTTACCAGCAATCTTTTCAGGAACAAAAAACGCACTTTCTAAGAAAATATTAGTAGTATCAGCAGATATTGATGAATCTAAACCACCCATAACACCAGCTATTGCTAGAGCTTTTTTATCATCTGCTATTACTAAAGTATCAGAGCTTAATTTAACTTGTGTTTGATCTAGTAGTGTTAGTTTTTCATTATCTTTTGCATAACGAATATTAATACTACCATCTAGTTTATCAAGGTCAAAAGCATGCATTGGTTGACCAGTAAGTAGCATTACATAATTTGTTACATCAACAAAAAAAGATATACTATCAATGCCACTTCTTCTTAGTTTTTCAACCATCCATAAAGGTGTTTGGACTTTGTTATTAACATTTTTTATGATACAGCCATAGTATGACTGACATCCATCTGTAGCAATTATATTAACTTGTTTAATATCATCTATTACTACTTTAGGTTCTACTATTTCTAAATCTCTAAGTTCAGTTTTTATTAGAGCTGATACTTCACGAGCGATACCATATACACTGAGACAATCTGCTCTATTTGGTGTTAGATCAACTACTATAATATTATCATCTAAGTTTAAATATTTATTAATATCTGTGCCTACTGGAGCATCTGCTGGTAAATCCATAAGACCATCAGCTTTGTTAGCTAAACCAAGTTCCTCTTTCGAACACAGCATCCCAAAAGATTCTTGACCACGCAGTTTAGATTTTTTGATTTTAAAATTACCTGGTAATACTGCTCCGATTTTTGCAACAGGAGCTTTCATACCTTCATAAATATTGCTAGCACCACAAACTATCGTTAGCAACTTATCTTCACCAGCATCAACACTACAAACATTTAATTTATCTGCATTAGGATGCTTTGCGATAGTTTTAATTTGTCCAACCACTACGCCACTAACTTTTTCTGCAACAGCCGGCTCAATGGCCTCAACTTCTAGGCCTGCCAAAGTTAAGGTATCTGCTAAATCTTGGCTATTCTGAGTATCACTTAGATATTCATTTAACCATTTATGTGAAAATTTCATTTATAAACCTCAAATAATAATTAAAACTGTTTTAAAAATCTCAGATCATTTTCAAAGAACATTCTTAAATCATCAATACCATATCTAAGCATAGATAATCTTTCTACTCCTATACCAAATGCAAAGCCTTGATATTGTTGTGGATCAATATTACCTGCTTTTAATACTTTTGGATGTACCATACCACAGCCTAAAACTTCTAGCCAACCAGTATGTTTACATACTCTACAACCATTATCATCACACATTACACATTCGATGTCAGCTTCTGCTGATGGCTCAGTAAATGGGAAATATGATGGTCTAAAGCGTACTTTCAGATCCTTTTCAAAGAATGAATTTAAAAACGCATGTAGCAGACCTTTTAAATCAGCAAAAGAAACATCCTTATCTACAAGCAAACCTTCTACTTGATGAAACATTGGCGTGTGGGTAATATCTGAATCACAACGATAAACCCTACCTGGAGCAATTATTCTAATTGGTAGCTGTTGTTTTTCCATTGTTCTAATTTGTACCCCAGATGTGTGCGTTCTCAAAACATGAGTTTCATCGATATAAAAAGTATCATGCATAGTGCGAGCTGGATGATGAGAGGGAATGTTTAAAGTTTCAAAATTATAATAGTCACTTTCAATCTCAGGACCAAATTCAATTGCAAAGCCATTTTGTTTGAAAAATGCTTCTATTCTATTTAAAGTTTTTGTTACAGGATGAAGTGAGCCTTGATTTTGCCCTACACCACTTAATGTCACATCAATCTTTTCTTGAGCCAGTTTTTTATTTAACTCTTGTTCTTCAAAATTAGCTAGTTTTATATTGATTGCTTCTTGTAAAGCTTGTTTTGCAATATTTACCGCTTGGCCTAGTTTTGGTTTCTCATCATTAGGTAATGTCGCTATTAGCTTCATCATCTCAGTTAATTCCCCCTTTTTGCCAAGATATTTAACTCGAATATCATCTAAAGATTTTTTATCTTTGACAAGATTTAGCTCCTTAAGAGCTCTATCTCTCATTTGCTCGACTATTTGCATATTTATCCTTTATTTCAAAACTTGAGAGATATTATAGACAAAAAAGATTTTTATTAAAATGTTGCTGAAAAAAATAAAATCTTTATAGACTTTTTATGCCAAAAGATATACATGAGAAGCTAATAAAGGAAATATGTAAAGAAAGAGAAACGATTCCAAGCATTTTAAAACTGCTTAATAATAAACATGACCTAGATAAGATAACCAACAACAAGCTAAAATAAAAAAAATACACTAATTTTTATAAAGTTTTTGGAAATAAAACCATACAACAAATAGATGAGAGCTAGTACTTAAAGTTAATATAGCTCCAAAGAGTCTTGTAATTGTACAAGGCTATCCTCGAAAAACAGGATGGTGAACTTCAAGATTTGTGCTTTTGACTATAATAATTATTTCGGCTTACACTGTTTTGAAGAAAATTGTGGTGTAAAATCCAAAAACTCTGATGTTCAAGTTGAAACTTTTAAAGATGTTGGGCAATAGTGTTAGGATATTATTTTAAATTAAATACTGTAGGTAAGTTTATAAATTAAGAGTGTGAGAGAATTAATGTTATTGATTAGAATAACACAGATCAATTATTGATTAGAATAACACAGATCAACTAGAATAGATACTCTATGAGAGTACTTCTTCATTAGACGCTCAAGAATATCAAATAGAATAAAAGATGTGATTAATATATAATAATTTTGATAAGTTCTTTAGTTATTGATAATCCTAAGCTGTCTAAATCTTATTTGTTATAACTTATTTGTTATAATCTAGTAAAGTTTGCTGCTGATCTACACTTAAATTATCAGGAATTTTTAGTTTAAAATGATTATATGCTAATAAAGTAGCTATGCGCCCTCTAGCTGTACGCATAATATATCCTTGCTGGATTAAATAAGGTTCAATAACATCTTCAATAGTACCCTTTTCCTCACTTAGAGCTGCTGCCATTGTATCTAAACCTACAGGTCCTCCTGCAAATTTTTCCATTAAAGTAAGTAAGTATCTATGATCCATATGATCAAAGCCAACGGGATCGACTTTAAGCATAGTCAAAGCCTTATCAGCAATTTCAAAGCATATTACTCCAGAACCTTTAACTTGGGCATAATCTCTTACTCTTCGTAAAATCCTATTAGCAATTCGCGGTGTCCCTCTTGAGCGTTTTGCAATCTCCATAGCTCCATCAGCAGTGATATCTAAATCTAACAACTTTGCTGAACGATAAACAATTTTCGACAGATCTTCTATAGAATAAAACTCCAGGCGCTGAATAATTCCAAATCTATCGCGTAATGGTGAAGTTAAAAGCCCTGCCCTTGTAGTTGCTCCAACGAGTGTAAACGGCGGTAAATCAATTTTTATAGATCTCGCAGCTGGGCCTTCACCTATCATTATATCAAGCTGATAATCCTCCATGGCAGGATATAGAATCTCTTCTACAACAGGACTTAAACGATGAATTTCATCAATAAACAAGATATCATTCTCTTCAAGATTAGTCAAAAGTGCTGCTAAATCACCTGCTTTTTCTAGAACAGGCCCACTTGTTTGTTTGAGTTCAACACCCATTTCATTCGCAATGATATTTGATAAAGTTGTTTTACCTAAACCTGGAGGTCCAAATATAAGTGTGTGATCAAGAGCGTCATTACGTGCTTTTGCTGCTTGAATAAAAATTTCCATTTGTTCACATACAGCTGGTTGACCTTCATATTCTGCCAAAGTTTTGGGTCTGATAGATCTATCTATAATATTTTCATCACTAGTTTGAGCTGTATTAGCTGAGATTATTCTATCTGTTTCGATCATACTTTAGTTTTAAAACAAAATTTAGTAGGAATTATAACATTTTTATTCTCTATATTGATAATAATACTATTGCGCTGTATAACCACCATCTATAGGAATTAAACTACCAGTCATAAACTTACTTTTATCACTAAGTAGAAAAATTACTAATTCAGCAATTTCTTGCGGCTTAGCGATTCTATTTAAAGGAAATTCTTTTTCTTCCTGCTTTTGCGCTTCATCAAAGGATATTCCAACATTATTTGCATATTTTTGTATCAAATTTCGATACAAATATGTATCAACAGTACCAGGACAAACAGTATTAACTCTAATCTGATATTTAGCTAAATCTAAAGCCAATGATTTAGTCATTTGTGCAATAGCCCCTTTACTTATGGTATATGCAAAACTATTTGGTTTGGCAATAAAGCATTGATCAGAGCCGTTAAATACTATTGAGGCGCCAGTTTTGAGATTATTTTCTAAACCTTTGATAAGATAAATACTTGACCAGACATTCAAATCTAATACCTTTTTGATACTTTGAATATCTATATCAAAGATAGAACCTTTTATCAAAATCCCCGCATTTAAAAAAAATCCGTCAAAGCTAACATCTTTGATAAGATCTAAAGCTTTAGAAATATCTTGTTGTTTAGTTAAATCAACTTTGATAAATTTTAGGTTTTTAGCAATAAAACTTTCTTGTATATCTATATTAATAACACTATTAATTTTATTTTGTAAAAGTAGTTCAATAACTGCCTTACCTATACCATTTGAACCGCCTGTTACTAAGTAATTTGCCATAGTTTATAAACTAGATCTCATCATATAACAAATAATATATGATAAACTTTGAAAAAGACAAATATTTTGTCTAAAATCTAATTATCAACTCGATATTATATTGGAGATAATTTCTGTGGATCTAAAAGACTTTAAAAAGATAGAACTTTCTCACTTTACATATGCTAAATCGGTCAGTTTCCTAAGAAGTGACATTAATCATCTTTTATATTTAGATAGCCCAGCTTTAGAGGTGTTTCGTGACTTTAAAGAACATGATGCTCTAGTCGTTAAAGCAGATGTAAACTTAAAAGACGTAAAAAACAAATTGATAGATAATCATAAAGATTTTATTCTTGTAACTGATGAAGAAGATAAAGTCATTGGAAGCATAGCTTTACATCATATAGAAAGTCAAAAATTACAGGAAAGAGCCAGAAGTTCTGGCGCCAAACCTACAGATCTGACAGCAAATGATATTATGTTACCAATAGCTATGGCTAATGTAGTTTCATACTCAATTATTGAAAATTCAAAAATAGGTCATATACTAAATACGCTAATTAATTCGGAATATCATCATGTCATAGTTTATGATGAAGATAAAAATGATGAAAAATATATTCGTGGCTATTTTTCTTTACCTTATATTAGAAAAAAGCTTGGCCTAGATGTATATCATGTTTACCAAAAAGAAGGGATTTCAAACTTAAACAAAGATATATAAATAAGTATCTTTTTATTTTTTGAGATATTTATCAATTAATATACATAGAATTTTCTTTTTAAGATCATTTTCACCAGGGGTAATAAGAACTATCTTAGGATTTTTGAGTAGTTACTTTATTAATTTTCTTAGTAACTCTTGTTGAGTGGTTTCGCCAGATGTACACATAATTTGTAACTGGCTGCTTGAGCATTTCAGCAAGCTGTGGGCGGATAGTTATATTTTATCCACAACATATCCTGCTTGTAAGACTATAACCAAAAGCTACAATAGTTTCGCCTTGAGATTTAGCATTAACTATTGGCCAGTTATTATAATTTTTAACAAAAAAAACACATAGTAAACTAAATCATACTAATAACTTACACTTTTATAAACTATTTTAATAGTTTATCTAACTCTTGAGATATCTTTTCAACACAAAGATTACTTTGAGCTAATAATAAATCTTTTGTACCATGATTGAGAAATTTATCTTGAAGACCAAAATTTCTAACGGTTATTTTTTTACTAAGATCTTTGGCTACAAAATATTCGTTAACAGCAGAGCCTGCACCGCCAGCAATACAATTTTCTTCTAAAGTTAATATTATCTCGTGAGTTTGAGATACTTGATGAAGTATATCTTCATCAAGTGGTTTGACAAAACGCATATCTATAACTGTAGCATGATATTTCTCATTTAGTTGTTTGGCTATAGGTAATAATGTTCCAAAATTTAAAATTGCAATTTTTGAACCTTGTTTAATCAGTTTCGCTTTACCTATTTGTAAGTCTAATTTATCAGTAATTTCAGCACCAATACCAGCACCACGCGGATAACGTACCATAGCTGGACCATTATATTCATAACCAAGCTCCAGCATATGGTAAGCTTCGTTCTCATCACTTGGTGTCATAATCACATGATTAGGGATACAGCGCATAAATGATAAATCAAAGCTACCATCATGAGTAGCACCATCAGCACCAACTAGACCTGCTCTATCAATCGCATATAGTACATCTAAATTTTGTAGAGCTATATCATGTATTACCTGATCATAAGCTCGCTGTAGGAATGTTGAATATATTGCCACGACTGGCTTTAGTCCTTGACAAGCCAAGCCACCAGCAAATGTAACAGCATGCTGCTCAGCGATAGCCACATCAAAATATCTATGCGGATATTGTTGTGAAAATTTAATTAAATCAGATCCCTCTCTCATTGCTGGTGTTATTCCAACTAAACGCTTATCTTTGGCAGCTTTTTGACAAATCCAAGTACCAAAAATATTTGAATAAGTTGGTTTAGGAACTTTGGTAGTTATATTCTCACCACTATGAAAACTTGGAGCAACATAATGAAATTTAATTGGGTCTGATTCAGCTTTTGTATAGCCTTTACCTTTTTTAGTAATCACATGTAAAAGTTTTGGACCCTTGTGCTCTTTTAGTATTCTTAAAGTTTTGACCAATTCTGTAACGTCATGACCATCGATAGGACCAACATAATAAAAACCTAAATCTTCAAAGAAATTTGCTGGTACAAACATACCTTTGGTTTGAGTTTCAATTTTTTTGACAAACTCAAATATCGGTGGAATATTCTTTAATACTTCCTTACCTTTTTCACGTATAGAATTATAAAAACCACCAGAAATAATTTTACTGAAATGTGCCGAAAGTCCACCAACATTATCAGAAATTGACATCTCATTATCATTAAGAATAACAAGAATATTTTCCTTGATACCGCCAGCATGGTTTAAAGCTTCAAAAGCCATACCACCAGTTATAGCACCATCACCGATTACTGCTATGGTATTAGATAATTTACCTTGTAGCCTGTCAGCTATAGACATACCTAAAGCGGCGCTTATAGAGGTACTTGAATGACCAACTCCAAAAGTGTCATATTCACTCTCACTACGTTTAGGAAAGCCTGAAATTCCACCATCTTTTTTAATCGTGATAAGTTTATCTTTTCTACCAGTGAGAATTTTATGAATATATGTCTGATGACCTACATCCCATACGATATTATCATATGGAGCATTATAAACATAATGCAAAGCAACGGTTAACTCTGTAGCACCAAGACTACTTGCAAAATGCCCACCACTTACATCTAAAGTATCTACTAAAAAAGCTCTTAGCTCTGATGATAAGATTTTGAGCTGACTCTCAGGAATTAGCTTAAGATCAGATGGGGTATTTATTTTATCTAAAATGATATATTTTGACATAGTTTAAAATCTTCATCTAACTCAAAAGTATGTAAAAATACTTTTATAATTAAACATTTATGTTATAGCACAGAGATGCGTTATTCCCATTCAATTGTTCCAGGTGGCTTTCCTGTCACATCGTACACAACTCTTGATACTTGTTTTACTTCATTTACAATTCTATTTGAAACTAGTGATAGAAAATCATAAGGCAAATTAGCCCATGTTGCCGTCATAAAATCAATACTTACTACAGCTCTTAGAGCTATTACATACTCATATCTACGCTGATCGCCAACTACACCTACAGATTTAACAGGTAAAAATACTCCAAAAGCTTGTGAAATATCGTGGTATAAATTATGTTTATAAAGCTCTTCTGTAAATATAGCATCAGCCTTTTGTAACGTTTCTACATACTCTTTCTTAATTTCACCCAATATACGCACACCTAAACCAGGACCAGGAAATGGGTGTCTATAAAGCATATTATAAGGTAATCCTAAACCTAAACCTAATTTACGAACTTCATCTTTAAAAAGTTCTCTTAATGGTTCTAAAAGCTTAAGTTTCATTTCTTTTGGTAAGCCACCAACATTATGATGAGATTTAATCACATGTGCTTTAGATTGTTTATTACCAGCTGATTCAATTACATCACTGTAGATAGTACCTTGGGCAAGCCATTTAGCATTCTCTATCTTAGCTGCCTCTTCATTAAAAATATCAACAAACAGCTTACCTATAATTTTACGCTTTTGTTCTGGATCACAGATACCTCTTAGAACATCTAAGAATCTATTTTTTGCATTTATGCGAATAACATTAATATCCATATGCTCTGCAAATACTTGCATAACCTGATCACCTTCATTAAGGCGTAGTAAACCAGTATCTACAAATATACAAGTTAATTGGTCTCCGATAGATTCATGTAATATAGCTGCCACTACAGAAGAGTCAACACCTCCAGATAGGCCTAAAATTACTTTATCACTACCAACTTTTTGCTTAATTTCTTTTATATCATTTTCGATAATGTTTTCTATATTCCACAGAGTATCACAACCACAGATATTAACGACAAAGTTCTCAATAATTTGCTTACCATTCTCTGTATGAGTTGTCTCTGGGTGAAACTGCACACCGAAAAAAGGCTTAGTTTTATGCGCAACTGCGGCTACTGGAGCATTTGTCGAAGATGCAATTATCTCAAAGTTCTCACCAGTTTTAGTGACTTTATCACTATGACTCATCCAAACTAGCTGTTCATGCTTCATATTTGAAAATATATTATTTGTTGAATTTAGGATATTTATAATTGCCCTACCAAACTCACTTTGATCAGCTCCTTTTACCTCACCACCATGCTGCATTACCATTGTTTGCATTCCGTAGCAAATACCTAAAACAGGAACTCCAAGCTCAAAAACTATCTTAGGAGCTTTGAAATCAGAATCATAAACTGATTCAGGACCACCTGATAGAATTATGCCTTTTGCTTGATAATCTTTAATAAAATTAACTGCCATATCATGAGGAAAAATTTCACAAAAAACCCCTACTTCTCTTACTCTACGAGCAATAAGTTGGGTATACTGTGAACCAAAATCTAAAATTAAAATCTTATGATTATGTATATCTGTCATTTTATAAAAATAAAGATTTTCTTAAAAGGGTATTTTAACCTAAATGAAGTTGATTGTAATTAGCTTTTAATGCTAAAAGTAGTATTAAGTACTTTTAAGATTTTCTATTTCTAAGATAACATCTTTAATATTTTCTTCAATATCTTTGTTAGAAGGAAGCTTGGGTAATAATAAATATTTTGATAAAAATAACACTCCCAATTGCACTAATAAATTATCATAAGGAAAAGTAGTCAATAAGTTTAATACATGGATATATGAATAGCCAACAAACACATAATATAAGCACAAACAAATCATATTTGTTTAAAAGCACTTGAATAAGATATTTGCGCATAAATATTAAAGGCTACTAGAAATTATTAAACATAATAAATTAAAAGTTCCTGACTAATACTAAATATGATCAAGCACCAGGACCTGGTAAACAGCTAAGTAAAACTAAAGATGATAAGAAATTTACCAAAGTTGTCCAAGTTGGAAATTGAAACAAAAAAACTAAACCAACAAAAAAAGTTAATCCAAATACAATAAGATTGGCACATTATTTAATTTATTAGAACTAATTTTTTGAAAAACTTTAAGCCAAATTCCTGCAAAATCCTACCAGTAACAGCTGTATAAACGTTACCTGTATAAAGGGTGCTACGATTTCATTAATCAATAGTATAGTACAGATAATATGCAAGGCTAAATAAATTGAGTAAACCTAAAAGTGGAGCTATTCCAGCATTGAAACCATTGACTGATTCTACATTGTTAAGCTGATAACAACTGGAGCTATCAAAGATAGTAGTGATTTTGCTAGTTTAGGTAGGATTCTTAGCAGAGTTTGCAACTATTAGACTCTTTCAGAATACTGAAAATGCAAAGGCTAAGTCCGAGCATATTACGGTAATAAAAAAATTTACACTTATATGAGGAGATATTAGCATGATAATTCTTAAAAGATCCATAGAATAATGGCTAACATCCCTACGGCAATAGCTATAGGGCAAGAATATCTTCCAAATACTCACTTGAATTTATCTTTGCAACATTTTTTAGCTGATGAGTATTTAGGTATGTAAAACTTAGCATGATTACAAATACGACAAAAGCTCCATAATACGATAAAAAAAACACATGTTGAATCTGAAAACACAACTAAATGATACGCTTCTAATGTTAAATAGATAAGATAATTAATCAACATAAGGTAACGAATAAAAAGCCTAAGGTACGAGAATGAGATTAATACGTAAAAATTTCATTTCTCCTGTAGAAATGAAGCTACTTCAGCAAAACATAATGCTACAAGCAATGTCAAGCGAAGCTGTAATAAACCAAGAAATTATCACTCCTCGACCTGCTGTTTTGAACCATAATATAGAGAAAATAGCCAAGCCACTACCAATCATTCACCCAATGGATATAAAAACTACAGCCATTTTGTTGCTATCCTTTTATTTATATTAATTATCAGATTAATCTAACAAAACAAATTAATTATTTGGCGTTTGAAACTAAACTCTGGATATTGAACACCGGCAAAATACAAACCATGTGCTTTAACTGTCTTTGCGGCTTGTGTTCTATCTCTGGCTTCTAATACAGATTTAATCCAATCAGGAGATTCAAAACCCAAACCTACCTTTAATAATGAGCCTATAAAGTTTCTAGTCATGTGATGTAAAAAAGCATTACCAATAACTTCAAAAACAATAAAACTACCCTTCTTAATAAACTCGGCTTTTTGGATATTTCTAAATGGTGTATTTGACTGACATTGTGATGACCTAAAAGAACTAAAATCTTGCTCACCTAATAAGTACTTACAAGCTTGATTCATCTTGTCTATATTAAGCTCTCTATTTTCCCATAAACAATGCTCAGCAAAAATTGGTGAGCTAATTGGTGAATTATATATAAGATAATTATATATTCTATTTAAAGCAGTAAATCTTGAGTTAAAATCATTATTAACCTCTTTGACTACTAATATTTTAATATCTTTAGGTAGCAAAGCATTTGCACCACGCCGCCAGGTACTTAATGGTCTATCTGCATCTGAATGAAAATTGGCTATCTGTGAAGTAGCATGCACACCTGTATCTGTACGACCTGCACAATTTACTTCTATGGTTTGATTGGCTATTTTTGACAGTGCTTTTTCAAGTTCTGATTGAATACTTGGTGAGTGAGACTGCCTTTGCCAACCACAGTAGTTTTTACCAAAATATTCAATTTGTAGTAGATAGTTTTTCATAGAATTTTATTTAGAAAAATAATATGGACAGTATTGTACCAAAATTTAGATTAAAGTAGTTATTTTACTAATAGATAATTCAATACTTGCTAACTGTTTTCTGCGTTTAAATCCAAATTACCACTCTTTTTGAATAAGTATAGCGAGTTATTTCAAATTGCAAGATTTGAATTTAAAGAAGCATCTGCCTTTAGATTAAATCAACAGTTTTTAGTATCTTAGATACTCTGGAACTTTTAAAATATCTGCATAATAATCTTCAACTGAGTCATATAAGCCTATGAAACGATCGTGTTTATCATGGCTGAAGTAACTATTTGTGAATCATTATCACCTATAGAAAGATTAATAGTATATATAACCCTTCATTCATGGGTTAATTTTGTTATACTTCCACTTTTTATACTATCAAATGCACAAATAAATCTCTCGTTTAAAGATATAAATAGCTATTATATTCTATATTTGTGTCTTTTGTATTAGGTAAACTTATTGTTATATTATTTTTTAGTTGGCTTGCTGTAGTTACAAGAGTTACTACTTTTCTATCTGATCTAAATTGGAGACTTTAAAGTAGGAGGAGCAATATTTGGCTGGTACTTGGGTTTACAAAGGCATTGTTTATTGCCAATTTAGCTCAGTGGAGCAATATATGAACAGTATCAAACTTACTATAATTATTATTAGCCTCTAGTTTTTTTATTATTTTGGGCTTCTTTTCTTAACTATATACTCTCATATCAAAAATCAAAAAAACTGAGTGATTAGATAAAAAGACTTTTTCTAATAGCATAGTAGCGTATAGATAACTTTGAAAACTATTTTTTTTTCTGAAAGCGCTGACAATCATCTAAGTTTAATTTGATTCTCAAACCTATAATCAATAATTACCTTTCCAGTTATTTTAAAATACAAAAATTAATAATAAGATTTTCTTAATGCTTGTTTAGCCCTACTTATAGCGGTCCTTTTAGCAATTTTTCTTTTCTCTGTTGGTTTTATAAAAGTTTTTCTTTCCCTAAGTTCTTGTTTAATACCAGCTTTCTCGCAAGCTCTTTTAAAGTTTCTTAGACTAATATCAAAAGGCTTTTTGGGGTCAACTATTATTCTTGGCATATTATCCTCTCTTAATTTTATAATATTAAGAACAATTAAGTCCTTTTTAGGTTAAAATAATTTTTATTAAAATAAAGAATGAAGTATCTAAAGAAGATTTAGAGGCTTTATTTTATTTATATCTAAGTAATAGTAATATAAAGTAGCTATTAAAGATATTATATTGTATTAAATATCTGAAAGATAGATGCATATAACTAAGAATATTGACATATAATGACCTTTTATTAGTTAATAATGGTCATTTAAGTAATTGATTCAAAGGTAAATTGATTTTAAAAACAATAAAATGTTATATTTTTGATGATATAACTAGATTAAGTTAAGAAAATAAGAGTTAATTTTTTATGAATAGCTAGCTGTATTATTTCTTTATTTTTGATACAATCTATCCACACCTCGATTTGTACTACCCTCTTTAATTCCAGCTAAATCTTTGGGTGTTGGAGCTATTAATTATTACATTTCTAGTATCCTCTAATAATTTATTGGTTTTGAAGATACTTCTGTGCTGTTAAACTAGCAATTTTCTCATCAGAAACCAAAAAAAATTCTCCTCCATAACTAGTCTCAAATATAAGCTTATTTCTAATATCTCTAGGTATTTTAAATAAAAGCTCTGGATTAATCGGCAATCTTTTTTCATTTCTTGAGATTGCTATAACGCCATATAATGCTTATTCATAATTAGTTACTTATATATTTACCAACTATATAAGATCTAAAAAAAATATTTTGAGCTATATAATTATAATTATATTAGTGTTAAAAAGTTTAACAGATCAAAAAAGCTGATAACTAAAAGTCTATCTAAGAATAAATTTATAGAGAACTTGATACTTAATTATTAACTCGAAATAACTAATTATATACTATAAACTAGCCATATACCTAAAATATTCTAGCTTTAAATTATCATTATTAACCTGTTTTTCTTACTGAAGTTTGTAGTTTAAGATTAATATCAATTAAAAAAAATAGGATCGTTTTCAACAATTGACTGATTAATTGTATAACCTTTGTGCTATGTGCTGTTTTGAAGTCTGTGTTGCCCACTTTCTAAAGTGAATAGCTTTAGATGACTTTGTCTTCTAGCTAACTGCTAATAATATACTAAGGTTATATATTTCGATATTTGTTTTGCCATTCTAAAATCTTCTTTCTGGACTTGTGCAATTTTTGCACATTTTGAGTTTTTATCCATCTCATTATCTAAAATATTTCTATATGCTTAGTGTAATCATATTTCTTTCAACCTCAAAAATACTAGCTATATCTTTTGACTAGCCCAAATAATTTCGCTCTCGAAATCAGTTTTAAATTATAAGGCACTATTTTCAAGTTGATATATTATAGATATAAAACAATACAATCATTATTGAATAATGTATCTAATAATAAATTTCAATTAATTAAATATTATTCTAATAATATTTCTAATAAGCCTAAAATGATATTTATTCATCCTGCTTTTGGTGGTTGTGAAATGTATCAAGATTTTATTAATAGGCTTGCTAATGATTATTAACTGATGTAGTTGGTCTTACTATTATAGGTGGGTTAATTTTGGTTTAGTTATTATTGAGCTTAATCATTATTTTATTTATTAATTAGACAGACTGATAGCCTAAATTGACCAATATATTCAAATTCTCTAATGCTAAATTTGTAATTTTCAAAGCTATAATTATGATCTTTATCAATATCTAAGATATTTATAGACTTTATATCATAATAAAGCCCAACTCCTATGGCTTTTATAATAGCTTCTTTTAGATTTAAAACTCTAAAAAAGAATTCTCGTTTGTCTTTTGTAGCTAGAGAACTAAAATAATCAAACTCAGCTGGATGCATTATTATATGTGCTAATTGTTCTACATTTAACGATTTATCTATGTATTCAATATCTATGCCTATTTCTAAGCTTGATACCCCAGTAAATATATGCTCCTTAGCATAGGAAAAACTAAAATGAATGTCTTGATGGTATTTAAATTTTGGCTTATTGTAATTATTAGTATCAAAATCAAAATACTCTAATCTATATTTTTCTTTTAGAAATAAATATAATTTTTTTCTAGCTATAAATCTTTTATTTCTATCCTTTAGGTTTGTATATTTGTATATATCATTTTTCTGTTGACTATGAATTATAGATATGTCACCAATATTAGAGCTATTTAAAAATAACCCTAAATCGACAGAGTGATTACAAATTTTTATCGGTGTAAATTTTTCAATCTCAACAAATTCGCTAAATATATCCATATAGAGTTTATTTTTTATCAACTTAATTTAATGTTTTTAAGCATTATATGCTTAAGAAATACCACACATAGTCATCTAATACTCATCAAAACTTAAATTTTCTATGGCAAATATTTGTAAAAGCGGTAAATTGCTTACTGATAATTAGCAAACATCATCAGTTAGTTACATACTTTTATATAATTTTAATTTTGAGCAGCTACATTTAAGTTTACTAGTTATCTCAAAGATTATCTTAGCTTTTGTACATTTCTTTGTTAAAAAAGATAGTTTTATTTATTTTTTGAATCTAATCAATATCTACTAGTAGCATTTATAATATTGGAAAGTAGCTACTTTTATAAAACTACCTAATAATACAATAATTGATATTAAATTTGAAAAATAAAAGCCTAGCATCTCTTTGACTTCATCACTTTTGAGTGTGATACCAAGCCAGCTTTTGTATTATCATGCTTGAAAATTTTTTCTAAAATAGCATTATTTTCAGCTAGTTTAATACTTAAAATTCCTTTTTCTAAAGAAATTTTGCAGTCTTCTCTAAGATTTGGATGATGTGCTAAACCATACTTATACGTTTTTAATTGGTTATTATCTAATATCATATTGTTAATTCTCACCTACTATACAGTTTTGCATAGCATTTATAAGCTCAGCAAAAACATCTGCCATCAAAAATCAGTCAACTTTATGTCCAAAGTTATCTTCTTTGTTTAAATCCTTAATACCATATAAAAACTTAGCCACTTTAAACTGTAATTTAGTATTTGCTGTTTTACAAGTTGCTCATACCAAATATATTGCTAAGTCTAATGATATATCCACCATTTTGTATAAATGCTTTGATTATTATCATTAAGCATAGAACTATCTTGGCATGATATATTTATAATACTAATCAAGTTTGCACTTTTCAGCAATTTCAATATCAACTGGATAAGCATTATATACAAGCTACTCTATTAAAATATCTGTTTCCTCTTTGATTATAGGCTTAAATCGTACTTCGCATCTTTGTAGTGAGTCTACTACCTCTGTAATTTGTTTTTCAGACACACTGTCTTATAATTAGATAATTATTTATTAGATCTAGGTAACCATAAGTTTTTTTAAAATTTACTAAATGTTAATGACAACAGTTTCTGTTTGATATTCTCTTTTATTTGTGTTTTTTTTACTTACATATCTAGTTAGCTCAAGCTCTTCTATATACTCTTGTGCTTGTTGATTTATTACTTGAGCTGTGAGAATTTTATCCTCATGCATCAAGCAAAGTGCCGCAATGTGATTAAATCTATAATAGGTATTTCTAATAATTTAATAAACGGATTTACAAAACCACGCGATGATTGCGGTAAATTACTTTTACATGGAACAAACTCTAGTTAATTCAAATAAGTCATTCCAAAGTGATAAATCATTTAAATTAAAAGTAGAATATTAAGCGTTAAAAAACTAAGTAAACTGCCCGAGCCAGAACTGTATTTGTAACTTATGGGTCAGTTAAGTTTTGTTGATATTTCACACATTGGATAGCTTCAGGTTTTTTTTAGTATCGACTGTCCAAACTTCAGCATTCTTAATTAAACCTAGTCAATGCTTATTAATTGTTTTATAATTAGGGTATTTTATATAGACCCCATTTTCAGCTTTTCCTCTTTTTTTATTTGACTGATAGTTGTTTGTAGAGTGTTTGGTATATATGGGTTAAACAAAATTTTTAAGCAAATAGGTTTTAAAATATTTAATCGAGGCTGTATTGCATAAAATGTAGATGTCTAAACTAGTTCTTTCTGTTTACTTTGGTTATCACTGTAAGGCATAAATTAAATTATTAGCAGTAATAATAAGATTTTTTCATTTTTAAAAATGTTTAGTTTTTAAAATTTGAATATAATATGTTAAATCTAAAATCTAAAATATTTATTTCTAGCTGATTTATTTTACTAATATATTATTTTTTAATTTCAAAATTCTTATGTTCATTAAATTAAATATTTTTAGGAAAATATTTGACAAATAGTTGTCTGCGCAATGTATAAATTTGTTACATTAGAAGATTTTGAGGCTATGCGCTAACCTCTTCTAGATACCATGATAAAAAAAATATAAAAGGTACATTACCTCTTGGCTAATGAAGAAATCAATGGTACTGAAGGAATACGTAAAAATATAGATGGCTTACTAGCTTAGTTAAAATCAGACCCACGCCTAACAGATATTGATTATAAAGAGTCATATCATCAATAAATGCCATTTTATCGTTCAAAAGTAAAGCTTTAAAAAGAGATTGTTACTCTGGGCATTGATGAGATTGACCCTAACAAAGTTTGTGGTAAATATGTTGAGCCTAAAGATTGGAATGCATTGATTTCTGACTATGGGACTATGTTTATTGATACTGCAATTAATATGAGATAGAAATTGGTATTTTAAAAAATGCTATCAATCCTCGTATAGAGAATTTCCGCGAATTTCCTCAATATGTCGATGATAAACTCAACCCTAAAAAGCATAAAAAAAATAGCTATTATGTTTTGTACTGGTGGGATTAGATGTGAAAAATATACAGCACTACTTAAAGCCAAAGATTTTGAAGAAGTCTATCATCTAAAAGGTGGGATTCTTAAGTATTTAGAAGAAGTACTGAAAGAAAAATCTATGTGGCAATATGAATGCTTTAAGGGTTGCTGTAAACCATGGTCTTGAAAAAGGTACTATGATCAGTGTTTTGCTTGTAGTATGTCAATTATAGAAACTGATAAAAAAACGCCCTCTGAGTATGTCAAGGAGATAAGCTGTCATCGTTGCTATGATTAAAGTTACTAAAAAACAAAAAGCTCGCTTTACCGAGCGTGAAAAGCAATCTTAATTAGCTGCACAAAAAGGATTCCGGCATTTTGGCGATGAAGCAAAAAAACTTGCAGAACTAAATAAGCTAAAAAAACAACAAGCTAAAGCAGCAAGCTCGTAAAAAAGCTCAACAATAAATTTCTATTAATTAACCATTCAAATAGATACCACTATCTCTTATTACAATTTTACTTTGTTTCAAAAGTATCATGATAGCACGCTTAAATGCTACTTTACTAATACCAAATTCGCGTGCGATATCTTCCGGGTTAGATTTATCATTTAATTGAACCATCATGAGCTATGAGATATTCCTCGATAAGTGCGGCATTGTTATCTAAATTTTTATACACTAACTGTAACGATAATCTATACCGACCATCATAACGGATATTTCTAATATATCTTTTGGTATACTGTCCAAAACTCAATTTTCTAAAGACTTCTGAGTAATAAAGTATATAACACCTCATAGTAGCTATTATTGATAATTGCTTTGTAACCTATATTGTTGAGTGAGCAATTATAAGATCTACTTCTTGACTAGTTTTTAGTTCATCACCAGTATAATCTTTTATAAACTTGTTAATTTTTGAAGACACCGTGATTCATTAATCTTATCAAGATATAGTTAAACAATATAAGACTTACCAATCTCAAAATAACTATGTTCTTCTGCTAATGGCACAAAAAGATCTTTTTCCAAACCACAATCAAGAAATGCGCCTATGTTGGTAAGATTTTTTACTCTGGTAAATAAGTAACATCTTCCACTGTTAGGACTTTCTTTGTAGTGGCTATAAGTTCAGATTTAGAAAAGTACTTCGACATAATTCACTAATATTAATGATGTTATCAAATCAACTACAGAAAATTTTGCTTCATCAAGCTCTAGAGCATCTAAAACTAGCCAATTAATTCTTTTATCGAGAACTTTTAATTTGTGATATTTTCCAATATAAAACACTTATATTTTTAAGCAGATAAATCATATTATATATTTGCTCAAACTAGCCAAACATATCTTTTAATGCTGAGATATTTTGTTTTGAATTTTCCTGACGAGTTTCTGCACACTCTTTTTCTGTACCAACCCAATATAAATCTGTTTCTGGCAACTCATCAATAAACCTACTTGGAATCGAAACTTGTTTCCCAAAAAACTTTTTGCGGTATTTAGTCATAGTGATGGTTAGATTCTCTCTAGCTCTAGTGATTGCAACATAGGCAAGGCGACGCTCATCTTCTATTGAATCATCCTCGATACTTTGTTGATGTGGTAATATCCCCTCTTCCATCCCCATAATATAGACTTTTTTAAATTCTAGACCTTTTGACGCGTGCATAGTTATAATCTGGACTTTATTATCATTTTTATCCTCATTATCTCTATCTAAAATATCTATCAAAAGCATTTTGTTTAATATGGTTGCTAATGACTCAAGGCCATTATATGACTCATCTTCGAGTTGATTTGCAATCCATTTAGTAATTTCAATAACATTTGCATACCTACATTCAGCTTGCTTTTCAGAAGAGCTAGAGTCTATTAACCATTGTCTATACGAAATATTCTCAATAAAAATATTAATTATATTTTTTAGCTCTTGTACTGAGATACTTGAGTTTATCTGTTGTTGGGTATTGAGTATTAAATTCTTAAAAGATATTAGATTTCTCTTGGTAAAATCACGCAATTCAAAGTTTTCTAAATTATGCAATGTATTAAAAAAACTATAATGACGCTGGCTTGCATATTCACCTAACTTGTGAATAGTTGCACTACCAACCTCACGCTTAGGGGTATTTATCACGCGTAGAAAAGCTCTATCATCATTAGGATTAACAATTAACCTCAAATACGAAATAATATCTTTAATTTCCGCTTTAGAGAAAAATGAGCTACCACCACTAATAGTATATGGAATTTTGTGCATTTGCATATACCTTTCAAGTAAGTAAGCTTGATAATTACTTCTAATTAGCACTGCATAATCAGAGTTTTTAGATTTGGTTTTTATTCTATCAAAAAATATATCACTAGCAATGAATTGAGCTTCATCCTCATCATTTACTAGACTAATTACCTTAACAGGCTCACCATAGTCTTTATTAGACCACAGCTTTTTTTCAAAAATATGACTATTATTTTTTATAAGTTTATTAGCAACATTTAAAATTCTACCTGTAGAACGATAATTCTGCTCTAGTTTGATAACCTTTAGATCAGCACAGTCATCTTGTAAATGGCGTAAATTCTCAGGTTTTGAACCTCGCCATGCATATATAGATTGATCATCATCGCCTACTACAGTAAATTTATTTTTACCTTGTGTTAGATATTTTAACAATTGGTATTGCGATTCATTAGTATCTTGATATTCATCTATTAATATATACCTAAACTTATCTGCCCAAAGTTTCTGGATATAAGGGTGACTTCTAAATAACTGTATTGGTTGGAATATTAAATCATCAAAGTCAAAAGAGTTATATGATTTTAGATATTTTTGATATTTTTGATAAATAAAAGCTGCCTTCTCTTCTAATTCATCTTTAGTCACTACTTGATCAGGAGTAAGTAGTGCTGACTTCCAAAAAGATATTTTTGCTTGAATAAAACCAGCATTCTGCTTAGGTAATTGATATTCGTCATAGGCAATATCATATATCAAAGCTAAAGAATCATGACTATCAAATAGTGTAAAATTCTTTTTATATTCTAGCTCGCTAAAATGCTTTTTAAGAATAGATAAACCAAGCGAGTGAAATGTAGATATCATCAAGCCTTTTGATTTTTCTTTATCAAGACTCGATTTGACACGTTCTTGCATTTCTTTAGCTGCTTTATTGGTAAATGTCACTGCTAAAATACTTTTTGCTGGATATAAAAGTTGCTCAATAAGATAAGAAATCTTTTCTATAATTACACTAGTTTTACCACTACCGGCACCTGCTAATACAAGTAAAGGTGTTGCTATATACTTGACAGCTTGTTGCTGTTGTGGATTAAGGTGATCTAGCATTTAGTTATAATTTTGCCATTATCTAATTGATACTCTTGATCAGAAGCCTCTTTATGAAACATAACTAGCATGTAACATTGATTATCAACAAATACTTTATTAACAACATTTGCTAGAAGTTTGCCTTGACTATCTTTTAGATCAAAATCAGCAATATCTGACTGAGATTTAACTACTGCTAGTTCTTTCTTTAGTTTAGCTTTGTAATGCATCCTAGCTATAATTTCTTGGCCCATATAGCAGCCTTTAGTGTAGCAAATCAACTTATCAACATTGTCTAAATCTAACTCAGCAGGAAGAAACTTCTCAAAATTAGTAGCATTTATGGTTGCGAGTTTATTAAAGATATTCTCTTTTTGAACCTGCTCAAAAGTCATCTCAGAATATAAAGAATCTTTAGCTAAAATATCATGATTTAAAAAGCCAGCTTTTGTGAAAAATAAGTTATAGTTTTCATTAAGACTAAAAGTAACTTTAGAAAACATCCCATACTTTTTCAGCCATGCTAGTAGATTATCAAAAACCTCTTGTTCAACTGATAAGAGTAGTTTCTCATTGGATATAAACTTGACAAAACATAGTGAAATAATTCGTCCTTTTAAGTTAGTAAAAGCTGTAAGCAAAATATCATTATAACTTGATAATCCATTTAAGTCTGATGTTGTTAGCCCCTGCAAAAATTTTTTAATATCTACACCGTTTACTTCTAAAATTTTAAAATTAGTATACTTAAAAGTCATAACACAACCCACTTGTAAAGAATTTAACTAGTAGATTTTATAATATTTCCTTGTAGTTATCAAAAAGGATCTCAGATATATAGTAAGTTTTATTATATTATATAAATAAGGTAACAAAGATGCTAAATATGTTTAAGTTTAACAAAGCAATTATCTTTAATTAGTTGTATTGATTTATAGCTAATAGTATTATTCAGGATAATTTATGAGCTTATTGGTATCAATCTAACACAAACTCATGAAGTTATAGATTTCAAAGCTTGGCAAAACTTTCTAGACAAAATACACTGCCAAAAAGAACAATCAAGTTTATGTAAAATACTCAGCTGTAACATACTTAAGATCAACACCAACTTGGTCAAATAATCAAGCAGTACAATAATAAAAGTATAAGCGACAATTTAACTAATAATTCTAGGATTTATTTTCAGCAACATAATTGGAACTTAAATCCTACTTAATTTTGAAAGATAATAATACCAAATTGAAGTTCAAATTTTCAGATATACATCTAATAAACTTACTAAAAATATCTTAATTTATTATGGTTGAATCTATTTTTTATTTGGTACAGACAAAACTTTTATAATAATTTAACTTATTAAATAAGTACTTAGGTAAATTGCTAAATAATATATTGAAATAAAATAATATAAATACTAGCATTACAGTAATTAAATCTTAAGAAAATCTAAATATAATGTCTAAGTTACTAATTATGATTAATATTCAGAAAGGTTTTAACTACAAAGAAGTTGAGTGTATTGTAAACGAATTTAACAATAATCATTGCAAATTTGATCATATTTGCTTTTGTATGTTTGAAAATAGAAAATGTTTTCTTTTTGAGAAAGAGTTAAAGTGGCGAGCTTTTCAAAACCAGCATAAGATAAAGCTAATTGAAAAAATAAAAACACCAGAAAGTTGTTATTTTATAAGTCACCACAATTATATAGTCTATAATGCTGATATGAAAAAACTAATCAACAAATTAAATCCACAACAAATTTATTTGGCAGTAATATTTTCTTCTGATGTATTTATATTTAAAAAAACTATAGATATTTTTGATGATGGTGTGATAAATTATGTTATCGAATATTTAAGTACTTCACTTCATGGTCAGGAGGATCATAAAAATGGTGAAGTATAAAATAATTTCAATTAATGATATCAAATTATGAATTATCTTTACGAGTGGTTGATTAGACCATATCATACTTATGATACTTATATGATTTATTTAGAAGCTATTGCAGCATCAGTAGGTGTTGCTAGTGTTATATGTGCATATAAACGTAGTGTTTTTGTATATATATTAGGTTTTATATCAGCACTAATATATGTCTATCTATTATATAGTTGGGAGCTTTTTGGTGATATGATTTTAAACTGTTATTTTCTCCTAGCTAATATTGTAGGTTTTTTTGTATGGCTTAAACACATTGAAAAAGACAGTAAAACTATCATAAACATTAAAAAATCTACACCAAGTGAAAAAAAGAAAGCATTAATGATATTTATTGTGACAGTATTAATTACACCTTTTCTTTATGCGTCTCAAAAGAACGCAGCTATTTTAAATTTACCAGCATATTGCTATGTCGACTGTTGTCTAACAGCAACTTGCTTTACTGCTTTATATTTTCAAATTACTAGGAGTATCAATGCTTGGTACTTATGGATAACTGCAGATATTATATATATTCCGCTATTTATCTATAAAGGTGCTGGAATTACTGCTATTCAATATACAATATTCTTAGCTCTTGTCTACCTTACATTAAGAAAATGGCAAATCACATTGAAAAAACAGCAAAATATGAATGTTGATAATATTATCATACTTAATAGATAAGAGAGTAATAAAATGTCTAAAAATACTTTAGTTGTTATTGATGTTCAAAATTATTTTGTAAATAAGCATACTAAAACATTACCTAAAAAAATTAAAAAACTTATACAAACTAATGATTTTGATTATGTTGTTTTTAGTAAATATGTAAATAATCTAAAAAGTAATCATTATAAAATACTCCAATGGGATGAATGCCAAAATTCTCCCAGTATTGACATAGATGCAGAACTTTTAGAATTTACAGATAGTAAAAATGTTTTTGTGAAAAATACCTATTCAATATTTAAATCTACAATGTTAGATTTTTTCAAACAAGAAAATATTCATAAAATTTATTTAGCTGGCATAGATATTGATGCTTGTGTTTTAGCTTCAGCATTTGATGGCTTTGATTTAGGTTATGATGTTAAAATTTTACAAGACTTTTGTCTAAGTCATTTTGGGGAGGAATTTAACTATTTTGCCCTTAAAATTATGCACAAGAATTTAATTTGTCAATAAGGTAATTTAATATTTCAAAAAACTTTTAGAAATTAGTACTAGTACCACCGATACCTCTAGGTTGGTTATTTTGGAAACCTCCTTGAGGACCATTCATCATCATTTGTCTATTAAGAGATTTATCCTCATCACTGATTCTAATGTTATTTCTAATATTAATAGGTTCTGGCGTAGCTAAATTAGCTAGATTAGGATTCTGATCTTCTTTATCTGTATTTTTTATATCATTTTTATACTTATCAAGCTGTTTGCCATGATTATTATCAGCTAGATTTTGCTTATGATATTTTCTAGTTGCTCGAGGAGCTTGTAAATTCTCTTCTGATATACGGCCTAAATGCTTTTTGGTCATTTGATATACTTGTTGTTTATTTCTTTGATTAATATTAGGTGCTGAATTACGTGGCATAGGTTGCTGTGATATATTTGCAGTCCATGTGATAGGTTTACTCATATTTGTAACATTTGAAGTAACTTTATTATTATAAAATGATGTACTATCATTCGTATTATCAAAACTAAATGCTGTAACTACAAATACAGAGCCTATTATAGATGTGAATATAAACTTTTTCATCAAAAATACCTCTTATTTTATTATAAACTTTGTTTAATTATATTTTCTAATTCAATAGTATCTTTTGTAAATAATCTAATTCCCTCTGCTAATTTATGAGTGGCCATAGCATTTTCATTCATTTGCCAGCGAAAATTTGACTCGCTAATTTGTGGTTCTTGAGTAACAACACCATCATTTTTTGTTAGTTTAACTTCTAAGTTTTCATCATGATTTTCAAGCTCCTCAAGTAAAGCTGGAGATATGGTCAAGGCATCACAACCGGCTAAAGCGATAACTTGCTCAACATTCCTAAAGCTAGCACCCATAACTATTGTTTTAAAACCATGACTTTTGTATAAATCGTATATTGCTTTTATAGAGTTAATACCATCATCATCGGCAATAGCTGGAAAAGTTTTTAAATTATTTTGTTGCATTTGCCAATCTGTAATTCTACCTATAAATGGTGAGACTAGATATACACCTGCTTCGGCACAAGCTTGTGCTTGTGCTTTATCAAAAATAAGCGTAAGATTACAATTGATACCTTCTTTTTGTAGTATCTTGGCAGCTTTTATACCTTCCCATGTCGCAGCAATTTTTATCAAAACTCTATCTTTTGAGATACCATTAGACTCATATCTTGCAATAATACTTTTAGCGTAGTCGATAGTTGCTGCGCTATTAAATGATATTCTAGTATCTACCTCACTTGATACTTTACCCTCAATGACATCAAGTATTTTAATACCAAACATAACCAAAATTTCAATAGTGATTTCTTTAATAAGATCATCACGCTTAAGATCTGGACTATTAGTTTTTACTTTATTTATAGTTTCTGCAACCAAGTTGGAATATTTCTGTTCTTTGACAGCCTTGAGGATTAAGCTAGGATTTGTTGTAGCATCGACAGGTTTGTATTTTTGAATTAATTCAAAATCACCGGTATCAGCAACCACCATTGTTACTTGCTTAAGCTGTTCTAATACTGATTTTTGCATGATTATTTTTATAATTTGTACTTTCTTTATATAAAGTATACAACTTCAGATATATTAGTAAATAAACTAGCTATGTTTATACAATAAAAATATAACTCACTATATTAGTGAGATTAATTTAAGCTGGAAACTTATCCTTAAGCATCTGAAACATAGCTCTAACAGCCATCATTTCACCACCTTTAGGTTTACCTGGAGTAGAGGAAATATTCCATGCCATCATATCAAAATGAATCCAAGTAGGAGCATCTTTTATACCAACAAAATGCTCCATAAATAATGCTGCTTTTACTGCTCCAGCAAATGGTGATAAATCACAGTGTGAAATATCTGCAAACTCAGTTTCTAGATTCTTTCTGTAACAATCAGCTAATGGTAGACGCCAAACTTGATCTTGAGTTACTTGAGCATATTTATATACTTGGTTAGCCACATCGTCATTATTACAGAAAAATGCTGCAATCTCAGGCCCAACTGCAACTCTAGCTGCTCCTGTTAGAGTTGAAAAATCAATTAAATACTCAGGCTTTTTCTGCGCCTCTTCATACAAAGGTTCAGCTAGAATTAAACGTCCTTCAGCATCTGTGTTAGTAACTTGTACACTAGTACCATTTTTCATTTTAATAATATCACTTGGTCGATATGATTTTGCGTCTATAGCATTTTCAACCGTAGGAATCACTAAGCTCAGTCTGATATGTAGCTTATGCTTCATAATCATATACGCAAGAGCGATAGCATTGGCACTACCACCCATATCTTTATGCATCAGTTGCATTGCTGATGATGGTTTGACATCCAACCCTCCTGTATCAAAAGTTACACCCTTACCAACTATTGATACTTTAGGATGATTTATATTCCCCCAATTTAATCGTACAAGTCTAGGAGCCCTATGGCTACCTTTACCGACAGTATATATGCCCATATATCCTTGTTCTATAAGTTTTTCACCAACGATTTCTTCAAAATCAGCAGAAAACTCTTTGGCTAATTGTTGTATCACATTAGCAATATCAGCTGGTCCCATATCTTCGGCTGGAGTAGTAATAATATCTCTCACTAGATAATTAGCTTCTATAGTTGCTAATATATACTGGTATTGTTGTGGCAAAAATAATTTTACTTTTGACTGTTGTGTTTTAGATTTATATTTCTCAAATTTATAACTGCCTAAAGCAAAACCTATATAGTAAAGTGATAGGTCAGTTATATCAGTATGCTCAATATGATAATTTCCTTGTATCAGCTGATTTGGCAGATCTGCAATACTAAACATATCCTCAGATACAAGGCAAATTACTTTTTGAATATTTCCTAAATTACCTGGAATAGTTATAACATTTCTTTTTTTATCAAACTGCTTGACGTAATTCTGTAAAAAAATATCCTGTCTGCTAAGCCAATTTTTGAAATTATCCTTATTAATCACAAAAATTGGCAGAGAATTATTTTGTTTATGTTGTGTAAAACACTCTAATTTGGTTGATATATACATATTTATAGCTCTACATCTTGACCTAATAGTAACCAATTATTAAAATCTTGCACCGTTTTTGCTGTTAAAATTCCAGCTGCTTTATATAGACTTAGAAATCCCATAATATAATCAAATTCAGTATTGTTTAGCTGAATAAGGAATTGATAGTATTGGTTTAAAAGGATGAAATACTGGGTAATTGTTGTTGTACCTTGTTCATAGCGCTCTTTATATTTCTCATAGGCAATCTTTGCTGCTGCAACAGACTGGCGCAAAAATTCTATTTCTTTTTTCTTAAGTTGAACAAATCTAAAAGCATACATTGCATCGTTTTGTGCAACCCTCCCAGTCTGAATCATATTAAACTCAGAGGATTGATAATCATAAGCAGCCTTTTTTAATTGCGCATAATCTGTACCTCCAGCAAAAATATTCCATGTTAAATTAATCCCAAAATAAAATGCGTTTATCGTACCTTTAAATGGTAAAAAATTATCAAATACTTGGTTACCAAGTGAACTAACATCATTAAAACCAGTTGAATACTTAACTTCAAAGTTAACTTTAGGCATAAATGAACTTGTTGCGGATTGATAACTATAATATTTACTTTCTTTAGTATGCATCGAGCCCAAATAAGATGGGCTGCTACGCATTGTTAGCTCTTCCCAACCCTCTTCTGTATTAGGTGATGGTTCTTTGATTTTAAAATCATTGCTATATAATAATACTACATCATCATTATTAGTAAACTTACGTAATTCAGCACAGGCAACTTTTTCTTCCCTATTTGCGGTGGCATAATCAGCTTCGGCTATATAGTAGTTAGCTTTTGCAGTTTCATAATCAGCAACATTTGCTGTACCTGCATTAAATTTACTTTCTAACTCATTTAAACTTTCTTTGTTTGATTTTAAATTATATGAAGTATATTGAACATTCTTAATAGCTTTAGCTAAATTAAAATATGCATAGCTTACATCATATAAGAATTGCTGATAATTTGTTCGATAATCTTGTTGGGCAAACTGTGCTGTTTCTTCAGCTGATTGTAAATCCTTATATGCACCATAATCATATAGTGGCTGTGTCAAAGTTACCAAACCTTGAATCGAATTAAAACGCCCATATACAATATCACCATTAGCTAGCATTCTTTGGTCTAGAATATTTGTCGCCTTAATTGAACCACCTATATCTATCCTTGGTAATAATCTACCGAGCTTTATTGTTGGGCTCATTTGCCTTGAGTTAAGTTGGAAACCAATAAATTTATACTGGGGTGAGTTATTTATTGATTGCTTTATAGTACTAGTATAGTCAGCTACAGGATTAGCTATACCACTAACACAACAACCAAATATAACCAGGTATATTGATAAATATCTACGCACTATTTTCAACGTACCACTACTCTTTTATATTATCTAAAATAAACTGTTCTACTTGAGATAAAGCTTGATTTATATTTGCCGAGTTATTACCACCACCTTGCGCCATATCAGCACGACCACCACCTTTACCATCAATATGACTGCCTAGTTCTTTGGCTATATCTTCAGCCTTAATCAAGGTTGTCATACCACTGCTAATTCCAATTACAAACTGTACCTTACCAGCATTAGTTGTAGTTAAAACTGCAATTACCTTACTATTTTTTGACTTATAGTCATCGATTTTATCACGTAATATTTTGACATCTACACCATCAATATTCGCAACAACAACTTTTATATCACCTATATTACTTTCTTTGATATCATTATTAGAGTTTGATAGTAGCTCTTTTTTAAGTTTAGCAATTTGTTTCTCTTGGTTTTTTATTTGTTGAAGTATTGAATTTAGTTTATCTACTAAATTATCATCATTGGCTTTGAGGCTATCCTTAAGAGTTATGATTTTATTTTCGTTGGTAAAAGTATGTCTAATAGCCTTATCTGCTGTAACTGCTTCTATCCTTCTAATTCCTGAAGCGATACTACCTTCAGAAATTATCTTAAATAAACCTATATTTCCTGTATAAGCGACATGTGTACCACCACATAGCTCTATAGAAAAATCACCTATAGATATTACGCGTACTATATCACTATACCTTTCACCAAATAACGCCTTTGCTCCTAATGACTTAGCTTTTTGTTGTGATGTTTCTATAGTTTCTACAGAATAATTAGAGCGTATCTGCTGATTTACCAAAAGCTCTATTTGCTCTATTTCACTACGAGAAATCGACTTATCATGAGTAAAGTCAAATCTTAGCCTATTTTCGTCAATAAGCGAGCCTTTTTGCTCTGCATGATTACCTAAAACTACTTTCAAAGCTTTATGTAATAAATGTGTAGCGCTATGATTAGCTGCTGTAGCAAGTCTGTGTTGAACACTTACCTGTGCAGTTAGCTCATCATTTACATTTAATCGACCTTTTACTAACTTACCAATATGTAAGATTGCCTCACCGGACTTTTGTACATCCTCAACTATAAACTCAAAGCCAACACCTTCAAGGGTACCTTTGTCACCTACTTGACCACCTGACTTTGCATAGAAAGGAGTTTTATCTAAAACCACAACTGCTGGTGCCTCTTCAGCGATACTATCAACTAATTGACCATCTTTATACACTTCTAAAATTTTTGCATCTTCTATTAGTGTTAAGTAACCTCTAAATTCTGACTTAATTTTTGAGTTAATTAAACTATTATAATCAATATTAAATTTACCAGCTTTTTTTGATCTTTGCTTTTGGACCTGCATTTGAGCCAAGAATGCTTTTTCTTCGACTTTAAAGCCTTTTTCTCTTGCCATATCAGCAGTTAAGTCAAAAGGGAAACCATAGGTGTCATACAACTTAAAAGCTACTTCACCAGATATTGTATTACCTTTTAGATTCTCTATTTCAGCATCAAATATCTTGATACCATTTTCAATAGTTTTCAAGAAAAGTTCTTCTTCTTTTATAAGTGTTTTTTCAATCAGATCTTTGTTATCAATTAATTGTGGGTAAGCTTCACCCATCTGACTTATAAGCTCAGTAACTAACTTATAGAAAAATATCTCATTTGCTCCAAGTTTATTGCCATGGTGAATAGCTCTACGAATAATCCTTCTTAGAACATAGCCACGCCCCTCATTAGCTGGTAAAACCCCATCAGCAATTAAAAAAGAACATGAACGAATATGGTCAGCAACAACTTTTAGTGAAGGTGAATTTATATCTTTTGCATTTGTTATTTGTTGAGCTTTTTTGATTAAAGCTTGAAACAAATCTATCTCATAGTTGCTATGGACATTTTGTAACACTGCTGATATTCTCTCGAGACCCATTCCAGTATCAACAGACGGTTTAGGTAGATCTGTAGTAGAGCCATCAGCATGGCGATTATATTGCATAAATACAATATTCCAAATCTCGATATATCTATCACCATCCTCTTCTGGAGTGCTAGGTAACCCTCCGGCAACATCTTCACCATGATCATAAAAGATCTCTGTACATGGACCACATGGACCAGTATCACCCATCGACCAAAAGTTATCAATTGAGTCAATACGGATAATCCTATCTTTAGCTAAACCAATATGCTTATGCCAGACATCAAAAGCCTCATCATCGCTAGCATATATAGTTACCCATAGTTTTTCTACAGGGAGTTTAATTTCGTTGGTCAAAAATTCCCAAGCAAAACTGATAGCTTCTTTTTTAAAGTAATCACCAAAGCTAAAGTTACCTAACATCTCAAAAAAAGTATGATGTCTAGCTGTATAACCGACATTATCAAGGTCATTATGCTTACCACCAGCACGCAAACATTTTTGCACTGTAACAGCACGCGAAAAATCTCTTTTTTCAATTCCAAGAAAAATATCTTTAAACTGCACCATCCCAGCATTTGTGAATAATAAAGTATCATCACCAAATGGGATTAAAGATGAGCTAGGTTGATGTGAGTGATTTTTAGATTCAAAATAATTTATAAATTTATTACGTAACTCTTTAGTAGTAATCATATTTTACCTTTTAGTAGATAGTGCTACAGATTTATTAAAATTCAAAACAGATAGTTATTATAAATCATTTTGACGAACAAAATAAACTCTACTAATCGTATTTGAATATAATTAAGTATATAATCGATAAATAAATTGTCATTTTATAGACTGTAAAAATGAAAAAAAAATAATTATTGTTGCGATTATTATCGCAATAATCTCAGGGATTGCTTATTATTTTCATTATCAAACTGTACAAGAAGAGCTAGCAGAACAAGCTCAAGAAGAAGCTGCTCTTCCAAAGCCAACAGACTATTGTTTGATTATCTATCAAGAATCAGCTGATAATGGCAAAACTTGGCACAAAGTTAATGTTAACAATGGCCAAAAACCCATGTTTAAAGCACAATGCTGGAAAAGATATATCCAAATTTTAGATGGTTTAACTGCAAGAATTGATGCTAATGGTAAGTGGCTTAGTAAAACTCAATATGGCAATATTATTGTTCATCCTTCAATGTACTTTGCTGATAAACCATTTGAATTACAAGACAAAGTACTAGTTACGCAATAAGATACTAACTATAATATAGCTCTTCAATCGCAAAACTAATTACTTTCAGTTGTAATTTTTTCGTGATACCTTTAAAAGATTTATATTATGAAGCTTAGTCTTATCGCAATACTTAGATTTATTGAGATAATCTTTACACTAAACCAAGTTTCCTTCATATAAAAATCTCAGACTATTCTTAAATTTTAAATCACATGGATAAATATTTTTTTCTAATCTGATATCAAGATGATAAAAATGCGTAATATCATCCGATAAAACTTAAATAAATGCTTCTTAACTCTTGTAATTGCCACATAAATAGACGTCGTCCTTCCTATATTTATTTCGTGACAGATTTTGTTATTTTTATCACCAAAAATCCCCACTCTGTAGCATCATGAGCTTCCGATGCATCTCATAATTTTAATTTGATTATAGTTATTTTCGTTTTGCTGATTCGATCTAATATAAATAAGTTGATACAAAATCTCAATAAATTCTGCCAAGATATTTTTTTTCCTTTAACAAAAATAGTTATTCCATCAATAATCTATAGCCTATACTTGAATGAGTCTCTCTAAAGGCCTTAGAAATTTGTTTTTCTAAATCTAAACTTTGTAACATAATATAAAATCAATTGCTTTATTAGCTTTTTTATGCTCGTGGTATTTAAAATACTACGTCAACTAATACATAGATTTGCTAAGATATTTTTTTGTTTAAATACCTTATCTATAGTTTTGCTAAGAGCTGCGATAAGCTTTGCAAGCTGGAGAAATATCACTAGCCATTTGTATGACTAGTTTTTGCAAAAGGTCTTTTAAAAAGATATAAAAAAGGATAATCTAACATTGATTATATCCATAAATAGCTTTGAAAAGGTTCTCACTAAAGATATTTCTATCAGCAACGAAATTATAGGCTAAGTCGTGATATAAATAACTTAGAGCTCAAAAACTGTAGTTGAATTATACACTTACCGTACCAATCATTAGCTTTAACACCATTTTGTATTAGTGCTTTTCGTTTTAGTACTACTTTTATTACTACTGTCTAAAATACTTATATCAGTAGTTTTGTTTAGTCTAGGATAGGTTATAAATAAATTCGTTATGACATTTTTTATATTGACAATAAATATTATTTACCATCAACGATATCAGATTACCATAACGAAAAGTGTATGAAGGTGTATATTGTTAACATATTTAAAATCTTTTTCGAAGACTTCTAACATATAAGAAGATGTTGAGCCACGCCACTGATAGATAGTTTGATCGACATTACCAAAAATCATAATAATAAGTGCATAAAAAACTGCTGAACTTGGTTTATATCATCAATAACTTATATGCGAATACAAAAAAACTTTGTTGGTAGATATAATACATCGTAAGTTATAGCTTTTTGATTTTCACATTCTTAATTCAATTGGTTAAAGATTTTGTCTAATAATTTTTTCTCTTTTGAATTTAAATCTTTTATTTTGCTATTACCCAAATATAAATCTGACTTTAGTAATGAAATATATTTTTAAAATGTTTCTATTCACTCACTATCAATAGCTTTGGTTATTTTAAATTATTTCTGATAAGTTTTTAGTAGTTTAACGATGATAGCATCCACTTTATGTTCCTTGAGAATTTATTAGCTTGGCAATTTCCGGTTTGAGAACTTTTTTAGACGAGCAGCAAAATCAAGATGGGCTTATTATACATAAAAAATAGGATTTTATTCTGAGCTACTTGATTATTAACCAGATACTTAAATTCGTTCTATCAAGTTTACGTTTTGTCACTACCTACTACTCTGAAACCAAACAAAGCGTATTACTGATATCATAATTAATGATTTTTTGCTGTTACTGCTGTATTAGTTATTATAATTTTTTTGCTCTCGGTTATTTATGTTGAGATTGATTATTAGTTAATAATCTTATTACTACCACATAACCAAATGTCAAAACCAGCCTGCTTACAGATATTAACTATTATTTTAACTATAATGCTAGCAGAGTTACACTCATATATTAAAATAGTTAAAGAAATCCTTTTTTTATTACTAAATATAAACAATGTAAAACCAATAATTATCATTATATACGAAAACACTGTCCTAATTATTTGTTGATATCATTTTGAAAACCTATAAAACAGTAACTAGAACTATTGCAGTCAAAATAACTGAAAATAGAGAATAAAAATAAACTTTTTTCTTCATCTTTTATTCCTAAAACTTTTTGCTTTATTATATAAGATATAATCATTTAAATTAAACTTATGTTATAATCTTAAACTAAGTTTATAAAATATGTTAGAAAAATTTTCATGACAACAGATCAAAGACTAGAGGTTGTTTTAGAAGCTCTCGATGACCTAAAAGGTATCAATATTCAAGCTATAGATGTAGAGCATCTAACGGATATGATGAATAAAATTGTAATTTCTACGGCATCATCAACGACTCATGCAAAAGCTTTAGCAAAAAAATTAGAACAAGAATTAAAAAACAATGATATTACCATACTAGGTATTGAAGGTGACAATAAATCTGACTGGGTTTTAGTAGACATCGGTGATATTGTTGTGCATATCATGCTTGAAAAAACTAGAAATTTATATGCTTTAGAAAAACTATGGGATATCAAAATGCACAGAGATAATTAATCATGAAGCTTGAGCTTTATTTAGAGCAGTGGCAACTCAAAAATTGACTACGGTCTTTCTGAGTATATTCCATACTATAAAAAAAAATGGCTAGAGAATAAATTATCATGCTTATCTTTATTACATCATGGTAAAACATGGCTAAAAAAGGTTTATCGTCATTGTAGCTACGTTAAACTATCTTAATCAGTCAAAACAGAGGTTAAAAGACTCAGAACAACTAGCAATATTGCATATATTTCTCTATGTGTTCGTGGTAAATATAAAGTAATAAAAAAACTTCAAAAACTAGGTTAGTTTATTGATGAATTAGCAGGTGGACATCAGTTTAGAGTTTTCACGAATAGCGCTCCTGTTTTAGAGCGTCCATTCTCTAAAAAAAAAACAGGTTTATGGTGGCAAGGTAAAAGCTCAATGCTAATTAATAAAGTCCACAGGATTCATTTTTTTTATCGGAGTCATCTATATAGTTTAAGCATGTATCAAACTTTGCCATATGCAATACAAAACTGGGAAGATGATTGATTCACGCAAGTGCATCTCATACTTAACTATAGAGAATAAAGGCGCTATAACTACTAGAACTTAGAAATAAAATTGGCACACGTATTTATGGTTGTGATGATTGTCAACTAGTCTGCCCTTTTGACAATGCTGCACCTATAACAAACAGAAAGAGATTTTTAACAGCGTGATTTTTTGGTAAATAAACCGCTTCTTGAACTACTAGTATTGTCACACCAACTGATTTTGATAAAAATATCCAATAATCAGCCATTAAGAGAAGTGGCTATGCTCTTGTGGATAAGAGATATTGCTATTGCAGTCGGTAACTCACTGTTTAGTCAAGTAAATCTCCAAGCTTTAGGAGCTAAAAATCTGAATTTATTGATAACCAATTGGTTTTAGAACACATCGATTGGGAGATTAGCAAATAAAAACTTCTAAGTTACACAGATAAAACATTGTGATTTATAAACAGTTTGTTAGAATTACTAGGAGAAAGTATTCATTATCTAAATAACAGGAGAAACTAAATAATGAAATTAACTAAGGCTTTACTTATAGTGCCACTAGTTGCTGGTACCTTAATCGCTACTTGTTTCGCAGCAACACCAGATAACCAAGATGATGTAAGCTATTCTGTTGGCTACACAATGGGACAAACATTGAAAAATCAAATGGGTCAAAACAATATTTCTATAGATAACCAAGAAATGGTCGATGGTCTAAAAGATGGTATCAATGGTAAAAAATCAAAACTAACTCCAGATCAAATGCAAAATGCTATGATTGAATTCCAAAAGCAAGCAATGGCTGCTCAAAAGAAATAGTTAAAGGAGTAAATATTATGTTGGCAAATAAAAAAATTTTAAAAGCCTTAGCTATAGCTGCTATTACAACAAGTTTAGTAGCTTGTTCAGATAGTTCTAGTAATGATAAGTATTCAACTACTGCTACTAGCTCTAGCTCTGGTTCTAGTATATCTACAACTAAAACAGCTTCTCCTGCTGATAAAACTAATGTTATAGCTAATGCAAGCTATACTATTGGTTATGGTATGGGCTCTAGCATAGCTGCTGATAAAAATATCAAAGTATTTCAGCTAAACAATGATAAAATTATAATTGGGTTTGAAGATGCGATAAGTGCTAAAAAGCCAGCTATTCCGCTGCAGAGTATCGCAAATAACGTGAACATGCTACGCAATAAGATGCAACAGCAAATGAATGAAAAAGCAGTAACCAGCTTTTTAAAATTAAAAGATAGTATCTATGACTCTGATCTAACTCCTAAGTCTGATGTTAAAAACCCAGCAGTAGTTGTTTATGAGTTCTTCGACTATCAGTGTATGTACTGTTCTAAGCTTATTCCTGAAATAGAAAAAATTATGAAAGATAATAGTGATGTTAAAGTAGTATTTACTGAGTTTCCAATATTTGGTCAAAAAGCACCTGCTTCTGAATATGCAGCAGAAGTTGGTACTGCTATTTATAAATTATATGGTTCTGATGCTTACATTAAATATCACAATGGCATTTTTGCTACAGGTGAAGACGAAGGTAGCTTAAAGAACTTAACTGTTGACAAAGTAGCTAAACAAGCTGGTGCAGATATGACTAAAGTTAAAAAAACTATACAAGATGATAAGATTGCAGATCATCTTAAAGCTACACTAGAAATGGGGTTTGATCAGCTTGGAATCCAAGGTACACCATTCTTAGTCATAGCTCCTGCTAAAGATGCTACAGTTGCTAATACTACTATAATTGGCGGTTACACTGCTGTTGCTGATATACAAGCTGCGATTAATAAAGCTAAATCTGCGACTACTGTTGCAACAACTAGTTCTGTCAACCAAACTGATACTAAACAAGCTCAGGAAAACATTGATACAGTTGTAACTGAGGCTCAAGCAACTTCAGGTAGCACAAATCGATTAGCACAAAACCAAGATGATGGTAGTGTTAAAGCTTAATAGTATTATATCTCTACTAAAACTTCAACTATCTTTAATAGAGTGTGAGTTTAGTCTTTATTTTAATAGCAATAAGCTGGTTTAGCATAGTCTAAGCTTTATTTTTTAGGTTGATAAAACATTTTAGACAAGCTTAATGAACTTATAATGAACTTTTTGATATTAAATCAAGTTATTTATCTGTTAAAATAAGCTATTTAAATTAATTATCTAGTATATGATGTTCGAAATTAGAAAAGGTAGTAAATATCTTATTTTCTTTGTGGTAATTTTTGTAGCATTACCATCATTTGCGATTGATACTTATATCCCTGCTTTTTACAATATCGCTAATTTCTTTAGCGTCAATGTCAATAAAGTAGCTATTAGTGTATCTACATATCTTGTCGGTTTTAGCTTTGGAATGTTTTTTGGGGGAGCTCTATCAGATAGATTTGGGCGTAAGAAGATCCTCACTATAGGTATGCTTGTATATATAGTTAGTACCATACTTTGTTCATTGACACATAGCTTTGACATATTGATATTAATGCGTTTTTTACAAGGATTGGGCGATTCCCCTGCTACTGTGGCCGCAATGGCAGTACTTAAAGATTGCTATAGAGGTCAAAAACTGATAAAAAAGATGGCTACAATGGTTATGGTGTTTATGCTAGCCCCAATAGTCGCACCAATTATTGGTAGTTTGATTGTATATATAACTGGTAGTTGGCAAGATATTTTCCATTTTCTAAGTATTTATGGAGTTATACTATTAATCTTAACATTGATAATGCCGGAAACTAATCCATCATACAAACGCTCAAAGAATCTAGCGATAAGTTTTAAGGCTTATTTAAATCATTTTATGAATATTCCTTTTATAATTGGTGCTTTGACTGGCAGTTTGTGCTTTGGTGCTTTATTTACCTTTATCATAGCCTCATCAAATTTAATTATCGGTTACTTTAATCTTGGTTATACACAATATTGTGTATTATTTGGCTTAAATATTTGTGGGGTAGTTTTTGCTAGTAATTATATTAGGAGAAAAGTAACTCATCTTAACCAAAGAAAATTAATCCTGAATGGCTATTATTTTGCAATTATTATAGTAATAGTAAATATTTTAAGTTCATATTTTTTAAATAATATCTATATTTTTATATTTCTAAATGCTTTAGTAACAATTGGACTAGCACTTGTAAACATAATTACAACATCAAAAGCTATTGATTTATTAAAAGAAGGCTTTGCAGCTGGCAATGGTGTGATAAGGCTAGTTAAATTTACAGTTGCAGGTATTGCTGGACTTCCTCTAAGTTTTTTATCAATATCAAAACTTATGATTGGTGTACCTACACAACAATTAGGTTTTATAGTTATTTCAATAAGTTTATTTTTTTTGATAAAAAAACAGACTTTTCCAAATCAGCACAATTAAAAGATTTTCTTGTGAGTATGACAATAAGGTAAAGTACCTATTTTATAATAGTCAAGGTGATAGTCTTCAGCGGCGTATGGCTTCATTAATTTAATCTCTGTAGCAATTTTGTAGCTCTTTTGTGCTAATATTTGTTTTAGATCTTCCGCAATTTGTTTTTGCTTATCATCATAGTAGAAAATATCAGATTTATATTGCTCTAACTAATATCAGGTCCTTGACCATCAGCCTGTTTAAAATCATGGATCTCAAAGAAATATTTAAGAACTTGTTGTAATGAAACCTTGCTAGTATCAAATATAACTCTGACGACCTTAATATAACCAGTATCACCTCCATAGTGTAATTAGGATATGGTTGACTACCACAGTAACCTGGCTGAAATACTACTCCTGATAGTTTTTCATATAATATTCAACTCCATAAAAACACCCTGCTGTAACAATAATCTCTTCGGTATTACTAAAATCTTCTACAGGTATAAAATCTACTGAGCAGAGTTAACACAGTAGCGAGTGTTTAACTTAGTAGCCTTCATCATGAAATATATGGCTAAGGGTGACCATCACAATTATTACACAAAATCTCAGTTCTTCTGCCATCGGCATCAGGAAGTTGTTTTACATTATTCTCAATATGTATATCGTAACTTGGCCAACCACAAGTTGAAATAAACTTGCTATCAGCTCTAAACAGTGGCGTGCCGCAATATACACGCCTTTTTGATCTAAATTATTAATCTACCTGTAAAAGTGTCTTTCTGTAGCTTTATTGATGATAATATCGTACTCATATTGCGTTAAGCTCTTGTTTTTTTTTTTAGCATTTTACTTACCTTATTACCTTGTTAAATAATTGTTAATAATTATGATATATAAACTTTATAAAAAGTATATTCTAATCTACAATTTCTAATTGTAAATCCCAAGGTCTTTTTTAACAGATTTAAGGAGTTAAAAATGAACCAACTCAAAATCATAAAATTGCTAGTGTTAGCGTTATTTATCATAGTAATATTAGCTATCGGATATTTTGTTGGTATGGTAACATCAATAAATATCCAAAGCTGGTTTATCTACCTAGAGAGTCCATTCTTTGTCCCACCTAATTGGATATTTGCACCAGTATGGGCGATCTTATATATTATGATTTCCATATCTGGTTGGTTAATATTTCAACAAGGGCAATTCAAGGAAAAAGCTTTTATAGTCTATGTAATGCAGTTAGGACTTAATTTTTTATGGAGCTTTGTATTTTCTGCTGGCATAATATTGATTTAGCGCTATTAGAGATGTCAATATTATGGATATTTGTTGCCTGGAATATTATAGTATTTAGATAAATAGATAATCTAGCTGGATATTTACTCATACCTTATCTGTTATGGGTAAGCTTTGCTTGGATATTTAACTTTAGTTACGCTGTACTTAATTGATCAATCTTTATCAGCTACTACTAAATGTAAATAATGCAGATGTTTATCATACTGATTGACTATATCAATAATTACCTACTCATTTGAGTAGCCAATAATATCATAATATTAACTACCTTGACCTAATAAAACTTTTACCCTATTATAAGAATCGATATCTGCTTTTGTTTGATACTAAGCATAACACTATAAACAAAGTCATCGCCGGATTTGATACTTATAATCAACTGGACATAATTATCACCTTTAGTAACTTCGCGCATTTATAGCAGTTTTTTTGCATTTTATTAGTGACCTCTAGCACTGCTGGAGTTACTGTCTATTATTGAAAATCAATATCTTGTGTTTTTGAGAGTTTAGCAGCTATAGCTACTAAGTGTTTATCTGCTTTGAAATATAAACAACTGTAGAGTGTGTTTGGATACTTTTTGATTCTTAGGTAATCTAATCTTAGTGCCTTTGTCAATGAAATAGCTATCAAAAATAAGATAAACAGAAGCGGAAGGGCACTAATAATAGTTGCTGATTGCTATCAATAACTAATGCTTGGCAGAAATTTATCAAATCTTGACCATTCAATCGTAACAATTTACAGTCATCCATAACAATGTAAAACCTACTGGTATAAACAAAATACCTATTATTAAATAGGCGTATTGTCATATCTTTAGAAACTTTGGCTATAAATATTCCGACAAATGGTGATCAAGCTATACACCAGCACCAATAAAATAGTGTCCACTTTTTCAACCATTGTTGGTTGTTTTGATTATAGGCATATAGATTAAAAGTCTGATTAACAATAGTGCTTTAGATAATAGCCAATATTTTAGATATAATCATGTATTAGTCCAGCTTTAATATTAACAGAAATAAGATAAAAGCTAACAGCAAAATAGCTAGTAAAATATTTAAAATTACTTAAAGCTTTGATATCTCATTAAGGTCCTAAAGCTACAAATATAGTCGCAAGTGCGACAATTATTATGATATACAGAACTTGGATGTTTTGTGTATCAGCAAATACCGTTAAAAAACTTATACCAGAACTTACTTATATACGCACTAAAACCTGATGAGGTCCGCAAAACCCAAAATAGGGTACCCAATATCGCAAATATATCAATAGCATGACCAATTACACCATAGATTTTATCACTTAAAATTTGATAAAGTACCGAGCGTGGTAATAGTGATTCATGTCTATATGCAAAATATGCCAAAGATAAGCCAACTACAGCATATACAGACCAAGAGCTTCTATCCCTCAATGGAAGAAAGTTATATTCGTCACCTGTTTTACCATTTCTAAATTATCTCTTGAAAGATTAGGTGGAGTTAGAAAATAATTAGTGGCTTAGCAACACACCATAAAACATCAAACTAATTTTCATATCTGCAGAAATAGCATCGCAAACTATGGATATTTATATACTCTGGTAGTTCATGATCTTGACCGAGATTGATATCTCCAAAACAACTAAACATCAAAACCAAACATAAGTAAACAAAGATACTCATTGCCAAAATTATATACCCAACCAAACTTTTCTAGGATTAAACTTTAGATAACTTGAGTATTATTGGCAAAAGCCAATAGGCACTAAGATTCCCAATAATGATAATATACTTGCTAAAACAATAGCAGGATAAAATACCTATGCTGTATAGGCATCTTTTTCTCTTTACATAATATACTCTAGAAATTTTTTAGTAATATATCTACCTTAACATTTCTGACTAGTTATAGCAAAAATACACATTAAATCTATTTAAAAACACTCAGCTAAAAATCATACAATAACTAGCAAAATTGTTAGCTAATCAATTTAATTAAAAATATTAGCCAAAAAATCTATAAAGAAATAAAAAAACTTCATAGTTTTCAGGGACGAAAAAATCACAATATTATGTCGTTGAAGGACTTAGATGTGCTCAAGAAACACTCAAAAAACTAGTGCAACAACCTATCGCGATCTTAGTAACTGAGAAAGCTAATAGTCCAAGTTATGCCCTAGATAAAAAGTATACTGTTACCAAGAAAGATTTTGAAGTACTATATCAAACACAAAATCCACACCAAATTTCAAGAGCTTAGATTTAATGATGATTTTTCCTAGTACTCGATAGGCTCCAAGATTCTGGTAATATCGGTACAATTCTACGAACTGTTATAGCTGTAGGCTTTAAAGAAGTAACTTTAATTTAACCCTAAAGCAATCAGAGCTGGTATGGGGGCACAATTTAGCCTCAAATTTGGATATCTTGAAAATCTTGTTGAGCTAAAAAACATAGTAAAAATACAGCAGCGCAAGCTATGGCTGACTACGCCACATCAGGGTATATAATGTTATGCTAAGGAATTTAAACTTGCTAATAGCATTTTAGTTTTTGGTGAGGAAGCTAATGGTATCCAAGATTTTATGTAGTTAAAAAAACTATGATACCAACACTTAGTAATATAAAATTGCTAAATGTAGCTCAAGCTGCAACGGTCTATATATTTTAGTGTTTAAGACAAAAACTAATAAATTAGCTTTATTTTTAGTTATATTATTTTTTTGCAATAATTTTCAGCAAAAATAGGCTTTATAATTTTTTATTAAATTAAAGAACTAATATCATCAATCTCAAAACTGTTATATTTATCAAAAATTTCGACTAGCTCTGTAGGTATTTTGGTAGGTTTACCCTTTTGAGCATTTACCATAACCCATAGTGTATCTGCTTTGCATAATAATGCTTTGTCTGATTTTCTATAGATATGATATTTTCTAAATGTAGAAGTCTTAGTAATACTTTCTACCCATGTAACCGCTGCGATATCATCACCTAAGAAACCTTGTGATAGATACTCTATAGTATGCTTTCTAACAAACCATGTAAGTCCTTGAGACTTTGTCAGTTCAAAGATACCATTAGCCTTTACATGCGCGATAGCTACATTCTGCATCCATTGTAGATAGACAATATTATTTAGATGCTTGTTTAGATCTATATGCTCAGGCAATACTTGAGTAGACAGGACAAAGTATTTTAACTGCTGATTCATTTCTCACCTAAAAAATCAAGCAAGTTACTATAATCACCTATCTGTCGACCATCTATGAAAATTAATAGTGTATGTAAATTATATTTTGCTTTGAAGGCATCTGTCTCAGCACGAGTTTTTAGATGATTATCTTCAAAACTCCAGCATTTTTGTTCAAAAAGCGCCTCCGCCTTTAGACCATACGGACAAATTTTCTCTGGTTTAACCATGTGATATAAGACTATATTTTCAAATTGATTTGTCATTTTTTTATAAATCTAAATACTGTATATTTGATAATGTTAAGTATACCACCTAGAAATATGAACTCATATACAAAAAAAAATAAGCCATGTGTACAAGTATTTATAAATAAAAATTGATTATAAAATAGAGGTAAGATCTATAGATTTCTCTATTAATATTGCTTTTGAAAATGGTTGTGATTGTGTAGGAGTTGAGAATACTACAAATGTTATTATTGTATGCAGACTAGATTCCTACATAGCAACTTGGTACATCTATAGCTAGGATATATTTTGAGTTTTGATTTATAGTTTTAACAACTCTAAGACATCACCACTTAAATCTCTATCCAGACCAATATCAAATATGCCATCTATAACGACATCATAATTACTAATGTTAATTTCTTGTAGATGATTTTTTAGATTTGAGAATTTAGTATAGTAATTTTTATTACTTTGATTAGTTAAAATCCTATAAATATCAATGTTATAGCCTTTATTGTAGAGTTTGATAGCTGCAGCAATACCATTGTTTTCTATACCAAACTACCACTAAAATTTTATTTTGCCTACTAAATTTTGAAAATAAGCTTAACAATCTCATCAGAGGCATTTTTGATTAGATTTAAACCTTGGGAAATAGCATACTCTTCAATTTGGCGATTTTGTTTAAATGTCAGAAAGTCCATGATAATTCAACCTATACCACTAAATGTATCTCTATAATAAATAAACAATATTTACTCTCAACATAAATCAACTATAAACAACCATATTTATATAAGTTAAACTTATATATTATTATAAAACTAATGCAATAATAGTCACATAAACTTAAAAACTAAAAAATTCAAAAGGTTCTTTCTATATTTTTATTTTGCACTATTTATCGTAAAAATAGATACTACTTCAGCGATGATCACCTTTAGGCAATATTCAGCCAAAAAATTAAATTGTGAATGCTTGTTGCCAGCAATTAGACCAACTTGAATCCTAGCTGCAACTTTATTACAAATCTCAAGGTAAATCATCAGTTACTTTTAGTTATTTATTTAGTTTTAGTATCTTGGAATAAAATGGAATTAATTCTATCTCCAAACTCAACAAATTTTGAGCCTGTAAATGGTGTCGCTATAAATATATTTATCAATATTTTCAAACTGTAACTTATCCTGTACACTTACAAACCAATATACCACCAAACTATGCGATATAAATGTTCTTGGGGATATTTTGTACAGCTTGGCAAAGTTTATTGTAACTGCGACATCAATAGTTACAAAAGTAGTTGGTAAATCCACAACTATATATATTATTAATAATCCTGTTTTAAAAAACTTGCGCATATCTTTGCCATTTTTGATAGAATTATGCGCTAAAACTATAACTTTATCTTTGTTTTATATATATATTTTATAAATAAAACCATTATATCCTTTAAGATAATTATTCGTCTCTGTTAAAGTCTTACACTAGTTTTGACTTTGATGGCTGTTTAGCTTCAACTCCATTTTGAAACTAATCGAGTCTGTTAAAAGTATATAACCCATTTGGAGCAGTTAATGCCTGCTTGACAGCAACAATATTACCAGTACCACCAATCCAACTAGCTGATAATGCCGAGAAACCTTCCTAAGCATCTGTTGATATATATTCCAATAGTTTAGATACATTATCACAAATGCGATCATAATACTTATGCTTGCACCAAAAATGTAATAAAGTAGCTTGTGTGTATATAAGCCTAATCACCATGCATGCAGATATCATAGCGAATTAGCATCAAAAATAGCTATAATCGGTAATATTAAATTTTGTAGTTGTGATCTTGTCTGAATTATCTCGGTCGATTTAGTATCCCAAAAACCACAAGTTGATAACAATACAATTACAAAATAAATAATCGCAATAGTTGGAAAAATATTCAAATAATTTTGACTTAGATTTATTGAAATCAATACAATTACACTACATAGCAAAAGTATGATGAAATATAAGATAGCTAAGTAGTTAATCATAGTTATAATTCTTTGGTAGAAAAAGGCAGTTATTTGATTATAATTGTATATTAATTTTAGTCTTTTAGAAAATTATCAATATCTGGGATTAAATCTTCTGGAATAGTTTTAGGTGCATATCTTACGACAGTTTCACCATCTTTTGATATTAAAAACTTAGTGAAATTCCATTTGATCCTTTCTGTACCAAGCACGCCTTTTGCTCTTTCTTTGAGATACTCAAATAATGGCTCAGCATCTTTACCATTTACTTTAGTTTTTTTCATAATTGGAAATGTGACATTATAGTTAGTTTCACAAAAGTTTTTAATATCTTCATCACTACCAGGTTCTTGACCACCAAATGAATTACAAGGAAATGCAACAATCTCTAAATCTGGATATATTTTATGCAGATGTTGTAAACCACGATACTGCTTAGTAAAGCCACACTTACTTGCAACATTAACTATCAAAAGCACTTTATCTTTTGGTAGATGATATTCTGAACCATCATTCGCAGTTAACTTAAAATCATAAATAGACATGTTAATTTTACCTCTTATATACTTTTTATTAAAAACTTTGATATGTTGGTTGTAAATTTTTGCTATTTAGAATATCAAAAATCTCAGCAACTAACTTTAGAGAAACATTATACTGTATCGCAAACGATGTGCGTGGATTTGCTAGTGATTGATCTTTAATTAGATCATAATTTGGTAAATTTTGATTTTTCTCAAGCTTTAACATTTTATCTCTCAAGCCATGACGCTCAGCAATTAGTTGTATAATTTGCTCTGATCAGCATTCATAATTTTAGCCTTATGTAGCTCTATTGAAGATTTAGTGGCATTATTTTGTGCCATTGCAAATGCTGAACTATAAAAAGCAAGGCAAAGTGCCATTATAAGGTATTTTTTCATATATTCAGTTTTTAAGCTCTAGTTTAAATAATATAATGTTTTATAAAAATTTTTAAAACCCATAATAGTATAATAAATCTTACTATATTGTTTAAAACAAAAAAGCTACTTTACATATTCAAATTCGAAAATAATAACCAATATACCACTAGCTCTATCATCAAACCTAAGCTTTGGAAATTATTTAACTGGTTAATATTTTGTGCTTTTAGTATTAGTTTTAAACTCTTATCTAAATGCGCAAATATTTTTATTAGCTTTTATTTTGTGATTTTAGTTGCCTTAGCTATCAAGCTGTATCTAATGAATAAACTATCACCATTAAACTTTACAACTTATATTGTAGTTTTTCTACTAATTTTTATCTTATGTGAATATAATCTCTTAGAGATTGTCTTATTTAAAATCATTTTAAATAAGCAATATAAACTATCAGCATTTACTTACAACACCAGTGATTTTTATTGGTGCATTTATGCAATATTGTCTTTACTACAAAAATCCAAGTTGCTCCACAACTGTTCTTTAGTGAAGATTTTATTCAATAGGTTGCTAACTACATTGACAAAACACCACAAAAAGCTCTTATTATTATCTTGGTGGCTTATATTTTGTAATATTTGGCTATGTGTGTCCGTACCAGTAATTATTAATTTTATCTATGCGATGGCTAATAGGTGTAATAGCTGTAAGAATCACAGTTTATAATAAAATCATAGTACTTCAGCTCTAGCAAAAGATTTTAGTTTTGCTATTTTTTTGTTTGTTATTATCTTAAAATAAAAGCAGCTTTTGCAGCATTTAAATTCATAATAACTATATTTGCAAAAGAGAGATTATTTTTAGATAAGCTTTTATATTATTAATAATATAAAGCTCGCCACTATGAGCAGTAATTGGTATCGAAAAAATCTTATCTTTCACTGTATTTCTCTCCTTTTAAATTTTAAAATGACTATTGACACTTTGTTTGAGTTTGATAGCTGATTCAAGCTTGTAGCTGCTAATATGCTTTACTGAGCTCTGCTTGGCTTCTGACTAAACCAACATTATCCCACATTAGTTGGCGTGTCTGATTTAGTTGTTGTAAATAATCACTACTTGAGTTAAATAATTCTAGTCTAAGAATGTATTATCTCACTAATACCGCCCACAACTATAGTGTGTAGCTTGGAGATACTGGGATTCCATTAAGCTGGATTGATTATTAATTATCTCATAAATTAAATGGAAATTTTTGCTACCATTGATTGTATTTAGACGTGTAGCATTAAACTAGCCTGCATATGTCTAGCTAGCAACAATATTTCTAGGATATGATAAATCTTTTGGCTGATGAACTGACTTCATAATTCTGATACCTTTTCTAGTCTCTAGAACAGCACCACTGCCACTGATAGCTTTTGAGATCAAAAGAGATACTACATTTTGAGCAAAAAAATAAGTATGATAAAATTAAGTAAACTCTAGATTATCAAGCTGGTAACCAATATCATATGCCATAACGTCGCACTGCCACTATCAGCTGCAGCATTAGTCACATACTTTATATAATCCTGAGGCATCACCTGAAGCGAATATTACTTTCTTAAAATAATTATTTAGTAACTTGACATTTTACTATCATAGATATACAGACCAATACTTTTGTTATCTTTTTTTATTAGCTCTATAACATTATTTTCGGCATGAAGTTATCAAGGTTCTTATATGAGCTTGTAGTAACTGCTCTACCGGCATAGTCTTATCCTCGCTTGCGAATACACTCCTTCAAGATGGGAGCACTTGAGTAATACTCTCAAAGCTTTGAAGCTTACCACTAGCAATATATGTGTCATTAATATGATCCTCAACGCTATATCACTAAAAACTATGGCGGCAATGCCACCTTGAGCATATGCACTATAGCACAGTGATTAATTTTTGATCATAGATAATCGCCATATCTAAATATATTACTAACTTTATAACGGCATCTATCCAATGTTAAACCACCACCTACTATAGCTACATCATGCTTTTTTTATAATCATATCTACAACTGAATCTGCAGCGATAAATCTATTGCTTTTATATGTTTAGTAATTATCCCAACAGAAATAAAATCAACATCAGTTTTAGCAATAGCAATTATAGATTTACTGTCTATATCTCCAGAGACTTCTAATGCTACTTTGCCTCTAGCGACGCTCACGGCTGTATCAATATCTGCACTGCTAAAATTATCAAGCATTACAATATCTGCTCTAGCAGCTATCGCTTGATTTAATTCATCTAAGTTTGTAACTTCGACTTCAACAATTTTACTACTATCTGATTTTTTTGCCTTAGCAACAGCTTTGGCAATACCACCAGCTGAGCGAATATGATTTTCTTTGATTAAATAAGCATCAAATAAACCAATACGATGATTAAAACCACCACCACACCTAACCGCATATTTTTGTGCTAAGCGAAATCCTGGGATAGTCTTGCGTGTATCAAGTAGCTTTGTCTTATACTGAGAAATTAATTTGACTAGTTTATTTGTCGCTGTAGCAGTAGCAGAAAGCATTTGTACAAAATTTAACATCGTTCTTTCTGCTGTTAAGATGCTTCGAGCATTACCCTTAAGTTCAAAAATTTTTGCATTAGCTGGTACTCTTTGAGCATCGTTATATAACCAAGTTATCTGTATACTTTTATCAAGCTGATTAATTACTTCATTAGCAAAATCTTGACCACATAAGATCATGTCTTCTCTAGTTATACAAAATGCTACAGTATCAACATTTTCAGCTAGCTGTGCTGTTATATCTCCAGTTGCTACATCTTCTGCTAAAGCCTCTCTAACTAACCTTGTGATAACAATATCTGAAACTCTACTAATTTGATTAGTATTTAGCATCACATCAGACATACTATTTCCTAAAAATTTATCATTCTATTTAATGGGGTAAGCGCCTTTTGTCGCACCTCTTTATCAATAAATATCTCATTAGTCTGATTGATTAAGCATTCTTTTAAATTTTTAAGTTGATTTAGCTTCATCCATGGACATTTCGCACATGATTGACAAGTTGCGCCACGACCAGCAGTAGGTGCTGGAATAAACTCTTTATGTGGAGATAGCTGTTTCATTTTATAGAATACACCAGTATCTGTAGCAACAATAAATTTTGCATTGTTAAGCTTTTGGCTTGCTGCTATTAATTGAGATGTTGAACCAACTACGTCAGCTCTGTTGATAATCTCTGCCGGAGATTCAGGATGTACTAAAACTGCAGCATCTTGATGCTCAAGCATTAAATCATCTAGAGCTTGAACTTTAAACTCTTCATGCACAATACAACTACCATTATATAGTACCATATCTGCACCAGTTTGCTTAGCAATCCAATCACCAAAAAATCTATCTGGCCCCCAAAGAATTTTTTTACCTTGCTTATGCAAATAAGAACAAATATCCAAAGCATTTGAAGAAGTAACAGTCCAATCAGCTAAGGCTTTAATCTCTGCGGAAGTATTGACATATACAACAACTTCTCTATCAGGGTAAGCTGCTAGAAATCTTTCAAATTCACCATTATTACAACTTAAATCTAATGAGCATTCAGCTTCTAAAGTTGGCATTAGTACTTTTTTTTCAGGACTAAGAACCTTTGCAGAATCACCCATAAACCTAACACCTGCAACTACTAGAGTATCACGGTTACTTTCTAAACCAAACTTAGCCATAGCAAGTGAATCACCGACAAATCCATCAGTTTTCTCAGCTAGTTCTTGAATTTCTGCATCAACATAATAATGTACTACTAAACAAGCATTATTCTGTTCTAATAACTCTTGAATTTCCTGCATATATTTTTGTTTTTCAGTATCTTTTATTTTCAAACTAGGTAAATTTTGTCTAGCTTGTGATATTTTATCTTTTATAAGTTTTTGATTTAACATCCAAATGTTCTCCTTAGCTTTTAATTTTGGATATTTTCTTCGAAATATTTACATAATTGCTCTAATGACTTACTAAAATCATCATTAACCAACTGATAATCATATCTATCAGCATGAGAAACTTCTGATTGTGCTTGCTTCATACGATAATCTATAGTTTCTTTAGAATCTGTATTTCTTTTTTCTAGGCGTTTTTTTAACTCATCTAATGATGGTGGTAATATAAACATACTCTTAGCTCTATCACCATAAATAGCGCGTGTCTGTTGCGCACCTTGCCAGTCAATCTCAAGGATAATATTCTTACCAGCTACAAGCAATCTATCAATCTCAGCCTTTGATGTACCATAATAGTTTTTGAAAACTTTAGCATATTCGATAAAGCCATCTTGACTAAGCAGTTGTTCAAATTCAGCAATTGTCACAAAGTGATACTCTCTACCATTAACCTCGCCAGCACGAGGCTCTCTAGTAGTATGAGATATTGCTACAGCGAAGTTGTCTTTGCCTACTTCAGTTGCTAAAAAAGCTTTTAATAAAGAACTTTTACCAGCACCAGATGGTGCAGAAACTATAAAGATATAATTATTCATTTGTAAAATTATAATTAAATAGTTAATTCGATGAATTATACAACTTTAGAGTGGTAAATAAAATAATTTCCTAGAAATTAACTATTTGGAAAAAATTTAATAAGCTTATTGTACAGTAAGATTTAATTTTTTACCTGCAACCCAGACCTTTTTAAGGTGATTTATCACTTTTGGTGAAAGGTTAGATGGTAAATCAACTAATGTATAATCTTTTTGAATAGAGATATTACAGATATGCTTACTATCAATATTACCTTCATTAGCTATAGCTCCGACGATATTTCTAGGTTGAACATCATTATCACGACCAACATCTAACTTATAAGTAGTTAAGTCAATATTTAAAGTATGATACGGTTTTCTATCTGCTCTAGCAAAACTTCTAGCTCTATTACCTTGCTCATTTCTACGTTCAAATCTTTCACTTTTTCTACCATCTCTAGAATTTCTATTATCACGGGATGGCTTTTCTTCTTTAGCTTGAATCTCTTTTGGGAAGAAAGTTTTCTTACCTTGCGCTAATAGCGCAAGTACAGCCAAAAGCTCATTTGAATCAAGCTCTAACTGCTCACGAATCTCAGTAATAATTTCTTTATATTTATCTAAAGATTTATTTTTATCTAATGCTGAGATTATTCTAGCTTTAAAGTGTTCTACCCTACTTTGGGCTAAATCTTTGGCACTTGGCATAAATACTTCTTGGATTGGCGAGCCTGTAAATCTCTCAAGAGTACGCAAGAATCTCATTTCTTTGAGTGGCACTAAAGAAATTGATGTACCTTCACGCCCTGCTCTACCTGTACGCCCAATTCTATGTACATAAGTATCTGTATCATTAGGCATATCATAGTTAATCACATGGCTAATACGCTCAAGATCTATACCTCTAGCTACTACATCTGTAGCAACGAGGATATCTGATTTAGCACTTCTAAATTGATCAACAATATATTCACGCTGTGATTGTTGCATATCACCATTTATAGCGGCTACTTTGTAGCCAAGCACCTTTAAGTTATCCGCAACTTCGATAGTGCTATTTTTAGTTTTAACAAATATAATAACACCATCAGTTTCTTCTGTCTCAAGCAATCTATCTAAAGCATCTATCTTTCTAAAGCCTTTGATAACGATAAATTTTTGTGTCACTGTGTTGGCAGTTTTTGTCTTAGCCTTTACTTGTATCTTACAAGGATTTCTTAGGTACTCTTCAATAATGTTAGCAATATCAGTTGGGATTGTTGCTGAGAAAAGTAATCTTTGGCACTGATCAGAAATATGACTTAAGACAAATCTAACATCATTAATAAAGCCCATTCTAAGCATTTCATCAGCTTCATCTAAAACTAGTGCTCTTAGGTTATCAAGCTCTAGCGTACCTTTTTCAATATGATCCATGACACGCCCTGTAGTACCCACCACTACTTTTACCCCTCTTTTAAGTGCTCTAATTTGTGAACCATATTCTTGGCCACCATAGATACAAGCAACATCTAAATTTGGTACATTTTCTGCAAATGCTTCAAATTGCTCTGCAACTTGAATAGCTAACTCTCTAGTAGGAGCTAACACCAAAACTTGTGGCGATTTATCTTTAGATTTTAAATCAATTTTATTTATCAATGGTAATGCAAATGCTGCAGTTTTACCTGTACCCGTTTGTGCTTGTCCTAGCACATCTCTACCCGATAATATATATGGAATAGCATACTGTTGAATTGGTGTAGGATTTTCATATCCTAATTTAATAACAGTATCTACAATATCTTTACTCAGCCCAAGCTGATTAAAATCTTTTTTAGTCTCAGAATTCATTTTTGTCCGTAAAATTTTGTATGATAAACTTATTCAATTAATTTGAAAACTAGAGGAATTAAAATTATCCTCTAGATGTAATTTCTAATAGGTGGTAACCAAATTGAGTCTGTACTGGGCCATGAACTTTATGTAATTCATTGTTGAACACAACTCTATCAAACTCAGGAACCATTTTTCCTTGAGAGAAAGTCCCTAGATCACCGCCTCTAGCTCCAGATGGACACAGAGAATACTTTTTAGCTGCTTCTTCAAAAGTTATTTTACCTTCAGTTATATCTTTTTTGATTTGTTGACATTCAGATTCTGATTGTACTAGCAAATGTCTAGCTGAAGCTTTCATAACTATAGTTCCTTATTTTTTTAACTTAACTATTACGCTATTAATGTTACATTATTTAGTAGAAATATACAACTTTTTTAAAGAGTGGCTATTTGCCTAAATTACGCAATTTTTTACCTGAGATAAGGTTATCTTCTATTTTCTCTAAGCTAACACCTTTTGTTTCAGGAACAAAAAGATTTAAGAATATTATTGCAGTGATACAGAAAAGAGCATAACTAACAAATATCATAGGTTTACCCCAAATTCCTGCTCTCATTATCACATTTGAGTATGCTACAACTATCCATACGAATGTCCAGTTAACAATAGTTGTAATAGTCATACCAAATTCACGCACATTTTGTGGAAATATCTCAGAACATAAAATCCAAGCAACCGGCCCCCATGAGCATGCAAAACCAAAAATATATAATAGGCATGCAATCAATAATACATACTTAGGTAATTTTGAGCTTACACCAACTACGTCAATCGCATAGAAGCATATGGCTACAACTAAAAGAGCCATTGCCATGATTATAGCTCCAACAGTTAGGAGCTTTTTTCTACCCCATTTCTCAACCCAACGAATTGCTGGGAATGTAGATAAAAAGTTAACAAAAAATACTGCTAAACCAGCTAAGATAATATTTAAACCAGCTCCTTCTAAAAAGCTTGGTGCATAATATATCATCGCATTGATACCAACTAATTGTTGGAACATCTGAATTACTACACCGACTATAAGTATTTTCCAGAAAAAGCCCTTGCTTAATATTTGTTTAACAGAGTGTGATTTTTGATGATTTAATTGACTTATTTTTTGTATTTCTTTGTCAATTTGGTCTCGATTTCTTAATCTTTTAAATACTTCTCTAGCCTCACCTTCTCTATCTTTCATCATCAACCATCTTGGACTCTTAGGTAAAAAGAAACAACAAATAAACATCAATGCTGCAAAGATAGTAATAACACTAAACATCAAAGTCAATGATACTTTAGTATGACCAGCTAACTCAACTATGGCAACATTTACCAAACAAATTAAAAATATACCAAACGTAATCATTAACTGGAATAATGAAGACATTGATCCTCTTATTTCTTTTGGAGCTGTCTCTGCTAGATATAATGGTGTTGCAAATGAAGCTAAGCCAACTCCAAAGCCAAGAATAAACCTACATGCTGTAAGTATATTTAGTGGTGGTAAAAGTGAAGAAACTAATGCTCCAATAAGGAATGAGAACCCTGCTATTAATAGAGTATTTTTTCTACCAAAATAACGGGTGAAAAAACCACTACAAATTGTACCTAAAATACCGCCATAAGCTAAGATAGCGTTAAATTTACCTTCTGTAATACTCCCTGGAGCAATATTATAAATATGATCAAGTGTTTTACCTGCATTTGCAATAAATCCTTGATCTAGTCCAAATAGCAAACCACCTAATGCTGCTATTGTAGCAATTAAATATACTATTATTTTATATTCTTTTTGTGCTTCCATATTCTCCCACCATTTATTTATAGATTAGTTAATTAGCGACCGATTTTTGCTAAAGATTTGCCAGCGATGAGGTTGTTTCAATTTCCTCTAATGAAACATCCTTAGTTTCAGGAACAAAAAACTTAACAAATAATATACAAACTATACAAGGTATAGCAAAACCAAAGGTAAATAACAAACAAAATATCAAAGCAGTCCATTGTAATGTTTGTGATAAAACCATTAATTGGTCATAAACAAAGTATGTCTTAAAGATAAAGCTAACAACGATACATGAGGTTATCACTAAGCTTAATCCAAAGTACAAAATTGGCTTGCGCCAAAATTTATCGACATACTTAATCGCCAAAATGGTTGTCAGCATATTAATTAAACCAATCACTATTGTTGATGTCAAATGATTAGTATGAAGCAATCCCTATCGCAATACCTAAAATAAATCTTGTAATAAAAATTTGATATTTGGGTGCCAAAATTCCCACTTTTCTAAAAATAGGAAAAGTAGCTGCTGTAATTAAAAGTACTTTTATACATCCATACTGCTTTGATAAAAACCCACTAAATAACGCTATACAAGCAGCTCCAAGCAGCAATACACATGAGACATGACCACTTTGCTCAATACTTAAATCAAATGTTTCTGATATGAAATGCAGAGAGCCGTTAACATAACCAATATCCATACCAAAAAGTAACCAAGCAAGTGCTACTATTATAGCCACGCGAATGACTACAATTTTTTTTTTATTTTGCATACAAAAACTCCCACATTAATTTAGCTAATAGTTCCAGCATTCATGATATACTATACTCAAAATACAAAACAACTATTTTTGATTTTAAATGAATGTTTAAGCTATAATATTACAGTTCAAATTCTTGCATTGTCATGAGAATATTTTGAATAATGAGTGGTTTTTGGTATCATCTCATAGGCTTAATAGACCATGGCAAGGTCAGTCTAAAGAGACTTTAAAAATACTCTCCCAGAGTACGATAACAAGTGTTATATTTATCAGACTAATACTCCATCTAATGGAGAAATTAATCATGAATTTAAAGAAACTTTTTTATTTGAGAATGATTTTTCTGCTTTATCTAAAGAAAATAGACAAAAACCTTGAGATAAATGATGATTTATTTCAGCTATATCAATGTGTACAAGTTTTTGAGAATAAAGGCTTTATTATGAGTTGTTCCAACCATCATGGGTATCTTGGTTTGTGATTTCTTACCAACAGAAGCTCAAAAATAACATCAAATATAATTGGAATACTTTCAAAAACATAAATCAATTATACTGCTTGATTATGTAAATCGCTAGATTATTGAGGAAGATAGAATTCACAATTATGATTGGTTAATTGTTATACCGTTTTGGCAACATGTCCTTATGAGGCTTTTATTGCTTCTAAAATTTAAGTGCTTATATTAAGTATTGTTAGTAAAATAATATAAACTCTTTGATACTTCTTATTCCATACTCTATGGGCTGGTATGGCTCAATAAAACATAGTGCGACTATACTAGCAACTTCATGCATACTTCTATCCGCTCTCTACTCCAGTTCAGCAACAGTTAAGAAATTTATGGTTAGTTTTGATATGCTTGGAGAATGCAAAGAGATATTATTCCAGAATTAGAGCACCATTTAAAAGAGAGTTATAATTATGATGGACTATATCAAAGACAATTTAACCAATCGTTTTACTATACTTTATAACAAAACTCCTGAGGTATTTTTTCGCCAGGTCGAGTCAATATAATTGGTGAGCACACCACCGACTATAACAATTTTTTTGTAATGCCATTTGCTATCAATAAAGGTACTTTTATATCTATAGCAACTAGGGATAATAACATTATCAATGTATATAGTGAAAATCTTGATGATTATGCATCTTTTGATATAAATGAAATTATGCAAGGACTAGCTAATACTTGGCAAAACTATATAAAAAGGAACTATATCATCAAGCAAGATTTCTGTAGTTATATTAAAGGAGCAGATATTTATATTTTGAGTGATTTGTCTTTTGATATTGATCTTTCATAATATGCTTCACTAAATACTGCTCTAGCTTATGCTTATAATGAAATCTATCAACTAAACATCTCTAAGCTTGATCTTGCTAAGATTGCTCAAAAGTAGAGCATCAATACATTGGCAAAAAATGTGGGCTTATGGATCATATCTTGTTTGTTTTCACAGCAAAATGCTGCATGATTGATACATCCCTTTTGAGCTTGATAATCTATCAGTGCTAATTTGTGATACTAATATTAAGCATAATTTAGCATACTATACTTACAATAAGCGCCGCCAAATTTGTGAAAATATTGCTAATATTTCATAAGATAAAATCTCTGCATGAGCTGGATATACAAAAATTAGAGCATACAAAAAAGTCAACTTCTCTGAAGAAGATTATAATATTAAGTATACATCTATTTATAGAAAATCAAAGGGTTAAAGAAGCTACTAAAGTAATGGTAGTTAAAGATTGACAAAAGCAATAAGCTATATATCAGTTGCATAATTCACTAAAAAATTGATTATAAGGTCAGCTGTGATGTAGTTAAGTTATCTCAAAACTTTGATGGAGTTTATGGTACTAGAATGACTGGTGGTTTTGGTGGTTCGACAATACATCGTTTACCTACCAAGCTTCTAAAAGACTACACTAGCTACTTACAGAAAGAATATTTTGAAAAGTTAAATATAAAACAAGTATTTTATATTTCAAAAGCTTGTCAAGGTACTCATATAATTTAAAATATTTTTCTAACTTTTTTAGTAGATTATTTTTTTTTCTTGCTGTGTAAATGGTTTATATTAATATTCCCCGATACAAGAGCTGGCCAAGGTGGATCATTTTCGAAACGCAATACTACATGTAGGTGCATTTGTTTAACAACATTACCTATAGTAGCTATATTTAATTTATCGACATTGTATTCTTTAAATATAAATCTAGATAGTTTATTGATAATAGTATTTTTGTATTGGACATGATCATCAATCTGACACTACTCTGTTTTATCTGTAAAAGGTACAACTATAAACCAACGTACGATAAAGTTATTCATTACTAGAATTTTACAGTCTAGGTGTTTACCAAACTTCAAAAGTATCAGCTACTAAGCGAGGATCTAATTTAAACATTAAAAAATCTCCTTATTTTTTCTAAATCTTGCGGTGTATCAACACCTGCTGGGGTTGATTTAGATGATTGAGCTATTGCAATCTTATAGCCATTATATATAACTCTAAGTTGCTCTAATGATTCGTATTTCTCAATTGGTGAAACTGTAAGTTCAGCATAATGCTTTAGAAAAGCCACTCGATATGTATATATACCAATATGTCTAAAAAACTCTGAAGTATTAACTTGCTGATTCTCGGAAAAACCCCTCTCAAAAGGAATAGATGCTCTACTAAAATATAAAGCATAATTATTCTTATCAAAAACTACTTTAACATTGTTAGGATTATAAATATCTTCTACATCAGTGATTTTTTCACACAATGTCGAGACTACTGCTTCTGGTTTATCTATCAATAACTGTGCTGCCTGCTCGATATTCTCAAAAGGTATCAAAGGCTCGTCACCTTGGACATTTACAACAATATCTTCATCAGCAAAACCTAATTTACTAACGGCTTCTACTATTCTATCTGTACCTGTCTCATGATTAGCTCTTGTCAAAACTACTTTTGCACCAAAGCTCTCAGCTACATCTTTTATTTCTTGTGAATCTGTAGCTATTATTATACTATCAAATTTTGATTTGGCTACTTGTTCATAAACTCTCTGGATCATTGGCTTACCAGCAATATTAGCTAGCGTCTTATTTGGTAGACGAGTTGATTTAAGCCTTGCTGGAATTACAATATGGATATTAGCCATATTTTTTCACCTCTTCAAGAGTTAGCTTTTTGGCTTCTTCAACTAACATTACTGGAATATTCTCGCGAATTGGATAAGCTAATTTATCCGCTTTACATACTAAAACTTGATTCTCTTTATCATAATGTAAATTTGATTTGCAAATTGGACAAACCAAAACATTTAAAACTGAATGATCCACTATATCACCTCTATTATAAATTCATATTTATCTGCTACTTGCTCTGCTTTGACAAGTATATAATCATTTACCTTACACCATTGGTGGTGTCATGCATAGTACCATGATCAATACAAACTACTTTTAATTGCTTCCATGGCTGCATAGCTCTCAGAGCATTCTATGTTTTGATAACAGGTATCCGACAAAAAAAAAGCCTTTCTAAGTTTATCTGCTGTATTTAGTGTATATAGCACTTCTCTAAAATCTCATCAGCTGGCATAGGCTTGACAGTAACTTCTTTTCTTGTACTATCTTAGATAGATAAAAATATCATAGTTACATTATCAGCATTTTTGCTTTGTGTAAATATACCTAAGACTTGTGCTGTGTATTGCTCATCATTTTTGTCAAAATCACCATCTATCAAGGTTAAAGTACCTATATGTGATAAGTAATAGACATTGATAAATTTTTGTAACCATTTAAATAAATTATTTTTACTATCTCATGGCCAATTATAAGTTTATACGCAGGCTTATAATATATATTATTAATAAACATAATATCATCAAACTCATGCTCTTTTAAATTACGTGCTTGCCATAAAAATACTATTTATTAGTAAGGAAACAACAATCCACAGCAGGAGAAGCATAATCTTTTATTATTAGCTTAGATCTATCAACTCAGCCTTCTCTTTCTGGTTTTATTTCTGGTATGTTTTTATGCACTTAAAAGTCTAAGAAGTAAATCATCAATACCATATTGTTTTGGATTATAGGCAAATAAACTCACCAGTAATTATAAAATCAAAACCGTTTTCACTAGACTATTCTTTAGCTTTTCCATAAAAACCTTACATATAAATATAGATTCATATTTGTGCCATAGCTGTTTAGGATTTGTTAGCAACCTTTATATTCTTTGATTACATTGATAATATGGAATTTATGCCTAATTGCTCAGAAACCCCAAAGATCACTATTAAGCTTTTGTTTTTCTTTATTATGCTTTCTTATTACATTTATATGCCCTTCCACAGAAACCATTAAAAAAATTACTTCCTCAATATGAATGCCCAAGCATCATTTTTGTTGCTAACATTGAATCAAGACCACCAGAAATAAGTGATACTGCTTTAATTTGTCTTTTTTCCACTGCACTATTTTGCATAAAATATAAATATCTGTAACTATTTTAACATAACCAATAGTTTATAACTATACTTTTGTTAAAACTATAGGTTTTAAACATTAACTCTTTTGTTGATATGTCAAAGCAGTGCAGTAACTAATGATTGAGCCGAGCATTGCTCCAGCAATTAGATCACTAGTAAAGTGAAAATATTGCAATAGTTGTGTAATTAGCAATAAAAATACTAATAAAGCCCAAAGCAACCTATATTTAGGAAATAAAATCCACATACTAACGCTAAATGAAAATAATAAATGTAGCATGACCAGAAGGAAAAGAAGAATAATCACCATTAAACTTAAACCAGTTAAAGCTATAAAGAATTTATCTCTAACTAATGAAGGATTATGATTCCTAAATGTTTCTGGCCAATACATACCAAAAATACCTTTTAATATTTCTTTGATAAATTGACCTATAAATACAGCATTCGTACTAACAAAAACTTTTGCGTCAAAAGTAGATACCTTTTTGTATAAAAGTTCAATAAAATAATATATGTAAAATACAAGAAAATGACATGTTAAAGAAGAAAATATATCATCAGAAAAAAATCTGAAGAATGTGTATTGCCTTAAATTATGCTCGTACAAAAACCATATTATGTGTCTATCAACAAAGAAGTAGCAAAAGAATATTTAGAATAATAAAATAATAAATAATAAGCTTTTTTAGTTATTTTTAGACTTTATATTTTTTGAAATACTAAAATTATACAGTATTAATTAGCTATAATTTATTTTTTAATGGAAACATTCCCAAATTTCTTGGGCTAACTTTTTACTAATTCCTTTAACTTTGGCAATCTCATCAACAGATGCTCTGGATAACTCTTGCCAACCACCGAAATACATCATTAAAGCTTTACGGCGTTTTGGTCCAACTCCTTCAATTTCCTCTATAATTGATGACTGTCTATTTGAGCTTACTTTTTTACGCTGACCTTTGATAGCATGATCATGGGCAGAGTCTCTAATTTGGCGTAACAATAGAAATCCTGGATGATGCTCATCTAATGTATATTCAGTATCATCAAAACCTTTATAGATTTTTTCTTTACCACTTATACGCTCTACACCCTTACCTAAACTGACAAGCTGAACTTTATCTTTTATTCCAAATTCTCTAAAAACTGCTTCTGCTTGATGAATTTGACCTTTACCACCATCAATTATCATTACATCTGGTAGATTATTTGCCTCTAATCCAGAACTAACACGACGAAATACTGACTGATGAGTCGCTGCATAATCATCACCAGCTTTGATATCTTTGATATTATATCTACGATGAGATTTACGATCTTCACCTTCATCTGTATATACTACACATGATGCTACTGTTGCTTCACCTTGAAAATGAGAAATATCAAAACATTCAATACGCTTAATATCTTTTTCTAGTTTAAAAAATTCTTTTAAAGATTCCAAACGTTTTTTATATTGTGATTTTAAATTTGTATAGGTATTTAGCTTTTGTCGGGCATTTACCTCGGCTAACTTCAGCCACTTGAGATTATTAGCTGCTGGGACGACTATCCAATTTATGGTTTGACCATTTTTTTGCGAAATACTATTCATAATATCTGTAATATCAGCAAAATCTACTTTTGATAGAATTATATTCTTAGGCCAAATATTATGGATTTCATTACCTAAATAAAAATGTGATAAAAAAGCATGCATTATTGAGGTTTTATCTTGACCTTTTGCATCTATACTCCAGTGTCTATCTGCAACGACATCGCCATTTTGAATCTGTAATAAAGCTATACTTGCATAGTTATCATGCATATATATACCAATTACATCAAAAGTTTTATCTGCTTGAATATCAACTATTTGTTGCTGTTGTAATTTACGCAATACCACTAATTGATCACGATAAACTTTAGCTTTCTCGTACTCCAGGTTTTCAGAAGCTTGATACATCTTTTCAGAGATTTCTTCTAAAACAGTGCTAAACTTACCAGCTAAAAACTTTTTTAGTATCACTAACTGTTCATCATATTGCTGTTGAGAAACCAAACCTACACATGGTGCTAAGCAGCGTTTGATTTGGTATTGTAAACATGGTCTAACCCTAGACTTATAATATGAATTTTTGCACTGACGTACTGGAAAGATTTTTTGGATAATATTTAGTGTATTTTTAACTGATGATATCGAAACATAAGGTCCAAAACATTGTCCTTTTTTATATGCAGATTTACCACGAGAAAAAAATACACGAGGAAACTTATCACGAGAAATCACTAAATATGGATAGCTTTTATCATCCTTAAAAAGGATATTATACTTAGGGCGATGTTGTTTGATTAGACTATTTTCTAACAAATATGATTCATAGTCGCTAGGGGTAATAGTTATCTCAATTCGAGCTACCTGCTCTACCATCATTAGAGTTTTACTATCTTTAGCGCCTTTAGAGAAATAACTATTGACGCGATTTTTAAGATTTTTTGCTTTACCAACGTAGATTATCTCGCCATGCTTATCAATCATCCGATAAACACCAGAATGCGTAGTTAAGTTAGCTAAAAAGCTTTTTAAATCAAAATCTTTAGAATTATATAAAATCATATAATTTTATTAAACACTAAGTTTATGAAAAATGTTAACATATATAAACTTTTATACTAACTTATAAGTTTAAATTTCTCTAAGTATTTTACCTAAACTATGATAATTAATACAAATAAGCAATTAAATGCTTTGTTTAGTACAGATATCAACTGAAAATGAAATATTCATAATAGATGCACTTAAAGAGCTAGACTTTAGTAATTTAAAGGACATTTTTATGGATAAGGATATCCAAAAAAATAATCCACTCGGCAACTAATGATATTTTTATTTCAAAAAGTTCTTTAACTGTGAAGTAAATAATATTTTTGATGCACAACTTGCAGCTGCCTTTCTTGGTTTTCAAACACAATTGTCTCTAAAAACTCTTCTAAGAGAAATTTTAGATATTGAAATGGAAAAAGAATATCAGTTTTCAAATTGGAACAATAGACCACTAACGCCAAAGCAAATTGACTATGCCTATGCTATCAAAGATGTTGAATAATTTCATACAATTAAAAGAGTATTTGCAGCAACAACTAGCTAAAAGTCAATATCAAGATTTTTTTGAGCAAGAATTAATTGAAGTACAAAAAGCACAGTTTAACTCTATTGAAGGTATCCATACCAAAATAGGTAATATTCAAAAAATTGTTGAAAAACCTTTTAAAAAAACTCTATTTTAATAGCACAATGGCGTGAAATGATCGCTCAAGAAAAAAAATATTCCTGTAAGGTTTATTTTAGTAATAAAATATTTATATACTATAGCTCATATAAACCATAAATCTCTTAGCTCTTTTGACCACGATGAGCTAAAAAGATTAAAACATTGGATTTTTAAAGGTGTTATTACAGCACTTAGCTCAACTAAAAACTTAGATCAAGTAACCCTAGAACAAAATAGTGGTGTTAAATTATCTACAAAATTAAATGATAAGATAGTTGATTTTTGATTGATACACATACTAAACAACTTAAGTTTGATTCTACGTATAATTGCCTCAAAAAAAGATATTCGCTCGCTATCATATAATCTAAGTATTGATACTAACTACAAAAATAACAAACTCCTTACTGGTTGGAGATACGAAATAGTTAGCAAAAAATTAAAAGAGTATATGCTTGATAGCACAAAATAAAATATTAAAACTACAATTTTAGATCTACGAAACTTATAACTAGAAATTCTAAACTATATTTCTTAATAACTTTGGTATGATTTGCTGCTTTACTACCTCTAGCTGTAAACATCTATGCGCCAGAGATTTCCTTAATATTTGGTGATTTTGATTTCATTAATAGTATAGTTCTGACAATTTTTGTAATCTACTCTATTATCTTCTCTTTTAGTAAGCTGTTCTGGAAGCTATATCTGATAAATATGGTCGCAAGAAAGTTATAATTATTGGGAGTATTATTTACATTATAAGTACTGTGCTGTGCTCTTATAGCTATAACTTTAAGATCCTTGTGATTATGCATCTACTTCAAGGTTTATTTGACTCTATATATGCTGTAATTGCTTTTTCAATTGTGCGTGATTGCTACAAAGGAGCTAAACTTACCAGCTTACTTGCATCTATTATCATACATTACTAATTGCTCCTATTGTAGTAGCACCAATAATTGATTACTATCTTAACTGAGATAATTTACACGTGGCAAAAGTACATTTCATTTTCTCATTATTTATGGTGTGGTTATGCTTATCTGTGCGTGCTTAATTGAAGAAACTCTAGAATACAAAGATAGAAAATCAAATCTACTAAAACTAATCCCTATAACTACTTCCAACATCTTACTAATCATAGTTTTATGTTAGCAACTGTTGCTAATGGTACTATTTTTGCAACATTATGGTTTTGTGTTAATTCATCAAGAGCTGATTGATGGGTTGATTCAAGCTCAACATCTGGAGCAACACCTATTTTGATATGCTTCTAACCATTGCAGAGTACACAAACACCATTTATCTCCAGGTTTAAGATCAGGAAAATTAAAAAAGGATTCGGTGTTGTGTCATTATTGCACATACGACATGATAATTATGATCATGATTATCTGTACGGTAAAGCCATCACTATAAAAGCCAGTCTTTGGCTCTAAACAATACGATTTTAACACCACTGCTCCTAAAACATTTTTTTGCTCTGACATATTTCATAAATAAATGATTCTAAATATAACAATAAAAGTAAGATAGTTATGAAATAAATATTTTTAGATTAAAGTTTAGAGATATCAGCAGCTCCAATAAACATCTTACGCAAATTTGTAAGTAATGCAATTCTATTTTCTCTTATCTTGATATCTTCATCAATTACCATTACATTTTCAAAAAACTCACTAATTACTTTATCAAGACAAGTTAATAACTCTAAAGCATAAACATATTCTCGATTATTCAGATACTTCTCAAGATCAGGAACAACTTCTTCGATACTATAAGCAAGTGCTAACTCATATTCATTACCTACTGCTTTAGCAAGTTCAATATCATAATAGTAAGCTTTATATGTAGCATTCTTACTAAGAATATTAGTTACACGCTTATTTGAAGCTATTAGACTCTGAGCTTTATCTGAATTATAGAACTTAGTTACAGCTTGCACCCTCGCAGCAAAATCCTTAATTGAACCATATTTAGTATTATTAATAGCTTCAAAAATATCTACAGAAATACCCTCATCTTTATAGAGATTTTTTAGTCTATCTATACAGAAAGATATTACCTCTGTTTTTACATCAGCTTTAAATTCTAAATTATCAACTTTTTTATAACTTTCTAGAGTTATATCAATAACCTTTTCTAGAGATATATCAACACTTGTATCTCTTAATATACGCAAGATACCTATTGCTGATCTTCTTAGCGCAAATGGATCTTTGTTACCTGTTGGTTTTTGACCAATTCCAAATATACTAACTAAGGTATCTAATTTCTCAGCTAAAGCGACACATGCAGCAACATCAGTTTTTGGTAACTCTGCTCCAGAATACTTTGGCCAATATTGTTGCTCTATTGCCTCTGCTACTGTATCTGTTTCACCATGAGCTTTTGCATAGTATTTACCGATAATTCCTTGTAAATCTGTAAATTCAAACACCATATTTGAAATTAGGTCAGCCTTTGCTAAAAGCCCAGCTCTATATGCTTTTTGTGAATCAAAATTACTTAGCTTTGCTAACTTTTGTGCTGTATTAGCTATTCTTTGAGCTTTTTGATACATATTGCCAAGTTTACTTTGGAAAGTTACATGCTTAAGTTTAGGTAGTAGCTGTTCTAAAGGTGTCTTCAAATCAGTATCATAGAAAAATGCAGCATCTGCTAGCCTAGAATTCATTACCTTTTGATTACCTGATGTTACCAGTTCCGGTTTTTTACTTTGGATATTTGAAATTGTAATAAAATTAGAGACTAAATCACCATGTTTATCTAAAAGAGCAAAACATTTTTGATGCTCTTCCATAGAAGATATTAAAGCTTCTTGTGGAACTCTTAAGAAATTTTTATTAAAACTGCATAGCATTGCATTTGGATACTCAACTATAGCACAAACTTCTTCGACTAAATCATCATCTAAAACTACCTGATAATTATTTTCTTTGGCAATATCTTTAGCTTGCTTAATCAGCATTTGCTTACGCTGATCCCAATCTACAAGCACCATGACATCAGCTAGTAGTTTGACATAATCACTAATATTATTAATTACTATAGCTTGTGGATGATGGAATCTATGTCCATAAGTAATATTAGCAGCTTTATGCCCTAAAATTTCGATATCAACAATATCATTACCATATAGTGCTAAGACCCAATGCACTGGTCTTACAAACTCAACAACAGAATTTCCCCAACGCATCATCTTTGGAATTGGTAATTGTTTAAGTGCTTTGATGATAATTTCTTGTAATAGAGAAACTGTTAATTGACCAGATTGCGTAGTTTTATAGAAAAGCCTATCACCTTTTGGAGTTTCAATTCTATCTAATTGATCAAGATTAACTCCACAAGAATTTGCAAAGCCTAAACCTACTTGAGTAGGTTTACCATCATTATAGGCAATACTTACTAATGGTCCTTGCTTTTCAATTACCATATCTTCTTGAGACTCTACTAAATCTTTGACTATAAAAGACAGTCTTCTTGGTGAAGCAAACCATTTAGTATCACCAAAACTAACTTTTGCCTCTTTTAGCTGACTTTCTACATTGACTAATAAAGACTGAGCTAAATTTCTTAGTGCTTTTGGTGGTAGTTCTTCTGTACCCAACTCAAATAAAAAATCTTTTGTAACTTTGCTCATTTTAAAACCTTATAGATAAATGTTTATTTTCTTGTTAATACTCTCTCAACATTAAGCTGAGTTTATTCCAAAATCTCACAATAAATATAGATTATATTGAGATCCTGTACTTCAGCTATATTCACTTAATAAGTAAGTTCAGGATGACGAAAAGTATTATTCTTATAAATATTGGGCTATATTATAACTTAATAACCTAAAGAATTTAATTATACATCGATGTTTATTGATATGCATTATCACTTAGATTTTGATATTTTTAATAAAATTCGTCAAAACTACTACAAAACTGTAACGAGCTAAGTATTAACTATTTTATAAATCCTGCTATACTAAAACAACAAATTTACAATACTAGCTTAGAATTTATATATAAAAAATGTATATATCTAACTTACTCTTACAAAATTTTAGAAATATACTTTTTAAAAGTTTTGAATTTAAAAATAGTATAAATTTTATAGTTGGTAAAAATGGCTCAGGTAAAACATCAATCCTTGAATCGATATACTTTTTATCACATAGTCGCTCATTTCGTAGCTCACAGTTAAATAGAATAATAAATCATAATTGTGATGAGTTTATACTCTACACAAAAGCTTATAACCTAGATGAAATAACCATATCTTTATCACGCAAAAGAAATAGTAATAATATTTCGAAACTAAATTCAGAGATACAAAAAAATCATACTGAAATAACGCGTAATCTTCCTATACAATTAATAAACCCTGAAAGTTTTAATATTATCAACTCTAGAGCACAACAAAGATGTAAAGTACTCGACTGGGGAGCTTTTTATCTTGATAAAACCTTCTTAAAAATATGGCAACAAAGCAAATTTCTCGTAAAACAAAGAAACTCCGCTTTAAAACAGAACTATCCATATAACTATATACTCAGTATAGATAAAAAACTCTGTGAATTTTCTGAAATACTTGACTATAAAAGACAAACATATTTTGCTAAACTCAAGCCTAAAGTCTATGAAATTCTAGCTGAGTTTAATTCCGAGCTAAAGCTAGATATAGAATATTTTAGAGGCTGGAATTTACATAAAGATCTATCTCAAGTGCTAGAAGAATCTTTTAATTATGACAATAAATATAAAGTCACTAATCATGGTCCACATAAAGCTGATATAGTTCTAACTGTAGATCATAAACCTATCCAAGATATTTTCTCGCGTGGACAACAAAAATTACTTATTTGTGCACTAAAATTAGCACAAGGAGAAATTCATAACTCTAAAAATGATAATAAATGTATTTATCTGATAGATGATATAACTTCTGAACTTGATAATACTCATACACAAACATTATTTAACTATCTTAAAAAACTTAACTCCCAAGTTTTTATAACAACTACAGAAAAAAATAAAATTGATGAATTTATTGATTCAGATAGCTATATATTAGAAATATAAATCTTTTAATAAATTAAAAACCATGAAAAAACAAATGCTTACAATTTTCGTGACCTTCAATATTCTAGTATTTGTAAATAAAGTTTGTTATGGCAATACTTATCAAATAAATGTCACAAATGCAAATATATGATACAAAACCAAAACTAAATGATGTATAAAACATGATATTAAAAATTTCAATAAAATATCGTAATAGTCTTTGTTTCTAATATTAGTCCAATTTATAAAGGCGGTACTTATCAATATATCAAATATGGTAATCGTATAACCTCTCCTGATAAATGGTTTTTAAAATAAAAATAAAAGATTCTATAATACTTATAGCTACTGTATACAACTTACTCCAAAAACCTGCAATATCCTTACTCCTTACCACGCGAATAACTATCACACATTGCAGAATCTTGACCAACCTAAGCGATAAATAATTTTTTATTAACAAAATCTTGAGAATTGATACAACTTCGGTATTAGTTTGATTTTCTAACCTTTTTGAACCATTTCTTTGAATATAAATATAAATCAATATCAGTTTCATTTATTATATCATATTCATTACCATCACTAAAATGGTTCTTTAAGTTACTCTTTGATTAATCTCATCTAAAAGCCAACAGTAAGTTACCATTATCACCTGTTAAACATCCCTTGCTTCCATCTGGAAGAACTGATCCCGTTGCGGGCCTTGGACCTGAACATAAAATACCATAATACATTTCCAGTTGTCGTAATTTCTATCATAGGATGATTAGATGTAGTAGATGGTAATAAAGAAGATACAGCTGTTGAAGCATCTTGTTCATATAGAAATACATGGAATCATATTGATAGGAATATTTCATGCTGTTTTATTTATTTCAAGTGTTACAGGCATTTTAAAAAGTAAGTACTTAGAAAAACACTCATATTAAAACTGATACTTTTAAAGTATTCACTAAATTTATACTCCTAAATTAAAACACTTAATCAGTCAGCCTTAAAATTATACTGATGTTATGGATCCATAACATCAGGTACCAAATTTGTTTCAACATAAACTTTGACAGTTACATTCTGTGCATCAACTCCTCTCTTTATAATACTTGTATAATGTTGTCTTTATTCTATTTCTACACATCCAATAAGCTCAGAACCTGCATCAGTAAATTTATAATGAGTAATTATCATTAATATAACTTCGAGCTGTAATATCTGCTCTAGAAAGTTTTGCGATAACTTAATAATTTGAATACATCAGTATAGCTATAACAGAAATTATAGCAATTACAGCTATCACCACCATTAACTCTACTAATGAAAATCCACTATCATTCACAAAATTAGTCATATAAAATAAGAAATTTATTTAGACTATTAACTTTAGTTATAAGTACATAGTAAAAATTAATAGATGCAGTTTTAAATAGTAAGCAAAATGGCAATTAGATCTCTATTGTTTGATTTAATCTGATAGAATATACTTTGGTTAGTTTATTAATACATCATTTCAATTATGCTAAAAAAAAAATCATAATTCTATATAATATAGCTATTATACTAACAAGTTGTGCTGACTCTTATGAAAAAAATTTATGGAATAAATATCATGGAAAAATATCAACAAGATCTAATCTACACTCAAAGCTAGTTAAAGTACATAATCGTGACAGTTTAGCTTTTACATATTCACCTTATAGGGCAGATTTTCGTAATAAACTATAAAATTAATTATTAGACTTGTGATTAACTGCAGCATTAGTGACGTAAACACCCAAAAATACTACACCACCAAATAGCAAAGATAAGGTTGAAATAGTTTCACCATAAAAAAGAAAACCAATAAGAATAACTAAAAATGGTAGAGTATTTTGGAATACTGCTGTCTTATATACGCCAATTTCTTCAAGAGCCCCTAAGTACCATACATATGCTACTACAGTTGCAAAAGCCGCTATATAAAGCATACTTCCCCAGAATTTAAAATCGGTATGTGCTAATTGCGAAAAATCTGCTTTAAATAAACTTACAATAGCAAACATTATCATACCAACTATAGCACCATAAGTATTTATCGTAATCATGTGTACACCTTCTCTAACACAACATTTACCTAAGATTGCATAAGATGCAAAACATACTACAGCTAAGACACTTAATACTTCACCTAAGTTAATCTGAACACCATTTAAGCGTTCTGCTACACCATTAGAGAATAAAACGACGCCAATAGTACCAATCAATGCGACAAATATACCTATTTTACCCTGTTGATTTACTTTCATCTTAAAAATATAGCTAGAAAAAATCGTTATCAGACAAGGGGTAAAAGCATAGATAATAGCAACAATATTGCCAGAGATTAGTTTCTCAGCCCATAGGAATGTTACGTTATATAAAAAAACACCAAAAAAACCTACAGCAATAACATATGTCCACTGTTTTAGATTTAACCGTGGAAAAAATGTCTTTGTAAAATAGTAGTGTACTACAATAAAAATCAACGACGCAAAGGCATAGCGAACCAAACCAACTAGGTATATATCGACATAACTAAGTGGTAAAGGAGCTATATGGTATAAGCTTGCCCAAAACACCAAAGCTAAAACTATCTTAGCGTAGCCTTTTAATAATGAGTAATTCATGATTTATAGTTACTTGTTTTTTTATCAGATACTCTACTATATCTGAATTTAATAGTGTATAGATATCGCCAAAATTTTCGAAATCTTTTGCAGCTATTTTTCTTAAGATTCGATGCATGATTTTACACTGAACGAGTTTTTGGTAATTTTGAAGTAAATTGGATAACTTCTTGAGTCTTAATTTAACCTATTTCTTGTCTTATGTATTTAACCAAAGATTTTCTAACTTCATCTAGCCAAAGAAAGGTTTAGAAGTCGAGCCAGGCTTAATTTTATGTGCACCAGGTATAGTAGTTCTCAGTTTGCTACCATTTATCTACAAGTGGAGCTTGATTGTTACCAGCTTTTTCAACAACAAACTAATTCCAAGCTTATGGTTTTATTGGTTCGTTAACTGAGCCTAATACCATTAGAGAATTTCTACGAGTATTAGCTAAAAATTTATCACCAACCTTTAGCAAAAATCAAAGTTGATGCAGTATATAAGGTGCTTACATTATGTTGATCAACTTCCTGTAATAATCTTAAAGCATCTGGATACGTAGGTACACCCTCAATATTACTGATGTTGAGCCATTTGCAAAAGGCCCATAGACAACATATGTGTGTTCTGTAACCAATATTTACAGTACACCAGTAGACATCATAATCTTTATAATTAAAAATAAGTTTATAGTCATACTTGCATAAACTAAATATCCAGCTGAAGAATGAACTAAACCTTTAGGAACACCTGTAGAGCCAGATGTATAGAGCATAAATAAAGGTGTCTCACTAGGAAACGCTTGTGGCAGATGCTCATTTGAAACTTTTTTAGCTCTTGTGTTATAGCAAATATCTTTAATATCATTCCAGCTAAGCTAATGTTATCTGTGCCAGTATTATGCACAGCTAAGGCCTTTCTAATAAAATTAATTCATCAACAACTTTATCAATAGCTGCTGTCATATAGATATTATTTTGCTTGATTTGATAGCATAACCAACTTGTTATAACAAAATCACTCTTAGCATTGATAATATGTTGTTTTAGCGACTCTGATGAAAATCCACCAAAACTACAAAATGAATTACACAATACATGCACATGCTAGCATATATATGACTCTAGCACTAGAGGCATATAGATACAACATCACCTTTTTTGACTCCATTAGCCTTAAGTATGTTAGTCATTTAACAAACACGATGATATAAGACTCTCGGTAGGTTATTTTCTTAGATTTTTTCGGATTGTCAGCTTGCCATAATATAAAAGCTACTTGGTTTGCTTTATCTGGTAAGTGCCTGTCAACACAGTTATAGCATAATTCTCATCTTCAAACCGCTTGATATCAACCAGAGTAAAACTATTATAGGCTTTAGTAAAAGGTTTATGCCAATGTATATGTAGACTGTTCGCTTGTTGAGCCCCTCCAGAACTGCTCTAGGTTTTCTAGAGATTATTTATAGAGTTTTGCATATAGCTTGAAATTAATATGTGCTTGATTAATAAAACCTGAGGTACTTGAAACTTTGAGTACGACATACGCTTTGTCTTTAAATTTTATACTAAATCTGATATATAGAGTATTTAGCTCAAATTGTTTTAAATAATAGATTGTTAATATTTAACAACAATTATTAATATTTAATAAGTACTATCTATTTTGTAGATATTCTTTGAATTTATGACCTAATTCTTTATGCTGTAAGGCTATCTCATAATTAGCAATTAGAAAACCTAATTTACTACCACAATCATAACGTGTGCCTTTAAATTCATAAGATAAAATTTTCTCATCCTGATCTAATAATTTAGCGATTGCATCAGTTAGTTGAATTTCACCACCTGCACCCTCTGAGGTTGATTCTAAACACCTAAAAATCTTATTTGGTAATAAATATCTGCCTACAACCGCATTTGTTGATGGTGCTTTTTTTGGAACTGGCTTCTCAACAATTGCTTTTATAAGGTTATTATTATCTTTTGCAACTATACCATACGAATTTGTTTCTTCCTTCTTGACTTGTTGGGTTGCAACACAGCCTCTAATGTCAGTGCCCTCAACAGCTTTAATCATTTGACTTAACGTACCAGTACTACATTCATAATTATAAATTAAATCATCAGGCAGTATAACGGCAAAATCTTCAATTCCAACTAGCGGTTTTGCACATAAAACTGCATGGCCTAACCCTAAAGCTTCTGGCTGACGCACAAAGAAAAAACTTACATCTTTGGGAATTATATTTTTCACTAAGTCTAATAATTCATACTTTTGCTTTTTTTCCAAAGAATATTCTAACTCAAAGTTTCTATCAAAATGATCTTCTAGGGACTTTTTATTTGAGCTAGTAACAAATATTATCTCTTTACAACCTGCTTCTATAGCCTCTTCAACAGCATATTGGATTAGAGGTTTATCAACTACTGTTAGCATTTCTTTAGGACATGATTTGGTCGCTGGCAAGAACCTAGTTCCCCATCCAGCTACAGGAAAAATTGCTTTTCTTATTTTCATTTTAGCTCCTTTTAGATTAGCTATTAGCTAGATTACAGTATAGTGAGACACAAATATTATAACCGTTGTATGAAAGTTTACTCAATGCTTCTGAAAGCCTTTTTAAATCATTAGATCTTTTTACATATAGATCTACCAAAATCTCATCATCAAAATAATATACCGACATTTTTTTATCTAAAATAACATTTTCATCGATATTATTTTCAACAAAAAACTCTTTTATTTTAGTTAATATTTCAATATGAGATGGCTCAAAATTCTCTTGCTTAATAACTCCACTTTCATGGTTTGTAACATCGACATGTACCGTTATGTCTTTTATGTTATCAATATTATGGTAAATATTACTTTTAACTACCTCTGCGATATAATGTCCCTCAGAGGCCGTACTGAACTTATCTACTAAAATATGTACATCTAGTACAATTTTTCCTGCCATTTTTCTAGTACGAAGATAATGAAAGTCTTCAACACCTTGAGTTTTTGTTATTATTACTTTGATATCTTGACGTGTTTGGTCATCAACCCCTTCATCTATAAGTTCGGCAACAGCAGAGTATCCCCATTTTATCCCCATTTTGACAATCATACAGCACACAATAAACGCTGCTATAGTATCCATCCAAGCAAAACCTAAAAAAGCTCCAACTAAACCGACTAATACAACTACCGAAGACCACATATCAGAGCGACTATGCCAAGCATTAGCTCTTAACATATCAGAGTCAATCTTATTTGCAGCTCTCATTGTATATTGGTATATAAATTCATTACCCAAAATCGAGAAAATAGCCGCATAAACAGTAAATTTATCTGGTATAACATACTCACCGTTAAGTAAGCTTCCTAGAGAATGATAAATGATCATAAAACCAATAGTTATCAGCAGACCTGATAATACTAGTGTTGCTAAAGTTTCTAGGCGCTCATGCCCATATGGATGATTATGATCTTTGCCTTTATTTGCATACTTAGCCGCAAATAAAACCATGAAATCACTTAAAAGATCAGAAAATGAATGTATACCATCGGCAAATAAAGCTGGTGAACGTCCTATTACACCTATTAAAGTTTTAGATATAGTTAGCAAAGCATTGATTAACATGCCAATAAGAGTAACTTTTTTGGTAATTTGATATCTGTTATCTGACATTTTCAACCTCGTATCAAGTTATCGATTAATTTTTAATAAGATGATAATGCTTAGAGTAACTAAAGTCTATTGGTAATAGTAAATATATAACTAATCTTAATCTCTAGACATTACTAAGTTAAATATTAGGATATGAGCAACTATTAAGAATATGATAGCACCTAACCACCATACTATATGATTATCTAAACCATGAGCTGTAACATAATATGCTACAAATATAGATATTATAAACTAGCCGTTACTAAGTCATGATTACAACTTTTACGCTTAAAGCCATCAGCTATATGTTTCATATAATTAATAATACTAAAATTATAATCAACAAACCAAAACCTAAATCAATAAAACTCAAGGCATCAAAAATCGCAAATGTTAGCCACACCATAAGTATATTTATCCAAAAGATTTTAAAATCAGTTAATTTTTCCTGTCCTTCTGGTAGTGCATAACTACACGATTCATAATTTTTTTAAACCACTAAACATAGTACTCCTCTGGCTGATGGAATAAATACAAAGGAATATTAATCAATCTCCAAAAATGTGGATCACACACAGAAAAATTCGTAAATAATAAATATTGAAAATACTACCCCTGGCCATGGTGCTATTTTTACCCAATTTTGATTTCTTGCAAAATAATCTATCATCATATATCATCCCTAAGATACCTTCATATTGTAGGTATACTATCCTTGATCAAAGATACTAAAAAATCTTTAAATATCTTTGATTTTTTAACAAAATTTACTTTGCAAAGCTTATAAATATTTGTATAATGTACTTCGTCAGCTTGGAGAAATGGCTGAGTGGTCGAAAGCGGCGGTCTTGAAAACCGTTGACTGTAATAGGTCCGGGGGTTCGAATCCCTCTTTCTCCGCCATCTTGAAAGCCCTTAGAAATAAAGGTTTTTTTGTGTCCGATGGTTTTTTTTATATTTTTAAAACCTAATATTTTCTGAGATACTACAGAAATATTTTTTTTGATTATCTATTTCTCTTAAAATTCTCCGCTTGCTCAAATATATATTTGAAAACCTAATCTTTTGTAATTGGTGGATAATTATGCTTTGCTAAAAGCATTATCAGGACAACCTTAAGTTCTACCTTGATATCTTCTCTAATATTACATAATCAGTGTATTTTGATTTATCATCAACCACTTTTAAAACGTCTTTAGCTAAGGCTATAAGATTATCTTGTGGATAATCAAACTCATATCTAATTGCTATATACTTTAAAAATATCATAAAAGCTTTCTCTTCAAAGTTGATACCTACCATTTTCTTTATTTAAAGCATGATATAAATCAACAATCTCATCTGTGAAGTCGTTTAAAACATCACTAACCAATACATTTTGCTCTTTTCTCTCATTGTATTTTTCCACAAGATAATTAATTTTTAGAAAAATCTAAAGCTTTGACTTTATTTACTTTCTTATTCTTAAAGTCTTCTAAAGCCTTTGCTAGTAACTGTTGTAGAAGCTTAATTGTTAGTATTTGGAAATTTTACTTTATCAATCTTATTAGATAATTTTTATCAAAAATATGAATCTTTGATTCATCATTACTATCAAGTTTAAATATTTCTTCAACTTTTTCATTTTTGATTGCATTTTCTATCATATTGGCTACCCTTCTATTCATCTGAGCGGTATCTTGAGCCTTTCCTTTAGTTGGCTTAACGACAATAGAGCGGATAACTAAATAGAAATGGATAAGATCTTTCTCATGATCATTAAAAGCATCTGCAACAACAAATATCATAATCTGCTTTTAACTTCTTAACGATATACATAAATCTAATTTCTAATTTTTTGTGGATATATTCACTAGCAAAATTTAAGCAATTTAATTGTTCAATTGGTGAACTAGCAAAGTATCTACTATTATCAAACTTATGAAACAACTTAGCTAATAAATCTAGCTGATCTTTAACAATAACTATAGGATACCTACATATCCTCAAAGTTTTGGCTATCAACACTAGAAAAACTATTTAATAGCTTTTTTCATTGCTGTTTTCATACCGATATAGTTAACTATAAGCTATTTATTTTTACCTATATATTTTTTATTTACTCGAGAAATAGTTTAGATAAGTTATGCTGTTGGATTGGCTTATCAATATAAGATGGTATCTGAGAGAGGTACATCAAAATCTGTAAGCCACATATCAACTACTATAGCTATTTTGAAATTAGGTTTTTCATTTTTAAACTAGCGTATCTAGATTTTTGTACTCTTTTAAGCCAAGTAAATCATATAACCCTTTTTTATCATCTTGATTACTAGTCATATATCTATTTCTTTTCTTTGTCTATAAGCTCGGTGGTATCTTCACAAGCTTTTTTGATATTACACTCTGATCATAAGGCTATGATTTCTTTGAATAAGGTATAAGCTATCTATCTACTATTAGAGACAAACATCGCTTTGCTTTTTAGAGTTGCCCCCTGAAACTCTACGCTCATAATACTCGAAAAATCTTTAGCAATCGCAATATTACAAAGTATGACACTCATGTTTGTCATAGCTTTCTTACTTTCTTCTATCTGGTGCTCATTTGCTCCAGCTTCGGCACATTCTTGATAATATTTTTAAATCTCTTGAAGTTTTGAACTATCCATTTACCGTATAAGATACTATTGTTATAGCTGGCTATATATGCGATATGAATTTGAGATTTGTAGTTTGTTGTCATTTTTTTTGTATTCACTATTACTAACAACTTGAAGGACAGCCAATTACAAAACATAGAAAATCTTGGTGGAACTTACCAGGCAAAACATTGATTTTCTATGGTATTGGCAAACTGTTTTGGTGTATTACTTAACAAAAGGTGTTAGTCAAAAAATACAAATGGAGATCTTATTTTAGTCATTACATTAGCTAAAGTAATAAAGTAATTATCTTGGTATTTATAGATGCAAACCAAGATGTTTTTAGAAGTTAGAAATACTGATTTTAGCAGTAGCTATGCTAGTGCTAGGCTAGATATATTTTGTGGTTTGTTAGAGTATGAAAGTGACTATTTCTAGTGATTGATATATATGGATAGCTTTTGGAAGGTTATTGTAAAGTGTTGATAGTAAAAATGATAAATTACTGTAAGATGTTTTTACTCTTTGAAGTTTAGCTGACTAAATAGTTTTTCCTGCTAGTAACAGCAAAATCATACCTATCATTTTATCTTTATCTGCTGGTTGAGATTCTGCTATTAAAATTGTTAAAGTAGCTAATGCTTCTGGGGTTATTCTATGACTGTAGTTAAATTTCTTTAATAACCAAATAAAAGTAAAAGCACCTGTGCGTTTATTACCATCATTAAATAGATGGTTTTTAACAGTGAAATATAATAAATGTGCTGCTTTTTCTTCAATACTTTGATAAAGCTCTTGTCCAAACACATTCTGGAACACATTTTTTATAATACTTTCTAAGCTACCCTTTGACTTTTCTTGAGCAAAAAGAGTTGTTGCCTCATTTTTGTTCATAAGATTTTCTTTTAGTTTTTGTATATCTTTATAAAGTTGTTGTACTGATATTTCTATATCAGTAGATGTATTAGTTTTTGGAAACTTCTGCTCATCATAACTTTGTAAAGAAAACCAAGTGTATGAAAATGTTTTTATTAATTCTAATATATCATCATTATTAATCTGTTTTTGTGCCGAAGCTTGTAGTTTAGATATAATATCAACCAAAAGATTTGGATCATTTTCAATTCTTAACTGATTAATTGTATAGCATTGTGTTATATGCTGTTTTAAGATTTGTGTTGCCCACTTTCTAAACTTTATTGCCTTTACTGAGTTGGTCTTATAGCCAATAGCTAATATTACATCTAAAGAATAAAAAACTACTGGCTTATTAGAATTTGCAATATGCATTTTTTGCATATTGCTTTTTTCATCAACTTCACCTTCCTTAAATATATTCCTAATATGCCTAGAGATCACAGACTGATCTTTGCCATATAAAGAAACAATATCTTTTTGACTAGCCCAAATAGTTTCACTATTAAAGTCAGCTTTTAATTCTAAAGCACCATTTTCAAGCTGGTATATTACTAAATCTTTCTCTTTATTCATTACTTAAAGCTTCAAAATCTAGGATTATATTTTCAATACTATATCAATGTTTATATAGATACAAACTCAAACCATTGGCTAAACATCATCTGTTAGATTGAATTGTCTCTTTTGTCCATTAGTTGAAATAGTAACTGACTTTATAAATTCAATAGCTTTTAAAACTATTTGAGTTTTAGTTTGATCTGGCATTACATATCTAACTTTGTTAATTTGATTGGCTTTTATCATTTTCAGATATTGAACTATTACCTGCTGATAGTGATATTTACTCTTTATCGTTCGCCAACCTTCTATAGCTATTTTTTGATAATCTCGTGTAATGATAATCTGTATTAAGTCATTTTATTATTAAAGCTTAGCTTTTTCAGATAAAATAACAGATTTCTCTATATTTGGATTATTTTATCATTAATAACATCCTTATAAACTTATAAGAAAGTTGCATATATTTATAAACTATGCCACCCAAAGACTTTTCTACATCTTGTATGCCATCAACTATAGATCCTGTTCCTCTAGTTACAAATGTTGTACTTAAACCTATTATTAACTTCTGTTACAATAAGATTAGAATAACCATCTTGACCTAAATATTCATATTTTATTTGTTGACCATTTTTACCAACTATTGTATGCGTCGTACTAATTTATATTTTGATAATGTAGACTAATAATATTCTCTATTATTAACCTAAAGCTTCATGTAGTTGGTTGACATTTCCATTAGAATTAAACTCTATAATAATCTCTATATTTAGTTTATCTCCATTAAAGAATATTTAAGATAATGATTTACCTCAACTTGATATATATATCATAAAACTTTTCTATATAATCTAACTCACTTATATTGCTGCATCTTTAGTTGTTAATTTACTCATAATATCTCCCCTTTATTTATTTTATGATAATGTTTTTTACTGGTTGATAATATTCTGTTTTTTATCGGAATTATGATATTTATTTTTGAGTTTGTTATAGAGGTGTAGTTATTAATATACTAAAGTTAGTAAACATAATATCATTATTGTAATACTTTTGTATTACTACCACGGAATAATGTAACAGAAGTGTTAACTCTTCCATGTTTTCTATTAGTTCATTAAAATTATTAACTTTTCCATATGTATATAAACTTATAACTTTGAATTTCATGTGTTTCTATTAAATTATATAAATAATTATTTATATAAGTTTTAGCTATATTTTTAGCTGATTTAGGTACATTAAAATACTTACCCCTTATACTATTTACTTTACTAACCATTCTTTGGCACTTAGTTTCCAATACACATTAGAATTAATAAATACCTTCACATTTAGATAAAATACAAGTTCTTCTCTTTATCTGTACATCTCAAAGATCCTCCCATTGAAACATTATTTTTATCATAAAATTTATTAAGAGTGTTATTTTGAATATAATTCAGTTATTTTAAGTACGTAGTATCATTATCCACAATCATCAGATTTTATAATTTCAAATTTCTTATTTGAAAGTAAGCTTTCTCCAATTACCATTACCTTTATAGTAAGTACCGCCAGGTTTAAACATATCTCCATATTTTTCATTTATATATTAAATTGCTAGAGTTTCTGCCTGATTGCTTTTCTGGTGTGTTTTAACTACATCAACAAAAAAGTAGCCTTTCTACATCTAGATAATATAACTAACAAGAGAATTATTTATTTTTTCAATTTTATTATAAGACTCTATTTTCAGTATTTATTAACTAAGAAACTTCACGACTCTAGAATGCAGAATCTTCATCTCTTTTGAAATAAGTTTTGAGAAATTGATAAAGCCATGTATCAAGAGCTATCAAAATGATAGTGCTGTATCTCAACATCATGCCTAATAAGTCTTTCAGTAAATAGTAATCCTTCATCTCTCAAAGGATCATAACCAGCTGTCATAACTAAAGTTCGTGGCATATTATCTAATTCTTTGATGTAAAAAGGAGAAACCTCAGGAGAGCATTTATAAATATTTTCAGGAACATATAGCTCAGAGTACCACATAGTTTTTGCTTTAGTTAATATATAACCACTAGCAAAATCTTCTAGTGATTTTGTAGGCATATGAGATAGATCTACTGATGGATATAGGATAATATTATTAGCGATTTTTACACTACTTTTTTTCAGTAAATTATATGTTGCTAAGACTGTCAGATTAGCTCCTGCACTATCACCCATCATCGTAAATTTATTTTTAGAAACTCCAAATTTCTTTGAATGTTGGAAAATATGCTCAGTAACATACTCGACATCATTTAGACCTGCTGGAAACTTATGCTCAGTAGCTAGGCGATAATCAACAGAGAAAACAACCCTATTCGTAGTTAGCGCAAGTTTGCGACAAAAAGCATCAAATGAGTCTAAAGTTCCAGAAACAAAACCTCCACCATGAGAGAATATTATTACTTTTAATTTCTCATTAACTTTAGGGTTATATACTCTAACTGGGATATTATGACCATCATAATGAAGTATTTCTATATCCTTCACTAATTGCATATCAACTTTAGGATAACTATATATATCAAGTGATGCTGCAGCTTTTCGTGTTGCATCTAAATCTTTTCTATTTCCTTCACGATCAAATTTACCAATAAAGGTCAATAAATCTTGCAATTTTGCTGGTATAGCTTTGATACCGCCATATAAGTCTGGTACTTTCTTTAGAACTTCTGCTTCAAGCGCTTTTTCATGTTTAGAATTATCTCTAGCAATAACTTTTAGCCATGCTTTTTTGTTGGGGGATAATGATTCCTACTGGCATTGATAGATATCTAGCAATACCAAGCTCATGACAATCATTTTCAGCGTAAAATGGTAAGTTATTTACTAGCCATTTAACTAATTTCTCTGCTTTTAGATTATTTGTTTCTCTAATTTCCAAGACATTGTATAAATTCCTAACATCATGTGACCAAGGCACATAATCAACTATAAAATTACAGCTAATATAATTCAACCCTGCTTCTCTTGCTAAAGCGAATTCTGGAAATGCTGTCATACCTATAACTCCACCACCCATACTCTGAAAGCATTTAGCATCAATTATAGTAGGAAACTGTGGACCTTCGATACAGACATAACTTTGTTTAAAATGAATATCAAAATCAAATTCTTGCTTCTTTGTTCTAATCTCTTCGGCAATACTTTCTGTTATAGGTCTTGAAAGCGAAACATAATTTAGCAGTCCTTGCTCACAAAATGTAAACTCTCTTAGAGACTTAGTTCTATCTATAAATTGATATGGAATAACCATATCGCCAGGTTTTAACTCTTCTCTTAAGCTTCTAACTGAAGATAAAGCTATGATAGAGGTAGTACCATATTTCTTCAGAGCATATATGTTTGCTTTGTAGTTTATTTGATGTGGTAATATATTCTGACCTAAACTAGTTCTATTTAGAAATAATGCTTCTTTGTCTTCAACTTTTATTTTAAATAAACCATTAGAACATAAACCAAAGGGTGTTTCTCGTGATAATTCTTCTATAATCTCAAAGTCATCAAAAGATTCAAAACCAATACTACCTACTATTGCCCACATATTTTTATATACCTAAAAAGTTGTTGCTAAAATTTTCTTGTCTTTACAAAAATCACCAATATTTACTACACTAACACCATTAGGAGTTCCAGTCATTAGTAAGTCATTTTCACAGATTGAGATTTCACTTTGTTGCAAAAAAATCTATAATTTATTGTGGCTTATTAATCATTAAATCATAGGAATTAAGGTATTACTATGTGTTTTGAAGTTCAAAAACGCAATATCTTCACTATTTATTGCAATGAACTTACTTATCACAGTACTACTATCAAAAGCTTTTGCTAATTCCCGTGGTAGCCATTTTGCTTTGAGTGTTAACTGTAAATTTCTATCAGTCAGATCTAAACCCAAACCTACAGCTTTTATATTTGAATTATTATCAAAAGCAAAAACTATTTCACACTCATAGTGAGCTTCTATTGTTGATGATAATTTTATAGTTTTAGTTATACTTGAATTAGGTTTTATTAAAATAACAGAATTATCAGGAACTTCATTATTAAGCTCATGAATATGCTTAACGTAATTTCTACCACCACAAACTACTTTTGACTTTGTTAAATCAATTTGCATTTTTTGCTTTCCTTGACGAATATATACTAAAATTTATAATTAAATTTTCTATAATTTAAAATCTTCACCTAGGTACACTTTTCTAACCGTTTTATCAGCTAGAACTTCTTCTGGAGTACCTGCTGCGAGCATATTACCAGCATTTACAATATAAGCTCTTTCACAGATATCTAGAGTTTCACGTACATTATGATCTGTAATTAAAACCCCAATACCTCTATCTTTAAGATGGTGTACAACCTCTTTAATCTCTATTACTGACACAGGGTCAACCCCTGCAAATGGCTCATCAAGTAAGATAAACTTAGGATCCATTGCCAATGCTCTAGCAATCTCCACTCTTCTACGTTCACCACCTGATAAGTTCATACCTAAACTTTTACGGATATTTTGAATACTAAACTCATCTAAAAGCTCATTAAGTTTTTCTTCAATTTGGACCTTATTTAGGTCTTTACGAGTTTCCAAAATTGCAATAATATTGTCTTCGACACTTAACTTTCTAAAAACAGAAGCTTCCTGAGGTAAATAGCCCAAGCCTCTTCTAGCTCTTAGGTGAATCGGCATTTTTGTTACATCTTCTTGACCCATCCGAACTTTACCACGTGTAGCTGCAATTAAGCCTACAATCATATAGAATGATGTTGTCTTTCCAGCTCCATTTGGACCCAAAAGACCAACTATTTCACCAGTTGAAACTTTCATAGAGACATTATTTACAACCCAGCGTGAACCGTATTTTTTGCCTAACCTCTTAGCTTCTAATGTATATTTTTCCATTTTACCTACATTTTTATCATTTAAATATTAGAGTTATAAGTATTTAAACCTATAACACTTCCTCTTTGAGAATCTTTTTGATAATCACTAATAGGTGTAAGACCTGTATTAACTCTAGTTTGATTCTGAACTCCATCTAAGATTATCGTTGATCTTCTATTTTCACTCCCTGGGATTGATATTAAATCATGAGCGATATCAAAAATAACTTTCTCGCCTTTATATACATTATCATTTTGAAAAGCTATAGCTTTTTTATAAAGCTCTAAATGCTTATCATAAACATCATAAACAATTTTTATAGAACTTCCTTGAATGGGCCCTCTAGTTACTGTTTTCAGGTTAGTATAATTAGGGTTCGAATTGGTCGGAAATGTATAAAATTGTGATTTCTCATCACCTTCTGAAAGCATTATAAAAGTCTTGACCTTTCTATCTTTGTCTAACTTTATAATCAGCTTTTGTCCGGATATAAAATTACATTCTCTTTCCTGAGAACATAATAACTTTGCTTGCTCTAACCACTTTTGTTGTAATTGTTTAAATGGCAAACTATTATCTCTTATAAAATAATTTATGCTTTTTTTAAAGCTACTAGGCTGATGGCACAAAATATGCTTATTATGAATTTGCATTACGAAAACATTACCTAAATAAGTTAGTATGCCTTGGTTATCATCATAAACAGCATTATCTGCACAAATAGTTACTGGACCATACTCTTTCAAATTATTATCATCAGAGTTATTCTCTTTTTCTTCATCAGTTACATTATCATCCTGTAATGAAGAATTATATATAGGAGAGCTATAGTCAACTTTATTTCCTTCAACATTTGAAAAAGCATTTGAAACAAATAAAAGTGAAATTACAATCAATAATCTAGCTCGTTGCATAATAACTTCTCACATTTTGATTCAATCTTATAATTTTAGTTTCAGAGTTGCCCAATACACCTGTTCCCGTAGTGTTATTGCTAGTTTTAGGATCATATATTTTAGTAAATCTACTGCTATAAAAATCTTTAGAGCCAGAGTTATAATACATTTCTGAAGTTTTTATGTAAATTTTATCTGTAGATGAACCACTTTGCGAAGTTCTTTTATTCTTGCCAGAAGATTTTTTCGTAAACATAATAGCATTTACACCATTATATAAATGAGTTAAGCTTTGACCTGTAAACCGCCGTATGTAACCATGTTTTGATTGAACTTGCCACTCAAGCTCTCCAGAGATTTTATCGTAGCTCTTTTCAGTAATATCTGTCATGTACAAATCTTGATTAAGATAGCGTTGTAATTCTTTTGCAAAAAAGCTCATTGCAAGGTTGCCATTTTCATCATACTTGTTGTAATTAAAATCAAACGCTCTTAATTCAATACGATTTTTTTGCGGTAGATTTTTGAGTGGCTTACCACCATCAAGAGCATTATAGCTTATATACAACATTGATAGGATAATTACTATTATAGAGATTACATTAGCAGACAAGGAATATTTTGTAAAAAACTTCATTGTTTATTTATTTCACTCCACCACTTTGGATATAATCGCTAACAACCTTGTCATACAGATGTAGCTGTTTCATAATATATTCACAAAACTCTCTTACTGCTCCAGCGCCACCATTAGCTTGGCAAATATAATCTGCATAGTCTTTGACAACAGTTATAGCATCTGCTGGGGTTGCTGAAATAGCTACTTTATTAATCAAAACCAAATCTGGTAGATCATCACCCATATATGCTATATTATCATCATTTAGATTATATTTTGACTTGAGGAATTCATAAGCTTTTAATTTATTTTTTTGTCCTTGCAAAATATCTTCAGGATCTAATCCTAAGCTTTTAAACCTATCAGCGACTATTTTTGATTCTTTACCTGTGATAATAGCAACCTTAATTCCTAGCTTCTGCACAAGGACAATTCCTAAACCATCTTTAACATCAAAATTCTTAAGCTCATCATTATTATTAGTTATTATTATTTTGCCATCTGTTAATACGCCATCTACATCGAGTATCAACAATTTAATATTTCTTGAATGATTTATTTTCATTACTAAGTTTAAAAAGAATTATTAACTTCAATAAAAAATTTTATCACAAATGATAAAAAGACTAAAATTTATATTAAAAACAAAAAGACAAACTATTTATAGTTTTTTACAGACTTTTCTATTTCTTTTCTTGCAAAGACTGCATTATCCCAGCCTTCTACTTTAACCCATTTATCTGAATCTAAGTCTTTGTAATGTGTAAAGAAATGTTCAATTTTTTGCTTTAAAGATATCGGTAAATCATCAACATCGTTAATGTGATCATATTCTTTAGTTAACTTAGAGCTTGGTACAGCGATAACTTTAGCATCAACACCACCATCATCTTCCATTTTAAACACACCAACCGCTCTACAGTTTATTACACAACCAGCTGCTAAAGGATATGGTGCTAAAACCAACACATCAATAGGATCTCCATCATCATAAAGAGTATTTGGTACAAAACCATAATTACAAGGATATCTCATAGTAGATGACATAAATCTATCAACAACAATCATGTTGCTATCTTTATCAAACTCATATTTTATAGGGTCACTATCTTGAGGTATCTCTATTACAACATTAAAATCATTAGGAATATCTTTTCCACAAGGTATATTTTTTAGCATCGTAATTTCTCCTATATCTTTACTAAGTATATAACATCTAATATTTTAACAAAGAGTCTATCACAAAAACCTTTGTATTTATAACACATAAATATTAAAATACCTAAAGTTGTGAGTATAAAATCTTATATACTTTGATATAATTGATAAAGAGGGAAAGTATGAAGTTAACAAAAATAGCTTTATTGACAGCTAGCTTAACAGCAAGTGCGGTTTTTGCCGCACCTAATATATCTGCTGGTTCTGATCCTTATTTTAATGGTGGTAATGGACTAGCACATAAAGATA